>NZ_BAAGZL010000001.1:2320718-2338578 GCF_054778555.1 Spirosoma flavus
ACCCCTACTGCAATCTGGGTGTCGCCCGTACCATTCAGACCGACGCGCCGGATCTGGTCATTGAGGGTCGTTGCTGATCCATCACCGACAGCGTAATAAACCTGAGCTGAGCTAGTTGCGTTAACTCCTAAGAGAAAGCATGTTGCCAATAGTAAAGGATAATACCAGTTAATACAGGGCGAATGCTTCTGCCATGAACCATAAAAACCGGAGAGTAGGTCGGGAAGAGGTCTGTAGATTTTTTTCATTCAATTAGAAGTATTGAATTTTTATATGACAAAGTATTATAAAGAGAAGCGTATTAACAAGAAAAGCACGATGAATCCGTAAAATAGTACCAACTATGTGGCCTTAAGATAAATTAAGCTTGATTGAGATGGTCTATTCGATCGGCACCGTAAACGTGCTTAATTTCGCAAGATGATGCAGTCTGTATGTCGACAAACCAAAGTGGACAAAGACATATAATAAGATAGAATTATATAATCTAGTAAGGCGTATTTATCCTTACAAAACCCTCCGTTCGTGCTACACGGAATTAATCGTAAGTGACGGATTTTGAACGATACGGCACGTAGTAACTATAACTTCATTTCTCGATAGGGCGGATGATGAAGTTTTTCAATGAGTTTTTCTTGATGATTTTCACAAGTTGCCTGTTTTCGTAGAGGTATTCATCTTCCCGGTCGTTCAGCTTTGCTTGATACGTTCCTTTTGCGGGGGAGGTTAGCGTGAAATAATCACCGAAGTATTCCGAATATGCTCGACTTCGACCTGTTGGCTCCGTGAAGAACATATCGGTTACCGTATAATCGATGCGCCGTGTTTCCGTACCCTTGTGCGTGTATTTATACTGATCGGCTGTAATCTCATAATGGTCGCCTTTCCACTCGGTTCTAGAAGAGAAATCGCCCCGGTTCGTATGGGCATCGACCGTAGAATGAACTAATTTACCCTGCTGGACCAGGCTGATGACTTTGTAGTATATTTTTAGCTTGTAAACCAGAAAATTGACTTTTACGTCGCTGACCAGCGTATAAACGACAGTTTGTTTATCACGCTGCTGCCTATTGGCGGTCATCGTTCCGACCTTAATTCCAGCTACTTCAATCGCATACACTTTCGTTTGAGTTGTATCAGCGGGTGTAATTTGCCCATAACTAGCCAAGGTCAATACCATCCATAATACAAGGCTAATTAGCCCAGTTCGAAAGAAATCTGCTTTCATTGTTGAATACGAAAACTGTTGTTTCCCAGCAAAATTGGTCTAGGATTGGTGTGTCGGGTGGAAACTGAATCATTTTCCAGATTTAAAACGCCCCGTGGGCAAACCGCTGAACAAATACCACATCCGACGCAGGACGAGCGAACAATATCCTGCCCACGCTGCGCGTACCAGCGCACGTCGATGCCCATTTCGCAGTAAGTCGAGCAGTTGCCACAGGAAATACATTGACCGCCGTTTGTTGTGATGCGGAATCGGGATTTAAAGCGCTGAACCAGCCCCAGATAAGCAGCCAGTGGACAGCCAAACCGGCACCAGACCCGGCTTCCGAAAATGGGATAGAACCCAGTTCC
This sequence comes from Spirosoma flavus, assembly GCF_054778555.1. NCBI lineage: Bacteria > Pseudomonadati > Bacteroidota > Cytophagia > Cytophagales > Cytophagaceae > Spirosoma > Spirosoma flavus. Next base: position 2,322,297 of record NZ_BAAGZL010000001.1, read on the forward strand.
CAGTACCCCTGCAAAAATAGCCCCAATGGCGGAACCGTATACCGAACGGATGCCATTAGAATCCAGAAAGCCAAATAGCGACGGCTGCCCACTCCAGTACGTGTATAGCACCAACGCCGTCATCACAATAGCAAATACAAGTACCGAATGCACGACAATACGTTCAAATTTCCAGGCACCCAGTCGTTTGTCAGATAGTTGCCGGTAGGGGTCACCAAGGGTTTCCGCCAGCCCCCCGCAGCCACATACCCACGAGCAGTACCAGCGTTTGCCGTAAAAATAAGTCAGGATTGGCACGCCCAGCATCCAGAGGGCCGTGCCCCAGACGAGCAGAAAGATCCCAAACGTACCGGCCTTGATTTTTTCATCAATTTGGTAATCGAAATAAAAACTATAGTCTAGGGGCCACATATTTTTCAAATCCTGCGCGGGCTGATGAAAGAAAGCCAGCAGTTCAGGAATCAGAAAGGCAAAGACCGTCTGGAAAAACATCACCGAGATCGTGCGAAGTTGTTGGTAGCGGCTATGGCGGTATTTGACCAACATCCGCACGCCCATTATCAGAATCACCAGCGTGTACAACGTACCATATACGAACCATTGGCTGGCGGGGCCACCGTTCAGAAGCTGGCTCAGCGGGTCGAACAACAGCACCCAATTGGTTATGTATTCTGGAAAGAAATAGAGCAGTACGTAGAACCCAATCAGAAAGCTACACACTACGATACCAATCCAGCCCCGGTTTGTAGCCGGGTCCTTGTAGATGCCATTGTTTTTTATGCCAGGTAACGTCCGTTGAGCTGGTAGAATATAGAGTAGCGCTCCGCCAATGCACAGCAATAAAATCAGCCAGAAAAATAGTTGGCTATTACTTGGGAAAAAACCGGTGCTGGCGGCTTTCGTTACCGGAAAGGCATAATCCTGAATGAGTCGATTGGTTTCGTTACGTTGCTTATAGCCTTCATTGAGCCGGGAGATAGCAGCCCGAAAATCTCTAACAAACCCGAACGACGACCCATACACCTTTCCCTGCATGGAAGCCGTAGCCGAACGGACAGCCGCCAACTGCTCTTTATTAATTGTTTCGCTCAAGACCTTATCCGTCAATACGTATCGACTGAGGGGGAGAGTTGCCGCAAAGAGTGCAAATCCGATCAGAAAAGCGGTGAGACTAATACGTTGTCCGGTAGTTAGCATAGTGATAACGGATTAGTGCGTAGCTGAGAATAATCGTCCAAACCACCCTTTTCGGCGGTCCGGCGATCCGGCAGGTGCTCGCCCAGTCAGTTGGTCAGTATAGGGTTCCGAAAACTCTGGATTGAAATCGACCTGCTGAAACTGGCTCAGTACGTTCTCGAAAGGCGTGCGCTGCTGAATCCAACGTTCGCAGACAGCATGACGCAGCCTCAGCCCAAAGGCATGAATACCGACAACGGACTGGTCAGTTTTCCGGTAGTTAATACGTAGACACTGATCGCCAGCCGGATGCTCCCAGTAATACGTTTGTTCGTCGTCAGAGAGCTGGGCGTTCATGGTTCCGTATGTCTGATATTCAATGTCGAAGAATTTGGCCGAATTGAAAAAGACGCCCGGTCGATAGGCCGTTCGGGAGCCGCAAAGTGTTCTGGCCAGCGTTTCGCCGTGCATCCGACCGGTATACCAGATTTGTTCGATGGGTTTGCGCAGGGCTCCGTCTGTACCCGCTATAGGTTGCCGGAATTCGTTGCAATCGCCGATGGCATACACATCGGCTATGTTAGTCTCAAAATACTCGTTGACTAAAACACCTTTTCTCAGTTCAACACCTGAGTTTTTCAGGAATGCTACGTTCGGCGTAACACCGATACCCAGCCCCACAAACTGGCAGGGGATTTCTTCGCCTGCTTTCGTAACTACTGCCCGCACCCGCCCTGATGCATCCGCCAGAATTTCTTTAAGTTCGGATTCAAGCCGGAGGTCGACGCCGTGCCGTAGCAAATGACGACCGATTAGCTTACCTTCTTTGGCCGGCAATGTAGAACTCCAGTAGTGTGGGTCGCGGACCAGCATCGTTACGTCAATGTGTCGGGAACGTAGCATTTCGGCCAGTTCAACGCCAATAAGCCCTCCGCCAACTACTACCGCCCGTTCAATGTCTTTGGTGAATTGCTCCATCTGTTCCAGATCGGGAAGGCCATACAACCCCTGCACACCGGAAGCGGTCAGGCCGGGCCAGTCGAACGTAGTGGATACCGAACCGGTTGCCACCACCAGTACGTCGTAATCGAGCCATTTTCCATCAGACAGCCGGATTCGCTTCGCCGACGTATCGACCTGCTCGACGTAGCCACGTAGCAAGTCGATACGATTTTTGGTCCAGAACCAGTCTTCGTAAGGCTTTGTATGCTCGTAAGTCATATGCCTCATGTAGATGTACATAAGGGCGGTACGCGAATAAAAATGCTCAGACTCAGCCGAAATGACCGTGATACGTACCATGGAATCATGCTGGCGAACATGCCGGGCGGTTGTGATACCGGCAATACCGTTTCCGATAATGATAAGGTGCTTCATAACGGCCCGTTTCAGCAGCGCTTACTGCTCGTTGAGATTCCAGTTGTAATCAAGGTATTCTATGTCGGTCTTATCTGAAATTTTCGTGTTAGAATATTTATTAACCCACTTCACTACTGACTGCCCGTTTTTGGTCCAGTCGCCTTTGTACCAGTTGAAATAGTTCGACAGTTGGGCTTCATCCTTACTGATCTTATTCTTGCTCGGATTATTTAGGAAATCACGTCCCTGATCGTCCATTTGCGCATCCAGTTTTTCGGCTGTGTAAGCTTCATTCCGAAGACGGGGGCACGAAATAGACGCGCAAACCAGGGTAAAGTGAATACGTGGGTCGTTAAACTTTTTGCGCAGGATACCATGCTCGATGTTGTCGAGGCTCATTTTTTCGCCACCAATCGTGAAAAACTTGGCGGCCCAGGGTGTGGTCACAAACGGAATTTTGATTTTTGAGCCAATATCCTTGATGCTCTTCACAGGGTAATGGTCGAGAATGAGCCGGATGGTATAGGCGTTGTAGGCATTAATCCAATAAGCCATCTGCTCGTTTTTGCTCCACGAAGCGGCTGGTGGATTTTTACTGAGCATAGTCAGATAGTCATTAAATGCCTTCTCTTCCGACTTGAAGCCTTTATAGTTAACCAAGCCTTTTTCGTTGACGTATTTTTTCAGAAGCCGATCATATGCACTATGATCGACAGGCGCTACCGTTGGTGCTGTGAAAGCAGTGGTAAATAGGCATACCAATCCAAAAAGAAGCAATTTATAGTTAGGGTGCGTTTTCATGATGAGATTTAAATTTTATTACTCTCAGATATACGCCCCAATCTATCGAATGGTTTTAATAATCATAAATTCAAACCCTGTCGATTAACTTTTCGTATGATAGGGTAAGTAATCCAACATATTAATGCTTCTATCGTCGCTGGTAACTGCCTTACTCATTTCGGTCCCGCCCGACAGCGTTCCCAAAGCGTTCAGTATCTTACCTCTTCCACTTATTTACTACACGCCCGAAACCCGGCTGGCGTATGGTGTGGCAGCTACGGCTACATTCCGTTTTAAGCGCGACATGGCTTTTTTGCGGTCAGATTCGTCCGGTCAGGCTAGAGCAGCTGTTCGTCCGTCGCAGATTACGCTGGGATTTGCTTACACGCAGAACAAGCAAATATTGTTTTACCTGCCTTTTCAGATCTTTTATGACAAGGACGAATACTACATCAATGGTGAGGCCGGGTATTATCGCTACAATTATTATTTCTATGGAGTTGGCCAGCAGGAAGTTACCCGTGAGCTATACGGTGTAAATTTCCCGCGTATACGTATCAATGCGTTCCGGCGAATAAGTCCGAACCTGAACCGGGGAAAGCTTTACGCGGGCATTCGGTATCAATACGAAGATTATCAGGTAACCAGCGTCGAGCCGGGTGGATTGCTGGCGTCGGGTATGGTAGCTGGCGGATTAGGCAGCCGATTGTCGGGGGCTGGACTTGGCTTGTTTTATGACTCGCGTAATGCCATTTTCTTCCCATCCAAAGGCGTTGTAGCCGACATTGCTTATCTGATTCAGAATCAGGTATTAGGCAGCAATGTACGTTTTGGGCGCTACACTGCCGACGTATCGTCCTATCATTCGTTGAGCGATCATGCAATCTTAGCAGTCAATTATTTCGTAAGTTTTACGACGGGCGAGGCTCCCTTCAATGCCTTGTCATTGCTGGGAGGTACCAAACGTATGCGGGGATACTACGAAGGTCGATACCGCGACCAGAACGTAGCATTGATTCAGAGTGAAGTTCGGTTCGATTTGTACAAACGGTTGGGTGGCGTAGTTTTCGTGGCTGCTGGTATCCTGGGTAATGCGCAATCATTGCTACGTGGCAACGAGCCTAAATTGGCTTACGGTGCCGGATTACGCTTTACGATGAACCGTCGTGACCATCTTAATATTCGGCTGGATTACGGAATGGGAAGGCAGTCGAGCGGTTTCTATCTGACTATTGGAGAAGCATTTTAAGTAAAAAAGATGCTTCCTGTTCAGGCGGTTTGTCAGGCGCTTATAATTACCCTATTTTGCTTACTTATCAATTATCGATGACTTTTAGTATTATCATTCCTACCTATAACGAAGCCCAGTCAATAGGCCGGTTAGTCCAGAATTTGCTGACACTTGGCGGAACTTCCTTAGTGGAGGTCTTAGTGATTGATGCAGGAAGTCCTGATGGTACTGCCGATATGGCCAAACAGGCAGGCGCTACCGTACGGCAATCGCCAAAGCCGGGTCGTGCGGCTCAGATGAATTTCGGTGCTATGTTAGCTAAAGGGGATATTCTATATTTTATCCATGCCGATGTCGGTATTAATCCTGACTTTATTGCGGATATTGAGCAGTCTGTCAAAGCAGGTTATGAAGCGGGCTGCTACCGATTCCGGTTCAACTCAGATAAAATCATGCTCCGATTCAACAGTTACGGAACCCGATTTCCGGGCATAATGAGTCGCGGGGGAGATCAGACTTTATTCATAACCCGCTCGCTGTTTGACCGCTTGGGTGGCTTCGATGAATACTACACTATCATGGAGGACTTTGATATTATCCTCCGGATTCGGAAGGTTGCCCGGTTCTGTATCATACCCAAAGACGTATTAGTTTCAGCCCGAAAGTATGACACCAATAGCTGGCTGCGCGTACAGGTAGCGAACCTGACAGCCTTTTCGCTGTTTTTCATGAAGGTGTCACCAGGCCGGATTGTCCGCACGTATAAAGCTATGCTGAATTATCGTTGATGAAAACAACCGTACTACTAACCGGAGCTAGTGGCTTTCTGGGGGCTCATCTGACCCGAGAACTGCTGACGCGTCGATACCAGGTAAGGGTATTAGTTCGACATCAACAGTGTTGTCCGACGCTGGACGGATTGCCCATTGAAGTCTGCGAAGGCAACGTTTTAGATATTCAATCGCTGAAAAAAGCGGTTGCGGGCTGCGATGCCGTTATTCATGCAGCGGCTCTGGCTCAGGTTAACCCAGCCCGTAATCCCGTCGTTTGGGCAGTGAATCATACTGGAACCGAAAATCTGATTGAAGCTGCCTGGCTTGCAAACATTCAACGGTTTGTCTATGTAGGCACAGCCAACGTATTTGGATTTGGGACGAAGCAACAACCTGGCAACGAAACGTTTCCTTTTGTCGGGAAGCGCTACGGCTCTGATTACATGGACAGTAAACGGGCAGCTACTGATCGGGTACAGGAAGCAGTGCAGCAGACTGGTCTCCCCGCCATCTTGGTTCATCCAACGTTTATGCTGGGCGGATTCGATGCCAAACCAACGTCCGGGCAGATGCTTTTGGAACTCTATCGAGGACGTGTAGTGGGCTATCCAGTCGGAGGCAAAAATTATGTTCATGTACGAGACGTAGCAGTAGCCACGGTCAACGCCCTGACGCAGGGGAGATTGGGCGAATCGTATATTCTGGGAAATTCAAACATGAGTTATCAGGAAGCGTTTCAACTGATGGCACTACGTATGAACGTATTACCACCGCGCTGGTCGATCCCACCCATTCTGGCAAAAGTGTATGGTTTCGGTTGTGATGCCTTCGCTAAACTAACACGCCGTCCGGCACAACTAAATTCAGCCATGATTGCGGTGGCGAACGATGGTCATTATTTTAGTTCGCAGAAAGCCATTGCCGAACTAGGACTACCTCAAACGCCGATTGAAGAAGCTGTAGACGAAGCTTTCAACTGGTTTAAACGACATAACTATCTTACTCAACGTGCTCGAACTAACTAAGCCAATCGCACCATCTGAACCTCTAGTCGTACAAACGTCGGCTTCAGCCGTTGCTGTTTCGGATGGTTCTAAAAAGCGCAAACCTATAACAGCGATTGGAGGGGTGTTTGTTGGGAAAGTCGCTATTGTTACTGGTTCAGAATCGGGCATTGGCAAAGCTACGGCACGGGCATTGGGCGCAGCGGGGGCTAAGGTGGTTTTAAATGGACGCACAACAGACCGTTTGGCGCAAACAGAGGATGAGCTACTTAGCGAAGGGTTGGACGTAGTGAGTTGTCTGGCCGACGTTACCTGCTTCGATGATTGCGAGCGACTTATTGCAACTGCCATCGATACGTTCGGACAATTGGATATTTTAATAACGAATGCCAGCATCTCGATGCGCGCTTACTTTGCCGATATGAACCCCGACGTATTCCGGCAGGTGCTTGATAGTAACGTGTATGGAACAGTTTATCCGTTGAAGGCCGCTTTGCCCCACCTGACCAAAGCCAAAGGCGTCGTTACGTTCATTTCATCTATATCTGCGCTAAACGGAATGCCCAGCGGTTCAGCTTACTGCGCCGGAAAAGCAGCAGTGGCTAATTTGGCCCACACGCTACGTCTCGAATTAGCGCATACGGGCATTCAGATCGGTGTAGTACACATTGGTTTTACGCAGAATGACCCTGACAAACGAGTACTCGATGCAACTGGCCAACCGGTGCCCATCGCCCATCGACCTCCTCGCTGGCAGAAAAGTCAAGCGGAAGTTGCTCAGATCATCATCAATCACGTTCGGCGACGTCGACAACGGACGGTAATCTCGGCGTTGGGTAGACTAATTGTGCTGGTCCATACGCATCTACCTAGGTTAGGCGACTGGATAGTACTCACCACGATTCGTAGACTGCGGCATTTTTATGAGTGAAATCTATTTTTAGCTTGTTATCGTATTCTTAATAACTTAATTCAACCGGTGCGCCGGCCCGACCCTATGCAGACTTATTATAATCCAGAAGATCTCAAGAAATTTGGCAAAATTGGTGAGTTTCAGAAAGAACTAGCCGACAAGTTTTTCTCTTATTACGGTTCTGTTTTTGCGGAAGGTGCTCTCACAGCCCGCGAGAAATCACTGATTGCCTTAGCGGTTTCCCACACGGTACAATGCCCTTATTGTATCGACGCATACACGTCCGATACGCTCGAAAAAGGCTGTTCGGAAGCAGAAATGATGGAAGCCGTTCACGTAGCAGCCGCTATTCGCGGAGGGGCTTCGCTAGTGCATGGCGTGCAAATGATGAACAAAGCCAAAGAATTATCGATGTAAATCAAAGAGTGAAAGAGCGAAAGAATGAATGAGCGAAACCCGTCCGGCAAAAATCTTCCGGCAGGTACTTTCGCTCTTTCACTCATTCACTCTTTCGCTCATTCAACCTATGAAATCACTTAAAGCCAGTGGGCATCAGTTAGCCGACGTTGACGTACAACTGCAAACGCTTCAAAGCGAAGTAGCCGATACGTTGCAATTGCCCCTATTCCATCAGAAGCTCCAAACCGCTGGTTTGTTTCCACTGAGTATCGTTGAACCTGCTGTTTTTCAGATAAATCTGGGAAAAATGTGTAACCAGGTTTGTCGGCACTGCCACGTTGATGCAGGTCCCGACCGGAAGGAAATCATGACCCGCGAAACGATGCAGGCTTGTCTGGACGCACTGGCCCAAACGGATATACCGACAGTCGATTTAACGGGCGGAGCACCGGAAATGAATCCGAATTTTCGCTGGTTCGTGGAAGAGGTCAGGAAACTGGGCCGGAAGGTTATGGTACGTTGCAACCTGACGATCATCGTGGCCAATCCTAAATACTATGACCTACCTGAATTCTTTCGGATGCATGAGGTTGAAGTCGTTAGTTCATTACCTTTCTATAATGCCGACAAAACTGACCGACAGCGCGGAAAAGGCGTTTTTGAGGACTCCGTCCGTGCGTTACGTATGCTGAACGCAGTGGGCTATGGTCAGCCAGATACTGGCCTACTGCTGAATCTGGTTTATAACCCAAATGGTGCTTTTCTGCCTGGTTCGCAGGAGAGTTTGAAGCGGCAGTTCAAACGGGTTTTGCAGGATGAGTTTGGGATACAGTTCAATGACCTTTATGCGATTACAAACATCCCAATAAGCCGATTTCTGGATTACCTCATTTCGTCTGGTAACTACGACGGCTATATGGAAAAGCTGGTCAATGCCTTCAATCCGGTAGCGGCCTCTGGCGTAATGTGCCGAAACACCTTGTCGATCAGCTGGGATGGTTTCATCTATGATTGTGATTTCAATCAGATGCTTGATTTAAAAGTGGCTAGTCCAGTACAGCACGTAATGGATTTTGACCTGAACACCTTAAATCAACGGTCGGTGGTAATCAATCAGCATTGTTACGGTTGCACCGCCGGGGCTGGGTCCAGTTGTGGAGGAACCACTGCCTGAGCGATGCCAGGTCACTACGGGAGATCTCCGTAGTGACCGAGAAACCAATGGGTGTGTTACAACTGACTGACTAATTCCCGCATCAGGCGAGTGAGATGTGGCTCTGCTGTACCAGCAGCCGCTATAATTTTTTGAATGTCGGCTTTTTCCAGGGTTTCAGGTATGCACATGTCTGTGATAACCGAGACACCAAAAACAGCCATTCCCATCTGATTGGCTACAATCACTTCTGGAACGGTCGACATCCCGACGGCATCGGCACCCCACTGGCGGAGCATTCGGTACTCAGCCCGAGTTTCGAGTTGAGGACCCGTTACGCTGACGTAGACCCCTCGCTGAAGACGAATACCAAGTTCATCAGCTATAGCAAACGACCGTTCGATCAACGCTTTGCTGTACGGTTCGCTCATATCGGGAAAACGGTCGCCAAATTCGGGAGGGTTTGGTCCTACGAGGGGATTTTGGGGGAGCAGTAAACTGATGTGATCGTCAATGACCATCAGGTCTGTCGTTTGAAAAGCAGGATTCATGCCGCCAGCCGCGTTGGAGACCAGCAGCGTTCGAACGCCAAGAGCGTGCATGACCCGTACAGGAAAGGTAATTTGCTGCATGGAATAGCCCTCATAAAAATGAAACCGCCCCTGCATCACGATTACGGGCTTATCGGCCAGGGTACCCAGCAGTAGCTTGCCTGAATGAAACTCAACCGTCGAAAGTGGAAAATGAGGAATGGATTCGTAGGGTAAGGTCGTTTCGATGGATAGATCCTGCGCCAGTGCGCCAAGACCTGTTCCGAGAATGATTCCGATTTGAGGAGTGAGTTGTGTTTTCGATTGAATAAACTGGGTAGTCTGCTGAACCTGATCAAGTATGGTCATAAACGATGGTAGGCTATCTTTTTTGCAAGATAAGGGTTGAGAAGTAATCACACGATTTCATTAACCGATTGTTCGCTTGTTTCGTTATCATTCTTTATGACACCAGAGCAACTGATTGTTTTTGTCAAAAACCCCATTCCGGGCCAGGTTAAAACCCGTATTGCTCGAACGGTGGGTGATACAAAAGCGCTGGAAGTGTACCAACACTTATTGATTTACACCCAAAATTTGGTATCTGAGTTCAAGGAACGCTGCGCTGTATACTATGGAGATTTTGTGAATGCTGATGATGGATGGAACCCATTTGTTAAGTATAAGCAATCAGGATTGGATTTGGGTGAGCGTATGCACAGTGCGTTTGAAGACCAATTTAAAGCGGGGGCCAGAAAAGTGGTTATCATTGGCAGCGACTGCTTTGATATAACCCCCAGCCATATTCATAATGCGTTTGCTGCACTCGATACTGTGGATGTGGTTATCGGGCCAGCCACCGACGGCGGGTATTATTTGCTGGGCATGAATAAGCTTCAGCCATTTTTATTTCAGGATATGCCCTGGAGTCAGCCCGAACTGAGACAGTTGACCGAATTGGCTGTTCTACAACACAACTTAACCTACGCCCGGCTCGATGAACTAACCGACATTGACGAATGGGCTGATTATGAAGATTACCTTCAGAAAACAGGTCAATCATTATGATACGTACCATGTATTTTTCGCTCTTATTACCACGCTACGTTTGAATCAGCCAACTATCGTCGTTATTATTCCCGCCTTCAACGAGGAAAATTCAGTTGGACAGGTTATCCGTGAAATACCCGCTGAGCTAGTACAGGAAATTATTGTCGTCAATAACAACTCCAACGATCAGACCGCCTTAGAAGCTTCCCGCGCTGGCGCTACCGTACTGGACGAGCCTATTCAAGGCTATGGGCGTGCGTGTTTGCGAGGCATTGCCTACGCGAAACAACGCCAGCCTACGCCCGATGTCGTCGTTTTTCTGGATGCCGACTATTCTGATTTTCCTGCTGAATTGTCCCGCGTCGTTGCGCCAATCCTGGAACAGAACGCTGATTTAGTAATCGGTTCCCGCGCATTGGGCAACCGGCAACGTGGCTCCATGACACCTCAACAGCTTTTCGGAAACTGGCTGGCAACGCGACTGCTACGTTGGTTGTATGGAGTACGTTTTACGGATTTGGGGCCATTTCGTGCTATTCGGTTCGATACGTTATTGGCTCTGAACATGCAGGATAAAACCTATGGCTGGACCGTTGAAATGCAATTAAAAGCTGCCAAGTTGCGCTATAAAACAACCGAAGTACCCGTGAGTTATCGAAAACGGATCGGGCACTCAAAAATTTCAGGTACGATCAAAGGCACGGTACTGGCAGGCTATAAAATCCTCACCACCATTTTCAAGTACTGGTAGTAGTCCAACCCAGTGTTGATCGTGCGCTGGAATTGACATAATGGAGCTATTCATTCTGTTTCTTTACAACCTTTTGGTTTTTCTGATCGTGCTGTTCAGTATTGGTCAGCTGGGGCTTCTTGTGCGATACGTATACAGTCGTTGGCGTCATAGAAATGAGCGCATACCGGAGCTCGCTATACGCTGGGAGCAGCTACCTTCGATCACCGTTCAATTGCCTATTTACAACGAGTTATACGTAGTGGAACGACTGATTGATACCATCGCCCAGTTGCGGTATCCTCTCGACAAGCTGACCATTCAGATTCTGGACGATTCGACGGACGACACTACGTTGCTGATTGCCCAAAAAGTGGTCGCTTATCAGGCAGCTGGCCTTCCACTGGTACACATCCGCCGACCCGATCGATCAGGATTTAAGGCAGGAGCGTTAGCCTATGGGCTTAATCTGACCGACAGTGAGTACGTGGCTATTTTCGATGCCGATTTTCTGCCTGACGTCGATTTTTTACTAAGTGTGCTTCCCAGTTTTACGCAGCCAAACATAGGCGTTGTTCAGACTCGCTGGCTACACACCAACCAATACTATTCGCTCCTAACTCAAATTCAGGCGTTTGGTTTAAATGCTCACTTCCTTATTGAGCAGTATGCCCGCTATGCCACCGGTCTATTTTTAAATTTTAGTGGAACAGCCGGTATCTGGCGTCGCGAAGCAATACTATCCAGTGGTAACTGGCGAGCGGATACACTGACCGAAGATCTGGATTTAAGTTACCGGGCGCAGCTAAATGACTGGAAAATCGTTTACCGTGTCGACGTTGGAGTCCCGGCTGAATTGCCGATTACGATGGATGCCATTAAGTCGCAACAGTACCGATGGATGAAAGGGCCTGCTGAATGTAGTCGGAAGCTTTTGGGAGAGGTATGGCAAAAATCAGGCATCTCAATCCGCAAAAAAATACAGGCCTGTTTTCATTTGCTGAACAGCTCTTTGCTGGTACTTATTCTGGGTATGGCCATGCTGAGCCTACCCGTGTTGTGGATTCATCATCGCCATCCCGACTGGGCAGCTACCAGTCACCAACTATCGAAATTATTTTTACTTGCTACCATCATTTCAACCATTTTTTATGGGATTTCTTATTACCAATCTGAGATTAAACAAGGGCTGGCTGTCCATCAAATAAAAGGCAATATCTTTAGCCGAATGGTACGATTTTTCTGGCTCTTTCCAACCTTTATTTCCATCATGTTGGGCTTATCCCTACACAACAGCCTGGCTGTGCTGGAAGGTCTCTTAGGAAAAAAGACGCCCTTCATTCGTACGCCAAAATTCAACAGTACGACAAAGCTTATCGACTGGACTACCAATGTTTACATAAAGAAAACATTTCCCAAATCTGTTTTTCGGGAAATTGGACTTGGTTTGTACTTTCTGGCAGGTATCGGTTTAGGTTTATATTTACACGATTATTCAATGACTATTCTGCATAGTCTACTGGTCGTTGGATATGGGTTGGTGGTTAGTTATACACTGGCGCATAGCTGGACTAAAGAAACGAACGTAGCGTCAAACGTGACGGTTCTATAGCCATGATTACGCCGTTCCGGATTGGCTGGTTATTTCTCTCACTAGCCCTGTTTACTTTAATAGGATATGGACTTGCCCGTCCGCAATTCAGCCTACTCATTCTACTATATGGGCTTACTTTCTGGGGCTATGTTCGGATTACCCGGCCACTGTGGACAGTCTTAAGTCAACCTTCACTCACTTCTGTCCCTCAATCTGAGCCTGACCGATTTCTATTCTTGGCAGCCATTTTATTCCGGCTAAGTCTATTGGCAGTTATACCTAACCTATCTGATGACTATGTTCGATTCATCTGGGATGGACATCTGGTTGCCAACGGTTATAACCCTTATCTTTATTTACCCAACCACATTATCAATACACCTTTAGCGGCAACAACTGGACTAACCGAATCGCTATATCAAGGTTTAAATTCTCCGAATTACTACACAGTTTATCCCCCCGTCAATCAGGCATTGTTTGGGCTTGCGGCATTGGTCTCACCCAATGATTTACTAGGTAGTGTGATTGGTTTACGTATCCCAATTCTGCTGGCAGATGTTGGTACGTTGTGGCTGTTGTCAGCTCTTTTTAGAAGGTTTAGCCAGAACCCAAACCTGGCCTTACTATACGGTCTAAATCCACTAGTTATTCTGGAGCTGACGGGCAACGTACATTATGAAGCTGTGATGATTTTCCTGGTCCTTTTTGCCGTTTGGATTTATCTTCAGAAACGATGGGTGATATCCGCAGGTGCATTAGCACTAAGTATTGGCACGAAGCTTCTTCCTTTACTCTTTTTCCCACTATTATTCCGATATGTAGGCTGGAAGCGTGGACTCGTGTATGGTACAGTTACCTTGGGGTTTTCGGGGATGATTTTCATGCCGTTTATTGATATAAACCTGTTCCGGAATGTGTTCAGTAGTCTAGGGCTTTATTTCCAAAAGCTTGAATTCAACGCCAGCATTTATTATTTAATCCGGGCAGTTGGCTTTGTACTTTCAGGACGTAGCATTATTAAAGAAGCGGGTCAGTACCTATTTGTACTAATTGCCTTCTGTACAATTGCCATCGCTTTTTGGAGCCAAGGTAAGGCATCCTCTCGTAAACTATCGATCCAATTACTATTGACGCTGAGTCTATACTGGCTATTGTCCACAACGGTTCATCCATGGTATATCTCTTCATTGTTGGCAGTAAGCCTGTTTACTCCGTTTCGCTATCCATTCATCTGGTCGGGGCTTATTATACTCTCCTACGGTGCCTACCGAACCTATCCATATAATGAGAATTTGCCGCTTGTCGGATTGGAATATGGATTACTTGTTGGATTTATGGTGTACGAATGGAAAGGCAGAACGGAGTCAGGTGAATTTGAAACATTAGATTCTTATTAAGTCCATTATAACACTATCCGCAATGTTGAAAAGGGCCTACTATAATCAATTTAATACATATCAAAATTTTACAGACTGCTTCTTGCGAAACATTCAAGCAAGATATAATTCGTTCACGAAATCCTTTCAGTTTAGGATGTAGTAGCGTTCATCGAATGCATAATCTCTGATGAAATTTTTGCCTGACGCACTGTATCCTATGTAGTATATTACCCAGAAATACCCTAGATAACAGCTATTTTTTCAATCGATTTCCAAACACACAGACTAACTGCTCTAAAAGCATCCCCCAGTTACCCACACTCCAGGTGTTTTTAGACACTAATTTTTGGCTGATGATGTAAGTTGATTTAAGAAATTCCTCCTCATTGACATAAGGACCATAGGCTTTTAAATGTGTCAGTATTGCCTGATGCAGCGTATCCAGTAAGGTGAACCGCTGCGCTCGCTTGGCGACCAAAGGCGGATACTGCATAAGCCCCGTTATAAAAGGCCAGTTATGTTCCCAGTTTTCCACCAGCATCGGATACCGCTCAGTCCAGTTATTTCTGAAACTTTGCCAAATCTCAGTTGCCTGAACCTCATCCGTGACGGAGTATAAAGTACGTAATATCTTGGTGGCTGCAGTCTTGTCTTTGCCAATCAGAGAATGTAGAGTAGTCCGCATCTGAAGCATCACACAGCCGTGAACCTGTGTTTGAGGGTAAGATTCCCTAAAGGCTTCTTTGAGACTGGTTGGCTCCTCGGCACAGGCAATCAAAATATCTTCAACTCCTCGCTCTTGTAGATCGGACACTATAGTGATCCAGGTACTGGCCAAATCGTGTGCCCCAGCATAGTAGCCTATAATATCCCGTCTGCCTTGCAAATCAATTGTAGTAACTACATACACTGACCGATTGGATGAGTGGGTACTATGCCAGAATTGAAAGGGTAAACTTGCCACCCACATAAACGTATAGATGGGATGGAGAGGTCGCTTATGCCAGGCTTCTACGCGAGGTAAGCCTTGATCGGTAATCCTCATCAGGACGGTCATTGACACAGGCCAACCTTGCCAGTTTAGTTGGCGTCGAAGGGATTGGTAGGGTACTCCTTCATAAAAGTTCTCGTTCACAAAGTGATCAGCCTGGAGTCCAAAAATCGTTGGTTGCTCAATCGAGCGGTCCGCCAAGGCAGGTCTCGCTAAAACAGGAGTAATGCTCTGGATTTCGATGGGTTGATCAAGGTCTGTCTCTGTCATCACTGCCTCTACTGATTTGTCTGTTTCGTCAACAGATGCCATGGATTGGTCATCTTCCTGAAGTGCCAATTCCAACAAATCATGAATCACGGGGGCTAATAATGACCTGAGGAAGGCCATACTGATGGAACTCGTTCGCAGTTGCACAACCGCCTGTCGACGGAACTGCTCGTAATCAAATTTTTCTCCTGAAGCCATCTTGAAAGAAGTTGCCACCCTATGCAAAATGATTAAACTATAATTCGTAAAAGTTGGGCCAAATATAGGAGTAATAGACACTTGAGGACATGTATGTCCTAATTGTTTTTTTTTAAATTATGATTCTTTGCCTTGTGATAGGGATACGAGACAAGGAATCAATAAAACTCTTCGGGGTTAACGTCCGCCAGAAGCGGCAACAAAAAGGACTTTCTCAGGAAGAATTGGCCTATCAGAGCCAGGTGGATGTGCGGCAGATTGGTCGTATTGAACGAGGAGAGATTAATACCACCATTAGTACTGTCTTTGCGCTGGCTCGTGCCCTGAAACTGAACATTGCTGACTTATTTGACTTCCCCCTTCCGGAGGCAGGGCAAGACCCTTTGG
This sequence comes from Spirosoma flavus, assembly GCF_054778555.1. NCBI lineage: Bacteria > Pseudomonadati > Bacteroidota > Cytophagia > Cytophagales > Cytophagaceae > Spirosoma > Spirosoma flavus. The sequence goes on from NZ_BAAGZL010000001.1 coordinate 2,338,217, forward strand.
GTCCTTAGTTGCGACCCTGCCTGATGTGCTCTTTATAATATTCCTTTTGGAAACAGCTCAGAGTGGATATCGATACCTATTCCGTAGTCAATGCCCATAGTGGGCTAATTGAGTAAACATGCTGGTAAGCTGTGTTCTACGTTCTTGCATGCATGTACACTGATGGACTGTAATTAGAATTGAGCTGTACAGGGAGATTCAATGTGATAGCGACTACTTGGTAGGGTATTCTTGCATTTAGAGTGTGTAATTGTTCGTCATTGTAAAAAATAATTATTGGTTTCAGGTTCACAAGCTACACTGCCTACACGAACGTTCGTGTAGGCAGTGTAGCTTGTGAACCTGAAACCAATAATTATTTT
>NZ_BAAGZL010000002.1:0-1900546 GCF_054778555.1 Spirosoma flavus
AAAGTTGGCTGGCGCGAGAACGAAGATTATTCGCCAGCCAACTTTACAACGGCATAACCCTATAACTTTATAACTCTTTTTCGTATCTTTGCGGCCTGTTTACGAAAAAGTTCTCAAAAAAGCGGTTACTCCAATGCCAAAAGTAAAGACAAACTCGGCTGCCAAGAAGCGTTTCAAGCTGACAGGCTCCGGCAAAATCAAGCGGAAGCATGCCTTCCACAGTCACATTCTGACGAAAAAAACGACCAAGCAAAAGCGTAATCTGGTACACGATACGTTAGTAGCTGGTCCGGATGAGCGACGTATCAAAATGTTGCTGAACGTCTAATCAGAATGAAAATGTAAACTGCTTATCTAAGCAGTTTACGAAAAGGAGCGAAGTCGTTCCTGGTTCACGTTTCACCCGATCCCAGGCATAAAAAGAGAATGTATACTGTTTAATGGAAATGAATAATGGTTAGTGACAAGGGTCATTTTACATTAGGCATTCTACATTATTCATTAATTAACCTTCCGCCTGTTATCAAAAAACAACTAACAATACAATGCCACGTTCCGTCAATCACGTTGCCTCACGGGCGCGTCGGAAGAAAGTAATGAAGCTGGCCAAAGGCTATTTTGGTCGGCGTAAAAATGTTTGGACAGTTGCTAAGAACGCTGTCGAAAAGGGTCTTGGATACGCATACCGCGACCGCCGTGCTAAGAAACGTGATTTCCGGGCTCTCTGGATTCAACGTATTAACGCCGGTGCGCGTATCAATGGTACTACCTATTCAGTCCTGATGGGAGCCCTCAACAAGTCCGGTATCGAACTTAACCGTAAAGTTCTGGCTGATCTGGCTATGAACCACCCGGAAGCATTTGCCGCTGTTGTAGAACAGGTGAAGTAAACAGAATTAAAAATAGAAAAACCCGGTGATGAGCCGGGTTTTTCGTTTTTGATACGTCAATGAACAGCAATTGTTAGGTCTCAATTACTTTCGTTTTAATACCTGCGCGTGTGCCATCGGCCAGCCTACCCAGTAGAAAAACATCTATTTCGGTATTCCCCACTCTAAATACTTGCCGAACGGACAACTCTTTTTCGAGCTCCTGTTTCAACTGCTGAAATTGTTCAGTACGTGCCTTTTCCTCATCGCCATACCATTCCTGTTCGGTAATGATGGGAGCCCAAAAATCCGCTTCTGGAATTTCCTCTACATAAATTTCGGGCGGGAGCATCTGCCAGTCTTTAAGTTGGCTTACCGTCAGCGTTTCTTCCTGTTTTAAATAGCAGGTAACGGGTTCAATGGGCTCATCCGACTCGCTGGGATACAGTAAATTAGTTAATAATGGGTTTATTTTATCAGTAAACGATTGGTTTTCTGAAACCGAACCGCTACTTTTTGGTTCTTCATTCGTCATAGTATGTAACAGATTCGGGGCAAATTAACTATTCAAGTTGAAGTTTGCTGAGGAATCTATCTAATTTTAACGCGCGGGCTAAACCCATTCCCGCTTAACCAATTAAAAACAAGCAGTCATGTTAGAAACACTAATGAATCTGGTAAAGCAGCAGGCAGGCCAGGCGGTGATTAATAATCCCGCCATCCCGAACAGCCAAAACGATAGCGTTATGGAGACTGTAGCCGGCAGCATTATGAGTGGCTTAGGTCAACAGGCGCAGGGCGGTGGTCTGGGTAATTTGCTGGGGATGGTTGTAAACGGTGCAAATGTGCAGAATAGCCCTGTAACACAGGGTGTTCAGCAACATGTTGAGCAAAGCCTGATGGAAAAACTGGGTATTTCTCCCCAGGTTGCGATGTCGATAGCAGGTGCACTAGTACCAATTGTCCTGAGCAAATTGATGCATAAAGCATCAGATCCGAACGATTCAAGCGTTGATGGTAACTCGATTCTGGGTGCAGCTACAGGTCAGCATGGCGTCGACTGGATGGGTATGGCCGGATCTGCCATGGCTGATGGTAAACTTGATATGAACGACCTACTGCGGATAGCTTCACAACAAGGCGGTGGAGGTAGTGGCGGAGGTTTGGGTGGTATGCTGGGCGGTCTATTAGGCGGTCGCTAGTGTATCGATATCTACGTAAAGATAAACGACAACTCGTGCGGGTTGTCTTTTATCTTTAACAATAGGTTAACACTGTTAACGTAATTGATAATCAGTGCTTTTGTATTGAGCTCTGATTATGTTAAAGTAAGGGTATGCTGAAATGGTGTAAAGCCGGTAAGGTATACAGTAGGCGCATCCATCGACGGTAACGAACCCCGCAACTGGACATTTTTATGCAGTTGTAAACCCGGCCCAAACGTAATAGTATCGCCCTGAGCCGTATAACTTCCTGACCCTGACAATAGAAAGGAATTTTCTCGATTCGGATGCTTCGTGACACCCGCGAACGTACCGCCTGGCCGAAAAATCAATTCTAAGGCAACCGGTACGTTGTCGGTACCGTTTATCTGAATCGTTGCTTCAATACCCTGCTGCACTTCGCGAATTATAATACGTGACTGAAGCCGTTGAATTTCACTTTGTTTACGATTCGTACGTAACATTTTCTCCCAATCGCCATCGGCGGGGATAGATTCCGGCGGATACGTTTGGTAATATGGCCCTTCTAGCGATTGGGTCAGAATCCACATGTCGCCCTGTTTGTCAATAATTTCAGTCTGAAACTGACCTTTTCCAAAAAATGAAGAGGCTATTCGTACTCCCTGCAAAATGGCGTTGCCTTTATGGAACGTTAACAAAACCGGATTAGCTTGCAAAATTGTACTATCCCAGGCTCCCCGCCGAATACGTACTAACCCTGATTTAGGGAAAGCCTTTACATAATTCGTAGGGAGTGGCTGGCTAGGCGGTAATTCGCGCCATATCGATGGATCATCCAGGAAATAATCAACGTAGTAAATCGATTTAGGCAAAAGCGTTTTCTCAATCTGACGACACATAGCTGCCATTTCACCATTTTTGTCGAGTAAGGCAATATACCGGTAGGCGTACCAGTACCCTTCGGGCGTACCGATTCCCGCCTTATCCTGTCGCCCCGATGCTTCTGTTACCAACTCACCATTTGGATGAAGGTAGTACAACGTCATGGCTAGATTTCGCCGAACATAGTCCAATAAATATGGTTTGTTTAAGTTCTTGGCAATCGTAATGAGCAGACGGTTTGTCAGAGGTGAGTATATTAGCGTACTACGTTCATTGTATTGTCCGTCATTATCCATGTCGATGTGCTCTGACAGCCAATGGTCAACACGGGCAACGTAGCGGGGATCTGGCCAGAGCGTATTGAGTTTAGCCAATGCCGCCGACACTACCCAGCGGTGATTAGGTGTATGAATACCTCCAACTGTCAGCGCTTCACCGGCCTTCAGCAGAAACGATTTAAACGTAGCAAGCACCCCGTCCATCATCGGCGTACCGGATTTGGCCAGTAACGAATACGCCGTAGTGAGTCGTTTTACAATAAAACCGGTATCGGGCGTCGAGTGGAAATTGGTAGCTGGTAAATCCAACGTACCGTCGAAATGCTGGATTCTTAGTAAGTACTTTAACGCTACGTCCATTTCCTGTAGCAAAGTTTTTGAGCGGTAATGTTCGGATTCTGAGCATGATATCGCACAGGCTGCTCGTCTGACAAAATCGGATGTGGTTTGTGGATTTGGGATGTCGTCGTAATCTTTCAGGCCGCCAAACGCTGGGCTTGAAGCATCCGTGATACGTAATGCTCGGACATTAACGAGCTGCTGATCATTACCTTTAATCAATTCGAGGAGCCAGGTGGGTTTTTCAGTTGGGGCTATTCGTTTTAGCTGAGCCAAAACAGGATAACTGAAAACAGGTAATAAACAAAGGGTGGTAGACCCATTACGTACAAATGTTCTTCGATTCATGGATAAATGGTTCTGGCAAAAAAGAAAGGGACGCAACCGGCATACGCAGCGACTACCAACGTAGTGAATACAAAAAAGAAGTAGGACGTATTTATACTGAAAATTAAGCGCAGGGGAGGCCGTTTTTTGGAATAGGCAATATGCCCTGACAATACAGTAGCTATTCGCATTACGTTAAGGTTGCTGCGTTAAGTACGTAACTAGAGAATTATGTAACCAGTGGAGTGTGACGGTCTGCCACACTTTAAATGGAACGGTACGTTAAAAGCGACATTGTGGCCCGGAAGGATACATGAATCTGCCAATCTGACAGCAAATCAAACAAGTTTGCCCGGCTGGCATTTGTATTGTTAGATAGTATACGTCTGTCAGTTTTTCAAACAGCCAACAAAGAAACTAAACCAGTTATGGGAAAAATTATTGGTATTGACTTAGGCACCACGAACTCGTGCGTGGCCGTGATGGAAGGCAACGAGCCGGTTGTAATCCCCAACTCCGAAGGCGCCCGGACAACCCCCTCGGTAGTGGCGTTTATGGACAACGGCAACGGCGAACGCAAAGTAGGCGCTCCCGCCAAACGCCAGGCCATCACCAACCCGAAAAATACGATTTCCTCGATTAAGCGTTTCATGGGTAAACGTTATAATGAGGTAACCAACGAAACGAAAACAATCGCTTACGACGTAGAGAACGGTCCAAACGGAACGCCCCGCGTTAAAATCGGCGATCGTCAATATACACCACAGGAACTTTCGGCCCTGATTCTGCAAAAAATGAAGCAGACGGCTGAAGATTATCTGGGTCAAACGGTAACCGAAGCGGTTATTACGGTACCGGCTTACTTCAACGATGCTGAGCGTCAGGCTACGAAAGAAGCCGGTCAGATTGCCGGTCTCGACGTAAAACGGATTATTAACGAGCCAACCGCTGCTGCTTTGGCCTATGGTCTGGATAAAACCAACCACGATCAGAAAATCGCCGTATTTGACTTAGGTGGTGGTACATTTGATATCTCGATCCTTGAACTCGGTGATGGTGTATTTGAAGTAAAATCGACCGATGGTGATACGCACCTTGGTGGTGACGACTTCGATCAGGTGATTATCAACTGGCTGGCTGATGAGTTCAAGAAAGACGAAAGCATCGATCTTCGTCAGGATCCGATGGCGCTGCAACGCTTGAAAGAAGCTGCTGAGAAAGCTAAAATCGAACTGTCGAGCTCGAACTCAACAGAAATTAATCTGCCGTACATCATGCCGGTGAACGGTATTCCAAAACACTTGGTACGTACGTTGAGCCGCGCAAAATTCGAGCAATTAGCCGATTCGCTGATTCAGCGCAGCCTGGAGCCTTGCCGTCGCGCCCTGAAAAACGCAGGTTTGTCGGCCGGTCAGATCGACGAAGTAATTCTTGTCGGTGGTTCGACCCGGATTCCGAAAGTTCAGGAAGAAGTAGAAAAACTCTTTGGCAAAAAACCGTCGAAAGCCGTTAACCCCGACGAAGCTGTAGCTATCGGTGCTGCTATTCAGGGAGGTGTATTGACGGGTGAAGTGAAAGACGTATTGTTGCTCGACGTTATTCCTCTCTCGCTGGGTATTGAAACGATGGGTGGTGTGTTCACCAAAATGGTAGAAGCCAACACGACCATCCCAAGCAAGAAAGTGGAAACGTACTCGACGGCGTCGGATAACCAGCCAAGTGTAGAAATCAACGTATTGCAGGGCGAACGTCCGATGGCGGCTCAGAACCGTCAACTAGGTCGATTTATTCTGTCCGATATTCCACCAGCGCCCCGTGGCGTACCTCAAATTGAAGTTACGTTCGACGTAGATGCCAACGGTATTCTGCACGTAACGGCGAAAGATAAAGGCACTGGCAAAGAGCAAAAAATCCGGATTGAAGCGTCGAGCGGTCTGACCGAAACCGAAATCAACCGGATGCGCGAAGAGGCCAAGGCCAATGAAGCCGCTGATAAAGCTGAACGGGAGAAAATTGAGAAAGTCAACCAGGCCGACTCGATGATTTTCCAGACCGAGAAACAATTGAAAGAGTACGGCGATAAGCTGTCGGAAGGCAACAAGACGGCCATCGAAGGCGCTTTGGCAAGCCTACGCACAGCCCACGGTTCACGCGACGTAGCGGCCATCGATACTGCGCTGGAAGGTCTGAATGCAGCCTGGGCAACAGCCTCGCAAGAGATGTACAATGCAACCGGTGGCGCAGGCGCTAACCCAACCGACGGTGCTGGTTTCACTGGTAACGCCGACGGTGGTGCCAACCAAGGTCAACCTACGGGCGACAACGTATCGGACGTACCGTACGAAGAAGTGAAGTAAAACCAGGATTAAATTGATTTAAAGTTTAATCTGACAAAAGAAGCCCCTGCTGGAAACGGTAGGGGCTTCTTTTGTCAGATTAAACTTGTTTTGTCAGCTTGGCTACTGTTCAATATTACCGACTCACCCGGTAAATAACGCCGTTCGTGTCATCAGTGAAAAGTAATGACCCGTCGGGCAACGTAGCGATGCCAACCGGTCGGCCAAATTGGGCCTGGTTATTATTGACCAGGAAACCCGATACAAAATCTTCTGCCCGAACGGGTTTGTTGTTTTCAAAATGGACACGTATCACTTTATAACCAGAAGGTTGTGTCCGGTTCCAGGAGCCACGCATGGTGACAAAGGCATCGTTTTGATATTCGGCTGGGAAACTGCCTGGGGCACCGGTGCTGGTATAAAAAATCATACCTAATGGGGCTGCATGAGGGTCATACTGAAATACCGGTAACGTAGTTTTAGCCAGAATTTGTGCATACGTAGTGTCACCCATCGGACGAGGATGCGGATTGTAATTGCCATCCCCATAAATGTATGGCCAGCCGTAAAACGCGTTTTCCTTAATGACGTTCAACTCCTCGGATTGTTGTTCATCGCCAAGCCAGTCAATGCCGTGGTCGAAACCATAGAGTTCTTTGGTTTGCGGATGCCAGCCAAAACCTATGGTGTTACGTAGCCCTTTAGCAAAAATTCTACGTCCCGTGCCATCCGGATTCGCCCGGAGCATAGTGGCATGTTCGGGATTTGGTTCGGCGCAGGCATTACAGGTACTACCAACCGTGATGTACATAAATCCGTCTGGACTGAAACCAATCGTTCGGTTCGGGTGCTGACCTGCGTCAGGAAGGTTGTTAATCAGCACTTGGGGCTGGCCTAACGTACCATCGGTGTTTATATCAGCTCTATAGACCTCCCGAATTGCCACCAGATACATCTTATTTGTATAAATGGTGAGTCCATGAACGTCTTTAATATTGGCTACGACCTTCTTTGTATCGGCTTTACCATCGCTGTTAGTATCCTGCAAAAGCGTTACGGTGCCTGCCATTCGATCTGTTACGTATACGTTCCCCGACGTACCGACCGCCAGCATACGAGGCTTACCAAGCTGGTCTGCAAATTTTCGGACGGTAAAACCTGCGGGAACTTTCAACTGCGCAATCCGATCGTCGGTAGCTTCTACCAGAGCTGGCTCAAACACATTTCCCTGAATTCCTGACGTAGTAGGGCTTTTATTGGTTTCTGGAACATTGATTTCCAATACGTCATCTTTTTTGCAGGAGCTTACCAATGACATGGAGAAAATGACCGATAAAAAGGCCATTGCTTGTAAATTTTTCATTGAGTCGATTAACGTTGAGTGAACTTAATACGGCGTATATCTTACAAAAAGAGCCGTGAATTTGCCTTATAAATACCTTCTAGATATGGATAGGTTTTACCGGGAGCTAATAAATGAGAATATGGACTTTTTATAATGCACTGCTTACGTATTGAAGCTAATTCTTAATCCCGAAATGGCCTTTACCTGGAAATGGCATCATTTAGTTGTAATAAGTGACCTTATTATAAGATCATTAGTTAAATAGATAATTTTTAGAAATAATTGTCGTTAAGTCATGTGGTTCGCCTATAATTATCCAATAATTTCTTTAATGAATTATGTATGATTAAGCTAATACATTTATATACTGATAGGAGACACGGATTGCTACGTTCGGTTGTTCGTCGCAGTTTGTATTTGCTCTATCTCACTTCTGTGGTGGCCGTTTTACTCGAAATCTGTCTGCGTATATATAACCCGTTGAATCCCAGAATTAAAAATGATAAAATAATTCTGCCGGTAAGTAAAACGTATGAGCTTACGATGGAAGGATTACCCTCCGTAGAACGAAACGCCATCCATACCAAGAATTCACTTGGTTTTCGGGGCGAAGAACCACCTAAAAACTGGTCGGATCATCTGACGGTCTTAACGGTTGGGGGTAGTACAACCGAATGTTTCTTCCTGGGCGATGGTAGCGACTGGCCGGCTCGTTTTGCGCAGCGTATGCATCCACAGATGAGTAATTTATGGGTAAATAACGCTGGACTTAATGGACATTCTACTTTTGGCCATCAGGTGTTGCTCGATGATTATTTGTTAAAGCTGCATCCAAACGTTATCCTGTTTTTGATTGGAATCAACGATGTTGGTAAAGACAAAATGGATGGTTTCGACAACACGATGCTAAAAAACACGTACGTCGATCTGGGGGATGCCTGGTGGAAAAACCTGGGACGTACCATTGCGCAGAACAGCGAAGTAGTAGGGTTAATCCGACTGGTGAGCCGGGGAATTATTACTCAAAAACTGAATTTTCATGACAACATTTACCGACCTGTACACCCAGGCGATACGTTAAGAATTGCCTTGACTGACCTTCAGGACAAGCTGGCCCTGGTGAAAAATTTCCTGCCTGCCTACCGCGAACGAGTAATGAAATTAGTGAATACTTGTCGTCAGAAGGGAATTGAACCGATTCTAATCACTCAGCCGTTATTAGTTGGCTTCGGCAAAGATCCGGTTAGCCAGACCGACCTTGGCAAATTTCGGGTAGACAAAAACGAAAATGGGGAACTGTGCTGGAAACGACTTGAAGTGTACAATGACGTAACGAGAGCTGTAGCCGCTGGTTTACAAGTGCATTTGGTTGATTTAGCACGGAAAATGCCAAAGAGCAGCGAGTATTATTACGATGACATGCACTTTACGGAGGCTGGTGCCAGTAAGGTAAGTGAGGTACTATCAGAGGATTTAGGTCCGTACTTCCAGCAAAAATATAATACAACGCAGGCAAGCTTATAAACTTCAGATTAACCTGTTAACAGCCCGCCACTACGTTTCAACGAGTAGCGGGCTGTTGCCGTTACGTATATCCAGATACGTAGCGTCTGAAAAACATTTTTAATTGTCCCGTTTTCCGAAATCAATTCAGCAGAGAATCGTTACGTTGCCAGGATTATGAAGTGAACTTGAAAAAATGACTTCACTGTGTAATTTCGCTGATTACTGTTTTAAATTCACCCATGCACCAAAGCTTACTTTTATGTCTATCGTTGTTGCTGGCCGTTTCACTTCTGGTAATGATTGGTCAGCGATTACGAATTCCAACACCTATATTTTTAGTGTTGAGCGGTTTAGTGATTAGCCTGATTCCTGGAATACCCGAAATTAGTGTTGATCCCCAACTCATTTTCCTGATATTTTTACCACCTCTACTCTACGAAGCCGCCTGGTTTACGTCCTGGAAAGAATTTTGGCGTTGGCGACGGATTATCCTTGTATTGGCATTCGGTCTGGTTATCGTTACGGCATTTGCGGTAGCCTTCGTATCCAGTGCCGTTATCCCCGGCTTTACGCTGGCACTTGGGTTTGTATTAGGTGGTATTGTATCGCCCCCCGATGCCGTTGCTGCTACGTCGGTACTGAAAGGGGTTAATGTATCGAAAGCAACGATTAGTATTCTGGAAGGTGAGAGCCTGGTAAATGATGCTGCGAGTCTGGTTGTGTTTCGGTTTGCGGTGGTTGCTGTTACGTCGAGTTCGTTTGTTTGGCAGGATGCTTCCCTCAGTTTTGTGTGGGTTACGTTAATGGGGGTAGTAGTGGGGTTAGTGGTGGCTGGTGCTTTTTACGCCATTCATCGATGGTTGCCAACATCCACCCGGATCAGTATCTTACTGACATTTATGGCGCCCTATTTTATGTATCTGGCAGCCGAAGAGTTTGATGTGTCGGGGGTGATGGCCGTTGTTAGTGGCGGATTATTTCTTTCTAATCAAAGTCACGTCATTCTCAATCATAGTTCACGCATTCAGGGTACAGGTATGTGGGCTACCGTCGTTTTTGCGTTGAACGGTCTGGTATTTATTCTGATTGGCCTGGAATTGCCTGTTATTATGAAGGGTTTGGGTAATTATTCAACAACCGAAGCTGTATTGTGGGCTTTGCTTATAACTGGCGTACTTGTTGTTACCCGAATGGCATTTGCGTTTTTTTCAGCTGCATTCACACAGTTTATCGGTCAATACATAACCGTAGCTCGGCGAAATGTCGGCTGGCGCGGGCCCGTTATTCTGGGATGGGCAGGTATGCGAGGGGTAGTTTCACTGGCGTCGGCCCTGGCTGTTCCGTTAGAAGTTCCACACCGTAACCTGATTTTGTTTATTACGTTTGTCGTCATTCTGGTCACACTGGTCTTTCAGGGGCTAACGCTGCCTTTTGTAATTCAACTGGTGAATTTTAAGGACGACGATGTGCGTATACCGGAAGAAGAACAGGAAACAAAAATTCGCCTGAAACTTCAGAAAGCTGCCTTAAATCATCTGACCGAAAATTATGCTAATGAGATAAAGGCCAATGAATTAGTGGGCGATATGAGGGACCGGATAGAAAACGATATGCTCCAGACAAAACGACATCTGGAATCTATCGAAAGTGACGGTGAAATTCTGGCGCAATACAACCAGATACGTAACGACATTCTATCCGTAAAGCGGACCGCCTTACAGCATTTTCGTAAAAAACAGGAGTTTGATGATGAAGTAATCCGCAAAGAGGAAGCCCGGATTGATCTGGAAGAAGAAAAAAGCAACCACCCAATACATTAGGAAGTTAAAAGGTTATAGGGTTATAAAGTTGTAAAGTTGGCTGACGCCAAAAAACAATGGTTGCGTCAGCCAACTTTACAACTTTATAACCCTATAACCTTTTAACTTCTTGATTTTTAGCCAAATGCATTAATATGCTTTTGGAAAATGGCGTCGTATTTGCTGGCGGCAGCCGTCTGTTTGGCTTCCTTACAGGCTTCAACGATCGTTTGCAGAATATACAAATCGGAGTCGGGGCTACCAAAGCGGTTGCCGTTGCCGCTCTTATCGTAAGTCAGATTCTGGTCGGCGCGGGCCGCCATTGTGTCGGCAATTTCGAGCGCTTTCTTGGTGTCGCCTACCTCAAACAGGAACCGGACGTAGTTCGACGAAATCTGGTCATACGGAATGCTCTTGTCGGGTATAACTTTCAGCGAATAATTGAGCACCTCAAGCGCCTTAGCCTTGTTGCCTTCGCGGATAAGCTGGTCGGCTAAGCGGAAGAACGCGATACGGGCAGAAATCACGGGTGGGCCTTTGTAGGTTTCGTCGTAATACACATTCGGGTTATCGAATTCGCGCCAGAACGTTTTCTTCGTCATGTTCGTGTACATAATGTCCGAATTAACGTAGCCATCGGTAGCTCCGGGAACGGCCACCGGCATCAGCCGATACGCATAACCTTCTAACTGCATGTAGTTCTTCAAACTCAGGTAATTATCGCTCGCTAACGTACTCGAGAAATAGATCGGGCGCTGCCAGTTATTGGTGGCAATGATGTCGAGCATAATCAGATCAGGCTTATAGAGGTCTTTCTTTCCGATAGTCCACTGCAGCGTATCTTTCATCAACGGACGTAGCATGGATGGCACAAAATTCGCCTTATCGACCGATGCTTTATCGATGGGCAGGAACAGCACCGACGAGGGCAGAATACTGGTCATATCGCCACTGGTAAGCGGTACCTGCACCGCCGGATTGTTCGTCTTAATCAGGTTGATGTACTGTTTAAGATCGATTCCATCTTTTACACCAGCTACCTCATAGAATGGCACAATATCGTTTTTGCCTTTATTGAAGTTGTCGAATTCCAGCGAAATCGGCAGCGCATCTGACTCGTACGTTTTGCGTTTCATCTGCTGAATATACCACTCCGTACCCAGCAGACTTAAATTGCACACGCGGACATCGCGCCGGAAACCTTCTACCTCCTGAACGTACCAGAGTGGGAACGTATCATTGTCGCCACCGGTAAACAGTACGGCGTTGGGTGCGCAGGAGTTTAACAAATTCTTCGCAAAATCGACGGATTGATAGCGGTTATCGCGGTTGTGGTTGTCCCAGCTTTTCGCGCCCATCATCACCGGCACCAGTAGACAGAGCCCGGCAACCAGACCGTTACGTGCTACGTCGGATTTGAGCGAGTTTCGCAGCCCTTCGGCCAACGCCATTACGCCAAGTCCGAGCCAGATGGCGAAGAAATAGAACGACCCTACGTAGATATAATCCCGTTCACGTGGTTCCGATGGGGGCGAATTCAGGAAGACTTGCAGCGCGATACCGGTAAACAAAAACAGCAGCCCCACAATCAGGAAGTCGCGCCGACGACGGAAGTACTGGAACGCGATACCAAACAATCCCAGCGCAAAAGGCAACATGTAGAAATTGTCGCGGGCTTTATTATTCTTAAGCAGATCCGGAGCTCCGCTGTCCGACGACCAGGGAAGGAGGTAACCTGCACCTTCTTCATCGCTCTCACGACCGGCAAAGTTCCACATCAGGTAACGCCACCACATGTGCCCCAACTGGTAACTGAACAAAAACTTCAGGTTGTCGCCCATCGTTGGTTTTTGTCCTTCCGCCAGCCCCAGCATCTGCCGGTACAGCGCCGGGTGATTCTGCTGGCTGCTGTATACACGCGGGAATAGCATCTCATCGCCCGGTGCATAGACGTATTCTGGCTGATGATCGAACACTACGTATTTGTTACCTTCTTTTTTCCAGATAGCCGCTCCCTGTTTCTGGTCGATTGGGCGAGAGGTGAAAACGGGACCATAAAGTAGTGAACGACTGCCGTATTGTTCCCGACGCAGATACGACAGGAAGTTCAGCGCATCGCTCGGGTCGTTTTCGTTGATTGGCGGATTAAAATCGGCACGTACCAGTACCTGCATGTATGACGCATACCCGATCAATACGAACGCTAACGAAAGCAGAGCCGTATTCCAGACAACCCGCTTGCCACGTGTTGACCAGATAATTCCGTAAGCAATGGCCCCCAGAAAAACAACAGTAAAAATAATTACGCCTGTGTTGAAAGGCATCCCCAAGGTATTAACGAAGAACCGTTCAACGACAAAGGCCATGCCCGGTAATCCCGGAATAATTCCGGCGTTGATGATCGCCAGGATAACCAACCCAATACCAGCAGCAATTACGCCACCCCAAAAAGTTGGTTTCGGTTGTTTTTTGAAGTAATAAATCAGGGCCAGTGCAGGCAACGTAACAAGGTTGAGCAAGTGAACGCCAATAGAAATGCCTGTCAGGTAAGCAATTAAAATGAGCCAGCGGTTAGCAGCAGCTTCGTCGTCGATACGTTCCCATTTGAAGGCCGCCCATACGACAATCGCTGTAAAAAACGACGACATCCCATATACTTCCGCTTCGACGGCCGAAAACCAGAACGTATCGGAGAATGTGTAAGCCAGCGCGCCCACGGCACTCGTGCCCAGAAGCAGCAACGTATCGCCGAAGTTGTATTCACTTTCTGACTTTCCTAACAGCTTCTGCGCCAGCATCGTGATGGTCCAGAACAGAAAAGCGATGGTAAACGCACTCGCCAGCACCGAGCCCATATTCACCCAATACGCTACGTTGGTCAGATCGCCAAACGAAAACATCGAGAAAATACGGCCTAACAAAAGGAAAAAAGGAGCGCCGGGTGGGTGAGGAACTTGTAATTTAAACGAACACGCAATGAACTCGCCACAGTCCCAGAAACTGGCGGTTCGCTCAACGGTGCTTGCATACGTAAACAGCGCGATGACGAAAACAACCCAGCCCCCAATGGTATTCAGGCGTTTAAATGATTGCATACAATAAAAAATTAACGTAGTGCTTTTGTGTAAGTAGCAGCCAAAACAGACCGTGCCAAAATTACGTAAAAAGAAGCCCAAACGCCCCAGTACGTCCTGTTAAAGTTTGTTAAGGTAAGATCGCTCAACGCGTTACTACTACGTTCGTAATCGCCGTTTATCTGCATACATCTTACCATAGATTACGAACAAACTGTCATTTTTGCACTGATTTTTCCTTGTTACGTTCGTCAGGTGAGGGATGTAGTTTAAAAAATGGTTAGGCGTCTTATGGAAAATTACAGCATCGTTTTGTTTTTGCTGGCCGTCATGATTGGCTTATCGGCGGTGGCCGATAAAATCAAACTGCCCTATCCGATCCTGATGGTAACGGCCGGAATTGCCGTAGGTTTTATTCCGGGAACACCCAAAATTGAGCTGGATCCTGAGATTGTTTTTCTGATTTTTCTGCCGCCCCTGCTCTACGATGCCGCCTATAATATTTCAATGACCGAATTCCGTACCAACATGAGTACGATTTCTGGGCTGGCATTCGCACTGGTCTTTATTACGACGGTTGCCATTGCCGTGCTGGCTTATTTTTTAATTCCGGGCATGACCTGGTCGCTGGCTTTTGTACTTGGGTCAATTTTGTCGGCCACCGACGCTGTGGCCGCTATGAGTATCACCAAAGGGCTGGGATTATCGCACAAAACCCTGACCATTCTGGAAGGCGAAAGCCTCATCAATGATGCTTCTGGACTTATTGCCTACAATTTTTCGGTGGCGGCTGTGGCTGGTACGTCATTTATTTTCTGGAAAGCAGGGTTGCAGTTTCTTGGCCTGATAGGAGGAGGAATTTTGGTGGGAATGCTACTGGCAAAAGTTGTCGGTTTCGTGTTGAGACGAATTCCCCGAAATAATCTGGTGGCGATCAGTCTTACGTTGCTGATGCCGTTTATTGCGTATTCATTGGCCGAAGAAGTGCACGTATCGGGTGTTATCGCCGTTGTAACCTTGGGCCTGTTGACGTCTCAATTTAAGGCCAAACTTTTTCCTGATGGGACAAAAGCCCAATCCAAAGCGATATGGGAAATAATTGTTTTTATTCTGAATGGATTAGTGTTCGTACTTATTGGCCTTGAGTTGCCTTTTGTGCTGGAACGTATTGACAAACAGGAAATTTTGCCACTGATTGGCTACAGCTTTCTGATTTGTGTACTGGCCCTGGTTATTCGGATGGCGCGTGTGTTTCTTCAGAAAGTTAACCTGGAGCGCACTTTTCTTCAATTCCAGACTCAGCAGTTGACTCCTACCCAAATGAAGCGAATGGTATGGCTGGAAGATGCGCAGCTAGACTGGAAAAATTGCCTGATTATCAGTTGGTCCGGTATGCGAGGAATTGTTTCACTGGCTACCGCTCTCGCCCTTCCTTTAATGACCAACGGAAAAGAATTTCCCCAGCGTGACACCATTATTTTTATCGCTGTCGTAACAGTTCTGATTACGTTAGTGGCGCAGGGGCTGAGTTTGCCCATGCTTGTAAAACGATTAGACGTTGATGGCGATAAGGCTGAAGCCGGGAAAAAAGTTAACATCACGCCATCAACGCCTAATTAAAACTGTGAACTCAATCGCCCCTTTAGGTTTACTTGTTGATAAAGCTAAACGTTGTGCTGTATGGCTTCAATCATGGTGAACACCATACACCTCACCCCGCGCGGCCTTCAGCGTATTCTGCATCAGCGAGCAAATTGTCATCAGGCCAACGCCACCCGGAACGGGCGTAATAAAGCTGGTTTTGGGAGCTACTTCACTAAATTTTACGTCACCTTTGAGCGCGAACCCGCTTTTTTTGGTAGCGTCTGGCACCCGCTCCAGGCCTACATCAATGACTACGGCACCTTCTTTCACCATGTCGGCGGTTACGAACTCCGGCTTGCCTAAAGCGGCTACCAGAATGTCGGCTGTTCGGCAGATTTCGGCCAGGTTTTGGGTGCGGCTGTGCGTGAGCGTAACGGTGCAGTTGCCTGGATACGTATTGCGCTGCATAAGAATCGACATGGGCAACCCAACGATCTGACTGCGGCCAACCACCACGCAGTGTTTACCCGACGTTTCGATGCCATACCGTTTCAGCATGTCGAGAACGCCCTGTGGAGTCGCCGATACGTAAGCAGGTAATCCTTTGGCCATCCGGCCAATATTAATGGGGTGAAAACCGTCGACGTCTTTGGCTGGATTGATGGTTTCCATTACCCGGTCGGGGTTGATGTGGGCGGGGAGAGGAAGCTGCACAATCAAACCATCCATATCGGGGTTGTCGTTCACTTCTCGCACTTTGGCCAGTAGTTCATCTTCTGTAACCGACGTATCGAACCGGATCAGGGTGGAGTGCATACCCACTTCCTCGCAGTTCTTCATTTTCGACGCTACGTACGTTTCTGACGCCCCGTTGTTGCCGACCAGAATGGCGACCAGATGCGGAATTTTTCCGCCCTGTTCACGTATTTCCGCGACTTCAGCCGCAATTTCCTGTTTGATTTGAGAAGAAAGGAGTTTACCGTCAAGGAGTTGCATGAATAAAAGAATGAAAGAGCGAAAGAGTAAATGAGCGAAAGAGTTGGCGCAGAACATTCGCTCTTTCGCTCATTCACTCTTCCACTCCTTGAAACCGTAGCGCAAAGTAGCGCAAAGATTAGCAAACTACCCGTATTTCTCCTGCCATTCCTTTTTAAGTTGTTTGTACGTAGCATCTTCTCGCGCTTCCAGATACTTGCCGTAAAAAATCCGGGCCGATTCTGCTTTTACGGGGTCTTCTTCGCGCGGCAACTGATCACGTCCGTGCGCGCCCGACTGGCCTTTTTTATCATCAGGAACGGGACCATCGTATTTTTTGCCCGTGCGGTGATTGGCGTATCGACGGGACCGGGTATAGCCCATTTGCAGGAATTTCCGGGCCATGTCCATGCCAATGAAATCGCCTTTTTCTTTATAATCGAGAAACAGTTGAAAGATTTTCTCCGACGATTCGCGGGCAATCTCAGGCGTCTTGAAGCGCCAGTGGGGCAGGATTTCGTCTTTGTACGGACGCACAAGCAGAACACCCATCTCACCTTTTCCTACGCGGTAAAGTTCTGGTTGTTCGCGCAGGTCCAGGTGACGATAGTCGAGGTCGTAGTTGAAAGCGCGGTTGTTAATGGCCATGAACGTATCGTTGCTACGTTATATTGACGAATACGTAGCGGATTTTGTTTACCAGAAACGCTTAAACGGGTTGCGCTAAATTTTCCGAAAAGCGTTGTAAGTTTTTTGTTCAGGCCAACGACTAACGGGCAAAGACAATCAGTAATGGAAATCGAATTTGTCCAGTTTATCAATACGTATCCCCGAATTCTGCACAAAGTTTGTCGGCTCTACGGCCGGGATGAGGAAGACCGTAAAGATTTGTATCAGGAAATTATTTTGCAACTGTGGCGCGCGTTCCCAACGTATCGACGGGAATCGCAGGTCAGTACCTGGATGTATCGAATTGCCCTGAATACTGCGATTTCACTCTATCGTCGGGAAGGGCGACGTATTACTTCCGTTAAACTGGAAGATGATTTTTTGACAAAAATACAGGCAACTGCTACGTCGGATCAGGACGAACGTATCGAGCAGTTTTACGCGGCTGTCGAGCATTTGTCGCCGATTGAAAAAGCGATTGTCTTTCTCTACGTTGATGATAATTCGTATGAAGAAATTGCGCGAATCATGGGCATTTCTCCATCAAATGTAGGCGTGAAACTGAATCGGATTAAAGGAAAACTGAAACGTATTGTCGCATCGACCAACGCATAACTAGCATGAACATGGAACTGAATTTAGATGAGTTTAAAGCTAACTGGAAAAATTACGAACAGAAACTTGACGCAAACCAGCGGTCAACGCAGCATATACTAGCTATAGTTCAGCGAAATCGGTCGCGGAGCACACTTGACAAAATGATTCAGGAGATACGTTTGCCGGGGGCGATTCTGTTCGTGCTCACCTGGTTTTTTATCGCCGTTATTGTGGGAAATGCATTCGATTACACAGAGGTTGTCCACTACGTTCCGGCTGGATGCTACGTTCTGATTGCGGCTACGGGGTTTTATTTTTTGATGAAGCACCTCGCTACGTTGCGTCGTACTACGTTGCCGACGCACGATTTGCGGCAGGCGATTATTACGTTAATTGCGCTACGTATACGCCATACAACCCTTATGAGGTGGGTCTGGATACTGGCCATGCTGGCGGGGTCGATGATTATGCTGCCAACTATAGTACGTCGATTTGCCAGCAACGGATGGTTGTATACCGGGTTGATTGTGGGTATTCCGATTGCCATTACAGCCCTTTCAATTGGGCTGGCGTCGCTGGCTGGAATGTTCAAAGATCCATACCTGGATGAGTTGCTGGCGCAAGTAGATGAGCTGGATGAATTACCTCAAAATAGATAAACCAGAGCGGACATTTATGGGTTAAATAAGTAGACCAATCAGCAGTCGAACGACTTGCTTTGCTGCCCTATGTGTTATCACAAATCCCTTAATGTCAACGCTGACGAACTGGAAAAGCGCTACGATGCGGAGTTTCCGGAAGCGGCTAGTTTTCAGCCCGTTTATCATGCCAATGCCTACACATTTCCGGCCTGGCCTATAGTGACGCATCAGGAGCCGGACAAGTTGCAAATGATACGTTGGGGGCTGATTCCGAACTGGACGAAAAGCCAGGATGCCGCCAATGAAATTCGGGCGAGAACCATCAATGCCCGCGCCGAAACTATCTACGAAAAACCATCGTTTCGGGGAGCCGCACAGTCGGGGAAACGGTGTGTCATACCGGTGACGGGCTTCTACGAATGGCACACGATTGGAAGCAAGAAATTCCCGTTCTACATCAACACCACCGACCAGAAAATCACATCCATCGCTGGACTCTGGGATGAATGGCCGGACCCTGAAACGGGGGAATTAATTAAAACATACACGTTGCTGACAACCGAAGCCAATTCACTGCTGGCGGCCATTCATAATTCAAAAAAGCGGATGCCCTGCCTGCTTACGGCAAAAGCCGAACAGGCTTGGCTACACGACGACTTGAGCGAAAAAGATGCACTGGCTTTAGTAAATCACCAATACCCTGTTAATAAATTGCATAGCTACAGCATCAGCAAGCGTATTACGTCCCGAACGGAGCCAAATGACGTAGCGGAGGTACTAAAACCGTCTGACTATCCTGAATTGAGTAAGAAACCCGAATTGTTTGCGTAATAGCAGAGGGCATGGGGGTTGGGCATAGTGTTGGTTGAGTAATTAACCCTATGCCCAATATCTTACAGCATGGCGGCTCCGAAAATGCCGGCGCTGTCGCCGAGTTTGGGTTTCAGGAAACGAGTGTTCATTTCGCCACTGTTGAAGACATATTTTCGGGCGCGTTCGGCCCCTTCGGTGTAGAGCAAATCGATGTTGCCAAGTCCTCCGCCAATAACAATTGCGTCAGGATCAAGTACATTAATAATCACCGAAATGGCTTTGCCAAATGATTCGAGCAGCCGGTTAATGGTTTGGCTGGCGAATAAATCGTTTCCTTGCTGATACCGCTCAGCAATCTCCTCCATGGTACGTTCTTCGCCACTAAGTTGCTTATAATACTGTTGCAGAGCGGGGCCCGAAATAACCTGTTCTACACAACCTTTTTTGCCGCAGTAACAAATGTGCCCTTTTTCGTCCAGTACGTTATGGCCCCATTCGCCCCCAAGCCCCTGTAGGCCGTTCAGCAAAAAAGGATGTCCGTAGGTGCTGTCGTATGTACTACGTACCACCATACCGCCACCAACCCCAGTACCCATTATCACACCAAAGACACTTTGATAATCAGGTACTACGTCGGGAACGATACCCATAGTCGCTTCGGCCAGAGCCAGGCAATTAGCATCGTTGGCAATCTCAACGGGAAGGCCAAGGCGTTCGCTCAAGTCCTGTTTCATCGGTTTGCCATTCAGTACTGTTGTGTTGCAGTTTTTCATGGCCTGCCGAGCAGGGTCGAACGTACCGGGCGTACTAAAACCAATACGTTCGGGCTGTTGACCAGTTTCGGCTTTGAGAACATCGATTAACCCTGTGATCTGGTTGAGTATATGTTCATAACCAGCTTTGGCCTCTGTATCAATACGTTTCCGAATCAGGACGGCATCAGGAGAAGGAGCCGATAAGACAATACCTTCGATTTTGGTGCCTCCCAGGTCAATACCCCAATACGTTTTCATATAATTTGCCGATTAACGAACGGTTTACCGTCGCGGCTATGAATTATGATTTTAGCGGAAATATAAAAAACCCGATTTATTAAATCTCAATTGTCCGTCACGAATTGGATTAAAAGTTACTTAACAAAAAGGCATATTGCTGGCATTGGTGATAGGCATAAAGCCCTGTTTACCTTTACAGCTTTCGGTTATTCGCTTAATGAGATAAGTTATTTAGTCAGTTCATCAGTTGGCACCCCCAGTTTTTTAGCTTGATCAAACTCACTTTTAGCTTTCGCAGTTTGATTCTGACTCAAATAATATTGCCCCAGCGTACGGTGTGCCCAGCCATTCTGAGTATCGAGTTGCAGGGATTCCTGTAGCAACGGCAATGCCTCGGCGGTACGTTTTAACTTGAGCAGGAGGTAAGCTTTGTTGTTCAAATAATATGGCTGCCGAGGCTGCGTTTGTAAGGCTTTGTCAACGTAAGACAGTGCCTCAGCGTAGCGTCCGGACTGCGTCAGCAACAAACTTTGGTTGTTGAGAGCAGCGTCTTGCTTAGGGTTCAATTGCAGTGCCCGCTGGATGTCGGCCTTTGCTTTCGCATAATCTTTCTGCTGGAAATACCACGCGCCCCTGTTTGTCAGCGCATCGACATTGTCGGACTGTAGCTGCAAAGCGCGGTCGTAGGCGGTTTTGGCTTCGGAAGGCCGATTGAGCTGAGTATAAGCGTCGCCCAGTCGAGCCTGATAATACGTAGAGTCGCGATACGTTTTGCCGATACGTTGCAGGTCGGCCAGGCTTCCGGCGGCTTCACCCAGCTCTAGTTCAACCTCCGCCCGATTCAGATAAGCCGTTGCAAAATCGGGATCAGCCTGGATGGCCCGTGTATAATCGGCCAGCGCACCTTCGCGATCTCCATTGCGGAACCGGGCCAGTCCCCGGTTATTATAGGCATCGGCAAAGTCGGGCTTTTTGGCCAGCGCTTCCGTATAAAAACGAATCGCTTCTTTATACTCTCGTTTCTGAAGCTGGACATTACCCCGAAGAAAAAATTGAGCCGCTTCTTCAGTGCTGGACGTGCAAGAAAAAATGAAGAATGATGAATGAAGAATGATGAATATTGCGAAAGATAGTTGGCGAACCAAGTTGTCTATCTTTGCTGAAGAATTTTGAATGGCAGAAGTAACATTCATCACGTATTTTTCATCATTTATCACTCTCAACGTGCGATTTGTTCAGGAGATTCCTCACCCTCAGTTCCGGATTGGACTGTATGCCTGGAACGGCAAATATATTGTCAAAATTGAAGCCGGACCGTATGAGCAGACATATAAAGTTAATGAAATGGATTTGCTCCAGCCCGATGCCGTGCCCAGTCTACTTGATGAAACGTTTCTGAAAAAGGTTCTACAGCGATTTCAGGAAATGGACGCCGACTGGCATTCGACTGGAGAACGTAACGATGTTTTCTAGGGTATACTATACTGTGTACTTGCTTAAAACGTTACGTTGTCTTATAAAATTAAGGAGTATAAGTCTGTTCTTAATTTATTGATAAACAGTAGACTGTCTGCGGTAGCGTAACGCGTTCAGAATTCTGCCAAGACGTAAACTTCGGAGCAAAATAGAGTTGGTCAAACTACAGTCCAATGAATAGCCAAATCGGTATTGGTAAAATAATAGTAGTTAGGCCGAAGTAGTAGAAATACTCTATACTTCATAACCATTCATTATCGACCATAATCAGAAGTTGGGCAATTTCTGAACTTAATGCGTTCTGAATGGATTTATCTTTGTACAACTATAAGACGCCGGAGGAAACCGGCGTTTCGTTTTAAAATAATAGTTGATTAATCCTATAGACAATACTCACTATGTCTATCCAATTGACCGACAACGTCAGCGCAGCCGCCCGACGCGATATTCTGGACTTACAACAGAAGATCAGTTCTTTTCAGCAAGGCGACATTGCCGATGAAGCATTCCGCAAGTTTCGGCTGACGCGGGGTGTTTACGGCCAACGTCAACCGGGGGTGCAAATGATACGTATCAAGCTGCCTCACGGACGTATCACGGCCGACCAGCTCATTCGCATTGCCGATTTGTCGGACAAATACGCCACAGGTAATCTCCACGCCACGACCCGGCAGGATATTCAACTGCATTTCGTAAAACTGGCCGATTCGCCCCAACTCTGGGCTGAGCTTGAAGATGCAGGTATTACGCTGAAAGAAGCCTGTGGGAACACGGTACGTAACGTAACGGGTTCGGCTCGGGCTGGCGTCGATCCAGATGAACCGTTTGATATTACGCCATACGCCTATAGTATTTTCGACTATTTCCTGCGCAATCCGATTTGTCAGGATATGGGGCGGAAATTTAAAATTTCGTTATCGTCCAGTGAGAAAGATTCGGCTTACGGCTACATGCACGATGTCGGGTTGGTCGCTCGCATTCAGGATGGCAAACGTGGTTTTAAGGTGATGCTCGGCGGTGGTCTTGGTGCTCAGCCTTTTTCGGCGCAGACAGCTTTCGAGTTTCTGGAAGAGGAACGTACCATTCCATTCATTGAAGGAGTTATTCGGGTATTTGACCGCTACGGCGAACGGCAGAAACGCCACAAAGCCCGTATGAAGTACCTACTCAACGACATCGGTCTGGAGGAATTGCTACGTCGGATCGAGGAAGAAACGCCAGCGCTTCGGGTAAAGGAGTTTCAGGTTCCGGCTGAGTCGCCCGTCGATTATAAATTTCGGACACCGGCAGAACCGGCTGAGCAAAAAAGTGTAGAATCTGGAAGCTGGAGCGCAAAACAACAGGCATGGTTCCGTACCAACGTATTTGAGCAAAAGCAAAAAGGTTGGTATGCTGTACAACTGCGTGTGTTACTGGGTGATATGCACTCAGATACGGCGCGGGCTCTGGCCCATATCGTCAAGCAGTACGCTGCCGATGATATTCGGGTAACGGTGAACCAAGGCTATTTGCTACGTTACGTCAAACCCAGTGATTTGACAGCCGTTTACGAGGCACTCGATACGTTAGGACTAGCCGAACCCGGTTTCGATACAACAGCCGATATTACAACCTGCCCCGGTACTGATACGTGTAATCTGGCTATTTCGAGCAGCTACGGTATTACCCGTGCTTTAGAGAAAATGATGGCCGATGAATTTCCTGATCTGGTCTTCAACGACGATATTAAAATTAAGATTTCGGGTTGCATGAACGGCTGCGGACAGCACTCAGTGGCAAATATTGGCTATCATGGTTCGTCGCTGAAGAACGGTGCTTACGTATTACCGGCGTTGCAGGTATTGTTGGGTGGCGGTTTCAACGGAAAAGGCGAAGGCTTGATTGCGGATAAAGTGATCAAAATTCCGGCTAAACGCGGACCAGATTCACTACGTTTTCTGCTACGTGATTTCGAAGCGAATGCTTTCGACGGCGAATACTACAGCGATTACTACGCTCGGCAGGGAAAAAACTATTTTTACCAGCTTCTGAAGCCTCTAGCCGATCTGAAAACCCTTGTCGATAGCGATTATATTGATTGGGATCATACTGAACAATACGTTACGGAAGTGGGCATCGGCGAATGCGCCAGCGTATTGATTGACCTCGTTGCCACTACGTTGACCGAGGCCGCCGATAAGCTCGGCTGGGCACGGGAAGCGTTCGCGGAAAGTCGCTGGTCTGATGCGCTTTATCATTCGTACAATGTGTTCATTACAGGTGCCAGGGCCGCATTGATGAGCCGGGACGTACCGACTAATACGCAACACGGTATTGTCAGCGATTTTGACAAAAACTTTGTTGGTGAAACCGATTTTCACCAGAACGAAGGCGACTTTAAAACCTTAGTTTTCAGCATTAACAAGCAGGAGGCTTCTGAGGACTTTGCTCGCCGGTTTATGGCAGAAGCCGAAGGGTTCCTTCAAGCGGTTCAAGCCTATCGCGAAACCCAGATTTTACTGGAAGGCGCGCCCGAACTCCGGGAGTTGGTGCAGGCCAAGGATAGTTAAACCAAAGAGCGAAAGGGCGAAAGAGTGAATGGCGATATGGTCACGTCAGCCGGAAAGCCGGACCACACTCTTTCGTTCTTTCGCTCTTTCACTCTTTAAATATGAAGCTTACTCTCGTAGGAGCGGGGCCTGGTGACCCTGACCTCATAACCGTTAAAGGAATCCGGGCGCTGCAACAGGCTGATGTGGTCATGTACGATGCGCTCGTTCATCCTGATTTACTGAACTATTGTCGTCCCGATGCCTTGCAGGTATACGTAGGTAAACGTCGGGGCGCTTACTCCTGCGTACAGGAAGATATCAACCCGTTAATTGTACATTACGCGCAACAATACGGACACGTAGTACGACTGAAAGGGGGCGACTCATTTGTGTTTGGTCGTGGCTATGAAGAAATAGAATATGCCCGTCAGCATGGTATACAAACAGACGTAGTACCGGGATTGTCAAGTAGTTATGCTGTTCCGGCTTCGGCTTCTATTCCGCTGACGACACGTGGCATTTCGGAAAGTTTCTGGGTGGTAACCGGCACTACCAAAGCCGGTCAATTTTCTAAAGATCTGCAATTGGCAGCTCAATCGTCGGCTACAGTAGTGGTACTCATGGGGATGCACAAACTACCTCAGATTATGGCTGTTTTTGCCGATTGCGGTAAACAGGAAACGCCGGTCGCTATTATTCAGAACGGTACGTTACCGGAGCAACGTACTGTTTTTGGGCGCGTCGATACGATTGTGGAGCATGTTAACCAGCAAGGCATCGATAATCCAGCCATTATTGTGATCGGCGACGTAGCGCTCCTGGGCGACCCACAGTATCAGACTGCTTTACTGGCTCAGAGCGCAGATTCTTAATAAATGGCTGTTAAGAGAACTCAACAGCCATTTATTAAGAATCAATGTTGATTTCCGCTTACAAAAGATGCTACGTTATCAGCACTCATTTTCTGCTGTTCGCCAGTCAGCATGTTTTTAACAGACAATTGACCCGTCTGAACTTCTTCGGAACCAATAAGTACCACAAACGGAATTTCTTTCGCGTTGGCGTAATCGAGCATCTTTTTCACCTTCGCCAAATCTGGGTACATCTCGGCAGTAATGTCGGCACTACGTAACTGATTCAGTACCGGCAAGGCGACGCTACGTGCTTCAGCGTCGAAAGGAATGATGAGTACCTGCGTACCTTGTCCGGCTCCGGCAGGAAACAGATTCAGTTCGTCCATTACGTCATAAATCCGGTCGACACCAAACGAGATCCCTACTCCAGACAAACCGGGCATGCCAAAGGCGCCCGTCAGGTTGTCATAGCGGCCACCTCCACTTACGCTACCAATACTCACGCCGTTGGCTTTCACTTCAAAAATAGCGCCGGTGTAGTAGGAGAGTCCCCGCGCTAGCGTTGGGTCAATCTCTACACGGCTTTCGGTTAAACCGTATTGTTTGACAAGTTGCAGCGTTTCTTGCAGTTCCTTGATACCTTGCTGGGCTGTGGACGAGCCAGTAAGCCATTGCTGTAATGCGTTCAATACATCTTCCTTACCGGACTGTGTGAATGAAAATAGGGGGATAAGCTGAGTAATTGTATCATCAGAAAAACCGCGTTCCCGTAATTCATTTAATACGTTGTCCTGGCCAATTTTATCAAGCTTGTCAATCGCAACGCTCAACGTGCTTTCCTGCCCCGGCACGCCAATACGTTCGGCAATACCTGCCAAAATCTTTCGATTGTTTATTTTCAGCGTAAAATCCTGAATGCCCAGATTACGGAATACTTCGTGAATCATCAGTACGATTTCAGCTTCGCACACGAGCGAATCAGTGCCTACTACGTCGGCGTCGCACTGATAGAACTCACGATAACGACCTTTTTGCGGTCGGTCGGCGCGCCAGACGGGTTGCATCTGGTAACGCTTAAAGGGCATCGTGAGCGCATTACGATTCATCACCACGTAGCGCGCAAAAGGCACGGTTAGGTCATAACGCAACCCTTTTTCGGAGATTTTTGGCGTTAATTTTTTGGAACCAGTCGCCAGATCAAGTTCGGTCAAACTGGCGGCAAAATCACCAGAGTTCAGGATTTTAAATAGAAGCTGGTCCCCTTCATCACCGTATTTTCCTGTCAACGTAGTGAGGTTTTCCATCGATGGTGTTTCGAGGGGTTGAAAACCAAACCGCTTGAATGTCTGGCGAATGATATCGAAAATAAAGAGCCGTTTGCGCATTTGCTCCGGCCCGAAATCACGGGTGCCTTTCGGCAAATTCGGTTTTTGCATGGTGCAAAAATACGAAGCTGATAAGAAAAGAAGGCTGTTGCATTTACTTTGTCATGAAAAAACGCTACTTTTGCGGACCAAAATCGAATCGATACGTTAATAAGATATACTCATGGCAGTAACAGAATTAAAGCGCAAAGCTCGCCGGAACCGGGCCGTCGCTAATAACAAAACGGCCGCAATCAAGCAATTGCTGCGCAAACCAACCATCAAGAATGTAGATGTAGAAGCCATTAAAGCTTCGTTTGCTGAGAAGAAAGCCGCTAAATAATTGATTGGACCGGTTGGTTCAATGCTCTGTTAAGCCTCACCTTTGGTTGAGGCTTTTCGTTTTTGTAGCATTCGACGCCAGTCCTGATCGCGCTTCTTGAGCTCCCGGCGAACAAACCGACGATAATCCAGCTGTACGCGGTAGCGAACCGCCTGACCAAACAGAAGCATCCCGCCATTAACCAGAATCAGGCTATAGATAACCCATAAAAACCATTGTCGAAAGGGGGCGCCTGAATGCTTTATAAAAGAGGCTTCATTTAGAACCCACAATCCCACGCTAAAAATCAGCAAGCCCAATGGGGCTATAATGAGTCCCTTTGTGCGGGTACTCATCCGTTTCACTAATCGCTGACCGGGTGGTTTTGCAAGCTTGGCCATGTTGTTTACGTCTGTCAATAGGTTTAATTACAAACATAACGTTTACCTAGTCCATTTCGTTAACATTGGCGTAATTTACCAGACCTTTGTGTGATTTGATTTGCTCCAGGGAAATTGACTTAGTTGGCCCGTCAGAAGCTCTAGTTTATCTCGTATTCAGAGTGAGAGAAAGTGGCGGTGGATCTCGAAAGATCAATATATTCCTGATTAGACTTTCGAAAAAATGGCAAAGTTTGCTACGTATCAAAAGTTTAAACAGGTTCATTTTTAAAACTCGTGGACGTCTGTAGCGCCAGACGTCCAACAGATATGAGCTTTTGATGATTTGATAGCTTATCTCAATCAATTTTTAGCTTTTAGCAGAGGAATAACCTTTGTGCCAATCAGTTCAATAGATCTCATCAATTGAGAGTGAGTTAGCCCGGCGTTATCCATCTGAAAGGTAAATCGATCGACTCCACCAAGTGCTTCGCTATGGCGAAGGAGCTTTTCAGCAACTCGCTCAGGGCCACCAACAACCAATACGCCCGTAGCTGAAATTAGACCGTCGAATTGCGGTCTTGTTACAGGCGGCCAGCCGCGTTCCCTGCCTAATTTTGTCCATAATTCGGCATAACCCGGATAGTAGTCGGCTACAGCCTTATCATCCGTATCTCCAACGTAGCCTGGTGAATGCAACCCTACTTTTAACTGTTCGGGCAAATATCCGGCAATGGCACCCGCTCTCCGATATAAGTCAATTAAAGGCCGAAATCGGTGTGTTTCTCCACCAATGACCGCCACCATAAGCGGTAAACCTAATGAACCCGCCCGAATAAAGGACTCTGGTGTGCCACCTACACCCAGCCAAACCGGTAACTTCTCCTGCAATGCCCGCGGGTAAACGGGTTGGTTCACCAGTTTTGGCCTGAATTTACCCGACCAGCTAATAAATTCCTCATCCCGAATCTTGAGTAGCAACTCCAGCTTCTCCTGAAATAAAGCATCATAATCAGAAAGGCTAAATCCAAATAATGGAAACGCTTCTACCGATGAACCTCGGCCAACCACCAGTTCCGCTCTTCCTTTAGAAATAAGGTCCAGCGTGGAAAAACTTTGATAAACCCGCACGGGATCTGCGGCACTCAAGACGGTTACCGCGCTCGTAAGTCGTATATTTTGGGTACGCGCTGCGGCTGCCGCTAAAATCACGACAGTGGCCGAGTCCAAAAATTCCTTTTTATGGTGTTCCCCAATGCCAAACACGTCAAGGCCGACTTCGTCGGCAAAAGCAATTCTTTCCAGTAACTGCTCCATTGCCTCAACGCTGCTTAATGAGTTACTGCCATACATCGCCGACGCGAAGCTATCTATGCCGATTTCCATAGTAAAATGCTTAATAGAATGAATAAATGTACTGGCTCAAGACGCCAGTCACTACCTCCAAATCGCCAGATGTCCCGTTCAAGTTCCGTATTTGTAAATTCAAGCCATGCAAAGCTGGGTTGATTACAATTTACTGAACAGCGACAACCGTTCCTTTATATAAATTGTACTAAACGAAATTGCTTATTCTAGGCACTGAGATAGCTCAAGCTGGGATAACGTAACTGCGGATTTTACCACAGGAACGTAGTGGTCTGGTCAGGAAGGATACTCAATTGTAGCGCCGGTTTCGCGGAATCCTTTAGGTTCGCGGAGTCGTTTCCAGCCTTCCTGCAGAAAACCGGTTCCATAGCCAAGCAACTGAACAAAAGCGGCTATTACGCTCAGCATGCCAACGTAAAGACTCTTTTCTTTACGTGTTGCATCCAGAAAAATCAACACCGAAAATAGGAGTAGAAAGCCAACCCCAAGACTAAATAAAATCGGGTGAATTAGCGCCAAAATTGGCACCGAGAAAACAAACAGGGTAAATAGCGCCGGAAATGTGTGAACCAGTTTCAGTTCAGAAGGATAGTAACGCGAGATATTGATACGTGCCCGCCCGAAGAAACGTAGCTGCCGAAAAAACTGACCAAAATTTGTTCGGCGTTTGTGGTAAATAAAGGCATCGGGAATGAGCCCCGTTCGAAAACCATTCTCAATGATACGTATCGCGAACTCAATATCTTCGCCCATGCGGCTAAGCTTGTAGCCGCGCGTAGCTTCCCATACCTTCCGTGACAGCCCCATGTTAAAACTTCGGGGATGGAACGTACCGCCCAGATTTTTCTTGCTTCCCCGAATCCCGCCCGTCGTAAACGGCGACGTCATGGAATAACTGATTGCTTTCTGAACGGGCGTAAAGTCGGGATGTGCTGCATCAGGGCCACCGTAAGCGTCTAAATTATCGCGTAATAGACGCTCGTTGACAGCCGCAAAATAATGGGGAGGAATAAGCGCGTCGGAGTCGAAAATAACAAAATAATCGCCTTTGGCGCGCTCAAAACCGTAATTCCGGGTAAATCCCTGGCCCGAATTCTCCTTAAAAAAATAGCGAATGTCAAGCCGGTCGCTGAAAGAAGCCACTACGGCGTCGGCCTTGTTCCGGGAACCGTCTTCAATCACCAGTACCTCAAACTGTTGATACGTTTGTAACGTCAGCGTCTGGAGCAACTCACGCAGCTCATCAGGGCGGTTGAAAACGGGGATAATGACGGAGAAGAACACGAGGATGGTTAGTAAGTGACGAACGACGAGTAATAATTGATGAATTGGCTGACACACTCAAGAAAGGCTATGATCAGCCAACTCATCAATTATTACTCGTCATTCATTACTTCAATTAAGCTTTCTTCATTGGCCTGAATAACCTCTTCGATCAACGTATCGGTTAGCGCCGTTGATAGAAATAAACTCTCAAACTGCGAAGGTGCCAGATAAACACCCCGATCAAGCATAGCGTGAAAATAACGGCCAAACAAAGGTAAGTCACAGGATTTTGCTTCGGAGAAATTGGTAACGGGTTGATCGGTCATGAACAGCGTATACATCGAACCAATATGGTTGATCGTATAAGTCAGCCCGAGCTTCTCTAACGTAGCATTGAAGCCAGTCACGAGTTTACTGCCCGTTGTTTCGAGCTGCGTATAAACTTCTGGATGTTCACTCAGGTAACGTAGCATGGCTAACCCCGCTGACATTGCAATAGGATTCCCTGACAACGTACCGGCCTGATAAACAGGTCCAGCCGGGGAAACTTGGTTCATAATATCGGCCCGCCCGCCATAAGCTCCCACTGGCATGCCTCCGCCAATGATTTTTCCCATTGTCGTCAAATCGGGCGTGATACCAAACCGCTCCTGCGCACCCCCTTTAGCTAATCGAAACCCCGTCATCACTTCGTCGAAAATCAGGACGGCACCGTGTTTGTCGCAGAGGTCTCGAACACCTTCCAGAAATCCCGGTTCGGGAAGTACGCAGCCCATATTGCCCACTACAGGCTCCAGAATGACAGCGGCCACTTGATTGTGGTTGTTATCAAAAAGAAGCTCAACGGCTGCGAGATCGTTGAAAGGAGCCGTTAAGGTATCGGCGGCAGTTGCTTTAGTAACACCCGGACTGTCGGGAACGCCCATCGTAACGGCACCGCTACCCGCGGCAATCAGAAACGAATCGCCGTGTCCGTGGTAGCACCCTTCAAACTTGATAAGCTTATCACGGCCGGTAAATCCTCTGGCTACCCGAATTGCCGCCATCGTGGCTTCCGTTCCGGAATTGACCATCCTGACTTTTTCGACAGAAGGGACCATTGACGTAATGACCTCCGCCATCTCAACTTCCTTGCGGGTGGGGGCACCAAACGAAAAGGAATGTTGAATGGCATCGCGAACGGCTTTCTCGACGGGCTCAAAAGCATGCCCCAGGATCATTGGCCCCCAGGAGTTGATCAGTTCAATGTATTGCCGACCATCTTCGTCGTAGAGGTAAGGCCCCTTGGCCGATTTAATAAAAAGGGGAGAGCCCCCAACAGCTCGAAACGCCCGAACTGGTGAATTTACGCCACCTGGAATCAGGGTTTTCGCTTTTTCAAATAATTGTTCGCTTGTGGTCATGTGTCAAAGTGCGGAAGAGGGAAAGAGCGAAAGAGTGAAAATTGCTTGGGGAAGCCTTTCGCCCTTTCATTCTTTCGCTCTTTCACTCATTAATTTTCTCCAGTCGCCCATCGCTGAATTTAACGATAGGAACGATCTGGTTGTCGTTTGTTTGTGTGTAATCGAATCCAGAGAGAAGATAATCATCAGTGTCAGAACGTAGCATACTCCGGTTACGTAGCGTACTGCCATTTTTAGCTAACTGACGACCGAAAAATAACATCATATCGTAACCCTGACTGGCAAAAACCGAAGGTATGGTGTTCCGTTTGGCAACGTACTGCCCTTGGAAGGTAGCTACAGGTTCGCGTGTTACGTCAATAAAATCTGGATAAAGAAGGTATAAATTACGTTTGGTAAACGTAGCGGCTGAATTGCTGTACATATCAAAAGCAGTTGAGGTAGCCATCAAGGGCCCACTCACTTTTTTACGATTAAGCGCATCGAGTAGCCGCTGGCCGTCTTCGGAATTGCTGCTGGCAAAGAAAATATGACCCAACGTAACAGGAGCCGCCTGCGGACTATTGACCGGGCGACTGGGCGAACCAGGTACCTGCATCATAGCGTCGGCCATAGCCTGTGCTGTACCCGATAACTTCCGAAAATCCACAACCTGATAACTTTGCCCCTGCATCTCAGCCTGATAGGCTACTGCCAGAAGCGAATCTTTCCGGGACGTACCGAAGTAAATAGCAACCCGACGTGCGCTGGGATCATTGGGCGTTTTCCCCTCCAAACGTGTTAAAGAAGCCGCCTGCCGTGCCGCCTGCATTGCCTGCTGATTAAGAGAGGGTTGAGCCAGAAAAGCCATCGGCTGATTGTTTACCAGATCACTATTTGTAGCGATAGGGTTGAGCAGCAGAATGTTATTCTGGTTGGCATAAGCCGACGCGATACGATTCGGTTCAACATAAAGTGGACCGATCATCAGATCGGTTTGCGCAAAGGCGGGACTGTTGACCAATTCAAGCGTTTTATTTGCATCATTCTCAATGTCATACGCAAATAAATTGACGGTAATACCTTCTTCCTGTAGCTTGGTCTTGGCCATTTTAATGCCGTTATACAGGTCA
Organism: Spirosoma flavus; assembly: GCF_054778555.1. Classification (NCBI taxonomy): domain Bacteria; kingdom Pseudomonadati; phylum Bacteroidota; class Cytophagia; order Cytophagales; family Cytophagaceae; genus Spirosoma; species Spirosoma flavus. The sequence continues at coordinate 32,290 of NZ_BAAGZL010000002.1, forward strand.
TATACGTACTGATTCGAACGGCCTCGCTTCTCCGCGTCGAATTCATCTAAACGAAACGGAAATAACAGGGCTACGTTATAATACCCTTTGGCACGACTGGATCGAGTTGGCGTGGGCGTAGCAGGTGCTGAGGGATTTACCGGTACAGGGGCAGCAGGCCGATTCGACGCTGTACTGGGAACCCCAAACCGATTGGTGAGCCGGTCAGACAGTTCAAGGTCATCTTTGTCGGTTGCAGTTTGCTGCAGCAATTCGATGAGTGCCAGACCAATCGGACGGTCGTCGGGGTAGTTCTTGTTTAGTTCTTTCAGCCGCTTCAGGTCAGTGATACGTCCTACAAAAGCCTGCTCCAATTTGGTGCCTTCCGCCCGGATCTTAACATTACTGATCGGTTGAAGCGATTCTACACCATCTTCAAAGCGCCCTTGTTCCATAGACGCGGCCGCCTGGAGATAGTAAGCGTCGTCTAACTTGTTCCAGTCGGGGAAGCGGCTCAGTAACTGCTTTAGCATAGCCTGCGCCTGCGGAAAATTCTTTTGCCGAAACGCAGCCAACGCGTAGTAATAGTGAGCGTAAGGCGCCAAAGGACTGTCGCGCTGCATAAGGGCGTTCAGCTCGGTTTTGGCCTTCTCATAGTCGCCGGTACGTACCAACTGCACAGCGGCTTTATAGCGTTTCTGGCTGTCGGATGATGGCTGCGCCACAGTTACCTGCCCGCTCAGTAGGCTAGCCAGAAAAACTAATTGTATCCAAAAACGCTTGCTAGCGCACATGGCTTGGTTGTGTTTCGTTTACTAGTATCCGTTTACAGTAGAGACGTCAGCCAACTGTAAACGGACAACAGTAAACTGAAAACTCAAAAGTTATTTCTTCTGTTTAGCACGCCGTTGTGCTTCGTCGGCCTGTTTGCGGGCTTCCTCAGCAGCAGCGAGTTGTTTCTGGAGCAGCGCCTGAAATCCGCCGGGTTTTTTCCCTTGACCGGATGCATTTTTCCGCCGGTTTTCATCCAGCAGCGCCTTAATCTTATCTTCATCAACGAAGCGCCGAATTAGTTGTTGCTGAGCAATGGTCACTACGTTCGACACAAAGTAATAGAACGTCAAACCTGCCGGATATGAGTTCAGCACAAACATAAACATTAACGGGAATACGTAGCTTAACGCCTTCATATTCACCGGCCCTGGCTGGGTAGGCGTGGTCTGGTTGTTGTAATAGGCGTAAGCGATTGAAGACGCCGTCATCAACACGGTAAATAAGCTCAAGTGACCACCAATGAACGGAAGTGTTGGGAAGGTCAGGAACGCATCGTAGGTCGAAAGATCACCCGCCCACAGAAATGGCTTCTGGCGAAGTTCAATCAGGTTGGGGAAAAGCATGAACAGCGCGAACAGAATAGGCATGGTAGCCAGCACAGGTACGCAGCCACTCAGCGGACTAACGCCAACTTCCTGATACAGTTTCATCTGTTCCGACTGCTGTTTAGTCATGTCGTCGCCAACGCGTTCTTTAATGGCTTCAATTTCAGGGGCCAAAACCCGCATCTTGGCCATACTGACGTACGATTTGTAGGTTAACGGGGTCAACAGAAGCTTTACAAACACAACTAGTGCGATGATGAGCAAGCCATAGTTGCTGATAAACTTCTCCAGTAAGTTGAAGACGGGTACAAAGAAATATTTGTTGATCGGCTTCAGAATCGAATAACCCAGATAAACGTTTCGGTCAAACTCGGGTGCTACGTCGCCCAGCAGTTGGAAATCGTTAGGACCGTAATAGAATTTGTATTGCCCTTTACCCGCTTTTACGTCGGCCATTGGTAGCGTTACGTCCGCAACCGCCGTTTTTACTACGTTGCTATCTGCCGGATTGACCAGAGTTTTAAAATTCGCTTTAGTCAATGGCGCATTTTTGGCGACAAATCCCGACAGGAAGTATTTGTGCTTGATCGTAAACCACTGCACCGGTTCCTCAACGGTTGCTTCTTCATTGCTTTCCCCTTCTTTCAGACCGTCAAAATTTTCGTCGCCAGAAAGGTAATTGATGGTTGCTGCTCGTCGGTTATTGGCCAGATCGTTTTCGTACTGACGCATTTTATCTTCCCAGAAGAAACGAATGTCGCCGTTGCCAACTGCACCGCTTAACCCATTAAGTTTCAGGTCATAATCTAATACGTATCCTTCGGCGGGTAGGGAGTAGGTTTGCTCGATAGATTGGCCCGACGCTACGTCAGCGCGGAATGTAATTTGTTTGGGCTGACCATTATCCGGACTGTTCTGGCTGGTGGTCTGGTAATAAAGCTGGTGCAGATTGACTTTGCCTCGATTGGTTGGTAGTTCCAGCAGGGTTTTGCTGCTTTCGTTATCGATCAGTACTAAAGGCTTCTGATTAAATGTCTTATAGTGTTTCAGGATAACCTCTTTCACGCGGCCACCCTGCGTACTGAAGGTTACTTTAATGTCTTTATTTTCAAGAACAATATCACGAGTTTCACCAGTAGCTACTGCGGCAAAATCACCAAACTGAGCTTTTGCTGCGGCTGAATCAAGTGGTTGTCCGGCCTTTTCGACGGCGGCTGCAGCCGCAGAAGACGTCGTTGGTTTGGTAGTCTGTGTTTGTTGTACCGGTTCCTTTTCGGGCGCGGGTTTTGGTACCAGCAACTGGTAGCCGACCAGCATCGCCAGAATCAGGACAATGCCAATGAGTTGATTACGATCCATTTAGTTTTAAGTAGTCAGTCACTAGTCAACAGTCGTTGGTCAATAGTAATTCCTTTTAAAATCAACTATTGATTAATGACTGTTGACTAGTGACTTTTTTTGCAAAATTACGCCAATCCGTTGGTTAATCAACCACTTCGGCTGTTTCTACACTGGCGGTTGTCAGGCTGGATGGAGCCGCTTTTTTTTGCTGACTGTAGGTAAGAGCAGCCCGAACAAAGTTTACAAATAGCGGGTGAGGATTCATAACGGTACTTTTAAGTTCCGGGTGGAATTGAACGCCGACGAACCAGGGGTGCTGACTTTGAGCCAGTTCCACAATTTCAACTAGACCCGTTTCCGGATTGGTACCCGTTGGGCGTAGTCCCGCTTTTTCGAAGGCTTCCAGATAGTCGTTATTAAATTCGTACCGATGCCGGTGGCGTTCGCTGATCTGGAGTTTTCCGTAAATCTGATGTGCCAGCGAATCACGCTTTAACTTACAGGCGTAGGCCCCCAGTCGCATGGTACCACCTTTGTCAGTAATGTTCTTCTGCGCTTCCATCATGCTGATAACTGGCTTTCCAGTGTGGGGCTCCATTTCCGTTGAGTGCGCATCCGTAATGCCCATTACGTTGCGGGCATATTCAATCACGGCCATCTGCATACCCAGACAGATTCCCAGGAACGGAATGCCGTGTTCACGAACGTAGCGAACCGCGTTTATTTTACCCTCAATGCCCCGTTCGCCAAAACCGGGCGCCACCAGCACACCATCTAACTGACTCAGCACTTCCGCACAGTGGTGTGCATCCACCAGCGTTTCAGACTGTATCCACTCCAGTTGAACTTTACATTCGTTGGTAGCGCCTGCATGAATAAACGACTCAGCGATAGACTTATACGCGTCGTGCAACTCTACATATTTCCCAACCAGACCGATACGTATTTCATCGCCGGGATTTTTAAGACGGGCCAGAAAACTTTTCCAGGCATCCAGATCCGCATCTTTGTCATTGTAAAGGTCCATCATATAAAGAGCGCGCTGGTCGAGCCGCTCTTTTTGCATCAGCAATGGTACGTCGTAAATCGTCTGTGCATCAATAGCTTCGATCACTGAACTGACCTGAACATTACAGAATAAAGCAATTTTTCGGCGAATTTCTTGCGGAAGTGGATGCTCTGTTCGGCAAACAATGATGTCGGGCTGCACCCCATTCTCAAGCAACATACGTACTGAGTGCTGAGTCGGCTTGGTTTTTAACTCGCCTGCCGATTGCAGGTAAGGAACCAGCGTCAGGTGAATCACCAACGTATCATGTTCGCCCAGTTCGAATTTCAACTGACGTACCGCTTCCACAAACGGCAGCGATTCAATATCGCCCACACAACCACCGATTTCGGTGATGATAATATCGTACTCACCCGTTTCGCCCAACAGACGAATATTCCGTTTGATTTCGTCGGTGATGTGCGGCACAACCTGCACTGTCTTTCCGAGGAAATCACCCCGCCGTTCGCGTGTGATGACGTTGTTGTAGATACGTCCGGTCGTGATGTTGTTGGCCTGTGACGTTGGTCGATTCAGGAAACGTTCGTAGTGCCCGAGATCGAGGTCAGTTTCGGCGCCATCGTCAGTAACGTAGCATTCGCCATGTTCGTAAGGATTGAGTGTACCAGGGTCAATATTGATATACGGATCGAATTTTTGAATCGTTACCGTAAGTCCTCTGGATTGAAGCAATTTGGCAAGTGAGGAAGCAATGATGCCCTTGCCAAGTGATGAAGTTACTCCGCCTGTAACAAAAATGTATTTTGCGGATTTGGGTCCCGTAGCCGCCATATGTGAAACCTGTTTTGGTCGTTACGGGATGTAAAGTTACGGAGTTGAAAGGAGAAAAGTGAGGAGCTCGTTCGGAAAAAATTACCAATATTTTCTAACGTCCTACTGCTCAACCGAATACTACGCTACCAATTCCATTGTTTTATCAGCCCATACTCTCGTATAATTCTCATTGTATATTTTCTCCTGTATACGTAGCAAAATTCGTTTTATCCGAATTGATGATAATAATCCGTCGTATTACGTAAGTATAACGATTTTGATAAATAGTTAAAAATTGTCATAGGATTAATCAGCTTTCTCAGTACAAAATTTACATGTTTACGAGCGAATTTATTTCGTATTTTACAGAATTACATTAGAAAATTGTGATAAGCCTCTGACAGATTAATTACTGCCCAAGGTTATACGGTTGAGAGGTTTTATTGTTCATGAAAAAATAGATAAATAGTGCTTAATTGAAACTGAACTGCGTTTTGCTAGGTCTCTGGTTTTGGTAAAAAATATACTTAAGATACGTTGCATAACTATTAGAAATCCTAATTCAGGTACTATCATGCATACGTTTAAGTGGTATCAAAAATAAATTTGACTTTTTCATTATAACCTCTACTATATTTGTGTCGTAAAGGACGTTTTAAAGGTTAAATAAAGACAATATGAAAGCTAAACAAATTCGGTTTTTCTCTCCAGACGAGAATAGTGAAGAAAAGAAAAAAGAGAAAAAGAAATCTGTAAAACAGGCACCTGTTACGGGTTATGTTTCGACAGGTGGTAAACTCGTATTTCCTGACAAATCTGCTGCTCAATTAGGTTTCGATCCGCAAAATAATCGCTTTAAAGTAGGTACGCAGGATGGAAAACGTAAGATTAAATCACTTTACCTGATTCCGGCAGGTGGTGAAGAAGGGGAAACTTTTGAATTGTCGAAAGCGGCTAAAAGCCACGCCATTTCATTGCCCTTTATTCTGCAGAGAGGTGGAATTGATTACGCTAAATCGAAATATAGTTTTACGGTAAAGCCATTTGATTATGAAAATGGGGTAACAGGTTATGAACTCAAATTGACTAGCGATAGCCCTAAACCGGAATATACGGGTAAGCCGCGCGGCCGGAAACGCCAAAATCCGGTTGGTGAATAAGGAACGTAGCAGAATTAATGTACTAGTTCTTTATGACGAATGGTACGCGCTAAAAAAGCGAGCAAAAGTTGCTCGCTTTTTTTATTGCGCAGATATGTTGGGTATTATTTTATCGTAGTAATTGTTTATTCGTGAAAAATTTCAACAAACGTATCTTCCGTGACGAGGTACGAAGTATTTTGAAGATCATTGCCAATTGGGGTATATATCAAATCGTCTGTATGACAATATGGTAAAACGTCTTCAAAGCAATGTTTATGTAATTTTAAAACGAAAGAAAACGTACTGATTTATCCGTTAAAGACATTTGAGTTCGTACGAATATTCGTATTCTAATAGTTATTTCTGGCCGAGAAATTAACAAGATGAAACATAGTTTTACGCACTGGGGTTAGTCCACTATGACACGTAATCAATTGGATGACCTCATTACGTTAGGAGAAAATAATCGACTGGAATTTAAGCGGGAACTGTCGTCGGCGTATCGGATTGCCCGAACGCTGGCTGCGTTTGCTAACACAACCGGTGGTACGTTGCTGATTGGCGTTGCCGATGATGGTAAAATCGTGGGGGTGCCCTCGGAGTTTTGGGAAGTAAGCAAACTTGAAGACGCTACCGAGCGGCTGATTGAACCAGGTTTGGCCATTAGTTATGAAACCCTGTTAGCGGATGGTCGGTTGGTTTTACGGGTGGAGGTGCCTGAAAGTGATGAGAAACCGCATTACGTTCGCGATGAAGCCGGTAAACGTACTCTTTACGTCCGGGTGAGGGATAAATCAGTACCTACCAATAAGTTGATACAGTCGACTGATCGGGCCACGCCGGAGCTGCTTAAATCGCCCGCTGTTCGTTCATTAATACAATATCTGCGGAAAAACGATGATATTTCGGCCAGTCGATTCGCTAAACTGGTGAATATTTCAGACTATCGCGCCAGTAAACTACTCGGGCAACTGGCGGGGCAGGGATTACTGCTTATCATTGATAAATCTCGCCCGGTACGTTTTGCATTACAGGTAACCGTATAGTCACAAATTGGTTAGTATGGCTGAAAAATCGGCCATTCTTACGACCTTTGCGGTGTTATGACCATTCAAGAACCTGTTACCCGAGAAACCATTACCGCATTTTTCAAAGACCTTCAGGACCGCATCTGCCTGTCATTAACCGAAGCTGATGGCGTTGGCACGTTTCAGGAAGATTTGTGGGAGCGTCCGGGTGGGGGCGGGGGGCGCTCGCGGATAATGAGTGGCGGCAGAATCATTGAAAAAGGTGGAGTGGGTTTTTCGGCCGTTCATGGTGAAGCCACCGAAGCAACACTACGTGTGCTGAATCTGACCGAACCTGCTGAGTTTTATGCAACCGGCGTATCGATTGTACTGCACCCGCATAATCCTATGGTGCCCATCATTCACATGAATGTCCGCTATTTTGAGATGAGCAGCGGTCACAACTGGTTCGGTGGAGGAATCGATTTAACGCCCCACTACGTAGTGGCCGATGATGCACGCTGGTTTCATCAATACCTTAAATCCATTTGCGACTTTCACCAGTCGGCCTACTATGCCAAGTTCAAAGCCTGGGCCGACGATTATTTTTATATTCCGCACCGACAGGAAACCCGTGGCGTTGGCGGTATCTTTTTCGATTACCTGCGCCCGGCTGATGATGCTCATAAAGCGTCTTTATTTTCGTTTGTGCAGGACGTAGGAAATGCGTTTGCGCCGATTTATACGCATTTCATGCGGAATAATCATGCATTGCCATTTGGGGAGCAGGAAAAAAACTGGCAACTGCTACGTCGAGGGCGATACGTTGAATTTAATCTGGTTTGGGACCGAGGTACCCGATTCGGGCTGGAAACCAATGGACGTACTGAATCCATTCTGATGAGCATGCCTCCGCAGGCCAACTGGCACTATAATTTCATACCTGCAACCGGCAGCCGGGAAGAGCAAACGCTGGAACTCCTCCGAAAAGGCGTAGACTGGGCTGGGGAAATGTAAACCGCTACGTTTGCATGATCCAGACAAATCACTTACGAATGATTGGAAACTTTCTCGGTCAGTACGTCCAGGTTCCAGACCTGTGACGGCGTGTAATAGAGATACCCTTCACGTACCGAAAGAGGGCTATCGAAGTTATTTGTGTATAACTGACCAGTACCTAGCCCTTGCGGCAACAGGTGCTTATGCTGAGCCGTATACTGCGCAATGGCATTCAGACCTATATTCGACTCGAGTGCCGATGTAATCCACCAACCAATATTCAGCCGATTTGCGAGTTCAATCCATTCGTCGCAGTGACGCAGGCCACCCAGCAGCGTGGGTTTCAGGATAATAAACTGAGGCTGAATTTTTTTCAATAACCGGAATTTATGCACATACTCCATCTGACCAATCAGCTCTTCATCGAGGGCAATGGGCAGGGGCGTGTGCCGACAAAGATCAGCAAGAACGTCGGGCTGACCGGCAGCGATCGGCTGCTCAATGGAATGTATGTCGAACTGGGCGAGCCGTTCGAGTTTAGTCATGGCTTCATCTGGCCGGAAAGCGCCGTTTGCATCCACACGTAGCGTTATCTGCTGGGCGGAAAATCGCTCCCGAATCATCTGAATCAGATCGCACTCCTGTTCAAAATCGATTGCACCAATTTTCAGTTTTAACGTAGTGTAACCCGTCTGTAATTTATCTTCAATTTGGCTTCTCATAAAAGCCGGGCTTCCCATCCAGATTAATCCATTGATGGGGATAGGGTGGTTGCCTTCGGTAAAATCAGAGGGTTGAATGATGCGTTTTCCGCCAGCCAGAAAATCAAGCATGGCTGTTTCAAAACCAAACAGCACACTCGGAAATTGTGGACTAATTAACTGCGTCAGAATGATCGGTAGATTCCACGAAAACAACTCCAGATCCAAGGAATTGAATTCTGCGCAAAACTGGGCTAAACGTTCCTCAAAGTCAGGTCGATCGTCGTAACTAAGACCGGGAAGGGGGCCGCACTCGCCATATCCCACAGTGTGAGGCTGCTCATCATCGCGCAATCGGATGATGTACGAAGTCTTCTGCGTAAGGGAGCCACGCGACGTACCCGCTTCGAAGCGAAAATGCAACGTATGTTTCAGGTAGTCGACTTGCAAACTCATTAGGTCGGTAGATTCAGGGCAGGTATTCTGAGCCTAAAAGTACTACATTTGGCTTCTCAGAAAAGGCAATGTTACGAAATTATTAGTGAAGTATTTTAAAGGAAAATGGCTGCTGCTGCCAGCCAGTTGGCTATATGGCTGGATAACCACTATTCGTAATTGGTTATACGACAGTCAGTTAATCCATTCGCTAAGGCCGTCTGTGCCAACAATTTCTGTGGGTAATCTGACGGTAGGCGGAACGGGAAAAACGCCTATGGTTGAGTTTTTGATTAAACGGTCATTACAGCATATTCCCTCTGGTTCGAAACGGATAATAACCCTGAGCCGGGGATACGGCAGGCAGACCAAAGGGTTTCGAATCGCTACCGATGCCGACACCGCAGCCACTATTGGCGATGAGCCGCTGCAATTGTATCGCAAGTTTGGGCAGCACATTCGAGTGGTGGTGGGCGAACGACGGGCCGATGCCATTCTCACCATCCAAAACCGCTTTCCCGAAACCAGACAGATTCTGCTCGACGATGCGTTTCAACACCGTGCGGTGCATTCGAAAATAAGCATTCTGTTAATGGATTTCAGCCGGCCCTTCTACGAAGATCACCCGTTTCCGGCCGGGCGACTTCGCGAACGACGTAGTGGTGCCCGTCGGGCTGATGTGATCGTGGTAACAAAATGTCCAGCCAACCTTTGGGAGACGGAACAGCAACGTATCACTTTCCGAATCCGGACGTACTGCCGCCCCGAAACACCTATTTTTTTCGCTGGCCTGCACTATGGATCACCTGTTTCTTTTGCGACACAACAAGGCGTTACGTCCTTACCATCAGTGGTTTTGGTATCGGGGCTGGCCAGCCCCGAACCGCTGGAGCAATACGTTCGGCAGACGTATCAATTGATACGTCATTACCGTTTCGCCGACCACTACGTCTATACCCGCACCGACCTGGACAAACTACTCGCTACGTTGCCGCCGGGAGCTGTCCTGTTGACAACTGAGAAAGATTGGGTAAAACTGGATGCACTTTTGACTTCCGACGAACGTGCTACGTTGCCTCTGTATTATTTACCTGTAACCATGCAGTTTTTGCCCGGCCAGGAGTTATCGTTTACAGGGTTTCTGGAAAAAGCGAATGAATAAAAGAGTACCGGCAGGCTTTTGCGCTTTCACAATATGCGTTAAAATTCCTTAAGCCACGTAACGTAGCATGTTGAGCATGCGGTGTTTTGGCGTACTTTTGACCTGATGAAGCAGTGTTTTTTTGTTTTGTTTTTTAGTGTTGTTCTGTCGATGACGGGCTGGGGACAGCAGCTTCCGGGCGGCTTTCCGGGTGGCTTCGGTGGTCGGCAAGCTCAACCGGGTTCATTCTCAGGTAATACAGGTACAAGCAACAACGGAATCGACGATTCCACGAAGGTTATTTATGGGCCGAAAACTACCCGCTACGTCCTCGAAGACGACATTTTCAATAACCGTCGGAAATTATATACCCTCGATACGACGATGGACGATGTTCATCGATTTACGTACGTTCAGCGAAATCAGAATTTATACCAGGATTTAGGGTCGCTTGGTACGCCGATGCGTTCGATCTTTTTGCCGGTGCCGCAACAGCTGGGGGCGCAGTCGGGCTATTCGGTTTTTTCCCCTTATGCGTTTCAGACGATGGACGTAAAGTATTTCGATACGAAATCGCCATTCACGGATATGTATCTGGCGCTGGGTGGAAATGACCAGAATATTCTGCGTTTCGACATGGCGCAGAACATTACACCCCGGTGGAATGCCGGTTTTAATGTGCAGCGCTTTACAGCTCAGAAACAGTTTGGAACCAGCGGATCAAATGATCCTTTCAAATTCCTGGCGCAGAACTGGGGACTTTTACTACACACGAATTACCGCTCGAAAAACGATAAGTACACGGTGCTGGCTCATTTCATGAATATGAACCACAGTGTCGATGAGCAGGGGGGCGTTTTGCCCGGACAAGCCGTGGATGGGTCAACCATTGTCTATAATTATACCGGCGACCCTCGCTTACGTAGTGGTAGTTCGTCAGTGCAAGGGCCGCACGGTTGGGAAATCCGGAATGACTGGCACGTCTATCACCAGTACGTATTGGAGAAGGGTTTTCAGCTTTATCATCGACTTGACTATCAAACGCATAAGAATTTTTACCAGGACGATACGCTGGCTCTGAACCGATACGCCGTTACGCCCGTCGGTGATACGTTACGTTTTTACCCGGACATTCTTGGTGATACGTCACGGATTGAGCACAAGGCCCGATTTAGACTCCTTGAGAATCAGTTCGGTATAAAAGGCGTAGCGCAGTTGAAAGGGGCGTCGTTCAATTATCGAGCTTTTCTCCGTATCCGGAATTACCGCCAGCAGTCGCGCTATAACATTTCTCGAAGCGCTTATAATGAGTACGAAACGAACCGGATCGAAACATTTGTGGGCGGATGGGCTGGCTACTATTTCCCCGACAGTCTGTCGCGCTTCACGGCTGAAGCCGAAATTGGTACGCGGGGTAGTTATCGCGTTCAGGGGCAGCTTGAGAGCAAGTTTCTGACGGCGGGGGGCTCCATTTTGCAAGTTGAACCAACATTGTTGCAGGAACGATTTCAAAGCAAAGTGTACTTCTGGCCCAATGCGAATCCCGATCCTAGTAAAAAGCTGGATCCAGTAACATTACGCAATTACTACCACGCTTATGGAAAGTTGAATCTGGGTAACAAACGTGTTCGTTTACAGCCTCAATTAGATTATTACCTAGTGAAGAACTACGTGTATTTCGACACAGCGGGCGTAGTACGTCAGGAAAAAGCTCCCTTAAGCATCGTCAGAACTGGGCTAGGCTATCATTTCCAACTGGGTAAGTTTCTGATTGCCGGACAGGGCTTTTATTCAGTACAGTCGGGGCCGGATGTGATTCGTCAGCCGCCTTTGTTTGTTAATACGCGCATCCAGTTTGAATTTCTGTATGCCAAAGTGCTTTATATTCAGACCGGTGTCGACCTACACTATAAATCACCTTACTATGCCGATGCCTATATGCCGCTCACGCAACAGTTTCATCTTCAGAACCGTCAGAAGGTGGAAGGGTACGTATTGGCCGATGTGTACGCCAACCTCCGAATTAACCGGACACGCCTGTTCGTGAAACTAACCCACGCCAATCAGGGGGTATTCCAGGACGGTTATTTTGTGGCTCCTGGCTATCTCCAGTTACGTCGCGGCTTCTCCTTTGGCGTCGACTGGTATCTGTTTGACTGATGAGACGTAGTAAGAACTGGCAAAATTTTAAAGTAAAGTCAGGTGATACGTACTCGAACTGTTTATCCCTCAAGCAATTTACCAACTATCTGCTGATTGATTTCAGAGAGTAGCTGCGCCTTTTGTGGTTTTAGGGGAAAATCAACCCGAAGATAATAGACCGCCAATCTGTTATCGAAAGAACTAGTTTGATAACTCGTCTTAGGCTAATATGCAGGTTTTGATAACTTATTCCCAAATACCACGGCTTGCACGTTTATCGGCTCATTTTACCTGCTTCTTTATCATAGTTGATTAGGCATTCCTGAAGCGTTTTGCCTTGATTATGAATGCAATTGCAAAAATCCTGACAGGCTTTTGGGTCACGATTGTCAGCACACCCATTTTGGCATTCAACTAAAGAATTGCCAGGGCGAATATTATATAGAAATTGGTTGATAATTACAACTGTAGCGACCATCGCGAAAACAAACCCGAAGAAAGCAAGCGGAAATTTACGGTTCAGCGGTTTTGGCCTTGCTGAGTAGGCATCGTTTTTAACGAATAAAATAGGTTTTAAACGGTCGTAGTCCCAACATAGTAAGAACAGATTAGCCAGAACCATAAGCGTTGTGATACGAGTGCCTTCAAATCGGGTAGCGTATGTCAGGATGCATATATTCAGGATAATGGGAAAATACAGCAAAGCTCCAAGTAGTGCAGTTCTTGGAATGAGGAGCAAAAGCGCAATCCCTAATTGCGCAACCCCAATAAATGTGTAGTAATAGTCAGTATGATAAAGCGCTTCCAGATAATGCCCCAGCGGATGATTAATGGATAAACCACTGGCGAACCGTTCTCCATTTATTTTCACGAAACCGGATGGGATAAAGCCCAGAGCCAGCATAACGCGACAGAAAATGGCAAAATAATGAAACCATTTATTTCCCTTTGCCTCATTATAGAAGCGATTAAGTTGGCTTAACAAATTCATATAAGTCACGAATAGGCGTTCATTTTGTAAATCCTTTTGTTCCTTTTATTAGTTAAATTTAAAAGTACTTTGTTTTTCAAAGTAAGTGAAAAATAAAATAACTTGGATATTCAGGTAACTATTTTTCGTTAGTCCCGCTGTTCAAGGAGAAATCTTATGGATCAATTTTCAATGCGGGGTAAGGTCCAATCTCTTCGAATGGCTATTAATCTAAACAACGTAATAAGTCCAGCCGCCAAAATGACGTTTAGCGTTGAATCAAAGCCCAGGCTCCTGTTAAATTGAAAAAATAAGGCTCCAGCAAGGCATGGAGTTACATATAATTGCCGGTCTAAAATAAGCGGCAAATCGTTCACCAACATATCCCGGATAACGCCCCCGAATAGAGCTGTAATGATTCCTAGTAAGACTGCGGCCCAGTCATTTACGCCTGCTAATAGCGCTTTTTGCATACCTAAAATGGTGAACAGGCCCAAACCGACTGTATCGAATATCAGTAATGGTCGTTGGAGGGAACGGCGCAACCATTTTCGGCAAAAAACAGCAATACTAACACTACAAATGATGACAATTAAATAATTAGGGTCTCGTATCCAGGCAATTGGGTAAGCGCCCATAATCACATCACGAGTCGTTCCACCGCCCACGGCCGTTAAGAAACCGATAAAAAACAGGGCAATTATATCATGGTACATTTTCTTACTCAAGGCAGACAGGGCTCCGGAGATCGCAAAGACACTTGTCCCTATTAAATCAATAATGTACCAGATCGACATGGGCGTACCAGACAGTTAGAAGCGTATCGAAAGCGCTTCGTTTTACGATTAATTAGCAAAAGTAAACGCGATCTAATGCTATTTGCTGATGCTTTAAACAATTGATTGAATTTTACTTCCCTAACAACACAGAATCAATAGGTTGCAACTATTCCACTACTGAAATGGTCATGGAAAGCATGAAAAGAAGTTTATACATTTTCGGCATCCTAATTCTTTTATTTGTCCTGCCAGTACTAGCTCAGGAGGAGCCTTTTCCCTTCCAGGCACGTAACGCCATCTACCTGGAGTTAGCAGGCTCAAATCCGTTGTATTCACTTAATTATGATCGAATAATCGCTACGTCTCAAAAACAGCACTGGTTGTTTGGGTACCGGGCAGGAGGGAGTCTGGCTGGAGTAAAGTTAACGCAATCACGCGTTGTTGGTGAACTTTATGCACTTCTTGGCAAACGGAAAAGCCACCTGGAATTAGGCTTAAGCTCATCACTGGGGCGTAATTATGATAGAAATTATCCTGACGTGGGTTCCGTCAATGTATTTGTTTCCCCGGTCATTGCTTACCGGATTCAGGAGCCAAAAGGGCCGTCCTGCTTTCGGGTTTTAGTAAACCCATTTATCGTGCTCAATGGCCAGCAAAATACTCGTTCCAGGGGCGTATTCTTCGGACTAAGTTTTAGCAGAAGTTTTTAAAGTCTTAAAAAACACTTCACGTATAGATAAGAACAAAGCGACTAACTAATTATCAGTACGTTCGTTACTATAATCGTGTTTATTATCGTTATAAAGGATAGCAGAAGGCTTCCCAGCGATAGGGGTAGTTTTTAAAATATTTTTCTTTTAAAGAGAGAATAGCATTATTTTTCCGCTTAAAACGTATTAACCATTACCTAAATACATGGAGTCATTTCAGATACAAAAACCGCCGACGCAATACGATGTCGCCATTGTTGGCTCGGGGGCAGGAGGGGGCATGGCGGCTTATACGCTGGCGAAAGCTGGGGCCAAAGTTGTGCTACTGGAAGCGGGCGGCTATTTCGACCCGGCTGATCCTAAATACATTACCCAACTGAAATGGCCTTGGGAGTCGCCAAGACGGGGCGCGGGAACTACCCGTGCGTTCGGCGATTTCGACGCGGCCTGGGGCGGCTGGGATATCGAAGGCGAACCCTATACGAACGCGAAAGGCTCCAACTTCATGTGGTTTCGGTCACGGATGCTCGGCGGACGAACTAACCACTGGGGACGTATTTCACTACGCTTCGCACCCGATGATTTTCGTCGGAAAAGCATGACGGGCGTGGGCGAAGACTGGCCAATCGGTTACGACGACATCAAGCCATTCTACGACCGTGTGGACAAGCTCATTGGTGTTTTCGGCTCTGTCGAAAATATGCCTTCTGAACCAGACGGTATCTTTTTGCCTCCACCCAAACCACGTCTGCACGAGCTGATGATTCGGAAGGGGGCACGTAGCATCGGTATCCCGGTGATACCGTCGCGGTTGTCTATTCTGACCAAACCCATTAATAATGAGCGTGGTCAGTGTTTCTATTGCAGTCAGTGCGGTCGTGCCTGTCAGGCGTATGCCGACTTTTCGTCGTCGTCGGTACTGGTGAAACCTGCTATGGCAACAGGCAACGTAACGCTCATCAACGGCGCTATGGTTCGCGAAGTCATAACCGATCCGGCAACCGGTTTGGCAACGGGCGTCAGCTACGTCAATACGCAAACTTTGCAGGAAATCACCGTTAAAGCTAAAACCGTAATACTGGCCGCCAGTGCTGGCGAAACCGCCCGATTGCTGCTCAATTCCAAATCAAGTCGTTTCCAGAACGGGCTTGCTAATAGCAGTGGCGTGGTTGGAAAATATATTAACGACTCAACGGGAGCGTCGCGTTCGGCATTTGTTCCGGCGCTGATGGACCGTAAACGCTATAACGAAGATGGCGTTGGCGGCATGCACGTATTCACGCCCTGGTGGCTCGACAACAAAAAACTGGATTTCCCGCGTGGCTATCACATTGAATACTGGGGCGGTATGGGAATGCCTGCTTACGGATTCGGGTGGGGTATCGAAGATATGAACGGCATGATTCCGGGTCGGGATGGCAAACTGAAACCGGGTGGTGGTTACGGAGCCAGCCTGAAAGACGATTATCGTCGTTTCTACGGCGCTTATGTTGGTATGGCCGGTCGTGGTGAACCTGTTCCGCTCGAAAGTAACTATTGTGAAATCGATCCGAACGTAGTGGATAAATACGGTATTCCAGTGCTACGTTTCAATTACAAGTGGTCGGAATACGAAATTAAGCAGGCCAAGCACATGCAGGATACCTTCGAAGAAATTATTCATTCGATGGGTGGTATTGCGCTGGGCAACAAGCCGGATGCGTCCAATAACTACGGTCTGGCGCTTCCTGGTCAGATTATTCACGAAGTGGGCACCGCGCGGATGGGTAACGATCCAAAAACCTCGGTTCTGAACAAATACCAACAGGCGCACGATGTGAAAAACCTGTTTGTGGTCGATGCGGCACCGTTCCCATCGCAGGGTGATAAGAACGTAACGTGGACCATTCTGGCTTCGTCGATGCGTACATCCGAATATTTAATTGACCAGGTTAAACAAAAGAATATTTAACGCTACGTTTCGGTAGTTCTGGTCATCGTTTTTCTTTTAGATGAAGCAGACGATGACCGGCACAATCCGGAACGCGAAGCCTCTACGAACTATGAAACGAAGAGACACCTTAAAAGCCCTTTCCCTGACCGGTTTTGGCCTGGCCGTAACGCCCGTTGAAGCCGCGGTTCCCGAACCACCAGAGCCCAAACCCTTAAAAATTCCGGGTGGGCGGCAGAAGTTTGAAGCCGAGCGCGACGCCAAATTACATGCGGAAAAGTTCTTTACTCCCCATGAATTGCAGACTGTAACGGTTTTGTCAGATATTATCATTCCGGCCGACGAACGGTCTGGCAGCGCGTCGCAGGCGGGTGTGCCAGCGTTCATCGAGTTCATGATGAAAGATCAGCCACGAAACCAGACGCCGATGCGCGGGGGAATCCGCTGGCTCGACAACACGAGTGTAAAACTTTATGGTAAGCAATTCGTTCTGTGCACCAAAGCGCAGCAAATTGAGCTGGTCGAGCAAATTGCGTATCCAGGTAAGGCAAAACCTGATATGACGCAGGGCGCAGCTTTTTTCAGCATGATGCGCAACATGACAGCATCAGGCTTTTATACCAGCCAGATTGGCGTTAAGGACCTGGGCTACGTTGGTAACGTACCAAATCAGTGGGATGGCGTTCCAGCCGACGTATTGAAACAGTATAATCTGGCCTACGAAGAGCGCGAATTGAACCAGAATAAAGGTTAAATGATGTATGATATAGGATGTAGGAAATATAGTTAGTCGCCAATCGGTAGCCCTTATACATCTTACATCCTACTTCATATACCCCCAACGTAGCACGGCCCCGAAAGAAACATCTTTCGGGGCCGTGCTACGTTGGGTAATTCCTCTGATACAGTACAAATACGCCATTAGATGCCTGCCGTAAGAAACTGCCCCACGAAAGGGAAGTTTTGGGAAATTATGTACTTCTGGGTAGGTAGTTATGCTGAGTAGTTAATTAAGTTCGGTGAAGTTGCAGCTTTCACCGTTGAAGGAAGCGATTGTCACACTAAAAACTAGAATGAATGCGTCAAATCGTATTGCTGATTGTTGCTTTAGTAGGAATAAACAGAATTGGCTGCTCGCAGATTTCGGGTGACTGGCATCTGGAGAAAGATAAGGACGGAATCCGCATTTACTCTCGTAACCTGATAGGTAATCGATTGAAAGAGTTACGGGCGCAATCGACCTTCCAGGGGACTTTATCGTCACTAGTGGCAATGCTGTCAGATGTTGAGAATTACCCACGGTTGATGTACAAGACAAAAACAACCCGACTTTTACGTCGGGTTAGTGAGGCAGAGATCTATTATTATATTGAAACGGAGTTGCCGTGGCCGGTCGAAAATCGGGATATGAACGTTAGATTGACTTTTTCTCAGGACCCAGGCACGCGCGTTTTACGGATTCAGATCAATAAAGTTGCCGATGAAGTACCTCCTCAGCCGCACGCTGTTCGTGTCGTTGATTGGTTGGCTGTCTGGGAAGTGCAACCGCTGCCAAACCAGGAGTTAAAAATCGATTACCATTGTCGGTTGAATCCCGGCGGTAGTCTGCCTCCCTGGCTTATCAACCTGACAGCCGCCAATGGCCCTTACGAGTCATTTAAGTTGTTAAGAAAAACAATGCAGTCTCCACAGTATCAAGGCCGTAAATTTAAATTTTTGACTGATTAACGACGGCTAACAACTGGGCTGGCAATGGTCGTTATTGATTGACCTTATTCGCAGCTGCCGTACTATCGGCAATTCGCTTGGCCTCAGCTTTGGATTGTTTCTTAAAATAACCACGTAGCAGAAAGTTACTTTGGGCTGCTTTTAGATCTTCATTTAACAGCGCCGTTCCCCGGTTTAGGTTGCGTAGCGTAGAACGCAGGTTATTGGCCGTTTCCTGATCCGTCAGCAATACACCGAGCGGACTGTTGGTGTTATTCAGTTTTTCCGATGCTCGCTGAAGGTTGTCGGTTGTCTGGTTCAACGTATTAACCGCTTTGTCTGCCGATTTGGCGGTTACTGCAAATTGATTCGCCGACTGGCTTAATCGCCGGAAAATGGTTGTATCGGTCACGAGTTCGTTAGCCAGTGTGCCTTTGGTGTTTAGTTTAGACGCAAACTGCGAAACCGAACTAGTCATTCGCGTAGTATTTTCAGAGGCCTTCTCCAGATTTTGCATAGCCCTCTTAAAATTCAAAGCCACCATAGAGTCTGTCAGAACGGCTCCCACCGTGCCTTTCCCTTTCCGAAGATTGCCCACCAGTTCTTTAAAATCGTTGGTGACACGTAGCAGGTTGTTGTTGTTTTCCTGCAGCGTAGCCATAATCTGGTCAGAACTAAGGGCTTCGGTTGTTTTTAATTTGTCGCCGTCTTCTATTTCAGGGTGGTTGTTTGTTCCACCTGTGAGCACAACGATTTTGTTACCAATTAGCCCATCAGAGCCAATAGTAGCGGTAGCATCATTCCGAATGTATTGCTTTGAGCTTTCCTCAATGTTCATATCCACCTCTACCTGCTCATTGCTGTAGATGCTGATACGTTTCACTGTGCCAATTTTTACGCCTGAAAACCAGACGTTGTTTCCTGCTTTCAGACCGCCAACGTCTTTAAAAAGAGCAATTACACGGATGCTGCTGGTAAAGCGTTTCTGCTGACCGCCCAGCACAAAAACACCCGCCAGAAATATAATCAGAGCCAGCACCACAAAGACGCCGACGATAACAGAACGTTTAGTTGATTCGGTATTCATAGTTAATTGGTGGTCGATAGCTGCCGGTAGAGCGCATACGTATTCAGCTCACGAACCTAATTGATGCTGCTACGTTGTCAATCAATCCATTAAACGCATCAGCAACCTGAAAGTTTTGATGAATAATAAGAGATGAACGGTTTGTTGATACCAGCAATGATTGAGTGCGAAAGCAGAGCGGTCATCGTTCATCGACAAAGTTATAATTGTAAAACTGCTGGATACGTTCTTCTGGGTCTTTGAAGACTTCTTCGAACGTACCGACGCGCTCAAACTTACCGTCGAGCAGCATCGCAATGCGGTCACCGGTGGTTTTGGCGCAGGTTAAGTCGTGCGTAATGATAATCGACGTAGCACCCAGGCGTTCACGGACATCGTTAATCAGATTGTTAATCTCAACGCTCGTGATTGGGTCAAGTCCTGCTGTTGGCTCATCGTAAAGCATAATTTCTGGCTTCAGAATCAGGGTCCGGGCGATGCCGATACGTTTCCGCTGACCTCCCGATAATTCGGCGGGCATCTGATTAATGGTCTGCGACAATCCCACATCGCTCAGCGCCTTCTCAACCGCCTTATTGATTTCGGCCCGGCTGAGGTTCCGAATGTTACGTACCAGTGGAAATTCCAGATTTTCGCGGATACTCATGCTATCGTAAAGCGCACTACTTTGAAACGAGAAGCCTACCTTTTGCCTAAATTCGTCGAGTTCTTTGCCGCGTAGCTGCTCCACGTCATGCCCCAGCACAATTACCTTGCCGGCATCGGGTTTGAGCAGGCCAACCATAATTTTGATCAGTACAGATTTTCCTGTTCCTGAGCGGCCCAGCACCACTACGTTTTCGCCCCGATTTACCTCCAGATTAACGCCCCGTAATACGTGCAAATCGCCAAAAGATTTACGTAATCCTTTGATGCTGATAACGGTTTCGTTTGTCTCTTTTGATTTCATGGATAATCAACTGATTGCCTGGTTTAGCGCAGGGCACTGACAATCTGTAAGGAGATAAGTTCTTCGATAAATACTAAAAACATAGCCGTTACCACCGATGCATTAGCCGCTTTTCCAACGCCTTCTGTGCCTTTCGATGAGTGATACCCTTTGTAGCAGCCAACCATGCCGATGGTAAAACCAAACACAATGGATTTCAGTACCGACGAAAAAATGTCCAGATACGTAATGGCCCCGAAAACCTCCTGGATATACGACGTAAAACTAGTCTGCTCATTGACGCTTACATTGAGATAGGCACCCATCAGCGCCACAAACACCGTGTACATGGTCAGGAGTGGAATGGTAAACGACGTAGCAATAACCCGGCTGACAACCAAGAACTTAAACGGATCTGTGCCTGATACTTCCATGGCGTCGATTTGTTCCGTTACGTTCATGGAACCGATTTCAGCACCGATACTCGACCCCACTTTACCGGCGGCAATAAGCGCCGTAACGAGTGGGCCCAGTGCCCGTACAATGGCGATGGCAATCAGCGACGGTAGCCAGGACGTAGCGCCAAACTCAGCCAGCGACGGCCGCGACTGGTTCGTGAATACCATACCCGTAATGAAGCCCGTCGTTGAAATGAGCAGCAGCGACCGATAACCGACTTCGTAACACTGTCGGACAATTTCCTTGAATTCATAGGGCGGCACGAAAGCTTCCCGAAAAAAACGCCCGACAAAAGAAGCTACGTCGGCCACGTTCATAAAAAACTGGTCGAACGACCGGGTCAGCACAGGACGACCTCGGGATGAGTTGGTAGAGTTGGTTGTAGAAGGCGGCATTAATACGGGTTGAGCCCAAACCGGACACCTACCGGGTGGCTATACGTTAATAACTGATTTGCCCGCAAAGGGGTTTTGTTCGACCCAAAATTATGCAAATAAAGCGGGGAATAGCAGGGATTGAGGGGAGTCAGGGATAATGTATTTAATCGCGCTGCTGCCCCATGCAATCTCCGTTAATTTAAACCAGCGGCAACGTAACGCGAAACTCCCGGCCATCGTCCTCAATTACAGGAACGGGTTGGCCCATCATCCGATACTTGCTCAGAATATTGCTGAGACCGACTCCGTTCGAGAAGGAACGGCTAGCTTTGCGTTGCAGATTGTTGATAACAACTAGCTGATTGTCAGTTGTGTTTAGCGTAATCGTAAGCGGTTGATCAGGTAAAATAATATTGTGTTTCACGGCATTTTCGATCAGCAACTGAAGCGTCAGAGGAGGCAATTGTTTTGTCACGGAGCCGGGACAAATGTGCGTTTCCAGCGAAAGAGCCTCACCATGACGGGTTTTGAGCAAGTGATAATACGATTGAAGAAATTCGAGTTCGTTGGAAAGGGGGGTGAGCGGATTGTCGTTGCTACGGAGCAGGTAACGATACACCGAGCTAAGTTCTTCGGCAAAAGTTTCGGCCTGCTGCGGATTTTCACCAATGAGGGTAATCAGCGAATTCAGGCTGTTGAACAGAAAATGCGGATTGACCTGCTGACGTAACGCATTCAATTCAGCCTGCATCTGCGCTTTCGTGAGCGTGTCAATTTCTCGCTGAGACTTCTGCCAATACCCAAAACTGTCGATACTCTCATACGTAACGACAACAACCGCCACAATAACAATCGTAAATAGAACCGCCAGTCCTAAACGGGGCAGTTCGGGTTCAAAACCCTTCAGATGGATAAACCAGTAAATGAAAAACAGCACCGTGACATGGAGCGATGAACTAATGCTTGTAAACAAAAATCGCCGAAACGCCCGAAGCACGTACTGCTGTGGATCTGGATGCATCTGATTCATTTTCAGTGCGATACCATTGTTGACGTACCAGGCAAAAAACGCATCGATCAACGAAATACCTGTAGCCAGTCCAAACGTAGTCCAGCTTTCCCAATAGGCTTCCCGGATCAGGAGCCAGTTGAGAACAGAAATGTACAGGGGTAGTACGATGAGTTGTAAGAGATGGTCGTACCGGGAATAAACAGGTAATTTCATGGTCGAACAACGTACCGGAAAAGCATACTCAAAGCTACATTAATTCTACGGCCTAGACAATGAATTCCCGAATCACTGCCTGAACGGCTATGTAGGCAGAGTATACTAACTGAAAATACCTAATTTCGCCTTCGAAACCGGAGTCGATAGATTACGATAGTATGATTGAAATTGGACGCATTAACACCCTGACCGCACTACGCGAAACCAGCGTAGGTTTTTTTCTCGGCGACCTGTCGGACCGGCGTTCGGATGATTATGACAATGACGTATTGCTTCCTAACAAGTACGTACCTGATACGTTGGAGATCGACGACGACATCGACGTATTTATCTATACGGACTCGGAAGATCGGCCCATTGCTACTACGTTAACGCCTGCCATTCAGCGGGATGAATTCGGTAGTTTGCAGGTTGTCGCCGTGACCAGCGCCGGTGCCTTTCTGGATTGGGGACTTGAAAAAGATTTGCTGGTGCCCCACCGCGAGCAGGCTTACCCGATGGAAGTGGGTAAATGGTACGTAGTGTTTACGTATCTTGATGAACGTACCAATCGGCTGGTGGCCTCCAGCAAGTTGAACCGATTTATGGACCCCGATGTGCGCGATTTACAGGTTGGTGATGAAGTACGATTACTGGCTTACGAACGTACCGACCTCGGCATGAACGTTATCATCAACAATCGCTACAAAGGTCTGATTTACGCCAACGAAATTTTTCGGACACTACGTCCCGGCGACCCGATTATCGGCTATATCAAAAACATTCGCGACGATAATCGGGTGGATGTGAGTCTGCAACGTAGTGGTTTCGAAAATGTTGAGCCGAACGCCCAACGTATTCTTGTTACGTTAAAAGCCGAAAAGGGTTTTTTGCCCCTCACGGATAACAGCCCGCCCGAAGCCATCTACAAGGCGTTGGAAATGAGTAAAAAGACGTTTAAAAAAGCTATCGGTACGTTGTACAGAGAGCGAAAGATTACGATTGAGGAAGGGGGGATTCGGCTGGTGTAATACTAAAGAAAGGTGCCGGTGCTACGTTGAATTATGAGCCAACGCGGCTAAAATGATTTGCCTGGAAAGCATCTTGTTTTAATTTCGATTGGCATCTCCCCAATCTGAAAGTAAGTTTAAGATGGTTTCAGTAGATTGTCCTAATTCCGTTAACTCGTACTCAACGCGAAGCGGGACTTCTGCAAAAACTGTTCGTTTTATTAGCCCATCGCGCTCCAATTCTCTCAACTGAGTAATTAAAATACGTTCTGTAACGTCCGGGATGCTTTTTCGCAGTTCATTATAACGATTTCGATTCTTTACCAGCTGCCACAAAATCGCGGGTTTCCACCTACCGCCAATCAGCGAAAGCGTGTAAGCCATGCCGCAACTTGCCTTTATTTTATGCTCATTGAGCCAATTTGTGGATGTTTCCTTTCGCATAGCTTACTTTTTAATACCTACTGACAATTTTAGCTGTATCACCCAACAGCATGGCAACGCCCTAAGTTTGCAGCTGAATTAAAACAACTGCATACGATGAATAAATCAAAAGTATGGCTTGTAACGGGTGTTTCAAGTGGATTGGGGAAAGAATTAGCTAAAGCTATTTATCAGGCTGGGCACATTATCGTTGGTACCGTTCGTAATGAGAGTGACAAACGGCGTTTTGAAGTAGAGTTTCCGGACAGAAGTCAGGTTTTTCTGCTCGATCTACGTAAGACAGACCAACTCACGCAGCTTATTGATCAGATTCAGCTACAGTTTGGCCGCATAGATGTGCTGGTCAATAACGCCGGCTACGGGTTGATGGGCCTGGTAGAGGAAGTAAGTGAAAGTGAACTACGGGATCAGTTCGAGGTAAATGTGGTTGGGGTCTGGAAATTGACACAAGCGGTATTACCAATTATGCGCCGGCAAGGTTATGGTCTGATCATTCAATTATCGTCGCGCGTTGGTTTGGCGGCTGGTGCTGGTGGAGGGATTTATGCAGCCAGTAAATTTGCTTTAGAAGGGTTAAGCGAAGCGTTGAGTCAGGAGGTTAGTCAATTCGGCATTAACGTAATGCTTGTGGAGCCGGGGCCATTACGAACCGATTTTTTTGGCCGTTCCGTAGTGTTTGCGCAACGAAGAATTGCCGATTACTACTCGCTGCTCACCGATTTTCGACAGACCAGTAAACGGCTCGATGGTAAACAGGATGGCGACCCAGGTAAAGTAGCTCAAATCATCGTCACGGTAGCCAGCGACGAGAATCCTCCATTAAGATTACCGTTTACACAGGCCACAATCGACACGATGCAGCAAAAGATTTTAACCTATCAGCAAACCATCAAAATCTGGAGCGAGCAGGCCACGAAAATTTCGGTGGATGCGCAGGATGATAACTCATAAACCATTCCCAAGAAAGGGTTACCTTTACTGATTACTATAGTGCCAGTCACCTAATGACATTTCTTCAGCAAACGGCTCAACAGATTTACAAAACACACGGTCCCAGCCTGCGCGATGTCTGGGTCATTTTGCCAACCCGACGGGCGGTGTCTGTGTTTCTCGATGAGCTGGCTGCCCTTTCTGATCGCCCTTTTCTGGCCCCGCACGCGCTGGCTGTCGACGATTTCATTACGCAGGCAGCGGGTGTGCAATTGATTGACTCGGTTAGCCTGCTGTTCGAGTTATATGAAGTATTCAGGGAAATCGACCCGAGTGTCGAATTTGAACAATTTATTGGCTGGGCATCGGTCTTAGTCGCTGATTTTGACCGGATTGATCAGTATCTCATCGAACCTAGCGAACTATTCAGTTACCTGACGGCGGCCAAAGCACTCGAACGCTGGCAGGTCAACCAGCCGTCGTCGAAACCGATTGTAGAAACACCAGGCACCACCCGTTATTTCAAACTTTTCGAAAATCTGCATACGGCCTACAAAACCCTGCACCGACGATTAGCCGATCAGGGCTTAGCGTATCGTGGGATGGCGTATCGATTGCTGGCTCAGAACGTTGATACGCAAATTCGGGATAACTGGGCTTACGAACGTATTTATTTTGTCGGATTTAACGCCCTGAGCCGTGCTGAGGAGCACATTATCCGAGTGTTAATAGAAGCAAATAAAGCTGAACTTATCTGGGACGCCGATCAGTACTACGTTCAGGATACAGGGCAGGAGGCTGGCGAATTCCTGCGTCGATACCGGAATAATGGCTGGTTTTTTACAAAGAAAAACCAAACCGACCTCGCTCAACTCTCGAACAACCTGCTGGGCACGGAAAAAAATATCCGCGTAATCGGGGTTTCGAACGCTAGTTTGCAGGCGAAAGTGGCGGGAAAAATATTCAGTGAGTGGCAGGGTGAAGGACAGAGGGCAGAAGGAGTTCCTCAATCGCCACGTCCCAAGACTGCCATTGTGCTGGCCGATGAAACGTTGCTGGTGCCAGTGCTGTACGCGCTGGATGAGAACGTAACGGATCTGAACGTAACGATGGGCCTTTCGCTACGTTCGTCGCTGTTGTTTACGCTGGTCGATACGTTGTTCGAGATGCAACGTACCGTGCATGAGTTCCGGGCAAAAGACGGGCGTGATGTTCGGGTGCCGAAATTCCACCATCGGCACGTAGTGAAATTGCTGAATCACCCGTTTTTGAAGCAATATGAACGTATCAAAGGCCTTATGTGGCCGGGTGCGCTTACTGACGACGGTATCGTTTTACCCCCTGAACCACTATTTCAGTGGATTGCGAAAGACATTGTGCAGCAGCAGCGTGTCTACCTGACAGAACACGAACTGTGGGAACTGGGACAGAACGATCCGCTGGTTAGAACGCTATTTACACGCTGGCCCAACGACGAGCCAATGATGGCGATCCAGTCGTTTTACGACCTGATTGAATTCCTGCGTGATGTGTATCGCACCAGTCAGGATGCCATTGAAATAGAATATCTCTACCTGTTTTTTACCCTCCTCAAGCAACTGGAATCGACGCTGGGGCGTGGGGGAGAGGGCATTGGACAGCGAATGCGTAACGGTGAAGCCCAGTCCACTGCTCAGGTTACGGTACGTAGTCTGCGGCAATTTCTGTACGAATTAATACGTCAGACGACTATTCCGTTTACGAGCGAAGGCAAAAGTCAGCTGCAGGTTATGGGGATGCTGGAGACGCGGGCACTTGACTTCGAGCGGGTTATTGTTTTGTCGGTCAATGAAGGCATTCTGCCGCAGGCCAAAAAACTTAATTCGCTGATTCCGTTTGATATAGCTACTGAACTAAAGCTGCCGACGTATCGTGAGCAGGAAGCTGTGATGGCGTATCATTTCTATCGACTTCTCCAGCGAGCGAGCGAAATCGTGCTGTTGTATACCACGGCCACGGATGCGTATGGAAACAGCAAAGGCGAACCCAGCCGCTTTATCCGGCAAATAGAACATGAGCTGGTTAAACAAGCGGAACAAAAGGCTAAAGATCAAAAAAGTAAACTGCGAAAGGATGGCAAATATGCTGAGGCTGAATTAATTAAAGATCAGCCTATTAAACTGACCAATCCTATCGTTCGATTTGGTCATTCCGACAACGCAAAGCCCCTCACCGAACTAAGTGTTCCGAAAACCGAAAGTATACGCAAGAAACTCATTGAGCTGCTGACGACGAAAGGGCTGTATCCGTCTTACCTGAATCAATTTGTCAGTTGCTCAATGCGGTTTTATTTCAGCCAGATTGTCAATATCGGTGAGGAAGAAGACATTGAGGAGAAAATGGGTGCCGCTGAATTCGGGAGTTGGCTCCATAAAGTCATGGAACGGCTCGACCTGGAATACCGGCTCAAAGAGTTGCCCATCAACGAATCCATTATTCGCGACCTTCTCAATGAGGAATTTGCCCGCACCATGAAAGGGCGCGTCATTGAATCGGGCATGAACCTGCTGCTGTATGAGATGGCGCAGAAATTAATGCTTGATTTTCAGCGGGAGCAGAATCGGCTGGAGGGACTGACGGTGATAGGAACGGAACAGACGCTTGAAACGTATCTGACGGTTCCTATAGCTGGCCGTGAGCAGGTTAGGATACGTATCGCCGGAAAAGTTGACCGAATTGAGCGGTATGGAGGGCAGATACGTATTGTCGATTACAAAACGGGAAAGGTTAACCTTCAGGAAAAAACTCCACCTGATCTGGACGAAAAGCTGCTCGTTGATGGCAGTGATACGTACAGCAAAATGCGTCAACTGTGGCTGTATCGCTATCTGGCGCTGAAAAACATCAGCGAGTATGGCGGGCTACCCCGCGATAGGGCTAAACGGAATATTTTTCCGGCGGCAGGACTGCCGGTTGAAGCGGGTTTTTATTCGTTTCGGGATGTGAATGGCGGTTTTAAATCGAACCCCGTTCGGTTCGGCGACAACGACGAACCAGAACAGTATATTCGTAACTCCGAACGGATACTCCAGGAATTGATACGTCAACTGCTTGACCCAAATCTGCCTTTCCAAAAAACCGATCAGATCGAAACGTGCCAATATTGTGATTTCAAAGGAATCTGTGGACGTTAAAAGACTACAGGTAACAAAAAGTTGTAAGGGTGAATGACAGCTTAATTTCTTATTGACGCCATGGGCTTCGATAGAAAATTAAGCTGTCATTCACCCTTACAACTATTAACAGAATGGTCGGCTGAACGGCCATTTGCTCGCTAAACAGCGAATATCCTTAGCGGGATTGTTTCATCACTTTGATCGTACACAGAATGTATGAAGCGTCTCCGGCCCCAACAAAGCGCGTGATCTGAATAATACCCTTACGGCCATTCTGGGTTTGGAAAAGAATCAACCGGGGTACTTTTTTGTCGGAAAAGCCAACCGTTTCATCAGGTTCTGGTATTGTCAGCGTCTTCAACCAGGAATCGTCTGTCAGCTGATCGAATTGGGCGGCTGAAACCGCAGGACAGGTCTGGCAGTTTTCTAGTACGTTCACAAAACGCACGGGTTGCGCACCGGGAATATCATCGAATGTCAAACTACCCGCTTCGGTGGGAGATACGAATCGGTTATACGTGAACGATGAATTCAGCCCCATAAAGACGATGTCGATAGCGGCTCCTTCCTTGGCCGTCAGTACGTCACTTGATTTAAAAACCCGGTTTTGAGACGTCGACAAAAAACTGCCTATTTCTTTCTGGGCTGAATTGATGCCCAATTTTACGTCGGTCAGTACGTAAAGATTCCGGTTTGGCTTGACCACAATCGTCCGGGTAACCGATTGATTTTTCTTCGAATTGCTGGCTTCGAGTTTAATCGTATACGTACCTTCTGTCTGAAACGTAATGGATGTTTCCTTGCCGGTTGGTGTCGTAACCGTTCCGCCCTCCGCTGACCACGCATACGTAACACCCCCAATAGTCTGATTTTGAGTGGTTAAAGTTAAAGGCGCTTCTTCATCATAATCTTCGGGCGACAACTGATAGTTGAAGGCAGGGGCCAGTTCCTTATCGACCACAATGGTCGTGTCTTTTTGCTGGGAGAAACTGCCATAGAAAAGTTTGAGTGACACTTTATGCGGACCGGGCGTAGCAAATACCACGCTCGGATTGGCATCGGTCGACGTAGCGGGCGAACCACCTTCAAACGTCCATTCCAGCCGGTCGCCCCCGGCCGACAGGTTTTTCCATTTTAGCGTAACAGGTGGAAATAAGTTATCGACGACTTCAGCCTGAAACGCAGGCACCAGCTTGTCGCCGATCTTGAGCGTCATCTCCTTCGTCTCCTTCTCGCCATCTACGTTAGACGCGACCAACTTAACCGTATACGTACCGCTGGTCGTGTATTTGACCGCAGGGGGTATCTTATCGGTAGACGTCGCGGGTGTTCCGCCCTGAAACGTCCACTGATACGTATCGGCCCCGGATGTGAGGTTGGTAAACTGGATCGAGGCCGGGGGGGTAAAATTGTCATTAACCGCTTTCATGGTAAAATCGGTTTTGACGGGAATACTTACTTCCCGATAGCAGCCACTGCTGGCAAAACTGGCCAGGCTCAGGAGCCAGAAGCCTAGGGATGATTTCATATACTATAAATCTAGCGGGTAACGATGATACGTTTACTGAGTTGCTGTGTGCTGGTATTGATTTGCACAATGTAAGTTCCGGTCGGTAGGTCAGGTACATCAACCGGTTGGTCGTAACTCGACTGACCGGCCAGTTGAGTGGTGTACAGAGGCAGACCCGACCGGATGTCAATGAGTGATAAACTAGCCGTAGTTGGCACGCCAAAGTCAATCTGTACTCTGAATTGTCCGGCGCTGGGGTTTGGATACACGACGAGAGCCGTAGCCGTTGCTTCGGCAAAAGCAGCCTGCCGTCCAGCCGCTGGCTTTATGGTAATGGTCTTGTAAACTTCTGCTTCACAAGTGCCATTCGAGCCACGCAGTCCTACCTTATAAGCGCCCGGTTGTGGACAAATGAATGTCAGGCGTGTATCTGTTTTGCTGAGTACACGAGCTGAGGGCGGCACCAACCATTCGAATTGCGTACTGCCTGAACTGACGTTTACGACAACAATTGTATCGTTGACAACGCCTTGACTGGCAATAAGAAATGTAAGTTGAGTCGCCATAGGGGTAACCCGGATGGTGAAGCTGTTTTGGGCCGAACAGCCAGCGCTGTCGGTTACCGAAACAACGTACTGACCAGCTTGGGTTATGGTCTGTTGCGGAGTGGTGGAGGTGCCGCCAACTGGTAACGTCCATTTATACGTATTGGTACCCGGCTGCGTGGCGTCGAGCTGTAACGTCTGCCCTTCGCAAAGGGTACGATCGGCCGATACGTTCAGCTTCTTCGGTGCTGGCGTAACGAGTTGAACCGCTGGTGTCGCAACTTGGCATCCATTGGCATCCTTCACCGTTAAGGTGTAGTTGCCTCCGCAGAGGTTCGTTAACGACGTAGCAGTCTGGCCGTTGTTCCAGCTATACGCATAGGGCAGCATTCCACCTTTTGCCGTTGTCTGAATACTACCGTCGCACTTAGCGTCGCAGGTGGGGTTTAGCTTTTTCAGCACTGATACTTCCAGCGCCGTTGGCTCCTGAATTTTCACCGATACTTCGGCCGAACAGCCATTCTGATCACTGACGATAGCCAGATACCGCCCTGCGCGCAGGTTATTGAGCGATTGCCCCGACGCGCCATTGCTCCAGTCGACGCGATAAGGTTGCGTGCCACCCTGCATCTGAATTGCCGCCGTTCCTTTCTGGTCGTTGTAGCATAGGTTGTTGGTAACCCCCGACGTACTGGCAACTAGTTTGGTGGGTTCGGTGAGTATCAGGTCGGTTTGCTGAGTAATGTCGTTCTTGTCCGTTACAATACAGCGGTAATTTCCGGCTGGCAGGTTCTGAATCGTTGAACCAGTAAGGGTAAGGGACGTATACGTACCACCAGTTTGCTGCATCCATTTAAACGTGTACTTATCCGCCGTGCTCATAGGTACGCCACCATCAGCAGTGGCCAGAATCTGGGCGTCTTTTCGGCCAAAGCAGGAAACAGGCTGCGTCGTTTTCAGCGAAAGCGTGAGTTTAGGTGGCTGCTTGAGTCGCTGGGTAATCGTTGCCGTGCAACCTTCTTTCTGCGTTGCCAGGCTGTAATTAGCGTCCTGAATGGTTAGCGTGTACGTTTCATCGCCGAGCTGGGTTAGCTCATTGGCCGAGCCTCCATTCGTAGATTGACCCGCTCCAACGCTTGCCCCTGTGCCATTTTTCCAACTGGTCTGGTACTGCGGAGTTCCTCCCGCAATTGCTACACTGATCGATCCATCAGTCAAACCGAAACCACGCGGATCGGTTGCTTTTACGAGTGTTACGGCCAGAGCTTGTTTTGGCTGCTCGATGACAACCGTTTGCGCAGTTGTCTGACAGGCGTTCGCATCCGTAACCGCCAACTGGTAAGAAGCCGGAGTCAAACCGGTTTGTACGTGTTGACCACCACCCGTAAAGGCTGTTGAATTTCCGTTGACAAGAACCTGATAACCGGCTACACCGCCCGTTGCATTGAGCGAAACTTTTCCGTCGCTACCGCCGAAGCACTTGACATTTTCTTTCTCTAGTGTAAACAGAAGCTGCGTTGGCTGTTTTACTTCAACACTGGATTTCTGCTGACAGCTATTATCGTCGGTCACGGTTACCTCGTAGTTACCAGCGGTCAGACTGGCAATTGCAGACGTAGTAGCGCCCGTATTCCAGCTATACGTATAGTTCCCTACGCTGCCGCTGGCAGTAACAGCGGCCGTTCCTGTATTCCCGCCGAAGCATTTCACGGCGGTGTTTGACGTAGTGAGTACCAGTTGGGTGGGTTGGGTGATGTCGATACTAGCCGTTTTTACGCAGCTATTCGCATCTGTTACGTCAACCGAATAGGTACCGGCCTTAATTCCAGTCAGGGCGGGCGTAGTGCCGCCATTGCTCCAGCGATACGTATAGGTGCCGACTCCGCCAGTGGCCGATACCGTTACGCTGCCGTCACTACTGTTGAAACATTTGGCAGCCGTAAGATTAGTTGTAAGCGTAATCGATGCCGGTTGAGTAACCTCTGTGCTAGCCGTTTTCGTGCAACCGTTCGCATCGGATACGTCTACGGAATACGTACCAGCCATGACAGTAGCACTGGGGCTAGTAGCGCCACTGGTCCAGCGATACGTATAGTTGCCGACACCGCCGGTAGCAGTCACCGTAGCTACTCCGTCGCGACTCTGGAAACATTTGGCGGCTGTGCTGGTGATACTAAGTGAGACGGCAGTAGGTTGGTCAACCTGAACGAAAGCTGTTTGTACACAACTATTTGCGTCGGTGATGGTCAACTGATACGTTCCGGTTACCAGACCACTTACCACAGGCGTAGTAGCCCCCGTGTTCCACACATAAGCGTAGTTGCCAACTCCGCCCGTAGCGGTGGGAGTTACTTTGCCATCGTTACCCCCAAAGCATTTCACATCGTCTTTTTGCAGACTTAGCACCAACCGGGTAGGTTGAGCGACGTCGACAGAACTGGTTTGCAAACACCCATTGGCATCACTCACCCGTACCGAATAGCTACCTGCTGTCAGACTGGCGATGGCAGACGTAGTGGCTCCATTGCTCCAGTTGTAGACGTAGTTGCCCACGCTACCGCTGGCGATAACAGCGGCCGTGCCATCGCTACCGCCAAAACATTTGACCGCAGAATTGGACGTAGTAAGTACAAGTTGGGTAGGTTGGGTAATATCAACGCTTGCAGATTTAACGCAACCATTGTTATCCGTAACCTGCACTGAGTAAGCGCCAGCGGCCAGTCCGCTGATGGCCAAGGTGTTGGCTCCGGTATTCCATTGATACGTATAAGCAGTCCCTCCACCGGTGGCGGTTACGTTGGCCGCTCCGTCGCGGTTGTTGAAGCATTTGGCTGCGGTGGTGCTGGTCGCCAGGGTGAGCAACGTAGCGGGTTGACCAACCTGAACGCTAGCTGTTTGTATACAACTGTTTGCGTCGGTGATGGTCAACTGATACGTTCCAGTCACCAGACCACTCAACACAGGCGTGGTGGCTCCGGTATTCCACACATAAGCGTAGTTGCCAACTCCGCCCGTAGCGGTGGGAGTTACTTTGCCATCGTTACCCCCAAAACATTTTACATCGTCTTTTTGCAGACTCAACAACAACCGGGTGGGTTGAGCAACATCTACCGAACTGGTTTGCTGACAACCGTTGGCGTCGGTCACCCGCACCGAATAAATACCCGCAGTTAAACTGGTAATGGCGGACGTAGTAGCGCCGTTACTCCAATTGTAAACGTAGTTGCCCACGCTCCCCGTAGCGGTCACCGTAGCCGTACCATCAGCACCCCCAAAACATTTAACCGCCGTGTTGGACGTAGTAAGTACGAGCTGCGTTGGCTGAGATATATCAACGCTTGCGGATTTAACGCAGCCATTGTTGTCAGTAACCTGCACCGAGTAAGCGCCTGCGGCCAGTCCGCTGATGGCCGGGGTGTTGGCTCCGGTATTCCACTGGTAGGTGTAAGTTGTTCCTCCGCCGGTGGCGGTTACGTTGGCTGCTCCGTCGCGGTTGTTGAAGCATTTGGCTGCGGTGGTGCTGGTCGCCAGGGTGAGCAACGTAGCGGGTTGACCAACCTGAACACTAGCTGTTTGCGCACAGCCATTGCCGTCCGTAACCGTAACCTGATACGTTCCAGTGGTCAGTCCTGAAATTGAAGACGTAGTGCTACCCGTGCTCCAGCGGTACGTGTAAGAAGCAGAGCCTCCGTTAGCGTTGACGGTCGCAATACCATCATTCCCACCAAAGCATTTAACAGCGCTATTTGACGTAGTAAGCACCAGTTGTGTCGGCTGGTTGATTGTAACCGAGTTGGTCTGCTGGCAACCATTTCCATCCGTAACGGTAACCTGATACGTTCCCGTCACCAATCCTGAAATCGAAGACGTAGTAGCGCCGGTATTCCATCGATACGTGTAAGGTGACGTGCCGCCGGAAGCCGTGACAGTGGCCGTTCCATCATTACCACCAAAACACTTGACAGCGGTATTGTTTGTTGTAGTTACCAACTGGGTCGGTTGATTTACGGTTACACTGGCGTCTTTCGAGCAACCGAGCGCGTCTGTGACAACCACCGAATAAGTGCCAGCCGTAAGCCCATTGATGGTAGCCGTAGTCGCGTTGTTATTCCAGCGATAGGTGTAGTTACCCGAGCCTCCAACGACCGTCACACTAGCCTGTCCGTTGTTTCCCTGAAAACAGGAAACAGGCGTAACCGACGTAGTAAGCTGAAAAACGGCATTGACAGCCAAGGTTGCCGCGCCAGAAGTCACATTACCACAACTGCCACTGACGATTACATCATAATTGCCATTATACGTATTGTCTACGCCATTGATCGTGAGCGTATTACTGGTCGCATTCGGTATGACCGTGCCATTTTTACGCCACTGATAGCCCGTTATATCCCCCGAAGCCGTTACCCGAAACGTAACCGAACCACCTGAACAAATGCTCTGAGACGTGGGCTGACCTGTAATCGTAACTACTGGTTTGATTATCAGACTGGCTGGGTTGCTGCTCAACGTTCCGCAAGCGGAGAATACCTGCACATCGTACTGCCCTGCGTCGTTGCTGCCCACGCTGGGTAGGGTGAACGTAGCATCAGTAGCTCCGGGAATGTCGCTTCCGTTTTTACGCCACTGATAGCCGGTAGCGTCGCCCGTAACGGTTACCCGAAACGTAGCGGAACTGCCCGAGCAGACCGTCTGGCCCGAAGGCTGGCCCGTAATCGTTGCCGATGGTAGAAAGCTCAATGGCACTACGGAGCTGGTTGCCGAACCGCATTCGCCACTGACAACCACGTCATAGTTACCAGCGTTTTGGGCAGTAGCATTGGGTATGTTATACGGGTTACTGGTTGCACCCGGTATATTAACACCGTTTTTACGCCATTGAAAACCCGTTACACTGCCCGATACGGTTACGTTAAATGAAGCCGTGCCACCCGCACAGATGACCTCAGTCGCAGATACACTGGTAATAGTAACAGGCAGTTTTATCGCCAGACTGGCGGAATTACTGGTTTGCGAACCGCAGGAGAATACCTGCACATCATATTGCCCAATGTCAGTATTGCCAACATTGGCAATGGTATACGTAGCATTGCTAGCACCGGGAATCGCATTGCCATTTTTGCGCCATTGATAACCCGTAGCGCTTCCCGATACCACTACCCGAAACGTAGCAGAACCGCCAAAGCAAACTGTTTGCCCAACCGGATGGGTGGTAATCGATGCGCCCGGTTGGACAGTTAAAGTCGCTTTGCTGCTGGTTACTGATCCGCTCGCGTTGGTTAAAACAACGTCATACTCGCCCTCGTCGGCGCTGGAGAGCGGGGCTATCGTATACGCTGCACCACTCGCCAAGCCGGGTATGATCGTTCCATTTTTACGCCACCGAATGCTCGAAATGTTATCGCCCAGTGCTCGCACCCGAAACGTAATCGAACCGCCGGTGCAGCCGGTTTGTGACGTAGGATGCTCCGTAATTGTAATCGACGCTGGTGGTGTTGGTGGTGGGCCTGATGAGTTGACGACAAGATCGACCGGCCAGGCAGTCTGCGCACCACAAGGGGCGAACACACGAATTGTATATGACCCGGCATCCGCAAGGGTCACGCTGGGTATCGTAAATATTGTGCTTGTGGCGCCAGGAATAGCTACATCATTTTTGAGCCATTGATAACCGGTGATGTCGCCCGTGGCTACTGCGGAAAAAGTGACCGGACTGCCAACCGTAACCGTCTGCCCCACAGGAGGGGTAGGGAGCAACGTGTAGGGCCGAACAGTCAATCTGGCCGGGTTACTGGTAGCCGGTCCGGTGGAGCTTCCCACCACCACGTCATAATTGCCGGCGTCTTCGGGAAGAACCGTGGCGATGGTGTAAGATGCGCTTGTTGCTCCGTTGAGGTTGGTGCCGTTTTTGCGCCACTGGTACGTCAGGGCGGTGCCGGTTGCGGCTACGCTTAACGTAGTAGGCTGACCTGGGCAGACAGTGCTGCTGGCTGGATGGCTAGTAATCGTAGGAGCTGCTCCCGACGACTTC
Organism: Spirosoma flavus; assembly: GCF_054778555.1. Lineage (NCBI taxonomy): Bacteria > Pseudomonadati > Bacteroidota > Cytophagia > Cytophagales > Cytophagaceae > Spirosoma > Spirosoma flavus. The sequence goes on from NZ_BAAGZL010000002.1 coordinate 68,154, forward strand.
ACTACGTCGCCGATTGCGTAAGCGGCTGAATTGGTGAAGGTCAGCGCAGCGAACGTACTGACGATCAACAATAGGCAGCGAAAAAGAGAGTACATATTTTTCATTACAAGGGTAAAATCAGACGGTGGAACTTATTCACGAATGATAGCCTGCGATTTGACGCGTTTGCTCTCGCGACTGGCCGCTTCGATGGACGTAACAGAGTAGACGTACTTGGTGCCCGCCCGAACCTGGGTGTCCAGAAACTGGGTACTTTGGCTGTTGACTTCGCCAATTTTCGTGAACGTATCAGTATTGGCTTCTCGACGGTAAATGCCATATTTTTCGCGCTTTCCATCCTCAATACCGGGCCAGCTCACTTCGACGCCCTGCGTAATGTTGCGGACGTAGAACGTAAAGATCGGGTCCGGTTCGGGCAGGGGAAGACTAATTTCTACATCGTCTGAAAAGGTAGTCGTATCGCCAAAAGCCGTAACAGCCGCTACCCGATACCATACCGTCTGACCTTCGCGAAGGGTAGTGTCAGTAAATGAAGGCTGGTCGAGTATCGTCTGGGTAAGCGTCTGGAACGTACCATTCGATTCACTTTTTCGCTGAATGATGAAACCAGTCAGGATGTTGTCTTCTGTCCGAACGTCATTCCAGTTAAGCCAGGCCTCCTTGTCGATCAAGGCCGCTTCTACAGTCTTTGGATACGTCGTTTCAATGGAACGTAGCGGACGAATGGAAACGGGTGGAGCCAGCTCACTGGTATCCTGCGTCAGGCTCATGGTCAGTATGCTGTAGAAATACTCTGTCCGTCCACTCAAGGCATCGGCTGTGTCGAGATAGGTGGTTGCTTCATGGAGCGTTCCACTCACCCGCGATAGGTTGTCTTTCGACGTACCTCTATATACGAAATAGCTAAACACGCTTGGACTATCGGTTCCGGTCCAGTTCAGACGGATGTTACGTCCTTCATGCTTTACCTGCAAGTCGGAAATGGGAAGCGGTTTAGAGAATTTCGTGCCCGTACCAACAACTTCGGCCGGCACAGCCTGATACAGATCCTGAAGCGGAATGAACAACGGACGCACACGATACGTATACGAAACACCGGGGAGGGTTTGGTAATCGTAAAAGACGGTGTCAGATGGAGTCAACTGCGCTACTATACTGAAGGTGCTGTCGGCAGATCCGTTATTGCGCGCTACTTCGATACCCGTATAGTAGGGCTTGATTGGTAATTTAGCCCAGCTCACCCGAATAGCATCGGTTGTGTCCTGCGCATTGGCGCCGTAAATCAGCTTTACTCTGTCATTTCCGATGGCTACCGCGGTAGCCGTATCCGAAGGTATGCCCGGATTCTCGACCATATCTTGAGGGAGCAAAAAGACACGGACCACTTCTTCGGGTACACAGGGTTTCTGCCAAAAAAAAGTCAACGTATCACTCGATGTATTCAGAGTTGGAATAACCGTTCCCCCTTTTTTCCAGGTGGTTCCATTATAGAGCCAAACCGATGCCCGAATGGTTAACGTGTCTACATTGAAAACGGTAACCGCACGCCGAAACGCTAGATCGTTGGGGTCGGCCTGATCTGGTATCTGTACTTGAGGTTGCGACTGCGGCTCAAACTTCCGGATTGGTAGCCCCCATTTCACGGACACCAAACTATCGAATCCAGTAATGCCAACTGTCTTTGTTGTGAGCTGCCGTAGTGCTTCGTTTTCGGCACCCGTAACCGTAATTCCCTGTGCCCAGAGTGTCTTTTGATTTGATTTGTCAACCCGTATAGCCCGGTACAGATATACCAGACCCGGTTTGACGTCGGTATCGATGTAGATGTTACCCAGTAGGGGTTGTAATTCCATTTCTCCCCCGAGAAATCCGTAGTCAGCGATGTTATTATGCGTTTGCAGGTAAGCCAGAAATTGCTCATCGGTCAACTGGTTTGTCGATTCTTTAAGAAATTTAACAAACTCATCACGCGCTAGTCGACGAACCTCGGCCATGGTGGTTGGCTTACGCAATCGTCCTATCTCTGGTAGGTTCACGTTAAGATCCAACGGGTCGGTCTGTTCTTTAATGCGCTGAATATTTTTCTTGGTCAGCTCGATTCGCTCAATCCGGAAATAAGCCGTATTCTGCTTCAGTAGTGAATCATCGGCAGATGAATTCTGGTGTACAACCAGGTAATTGCCTTTTGGTGAAGGCCAGATCGTCAATGGCTTTGGTTTGGTCGCATTCTGTGCTATTCCTGTAGTCAGGTTACCTGCCAGCCAAATGAATAAGATTGAAATTTTATAGATAGCTCTCACAGTATCAGTGTATTTAATTAGCGGGAACTTAAATTGAATGAAGCGTCAAAATTTTTACAAAATTTATACTTCACCCCCTTGCTGGCGGAGGGTCTCCAGGTGTTACAGTCTCTGTCGTCGTTTGAGATGTAAATGCCAAGTTGGGTTTTGCCGCTTAAATTCCACCCCTGACTCTCCAGGTAGCCTCCCTGAAGCATTAGGCTAGCTGATGCCCCTGCATTAACCCCCACTCCACATACTTCCAGGCTACCCCCTCCCCGAATATCCAAATTTGCTCTGCCCATCACGTCACCCTGTGTGAAACGGGTATAGAACGTAAGAGCAGCCTTAGCGCCGTAGTAATAGTTGAGCCTAACGACGCCGATATCTATTCCTCCATTTTTGTTAGCTACGGATGCGCTCTGCTTCAGATTGATTCCATTGAAGCGTTGTCCATTTTGTTCGAGTGCCTCTGGGGAGATATCCTTCCATACGCCCTCAGCCTCTGGCATTTCAGATCGTCGGGTATTAATGCCAAATGCAACGAGTGCATTCGCCCTGGCGAGCTTTAACAGACTGATCTGCGTGTTGCATCCGAAGAACAGCATATCCTTCTGTGCGTAAAGCGTAGCGTCTATATTTAACGTAGCCAGACCCTTTATAGGATTAACATCACTCTTTAGGCCAAGAATCAGGCGGGGTTTGCAAAAGTCAAGGGTAGCTTTAGCCCGACCCCATTCTATCTTAACCATCGTTATGCCCGCTTCCCCTTCGATGACAGGCCAACCACCGCAGTTTCTACCATCAAACTTGACGCTCACCTTCACATCATTTAGCTCAATCACGTGCCGGCTAACTCCGGTTATTGTCAAACCACCATGGAGTGCTACATAGTATTTTTTTTCTCCGATGTTGAAATCAACTTCGCCACCTAACTTCGTCCAGGCTACCGGTCCCATCGGTATCTCTACTTTCAGCTTGGCTATAAGCTTCATACCAAATTCGATATCATACTTACCCTGGCCTTTGTAGAATTTATACCCGCACTCAATTCCTTTGATCAGTTTTTTTATTTCTAATTGCCCATCACCTTCGAAGCCTACCCGGGTATCAGAATATTCAGCCTTAGCCTGAAGCCTGGCCAAAAAGCCTGGGCCATCAACCAGAATCTCAAACTGATTCAGTTTTATCTGCACATTATCTTTGTTGCTGACCAGCATCAGTGCAGCTTCGGCTTTTGCGTCAATAAGTGGAATGTCGGCCTCAATTTTGCCCGCTATGCCAATCCCCCACGACATACCTGACTCCTTGTAGGGTACTTCATTTGGGTTTTCCTGCTCATCATTGGTCGTTGGTGTAGACCCCGTCAGACTAAAGCCTTCATCGGTGGTACGTTCCATAAAGGTTTTCATCTGGTCGAACGTAATGTCGAAACCTCGATAGAAAACAAATTTTTGTAGGCTGATATTGACCGGACCAAACTCAACGCTGGAGTTTACTTTGGTCGTAACAAACATGTCGTGATTACTGCGGTAGATAAACCGCTGTACCTCTATCGGAAAAAGACGCAGCACGGGGTTTTTCGACGTACCATTATAGGCCATTGATGATGCCCCATCTAGTTCATAAGCCCTTTTCGCGGCTATGTAGGCTAATTCGAAACCACCGGGTTTTCTAATACCTATGGAGCTAAACTTATAGCCATCTTCTGGCAGCAGAATCTTACCCGCAATCCTGACGCCAGTGCTTTGCTTTACATACGACAGTTTGTCGATAGTAAAGTCATTTTTGGCATTATCGGTCGAGCTGATACGTCCGGCAAAACCAACGCTACTAAAATTATTGGAGATGATCAGATTGGTAAACGATGCCCGCCAGCTACCCATTCGAGCTCTAAGCGGTGTCGTTTCGCTTATTTTGAAGGTAGATTGTGCCAGCTCCAGATTACGGCCGATAGTAAAATTCTCTAGTTCTACGTCGTCGTCACTCAGGATGAACCGTGGCGCGTTTGGCAGATGAACTTTCCCCGCAAACTTGATACCTTGCTCATTGAGGACAGATTTAGTCTTGTCGAATAAAAACGTGAGAAACGAAATCTGAAAAGGAACGTAGCGATCTTTTTGCTGATTGATACGTGTAATTTCAGCCGCTGTCAGGTCTTTCAACGGCGTCGTACTTTCGCCAAATTCGAGTTGATACTGAGCCGTGTTTTGCGTAGCCGGATACGTTTTCTGGCTCGCGAAAGCCACTTTGAACGCATCTTTTGTACCCGATGGATCGATGAAGCTGAGCGTAGTACGTGGTAGTAGACTCAGGTTAAAGCTCGCGGTCTTTGGAGTACGGTCGGAGTTTAGTCGAAGCCGTTCGCCACCAATCAATCCGGTAGTCTTGTTCGCTACGTCCTTCTTCAAAACCAGTCCGGCCTGACTTTCCAGCATAACAGGCGCAAACTTGTAGCCCTTCAGATCAAGTTCGACCTCTTTAAAAAAAACGTCCTGGGCTGGAATGCCATTACCATCTTCGTTTACTTCCATCTCCACATCCGTGAAGTCCAGTGATTTGGCCAATGTTGCTTCGAAAATGCCGGTAGCTGGCAGTATCAATTTACCTGACACCTTTACAGTTTTATCGCCGACCACGTCTACTTTGTCGGCGTCGACGCTGTAACCCAGCAGCGTTTTGAGTTCGGGTAAATCGGCAGGAAGCTCATTCAGTGAAAAATCTTCGGTGCGGTTGTCACTAACCGTCATGGCAGCCGAAGCTGTGCTGAATTTCCGGGCACTGGCTTTTACCTTAATTTCTTTCCCTACAGGTACATAAAGCGTATACTTTCCATTATCGTCGGTCTGCGCGGTATAGGGCAAATCCTGAACCCGGATCGTTGCCTGTTTGAGGGCGCCATTTGAGCCTTTGTTCGTAACTGTACCCGTCAGGGCAATGCCTCGCTCCAGCGTCAACGCAATCGATTTTTTATCTCCGGCTTTCAGGGATATTTCACCCGTAACAGGCAGAAGCCCCGATGTACCATCCAATGGCGTTGCTTTATACGTAACGACTTCGGCCGTGCCCTTGTAATTCCAGCCCGTTGTTCCTGTTGTTCCGGATTTACCGTTACTCAGTTCAATTTTAACCGAAACCGGGCTGTTGTTGGTGCTGGCAATAAAGTGGATGCTACCCTCCTGATTGTTGATAACAACGGTTCCCGCGCTGGAAACGCTGTTTACCTTTTCGCCAGGCAGAACGAGTTTGGTAAATGCATCAATATTCGATTTCGCCAGAACCGACTGATTTAAGCCTTTCAGTAAGCTATAGAGACCCGTGATATTGCCTAGAAAATTAGACCATTTACTCCCTTGGTTACTGGCGGGGTAAGTCACCGACTTTTGCTCGAAGCCAGGGGCGGCATACTGAATCGTTGTTGGCGTTGATCCGTATGCTTTGGCGACAAAAAAGCCGGATTCATTGGCCCGTATGATCTGACCTGTTGACTGTACTTTCACCAATCCTCCGCTGAAGGGCTTCCCAAACTGATCTTTCACTACGCCCGCTATCAGCGAAATGGTCGGACGTAGTGTGATTTCTTTGTCTATCGTTTCGTTGCCGGTATACGTTGCCGTTTCGGCTTGTGGCGTGGGCGAGAGAGTGTTATCGACAGCTTCCAGTTTGATCTGTCCGTTTTTCTTCAGCAATGGAATGCTGGCCAGCGTATACTGCCCCGATTTGTCGGACGTAACGGTTTTGGTGAAACCATTCGGGTTAAGTAAGGGCAATGCCAACTCATTTCTGTCGACTTTTACCGTAACGCGCACCCCTTCACGCGGGATGAAATTCGGGTTTTTAATGCCTACTTTACCCGCCAACGTAACGGTGCTTTCATAGGGGAAAACACGTTTAAATAATTGGATGGCTTTGTTGCCCAGTTGGTCAGCCTTTTCGTTGATTTTACTCAGTGGGTAATACGTTGGCGACTTACCCTGCGTGGATACCTGGGCCACCAGTTGATCGCCGGCGGTTGTATTGTAGAAAATCCGTTTGGCCGCCTGAACCGATTTTAACGTAGCGATACTGACATACGACTTTCCGTTGAATTTTACTTCTTCGCGGGGGCCGCTTCCTTCTTTGGCAAGGTAGGGCAACCGATCGATAATATCCTTGCTACGGAGGATACGCATAATGAGTCCTTCTTTTGGTGTATTAGGAACAACAAGTTGCGATCCAAGTCGAAAGGTTTGGGCAATCAGCGTCGTTTGACCAAGATCGTATTCTGGCTGACCCCGTTTAATCGGTACGGTATGGGTCATCGTCGTGAAATCTTCCGTCGACATAGCCTTTACCGTCAGGTTTGTTACGCCCGATAATACGTCGGGATTGAAGCCTTTTATCTCGTACCTACCATCCTTATCGGTTTTGGCCGTGCCAATAATTTTTCCGTTGGCCAGTATGCTCACCTGCGCATTTTCGAGCGGGTTCGCTACGTTGCTCTTCTCGGCGGGACCGGTTTCCGGACGCGTTACCTCAGGGCCGGCCTGCCCGGGTGCATTCACAACCCAAGTTCCCTGATTTGTATCTTCCTCAAGTTCAGATTTCTTGAACGACCAGATCACCTGCCCTTTTATCGTTTTGACGATGTTATCGGGCGGGGTGGGTGGCGCCAGCTTCTTTTGCAGTCCCCGAACTATGGCCAAAGCGTCCTGACTGGCGCCAAACCCATAGGAAAAGAAACCGACCTGCGAGTAGCCATCATTGACAAACGATGTACGGCCTTCCTGTCCCGGCTTGGGCACCGCCTGCACCCGATAGCCGTACAGCCGACCGGGTGTCAGAGGTGGGTTAGCAGGCCCGTACAGAAACGTAGTGCCCGACGTGCGAGTCGTGAAGTAGGGAGGCTGGGAAAAAAACAGGTTCTGCGGGTTGCCGTTGAAACCTTGCGGAACAATAATTTCGGTGAGTGTTATTTCGTATTCAACAGCGCTAACTTGGCTGTGGCGAGGAATCCATTGGAATACAACCTGTTGGGCAGGTAGCACCGGAACCGGTTGCGTATTGTTGGGCAACACAATCAGCGGTGGGTCACTACGTTGAAGCCAGGCGTAATTGGAACAGACAGTCGGCGATAACTGCTGGTTGGTCTGGTAGTCGAACACCGTAAAACAGTACCGGTACATTCCCTCTGGCAGCGGTCGGGCGTACTGCGCAGGCGGAATCTGAAGATTTTCGGGGCGAAAGTATACGGCCAGATCGCTGCCCGTCAGTTGAATCATGGACCCCGGCAGCAGGTTGACCGGTGCGGCTGGTACGTTGTCCATGCCCATGATACGTGTTCCTGGCCCTTCAATGGACGTTTTGAGCCGAACCTGACGGTTCGACAGCTGCATGTCTTTCAGCAACAACGTAACGTAGAGCTGCTCACTGGCCGGGCTGGATAAGTCGGCCAGATACGTAGTGTAGGGCGGTTTGGCAATTACCTGAACCTGCACCGGGAAGTTGTTTTGCCCACTTCCCGTGAGCCAGGAAAGCAGCAGCAGAGTTAGTAAAAGATACGGGGGGAGTGTACGTCTCATAAATATAGGAGCGTGGAGCTACAGCCGGACGAGCCGGACGTGATAGGAAGGAACCGTTAAAAGCGAGTAGTGTAGCCGAGAGTAGCTGTGATAAAATTGCCTGTAGATGACGTTGAACGGGCTTCCGACAACGTATTGGCCGACTGCCACAAACTGGCCAGCAGGAACGTAAAGCTGTGTCGTTCTTTTGCGGTGTAGTTTATCGTTAACCGTGTGTTCGTAATGCCGCTGGTCGATAGTTCGGACGTAGCGTGCAGATACGACGCGGTTAGAGCTGTGTTCAAGGTATTCTTCAGGAAACCTTTCGTCAGCCCCACCGTTGGCCCGACGGAGTTGAACGTATTACTGCTGATGTAGCTGTTCATTACGTTCAGCCCGCCCGTGAATGTAAGCGACTGCTTCGGCAGCCCGTAAGAATAGTTGACGACACCATTATATATCTGTGACAGTTGCCCCCGACGTATCAAATCACCCTGTTTGTTGACGGCGCCCATCACCGTACCGTTGACTGAAATCGTTTGCACAATGTCGTCGGTATTTTTAAGCTGGTAGAGCGCATTGACTGATACGTTCTGCGTAATCTGGGTAAAATTCAACGTATCAAGCTGTTCCAGGGGCGACAGCCGGGTTATATTCTGAATGGAGTTGCGAATGAACGTGTAAGCCTGAAAACTGGAGTAGCTGAAGCTCAGATTCAGGCGCGGAGTCGGAATGGCAATTACATTCAGGTTACCCACCAGTCGCCGTTGAGCACTTGACTTCACGTTTTTCAGGTCGTCCCACTGTACGCCAATGGAGCCACTGGCGCTTATCTTACCAGACCAGAAAGGTTGCGAAAAATTGAGCGTTACGTTCTCGAAATCGTTGGTAAAGAAGTAGCCGCCCAGCGTTACGTAGTTGGGGTCAATACGTTCGTAACCTACCCCAATGATGGTATTGGTACGTTTCAGATTGGCGTTCAGCGTGCTTTTTACGGCATGATACGACTCTGCGGTTGCGTTAGGTCGCCAGAGCATAGCTGCCGGCGAATTCGTTGCCCCTTTTTCGGTGATCGTTCTGTTACGTTCCAGAACGCTGTTGGTATACTCAACATCGAACTGTAGGAAATTGAACAGGTTGGCCCCAAAGTTGGCGCCAATAACCAGATTGCGCTGAGGGGTTGGCTGTTCGAACTGCGCTGTTGTGTCCGGGCGAACCGGGATTGCAACCGAATTGGGATTGTCGTAGGCGTAGAACGTAGTAACGCCAGCCCGCAGTTTGTCATTCTGCCAACCAGCCTGAAGGCCCATACCCGTGCGCTGAAAGGCTGCTGGTGTGGTAGCAGTTGCTTCCTGCGCTTTGACGAGTCGTCCATACATAGTACTGATTTTCCACTTACCCGGCACCAGATCAAAGCCCACACCGCTAAACTGATGACCATTCAGTGAGTATGGCGAAAACGTCATGTTAGACATCCCCAAATGCGCCGTTGCCCATTTATACGTAGGGTGAATACCGATTTGATTGTAGGAAAAAGGCTGGCTGTACGTGAATTTCCGGCTGGAATACGACAGCGAAACCGGAATCACCGTGCCGAGTGCGTGCAGGTTCAGGTTGCCCGATACAAAATAACTGAGTGGATCGGCACCCGTTGGGTTGTAAGAGTTGTAGAGCGTGTTGACCGACAGACCGCCCGATAGTTTTACTTTTTTTAGATCGGCCAGATCAACACTTTGGCTCCAGGCTGATCCGCTCAGCAAAAAGTACAGCAGTAAACGTACGTACCTGGGTAAGTAAACATATCTCATAGTAAGTTAAAAAGAGGTTTACGGACCGACTTGATAAAACAACTTTCCCTCCATTCGGTATGCGATGGATTGGTTGGTGTTCTAATTAATCGGATGTATTGATGAGTACTGTAATAAAACTCGCAGAGCATTCATGGAACCGGAATAGGGAGGCAGCCTAATCCGGCTTAGCTAACTGGCGTGGTCATTGATGTTGATGGGGCTACCTAGTTCTAAACCAGGTGTTGCAGGAACGGAGCTGCCCTTAAATCGGATCTGGACATTATTCAGCAGTGAATTTTACGAATTGGTAGGAATAGCGGGGGTAATAATTAACCATAGGCTTTCTGGTGGATGTTGAAAAAATGGAAGTGTAGGTCAACTGATTTTGATCTTAACTATAGCCAATGAGCGGGCAGAGGGCACAGTTCTGCAGAGGTACAATACGGTGGGTAAAAAATCCGCTCATTGGCCGCTACAAAGTTGAATACGGAATTTGTCTGGAGACTCTACTGAATCGGACAAAAACTCTACTCAAATGATCAGTTGGGCATTTTTTTGTAATTGATGAATCCGTTCCGGGCTGTTTTAGCCGAAAAATACCCGCTAATCTTAATGAGTAGCAGGGGCATTACGCTGGAAAATATGGTAAATGTCGGGGTAGGTGAGAGGCCAGCGTGACGTAGTAACTGAGGATATATAGGAGCAGAACTACGTAGTACAGCTTGTAGAAGCCCAGTACGTGGAAAAAGATGTAAAAGACTGGAGTGTACGATAGATTATATATCGAAACTAAGCTAAAAACAGGTGGCGAAAGCCAACTATGGTCATTTGGGTAGACCTTTTGTCGGATTCAGTAGAGTGTCATTCCAGTATACTACAGAATTTTGCGGTCAAATCAATAAATGATTTTAATTACATCTGACCCGAGTTTACCCTCTTTATCATCATTACTACCTAAGGCTGAATTGCGCAAGCGCCGTAAGGCGTGGTTATCCTCTATTTTCTTTCAGGACCATCTTCTTTAATGCTTAAATCAGAAAATCTATGAGTCGACTACTACTCCATTGTATCCGAAAATTACTTTTAACGCTAGGACTTGCTACCGTAGCTTTTATGGGCTTAGCCGCTCCCCAAAGATCCATGTTTGCCGTCAGTATCCGCTACGTACGGGCAGGTGGTTCGGGCGACGGCAGCAGTTGGGCCAATGCATCGGGCGATCTACAGGCCATGATTAATGTTCAAGGTGTACAACAGGTTTGGGTAGCCGCCGGTACGTACAAACCAACCACTGGCACCGACCGTTCAATTAGTTTTTCGATGAAAAACGGGGTAAGCATCTACGGAGGATTTGCCGGTACGGGTAATCCTGGTATGAACGACCGTAATCCAAGTAGTTACGTAACGATCCTCTCGGCCGAAATCGGCGTGGCGGGCAAGGATGATAATAGTTATCACGTCATCAAAAACACTAACCTTACGAATACCGCTGTTCTGGATGGGTTCACCATTCAGGATGGTAACGCCAATGGTAGTCTTCCTGATAACTATGGGGGAGGAGTATTAAATCTGGGAAACGGCGGAACGTGTAGTCCTCAGTTCTACTCCTGCACGTTTGTCAATAATTCTGCGTCAACCCGCGGGGGCGGCATGTTTAATGATGGAGCCAATGGTGGTACGAGTAGCCCGGCATTAATGAACTGCTCCTTTCAGAGTAATTTCGCGAATTCAGAGGGAGGAGGGGTTTACAACGATGGTTATAAAGGTACGAGCAGCCCAATATTAATAAACTGCTCTTTTCTGGCTAATGCGGCCACTACGCGGGGAGGTGCACTCTATAACACAGGTTACGACAATGGTACTAGTAATCCGGTGCTTACCAACTGTTCCTTTCAAGCCAATAGTTCTAGTGATGGTAGCCTGATGCGCAATGATAGCGATGCAAATGGTACGGCCAGTCCGGTGTTAACCAATTGCGTGTTGTTTAACAATAGTGGCGCCAACGCAATCAAAGGAGGTGGGGTAACAGTTCAATATAGTCTTCTGGAACAAACGGTTACGGGATACACGGATGGAGGTAATAATAGAACAACCGGGTTCTCGCCCTTCACCTCGACTACCACTACTCAACTCACTTCCTGTGCTCCGGCCCTCAATGCGGGGAATAACCATGTTTACAATTCGGCTGGTGGCCCCACCACTGATTTAGCTGGCGCTTCCCGCTTCTATAATAATGGCACCATTGATATGGGTGCCTACGAATTACAGTCTGACCCCGCTTACGTTAGTGTTGGACTGCCTAACCTCAACACAGCAACGGTAGGTAGCCCATTTTCGGTTACTTTCACTGCTTCAGGTGGAAGCGGATTTACGTATAGTATAGCCAATGGAACACTGCCCATGGGGCTAAATTTATCGGCTCAGGGGCAACTGTCAGGCACACCCACCCAGGCAGGAAGCTTTACTGTAACGGTAGCTGCTCAAAATTCTAGTGGCTGCACGGGCACCAGTGTAATTTACCAACTGACGGTAACGAATACTACGCCAACCATTTCGGGATTAGCTATTAATCCAGCCGTTGTATGTACAGGCAGCCCGGTAAACGTATCAGCTATCGTGGGCAATATTACAGGTAGTTACAACTATACACTTTCCTACGGGCAGTCAATACGTTCCGGAAGCAGCACTACGCCAAACTTTGATCAGAACGTAACAACTGCTGGCTCCGGTCTGCAAACATTTACTCTTACGGTTAACAGCGGAGGACAGACTACCAACGCTCTGGCACAGGTGACTGTTAATGAATTGCCTATCACTACGTTACAGGCTAGTGCAATGATGACGACGAACCAGCCCATCACGGTTACGGCAACTGGCTGCGAAACCGGCACTGTGAACTGGCAACTAATTGGTGGCACGGGTCAGGCTAGTGGTTCGCTATACACGCTCAGTCAACCGGGCAATTATACACTCTCGGCTTCTTGTACTAGTGGCTCCTGTGCTGGCCCCGTATCGCCAGCTCTTATTTTGCAGATACGTCCCGGCGGCTTCACTATTACTCAGGTAACGATGGTGAGCTGTGTACGTTTCGATGAGGTAAAAGGTGGTTATCAGGTTCGCTTTACGCCCCTATACTCCGGCCAGAACAACAACCCCATCAGTTTTTCGGTAGTTAACGAACTCGCTCCCACCCAAGAGGTCGCTCCATATTCATTACGTTTATACACAGATAACCCACGTATTACGCTGGTAGCTACCCAACAGGGCAATCCCGAAACTCGCTTTATGTATGACTGGCTAGCTTCTTGTCAGAGCGGAACGGCTCCCAACCGGGCACCAACTAGCAGAGGCATCCCCACCCAACGACTTATAAATGGTCAGCCATACCAGTTGCTATTGACAGACTATTTCAGTGATCCTGATGGGCAGACGCTTACCTTCTCTGCGCAGGGATTGCCTACTCAGCTGACCGTGCAAGGCAACCGAATTAGTGGCACGCCTACTCAGACTGGTGACTACACGGTGAGAATTATTGCATTAGATCCCGAAGGGTTGTCGGCATCCAGCGATGTTACCTTCTCGGTTGCACAGGCTCCTGCGTCTGGAAACTTCGCTATTAATGGCGTTACAACGGTAGCTTGCGAACAGTTGAGTGTGGGTGAACGGAGATTGACATTCAGCCCCCAATACGCAGGCTTAGACGGCTCTCCTGTAACTTTCGCCGTAACCAATGAGCTATTGCCTACCACCCAGGCAGGACCCTACATGTTACGTATGTATACTGACAATCCGGTTATTACGTTGGTTGCGAAACAAGGATCAACTCAGACAGAGTTTACCTACAATTGGTTAGCTGCCTGCAATTTGTCGGCTAGCCGCCGTGGAGTTGCTGAACCAGAAACTGTCCTGCAAGTGAAAGTACTGGGTAATCCAATACAAGATCGACAGGTGCGGGTGGAGGTTTCCGGTGCTCAGGGACAACCACTGCACCTGGAATTACGAGACGTTCAAGGGCGGTTAGTGAGCGAGCAAATGCTGCCACAGGCAGGATCGACCGAAGCATGCTCACTAAAAATCAGTCAGGAATCGGCGGGTTTGATTTTGTTGCGGGTGAGTACGCCCACGCAACAGCAGACGGTTAAACTTCTCAACCGATAAAAACTATTGGTTAATTGTTGGTCTACGTAAAAGTGGTATAAACTCAAACGAGTACCTCTCAGGTTTTGATTAAGCCAGAGAGGTACTCGTTTGAGTTTTAAAAGTTATAGTCAGAAATTGAACATACACTTAATATTCTCCGCTAATAAAAAATAATGAAAGTAACACGCTTTATTAGTACGCACTTTGTTTTGAGCTTCGGATAATCCTGAACAGCCCGGCTCTCTTTAAATGATTGTCAGCTACAATTCGCCAACAAGCCTACACCTAAACAAGCTTTAGTTGCTAATTCCATTGATTTATGAGGCTTCCGTAGCCAGGGCGGAGGGCTTACGTAGGTTAAATAATTACTTTTGACTGGACATTTTCAATTCATGAGCACGAATGGCTTTACGAATACTCGTTACATTTCTAGTTGCCTGTTCAGTTTCGAGCATTCACGCCCAGAACCCTACAAGTGAAATTGATAGTAAACTATTCAATGAGATTATTCGAAGTGGTGTCATTCATCGGCCCTTACCACTTGATCCTTCCCGATCTTACGAAGCTATTTCGCTCACAAAGCCAGTTCTAACAGCACAGCCCCTGACCGAAGCAACTGTACTCAGCAACTGGAAACAAACCGGCTACGGTAGGCTGGCCATGAGTAAGGGTCGCACAAAATCGGGGCAGCCTACGTTGCGGTTGAGTTTGCCCACTACCACTGGAAAACGGGCCGTGGGTTCGGTTAATGACCCCGATTATGCTACGTATGGCAATTGCCGTATGCAGTTGAATTTGAACGGCGCGAATTGGGAAGCCTATAACCGACTCGAATTTTTTATTTATCCGGATGCTGAAGGAGCGCCGGTCGTAAACATCAATATTGATGTTCGAAATAAAAACCGATCTGTCAAAAACGGAACGCTGATGACGTCGGCCGATCACCTTCTCAATTTGACCAACCACCAGTGGAACCACTGTTATCTGGATCTGTCGGACCTACGGCGCGATGAGGTGGACGAAATTGGCTTTTATGTCTCCCTAAAAGGAAAAAACTTAACCACTGGTGACTCAATCATCTATTACATCGATCAGCCCGTTCTAAAACAGGTAAAAACCCAGGAAATAAGCCATGGGTGGCTGCCCGCCCCCAACAACATTGTGTATTCCACATCGGGTTATATGGTCGAAGGCCAAAAAACGGCGATTGCTAACCGAACAACCGATATAGCCAATACCCGTTTTCAACTGATCGATGAAGCAACTCGCCGGGTAGCTTATGAATCGAACGCAAAGCGAGTACAAACGTCAACGGGTGAATACGAGGTGCTTGACTTCAGTACGTTCAATAAAGCCGGTAACTACCATATCGTCTTCGGTCCAGTAAAAACGGCTTCCTTCGGGATTGATACCCGCATCTGGACGGCATCTCAGTGGCGGATATTAAATTATATTTTCTGTCAGCGGTGCGGGTATGCGGTGCCAAACATCCACGGACAGTGTCACCTCGATCTGTTTTCCGAGCATAAGGGAAAAAAGATTTCCTATAGTGGTGGCTGGCATGACGCGGGTGACCTCTCTCAGCAAACCTTGCAAACGGCCGATGTTACGTTTGCCTTGTTGGAGTCGTTTAAGAACCAGCGAACAAAGAATCCGTTGCTAGCAGCGCGCTTACGAGAAGAGGCCGAATGGGGACTTAATTTCGTGTTGAAGAACCGCTACGACGATGGCTACCGGGCCAGCAGCATGGGCTTGCTGATCTGGCAAGATGGTGTGATTGGTACGTTGGATGATATTCAGTCGGTGCGGGTACAGAATAACTCGTTTGATACGTTTCTCTATGCTGCTTACGAGGCTTATGCCGCCATGACGCTGGACGGAGACCCTGCTTTCAG
The DNA here is from genome assembly GCF_054778555.1 of Spirosoma flavus. Taxonomy (NCBI): domain Bacteria; kingdom Pseudomonadati; phylum Bacteroidota; class Cytophagia; order Cytophagales; family Cytophagaceae; genus Spirosoma; species Spirosoma flavus. The sequence goes on from NZ_BAAGZL010000002.1 coordinate 83,795, forward strand.
CGAATACCTGAGCAAAATAGCTCGGGAGGATTTTTCGCTGGCGATGAAGACGTATCGAGAAAGCGGGTACGGGGGCTTTACCCAAATGTATGAACACAATTATAATACGTCGCAAAGCCAGTATATGGCCACTGTTTCCTGGGCGGCTAGTATGCTGTATCAATTGACGGGCGAAAAACAATACGCCCAAACGGCAGCCGATTTTATCCGCTACACAATCCAGTGTCAACGTACCACTCCGCTGGGCGATGCGAAGGGGCTTAGCGGTTTTTTCTACCGGGATACGACCCGAAAATCCATTGTGCATTTTGTGCATCAGTCCCGGGATCAGGTCTACATGCAAGCCCTCATCCTACTGTGTCAAACGCAGCGCAGTCATGCCGATTATCGGAAGTGGTATCAGGCGGTGCAGCTGTACGGCAATTATCTTAAAGACATTCTGGTGTACACCGCTCCCTACGGCATGATTCCCAGTGGGGTGTACCATAAAGATGAAACAGCTGATTCGGCGGCCTTCCATTCTTTGCATTTGTTTCCGCCCGCCAACGCCAAAGAGTTATATACGGAACAACTGAAAAAAGGGGTAAAGTTGGACGACGAGCATTACCTGAAGCGGTTCCCAATTTGGTTCAGTATTTTCAATGGTAATACGGCTGTCCATCTAGCCACTGGCAAGGCGGCTGCGCTGTGTGGGCATTTTTTAAACGATGAAAAGTTGCTTCAAGTAGGGCGCGAACAATTGTACTGGACAGTCGGGAAAAACCCATTTGGTCAATCACTCATTTACGGGGAAGGAAACCGGTATCCGCAGATGGATAGTTTTTCGTCCGGGGAAATAACCGGCGAAATACCGGTCGGCATACGTACCGCCAATAACGACGATGTTCCCTGGTGGCCAGCCATCAATAATGCTACGTACAAGGAGGTGTGGGTTACGTCAGCCGGCAAGTGGTTATCGTTACTTGCCGAATATGAATAGGTAGGTCCACCAACCTCGTTCTTGCTCACTTTCCAAAAGTTTCTTGCGGGCGTATTCTAAAGCTTTTATGCCAAACGTATCCACTCGCTGGCAATCTCCGCGTTTAGAGCCTGAGCCAATTGGTTGTCACCTGACAGGGCTATCACTAAAATTTTCTGGTCACAGGTGACTAACTGAAGATTAGAAGTTGTGAGTAAGTGCTGACGTTTTTTATTGAGGCAAACGGTTAAACATTCGATAAAATATACTGCAACATTGCTTTATAGTACTTGCTTCAGTCCGATTTTAGGTATTACGTGCTTACCTGTTGTTTACTTTTTTAGGGCAGGGAGTATGTATTTTAGAAGCACTTCGAATGGAAGCTTTGCCCGCCAGTTGCCGTAATTGCTACCCGTAAACACAGCTGTTAAGTTATAACTGGGAAGCAGCATCATGTATTGGCCCCCATTGCCTGACGCAAATAAGACCTCGGTGTTGATATCTTCATATTGCAAATGCTCCTTGTACCAGAAGAAGCCATAATGGGCACTTTCATAGCGGGCATTTACGAGTCTGGAATAGCGTGTAAACGAAAAATCAATTGGGATATGGCAATGGGTGGAAGTCGCTATCCAGTTCGCACTGACAAGTTGGTGGCCGTTCCAATTGCCTTTGTTCCTGACTAAATTAATGATTTTGAGCATATCCCCAGGCTTCATGTAAAAGGATCCGGCAGTCATTCCCTGGCCTTTTGGAGAAACGGTCCATTTATAATCGGTGATGGCTAGCGGTAGAAACAAATGTTTTTCAGCAAATTCCATCACGCTCATGCCACTCGCGCGAGCTATGATCTCTCCCACCAGCATGGGATCGTTTGAATTATACGACCAATTTAGGCCCGGTTGGCTTACTAAGTTAACGCCCAAACAATAGGCAATCCAGTCTTGGGTTTGAACCATTTCGTCTTCGCATTCGGGGCCGATCTCATAAAACTCTTCACAGTTTAATCCTGACCGCATTTCTAATAAATGCTGAAGGCGGATGTTACGCTTACCCTCGTCTTTAAGTTCTGGAAAAAAACGCCCCAAGCGATCATCGAGTGCCAAAAGTTTTTTGTCGATTGCAATACCTGCCAACAGAGAGGTTATGGATTTGAACGAGGAGCGGGTGTCATGTTGTGTGTCTTTGCTGAATCCATTAAAATACTCCTCGATGATCATCTTCCCATCCTGCTCAACCAGAATAGCATCCAGTTTAGGATACGCTTTATCCACGACTTTTCGGATAAATTGTTTACTAAGCGATTGATCGACTAACTGGGCTTGGCAGTTTGTCAAGCCCAGAAGCCCTAAAGCCAAAAGTATGGTTTTCATAAATTGGGAATTTCACCAATTGATGCGATTGACAATTAAATGTGTACTGGAAATAGTGAATTTTTGTAGATGCTTAATAAGGCTGTAATATACGCTAAATGTATTGCGTGCAATTCCCTCACTAAATGTCCCCATAGCAGCCTTCAGTAGGCTGCTATGGGGACATTTAGTGAGAATATAGTTTAGCCTGCTAATGCGCCCTACTGGTATGTTCTGACGGTCGGTACCGGCCATCGCGGATCTATAGTAACGTATTGGTTTTCGTTAATCCAACAACTCTTTTACCTCTCAAACAGGCTCAATAGCCAAGCTAGATACCTTAAAGGAGGGGGGCGTTGGGCTTCCGCAGGCTACGTAAATTTAAAGACCGCCAGGATGATAATGGTTAGAAACAACACTAGTTGACCGCGATGAAACAGAGTCAGCTTCCTGATGCCAGGCTGGACCGCTATATGTGGGCCAATGCCCTCCGACAAAAGGCTGTTGCTTATTTGCTTCATTTGCGGACTGCCCACCAGCAGCCCGTTCAGCGGCAAGAGCAAGATCAGCCCCAATTTCACTTGCAGCCAGAGTTGCTGTAAATAGACGCCTTCACTGAGTATAGTCAGGCCGATCCCGGAAAGTAACAAGACGACCCCGCCAGCTAGTAAGATTCTACTCAAACCCGACAGCAGGCTAAAAAGACTGAGGGCTGCTTTATCCTGCTTCGTCAACAGGCTGACAAATGAACGGAACACTACTAACTCGGTAACCGTGGTGCCGGCCATCAGTACCAGACCCGACAGGTGCAGCACTAGCAACACTTGTCGTAACGTGAAGGCATCCATCAGGCAGTTGCTTGTTTAGCATGGCTGAATAAAAAATAACTCGTGATGACCATATATACGGCCGTGCCGCCATGAACCAGCAGGCGGGGCAAGTCCACCCCGTTCTGTTGGTAGATCAGCAGGCAGTCCGTAAAGGGAATAATGATGGCAGCCATAAATACGTACGCGGTCGCTTTTTTTAGTCGGGTCAACCATAAAGCCAGCAGGGCTACTCCCGAAAAAATATCGCGTATTCCCTTGATGCGGCCGTAGGCAAGCGCTGAATCAGTCAAGGGCTCTATCCCGAAATCGTCCATACTGATCTGGGGGGGCAGCATAAATCGGAGACCGATGAAGAGAATTCCCAGCGCGATGGGCAGGATCATCCAGTAGGATGCCGATTGCCAGCCCCAGGGGGCCGGTGCATGTTCTGTTTTCATAGTGATATTGTCGTGATCGATTATGACCACAAAGCTCACCCGAAAAAAAACGTCCCTCGTTCACCCAAGTTAATTAATGCGCCTGAGCCATTCGTTTTCGAATCCGGCTTAGAGATTGGGGTTTGATGCCTACATAGGAGGCAATGTAATATTGGGGGATGCGCTGGGCAATCTCGGGATACTTAGCCAGAAATGTCTGGTAGCGTAACTCGGGTGGGTCGTTGTAGAGGGAATTGATCTGGTGGATAGCACTCACAAAAACCTCGCTGATGGCCAGCCGTCCAAATCGTTCCCCTTGTTCAACTTGTTGGTACAACTGGTCCATATTGGCTTGGCTGATGCTATAGACGGTAGCGCCTTCCAGTACCTGGATGTTGGTTAGGGAGGGCTGCTGGGGCAGAAAACTGGCATAATCACACACAAATTCGCCCTCTTTATTAAAGTAGGTGGTTTTTTCCTCCCCGTCGATACTGGCATAATAGCGGACCAGGCCTTCCTCAATAAAGAAGACGTTTTTGCAGATCTGCCCCGCCTGCAGCAGATGTTCGCCTTTTTTAAGTTTTAGTTGGCGAACTAATGTGGCAATGATCGCTTCATCCGCTGCGGAGAGGGGAATATAGTGCCGAATGGTATTGAGCAGTCGATTCATGCTCAAAAATAAATATGGAATCACGTCGGTCGACCGAGCAAAAAAAGATGTCGAGGTTTGTAGGTGAGAAAAAGGGCTTTAGTGGCAAATAAGGTACTGTGGATGCCAAACGGCGGATCTGAGCGTATAGTTTATTCGACCGATTTAGCTATTCATACGTAAAAGAAGATTTTTAGATAACTCCAGAGCCGTCATGCATTTATTCCGGACACTATTTAGTCGCTAAACCCTACTTCCATTTCTTTCTCACATAAGTTGCTCCTGAATCGCCTGATAAACTGTCCTGACTGTCGGCTGGAAACCCAGACGGCGAGCTAGTGAGCCGTCACTTAGCAAGTACCAGGGGTTCGCCAGCGGTTCGGAGGAAGATTCCAGTTGTACGCCAACCAACTGGGCTAATTCGTAAATCGATGTTGGGGCTTCATCTGAGATGTTGACGATTTGCCCATCCATCACCCCATCTAAAGCCAGCATCGTCGCCGTTGCGATGTCGCGGTGGTGAATGGTGCTCATCCGCATAGCCGGGTGCCATTTACCAGCAATTGCATACTTTGGCAGTGACTCCAGATGCCCATCCCCATCCCCGTATACAAATGGAAACCGCAGCACCGCCCAGGTGAGGCCACTTACGCGCAGTTCTTGCTCAGCTGCCACCTTGCTGGCTGGGTAGGCTTGCTGGGGAGCAACTTCGTCATCTTCGCGGCCTGGATGCGGATTGGTGGCGTTATAGACATGGGTAGTACTCGCCAGTATGAAACGGGCGGTAGGGGCATGAGCCTTTGCGGCAGTGATCAGGTTGCGCGTGCCTTTCAGATTGCTTCGCCAAATTAGATCCGTGTCTGGTGTGCGGAATATGGCTGCCAAGTGGATAATGGCTGATACATTCTTCACAGCCTTGGGGAGCGATGCCGCATCGAATAGATCGCCTTCAATAGCCGTTACGCCAACTGGGACACGCTTTCCACCTCGCACCAGCGCTCGGCAGTCCATACCTGCATCCGCAAGGCGCTTGATCAGGCGTTCTCCTACCAACCCCGTCACACCAGTAACCAGTATTTTTCCTACTTTTCTGTTCATACCCTCTATGATTTATAAGATGAACAAAGTTCGGAAGTGCGCTGTAAGTTGAGCCGGACGAAAGCCGCCAAGTTCAGGACAAATTCTTGAAAAACTCGACGACCGTTTTACCAGTTACCTTTTTAAACAGGCGGGAAAAGTAGTCAGAATCATTAAAACCGAGCTCAAAAGCCAATTCCTTCACGGAAGAACGCTCGCCATAGTACAGTCGGCGTCTGGCTTCCAGCATAAGACGGTTCGTAATAAATTCTTTTGGTGAGCGTCCGGAGTAGTGTTTAACTAATTGGTATAAGCTATCGGTGCTTAGTGCCAGTTTCTTCGCAATGTCCTTAATGGAAAGGTTATTGGTTAGATTATTTTCGACAAATACCTGGAATCCAATGTATTTTGTCAGCCGGCCATCGACCGGCTTTCGCTCACCAGCCCAATAAGCCAGATTAATTTCCGTCAGCAGACTATTTAAGTGGGCCAAAATAAGCTCAGGGTCTGTATTCGAAGTCGTTAATAAACTCTGGAGCAATTCGAAAATTGCCCGAAGCCTACTAGACGCCGTAGGGGAAAAACTTATTTTTTGCTGATTAAGCGGATTAAGTAGGAAAGGGTATTGTTTGGGCAATCGGGACAGGCATTCGTCATCAAACCCCAGTTTATAATAATGCTTTCCGTGTCGGTTGAGGGGCAGCTGTTGAATCTGGTGTGGCAAAGCGAACAGTAACTCATGCTTACCGAGGTCAACAATTTCCGTGTCAACATTAATCTGAACAGAACCTTCCAGTATGAATAGAAAGAAGTAGTAGGGTAAACGACGCGGCAGTCTATACTGATCTATAGCTTGGGGCGATACATGGCCAAAATCCGGGGAAACGATCCGGATGGGCAATTGGCTATTTTGGCTGAAATCCTCCGGTAACGAATTGATTCTGTGCATGCCTGATGGTTACTCTCGGACGCTTATTGTAAAGAATATGCAACCTTAGCGTTTACGCCATAAATACAAGGCTGAGAGAACGTGGGCTGTCCACAAAATCCATATCAATATAAGCCCGTTTGTTCATAATGGTCAGCGTACAGCTGGCGTTAATGTCAATTATTGCCAATCTCTATCTCAACTAGTTATCTCACAAAACAATGGCTATTTTTCATTGAAACAGATGAGTTGTTGACTGGGCTGCCGGTGCAGAACATCCTTAGACAAATGACGAGTTATCGGAGCGTCCGGTGGCGTATTTTCCCGAAGAATTGCCCAGACAGGTGCCGAGTAACAAGTAGCATTAACAAAAACGGAGAGGTAGCTTTAGAAGATAGTTAATAGACAGAAAAAAGCCCCAGAGCCATCTTGGGCCTGGGGCAAATCAACATTTCCCGATTAAGCGATATTACCTTCTCCAATCAGTGCCGCGCTATCTAAATCCACGTACAGTTTAGCATTGGGATGCTTGCGTAAAGATGTTGATGGGTAAGTTTCTGTAATATCCGCCGTTAACGTATGCTTAATGGCCTCAGCTTTGTTCGAGCCGGGTACCATACAGAAAATGTAGTTCGCCCGTAGCAAAGCGGGTATCGTTAATGTATACGCCAAAGGCGGAACGTCGCTAACCGATGGAAAACAACCGTCGTGAACCTGCTGCTGTTTACAAGGCTCGTCCAGGTCAATGATTTTGACCAGAAACGGGTCATTAAAATCGGCAACGTGCGGGTCGTTAAAGGCCAAGTGCGTGTTTTCACCGATGCCCATGCAGGTAATATCCGTCTTGTGCTTTTCCAGCAAAGCGCTGTAGCGGGCGCATTCTTCCGGGTCGTCCTGCCCTGTCTCATTCAGATAAAATACCTGTTTGAAAGGTACTTTGCCGAAGATTTTTCCATACAGAAAATTACCAAACCGTTGCGGATGAAATCGGGGTAAGCCGGTGTATTCGTCCATGTGAAACGCATTGATCCGGCTCCAGTCAATGCCTGGTTCAGCGACGAGCGCGTCCAGGAATTCGTTCTGCGATGCGGCAGCCGCAAAAATGATGTTTACTTCGTCCTGTTCCGGAAGGAGTTGGCGTATGCAGGCACCGGCATCGTTGGCGGCCGCTTGCCCCAGTTGCTGCCGGGTTGGATAGATGTTTACAGTGAGTTGATCTACAGTGAGTTGTTCCATAAATAAGCCAAAAAGAGCGTCGGATAAATGCTATACCCGACGCTCAATTAATTAAAAGCGATATTTGATCCCGGTCCGACCGGTGTAATCGTAAAACTGTTTTTCGTAAACGCGCGACCGAACGCCCAGATAGTCGGTTTGAGGTGAATTTAACAAGTTGGTTCCTTCGGCATAAATCGTGAAATTCTTGGTGATCCGGTACGAAGCATTCGCATCAAACTGAACCCGTTCCGCCCGAATTACGTCGTTTGCGTCATTCACGCCCAGCAAAATGGTGTAAGAGCCGTTGTAGTTGACATTCCCTTGCAGCGTGAAACCTTTGTAGGTATACGACAGCGATCCGTTGGCTGTATTGGCTGCCTGGCCGGGCAACCGAAGTCCCTTCCGCAACTGCGCATCGGCTTTTGAATACACGTACGTATAGTTGGCATAAATCGAGATCCCTTTCAGAAAACCAGGCAAAAACGTCAGGTTCGTCTGCGCGTTGACTTCCAGGCCGTACACGGTCGCTACGTCGCCATTGTAGGTTTTGTAGTACTGATAATTGAGGTAATTGTTAGCCCCCGGAAACTCAGTTCCCGTTAGCGTTACTACGCTGTTATACTGGAAGTTAGTGATGTGTTTGTAAAAACCGCCTACCGACAGAATACCCAGATTTTTTAGATAATGCTCCAGCGATATGTCGTAGTTCGTGGTGCCGGCTGGTTTCAGGTCCGGGTTACCATCGGTCAACGTAGCGTTCAAAATACTGACTACTCGGCTCGGAACCAGTTCGTTAAAGTTTGGGCGAGAATAGCCAAACGATAAAGCAGCGCGCGCAATGGTGTTCGGTGCTACGTCGAATTTCGCCTGTAAATTGGGCAGAAATCTCGTATAGCTGTATACGGAATTTGTTGGAACAGAAGAAGTTAAATTCCCATTCGCATCCTGATTGACTAGCCGAGCGTCGTAGTCTACACCAGTACGTTCCACGCGTAGTCCCCCTAGCAGCATGAGCTTTTTAAACTGAATTCGGTTCATTACATACCCTGACGTTACGTTCTCTTCCGCGTCATAAAAATACGTATCGACCGCTACTTGGTTAAACGAAGCATTCGCCGGGAAATAAGTAGGATTGTTATTCAGGAAATTGATGGTTGCATCTCCATTGACAGCGCGGCCAAAGGTGAGATTATTATCCAGCAATTGATCATCTAATTCGGCCTCGCCCAGAAAGTTATTCAAATTGCCCGCAGCCGCAGGACCCGCGTAGGTTGCCGTACTATAATTCGGACGATACCGTTTGTTGTGCATTCGTTTCAACTTGACACCAGCCTTAAAATAAGCGTCGTTCGCGCCGATTTTGTAGTTATACGTAGCGTTCAGTCGGGCGACGAAGTTTGTGCCTTCGCTGTTGAAATTGTTTGCTTCGTAGGTGTTATACGTATAGAGAGCAGCGTTGTTCTTCGCATCCGTTGAACCCGTCGCCTGAATGTAATCACCAGCAATTTGAGAAATCGTTAACGGTACGTTCCCGGTAATGTAGTTGTACGAATTGGCCGTCTGTTCCAGCAGCGACTTTGTGTAAAACAATCCAGCATCCAGCTTAAGGCGGCTAAACTGCTTTTCGCCTTCCAGACTCATATTGAAATTACCGTTGTCAAGGCTTCGGTTCAGGTACTCGTTGTAGCCACGGCCCCGCGTCGTGGTATAAACACCCTCGGCGTTACGGGTAGTATTGGCCGTCTGCATCCGCGTCCGTTTCCGGTAGCGTTGTGCATCGTTATCCAGGTTGGTATACGTAGCATTGAAGACAATCGACGCCGTTGGATTAAAGCTATAATCCACCGTGGCGGTAAGTCCTTTGCGGGTACGTAAGTTGTTGAGGTGAATAATCCGAATGTCGGTGGGAAACAGAATCGAACCCTGTCCATCATTAAAATCTTTTGGTTGCCACACCTGCGCGTTGATCTCATCGTAGCCGTTGTTGGTGCGGTAATAGCTTCCGTACAGCGCCAGGCCTAATTTGCCGTTCGGACTTTTGTCGGTCTGGAAAAAACGCTGGTTATAACTCAGGTTAACGATGCCATTCGCTTTGTCGCGCAGTTTGTTGTAGCCAGCCGCCAGATCAATCGAAATGCGCGGTTTGAGACTAACGGCCGTCGGCGTTTTCATGTTGATCGCACCGGCAATGGCGTCCCCATCCAGGTCCGGCGTCAGGGTTTTCACCACCTCCATCGACGACAGTACGTTGGCCGGAATCAGGTCTAGCTGCGCGTTACGTTGTCCTTGCTCCTGGGTACCCATAATCTGTTCGCCGTTCATGTTGATGTTCGTGTAGTTACCCGGCGTACCGCGCAGCTGCACCGTCGATCCCTCGTTCTGCTCCCGACCAATCGTTACGCCGGGAAGCCGCTGCAAAGATTCGGCTACGTTCAAATCGGGAAAACGACCCATCAAATCGGCCGACACGATCTGCTTGAAATTGTCCGCATTACGTTGCTGGTTCAGGGCCTTTTGTTGGCCTTCCATAATACCCGTAACGGTCACACCTTTCAGCATCGTTGTGGCACTCGACAGCGTAATATTATGCACAGTTGTCTCGCCCGTAGTAACCGAAACCGATTGATCGTAGGGCTGAAACCCCATGTAAAAAACCTCTAGATTGATGGTGCCGGGCGTGATGTCGCTCAGGGTATAATCGCCGGTCAGATTGGTAACGGTGCCTTGCGTAGTGCCTTTGATACGTACGGAAGCACCGGGCAACGCGCCCCCCAGTTCATCCACAATTTTACCGCGGATGACCCCTTTGGTTTGCGCACTGGCTGGTAAAAAACTGATCGCTAGAAGCAGGGCGACCAGACAACTCGATTGAAAAAAATGAACAGTACAGTGTTTCATCGAAGATACGGTTTGATATAAAGTGGGTGAAAATTCATTGCGAAAAGTGCCTAGTTGAGACCCTTAAAATTCAGGTAATCAACCAAAAAGCGAATCGAAAAACTGGTGCCGATATCCCGATTAACGAGCCATATTTTGTCTTTACGGCTACGCATCCGGGTTTCCAGAATGGCACCGCGCAGGTTTTTGTCAGGATGATCCATACCGTACCGATTTTGAATAATCCAGGTCGCTGATTTCTCGATGTAAGGCAAAAATTCTTTATAGCCTGCCTTCGCCAACTCGATCCAGACGATCCCCGCCATAGCCACCGCCGAGCCCGTAATCGAACTCCGGTCGGGAGCTTTGCCATCGATATAATTGACGTAGTAGATGGTACCGTCTTTTTGCTGAGCTTTGGCGTAGGTACGCGCAGTTTTCGCAGCCACTTCCAGGTATTTCTTATCGCCGGTTTTCTGCCAGGTATGAATCAGCGATTCGGCGTACCACAAATTGAACCGGGGGTGAAACGAATTTTCTTCTTTGGTATTTGGTGTGAACTGCATCCATAATCCATTCTCTTCCAGCTCGACGAGCTTATTAGCCAGGTTGATATGGGCGTCTAGGAGGGCTTTGTCTTTGTTGAAGTCGTAGGCATCCAAAAAAATCCATCCTTCAATATTGGGTCGGGAAACGTCGTATAACGATTGCTCCTTTTTATTCTTCCAGAATTCGCTATGTTCTTTTTCGACTACGCCCGTACCCAGATCAACGGCGTCGTAGCAAACCCCTTTTTCAGGGTAATACATGTTTTTTAGCATCCACTCCGCGGCTGTCGTCGCAACCTGTGCGTACTTTTTGTCCCCAGTCACGCGGGTCAATTCGTAAATGCCCGGCGTGCCGTCCGAAATGGTCGCAAACACGATGGTCGAATCGCCGATGGCGTCGCCATGAACCGCGCCCAACATGCCTTTGAGTTTGGGGTGATCTTTGATTTGCAGGCTGGTCCAGTAGTCTCCCGCTTTGCGAGCCGAAGCTAGCCACTTCGGATTCTTGGTTTGTTTATAAGCCGCCAGCATCGCGTACACCGCCTGCCCGGTATGCCAGGGCACTTCGTAGGGATACCATTTGCCTTCGGTCAGGTTGTAGTCGCATCGCGATTTGCCCTGTTCATCGAGCATGGTGGTCGATATGTAGGTCGCCATATCGTTAATGGCCTTCACGGCGACATCCTTTTTTACTTGAGCATGGGCAATCGGCAACGACCCCAGGGTAACCCAGGCCGTTGTACATAACAATCGGTTAATCAGCTTCATGAACGGACGTTTTGGCATTTAGGGAATACTTGTGTTTATGATTGGTGATGGGTTTCGGCGTATCGAGTCGAAAGGCGAAATTCCAGGAAGCCGAAGCCGGTAGCTTAACCAGAATGTGGTTAACGCCTTTGGTCAGATTTATAGCGAATGGCGTCTCGTCCTGATTGGGTGATCCGATTGCCTTTATTGGAACGCCGTTTACAAACAGTTCACCCGCTTGACTGCCCAGTAGCGCCGTAACGGCCTGAGCGCTATCGGTTGTGATCGAACAGTAGGCATAGGCTACGGCTTCAGACGTGGTTTTGTAATAATCGCCCAGGTCGACGATGCCGCCCTCCTGCGAGATATATTTCATCCAGCGGTAGATATTGCCCTGATACTGAGACATATCACCGGGTTTAGGTGGTACGTTATAGGTGGGGTCTTCCGAATAGAGAAAATTGGGTGGCGTTGGCGTTTTAAACGGCCCCGTCAGCAGCCAATTTTGAAAGTAAAACGCATTGCTGGCTTTGATATCCAGCCCAATCGACGTAATGGAAGGTAGGCTAGCCGACGCCGAAACAATCGACTGCAAGCGGGTTTTAAGCTGTTGTAACTGATTGATTTTGGCATCGAATCCTTTCAGATTAATCGCCAGATAGTAAGGCTGATTTTCGGCTTCCCACAGGCTGCGGTACGTTTCTTTTAATGACTGGTATCGGGCTTGCAATCCTGAAATGGCCTGAATGGTGCTAGATAAGCTTGCGGTATTTTGCTGACTTTGAGCCGTTCGATATGTATCGGCGGCCTGGGCTAATAGCAATCTGGATTCCATCAGCAGCTGATATTGGCGCAGGGTAAATTGCAGAAACTGCACATCCGTAGGATTCGATTTCGGCTCGGCGGCATTGGCGTACGTTAATCCTTTTCTAACAATAGCCTGTATTTTCAGTACGTCCTGATTGTTGAGAATCAGTTTCTTGCCGCTATCGGGCAGGAGTTTTTGCAACCAGATTTGCTCGGCCAGATTGTAGGTCAGCGGAATACTCCGAAGCTCCATTAGGGCGAACAGTGCTTTTACGCAATTCCCATTGCTGGTCCCATACGCATTCCGTTCGTAGCGTTCGTTGAAGGAATCTGTTTCAGCCTGGTTGATATTCCAGCTTTTTTCGGCAGCCGTATACACGCCATACCAGTCGCTGTGGAAAAAGCACATCGGCCCCTCATCCCAGATGGTCGTCAGCACGCCCGACGTACCCGCCTGTTTACCGGCTTTTAGAAATCCACTGATGTTTCCTTTGGCCATGACCAAATCAGGGAAGAGCCGGTTTGAGTTGACGATTCCCGGACAAACGATAAATTTCAGCCCCCGTTTGACGAAGGGTTGTATCCATGTGTCGTAGGATTTTTGATCGCCGTATTCCCAGGTGAGGTAGATAATGTCTTTGGGTAGCAGGCCCAGAATTTCTTCGTGTTGCAGGGCAATGTCGCCCCACATCATGAGCTGTTTGTTCTGTTTTTTGAGAACGTCGTACAGGAACTTGATGTGATCGGCGTAGTACTTCGCCACACCCACACTATCGACGTACGCTTTGGATTTGCCTTTGCCCAGGTCAAACGTCTCGTCGCAGTTGACGTTGAAATAAGGCGAGTTAAACGTACCGCACAATTCTGTAATGACACTCGTCAGAAACGTTTTGGCCTTCGGATCAAGCGGAGAAATCATCGTGGACGTCTCCCCCATAGATTGGTACTTGGGCTGCGACAGAATGTTGGCAAAATGCCCGAATGACTGAAAACTGCCGACCAACTGCATGTGAAACTGAGCCGCGTAAGCCGATAATTCCCGAATATCGTCCATCGTCAGTTTACCATCGGCGGGGGCAAAATCGGGGTAGGAGCGGGGCTGAACAACGTGTTCGATGTAGAACGAAAGTGAGTTGAACTTCAGCTCGGCCAGCCGTTCGATTTGCTTTTTGATCGTGCTGACCTTTGGCGTTGGTCCCCGGCTGATGTCGTCGTAAATGCCCCGATCTGGAAACGACGGCCAGTCGGTGATGACCAGTTCCTGATGCCAGCCCGCGCGGGTGAGTTGTTTCAGCGATTGCAGACCGTAAAAAAGGCCGGTTTCGGTGTTAGCTGCAATCAATTTGTGGTTAGCATTCAGCACCAGTACGTAGCCTTCGTCGCCCACTTTCGCTGGCCAACCGGGTACATAGGTTTCGACCAATGAATTGGTTTTGGCCGACCTCCCCGATAAAACCAGCGTAAGGGTTTGACGAGCTCTCTGGGTTGATTGATTTGTGGCAACTCCTTGCCAGTTTGCCGTGAGCCGCTTGATCGATTCAGATTCAATACCCGATCCGGCCAAGGTGAGGTTCGTACTAAGCGATTCCAACTGTTTTCCTACCGTAACCTGCTGAGGATAGGGCAGTACGGGTACGGTCATAGCCGCTACGGATTTCAGAACGCAACCGACCAGTAACCCCATTAAAATGGCCTTTACTCGTTTCATTGAACAGTTGTTTCTGTGACACGTATCTGTGGATGGTCATTTTCGACCAGCTTTACCTGCGTATTGGTGCCTGCTTTCGCTACGAAGCTTTTCGCCGGGCCGGAAGCTGTACTACTACGTATCATACCTCGGCTATCACCGGCTACGTAGATAGCGGCTCCAGCATCCGCCGTGGTTGGCATCGTAATCCGATCCAGCGTAAAGTCCGTAACATCGTTCAGCGCCAGAGCGGGACGGCTGTCGGGTTTGAGACACGTAAAGCGAATGTTGCTGAGCTGGACGTTTTCGGCGTGGGCAACATAGAAACCGTACGCGGGTAACGTACCGAACATGGTTCCTTCGGGGTACTGGTCGTCCAGTTTAGGAACGGCTTTGGTCATATCCCCCGCTTCACCCCCGCCGGGAACGTCGATGGTAATATCACTTAAGCTGATTTCGTGGAGTTTAGCGGTTTCGATGCCCGTAATGGAACAGCCTGTTTTGCCGCTTCCGGTAGCCGTAATACCCGTCAGGCGGATGTTGCGAATGCGTCCAAGACCCGGTGCGGGTGCCTTTTCGTCATACTTTCGGGCGCGATTCCCCAACCGAATGAAAATTGGGACTTCGGGGCCTTCCACGACGATGTTGCTAATAGATATGTTTTCCATGACGCCCCCGTCTACCATTTCCAGAGCGATCCCACTGAGACCCGCTGGTTTTCCGTAAATGGTGGCTTTCTGCGCCGAGGGCTTGATGACGCAATTGGTAATCACTACGTTTCGAAAACCGCCCGTTGATTCGGTGCCCAACTTTAGCGCGTTACAATGGCTGCTCAGCACGCAATTCATCACCGTTACGTTTTCCGTGATCAGCGGGGATGTGCTTTTCAGGGTAAGCCCATCGTCGTCTGAGTCGCCTTTGATATTCTGAATCGTTACGTTTCGCGAGCCATCGATATCAATCATGTCGTTGTTTTTGTTGGAGTGATTCCAGATGCTGATGCCATTGATACTCACGTCTTCACAGCCTAAATAATGCTGCATCCAGAACGCCGAATTGCGCAGGTTGACGCCACTGACCCGGACTTTTTTACACTCGATGAACCACAACAAATAAGGGCGATTTCGGTAGCGGTCGGGCTTTTTCAACGTAGTGGTCACAAAACTGGCGCCCTGCCCGTCGATGGTGCCGTAACCTTCAATGCCAACGTCTTCGACCTGATACGCATAGATTAAACTTTGCTTCGCCCATTCAGCTCCGTAAAACTTGAAACCATGCTGCTGGTAGGGATATTTTGCCAAAACCGTCGTGCCCATAAGCTGACAACCAGCCGACAGATGAAGCACAACGTGGCTCTTGAGCTGAATGGTACCAGTCAGGAAATTACCAGCGGGGAAAACCACCAAACCGCCACCCGACGTAGCACAGGCGTCTACCGCTTTTTGGATGGCGGTAGTATTGTCTGTCTTACCATCGCCTTTGGCGCCGAACGTCACTACGTTGACATCGGTAGCGCTGGCCAGCGTGGATAGGGTGACGAGGGTACTAACTAGTAATGCTTTTATGTTAATGAAATCCACGTACAAGTCAATTAGGGTTTAGGAATAGGCTATAGTTTTACCGGCTCCATTTTAGGCGTGAGCCAGTGGATGATCAGCCAGGCCAGCAGAAAGGAACTGCCGCACACTATGAAGATGATATTGTAGCCTACAACGATGTTGCCCGAGGCTTTGAACACATCCAGAATGTAGCCGATAAGGCTTTCAAAAAGTACCCCGCCAACAGCCCCTGCCATGCCGCCTAGCCCCACAACTGAACTCACGGCCCGTTTAGGGAACATGTCCGAAACGATGGTAAAAATATTGGCGCTCCAGGCCTGGTTGGCGGCTACCGATAGACTAATCAGCGAGACAACTACCCACATATCAGTCGTGTAGCGGGTAACCAGAATAGGGACGACGGCAATGGCTGATATGAGCAACGCCATTTTACGCGCTTTGTAAACGGGCCATCCTTTCTGAATCAGCCAAGAGGACAGATAGCCCCCGCCGATGCTACCAATCATGGTGCCCGTGTATACGATTACCAGGGGTAGACTGGGCTTTTTTAAGTCGAGGTGGAAGGAAGCGTTGAAATAGGCAGGGAGCCAGAACAGGAAAAAATACCAGATGGGATCGGTGAAAAACTTACCGGCAATGAACGTCCAGGTTTGCCGGAGACGTAGCAGTTCCCCCCAAGATACGCTGCCGGTAGAAACCGCTTCTACTTCATTATCGCTATGGATGTAGTCATATTCCGCTCGGTTCAGCCGTTTTTGCTGGGCGGGAACTTCATACGTTAACAGCCAGACCAGCAGCCAGATAAAACCTAGCGAACCCGTAATGATAAACGCGATTTGCCAACCATACAGCGCCAGAATAAAAGGGACCAAAAGGGGGCCAACGCAGGCACCAATGTTTGAGCCGGAATCAAAAATCCCGATGGCCAACGCCCGTTCTTTTTTGGGGAACCACTCGGCCACCGTTTTTACACCACCCGGATAATTACCTGATTCGCCCACGCCCAGCAATGCCCGTACCAGACCAAAGCCAAAAGTCGTCTGGACGAACGCATGCAGAATGGCCGCGATGCTCCAAACGCTTACCGAAATGGTGTATCCGAGTCGGGTACCGATGCGGTCAATCACGCGCCCGTACAGGAGTTGCCCTAAGGCGTAAGTTGCCGTAAAGGCCATGACGATGTAGCTGTAATCGGATTCCGTCCAGCTGAAAATTTTCTCCAGCGTCGGTTTTAATAAACCCAGAATTTGCCGGTCCAGGTAATTGATGGTGGTCGCGGCAAACAGCATGGCGCAGATGAACCAGCGATACGTTCCAATGCGTGTCCGGGATTCCGTTGTTTGTACCATTTGTATCAAGTTAATCGGTGTATCGTTCTTTGAGCAGACGTAGCATCTGGACGTTATACGACCTTTGATTTTCTGCGGGTTATAGGAAGTCGCTCAATTTACGGGTACGTACCCGTAAATATACAAACAATTTTAAGCTTGAAAGGAATTAAGAAAAAACTTGGCTAAAATTTTGGGGATGGACGCTCTAATGATATGATCTATCGCCTAACGAACTAGTTTCGATAAAAAGCTTGATTCTCCCGAGTGACAATATCGATTGGCATGTAATATTCTTTGGCGACGGGAATTGATAAAACCAGATGTTGATAAAGCGCCATAATACTGCGATAACCCTGATCTTTGGGCTGGTGGCAGATTAGAAAATCGATAATTCCGCTGGTTAAAAAGCGTATGTTTTCGTTTACAAAATCATAGCCAATCAAGAGCGGTTTTTGATCGGATTGTCGACTGGTCAGAAAGCGAGCCACTGAGAATACCCTGGAATTAGTAACAAAAACTGCATCAATGTCGGTGTGCGCATCAAATAACTGTTGAAGATGGGTTGCAATAGACGCAAAATCAGTTTGTTGAATATCGGCCCGTAGAATTGGGTATTTCAGTTTATGATCCGAAAAGTAGGTTCTGAAACCTTCCTCAATTTGCTTATACGTAAAGCTATCTAGCGACGTAGCAATATTGACAACCAGCAATTTACTCGTCTCCCGAAGTTTGTAGGTGCTTAGTTTTCCGGCCAGATAACCGCTTTGAAACAAAGGGGGGCCGATATAAGACAGGCTTTGTTGGCTTGGTATATCGCCATCTATAAAAACAAAAGGGATGCCTTTTTCCTGACAGGCAGTGGTGAATTCCTGAGCTTCATCGACAAATGAAGGAGCTAGGACAATACCATCGATGTCGGAATTCAGAATTCGATTTGTCTGTGTAACAAAGGAATTAGGGTCACTTAGGTCAAAAAAAAACAGGTTTACGTTGATTCCATACGATCTAATTTCGGCTTCGGCTTGCCGGATACCCTGTAAAGGAGCTTCCCAGAAATCTGTTTCCTCAGTGACCGAAGGAATTAAAACAGCAATCGAAATAATCTTTCCTGACGCTAATCGCCTGGCTAACAGGTTTGGCTGGTAGTTAAGCTCAGCAATGATTTTGTTGATTTTTTCCCGAGTTTTAGCTGAAACGCCAGTCCGGTTATGAATCACCCGGTCAACGGTGGCAATTGCTACGTTAGCTCGTCGGGCTATTTCCTTAACTCCCTGTAATTCCTTTTTTTTCATCAGTTGGGTAAATGGTCAGGCAAAAAGGGCTATTGACTCTAGCTTACTGTAAAGTTTTGCAATAATAAATATTGTTTTGACCTGAAAACAACCGGATGTTTTTCTGAACGATAATCGGGTAGGAGAGATAGGCTGGAAACGGATTTTTTTGAGTTCAATAAACCCACTTAGTTTAGTAATGGACTTGAATAAAACACTGGACAAATCTCTAAGCAACATTTTGACATTGCCTGTTATAATTGTCAAAAGGGGAAGATAGTCCTACACTGAATGCCTTCTTTGGCGATTTTACCGCTCCGGCGGCCCGATAAACCTCGATGTATTCAAAACTGCTTGTTTTGCTGCAACTTGATTTTGGAAATCATACTGATAGACTGATTTCGACTTGAGAATTTTAAATTGGATCGATTTTACTCAGCTACTGTCTCCTGGTTTTCAGGGTTCACTAAGTTAGATTACACTTAACTTAATGTCCAATAGATCTACCGACCAAATTCTGTATGTCTATCTCACCGAATACCGTTTCACCAAAGATTAATTCCTCACTTGTAGACAGGCTTTTTGGTCTATTCCAAAAGCTTTCTATGTGAGTGAAAAAGGGGAGTTACTCGAGTAAAAAAGAAAAAATGCCCTCAAATGTCTTGGACAAGGGCATTTTTTGCTGGTTTGAATACAACCTGAATTGAAAAAAGCAATGATGGATGCTACCTAAGCAGCAAGTAATTCAAAATTGGTAAATAAAAAGAAATAATACAACTATTTCGATAAAATAAAACGAATATAAATTAGACTCTTTCCTTGTTGATGCTGTAAATTGCGGAACCGTTATGAACAGGTTCACACCATTTTCTGTCCCCAAACTGTGTTGGATTGCCTTCTTAGGCTGTCTTGTCGTTCGATGTCAGTCCCATTCTCCTGATCCTGCAATTATTGTCAATACCCGAACTGTGTTGCCCTCGCAGGCAGCCCTCGTTTCCATACAGTCAACGGGTACAACAACGGCCGAAATCGTTCTTAAACTTACTTCGGCTATCAAAGCCACTGATTTACGGTTAACTGCGCAAACAAATTCGGGAACTCAATTAGCGCTAACTACTGGGGATGTTGCAGATTATGAGCCATTTAGCCTGAATGTGTATTCGCTTTCCGGTTTGTCGGCTGGGCAAACCTATACGCTACGTTTAGGCTTTAAGTACAATCAGAAAGATAGTCTGACCCTGGAGCGTCGCTACGTCCATACTACGTATAATCCATGGCGACGGCTGGCTCATCTGCCGTTTGATGGAGGTGATTTCACCGGATCGATCATTAATAATTCCTATGAAAATCGACTGGGAACTTCAGTACGTATCACCCGTTACGTTGACGCTACTACCTGGCAATCGGCTAATTTCTATTATCCACAGAATCAGTGGTATCCAACCGATGCAACTGAGTTTGGTAGTCAGCAGAATCAGTGGATTTCGACTCCACCAATTAACCTCCCACCCCGTCATGGACTGATTGAATACATTCTATACTGGCATAATACGGATCGTCATTATTTCTACGGCATGGGGTACCAAACGGATGATTTAATTCCCGGTAAGTTCTTCTATAGCAGGGATTTATACGCGATTCTTAATTCGTATCCCAGCGTTGTATTTCCGTATTACCAGGGCGAAGACGGCGAAGTCGTTTATTTTACGACGACCGAATGGGCGTTTTTTCTGACCAATAATGGCTCACCGGCCATGAGAGGTATATACGCCCAGTTCGATCAGGAAGCACGTGCTCCCTTGCCTGAAAACCCGGGTATCATGGCTACCTTCAGCCTGGGCGAAACGGGCTACGTTGTCAATCAGGTGCCTGGTAGTCAGCCGCATGTATTTGCTTATGATTCTCAAAAAGATACCTGGACACGAAAGGCAGATTTCCCCGGTGCACAACGGTCGCGTGGGGTTGCATTCTCGACGAAAGGGAAAGGCTATTTTGGGCTCGGTACGGCAACGAATCAGCAGGGATTGCGCGACATCTGGCAATATGACCCGGCTACCGACAAGTGGCAATACGTAACGGATTATCCAGGTCAGGGAAATCGCTATCTAGTGGCATGGAGTGGGCCAAACCGGGCCTATTTAGGCTGGGGCTACGAAACGCAGACGGTAGTAGGTTCGACGGGATACCGACAGGTAGGTTGTACCGATTTCTGGGAATTTGTCCCATAATACCATGATCATGAAGAACCTAGAAATTATAAGCCGGTCCGCCGGGCGGTTGCATAATTATAAGGTTGTAAAGTTTTGCGAAAAGCGAAGCCAACGGTACAACCCTATAGCTGTACAACTTTATAACGTCTTTTTCTGCGTCATAATCCTTTTCTCCTGCGTTGACGAAGTTCAATTGCCCATTCGCCAAGTGCAGGCTCGTCTGGTTGTAGAAGGGTTAATTACAGACGAACCCCCACCATATTCCATCAAACTGACGTTATCAGGCGCTTATTCGTCGGGGAGTGGGTTTCCTGAAGAGTTAATTATTAATGGAGCAACCGTTACTATTACGGATAATAACGATAGAACTGTACAACTCGAACAAGACCCGTTACTTCCTTCCTATTATTGGGTTCGGGATCCCAACTTCTGGGGGACGGTCGGGCATCGATATACACTGAAAGTTGTTTTACCCGACGGAACCGCTTATGTGTCTGCACCTGAATTATTAAGGCCCATAGCGCCACTGGAGCAAATTCAGGCTGAATACCAATTGGCAACTGGTTATTCGGGACAGCCTGATCTCTATAATATATTGATTAACACACGAGACCCCGACACACCAGGCGATTATTACCGCTGGTCGACCTATAGCTACGTACCACGCTGGACCGGGACTGATCCTCGGCATTCGGTATGTACGCTCTGTTCCTGTTGGGTACCTTATTATAGCCAGCTCACCAGCGTTTTATCTGATGCGTTGATTAATGGCAAGCGAATCAGCCGCCGATCTGTCTTCAACTCCCCTGTGTATGCGGTTGGAAAACAATACGTTGAAGTGCGGCAGTATTCGCTTACCCGAACTGCGTACCAGTACTGGAATCTGTTCGAAGAGCAACGTAGCAGAACGGGGTCGCTGTTCGATCCGCAACCGGCTTCCATTGAAGGAAATGTTCATCAGCAGGCCGATACAACGGTGCTGGCACTGGGATACTTCGGGGCGTCGGCTGTTAGCAAACAACGGCTGGTCATTCCGGGCGATACCATACAATACGATAAATTCCTGAACCGACTCAATAAATCGTTTATCCCAACCGGAACCTGCCCGAGTCTTTTTACCGAGTTTATTCTGGCACCTCCAGCGAATTGGTAAACGGTTGAGCGAATTCGTTGACGCTATAATCAGTTGATACGTAGCGTAACCAGTACGGTAGAAGTTCAGAAAGCCATACCTGTTATGAGAAATAGTAGTTTTCAATACGTCTGGAAACCTGATACGTTGCTGCTAATCACCTGCCTGATCTGGGCGTTTGGTTGTCAGACAGGTGAGCCAATAGCAACTATTGTCCCTGATCCAACCACTATTATTTCGCCAACATTGGTCAGTGCGCACGCCGTTGGAGCAAATCAGGCTGAGTTTGTAGTGAAGGCTGGTTTTGAATTTGGCCCAGACAACTGGCGGTTTACCATGACCGATGCCAGTAACCGCCCCGTGCCATTAAACACGGGTGCCGTGGGGCGCCTGGATTTGTTTACTATCACACTTTACCAGAGCTCCGGGTTGGTTCCGGGTCAGACGTACCGCCTGCGCTTCTCCACTCGCAATGCCGGGGGCGATTCGGTGCTTGTCGAGCGTCCATACATCCACCGCCTGGACGGACCCCGCTGGATTCGATCGGCTCACGCGCCGGTTTCGGGGGGCGATTTTGCCGGCAGTGCGTTGAGTACGGATAACATACCGGGGTCCGATCCGTCGCAGCTTTCGATTTGGCAGTTGAAACGTGACAATAGTTATCAAACACTGAGTTATTCCGTTGGCAGTGATAGCTGGTTTGCTTTCAAACAGACTACCGCTTCAAATCTGGGCAAGCATGGTCTGGTACGCTTCAGTTTGCAGGCTGCCAAAGGGGTTGTCTATCAAATGTCAGGATTAGGATTTGTGACGAATGAGTTGATGCCTGGTCAGCGTCAGTATCTTAAAACCATGGTTACCCCAGATTTTGCCGGTCCGGATGGCGAGGTACGTTGGTTTGCAACCCTTAACAAAGCCTATCAGCTTGTAGAGGGTGGGCCTTCGCAGGTATGGGTTCGCATGGGAACCTGGGATCAGTATCGTACCGCCGACTTGCCTGAACCCACCGGAACACTGGCCACGTTTCGGCTAGGTACTACTGGCTACGTCGTCAATCAGCGACCGGGGCAGGCGGCTCACCTGTGGGCGTTCGACACGGAACGTGAGCAATGGAGCCGAAAAGCCGATTTTCCGGGCGCTATACGTAGTAGAGGTATTGGTTTTCAGGCCAATGAGAAAGGTTTTTTTGGCTTAGGTATTACGCCCGGTGAAGAAACACTACGTGATGTATGGCAGTATGAACCAGCCACTAATCAGTGGAAATACGTTACCGATTACCCTGGAGCCGGCAGTACCTATCTCGTCGTCAGTCAGATTCCAGGTCATACTTTTTTGGGTTGGGGTTATGAGCAGCAAGCCACGGCCATTGGAGGAATTCGACTGGTGGGATGCACCGACTTTTGGGAGTTTAAGCCATGATAAGCGTTGTGAGAAGGAGATACGTGGAGAAGTTGCCCAGTCGTGCAGTTGTAGGGTTTTATAGTTATGTGGTTGTAACGTTTTGTTGGATACGAAGCCAACTGTACAACCTGACAACTGTACAACTCAACAACTTCTCTGCCTATCTCTGTGTAATAACCCTTTTTTCCTGCGTAGACGAAGTACAGCTTCCGATTCGCCAGGCCGAACGGCGATTGGTTATAGAAGGACTTGTTACCGATGGCCCGTTTCCATGGGTACGCCTTACGTATAGCGGATTCTATAATTCAGCCAATCCAGCCCCGCCCGAACTAGTCATCAACGATGCCTTAGTGGTAATAAAGGATGAAGAAGGACGTAGTGTTCGACTGGTTCCCGACCCTTTTGCGCCGGCGTATTACGGCCTGCGCGACAGCAGTTTCGTAGGACAGGTTGGCCGAACATACACGCTGTCTGTTACGTTGCCCGACGGCAGTCGATACGAATCGAAGCCCGAGCGACTAAACCCGGTTCCAATGCTCGATCCGCTCCAGGCACATTATAGACGTAGTATATCGGAGCTGGGCCAGCCTGATTTGTACGATATTATGATTGATACACAAGACCCCACAACACCCGGCAATTACTACCGTTGGTCGTCATCGGCGTATATCCCCCGCTGGACAGAGTTTGATCCAAAACACCCCCCTTATAATCCGTTTGGGACTATCTGTGGCACCTGCTCGTGCTGGGTACCATCCTACGGCCCACCTACCGACGTATTATCCGATGCACTTATCAATGGAAATCGAATCAGTGGTCGGGTGGTGTTTAGTGTACCGATTATGGCGGTCAGCGCCTTTTATGTACAGGTACGGCAATATTCGCTGACGCGGGCGGCCTATCAGTACTGGAATCTTTTTGAGCAGCAACGTACGCGAACCGGCTCCCTCTTCGACCCGCAACCCGCGTCTATAGAGGGAAATGTGCGGGCAGTCAACGATACAACCAAATTGGCACTCGGTTTCTTCGGGGCATCTGCCATGAGCCAGCAGCGACTGACAATTCCCGGCGATACGATCAATTATGACCGGTTTCTGCTAAAAGGAAAGCAGTTTATTCCTCCCAATGGAGACTGTTACGTCAACTTTGAGAATCCCATTTTAATGCCGCCCCAAGGTTGGCCATTACGATGAAGTCGTTTAGCCATAAAGCGTTACTACGCAGTAAGTTCACCTAATTACAGTTTGCCTTATGCGCCATTTTTTCGTTCAAATTGTCCTGACGAGTATATTATTACTGGCTGGTACCAGTTTGTTTGCGCAAATTCGGTTTCGAATTTATGGGCAGGTGACCGACGGAGTGACGAAGAAGCCTTTGCCAAACGTATCAATCTACGACAAAAAACAAGGCGTCGGCTTAACTAGCGACAGTCTGGGAAACTTCACTATCAACGTATTACCCGGAAACTACAACCTGACTTTTTCTGCCGTTGGCTATTACGCCCGCAGTCGATATTTAGAGGTTGGACGTGGTACCATTCGCATGGAAGTGGCGCTCAGTCCGGATACCCGCGAATTGGATGCCGTGAACGTAACGGGCCGCGCCCCCGATGCGAACGTATCGGCCACACAGATGGGCGTAGTACGTATCGACATGAAAAACCTACGTAACATTCCGGTCGTTTTTGGCGAAATAGATATTCTGAAGGCGTTGACGTTGCAGCCCGGTGTGAGTACAGTAGGCGAGGGAGCTGGCGGATTCAACGTGCGCGGGGGACGTACCGACCAGAATCTGGTGCTGCTCGACGGTGCGCCCTTGTTCAATACCAGCCACATGCTGGGTTTACTGAGCAATCTGAACGCCGATGCCATTCAGGACGTAACGCTGTACAAAGGAGGCATTCCCGCTACGTACGGGGGGCGGCTTTCGTCGCTGCTGCTCATGAATACCAAATCTGGGGAGACCGATCGACTGCATATTAATGGCGGAATCGGCTTGTTAACCAGTCGATTGACGGTGCAGGGACCTGTGACGAAAAACAAAAAACTCACATTTCTGGCGAGTGGACGTATCGCTTATCCTTCGCTTGTTCTCGGACTTTTCCCAGCGCCGACCAACAAAGACCGCGCTTTTTTCTACGATCTGAATGCCCGGCTGACGTATCGACTCAACGAGAATAGTCAGGTTTCAGTTACCGGTTACCGAAGTTATGATACGTTCAAGTTTCCGCAGGATACGCTTTATACGACCCAATCGACAATTGCCACGGCCCGCTGGAGCCAGCGTCTGAATACACATTTATCGTTCAATCTGACCGTTACACAGAGTGATTATCAGTTTTTTCTGGATGGACTTACATTCACCAATACGTATCGATACCGCTCCACGATCAACCAGCGCGACGGCCGACTGGACTGGCTCTATGCGCCATCGGCCAAACACCGGATTGAATTTGGCGGGTCGGTAACCGGGTATAATTTGCTGCCCGGCGCCATTGCTCCAACGGGCGACAACTCAAATATTATCGCTATCACCTTGCCATCCGAACAGGCGCGCGAATGGGCCGGCTACGTGTCGGAAGAATGGACGCCTACGCGTGTTGTGTCAGTACAGGTGGGCGCGCGGTATGCGCAGTTTACCAACGTAGGACCGGGCGTTGCCTACCAATACGCAGAAGGCCAGCCCCGCACCCGCGAAAGCATTACCGACACACTACGTTATGGTAGTGGCCAAACGGTGGCACAGTATGGCGGCTGGGAACCCCGCGTAACCGTTCGGGCCAATATCACGCCGAATAGCTCGCTGAAAATCAGTTATAACCGCACGCGCCAGTACCTGCACCTTATCTCAAACACAACGGCTATTTCACCAGTCGATTTCTGGAAAGTGAGCAACGCGCTGGTTCCTCCGCAGGTTGCCGATCAGTTTGCGGTGGGCTACTTCCATAACTTCAAAGAGAACCAATACGAAACCTCGATCGAAGTGTACCATAAAACCCTGGAAAACCTGGTTGAGTATCGTAACGGCGCTACGTTGTTACTGAATCCAGCGTTGGACGCTGATTTATTGAGAGCGCAGGGACGGGCTTATGGCGTAGAAGTGAGCGTTCAAAAAACCAGCGGATTACTAACCGGCTTAGTGGCGTATACCTATTCACGAACGTTGGCGCGGGTACCCAGCCCATTCCCAAACGTGCAGATCAACGGCGGAAACTGGTATCCCTCCACCTTCGATCGCCCGCACAACCTGACCATTGCTACGCAGTGGAAATGGAGCCGGGGCTGGACATTCGGAACGAACTTCGTGTATACCAGCGGCCGACCCACTACGTACCCGGATGGAACGTATCGACTCAATGGCGTGAAAGTGCTGGATTATTCGCAACGTAACGCCGACCGAATTCCTGACTATCACCGGCTGGACGTATCATTCACCAAAGATGGCCGCCGAACAATCGGTCAGCGGCACTACAGCAACTGGTCGATTTCGTTCTACAACGTGTATGCGCATAAAAACCCGTATTCAATCTATTTTCAGCGCGTTAACACGACGACTAAAAGCTATCAGCTTTCGGTGTTTGGTACGATCATTCCGTCGCTAAGCTGGAATTTTACGTTCTAAACTATACCGCCAATGGCACGTAGTGTTTTTGATTGAGGGGCAGATTTTCGGCTGTCCATTTTACGTCCTGCACAAACGCAAACGCCCGAACAGGGCAGCCGACCACACGGCAGTAATGGCAGCACTCTTTCTGGCAGGGGTCGGTATGCACAAAAATCTCTACTTCCGCCTGAAAACCTTCCTTGAGCGTATCCTCAAAATGGTGAACTTCGTCGTGGACTTTGTTCAGCTCCCAGTAATAAGGCAGCGTCAGGTGGCAGTCGATATGAAGGTCAGCACCGTATTTCTGGACGCGCAGGTTGTGCACGTCGATCCAGTTACTATCCTTTTGGGTGTTCAGAATATCGACGACCCGGTGAAGCGTCGGCACGTCGGCTTCGTCCATCAGTCGCGCCACCGATTGTCGGGTAATTTTGAAGCCATTATAAATAATCACAAAGGCAATCCCCAGCGATAACGCACTGTCAATCCAGTGCTGACCCGTCAGCCAGACCAGCGCTACGCCAACCATAACTACCACACTGCTGATTGTATCGGTAAGCAGGTGTTTGCCATCGGCAATCAGAGCTGCCGAATCCGTCTGATTACCAGAACGTATCAGCATCCGGCCGACAAAAGCGTTGGCAATTGCGGTCAGTCCCACCAGCGCGAAACCCCAGTCCAGATTAGTTAATGGCTTAGGCTCGAAAAAACTCAGGATGGATTGCCAGATGATGACTAATCCAGCCGAAAGAATCATGGCGCCCTCAAAACCCGAAGAGAGGAATTCAATTTTTCCGTGGCCGTAAGGGTGGTTCTGGTCGGCCGGTTGGCCAGCCAGATAGATGCTGTAGAAAGCGAATCCGCTGGCTATTACATTCACAATCGACTCTACCGCATCAGACAGAATTGCCGTGGAATACGTCAGGAAGTAAGCCGTGAATTTGAGAATCAGCAGGACGATGCTTAGCCCCAGCGAGATGCCCATCCAGCGGTATTTCGTTTGTTGACTGGCACTCATCGAAGCCTGATGAAATAGCGTTAGGGACTACAAAGATACGGATTTTAGCCAGGATTTCGGCCTTTTGAGGGCTAAGTAAAGCCTGTGCGGGCTGTTAAGGAGTCATAAATTTCCACGTAACAGTACTGTACTGAAAGGCACTGTTACGGGGCGGATTCCAGCTACCGGTCAACGTTCCAGCCTGGTTCTTTTTCACGGCCAGCGGGGTCCAGGTATACGTACCATTTTCGTAGTCAAACGTTTCTCCGTCATCATCGTAAAGCGCCGAGGAGGACGCTGCTTTCCCGTAATGACGAACTGTTAAAGGTAATTTCTCACCCCTTTTGGGCGTATGCAGCACTGGCGGAATCATTGGTATAATACCTCCTTCTTTTACGAATAATGGAATTTTGGAAAGCCCAGGCGTGATTTCGACAATAGTAGCCTCACCAGCGAATTTGCCCGTATAAAAATCATACCATTTGCCCGGCGGTAGCAGGACTTTACGGGTTTTCTCACCGGCAAACAAAGGAGCCACCAGCAAATAATCGCCCACCATAAACTGATCGTTCAAGTCTTTGCGGGCAGCTATCGCATACGGATTGTCAGTCGAATTTAGCGTAGCAGTCATGGCCTGATTATCGAACGTAACGCCATCAACCAACTGCATGGCCCGGATGGGTGGTTTACCCTCAAAATGGTATTGCGCGAACGTAGTGTACAGATAGGGAAGCAGTTGCATACGTAGCAGCATAACATCTTTTACCTCCTGTGCTACGTCGGGAAACGTCCACGGTTTGGTGCCATCAGCCCAGGCGTTAAGCATCGCCATTGGCGAAAAACAAACCGTCTGCATCCGGCGAAGCCATTCTTCCGACGTTTTGGAAGATCGCGCTTCGGGTGTCCATAAAACCCCGATGAAACTGCTGCTACAGAGTGCGGTAATAAAATCGCGGTGGTCGTAATAGTCGTTGTAGATCACGTACGGCATGGCCGATGCGCCCGCGTTTGAGCCGCGAACCAGCCCGTACGTACGTTGATTTCGTTGCCGAAACCAGCCATCGGTCATTTTCTGAAATTGCAGCCCGTAAATCTGCCGCATCTGCTCCGAAGGAATGCCCGACGGGAACGTAGCCACATCGGGCCAGAGCCAGTTGTCGTAACCGTCTACTTCGTCCACTTTGTAGCCAGAAATTCCAGCAGACAGGTGTTGTTTGGAAAACAGGTCTTTGTACAAATCACGCGCCTGAGCCATCGTGAAATCCGGTACGCGCCCCACCCAGACGGTGTGCGAGCCCGTATACGGCAGCACATTGTTGAAAATGGGTGAATGCGATGATACGTAGGGATTGATCCAAAGATTAGCCCGAATGTTTTTCTGTAAAAGTTTGTCGAGAAACTGCTGAGGATGAGGAAATCGCGTGCTGTCCCAGACAAAACTATTGGGATACGAATGCGATTGCCAGCCCGGTTCCAGCCCCACAAAACTTAATGGATATCCTTTCGCTTCAAATTCGGCGGTTTCCTGCAACACTTTTTCGTCGGAGAAGAGCGTTGGCGTTCGGTGCGTAAAACCCAAGCCCCATTTTGGCGGCAACGTACCGCCCCCACAGTACAGATTATATCGCTGTACGACTTCCATCGGCGTTGCTCCGGCAAAAACGTAAACCTCTGTACCCGAAGCAGGAACCACTACTTCCACCGCATCCGAATATGGTTGGGCACTCCAGTCGCGCTGGGTATTGCGATCTTTTTCAGGCGGCATTTCCGGACTGTCCGTTCGAACACCCGTTCCGGCATACAGGGTAACGTAGCGGGCCGAGTTAATCAGGACGCCGTAGCCCAACGTCGATACGTAGAACGGAACTGGCGCGTGGGTCCGTCCATTGTCTTTGCCGTTGTAGTGATCGACGTGCAGCGTTTTAATTGTCCCTCGCTGCTGTACTGCTTTGAAATTCAGACCTAAACCGTACAGTTGCTCTCCCTTTTTCAGCGGGAAACGCAGATGCGTTTTATTGTCTGTTTGCTGATGAACGCTTTCTTTCAAATCACTTGGAAACGAACGTTCACCTAATTTCTTTAATCCATCCAACCGGGGAATAATACCCGCAACCGATAGTGGAGAGATGATTTCGGGTTTTCCTGCTACACCTTTCCAGACGCCCGGTGCCACCTGTGACCATTCAAAAGCTATTTGTTGGGCAAGTGCCAAAGCCGACGACGCGACACTAAAAATCATCAGGATGGCCATTCGGACTGAAAAAGAAAGCATATCAGGGATAGATGTTCTGGCTGAAAGAAATTGCGTGATATAGCAGAAAGCTGATTTTGAGGAATTTTAACTGTGAAGGAATAGACTTTACGGTCTAGATGAGTAAAGCCACAGCCCTACATCTTTTATCCACTACGTACCACTAACCTTAGCCAGTTATGAAGCTCGCCGTTCTAGTTCTTGGGCTTGTTTTTCTATCGTTTGTATATCCTTTCCGCCCCACCACCGAAATAAGTAATGGGGTTGCCTCTGTAGCCGATAAGTCACTGATTCTGAAAGAAGATAAGGCTGCTCAGACGATAGCCGTTTATCGGCCGGGGCAGACAAAGCCGATTTTGACGCAGGTAGCCAAAGCCGATTTTCGCCCGTATCTGCACCCGATTGTGGCCCCCGATGGCAAAGGTGTATTGACCGAATACAGTCCCGGCCACCACAAGCATCAGACTGGTTTGTACTGGGGCTTCACCCGCGTAAATGGCCGCGATTATTTCCACCATCCGCAAGGTGATTACTGGCGTCGGGTGTCGGCAAAAGTGGTCGAAAGTAAAGGCACAACCGTGAAATGGCAAACTGTTTATGACTTAATTGATTCCACCGGAAAAGCCGTATTAACCGAAACTCAGAACTGGTCGATGCGGGAACGTAATGGTCAGTATCTGCTTGATTTAGAATGGAATGGCGATGCTCAAACCGACGTAACGATTGGCAAATATGATTACGGCGGCCTGTTTTTGCGGATGCCCTGGAAAGAAGGTATTCCGGGCGAGGTGATCAATGCAGCCCGGCAACGTAACGAAAAAGCCGAAGGCCAATCGGCGCCGTGGGTGGATGTCGGAATGCAGGTTGAGGGACGTAGCGATTGGGCGCACGTCGCCATTTTCGATCATCCGCAAAACCGTAACTATCCCACAATCTGGCGAGTAGACCCTCAATTGGGTATCGGACCCGCGCGGGCTCGCAAAGGTGATTGGAGCATTAAAAAGGGCAATACCGAAATCATTAAACACCAGATTGTCGTGTATACGGGCAAACTCAACGACGTAGCACTGACGAAACTTTATGGCGAGTTTACCGGGAATAAATCAGATTATTCAACGTCTTCGCTGTGGGGCGTTGCGCAGCGTGAGGGTCGTGAAGCGAAATTCCTGACCCCGACGGAAGCCGTAGCCGCTATGACCATGGCGAAAGGCTATCAGGTAAATGTCTGGGCTTCAGAACCGATGATGACTCAGCCGATGGCCTTTTGCTGGGACGACCGCGGGCGACTCTGGATTGCCGAAAACCGTGATTATGAGTCACGTGGTAAAGGCTTTTCTAACGCGGGCGACAGCCGGATTCTGATTCTGGAAGATACAAACCACGATGGTGTAGCCGATACACGCAAGGTATTCATGGAAGGGCTCGCTTTCCCGGCGGCTATTGCAGTGGGTATGGGTGGCGTGTTTGTGGGCGCACCGCCGAACCTGTTGTTCATCCCCGACAAAAATGGCGACGACAAAGCCGATGTTGATGATATTGAAGTGCGACTGACCGGCTGGGGCATCCGCGACCGGCACGAAACACTGAACAGTTTGCATTGGGGGCCAGATGGCTGGCTCTATGGTTGTCAGGGGTTTGCAACACCATCGAAAGTACATAAACCGGTCGGCAAAGGGCGATTATATCGTCATAAAGACCCGTTCCCTGAGGATCTTTTGCAGGGCGAAGGAACCGATATTAACGGAGGTGTTTGGCGATATCACCCGACAAAAGATCGGTTCGAAGTGGTGGCGCATGGCTTCAGCAATCCGTGGGGAATTGACTATGATTCGAAAGGGCAGATTTTTATCACAGCCTGCGTAATTCCGCACCTCTGGCACATCATTCCGGGCGGGATTTACCACCGGCAGGGCGGGCAGCATTTCAATCCATACGTCTACAACGACATCAAAACCATCGCCGACCATAGTCATCGTTCGGCACATGGCGGAGCCCGGATTTACCAGTCGGACGCGTTCCCGAAAGAGCAAAAAGGCCGCATTTTTATGGCCAATATTCACGAACACGGCATTTTGACCGACGTACTTGAACCAAAAGGATCAGGTTTTGTCGGCCACCATAGCGAAGATTTTTTAATGGCAAATAACGCTCAATGGGTCGGTTTTAGCCTCGAAATCGGTCCCGACGGTGGACTTTATGCCCTCGACTGGCACGACGCCGATATCTGCGGCTCCGACGTACTCAATCAGGAAACAGGTCGGATTTTTCGCGTCATGCCTGCCAACTCACAAGCGCAGAATTTTCCTGATCGCTACGTTGATCTGAGTAAACTAACCGACGAACAACTGGCATCTCTACAAACAAGCCCGAGCGACTGGCACGCACGCCGGGCCAGAGTCATTCTTCAGGGTCGGGCGGCCACTGGAAAATTGAACGTAGCAGCCATTTCCAATCTACGTTCGCTTTTTGACGTAGCGCCTAATTCCGACCATCGGCTACGGGCTATGTGGGCGTTGCACATCACCGGAAACCTGCCGACGGAACAATTGAAATCGGCTCTATCGGATAAAGACGCCTACGTTCGGGCATGGGCAATTCAGTTGTTATGCGAAGACAAAATTCCTTCGCAGGATGTTCTGAATCAATTCAATACGTTAGCTCGACAGGATAAATCGCCGGTGGTACGCTTGTATCTGGCTTCGGCCATGCAGCGACTAGGCAATGATACGCGCTGGACATTGGCCGAAGGGCTACTTGCTCGTGCCGAAGATGCTGCCGACCATAATTTGCCCAAGCTAATCTGGTTTGGTATGGAGCCGCTGGTGAAAGAGAACACCGCACGCGCACTCAATTTGGCGACACAGAGTCAGATTCCGATGGTGACTCAGTTCATTGCCCGGCGGGTGGTCGATGCGCAGGCTGTCGACGTACTCGTATCAGCGATTGGTAAAATGCCTAAAAATCGTTTGAATCTGTTGGAGGGAATGCGTGATGCTTTGGAAGGGAGATACGACGTAGCAACCCCGACTAACTGGAAAACAGTCTATGCCAAACTAAAAGCGGACAACGTAACGGCTAAACTGGCTACCGAAATAAGCGGGCAGTTCGGCGGAACAGAAATGGCGACAAAATCTCTGGCGCTGCTGAAAGACGCAAAAACTCCCATTGAAAGCCGACGGAAAGCGTTGCAGTCGCTGGCGGTACAGCAGCGTCCGGAATTACTAAAAGAATTGCCTGAGTTGCTCAATAACAACGATTTACGGCTCGACGCCATTCGGGCCATTGCCAGCTACGACCATGAACCATTCGGTAAATTATTACTCGACCGCTACGTTGGTTTCACTACGTCCGAGAAACGGGAAGCAATTCAAACGCTGGCTTCCCGTCCAAAATACGGCTGGTTGCTGACGCAGGCCATCGCCAAAAATACCATTCCAAAACGAGACGTACCGACCTTCGTAGCTCGGCAATTGCGTCGGGTGGTGGGCAGTGGTTTCGTCGAAGTCTGGGGACCCATCGACCACGTAGCATTGGATGAAAAAGCTTACGCCCGTTACCGAAACTTGCTGACAGATGAGGCTGTTGCCAGCGCCAACGTAGCTAAGGGGCGTCAGTTGTTTCAGAATACCTGTGGCCCCTGCCACAAAATGTACGGCGAAGGCGGTATCATCGGTCCTGAGCTAACGGGATCTAACCGGGCCAATCTGGACTATTTGTTGGGTAACATTCTAGACCCCAGCGCCGAGATTCAGGACGATTACAAAATGGTAGTGGTAACAACCCGCGATGGCCGAACCTATATTGGTAACGTAGCAAAGGAAAACGAGCGCCAGCTAACGCTACGTATCGTTGGGCAGGACGCGGTTACCATCAACAAGGCAGATATTCAATCGCGCGAGGTAAACCCCGCATCCATGATGCCAACTGGTTTACTCGACCCGCTTTCAGAAACCGAAGTCAAAGATTTGGTAGCCTTTCTACGTACTAAAACGCAGGTGAAAACAAAGTGATGTATGAAATATGATGTAGGGGGTATGTGAACTGCTTTAGTTTCATATATCCCCTACATCATATTTCATACATCACTTTGCTCCCAGCCAATTATCTCGGAATTTTTTTATATCGGAACTAGGGCTGTCGTTCATTTGAACGGAAATCGCTGGGTTTTCGGCTAACGTAACGGACGCGGTTTTCGCTTCGCCCCGGTGCAAATACGTCACCTGAATCACGTCGCCGGGTTTATGCTGATTCAAATTATTTAGCACATCCGCAGATTTCGCAATAGCCTGACCGTCAATAGCCGTCACTACGTCGTCAATGTCAAGACCAGCTTTGTAAATAGGCGTGTCACGAACGGTGCTGGCGCTGATAACGGGTCCTTTTTCAGATTCGGTATACCGAAGGTTTCCAAACCACGCTTTGCCTTCCTGCGCTTTTTTGATCGTTAACCCCGCCTTCGCCAGCAACGTAGCGTAGTTGATGGATTCGTGGCCGTAGATGTATTTGCTGAAAAACGAACGGGCAAAATCAGGCGTCGTGATCTGGGCCAATACCGTTTGCAATCCATCTACGGTATAAGGCTGTTCCGTCTTACCAAACTGTTTCCAGACCGCCTGCATGTACGTATCGAGCGAGATATTGCGCTGACGCAGTTCCAGATCAAGAGCCAGGGCCACGGCTGCACCGTAGAAGTAATACGACGTAAACATGTTGGCGTAATTCGTCCGGTCGATGGAAACACCAGCATCCACAAAAACAGCGTGGCAACTCGCATCGATGGGCGAGAAATACGTACCGCCGGGTGTTTGCTGCTTGCTGGTGATGATTCCCGTGAGCGTGTACATATACTCGTTTACAGGGGTAAATCCAGCCCGAACCAGCAGCAGTTCGCCATAATATTGCGTAAACCCTTCGGCAAACCAGAGCTCGTAACTCATGTTACTTTTCTCGAAGTTAAAAGGCTCCAGCGTTTTAGGACGAATACGCTCTACGTTCCAGCAGTGGAAAAACTCGTGCGCAAACACGCCCAGTACGTGTTCTGGCCCTTTAAAGTCAATTGGCACGGCAATCATGGTTGAGTTGCGGTGTTCCATACCGTCGCCCCGAACGTAGGAGTTCAGGTTGGCCAGAAACGTATACGTACCGAAATCGTAGCTCGGAAATTCGCCATAAACGGCTTTGGCCTGATCGACAATTCGGGCGATCTTTTTCGCAAAACCGTCGGCGGTAGAATCGGCTACATTCGCTTCCAGCGCCAGCCGGAACGTAACGGGTTTACCGTCTGTGTTGTTACGTTGCCACTCCTTTACATTCAGTTTCCCAATCTTGGTCGGCGAATCCATGAAGTATTGAAGATTAGGGGCGGTAAACGTAAAGCGATCTTCCGTCGGAACGAGTTGGGTGGCTACTACGCCCATATTCTCACCTGGCAGGTTGAATTTGACCTCGATTGGCCGCTGATCAAATCCTTTAACCCACATGAACGTAGCAGGCATGTTGAGGTGAATGCTCTGCGGATCGATGCCCATGTACGTACCATCCGGGTAATTTCCGAACAGCGTATAAGTCAGTTTTATGGTTCCTCTATGCGAGGTTACGCGATACACATCACCGTCTATGCGGTTCACAGCTAGCGGTTTATTCTGTTCATCGGTGGCCGTTACGTTGTAAACGTTCTTGCCAAACTCATGCGTAGCGTAGCGCCCTGGCGACGAACGACTCATTCGAAAAATGGCGGCCATATTTGGCAACTGCGTAACCGTCAGGCTAATCTGCGCTTCGTGGTGAATCGCGTTTGGAAAGGAGACATCGTACCGAATAGTCTGAGCCTCAGTTGTTCTAAAGAGGATTAGAGAAAGGAAAATACAAAGTAAACCGGCGGTTTTCATGCTGAGAAAGGTTCATTAAAGGGCAAAAATAATTCACGCAGATACGTTCTGCGAACTAGATACGTATCTGCGTGAAAATAAATGCGTATTGGCTTACCGGGCGGCCTGTGCAGGAGCCGCTTTACGGGGCAGTTTCTGGTCGCGCATGGCCGCGTTGAATACGAAGCCGGCCACAACGGTAGCCGCCTGTTTCAGATCGTCGGGTTGCAGGTGGTCGTAGGTATCCATGTTGGTGTGGTGCGTCCGGGTGCTGTATTCAATCGGGTCCTGAATGAACTGGAAACCGGGCAGTCCTACTCGATCGAATGAAAGGTGGTCGGTACCGCCCGTGTTACGTGGTGTAACGGTCGTCGCACCCAGATCATTGAATGGTTTTAGCCATTGCGAGAAAATGGGACCAACAGCCTGATTACCTTGTAAGTAAACACCCCGGATTTTTCCCGTTCCGTTGTCGACATTGAAGTAAGCGGCAATATTTTCGCCTTCCTTCGTCAGTTTATTCGACGCGTCGGCAAGGTGGTTGTTTACATAATTTTTTGACCCGTGTAAACCCTGCTCTTCGCCACTCCACAATGCAATTCGTATGGTACGTCGCGGACTGACACCAATGGTTTTTAGAATCCGAACGGCTTCCATCATCACTGCACTACCAGCGGCATTATCGGTGGCACCTGTTGCCGCATGCCATGAGTCGAAGTGGGCACCCAGCATCACAACTTCATCTTTGAGCTTTGGGTCAGTACCCGGAATTTCGGCCAGTACATTATAGCCTTTGGTATCGTCGGTAAAAAACTTCGTTTTCACATCGACATCCAGTTTCACCGGTACGCCCGCCTTCATCAGCCGACAGAGGGTCAGGTAGTCTTCAACCGCAATGTTCACATCGGCTAGGTCATCGGGCGTAGCGCCCAGGGCAGCATTGGCATAATCGCCACTCACGAACAACGTACCGTCGATACTGTTTTGCGTAGTGCTCAGCATACCGATAGCGCCTTCCTGCTTGGCTAACTTTCTCATTTTCTGATTGAAAGCATTCTGCGTACGCATAGCCCGTATCCGGCTGCGGAACGTAGTGTCATTATCTGCACGCTGACTGGGCGGTGCTTCGTTAGCCATTTTCTGCAATTCTTCGTCCGTATATCGAGCAGCATCGGCTTTAAACGATGGTGGAATTTTGTACGATTGTTCAATCAGAATGACCTTATTTTTTAGCTTACTCCGATAGCTTTCCAGTGAAGTTGTATCTGTGGAGCTGATATAAAGCACCTCGGCCGACTGCAACTTGTTCGTGCTGCCACTCCATGCGCGGGGCACGGCAATAATGGATTTGTAATAGGGCGCTGTCATGGAAAGGTAACAGCGTTCAACCGCCCATCCTTTGCCCCATTCGCCCCAGGATTCAAGACGGGCATTTTGAAGGCCCCAGCCAGTGAGTTTTTCTTTCGCCCAGTTGGCGGCTTTCATAAAACCGGGTCCCTGCAAACGCGGGCCGTTTACATCGGTCAGGTAGAAAGCCGTTTCCATGACCTTCGAACGTTGCAGACCTTCATCCCGAATTTTCTGGATAGTCGCCATATCCAGTTTTTCATCCTGGCCGCTCGCGAGCAGCGCACTGCCCATGAACAGATAAGTTAAGAATAGTTTGTTGCGCATGTAATTGGGTTGATTGAGGAAGAATTCGAAGATAGCCAATGGATGCGCTGTAACTAACGTAGTATGGACATCTTTCGATTAAAATTCAATTAAGTGTTTATTGAGTGCAAAAGGTAGTTGTTTGTAAAACTCAAAACCAATAAAGCGCACTACGTATGCCCGAAAGCGGCTAACTTTGGGATTTAGGTGAGTAAGATAGTCTTCGATGGAACGTAGCACTTTATCAAATAAGGAAATTTCTGGGGAAATTTCCGACCGTATGGACACAAACGAAAATCCCTGGCAGACGCTGAATTCGTCGGTCAAATACGAAAATCCCTGGCTATCCATTCGCCACGAGGACGTAGTAACTCCCGCCGGAACTCCCGGTATTTATGGTGTTGTCAGCTTTAAAAACAAAGCTATTGGCGTCATTCCGCTTGATGATGAGGGTAATACGTAC
Source organism: Spirosoma flavus (assembly GCF_054778555.1). Lineage (NCBI taxonomy): Bacteria > Pseudomonadati > Bacteroidota > Cytophagia > Cytophagales > Cytophagaceae > Spirosoma > Spirosoma flavus. The sequence continues at coordinate 121,627 of NZ_BAAGZL010000002.1, forward strand.
CTCGTTGGACAATACCGTTACCCACTAAACGAATATTCGTGGGAAATTCCGGAAGGTGGCTCACCGCTCGGCACCGACCCGCTCGAATCGGCCAAACGTGAACTGAAGGAAGAAACGGGTCTGGAAGCCCGCACCTGGACGAAAATAGCCCGTATCCATACGTCTAATTCCGCTACCGACGAAGAAGGATTTCTATACATCGCCGAAGGACTGGAACAGGGTGAACACGCTCCCGAAGAAACTGAAGATTTACGCGTCTGGAAGCTTCCTTTATCTGAAGCTGTGGCGATGGTAATGAACAGTCAAATTACTGATTCTCTTAGCGTAAGTGGTTTATTGAAAGTGGCCCGGCTACGAGGCATCTAACAGTTACAGCATTAAATAGTTGTAAAGTTGTATAGTTATAAAATTATATAGTTGTACTGCTGTAAAATGTTAGTTTACTCCATCTATTTGAGCGAAACTCTGCAACTATATAACCTTACATATATATAACCATACAACCGTAAAACTTAATAACTTACCTATTGTGATTTTACCTATTCTCTTTGGTTTTTTACTCGGAGTTGGACTTTGCCTGACATTTGGAACGGTGTTCTTTGCGCTGATTCAGAATAGTGTCGATAACGGATTTCGGTCAGGTTTTAAGATGGTTTTGGGCGTAATTGCTGGTGATATTATTTTCGTTATTGCCGCCCTGATTGGCACATCATTTATTCCTAAGGTTCAGGGTTTTGAAAATATTATGGCTATTGTCGGAGTCATTTTTTTAGTGGCCTTGGGCATCGTGAATATCACAAAAGGAACGCCCCGACTCGCCTACCCTAAAACCAAATTTGGCAATTTCGTTTACTATTTTACAACAGGTTTTTTCCTGAATGCTCTCAATCCAGTCAATTTTGTAGCCTGGGTGGCTATTGTAGCTTATATCCGTTCGCATCTACATTATTCTGACAATCAGCAATATGCCTTTATGATAATGGCTTTAGTAGGCATCTTCGTCACGGAAAATGCCCTTGCCTATTACGCAAACCGGCTCAAACGGTTATTCACACCACGCGTCGTCAAAATTTTCAACCGGACCACGGGCGTCGTTTTCCTCATCGGAGCCGCCAACATTGCCTATAATAGATTGCTGGAACCCCTTTCAAAAGCGATGAATTGGTGATCTAAAGAGCGAAAGAATGAAAGAGTGAATGAGCGAATGAGCGAAAGTCATCCGGATAGTATCCTGCCGAATGACTTTCACTATTTCACTCTTTCACTCTTCAAAAAATCCTCCCACTGCTGAATCAGTCCCTTCTTCAGTACTCTCGGAAATTTGTGCTGACCGCCCATTTTGCCACGTGATTCCATCCAGTCGTAGAAGGTTCTGGCGGGAAGAACGGTCACCGTGACGTCTTTCAGGGCGTGTTTACGTTCAACAGCGTAATCGTCGTTCAGCTCCTTAAGTTTGGCGTCGATGCGATTGCGCAAGTCATCTGCATCTACTTTATCGTCCGTGCCGATGTACCAATTGTGGGCAAACAACGTATCATGAGCAACACCCGCCACTGTAAATTCACGTATCGAAATATCCAGCTCTTCGCTAACCAATTCGATAGCCTTATTCATGTTATCGACGGAAAGGTGCTCGCCACAAAGACTTAGAAAGTGTTTGGTACGTCCGGTAATGACGATTTCAGCCCGTTTTTTATTCACGAATCGAATCGTATCACCAATCAGATAACGCCAGGCGCCTGAGCAGGTCGACAGCAGGAGAGCATATTCCTTTCCTTCTTCAACCTTATCAATCATCAGTGTTTCAGGGTTTTCCGTTATTTCGCCATCGGGAGAGAAGTTGCGTTCGTTGAACGGAATAAATTCAAAAAATAGCCCGTTGTTGAGCACCAGCTGCATGCCTTCAGCGTTTGGGTGCGTCTGATAAGCAATAAATCCTTCAGAAGCCAGATACGTTTCGATATACGTAATAGGGTGGGCGAGGAGCTTCTCAAAACCCGCGCGATACGGCTCGAATGATACGCCCCCGTGGCAAAAAACCATCAGATTCGGCCAGATGTCATGGATAGTTTTAACATTGTAACGGGCAATAATTTTCTCCATCAGCAACTGAATCCAGGCCGGCACACCAACTACGTACCCGATGTCCCATCCAGCAGCCTGCTCTGTTATTTCATCCAGTTTTAAAGCCCAGTCGCGTTCCTGCGCAATCTCTCGGCCGGGTTTGTAAAATCGCTGGAACCAGAACGGAATCTGGCTGGCTGTAATACCACTCAAGTCGCCTTCAAAATGGCCTTCGCGGGCATTAAGGGCCGTGCTGCCGCCGAGCATCAAATACCCTTTTTCGTACAACGTAGCAGGCAGGTTCTGGTATTTGCCCAGCGTTAAAATCTGCCGAATACTGCTACGTTGAATGGCTTTCGACATGGCCTTCGTTACGGGAATGTACTTCGTTGAAGCTTCGGAGGTTCCCGAACTCAGGGCGAAATATTTCACTCGGCCGGGCCATGCTACGTTACGTTCCCCATCCAGTGTTCGTTTCCACCAGTTGTCGAACATCTTGTTGTAATCGTGAATGGGTACGCTGGTCCTGAACTTTTCATAATATTCTGAATCGGTACCAAACTCAACGGAACGTAGTAACTCATCGAAATGATACGTTATGCCGAATTCCGTAAACTGCGCTTTCTGAATCAGTTTACGAAATGATTTCCGTTGTTGACGAACGGGATTAGCTTTCCGCAAGCGAACGGCGTTCGTCAGCCGAATCCCGTTTTTGAGCAAATTGCCTAAGAGAGCCATAGTTTGAGTGATGATATAGGATGTATGAAGTATGGTGTATGATATATAAAATGGACTTCATATATCCTATATCATACACCATACTTCATACCTTTTTTACAGTTTCCAGTTTTTCAATTCGTCCATCATGCTGTAAGCGGTCAGGTCGTATTGACAGGGCACAACAGACGTATAGTTGTTGGCCAGGGCATATTCGTCGGTGTCTTCGGCGTGCGTATCGAAATTGACGAAATCGCCGGCCAGCCAGAAATAACGGCGGCCATGTGGATCGCGTCGCTCATCGAACACTTCCTGCCATTTGGCATTAGCCTGCCGACAGATGCGAATCCCTTGCAACGGTTCTGCACTACGAGCCGGAAAATTTACGTTCAGCGCCGTGCCGCGTTTCATGCCCTGCTCTAATACATTACGGGCAATGGACAGAATATGTTCGTGTGTATGCGAAAAATCGGGTTGCCGGGTGAAATCGTTCAGCGAAAAACCAATGGCCGGAATGCCTTCGATAGCGGCCTCAATGGCCGCCGACATCGTGCCTGAATAAAGAATGCTGATCGACGAATTGCTGCCATGGTTGATACCGCTCACCACCAAATCCGGAGCGCGATCTTTAAGCACGTGATGCTTGGCTAACTTCACACAGTCGGCGGGGGTGCCGGAGCATTCGTAGGCAGGAATATCGCCGTAAATATCAGAGGGATAAAGTCTTATAGGGTTGGCAATTGTAATAGCGTGTCCCATACCCGATTGAGGGCTGTTTGGGGCAACTACCACAACCGTACCCAGTTGTTGCATCAAGCCTACCAGCGTTCGAATGCCGTGGGCGGTGATACCATCATCGTTTGTAACTAAAATCAGGGGCTTCTGGTCAGACATAAAAAATCAGTCAACAGTCGTCAGTTGCTAGTCAATAGGCGTCTGACCTTCATTTGCTATTGACTGACGACTATTGACTAGCGATTTTTATTTGCAATACTACGCAATTCGTGGGAAGGCGTAGATGAAATTTATGTTGAGGAAATTCGTCCGGGGCGATGTTTTTTCTTAAACTGGAGCGGGTTTTCGCCCGTTACGCGCCGGAAAATTTTGTTGAAATAAGACAGACTCTCGAACCCACTGGCAAAGCAGGCTTCGGTAACGTTGCTATCGAGTAAAAGCAACTGCTGGGCCTGATGAATGCGGTATTGATTCAGGAACTGCGTGAATGTCAGGTGCGTCATCCGTTTAAAATAATGACAGAAAGCGGCTTTTGTCAGACTGGCTATATCCGCAGCTTCTGTAATATCAAATTGCCTTCCGTAGTTTTCTTCGATAAACTGATAGACGCGTCGAAGCCGTTGCTGTTCTTTTAGTTTGTATGAACCACTAACGGGCTGGCCGTGTAGTTGTGTTCGTTCGGTGCTTAAGGCTAATTGCTGGAAAATAGTCAGCAGTGTCATCAGGCGCTCAAATGGAGGCAACGTAGGAAGTACTTCCAATTGTTCGCCCACACGCCGTTTGGTATCACCGTGAAATGATACGCCCGTTCGAGCCTGCTCAAAAAGATTAGCTATCGCTGCAAATTCCGGAGCTTTCCAGAACTGGTCGCCCAGAAACGATTCTTTAAGCTGCACAACCACTTTTCGGTGGTCAGTACGAACGCCATAATCGAAGTTCAGATGCGGGATATTGGGTCCAATGAAGACTAGATCGCTTCCCTCATACCGCGAAATATGATCGCCGACGTGCCGGGTTCCGTTGGCACCAGTAATGTAAACGATCTCATATTCTGGGTGATAATGCCACAGAAAGACATCGCTGAGTTTGGGCGTTTCCAGAATGTGAAACGAACTGTTGACATCAGGGATAATTTCTTCAAAAGCAATACGCATAATTCTTGTGCGGGTGAGGCTTAAGCTCTACCAAGATCTACAAAATTTGCTCGTTTTTTCGATCAATGCCTTTCGATACGTATCAAAATAGCAATATAGTGCAAAAAATGATACGTATTGAAGTGGAATTATGGGGTTGCATTCGGCTAATTTTGTTTCAAGAAAAAAACAAAAAAATCCTAAACGTATGGATACGATGCAACCCACCATGGCGCCGACCATGATACCTGATAACGCTCACAAAGAAATTCCCGGAAATCCGTCAACGGCTACCAGCAGCAAAATCGGTCTGAACGACCGCTCCAACGGAAAGCCGTTACGAGTGCTATCTGAAGAAGATTGGCAATTCTGGAAGCATAACGGGTATATCGTTATTAAGCAGGCCGTTCCCAAAGAGCAGGCTAAGCGACTGGCTGATTTTCTGTGGGAGTTTGAAGAAAAGGATTCCAACGATCCTGCCACCTGGTATGCGCCACCGCGAGCTGAAATCCAGATGAAAGAGTTGACTAACAGCGGTATGGTTGAACTTTACAATCACCAGTTTGAGTGGGATAACCGGCAGTACCCACGCGTGTACGATGCGTTTGTTGACATCTGGGGAACCGAAGAACTATGGGTAACCATCGATCGGGCAAACCTGAACTTTCCGGTACGTCCTGATCACGAATTCAAAGGATTTATTCACTGGGATTATGACCCGGAAACGCGCCCGCAAAATGTACAAGGTGTATTAGCGCTGGCTGACCAGACCGACGAAAACATGGGTGGTTTCCAGTGTATTCCTGAACTATACCGCACCTATGATACGTGGAAACTCACCCAACCCGCCGATCGCAATCGGTTCAAGCCTGACACGACTGGTTTTGAGTTCGATAAAGTGAAAATGGAAGCAGGTGACCTGTTGATTTTCAACAGCACCCAGCCGCATGGTATCCGTCCAAACTTGTCGAAAGACAAGGTACGTATTGCCCAATACATTTCGATGATGCCCGCGCAGGAAGAAAATGAAACGTTACGTCAGTGGCGCGTTACGTCCTGGCGCGACCGGCAGGCTCCCGAAGGCTACGCTTTCCCCGGCGACCCACGCAACTGGGAAAAAGAGCGTTACCAAACCGCTGAACTTTCGCCACTAGGTCGCAAACTGCTGGGCTTGGATAGTTGGGAGGAATAAAGAGCGAAAGAGTGAATGAGCGAGCTTGCCGGATGGTATTCGCTTATTCACTCTTTATTCTTCGTGCATCGGTTTATCTTTGACGTTGTTTGCAACAGATTCGGTAACCCAATATGCTTTCTTCACGGCATCAGATTTTTCTGGAAGTAGCTCGTCTACTAAGTTTTACAAAAGCCAGTCAGACGTTATTCCTGAGCCAATCGGCTATTAGCAAACACATTAAATCACTGGAGTATTTTTACAAGACTGGTCTATTTGAGCGGCATGGTACAACCATTAGTTTAACTCCGGCCGGATTAGCGTTGTATAATAAGTTGCTGGATGCTAGTCAGTTGCAGGAGGATCTTCATCAGGAACTTCAACAACTTAACGAAAATTTTCTGCCACCTACCAAACTTGCGGTCGGTTCCAGCACCACCATTAGTTTATACGTATTACCGCCAGTACTTTCCGCTTATCTGCAACGGTTCAGTCATATTCAGGTCAACGTACTGAATCGCAATTCCAACAATATTCAAAACGCCTTACTGGAACACCATATCGACGTTGGCATTGTGGAAGTAATGAACCAGGTTAATACGCTGACGTATACGCCATTTATGACAGACGACGTATTGGCCGTTTGTTCGGCCCAAAGCCCGTTACGTGGCAAGACGCTGACATTAGCGGATTTGCCGACTATACCCTTAGCACTGCGGGAGAATGGTTCTGGAACGCTGGCCGTGGTAGAAGATGCCCTAGAACGAAAGGGCGTCAACTTGTCTTCGTTACGTGTTTTAATACGGTTAGGTGGAACGGAAGCACTGAAGAATTTTGTGCTGGCCGATACGTGCATGGCTTTTCTGCCTAAGCGGGCCATTCTAAGAGAACTGGCTGCTGGTGAGATGGTTGAAGTGCCCATTCAGAATCTGACGCTTCAGCGAACGTTTTATTTCATCCAGCGAAAAGGTACGGAGAACAACCGATTGGTGAGTACGTTTATTCAATTTACGCTACGTCATTATTCCAAAAGGGAATAATTCATCTCAAAACAGTATTTGCTTCATGTGTTGTTAACCGGGATTTTTCGGGAAAAATACAACCATGGATGACACGATCACTTCATCACTCTTAGGAAACTTGCACTGTTCGCGGTGCGGGACCATTCACGACCCTTGCGGGAGACAGACTTTGTCGGTATGCTGTCAGATGCCCTTACTTTGTCAATACGTTCTTGATGCAGGTAACGTGTTTCTGTCTGATTTACAGGCTCGTCCTAAAACGCTTTGGCGTTATGCGGAATTGTTGCCCGTTATCCGACCTCAAAATCAGGTGAGTTTAGGAGAAGGTTACACGCCCATCCTTACGCTCAATCGACTGGCCAGTCGATATAATCTCAGTCACGTTAGCCTTAAAGACGAAGGGCTTAATCCGACAGGGTCGTTTAAAGCCAGAGGGTTATGTATGGCAATTTCAAAAGCGAAGGAAAACGGTGAACAGGCTTGCATTATTCCAACGGCGGGCAATGCGGGGGTGGCGATGGCAGCCTACTGCGCCCGTGCCGGACTGGAAGCCATTGTCGTGATGCCGCGTCATACCCCGGATGCGTTCAAGGAAGAATGTATCGGATACGGCGCCCGATTGATTGAGGTTGATGGGTTGATAAATGATTGTGCATTTAAAGTCCAGGAAATCAATCAGAATGGTAGCTATTTCGACGTATCTACGTTGAAGGAACCGTATCGATTGGAAGGTAAGAAAACGATGGGCTTTGAAATTGCCGAACAGATGAACTGGCAATTGCCCGACGTGATCATGTATCCAACTGGCGGAGGGACTGGCCTGATCGGTATCTGGAAAGCCTTTCACGAAATGAAAGCATTAGGGTGGCTTCCTGAAAACGTAGTACTTCCGCGTATGGTTGCCGTTCAGGCTGAGCAGTGTGCGCCTATAGTTGCTACGTGGCAGGGCGAGCAGTTGACCAGTAAGCACTACGTTGGCCAGCCCACAGTAGCAAACGGGCTGGCTGTTCCTCGTCCGATTGGCGAACCACTCATTCTCAATACGTTGCTTGAATCAGATGGAACAGCCGTCGCCGTTTCGGAAGATGAAATGCTGATGGGACTGAGCGAACTCTGCCGCCATGAGGGCATTTTCGCAGCACCCGAAGGCGGAGCCATCTGGGCCGCCACCAAGAAACTGCTACGTCAGGGCTGGCTACGTCCCGACGAGCACATACTGCTGCTCAATACGGGGTCTGGGCAGAAATACCTCGATAATATCAAAGGAAAATGGGAGTGGAGTTTATAAACTCACTTCTGTTTTCTGACCTTTCCGGCTCTTAAATCCTTGAAGTGGCGAATAGCTCTGGGTTGCTTTTCCGTAGTAACCTGTACCGTCGTATTCGCGGAGGTTCGGGTCGTTTTTACAGTCGTCGGTGCAGGTGCCCAAATGTTCAAACCCGCAGGCTTCGCACATGGTAAAGTGATTGTTACAGGCTGGGCTGGCGCAGTTTACCATCCGGCTGGTAGACGTTCCGCACCGAAAGCAAGTCGACACCACAGCCGGGTTGACGTGGTTAACGGGCACCGTTACGCGGTTGTCGAATACGTAGCATTCGCCGTCGAAATCTTCGCCACCGGATTCGATACCATATTTAATTATGCCGCCGTGAAGCTGATACACATTCTCAAAACCCTGCTTCAGCAGATAAGCCGACGCTTTTTCGCACTTGATACCGCCGGTGCAATACGTAATGATTTTTTTGCCGGAACCTTTCAGGTGTTCAATTTCGGCCATGTGTTCGGGCAGTTCGCGCAGGTTTTCCATGTCGAACGTAATGGCTCCTTTGAATTTGCCAACCGAATGCTCATAGTTTGAGCGCATATCGACCAGTACTACGTCCGGATCGTTTTTGAGTTGTCTAAACTCCTCCGGTTCGAGGTGAATACCCGTTTCTACTAATGGATTGACTGGCAAATCGGAATGGACGATTTCGGGTTTTACGCGCACATGTAATTTCTGAAACGCATGCTCATCCGATTCATCTATTTTGAACTCAATACCAGCAAAACGCGGGTCATTACGTAGCGTTTCCATGTAAGCCTCACAATCGGCAGTCAGACCCGAAACGGTGCCGTTGAGGCCTTCGGGAGCAACAATGATACGTCCGAGCAGATTCAGGTTCAGGCAGAGCAGATGATGCTCTTCCCGATATTGCTCCGGATTTTCGATGGGCGAATAGATGTAGTATAAAAGAACGCGGTACGGTTTCATTGCTAATGAGTGAAAGAGTAAATGAGCGAAAGAGCGAAAGCCATCCGGCAAAGCGAATAGGGTTGCTCGAGTTCTTCTTTCCAATTACAAAATTAAGCGAAAACAGTCGATAGTTGTCAGTCGTTAGTCAAAGAGTGAATGAGCGGAAGAGTGCTTACGCCCGCTATTCACTCTTTGACTCATTCACTCTTTACGTATGCACATTGCTATAACAGGAAATATTGGTGCGGGTAAAACCACATTGGCCAAAATGCTGGCTGATCATTACGGATGGAATGTATTGTATGAAGCGGTAGAAGGAAATCCTTATCTCGCTGATTTTTACGCCGATATGCCACGGTGGTCGTTCAACCTGCAAATATATTTTCTAAATAGTCGCTTTGCGCAGATGAAAAAAATCATCGATAGTCAGCAGGCGTCCAGAGAATTGGCTGTTGAACCGGTTCCCATGATTCAGGACCGAACAATTTATGAGGATGCGGCCATCTTCGCCCGAAATCTTTACCAGCGGGGCGACATGAGCGAACGCGATTATATTACGTATCGGCAGGTATTTGAAAACATGATGAGTCTGGTACGTCCGCCCGATCTGATGATTTACCTGCGGGCCAGCCTGCCCAGACTTCGACAGCGTATTCAGAAGCGGGGGCGCGATTATGAACAGTCTATTAGTGATACGTATCTGGCTGATCTTAATCAGCTTTACGAAGAATTCGTGACAACGTATCATTTGGGGCCTTTATTAATCATTGAGGTTGATACGTTGGATTATGTTGCGTATCCAGCTGATTTTATTCTGATCCAGCAACTAATTAATGCAAAACTAACCCATTAGTTAGTCCAAATTAAGGGCTTTTTAAGGGTAAAAGAATGGTTCTAAAGCGTTGATTGCGTATTTTGCGAAAGGTGCCAACCGTAAACCGCAACGTTTGATTCCTAGTTATAATCAAAACAACCATTAAGACGGCAAAGGGTATCCAGTCCAGTGAACGAAGCGCAGCTACCAATTAACTCATCCAGAAAAGCTTCCGAAGAGTCGGAACGATTAAAACTCATTATCGAAGCTGCGCAGGTTGGCACCTGGGATTTTGATCCGATTACGGGTGTGCTGATGTGGGATAATCGATGCAAAGCGCTGTTTGGCCTGCCTCCTGATGCCAAAATCGATTACAACGTATTTCTGAAGGGATTGCATCCCGAAGATCGGGAAGTGACCGATCAGGTGGTTCAGGAAGCGCTTCGGCCCGGTAGCACCGGCCGCTACGACATCAACTATCGAACGATTGGCCTTGAGGATCATCAACTTCGCTGGATACGGGCGAATGGCAGGGCCTTCTTTGATGAAACCGGTCAGGCTCATCGGTTCATTGGCACAGTTATCGATATCACAGAAAGCCATCGTCAGCAGGAAGAACTGGAACGGCTTATCGCTGAACGAACGCAGGCACTTCAGCATGCCGTACAGACCAGCCAGCAACAGGAAGCCATTGCCAGACAACGTAACAAAGCCCTCGAAGTTTTGCTGAGGAGTATGCCTATCAGCATGGTTATGGCTAACGCCATACGTAGCAAGGATGGTGAAGTTGTTGATTTTCAGATTATATCGGCCAGTGATTTATTGGTTAGCCTGCTAGACAGGCCAATGGATGAGCTTATAGGCCAGCGGTTGGGCGTAATTTATCCGGATTACCTTGAGACAGAGCTATTTCGGGAATTGGTGAATACACTGGAAACCGGTACGTTGTTCCGAACTGAACTGGCCTATCCGCAGGGCGAAATAGAAAAGTGGTTCGACATATCGGCCGTGAAGCAGGACGATGGTTTGATAATTCTGCAACTGGACATAACCGACCGTAAAAACGCGAATTTACAGATTCAGCAACAGTCAGAAGAACTGCGACGTAGTAACACGGAACTCCGGCAAAGTAATGATAACCTCCGCCAGTTCGCTCAAATTGCCAGTCACGATTTACAGGAGCCGTTACGTAAGATTCAGACATTCAGCGACGTACTTCAGAATCAATTTGTCGACAATCTCGCCGATGGCGAGCGCGACATGGTACGACGTATCCAGAAATCGGCCCAGCGGATGCAGATGCTGGTGAAGGATTTATTGATGTATTCACAACTGGCTACCAACCGCGATATGCCTGTTCCGGTAAATCTGTCGAGCGTCATAGCGGATGTTGTCAGTGACCTGGAGGTAGCCATCGCTGAAAAGAAAGCTATCGTCGACATTGGTACGTTGCCTATCTTGCCGGGAAGTGCCACCCGGTACCGTCAACTGCTGCAAAATCTGGTAGCGAATGCTTTGAAATTTGGGCAAGCCGACTCCACTCCGGTCATTACGATTCGGGCGAAAAGAGCATTGGCAGCCGAGTTGCCTGTTGTTCTGCAACATCGGTCAGACGCGTTCTGGCTCATTACCATAACCGATAATGGTATCGGTTTTGACGAGAAGTACAAAGACAAGATTTTTCACCCCTTTCAGCGATTGCACGACGCGAAATCGTATAGTGGTACGGGTATTGGCCTGGCTATTTGTCAACGGGTTGCCGAAAGCTACGGGGGCGCCATTGATGTTTCCAGTCAGCCAGGAGCAGGTTCAACGTTTAAAGTTTTCTTACCGGCTTTCGAGATACGTCAACCTGTTAGCTCCCAATAGCAACTGATATAATTTTAACAGCAGGAATTCCAACCTTATTATCTTGTCAGGAATCCATTGTGAGGAGAACCTATCCGTTCAGCTATGAAACGTATTGTTGTAAGCTTATTGCTGTTAGTGACATTGGGATTCACGAGTTGCACTAAAACAGCCGAGATCGAAACGGAATCCGATACCAAAAACGATCCCTTAAAAGAATACACCCAGGATTCGCAACAAGCCAAGCTATGGCTACCTGGGACCTGGAAATTAGTTAAGGTATATGCAATGATTCCTGATCCTGTTGTTCCTCCTGTCGAATTGATTTTTGAGGCAAATCAAATTAGTGTTGTAGAAAACGGTAAGCAGATCGATAGGGTTGATTTTGAGGTAGTTAAGCTAGATAATGGGTTGTTGATCAAGACTAATGCCCAACCAAAAGAAGACAACTGGTATGTGCGTAATCCCGGCTTATATATGAATCAAAATCGGATGTATTTAGATTTGGGCAGGGCTATGGATGGCCCTGCCTATGAATTTAAAAAGGTGAACTAGCTTAATGTTAAGCTTTAAGCTCTGGTCAACACCTGAAAATAATGTATAGATCGAATGACGACTAACAATTAGCAACTGGTGATATTTTATGGGTAGATCAGATATTTCTGACGCATTTTTTTGTAATTCGATAACCCAGGTTCCCAACTTTTGCGGATTTCAGCTTCGGATGTACCGTCGATGATTTGTTGTTTCAGCAGCTCGTTTCCAGCCAACTTATTGAAATTGCCTATTTCCTTACTCTGGCTAGCATCAAAGAATCGCTCTTTATCGGGGTAAGCTTTATACATCTCCATTAACCAGCTTAAATTCAGTTGTTTATTCTTGCGAAGTTTACTGGTATCGTACTTTCGCAAGTCGAGGCCATAGCAATCGGTGTCCTGGTGAAGCGGGGCTTCTTTCATCCCTTTAATACTAATCGGGCGAAACGAAAACGAATATTTCCCTTTCAAGGCTGGAGCGCCGAGTACAGTAAACGGAATATATGTTCCGCGTCCCTGGCTGATAATAGTGCCTTCGAACAAACAGATGCTTGGATAAAGCAAAATGGATTGTGCTGTGTTCAGGTTGGGTGATGGAGGCACCGGAAGCGTATAAGGCGTATCGTGCGTGTAGTTGGCCACTTTCACGATACGTAGCTTGCACTTTCGTCCGTTCGGAAGCCAGCCTTCGCCGTTGAGCATCTGAGCAAACTCGGCAATGGTAAGTCCGTGGGTAATCGGAATCCGGAACATACCAATTCCCGACCGGAGATGGTCTTCCAGAATTGGGCCGTCCACTACGTAGCCGTTCGGGTTAGGCCGGTCCAGAATCAGCAATTCTTTATTGTTTTCGGCGCAGGATTCCATCACGTGACTTAACGTATTGATGTACGTATAAAAGCGGGCCCCTACGTCCTGAATGTCGTAAATCAATACGTCGACGTCGGCAAGCAGTTCGGCGGATGGTTTGCGGTTTTTGCCGTACAGGGAAATAATTGGGATGCCCGTTTTTGAATCAACGCTATCGTCCACTTTCGTACCATTACTGGCGTTTCCTCTGAATCCGTGCTCTGGCCCGAAAACCTTAACTACCTTGATGCCTAGTTGAAGCAGGCTATCAACGCTGGGCTTGTTGCCGATAATCGATGTTGGATTCACCACCATCGCCACTCGTTTACCTTTCAGATAAGGTACGTATTGATCAGTCTGGTCGGCACCTGTTAACAGGGAGGTTGCCCGTTTGGTACGTTCAGGGGTGTCGCTGATATCCGTCGAACGTAGCGACTCGATAGGTGTGAGCGTGAAACTGGTTAGCGAAACGAACGTAACAAAAATGAATAAACTTATTGTCCGGCGGTCCATCGGAATAAATTAGTATACGTAAGAAATGCTTGACGGGCACCGTCCACAACTTCATCTGGCTTGTCGGTACCCTGTTGGGCCAGGAAAGCTACAAAATCGCGCCACTGCTGACCCGTTTCTGAACCATATCCCCTATAAAAACGAGCCGTTGGCAACAAAGAAGCCAATGCCGGACTCTGCTGAAGCAAATGCCAGACCGTTTTCCCGCCAAGCATCGAACCTTCGCCAACGTAAGCCGCCCCCAGCAAAGCCCTCGGCGACCAGTTTGCAAAGACATCAACCGGTAACGTAGCACCGGTGGACGTAGCATTTAAATCGTCCAATAACCAGGGGGTTTTCCGACGATTATCGGGATGATATGGCTGAAAAAAATCAGAGTGTTGATCGATGGCGGCTTCGAGTGCCTGATGATAGGCCAGATGAGTACGTAACAGATGTTGATACTGACTGGCAGATAACGTACCGCTACGTAGTGGCTCAGAATATAATAATTGCTCGGTTTGTTCGTGTAAACTACGCGTTTCTGATTTGAGCCTTTCCTGCAAAGAGGTCATTGAAAATTCAAAAGAGTGTTATTTTCCAGCCAAAATCGGCATAAATGCTGAAGCAGCTCGCGGGTGGCCTGATAATTTCCAGGTTTCACTACGTAGGCATTGATACCAGCCGCATAAGCTTCCCGAATGTCGTTTGGACTGTCTGAGGTACTATAGGAAACAATGGGTAACCAGCGGGTATGGTCAGCGGCACGTAGACGTTTCACTACGTCGAATCCGCTTAAACCTACCAGATTCAGATCGAGCAACAGGAGCTTGGGCAGGGGTTTACGTTGCTTTCCGTCCTTACCTGTCAGATAATCGATGGCTTCTGAGCCACTTTCTAAAATGGTGTAGGTAGGCGACTGCTCAAATTTAGTAACCAGTCGACTGAAGATATCGGCATCGTCCGGATTATCTTCTACGTAAATAATATCAACCATACTAATAAATCAATTCAATAAACACTGACATAAATAATAGAATTCGCTTTTTGTACGATTTGAACGTAACAAGAGGCCGATTTACTATTCTTTAGAAATAAATTATTTAATTCTCAACCAATTCAGCAACAGTCGGAAATGAAACAAAAAAAGTTGCCCCCCGGTTTGGCTCACTCAAGTACCAGATTTTGCCTTGATGCCGGTTAATGATCCGTTTCACAATGGCCAGCCCAACTCCAGATCCTTTAAACGGTCGAGCGTTTTCCAATCGTTTAAACAAATCGAACATACGTCCTGCTTCTTTCATATCAAACCCAATGCCATTATCGCTTACCGAATAAATAACATCCCGTTCAGTCCGTTTGCCATTAATCTGTATTCGGGCGTTGGCATTATTGCGCGTGTATTTGGCCGCATTCGAAATCAGATTACTGAACAATTGAAGGGCCATTGTTGGGTCGGCGTCCAGCGAAGGCGTCTCGCCCAGTTCAATCGTTAGGGAACGATTTTGTTCTGTCAACAGGATTTCATCCCGAATTTCCTCCAGCATTTTTCTCATGTCGATGGGCTCGGTATTAAACTCGGTTCGGCCCATGCGCGAATAGAACAGGATGTGGCGAATAAGAGACCGCATTCGTTCGGTCGAATCCATGATTTTCTGGAACAGCGCCTGGGCATCTGGATTAAGCTCCTGCCCATATTCTTCCAGTAAAATTTCTGAATAACAGCGAATCGACGAAAGCGGAGTCCGTAAGTCGTGCGATACGGTATAGCTAAAAGCATCCAGTTCTTCGTAAGCGGCCTGAAGCTTTTGATTCAGCAAACGTACCTGATTAGCCTGTCGGGTAACCACCTGCAAAATATCTTCACGTAGTTTTACAGCGGCTGCTACGTCGGTTTCACTCCAGGAGTCGGACGAATTCCGGACGATCTGCGTCCAGGCTGCGAAACTTTTGCGCGGGCTTATTCGTATCTGATCGTCGTCGGTAACGGTTACGGCTTTATCCGGTTGGCCGGCCCAGGTTACCTGCTGGATTTGTTCGGGCTTGAACCAGAGCAGGTATTCGTTCAATTCTTTCGACAGTACAATCGCCAGTAAACCAGACCCTTCTGCGCTGAATGCTTCAGCGGGAGGATAAAAGTTTGATAATTGGCTGGTTTCCAGGAATGTATCAATTTCCGTTGTGTTCAGCCAATCGATAAGCTGGGTCACGGCATTTTCGTTCGGCACGCTGCCGAGCCGATGCTGCTGGTTGTTGAAAACCAATACGGCTCCCGCCCCCGACGTAATGTCAAGCGCCGTAATCGGATGCCGGGTCAGTGCCCGTACTACGTCCTCATCGGCTAATAACTGATCCTGAATGGCTTGTCCTTTTTCGAGACTTTGCTGACGTAGCGTCTGGTCTTCGGTATCGCGCCGAAACTCAAGAGCCGCCGACATCAGCTGACTTACAAATTTTGCATTCTGTCGGGCTGTGTAATCAACGAATCGGGGTGTGCTGTGGTGGCATGAGATCAGCCCCCATAACTCGCCCCGATAAATCAGCGAAATACTCATGGAAGCCTCGACTCCCATATTTTTCAGATATTCGATGTGTACGGGCGAAACAGCGCGCAAACCGGCATAGCTGAGGTCGAGCGGTTTGTCGTCAGGCCATTCGGGCCGGGATAAAATAGGCGAGGGGGTGCTATGGACGTCGGCAATCAGTCGAACCAGGTTTTTCTTATAAAGTTCGCGGGCTTGCCGGGGTATATCGGAGGCTGGGTAATGCAGCCCCAGAAATGGCTCCAGATGATCTTCTTTGGCTTCGGCTATAACGTGCCCATGCCAGTCGGCACTAAACCGGTAAACCATCACCCGATCAAATCCGATAATATCTTTAATACGTCGGGCCGTATTCTGGAATAAATCAGCGAGTTGCCGACTGGATTGCACCTCAGTGAGCGCTTCAGTAATCAGGCGTTGATTGACACCTTCGTGGATTGCCGAATCGATGGGTTCCCATTCGAGCAGAATCAACCCATCGTATTCATGGCAAATCAGGTTCCAGGGCTTACCGTCGATCTGAAGTCGGTAGGGGTTAATTGTATCCCAGGTATTATTCCGATGGCCTACGTTTAACAGTTCAATTAGTGCAGCTGCAGGTACATCTGTTTTATGTAGTAACGTATTAATCGATTTGCCAAGAATATTCTGAACTGGCTGCCCGATGAGGTGAGCAAGGTTGTCACTAGCATGAACGATGATGTAAGTGTCGGGTAAAATAGCAACCAGGTAACCATGAGACTGAATATGGCCTAAAATATGGATAGGTTCCCGATCGCAATTTGTAATATCAACGCTGAGTGTAGGCATTTAAGAAAGAAATAACGAGTTAATAGGAGCGGGGTCAAAGAATAGATACGCAATATAGTAGTTCCCGACAAAATAAATGGGTTGGAAGGCCGTAATATAAAAAACCCTTGCTGAGTGGGATAAGACCACTCGGCAAGGGTTTACTAGTAACCTGATAGCTTAAGCTAAAGCTTACGGCTGTTTGATCAGACGGATCGTTTTCTGCTCGGTACCGGCCTGAATCTGATAGATATACGTTCCAGCTGGTAATTCTTCAGCCGACAGATCAACCTGATGCCGACCGCTTTCCTGCCATTTTGCATCCGAAGGCATCGTAACAACCTGGCCTTGCAAGTTGGTCAGTACGCTCTTAACCTGTGTAGCTTTAGGAAGCGAATACTCAACGCGAGTTTGAGCACGGAACGGGTTCGGATAGGCAACTACGGTTAGCTGACTAGCAGACTCATCACCCAAAACTGGTTTGATTGCAATATTTGCTGTGAAAACAGAACCAGCCTTCGCTGTGAAGCCGGGTTGTAACGTAACAGAACCACCAGCGGTATAAATAGCTGATGCCCGTTCAAAAATCTGGTTGCGCGCTGAAAGATAGGTAGCAGCGTGCTGGGTTTCTTGTTGATTAGCCTCTACGTTTTTGGTAAGGATAGCTGGGTCCTGGCCGAAAGCGGTTGCTGAAGCCAACAATGCAATAGCTAGAGATAGTTGTTTCATCGGTGTATAGGCAATTTATTATGTGTCGAAAAGGATTAACTGACTGCAATATAGAATTTAATTTGTTCATAAAAATACCGAAATGAGTAAACGGTACGTTTTATGCAAAATTTTCCAATTTAACTCGCAACAAAACGTTGTTTTTACTTCAATATCGTTAAAAGGACTAAAAAAAACCAGTTTTTCACTCCAAAAGTAGTACAATTGAGATAGCGAATATACTGTAGACGTAGTACTAACCGTGTACTTGAAGAAAAGTTATTTTATCTCCGATTTCTTTACATTGAAAAGACGTATGAATAACTGGAATCAACCGTAAATCTCCACTTCAGATGCAGGAGAATAACGTTTCCAATTCAATGTAGTTTCGTATTTTTACCCGGCCGTAGCTGGCAACCGAAATATGTTTCGGACTCATATGTTATATTTTCTGACCCTCTACGCGCCTGATTCTTGAATCTCCCTGCTGATCATATTCGATTACTGTTTGGCCTGAAATTACGTCAGCTTCGACTGGATAAAGGATTGTCTGTCAGCGAACTGGCCCAGCAGTCGGGCCTGTCGGTTTCGTACGTAACAGAAATCGAAAAAGGCCGAAAATACCCTAAGGCCGACAAAATTTCTGCGCTCGCCGATGCCATGCAGGTCGATTATGACTCGTTGGTGTCGCTGAAGTTGAGCAAAAAACTGGAGCCTATTTCGGATTTGTTACGTTCGAAATTTCTGACTGAAATTCCGCTCGAACTTTTTGGCATCGATCCATCCGACCTGCTTGAACTCCTGGCTGAAGCGCCGGCCAAAGTCAGTGCCATGATACGTACGTTTATGGACATCGCGCTCAGTTATAATATGAGCGTAGAGCGCCTGTATCTGACCATGTTACGTTCGTATCAGGAAATGCACGACAACCATTTTCCGGAAATCGAAGCCGACGCTGCCCGATTTCTGGACGAGTTTGCTCCTCGAAACGAGCAGGCTGTTGATGAACCCTTGCTAACGAACTTACTTAAAACCCGTTACGATATTCGAATTGAGCAGTTTGATCCGCTCACGCAGCCGGAATTGATCTCATTACGTTCGATTTTTCGTCCAGAACAGCACACGTTGCATTTAAATGCAGGACTTTCGACAGAACAGCGTCTGTTTATTCTAGCGCGCGAAGTTGGCTTTCAATTTCTAAACCTAAAAAATCGGCCTTTTACATATTCATGGGTTGAAGCTGAATCGTTCGAGCAGATTCTGAATAATTATAAGGCATCGTATTTTGCGGGGGCTATCCTCATTCGACGGGCTGCTTTAGTCGAAAAATTACGCGATTTATTTGCCCGTGATACGTGGAGTAATGAGGAATTCCTGAACCTGATTACCCACTTCAATGCCACCCCCGAGCGGTTTTTCTACCGGCTCAGTAACGTACTGCCCAGCGACTTCGGGATCGACCAGCTGTTTTTTTATCGCTTCAACCATACAGCTGGCCAAGCTACGTTTCAGCTCACCAAAGAGATGCACCTTTCCCGAAAACAAGGGCCGCGCAGTATTATGGATGAGCATTTCTGTCGGCGGTGGATTGCCTGGACTATTTTGCAGGAACTCCAGTTTTTGCAGCAGCACAAGTCGTTCGACGGCACACTTAGTCGGGCACAGCTCTCCGAATATGCCGATTCGGGTCAGCAGTACCTGATTATATCGGTAGCGCATCCGTTCCAGCCTCAGTTTCAGCAAAATATGAGTGTGTCGATGTGCTTTGCGGTGAACGATACGTTACGGCGTAAAATGTCCTTCCTGGCTGAGCCGAAAGACATAAAAAATCTGCCCGATATACCCTTCCGGATTGTGAACCAAACTTGCGAACGTTGCGGTATTTTCGACTGCCGCGAACGGGTCGCTGCTCCAATTGTATTACAAACGAAACGCCAGTTTGAAGCCACCCGGAAAGCGATGGAGAGACTGAAATGAATAGTGATTATAAATGAACGAAGAGTGATGAACGGTCCGCCGTAGTGGTTGGCTGACGCATTACTGCCTGCTGACGTCAGCCAACCACTACGGCGGACCGTTCATCATTTATCGCTCAAAACTCCTCCGCCCAAAGCGCGATATAGACCAACCAGCGCCAGAAATTGTGAACGTTTGGTATTGATGAGAGCGAGTTCAGCTTCCAGTACATTACGTTGAGCCGTGATAACTTCCAGATACGTAGCATACCCGTTCGCAAATAACTCATTCGACGTAGTGGTGGCCTGACGTAATACGTCAACTTCCTGACGTTGCAGACTAGCTACGTTACGAAAATTGTCTAACCCTTTCAGGCTGGTCACCACCTCCGAAACACCACCTATAATGGCTCGCTGGTAAGCATAATAGGCTTCGCGACTTTGAGCATTCGTAATGGCTAAATTGCCTTTTAACGCCCGCCGATTAAAGACGGGAGCACCCAGTCCACCAAGTATACCCAGCGCTAACGATTGCGGATTCAGCAGCACTTCGGGCCGGAAGGCGTTGAAACCCACATAAGGTGTAAGGTTCAGCGATGGTAAAAACTCAGCCTGCGCTACCACTACGTCGATATGGGCGGCTTCAAGTTCTCGCTCGGCCTGCCGAACGTCGGGCCGACGACGTACCAACTGGGTGGGTAATCCGGCGGAGATAGATGTTGGCAGCGATTGCTTCTCAATGGAAGCGCCCCGTAGAATCGTTTGGGGGTAGCGGCCGAGCAGGTTGTTCAACTGATTCTCCAGTTCAATAATTTCCTGCTTCACACGCCCTTCCAATCCGCGCGTATTCAAAAGCTGGGCTTTGAATTGCTGAACAGCCAGTTCCGTAACCCGTCCGGCTGCTTTCTGAACTTCTACCAGTTCGACGGCTTTCTGCTGTAATTGGACGTTTTCGCCGATGATTTCCAGCTCCTCGTCCAACGCTAGCAATGAATAATAGAGCCTTGCTACGTCGGCTGTGAGGGCTGTGGCAATCAGATTGCGACCTTCCTGAGAGGCCAGTAAGCGGGTATAGGCAGCCCGACGACGATTGCGAAGCTTTCCCCAGATATCAATTTCCCAGGACGAACGTAGTCCAAGGAAAAAATCGGGTGTGGGGTTCGGAATCTGACTGGCACCTGATACGTTGCCCGACAGATTCGTATCGTAATTACCCACGCCGTTAAGCGTATAGCGACCGTAACGGTCAACGCTGGCTGTGGCTACAGCGTCAATACGTGGGACTAAAGCTCCCTGAGTGATGGTGTAATTAGCACGGGCCACCTCGATACGTTGCAGCGCAATTTTTAAATCCAGATTTCGTGTCAGCGCCGTGTCGATGAGCGCCACCAGATTAGGGTCGGTAAATAGCGTCTGGTGCGGCAATTCGCCAACATTAATCGAATCAGTACGTCCTACATACGATTGCGGAACTGGAATTGTGGGGACTGGAGCAGGCGTATGGTGAATTCGGCAACTGCTGAATGCACCTGTTATGCACAAACAGATTATAAAATAAAACGTATTAAGATTCTTGAAGAACAGCACCATTTGCATTCGTTTTGGTAGAAACTGAGTCTGATGAGTGGTGGTCGGACGGTTTTTTTGCCCCAAATTTTTGGGCGAGTTTCGCAAACAGGACGTAGAGGCCAGGCACCAGCACCAACCCAAACACTGTTCCGATGAGCATGCCCCCGGCTGCCGCTGTACCGATGGAGCGGTTTCCCAATGCTCCCGCTCCTGAAGCGATACAAAGCGGAATCAAACCAGCAATAAACGCCAGTGAGGTCATTAAAATGGGACGTAAGCGCGTAACGGCTCCTTCTAGAGCTGCTTTCAGAATGGGCAAACCTTCCTGTTGACGTTGATTCGCAAATTCGACAATCAGAATGGCATTTTTACCCAACAGCCCGATGAGCATAACCAGCGAAACCTGAGCGTATATATTGTTCTGAAGACCAGCTAATTCCAGGCACAGGAAGGATCCGAAAATACCGGCGGGCAGCGACATCAATACGGCAAGCGGCAAAAAAAGGCTTTCGTATTGGGCTACCAGCAATAGGTAAACAAAGACCAAACAAATCAGAAAGATGAAAATGGCCTGATCGCCCGATAAGACTTCCTCACGCGACATACCCGACCAGGCAAATGAGTAGCCTTTGGGCAACGTTTTATCCGCCACTTCCTGTACGGTACGTAGCGCATCGCCACTGCTGTAACCGGGCGCCTGCTCGCCGTTCATAAGCGCGGAGAAATACATATTGTAGCGCGTAATCTGCTCAGGGCCGTACACCCGTTTCAGACTCACAAAGTTGGAGTAGGGAACCATCTCGCCGGCTTCGTTTTTAACGCGCAGATTCAGTACGTCTTCCGGTTTAGCGCGGTATTCGGGCGAGGCCTGTACCATCACTTTGTACATCTGCCCAAACCGGATAAAATTCGACGCATAATAACTGCCCATCAGCGTTTGCAGCGTACTCATCGCGTTGTCGATAGAAACGCCTTTCTGAGCAGCCTTGTCTTGGTCAACCTGAAGGAGATACTGCGGGAAACTGGGGTCGAAACTGGTAAACACGTCGCCGATTTCAGGTCGTTTTTTCAGGGCTGCGATGAAATCGTCGGCTACTTTTTTGGTTTTCTGAAGGTCGCCGGAGCCGGTTCGGTCGAGTAGGCGGAGTTCAAAACCACTGGCGTTTCCGAAGCCTGGGACGGTAGGGGGCGGAAAAAACTGAACGCTGGCGTCCTGCACCGACTGCGTTTTTTCCTGTAGTTCTTTGATAATGTCGTCCAGTGTCTGGCTACGTTCATTCCAGTCTTTGAGATTAATCATGCCCATGCCATACGACGCACCCACACCATCGGTCATCAGGCTATACCCTGCCAGCATCGATACGTTGTCGACGGCCTCCATTTTCGAAGCAATCCGCTGAATTTTATCCAGTACGTCCTCCGTTCGCTTCAACGTAGCACCAACGGGCGTAGTCACACTGACGTAAATCATGCCCTGATCTTCAGTCGGAATAAAACCACTTGGAAGAATTTTACTGATGCCCCAGGTACCAAAAGCAAACAGAGCCAGCATGCCAACCGTAATGATGCCGCGGCTCAGTACCCGTTTCAGTAGGTTCTGGTAGCGACCGGTCAGCGCATCAAAACCCCGGTTAAAACTCGCGAAAAAACGCCCTAGTAATCCTGTTGCTACGTGGTCGTGTGAGGGACGTAGCAGTAGCGCGCATAGGGCGGGTGTGAGCGTTACGGCGTTGATCCCCGAAATAACAATGGCAACGGCCAGCGTCAGCGAAAACTGCCGGTAGAAAATACCAACCGGCCCCGTCATAAAAGCCACCGGTACAAACACCGCCGACATAACCAACGTAATGGCAATGAGCGCCCCACTGATTTCTTTCATAGCCGCGAACGTAGCATCTCTTGGCGAAAGATGGCTTTCGCTCATTTTGGCGTGAACAGCTTCGACTACGACGATGGCGTTATCGACCACAATCCCTATGGCCAGCACCAACGCAAACAGGGTGAGCAGGTTAATCGAGAAGCCAATCGTACTCATGAATGCAAACGCACCTACCAGCGCCACCGGCACCGCCAGCGCACAAATCAACGTTGAACGCCAATCCTGCAAAAACAGAAAGACCACCAGGAACACCAGTATGAAAGCTTCGATCAGGGTACGTATCACTTCGTGGATCGACGCATCCAGAAACCGCGATACGTCGTAGGCGAAATTGTAAGTCATGCCCGGCGGGAAATTGGTTTTCTTCAATTCGGCCATCCGGTTTTTTACATTGTTGATGACGTCGCGGGCGTTAGAACCGGGTCGCTGCTTAAGCATAATCGACGCTGAAGGGCGACCATCGGTTTTCGACAGTACGTCGTAATCGAGCGAGCCGAATTCAATCTCTGCTACGTCCTTCAGTCGTAAAATCGACCCGTCTGGATCGGCACGTAACACCAGAGTTTCGTATTGCTTGGGGTCGAAAAATTTGCCGCTGTAACGTAGTACGTATTGCAGCATTTGCGGGGTTCGGTCGGCACTTTCGCCAGCTTTACCGGGAGCGGCCTCTACGTTCTGTTTGCGAATGGACTCGATGACCTCGTCGGGCGAAATCCCGTAAGCGGTCAATCGGTCGGGCTTGAGCCAGACCCGCATCGAATATTCGCGCGACCCCATGATATCGACGAAACCAACCCCGTCGATACGTTTCAACTCGGCCAATACGTTGATGTCAGCGAAGTTGTAAATGAATTTCTCGTCGACACTTGGATCATTACTGAAAATATTGAGGTAGAGCAGCATACTATTTACCTCTTTTTCAGTCGATACGCCCGCTTTAATAACTTCTTCGGGCAGTTCATCCAGCACTGTCGTTACGCGGTTCTGAACGCCCATCGCGGCCAAATCGGGGTCGGTGCCTACGTTGAAAAAGACCTGAATAATTGTGGTGCCGTCGTTACCAGACACGGAGTTCATGTACACCATACCTGGCACCCCATTAATGGCGCGTTCCAGCGGCATAGCAACTGCTTTAGTAGCAACCTCAGCATTAGCGCCTGTGTATTTGGCAGTTACGGTAACAGATGGGGGAACAATGTCGGGAAATTGCGTTACCGGTAGCCCCTGAAGGGCAAGAAAACCAAGCAACGTTATTAATACCGAAATGACCGCTGAGAGCAGCGGACGTTTGATAAATAAGTCGAACATGAGAAAATCGATTCAAAGCCAGGTATGAACAAAGCGCCAAAGAATGAAAGAGTGACAGCATGACGCAGGTTATCCCGCCGAATGGCTTTCACTCTTTCGCGCTATGTTTAAGCCTGCCTATTGTTGAGCAAGTGTATTCTGATTTGACAGGCTATCCCCGAGAGATATCGCTTCAGGGATGATTTCGTCGCCGTCGCGAACGTTCTGAATGCCTTCATAGACCACCCGATCGCCGGGCTCCAGACCCGACCGGACAATGTAGTTGAGCCCCACACGAGCCTGCGGTACGAAACTCCGGGATTTCACTTTGTTGGTCTTATCGACAACGTATACATAGTTTTTGTCCTGAACTTCAAAAACCGCTTTTTGAGGCACAAGCAGTGCGTCATTCACAATATTCGGTAACCGGACTTTGCCCGATGAGCCATGTTTTAGCACCTTTTGCGGATTCGGAAAACGGGCACGAAAGGCAATTGTACCTGACTCTTCAAAAACGGTTTCCATCGTTTCGATACGTCCCTTATGCGGATACGTCGTTTCATCGGCCAGCATCATTTCCACTTCCTGACCACCCTTCCCGACCAGATCGCGGTGACGTTTCAAAAAGCCCAGGTATTCTTTCTCCGATACGTCGAAATACGCGAACACTTCGTGCAGGTCAGAAACCTCGGTTAACAGCGCTCCTTCTTCGATAAGACTCCCAATTTTAAACGGAATCCGGTTAATGATACCGTCAAATGGTGCGCGGATGCTGGCCTGTGCCAGCCGAAGTGAAGCCGTCGATTGAGCGGATTCGGCTTCCTGAATCAGCGCATGGGCAGCATCCAGTTTGGCTTTGGCCAGTTCTAATTCCGAAGGAGAAATAATTTTTTTATCAACCAGCAATTTTACCCGATTGACCTCAACCTCAGCAGTTTTCGCGCTGGCTGCCGCACTACGTAGGGCAGCTTTAGCCTTATCGAGCGTAACCCGATATTCGGCTGGATTCAACGTGAATAATAGTTGTCCTTTATGAACCGTCTGGCCTTCGTCGACGTAAATTTTGTCCAGAAAGCCCGATACCCGAGCGCGAATTTCGACATTACGTACCGCTTCCATCGTTGTTACGTATTCACGCTGGAGGGTTGTCGATTTTCGACTTAGTTGAACAACAGGTAGTTTAAGCTTTTCGGGCTCTTCAGTTTTTGTTTTGCTTCCTGAACAGCTTACTAGGAAGGCACCGAGAAAAAGGGCGGGAAGTGTGCATCCAGTTTTCATAATCTATAGAGTAGTATATAGGTGTGCATCGCTCAAAATCCATGATAGATTTCAGCGAAGCCAATTCGTTAAATTTAATTATTTGTTTAAATGTCTGAAGGTCAGATCATTTAACTAGCTGATCGTAACTATACTGGCGCAGTCGCCAGTTGTTACGATTAAGTTAAAGATTGAGGGGGCGGAGCGTTAATTTCTGGTATGTATACCAAAAAAGGATCCGGCCGAAACAGGATGTTACCCGCTGTCAGAAACTGAACGTTGGAAGGCAACAGATCAAATGAGAATAGGTGAAAGCAGTCGTAATCAATTTCCAGTTCGGTGATTTCTGGGTCTTCATCGGGGCTATCCTGTTCGGGGATAGCATCGGTGAAACCAAGCCAGTCTTCAAGAATCAACTCACTGATACTTTCGATTTTGTTGATTGAAATGTCTTCATGATACGTGTTCGACTGGCTGAAATAAGCAGGCGTATCCCGAACCGTCATGCCTAAGTTAATGGCATTCAACGCCATCAAAAAGCAGAGCAGTCGAAATACACCAGATTTGTATTGCCGCACGTTCATCTTGTTTAGAAACCAAATGTAATTAAGAACTAGTATTGACGCAACTAATTCCTAGTCAGATAGTTATAAAACTTTGATAAAGATAACTTCATCTAAGAAAGATTAAATTTACATTAAAACTAATGAATTTTTTATGACTTTTTTCAGAATTACCAAACCGCATCCTTTTCTGGAAAGCATAAAAAAATGGTATGAAGAATCATTTCCTGTCGATGAACGGCGCCAACCAGATGATTTACAGAATCTTTTGGACTGCGCTGATATGCATCTGTGCGCGCTTCTAGTTTCAGACGAACTAGTCGGTTTTATTATCTATTGGCTGTGGGAGGATATTGTGTTTGTTGAGCACATTGCGATGGCACCGACGCAACGGGGAAAGCAGTATGGCCAGAAAGCTATGCTGGAATTGCTACGGATGGATTGTCGCTATTGTATACTGGAAGTTGAACGGCCTGACGATGAAATCCGTCAACGTCGGGTTCGGTTCTATGAACGGCAGGGATTTTATCTGAATCCATACGATTACAGGCAACCGCCTTATCAGCCCCAAAAGAGCGAAGTCCCAATGCGATTACTATCAATACCTGCCTTTGACGATGAAGCAACGTATCAACAGTTGAGTAAGCTTATTAAAAAGAGAGTCTACGAGCGATTTTACGTGTTAACGTAATGCTACGGTTTACATGATACGTCGTAGAATTGATTTCGTCATGTTGAGGAACGTAGCATCTTAACATCTCATAATCAGAGGGTTTAGAGGTCCTATAACTCTTCGTTACTAAACATGACAAGAATAGTTGGGCTATTTATTGAACTTTTCCCAAAGCACAGACCTGTCTATAGCCGAAAGCGAACCCTTACCCAGCAGAATCATCGCTAGCTCCAGTTCTTCTCTCAGGATATTCAGCACTTTGGCAACGCCTGATGCGCCACCGCAGGCCAGGCCGTAGCAGACTGGTTTACCGATCAATACCGCTTGTGCACCCAGCGATATGGCTTTTACTACGTCGGTGCCTCGCCGGATACCACCATCCATTAATACCGTGATGCGTCCATTGACTCGTTCGGTTATATACGGAAGTACCTCAATCGTTGCGGGAACAGTATCGAGATTTCGAGCCCCGTGATTGGAGACAATCAGGCCCGAAACACCTGACTGGATGGCGCGTTCTGCATCTTCCGGATTCATAATGCCTTTCACTAATACCGGAATGTCGATAAGAGATTGCAGCCACTCAATATCCTTCCAGGTCAGTGGTTTTTTCTGCGGACCTGGTGCGATCATATACGGAACCACTACGTCGTCGGGTAGACTAAAGTTGATACGTTGCTCGCGGTTGCGCACTCCGCCGACAGGTGTATCGACCGTTACGCAAAGTGCCTGATAGCCCAGCGCCTGCGCCTTTTGTACAAGATCTTTGGTGAAATCCCGATCGTCGCGGACGTAAAGCTGAAACCATAATGGCAGAGTTGCTACGTTCGCAATTTCTTCCAGTGGCGACGTAGTAAATGAACTCACTACGTAGGTGGCCGATGCGGCTCCGGCTCCACGTGCCGTGGCGAGTTCGGCCTCTGGGTGCATAATGCGATGGTAAGCTGTAGGAGCAATCAGAATAGGGTAGGGAAGCTCCCTTCCGAATAACGTAACGCGGGTGTCGGGTTTTGTTACGTCGGTCAGAACGGTCGGATTTAGTTTTAAAGCGTCGAGCGATTGCCGATTCCAACGTAGCGTAATCTCATCGGCAGCCCCACTGGCTACGTATTCGTACGCCAGTTTAGACATCAGCTGAGCCGCTTTTGCTTCAAAATCAAAGAGATTGACAAAGTCTGCTAAATCGCTGATTTGTGATAAGGCTGGCGCAAGGACTGAAAGTTTCTGCTGCATTTTATGAGTATTTGTTATCTGGATTGGCTATTATTTTCCAAACTGTCATAATATTTTAAAACCTCAATTACATCATTAACTGAAAGCTGATCAGTTGGCAATCTATCCTTTAGTTTATCGTGTTGGGATGCTAGGAGCGATAAAATTGACTTCTTCGATAATTTGCTACCTTCCAGCTTACTATCCAGCTTTTGGATATAGTATTTTGTTGTCGTTTGGTAGGCACCAATTATGTCTTTATTCTTGGTAAAACCGTAATTATGAATGGCTTCTATTTGCCGGGATTGGCTCATTAGTAACTTAGTTTTTCCATTATAAAGAACGGTTGTATAACGCTTGGTTGGCTGCCTTGTATAATCTGATCCGTTTATGGTGAAAAACTCGGGAGTCATTACTACAGGTGTAGTATCGCCTTCAAATCGGCACATAACTTCATTACTTACTACATTGTAAGCTAAATCACAGGGAAGAACTTTGTCCTGTTTCTTTACTTGGATGCTACCTTTCTGCCAAACGGGATACGTTAAGAACGGGCTGCCCAGATAGGTTTCCTGCCGATAAGCAGCTGTTGCACTTTTTCCTTTCGCATTGTAAAACTCACAAGTTGTTACTATCTGCTGATCAGCGTCCTTGTATACAATGCACTGGCCATAACCACGCAGCGATGCTGATACTAACAGCCCAACCGCGAAAAAAGTATAAAGTCTACGCTCAATTAGTAGTGCCAACAGTGATTTGACGGTATTCATACTGAAACTTTAGTAGAGTATAGATTCACATGCATGAACCAAAGCGTTTAATTATAAACCTTTACTACGTTGCCGATTCCGAGGATAAACTACCTACGATAACTTACACTTTAGTCGCAGAAAAAAACATGATGTGCCCTGTGCAGGCCTTCCAGAAATGGTATTTGTGCGCTCTTTAGCGACAGGAATTAGCATTGAAATTACTCCGGCATTACGTGTAGATTTAGTCCTTAACTAGCAGGATAAAGTTGGCAAATCAGGCTCTACTTTCCTGGTAGATCGAGGCCAGTATCAGGGGCAGCTTGGATTAAATTATTTATTTTGAAAGGAAAATTTGATTGAAAAAGCCTGGAATAAATTGCCTCAGTCAACTTTTGCTTTTTTGTATAAAAAATCGGCCAACTGTCAGGATAACAGTTGGCCGATTCGTATAAAAACACGTGGCGGATTGCTTACGCGCTTTGCTTCATCCGAATGATGTTTAGCGCAGCACCTGCCTTGAACCACTCAATCTGTCCTTCGTTATAGGTGTGATTGACTGGGAACGTATCGGATGTTCCATCAGCATGATGAAGCACGATTTCAAGCGGTTTGCCCGGAGCGAACTCCGTCAATCCGTTGATGTCGATAACATCGTCTTCCTGAATTTTGTCGTAATCAGCAGGATTAGCAAACGTTAGCGCCAGCATGCCCTGTTTTTTCAGGTTTGTTTCGTGAATCCGGGCAAACGAACGTACCAGAATCGCGCGAACGCCGAGGAAGCGAGGTTCCATAGCTGCGTGTTCGCGGGATGATCCTTCGCCGTAGTTTTCGTCGCCAACCACGATCGAACCGATACCAGCCGCTTTGTAAGCGCGCTGAACAGCAGGCACTTCGCCATATTCGCCAGTCAGCTCATTTTTCACCGTGTTGGTTTTCTCATTGTAGAAATTCACGGCGCCGATCAGCATGTTGTTCGAAATATTGTCGAGGTGTCCGCGGTATTTCAACCACGGGCCCGCCATCGAAATATGGTCGGTCGTACATTTGCCTTTTGCTTTGATCAGGAGTTTTAAACCCTTGATATCGGTACCTTCCCAGGCTGGGAACGGAGCCAGTAGTTGCAAACGATCAGACGTTGGACTCACGATGACCTGAACCCCCGAACCGTCAGCAGCCGGAGCCTGATAGCCCGCGTCGTCAACCGCATAGCCTTTTACGGGTTGCTCGATGCCCTGTGGCTCATCGAGTTTCACTTGCTCACCGTTTTCGTTGGTCAACGTATCGGTCATTGGGTTGAACGTTAGATCACCCGCAATAGCGAAGGCCGTTACGATTTCGGGCGAGGCAACAAAAGCATGCGTGCTGGCATTACCGTCGTTACGTTTGGCGAAATTCCGGTTGAAGGACGTAATGATTGAGTTCTTACGCGTAGGATCGTCCATGTGACGCGCCCACTGACCAATACACGGACCGCAGGCGTTGGCTAGAACCACCCCACCGATTTCTTCGAACGTATCGAGCAGGCCGTCGCGCTCAGCCGTGAAACGTACCAGTTCAGAACCGGGCGTTACGGTAAATTCGGCTTTGGCTTTCAGATGCTTTGCTGTTGCCTGGGCCGCTACTGATGCCGAACGAGTCATGTCTTCGTAGCTGGAGTTCGTACAAGAACCGATCAGGCCAACTTCCAGTTTTTCGGGCCAGTTGTTTTCTTTAACCGCTTTGGCAAAGTTCGACAGCGGCCATGCGAGGTCGGGCGTAAACGGACCATTGATGTGTGGCTCCAGCGCCGACAGGTCGATCTCGATAAGCTGGTCATAATACGAAGCTGGATCGGCATACACTTCATCATCCGAACGAAGGTGTTCCTTTACCGCATCGGCGGCATCGGCAATATCGGCCCGGCTGGTGGCTTTCAAATAATTGCCCATCTTCTCGTCATACGCAAAAATCGACGTAGTAGCACCGATTTCAGCGCCCATGTTACAGATGGTACCTTTTCCAGTTGCCGACAGACTTTCGGCTCCTTCGCCAAAATATTCGACGATGCAGCCCGTTCCGCCTTTTACGGTCAGAATGCCTGCCACACGTAATATTACGTCTTTAGCAGAAGCCCAGCCACTGAGTTTACCAGTAAGCTTTACGCCAATTAGTTTTGGCATTTTCAATTCCCAGGCGAGGCCAGCCATTACGTCGCAGGCATCGGCACCACCCACACCAATGGCGATCATACCCAAGCCACCCGCGTTTGGCGTGTGCGAATCAGTACCGATCATCATACCGCCGGGGAAGGCGTAGTTTTCAATCACAACCTGGTGAATGATACCCGCGCCGGGTTTCCAGAATCCAATCCCGTATTTGTTCGAGATGGACGACAGAAAATCATAAACTTCTTTGTTTTTGCTTTTGGCGATATCCAAATCCTGCTCGGCACCCACTTCGGCCTGAATCAGGTGGTCGCAGTGTACCGTTGACGGAACAGCCACTTTTGGGCGACCGGCCTGCATAAATTGCAACAGAGCCATCTGGGCTGTTGCGTCCTGCATGGCTACACGGTCGGGCGCGAAGTCAACATAGGCTTTACCTCGCTCGAACGCCTGAGTAGGTAATCCCGCAAAGAGGTGACTGTATAAAATTTTCTCCGACAGAGTCAGCGGTTTGCCCACTGCCTGCCGGGCTGCTTCGACGCGTTCACCAAGGTTGGCGTACACACGCTGAATCATGTCTAAATCAAAAGCCATAGCAAATGAGGATAACGGGTTACTAAAAAATATCGTACTATAAAGACAACCAACGAATTCAGAAAATGGATTCCAGTTAGTGGGTCAAAATTAGAAGATTCTGCTTCGTTTTGGAAATATTACTGCTACTGGCTACTAAAGCCTAATAAAAAAAGCGGCCATTTCAGGCCATTAGCTCTGTTTATTGGATATTATTAACGCTAAATATAGAATCAATCTATCTAGATACTTAAAACCGAATGAGTATTTTGTCGGTTACTACTTAAGTAACACATGATTCTTTTAACTACTAACTATCATGATCACAAGAAATTCCCTATTATCTGTTGCCGCTGTGCTAGCGTTTGGAATGACATTTGTCGCCTGTAAGGACGACAATCCGACGACAACAACACCAACGCCGACAACAACCAGGCTAACGGCAACTTTAAATGGTGCTAGTGAAAAACCGACAGCAACTACTTCAACAGCAACCGGTACGTTCGCCGGTGTTATTGACGAATCAACTCGTACATTAAGTTACACGGTTACGTATACCGGGCCATTTACGTCATCCATGACGGCTGGTCACCTGCATCGCGTTACCAATTCAACCGCGTTGACGGGTGGTGTTGAAATTCCATTCACGAGCCTGACATCACCGATTATCGGGACATTTCAGTTGGCGAACCAGAACCGGGTGGATAGTTTGAAGAATGGATTTTATTACGCCAATCTGCACACTACGACTTATCCAAACGGAGAAATTCGTGGCGATATAAAGAAGCAGTAGTTACTGACTGCCCTATTTTCTTTGTACACACAAAAAGTCCAGCCTGTACAGGCTGGACTTTTTATATTTGATACTCACTTTTTCAATTACCCAACGGTAATTGTTTGGGCTGGCTTGTTGGTTTCTGGATTCTTGGGCAGAATCACTTTCAGAACCCCATCGGCATAACTCGCCGAGATAGTATCAGTCAGCACTTTGTTGTTGAGCTGAAATGATCGTTCAAAAGAACGGTTGCTGTATTCCTGATAGGTGTAGTTACCAGAGGACGTATTTTCGGAAGTAGTCTCCGGATCTGTACCTTGGTAGGAAACCGTCAGTACGTCATCTTTCAGGCTTAATTTTATATTCTCTTTAATCAAAGCGGATGCAAACAGAGAAACGATATAGTTGGTATCAGTTTCTTCAATGTTAACAGGAACCTGATAATTGGCCCCGTGACGACCGGCCCAGAAACCACCGAATTTACCCCGACCCCATGGGCCACTAAATTTTCCACGGCCAAATTTTTCTCCGGCCCAATGACCGCAATTGCCTTTTCCTGCTTCGAATGCTTGTTTATTAAACATGGTTGTGTGTTTTGTGTTTACTGAATTTGATTTGTTGATTTACTGATTTTGGGTTAACCGATCGGAATAACCCGTTCAAAATTTGCTCTGGTCACGCCAGAGCGGTACGTAGGATTGTCGATGGAAATAATCGTTGACTGTTGCCAGTTACCTTGCCCGATTGGCCCAAACGTCCGCCCTGCCAACCTACTTGCAACGACTCTGGCGACCAGGAACAACCCAAGCCCAACCAGCAGAACTTTCAAAATAAGGGTTAGTAGAAATAATGCTAACCCAACTGCCAGTGCTACACCGGCTACTCTCCAGATAATATGCATGTTGTTTAAGTTTTTATTGTTTACAAAAGCGCAGTTTCAAGACAGGCGTCTGGCCATGAGCAAACGTCAACGCGTATAGCTTGCTCATGGCCTGGCTTCCAGATTCGGAGCTTTGGTAGGGATGACGGTAGGACGAGAATTTTACTTTAACAATTCACAAACTTTTTTTCAATTAAATAGCATTCGTAGTTTGATATGTATTACAAACTTCTGTCTATCAAATAGTTGATCTTTGTAAGTCGGTGAGAAAATTCAGAGAAATATGCTGGACATAAAAAGACCTATCCAGCGATGAACAGGTCTTTAGCAGCTAAAGTAAAGAATGTTCAACCCACGATTTTCAAAATCGTTTTATATAACACCTCACAACCTAAAGTCAGGTCTTCGTAGGAAGCATATTCTAATGGATTGTGGCTGATGCCGTCTTTGCAGCGAACAAAAATCATCCCGTAATCGCAGGTTTCTGACATCACCAGCGCATCGTGAAACGGTCCGCTAACCAGTTCGGGCGCATCCAGCCCCAACTCATGACAACTTTCCCGAATCGTGTCTTTTATCCAGTCGGCACAAGAACTTGATTTTATGTCGGTATCGACCGTCAGTTCATAGGTTAGATTATGCTGCTGAGCGATGCCGGCAATAGATTCCCGAAGTTGCGTTTCGCAGGTGTTACGTCGGTTCATATCGATATCCCTGAATTCCATCGTCATACGTACTGATTCAGGAATAATGTTCCGCGACGACGGAAAAACGTCTAACGTACCGACGGTGCCCACCGTTGGCGCTGGCGTAAATTGAGAAGCAATCTCGTTAACGGCCACTACCACCTTTGAAGCGCCCAGCAAGGCATCTTTACGTAACGGCATCGGTACCGAACCCGCGTGCCCAGCCATTCCTTTCAGGCTTAGGCTCAATAAAAGCGGTCCGGCAATTCCGCTTACAATCCCAACTGGTTTGTTCAGTTTTTCGAGTACTGGCCCTTGTTCGATGTGCAGTTCCAAAAAACTTCCAATGCTGCCCGGTGCGTATTCATCATCCTTAAATTTCGTGATGTCGCAGCCAAAGTCACGTAGCGCCTGTTCGCGGGTGATGCCGTCCTTGTCGGTACGTTGCAATTCGCCGGGTTCGAGTTTGCCCAGAATCCCCCGCGACCCAAATAAACCTTTGTTGAATCGCCAGCTTTCTTCGTCGGCAAACGCAATTACATCGATGCTCGTTTCGGGAACGATTCCCTTTTCGGCGATGGTACAAACGGCTTCTATGGCACACAAAACGCCCGAAATACCGTCGAAACGGCCTCCATATGGCTGCGTATCCAAATGAGAGCCAGTCATTAAAATGGGCGCATCCGGGTTTTTACCAGCCAGTCGCCCAATCAAATTCCCGAAACTATCGATACGTACCGTCAGGCCGGCGGCTTCCATCCAGCCTTTGGCATGCATAAACATTTCTTTTTCGAGCGCCGAATGAGCCGGTCGACACATGCCGGTTTCGCCAATTTTTCCGATGCTACTCGATACCTCAAAATAGTGCTGAAGGCGGGCTGGATTGATGTTCATGAGAGTGTAATTAGAGATGAAAGGTTAGTGATGAGCGGTACGTGATGTGGTTGCGGATGCCATCAATTGTTGAGAGCGTCAGCATCCACATCACGTACCGCTCATCACTCATTTCACGTTCCCCGATATGTTGAATACCCAAACGGATTCAGGAGTAACGGTACGTGATAATGTTCGCCAGTAGTGACAGAGAACGTGATTTCTACAAAGGGATAGAACGTAACGATGTCAAGCTGATTAAAATAAGCCCCCGTTTCGAAGCGGAGTTTATACGTACCGGTAGGCAGTACTACGTTCTTAGGCAGCAAATCAGCGATACGTCCATCGGCGTTCGTAATGCCACGGGCAATTTCGAGTAATTCGCGTTGATGCTGGTATAAAATAACGCTGACGCCTTCGGCCGGTTTTCCGCGTGTGGTGTCGAGAATGTGAGTTGTGATGGCACTCATGACTGCAACAATTTTTCGAGCCGTATTCGTGTAATTTTATCCTGTTCCTGAGCTGCGATCAGGATTTCGTCTTCTGGTCGGTTGGGTAGTCGGGAGCGTAGTATTTCCAGCATCTCATCCGCCGATTTGCCGGTGGCACAAACGATAAAGATATAGCCAAATTTTTCTTCGTACTGCCGATTCCCTTCCGCCAGTTGCTCCAATACGTCCTGAGACGCCGTCGAAACGCCAGCTTGTTCACCTGATGCCCACGTACGCGTACTGGCAAATTTCTCCCGCAACGAATTGATATCGCCGATTTTTGGATGATGCGAAAACGCTTCCCGCCAATCATTTTCGGAGCAGGTAAACCAGATCACTTCGGCCTGATCGAACAATGTTTCTCTACTTTCGACCGGGAAGATTTTATCCATTTCCGTCACCCAGGCCGATGAACCGCAGCAGGTCATTAAAGCCGCCTTTCGTACGGCTGAAGTTAGTTCATTTAATTCGGGCAACGTCATACAGTTGTGGGGAAGCGGTTTACGTTCTTGTAATAAATGTAAACAGCAGGTTCTTTTCCCATCGCCGTAAACCACTGCTGACAGTACGGAGCCATCCAGATCGAATCGCCTTTTTTGATGGGATACCAATCCTGATCGAGCATATACACGCCTTGTCCCTGCAAATAGGTCAGACCGTGTTCCATGATGTGCGTTTCCACAAACGGGAGGTGGCCGCCCGGATCATACGTAAAGATATTTACCGCCATATCGAACTGGAGCGTATCCGGCAGCAAAACCT
Source organism: Spirosoma flavus (assembly GCF_054778555.1). Classification (NCBI taxonomy): domain Bacteria; kingdom Pseudomonadati; phylum Bacteroidota; class Cytophagia; order Cytophagales; family Cytophagaceae; genus Spirosoma; species Spirosoma flavus. The sequence goes on from NZ_BAAGZL010000002.1 coordinate 157,615, forward strand.
GGAGACGTAGCGCCGGATCGCCCAGATACGTTGGTCCGTCGACATGGGCCGCATCTGCGAAGAGTACCGACGGAATGTCGTAGCCGTCCAGCTTTTCGTAGATTTTCTGGAACGTAATGAGTTGTGTACCTGGTGATGCATTGTCCACCTGATACGTCTGTCCGATGGGAATATACACGTACTGACCGGTTGTCAATACGTTGGTTTCTCCCGAAACCGTTACGCTGCATTGACCCTGAACAACGTAGAAAAAAAGTTGCGATTGCTCCGTTTTGCCGACAAGTTTCCCCGCTTCCAGGAACGTAACGAGCGTTTGGCACAAACGTGCTCCCATTTGCTCGTTGATGATGACATTGACCGTACAATTATCCCAACCCGGTACGCGGCTGTTGATGTAACCGTCGGGACTAATTATCGCGTGGTTGTGCTTGACAACAGAGCGGGTAAGTGCAGAAATTTCCATCATAGATTTAAATGATTTGTTACTATAGAAGCATCGTTTAAAACTTGAAAAGCTTTTTTGTCATTCCGACGCAGGAAGAATCTTAAACTATCCTTAGACCATTCCTTCAAGACGTTCAGCGCGAATATTGGTCAATTAAATGGTTAAGAAACGTATCGCCTACCTGTAATGCAGCCGCTATGTCGTTCAGTTCAACGTCTTCGAGCGGGTTGTGGCTTATTCCTTTAAAACATCGGACAAATAACATCGACACGGGGGCTACGCTGGAAATAGGCACAGCGTCATGACCGGCTCCGCTGACTAGTTCGATGAGAGGGTAGCCAGAATTAAGTATTGATTGCGCGAGTGTTGCGTTCAGATTCGCATCGCAGGTAACTGGTGCCGTTTCCTGAATAAGCGTCCAGGTAATTTCTACGTTACGTTTCCAGCCAATTGATTCACAAACGTCCTTCAGAGCCTGGTACGTATGAGTCAAAAGAGCATCGTCGTTGCTGCGTACATCCAGACTGCAATTGACTTCGCCCGGTATTACGTTGCTGGCTGCGTTTGCTACGTTCAGTTTGCCAACCGTAGCCACCAGATTTGGTTCACTGGCCGCGAGTTGCTCAACGGCCAGAATAAATTCGGAAGCCGCACACAAAGCGTCCTGCCGCATTGTCATCGGCACCGTTCCGGCATGACCGGCCATTCCCCGGAACGTAATGTCGATACGTTTCTGACCGGCAATACCGAGCACAACGGCCACCGGGACGTTACGTTCGTAGAGCACCGGCCCCTGTTCGATGTGCATTTCAAAATAACCTAGCCAATCTTCTTTTGGCAAAGCATCAACGATCAATTTTTCCACTGAACCACCCATTTTCGAAATGACCTGCGCCAACGTAACACCGGACGTATCAGGCTTCATGAGTAGTTCGTAGTCAAAAGAACCAGCTACTACTTTGCTGCCCAAATACGTAGTATGAAACCGAACGCCCTCTTCATCGCTGAATGCAACTAGCTCAATATGAAACGGTAACGGTTTTTCTGACAAGATTAATTGCTCAGTCAGGTTCAGCGCCATAAGTATGCCCAGTGGACCATCAAACTTTCCGGCGTTGACAACCGTATCCATGTGCGAAGCCAGTACAAACGTTTTAGCGTGCGCGTTTGCACTTTCCAGGAGCCCCCGGACGTTGCCAATCGAATCGATACGTGTTTGCAAGCCAATCGACTGCATCCAGTGTTGAATTAAGGCACTTCCGCGCAGAAAAGCTTCGGTTCCGAAGGTACGGGTGATACCATTGCTGTCTTCGCTAATCGACGCCAGCTGGTTGATTTGACGTAGTACGTTTTCTGCCCGTTGTCTGTAGTCAATCATATTAATGGCGTTTGATGATTTGACCGGCGTTCAGTTTCAGGAACTGTCCATTTTTAAAAACAGGTACGCCACCCAGATACGTTTGTTCGACGGTTCCGAATAACGTAGCGTCCAGATAAGGTGTCATTTTGTGGCGATGGTGAAGCATTTCTTTATTGACAACAAACGTTGTATCAGGATTCCAGACCACAAAATCTGCATCGTAGCCAATAGCGATAAGTCCTTTTCGGTGCGATATACCAGCCAGCTTAGCCGGATTTTCGCAGAGCCATCGGGCAACATCTACTACGTTGCAGCCACGTTGTCGGGCGGCAGTCCAGAGAATGGGAAGGGCAAGTTGCAGCGAGGCTATGCCGCCCCAGGCGCTCATGAAATCACCGGTTGCGGTCTGTTTTAAATCGGGTGGGGCGGGAGAGTGGTCGGTAGCTACAAAATCGATAAGGCCGTTACGTAGCGCTTCCCAAAGCTGGTCGTTGTTGGCTTTTTCGCGGATAGGTGGCGCACACTTATACTGCGTTTGCCCGTCCGGGATTTGCTCAGCGTTAAAAAACAAGTAATGCTGCCCGGTTTCGACGGTTAGTGGTAATTGACTGTGTTTGGCTTCGGCAATGGCTTCGAGCGAATTAGCCGACGACAGATGGACGATGTGTGTTCGGCAGTTATACTCCTCACACAGCCGAATCATTAACGTAATGGCTTCATCTTCCCAACTTTTGGGGCGGGAGGAGAGGTAGTTTTGATACGAACGTTTATCGCCGGTCGCCAGTAATTCGTCGGTCGATAATTCACAATGAACCAGAAGGGGTAGGCCATATTTGGCCAGAATAGGCATCGCTTTGCGCAAATCGGTTTGTGTTACGTTCGGGAATTCGTCGATACCCGAATGCGTCAAAAATGCCTTAAAACCCAGTACGCCCTGATCAATTAATGGCTCAATTTCGTCCGTATTTCCTGGAATAAGCCCGCCCCAGAAGCCGCAATTTGTGTGCAGTATCCCGGACGTAGCGGCTATTTTCTGGGAAAACGCATCGACAGTAGTCGTAACCGGCGACGAATTCAACGGCATATCGACCAGCGTGGTTAGGCCACCCGCAATTGCCGCCTTTGTTGCCGTATTGAAGCCTTCCCAATCCGTTCGGCCCGGTTCGTTTATATGAACGTGTGGGTCGACGATACCAGCCATCAATACGTTGTCCGCTACGTCGATTATAGGATGGTTGTATCCTTGCGGTACGTCTGTTCGAACGTCGGTAATCAGGCCATTCGTAACCAGTACAACGGCTGGTCGCACGCCTTCCGGCGTAACAATATTGTTTCCTTTTATGGCAAATTCAGGCATAGTGGATTGCGTCGGGATGGGACCGATACGTAGCATCGGAGCCGAATTGACCAAAATAGAAAATTTATGGCTATACTAGCTTCTTATACAAACTGAATAATTAAAAATGTAAAATGCATTGGTGATGCTCTGGATTGATTACCATTAGTAACTATTCATTCTACATTGTTCATTTCTTACTTCCTGAATAACCATGAAGATCGTCCTGAAAAAAAATGCCTACGGAAAGAATGCGGTAAATCTGTCGAAAGTTATTCGCCATGCAGATTACCATGAATTCAGGCAGATTTCTGTCAATGTAGCGTTGGAAGGTGATTTCGACACGGCGCATACGTTGGGTGATAACTCTAAAATTCTGCCGACCGATACGCAGAAAAACACTGTTTATGCCCTTGCTAAAGCGCATTTTGTCGATTCAATAGAAAACTTTGCGCTAATACTGGCCAATCATTTCATTTCGCATAATCCACAGGTAACGCAGGCAAAAGTTGATATTACCGAATATGCGTGGCAGCGGATGGTTTTCGACGGAAAGACGCATCATCACGCGTATGTAGGTGGATCGACCGAAAAGCATACGACAAGTGTAGTGCAGAAGACAGAGGACGTACAGATTAGCGCTGGTATAAAAGACTTATTGATACTGAAAACGACAGATTCGGGCTTTGAAGGATATATAAAAGATCAATACACTACGTTGAAAGAAACATCGGACCGGATTTTTGCCACACAATGCGAAGCTTCCTGGGCTTATACGAATGCCAAACTAGATTTCACAACCCTCTTTACGCAAATCCGGGAGACGATGTTGAAAACGTTTGCCCACCATAAGAGCTTGTCTGTACAGCAAACGTTGCTGGCTATGGGGTCTGCCGTGCTGGAAAATCATGCGGAAGTAAGCGAAATTAGCCTGAAACTGCCTAATAAGCACCACATTCTGTTCAATCTGGAACAGTTTGGGATGGAAAACCAAAACGAAATATTCATTGCTACCGACGAGCCTTACGGATATATTACGGGAACGATGACGAGGCAATAAAAGACGTAGTGAGTTGCTACGTTCCGGATACCGATTTCTTTTCAGCCCGAGATAAAACCGCCTGTGTAATAGAAGATGCTACGTATGATCGGGCTAAGTATCTTCCCCGTCTTGTTTCTAAGCTCATTATCAATATGTTCAAGGCGAAAAAAAAGAAGACTGCTACGTCTAAAAAATCACCACTTCGAGAATGGCTCGATTCTCTATTATTTGCGGTTATTGCCGCCACCCTCATTCGGTTTCTGACGTTTGAAGCGTTTGCTATTCCGACGCCTAGTATGGAGAGTGATTTGATGGTGGGTGATTATCTGTTTGTTAGCAAACTTCACTACGGTTCCCGGACGCCCAAAACACCTTTACAAGTCCCGCTGACGCACCAGAAAATATGGGGAACCAACATTCCGTCGTACAGCACGGCCATTCAGTTGCCTTCGTTTCGCTTGCCGGGATTTACAAAAGTGAAAAATGGCGACGTAGTAGTTTTCAATTATCCACCCCAGAAGACCGGTGAGCCAGAGTACCCCGTTGATTTGCGAACGAATTTTATCAAACGATGCATCGGAATCCCCGGCGACGTAGTGAACATACGTAACGAACAAGTGTCTATAAACGGGAAAATAATGGCTGTACCTGCCCGTGCGCAAACGACATATTTTGTGAAAACGAAGGAAGTGCTGGACGAAAAGTTCTTCCGAAAATATGACATCGTCAATGATTTTAAATCGGAAGAAGGTCCTTTTATCAACTGGCAACCACTTGAGGCTTATAGTGATAGCACTAAATCTCCGATTCTGGTTGGGTATCGAGTCAACACTACGTCGTCGACCATTGCCAAATTCAAAGACTTTGACTGGGTGAAGGATATCGAACCGATGACTGAACCAGCAGGTATTGCATCGCCGGGAATTTATGGTGGTTCGGCCTACGCCTGGAATCAGGATAATTTCGGTCCGCTTACAGTTCCTAGAAAAGGAATGACCATACCGTTAAACAAACAGACAATTGCTGTTTATGGCCCGGTGATAAGCCGTTACGAAGGAAATGAGAACGTAACGGTTTCAGCCGATGCGGTGAAACTAAATGGAAAAACCATTACGTCTTATACATTTAAACAGGATTACTATTTCATGATGGGCGACAATCGACACAACTCAGAAGATTCGCGATATTGGGGGTTTGTTCCTGAAGATCATATTGTCGGGAAAGCCGTTTTCGTCTGGATGTCAATTGATCCGGTTCCGGCTGATGTTTGGCACAAAATCCGATGGAATCGGTTGTTTCGGATAATTGACTAATGACACTCACTAACTTTTTGACTGCTAATTTCAATTAAACTTACCATTTATAAACGATTTCTGCCAAACAACATAAAATATACAGTACTATAAAAAATGGGCGCTAACTTTTTTAAAATGTTAGCGCCCATTTTTTTATGACTTTTTTAAACTTTTATGAACATGATACAAAATTACATCAAAATCGCCTGGAGGAATATTCTAAAATATAGGTTGTTTTCACTTATCAATATTATTGGCTTGAGCCTTGCCATTCCTTCTGCCTTGATGGCTTTAATTCAGATTGTAAATTATTATGAATTCGATAATTTTCACCAGGACAGAAACCATATTATACGTGTAATTACGGACGAAAAACTTGAAGATGGTACTATTGAAAAGTGGGCGTCGAGTCCATTCCCATTAGGTAACTATGTCAAAGAAAATTTAGCGGGTATTGATAATGCGACAACGATAATAAGAGATTTAGATTGGACTTTAAGTAGTGGAATAAAAACAAAAAATATAAAAGTAATTTATGCTGATCAATCTTTTTTTCAAATGTTCAATTTCCCGCTCGAAAAGGGAGTTTACTCGAATGAGCCTAATACAGTTGTATTGTCTTACGAGACCGCTCAATGGTTCTTCAGAGAGTCAAATCCTATAGGTAACATACTTGAACATCCAAAATATGGAAACTTTAAAGTTGTTGGTGTTTTAAAACATTATAATCAGCAAAAAACACAGTTTAAAACGGATGTATTTGTATCGGCGGCTAGTTACCTAACAATTAATAAAACAATCGACTGGTCGGTATTAAATGCGCATACTTTCGTAAAGGTAGCCAATGAGGTGACTGCTGTTAACTTCAATGATCAGTTATCTAAAACATCCAATATAATCAATAAGCTTATTGGATCATCGACAAAACGGAAGTTGCTTTTTAAAGGACAAACCTTTACTGAGATTTCACCAGCAAAAGACATTTTAAAAAATGACCCTTATGTTCAAGATGTTAGAAGCATCACAATCAATTTTGCGTTTCAATTGATTATGCTCTTACTGGCATCACTAAATTATATTAATCTGACGCTGGCTCGATCTATGAATCGAAGCCGTGAAGTCGGGGTGAGAAAAGTCGCCGGAGCTACTAAAACACAGCTTGTGCTTCAATTTCTGGTAGAATCTGTATTAATATCATACATAGCGCTTAGTATTGGTTTATTTTTATTATGGCTAATAAAAAATCAGATACATGTTTCTTGGCTCACCTGGGAAATAGACCATCTAGGATATTTAATTCTGATATTCTTTATTTTTAATCTTTTTTTAGGTTTGATAGCTGGTGCCTCTCCTAGTCTTATTTTAGCTTCATTTCAGCCTGTAAACGTATTAAAAGGAAATCTTATGCCGGCAAGCTTTGGGAAAATTGGCTTTCGAAAAACGTTAATAATAGCTCAATTTACAATAGCTTTAGTGTATATATTTTTTATTGGACATGCGTATAATCAAATAAATTATATGGCCACGGACAATGAAAATTATCAGCGAAACGGTATACTTAACGTAAATATGGTTGGGGAAAACTATAAACAGTTCGCTACTGACATCAGCAGAATGAAAGATGTGCAAAATGTTGGTTATACATCACTTAATTTTGGTAATAAACCTATACAATCCAGTATTAAAAATATAAAAGATGAAACTTCTAATCTAGCCTTTTACTATGCTGTAGATCATAATTTTATCGAAAATATGCGACTAAAGTTTGTCGCAGGAAATAACCTAATTAAGAGTAATTCAGAGCTTCCTTCGCCCTTAATTGTAGTTAATCAAAAGACTATAGAAAAATTAAACCTAGGATCGGAACAGGAAGCGATAGGTAAACAACTTATTTTAAATGATACCCTTTCTGCAACCATTGTCGGTGTTGTCGAAAACTTCTGCCATTATGATTATGAGCATAAAATAGAACCTGTGGTTTTTCAATATAAACCGGCCGCCTTTAGAGTAATGTGTTTAAAAATAAATTCTGTAGTGGATCGAAAAGCGCTGGAAACAACTATTAAAAACGTTTGGATTAAATACAATCCTTATCAGGAAATAAACTTCTCATGGCTTGACAAGGACATGTATGAACGTTATTATCCATACGATGAAATGCAGCTAATGGGATTAGAAAGTGTGGTAATTTTTGTAATAGCTATTTTAGGTTTAATAGGTATACTGATCTACAGTTTAGAGAAGCGAACAAAAGAAATTGGTATTAGAAAAGTAATTGGAGCTACTACATTTGAAATAATAAAATTAATGTCAGATAATTTTGTTAAGCTTTTGGCCGTGGCAACTGCCATAGCTGTTCCAAGTGGAATTGCTATAGGCCTGTACATGGATAGTTACTTTGTGTTTAATAATGGGGTTGGCTATTTGACGATGGGATTATTACTATTAATCGTAATAGGAGTTGCATTATGTGCTGTAGGGTATTTTTCCTGGGTAGCCGCTCAAACCAATCCCGCAAAAACATTAAAAGCTGAGTAGTATTTTTTCAATTTACAGGTTGATTAAATTCTCTTTATACAGAACAATAAAAAAGGCTCCCTTTTTGCAGGAGCCTTTTTTATTGTTCTGTATTGCTTAACCCAAATACGTCTTCAACGCTTTTGATCGCGAGGTGTGACGTAGGCGACGGATAGCTTTTTCTTTAATTTGTCGAACCCGTTCACGAGTCAGGTTGAATTTTTCGCCAATTTCCTCGAGCGTCATGGCATGTTCGCCATTCAGACCAAAATACAACGTAATAACATCGGCTTCGCGTTGCGTCAGAGTTGACAGCGCACGTTGCACTTCTTTACGTAGCGAATCATTGATCAGACCTGAATCCGGTTTATCTTCGCCGTCATTTTCGAGAACGTCTAGAAGGCTATTTTCTTCGCCCTGCACGAATGGTGCATCCATCGATACATGACGACCTGAAATTTTCAACGTATCGACAACTTCTGCTGCCGAAATTTCAAGCACGGCCGCCAGTTCTTCAGGCGAAGGCTCCCGCTCAAACTTCTGTTCAAGGTCAGAGAAAGTTTTCGAAATTTTATTGAGCGAACCAACCCGGTTCAGCGGCAACCGAACGATACGTGACTGCTCAGCTAATGCCTGGAGAATAGACTGACGAATCCACCAAACGGCGTATGAGATGAATTTGAACCCACGCGTTTCATCGAAACGTTGAGCAGCTTTAATCAAACCTAGGTTTCCTTCGTTAATTAAATCGCCCAGTGAGAGTCCTTGATTCTGGTACTGTTTGGCTACAGATACCACGAAGCGAAGGTTTGCCTTCGTTAGACGTTCCAGCGACAATTGGTCACCTTCGCGAATTTTTTGGGCCAACGTTACTTCCTCGTCAGGAGTAAGCAGGTCCACTTTACCAATTTCCTGTAAGTACTTGTCTAACGACTGACTTTCACGGTTGGTAATCTGTTTAGAAATTTTTAGCTGTCTCATATTACGTTGTTCCCGGTGGCGCGACTGTTTAACGTTAGTTTTAGACGTTCCATTACGCAAAAAAGTAACAATATCCTAGGCATTTTTGTTCTCTGGCTTCGGTAGTAGCACTTTTCGCGACAATCGGTACTTCCCTGTCTTTTTATCAATATCAATCAATTTTACTGTCACTTCTTCGCCTACCTGAAGTACATTATCCATGCTTTCCAGGCGTTCCCACTTAATTTCGGAAATGTGCAATAAGCCATCCTTTCCAGGCATAAATTCGATGAAGGCGCCGAACGGCTGGATGGTTTTAACTTTACCGACATAGGTTTCGCCTACTTCCGGAACAGCCACAATGCCTTTCACCCGCGATACCGCTCTGTCCATGCTCTCTTTGTTAGTAGCAAAGATGCTGACCCAGCCCGCGTTGTCGCGCTCATCGATGTTAACCACCGCACCCGAATCTTTTTGAATATCCTGCACGACTTTACCACCGGGTCCGATAACAGCACCAATCTGGTTCGTGTCGATTTTGATAACAATAGCGCGAGGAGCGTGTGGCTTAAGATCAGGACGTACCTCGGCAATACCTTTCTTCATCTCACCCAGAATGTGCAACCGACCCACGCGAGCCTGTTCCAGCGCCTGAGCCAGTACTTCATACGATAAACCGTCTACTTTGAGATCCATCTGGCAGGCTACGATACCTTTTTCGGTACCAGTTACCTTAAAGTCCATGTCACCCAAGTGATCTTCATCGCCCAGAATATCAGACAGTACGGCGTATTTTTCACCATCGGAGATAAGGCCCATGGCGATACCGGCTACTGGTGCCTTGATTTTTATACCAGCGTCCATCAGAGCCATCGTACCGGCGCAAACCGTTGCCATCGACGATGAACCGTTCGATTCCAGAATGTCCGATACAACCCGGATCGTATATGGATTATCAGCATCTGGGGGAAGCACTTTTTTCAACGAACGATGAGCGAGGTTTCCGTGACCAATCTCCCGTCGTCCAGCGCCCCGGTTGGGTTTTACTTCACCGGTTGAAAAGCCTGGGAAATTGTAGTGTAACAGGAATTTGCTGTATCCCTGATACATAGCCTGATCAACAATCTGCTCATCGATTTTTGTGCCTAACGTAACGGTTGTCAGCGATTGGGTTTCTCCACGGGTAAACAATGACGATCCGTGCGGACCCGGTAAAAGGCCTGCTTCGGTCGAAATAGGACGTATTTCATCCAGTTGACGACCATCTAAACGGATACGTTCATCCAGCACCAACCGGCGGGCTGCTTCCCACTCCAGATCATGCAGATAGGTTTTTACCAGCGTTGGATCAACGTCTGAATCCTCCCCGAACGTAGCAAGATACTCTTCCCGAACAGCCTTGAAACCTTCAGAACGTGCTTTCTTACTTGGGTTTTTCCCTTGGGCAACTTTATAAATTTTTTCGTAGGCATAGGCACGAGTCGCTTCACGTAATGCTTCGTCATGGGTCTCGTGACTGTACACCCGCTTCTCTGTTTTGCCTACTTTGGCTCCTAATTCTTTCTGAGCCTGACACTGTACTTTAATGGCTTCGTGAGCTGCTTTTAGAGCTTCGACCACTTCGGCTTCTGAACATTCGTCCATTTCGCCTTCCACCATGCAAATATCTTTTTCGGTAGCTGCCACAATCAGGTCGATGGTAGCGCGCTCAATATCAGTCGATTTAGGATATATTACGTAGTTGCCGTCAATTTTGGCAACCCGTACCTCTGAGATAGGTCCGTTAAACGGTATATCAGATACGGCCAGTGCCGATGAAGCCGCTAACGCAGCGAGAGCGTCAGGTTGAACTTCCGGATCGGCGGAAATTAACGTAATCATTACCTGCGTATCAGCATGGTAATCTTCGGGGAAGATAGGACGTAACGCCCGGTCAACCAACCGACTAATCAGAATTTCATGATCGCTTAATCGGCCTTCCCGCCGTTGGAAACTGCCCGGAATACGTCCGGCAGAAGCAAATTTTTCCTGATAATCAACAGAAAGGGGAAGGAAGTCGACGCCAGCTTTGGCTTCTTTACTGGATACTACGGTGGCTAACAGCATCGTGTCGCCCAACCGTACGACTACCGCTCCATCGGCTTGCCGGGCCATTTTCCCGGTTTCAATGGTAATTTCCCGCCCATCGGGCAACGCAACAACTTGCGTGGTGATTTGAAACATACAGCAGATTTTGAATACGTCTTCGTTCAGCTTTAAACCGCTTGAGAGACAACAGATTACTGCTGCCCCTATTTACTCTACTTAAACAAACTTCTTTTAGTTCGGTACGTCCGAATAATTCAACAATGGCAATTCGTTCGATACGTTAATCAGACGATAGCTACCTGAAAAGAAGTTATTTGTAAAAAGAAAAGGATATTGTTATGCGAATGATCGCTCTTATGCATACAAACAACAAAAATGAGGGAATCTACTATGAGCAGATTCCCTTTTGTGGTGTAACTCGATTACTTACGCAATCCGAGTGCGGCCAGAATAGCCCGATACCGTGTGATATCTTTTTTCTGGAGGTAGTTCAGTAGACGCCGACGCTTACCTACTAATTTTAAAAGGCCCAGTTGGGTGCCGTAATCGTGCTTGTGGACTTTCAGGTGCTCGGTCAAATGACTGATCCGGTAGGTAAACAGCGCGATCTGGGATTCGGCCGACCCGGTGTCCGTTGCACTTTTGGCGTGACCCGAGGTGGAGAAAATCTCCTGCTTTTTTTCGGTCGTTAGATACATCTTCAGACAGCTTTTTTGTTGGAAAAATAAATTCGGGTGCAAAGGTAGTAAAAAGAGTTGTTAGTCGCTAGTGGTCAGTCAATAGTCTCCTAATTAAATATTACTTATTAGCTGACGATTAGCGACTTTAACCAGCGACTGTTGGCTGCCCTCTATACTTTGCCCAGTTGCGTTTCAGCCGTTCCCAGGCAATTATATATACGTCTTTGTCGAACAAACGCGAATCATGCCGGGCGCGTTGCATTAGAAACAGACCAATAGGAAACAGCACCAGATTAGCCATCCAGGCACCTAGTGGTACCCAAAGCAGCCCATCCTTGGCGTATTTGTCGCCCATGAGGGTCAGTACGTACAGGAAAATAAAGAAGACGATAGATACCAATACGGGTAATCCAAACCCCCCTTTTTTTATGATAGCCCCCATAGATGCGCCAATCAGAAACATCACAAAAATAGAGATAGCCTGTGTGAATTTATGATGGCTCTCCAGCTGATAGCGCCAGACACTTTTCTCTTTTTCAGTCATATACGTAATGTTCGACGTAGCATACGATAAAATGTTCTGTGCCTGCGACAGGGCGGCCTGCGCTAGTTCGGGTGGTGCAATTGCTTTCTTCTTTAATACTGAATCAACCCATTTCCCGTCCTTTACGACTTTTTGCTTCAGCACCGCATCAGACTTAAACTGATACGTATAATACTGTCTCGACGTACTCGCTACGTTCAGGCTGGTCTTCGTATACTCTTTCTGAAGCGAATCCGTGAGCGTGGACAGCTCCTTCAGGTTTTTCATGTATTCATGGTACTCAAACTGGTTCTCGTCGGTGCGTTTAATTCCGAACGATTCCAGACTGATAACCAACCGGTAATCCTTGAAAGCATTCCTGACAAACTGGGCTCCCCCGTTGACAGTACTGGTACTGGCATAGTTGACCGTAGCATTGTCTGAGTATTCCTGATAATCATTGCCGTTAAAAAGCTGAAAAATCAGATACGTCCGATCTTTATCGGTATACATTCGACCTGAATCGGCCAGAATAATTTCACGATTACCCGAAGCAACGCCACTCATGGGATGCTTGTAGATAACCAGCCCTTTCAGTAATTCACCTTTTGCACTATCCGGTGAGGATTTTATTTTTTCGTCGACCTTAATGCTATATCCAGGCAGGTCATTATAAAAAATACCCTCTTTAAGATTCAGCGTTGCTTTGGCCGTTTTGATGTCATAGAGTAAGCTGTATCCCTTAAGATTAGCCCAGGGAGATACAGAATTGTTGAACCAAAAGGAGAACGCACTAATACCAACGGCCACAATGAGCAAAGGTTGCATTGCCCGCGTGAGCGAAATACCGGCGCTTTTCATGGCTGTCAACTCAAAGAATTCACCCAGATTTCCAAAGGTCATCAGCGATGAAAGCAGCACCGCCAGTGGTAATGCCGTTGGAATAGTCAGCAGAGCGAAATAGAAAAGGAGACGCCCGAACGTGGCCATATCGAGGTCTTTGGAGACGAAATCGTCTATGTAAAACATCAGCAGTCGCATCAGGAAAATAAAGATGACGACCGCCAGGGTTAAAAAAAACGGCCCCCAAAATGAGCCGAGTATTAACTTATCAATCTTCTTCATTCCAGTGATAAGTTATAAACCGGGCCGCCGGAGCGGTTATAGAGTTATATAGCTGTAAAGTTTATGAACCACCTTTACAGCTATATAACCCTATTTCCTTATAACTTTCGTATATGTTTAACCTTTTTTAACTACCGACTATTTCCTTTAACTTATCCATTAACCCATCCCAGAGGTCTTTAAGTTCGTCTTCGTCGGTAGTCGATGAATAGTCGGTAATGCGCAGAAATGTCGATTGAGTCAATTCGCTCTGATCGATGCGGAAGTCAATATAATTATTATCGGATCCGTTTTCGGCCGTATCCAGAAACTCAAAGCGCACCCCTTTATTTTGCCGCATGGATACCTGCCTGGCGAAATGGCTCTCATTATCCCACTGAAAATCGAACCGCTGCTCGGGCATCATGTTTACCTTGGACGCAAACCACTGCGACAGACCTGATGCCGTGCTAATATATGGGAATAGCATCTTAGGAGATGCCCGGAGCTCGTATTCGGCGATGAATTTGTATTTTTCCATAAACGTTCCTATCGGAAAAGGGGGCTATTGGCAAAGGTAAACGATTTTTTTTGCGAAAGTCAACGCTGTTTTTTGGGCTCAACCGATTTTTCCTTACTTTTGTGACAAATCCGGCGGGGTAGCTCAGATGGTTAGAGCGTAGGATTCATAACCCTAAGGTCGGCAGTTCGATCCTGCTCCCCGCTACTTTGATTATCAAGCCGTTACGTATTTACTACGCAGCGGCTTTTTTTATTGGCTCAATATACGCGCTACGTTCCTTTTTTAATGCCTTCTGGTTGCTCCTGACTTTTTATTTATTTTTTGATCTGTTCCTGGAATCCGTTGTCTGCTACGTTACAGATAAAAGGGACCGTTAACGTAGTGTATCGACACCTACATTTACCATTCATGGATAGACAGACGCAAGCTCAAATTTTTCTGGCCGACCAGCGGGGTTATTCCCAAATTGACTTTTTTCGCAGTTTTCACAGTTTTAATTTTGGTCAATACGTGGCCGAAAGCCGGGAGCCCTTTGGTGCGTTACAGGTTCTTAACGATGACCAGTTGAACGCTGGCCGGAGTATGAGCTTAACCGTTGATCAAAATACGGAAGTGATTATTCTGCCTCTTGTTGGAGGACTCGAATACAAAAGCGATGTTGGAAATGGGTTTCTGGAAACGGGGCAGGTCCTGATTTTTTCATTAACCGGGGGTATGATCTACCAAATCAGTAATCCGTATGATACTGAAGTGATCAATTACCTGGTGATCTGGCAATCAAATACTTCACCTGATTTTTATCCGGGTGTGCAGGTCATTAATTTCGATTTACAACGTAGTAATCAATTGCTACCGCTTTTTGATGTAAACCCCGATCAGCAAACTCGTGTACTGAGTTTTCGTGGCTATATTGGCCGATATGAGGGGAGAAAAGATGATGTATATAAAGTAGCGAAAGCGAGTAACGGCGCTTTTCTTTTTGTATTGAGTGGTGCATTTGAAGTGCAAAACCGATTACTTCATGAGCGTGATGGGCTGTCTCTGAGCAATATACAGGGGCAAACCGTCGATTGGGAGGCTTTATCAAACGATGCCTTATTATTGTTACTGGAAGTGCCCCTGGATAGGCAATAATTCAGAAATCCAGCTATCTTATTTATTCTTAGGAATGATAGCCGTTGCCTCAACCTCCGCTAAAATATCGTCGCGAAATAATTTGCTGACTTCAACGGCTGTACTAACTGGTGGATGCTGGAGATTAACGTATCGATCCCGTACCTCCCGGAACAATTGCACATGGGTCATATCCCGAAAATAGATAGTCAGCTTAACAAGGTTTTCCATTTTGCCCCCGGCGGCTGTGACAAGTGCCTGTAGGTTTCGGAAAATTTGTTCGAACTGCGCTTTCGGATCGCCTTTTCCTACTACGTTCCCCTGCACATCCAACCCAACTTGCCCCGCAATAAGTACCATTTTTGACGTTCCTAAATCAACCTCCGCTAAATGGCTGTACCCTCTCGGTGTGGCTACAGAAGGTGGATTCGAGAACGTAACGACTTGATTGGCCTGCTGCCCAAACGTAGCTGAAAGCATGAGTAGATTAGCAGATATAAAGTAGATGAACTTATGTGAAATGCTCATAAATTTTTGGTCATCAGATTGATAGGATGGGGTAATAGGTATTGGCTCAACGCTTTAGCAATGAGCTGATACGGTGGATAAATCAACAAAAATGATTATTCCTGCAGAATAGGAGTGCCAGGCTCGGGCATGGACGTAGCCGTCGGCTTTTTAACGGCAATTAACGTAATGATTGCTGATAGGAGCAGAGAACCGGACATAAAAAGATATGAAGCGCTGAAACCGCCGGTTGTGCCGTTTAGATATCCAACTATATAGGAGCCAAGGAAGGAGCCAAGCGCGCCAAAGCTGTTAATCAATGCCATAGCGCCACCCGCTACGTTCTTAGGCAATATTTCTGGAATAATGGCGAAAAATGGTCCATAAGGAGCATACATGGCCCCGCCAGCTATGATAAGCAGTACAAACGAAAGCCAGAACTGATTGACACCAATGACGTAAGATGCGTAGAAAGCAATTGCACCCAATAGCAGGAATGGCCACACAAAGATCTTGCGGTTCAGGGTTTTATCAGAAAAATAGGACGCGCTTAGCATACCGATAATCGCTAGTAGATAGGGAACCGACGATAGCCAACCCGTTTTAACAATGTTCATATTGGGTGCTGCATTCAGAATAGACGGCAACCACATCACGAATCCATACACGCCAATGCTCCAGAGGGCATACTGTAAACTGAGTAGTATAACCACGCGTGATTTGAACGCTTCTCCGTAATTTTTGACGGGCTTAATTCCCTGTTGTTCAAGTTGTAGCTGATTCTCCAGGGCCTGTTTTTCGGCATCGGTCAACCACGTAGCATTCTGTGGCTTATCGTCCACCAGTCGCCACCAGAAAAAGGCCCAAATAATGGCAGGCAACCCTTCAATAATAAACATCCACCGCCAGCCAACCGCCTGAACCAGATAACCCGATAGCACCGACATCCAGAGAATCGTCGCTGGGTTACCCAGAATTAAGAAAGTATTGGCCTGTGATCGTTCGGTTTTGGTAAACCATCGGCTCAAAAAGAGTAGCATCGCCGGCATCACCGCACTTTCGACAACGCCCAACATGAACCGAATCACGATCAGCGCGTTGACGTTACTAATAACGCCCGTTGCTGTTGCAAGGCCACCCCAAAGCAGCAACGACCAGAAAATGAGTTTTTTAGCGCTTTTCTTCTCGGCATAAACGGCTCCTGGAACCTGGAAGAAAAAGTAACCCAAAAAGAAAAGCGACCCCAGCAGCGACGACATGGCGGGCGTAATTTTCAGATCGGTTGCCAAACCGCTGGCGGCACCAAATCCATAATTCGCCCGGTCGAGGTAGGCTAAACTATAGGTGATAAAGGCAATGGGTAACAGGCGGTACCAGCGGGATTTCGCGAGAGTGGCGTTCATGCAGATCGGACGTTGATTCGAAAGAGGGATTACGTACTACGTTCTAAAGACAGGCATTTGGGTAGCTCTACTGTGCTTAATTAGTGCGTAGTATCTAAAGAGTCATGCAGCTTTTTCGGTTTTTTCGGCTCCTTGACATTGATTCAGCCCATAAATGAAAGCATTATCCGTAACCTATGAATACCTAATTGTACCCTCTTCGGAAATAGTAAAATTAATTATTGAATCGCTACAGAATGGAAACTGATACGTCGCGGATGGTTTGGGTGGATTACCTGCGGGCATTTGTTACGTTGCTGGTGGTAACGCATCATGTCGCACTGGCTTATCCTACGTTCGCATATTTTAACCCTACGCATTACATCAGTTCCACAGCGCCAATCGTCGATGAAAAACGCTGGGTGGGGATGGATATCCTGATTGGCTTTAATGATATATTTTTCATGCCGCTCATGTTTTTTATCAGCGGACTGTTTGTCTACCGTGGTCTTGTTAAAAAAGGTGCGAAAACGTACCTGAAAGATCGGCTGCTACGTCTGGGGCTTCCGTTTTTGGTGGCGGAGGTCTTACTTATTCCGTTTGCATATTTTCCTTCGTACTACGTAGCAACGCACGATACGTCGCTCTTTAGTTTTCTGAATGATTACGTTTTCCCGCAGCAATGGCCGGTGGGGCCGCCCTGGTTTATCTGGCTGTTACTGGCTTTCGACGGAATAACTGCTCTTATTTTCAGTATCTGGCCTGCGTTTTTTAGCAGTATTGGCCAATGGCTGACTCGTCTGGGCGAGAAGCCGCTACGTCTGGGAACCATTCTCTACGTAGTGGTCGCCCTAAGTTTTATTCCGATTAGTTTATGGGTAGGACAATATACCTGGGTTGGAAATTGGGGGCCATTTGATTTTCAACTCAATCGGGTAATTTTCTATTTATTATTTTTTCTGCTGGGCGGTTGTCTGGGTGCTACTTCCTGGCAAAACGTCTTTTTCCGTAATAACAAACTTTTCGGAATTAGTTGGCCGTTCTGGCTTGGCTTAAGCCTTATGTGCTACGTTCTGGTCCGTCTTATTTCGGACTTTGGAACCAACCAAGTAAAACAGGGAAACTGGACGGAGCCAATAGGCTATTTAATCTTCGATTTAGCATTTGTAGCCAGCTGTCTAGCCAGTATTTGCGCCAGCTTAAGCGTCTTCCGGCAGGCTATTTCCAAACCAAACCCCATCTGGCAAACTCTTTCAGCGAACGCTTATGGTATATACGTACTGCACTACGGCTTTGTGACCTGGCTTCAGTTTGCGCTGTTACGTAGCGACGTTGTGGTGCCTTTAAAATTCCCGCTTGTGTTTATGGGAGCGTTAGGGTTGAGTTATATGAGTAGTGTTTTGTTACGCCAGAGTGGGTGGGGGGCGAAAGTTTTGTAAATTACTTTTCGATAAATAGAATGAAATTATTGTAATCAAATATTGCAGATAAAACAAAAGCCTGATACTGTTTCGTATCAGGCTTTTGTTTTATCTGCAGAGAGAGAGGGATTCGAACCCCCGGACCTGTTACAGTCTTCGGTTTTCAAGACCGACGCAATCGACCACTCTGCCATCTCTCTTTCTGGGTGCAAATATACAAGCGTTTTCACATTTGTCAACCCATAGCGGGGCACTTTCGGGCAAAAAAGCTAATTTTGGCCCATGTTTAAAGAGCGAAAGTGAGCAGGCTGCGTTCGGCAACGAGTGAACGTGCGGTAAATAGCTGCCCTTCAGCCGGAATGCCGGATCACCACTCTTTCGCTCATTCACTCTTTCGCTCTTTCAAAATGGACGCTACGGAATCGCTTCCGACAGTTGAAACCGCCCGCAAACTGGGCCTGCTCCCCGAAGAATTTGACCGGATCAACCAGATACTGGGCCGTCAACCGAATTTTACCGAGCTGAGTATCTTCTCAGTAATGTGGTCGGAACACTGTTCGTATAAAAACTCCATCGTCTGGCTTAAAACGCTGCCTCGTGATTCAGAACGGATGCTGGCTAAAGCGGGAGAAGAAAATGCGGGTCTGGTCGATATTGGCGATGGACTGGCCTGTTCGTTCAAAATTGAGTCGCATAACCACCCCTCGGCACTGGAACCCTATCAGGGAGCGGCTACGGGTGTGGGCGGCATCAATCGCGATATTTTCACGATGGGCGCCCGACCCATTGCGCAATTGAATTCGCTACGTTTCGGTGATTTAAGTCTAGCAAAAACCAAGCGTCTGCTACGTGGCGTCGTGAAAGGTATTGGCGACTACGGCAACGCGTTCGGTATTCCAACAGTAGGTGGAGAGATTTATTTCGATGAGTGTTACAATACCAATCCACTCGTCAATGCATTCTCGGCGGGTATTGTCGAAGTGGGTAACGTAGCAAAAGCGACCAGTTACGGCGTTGGTAATCCGGTATTTATTGTCGGTTCGGCTACGGGCAAAGACGGTATTCACGGCGCTACGTTCGCGTCGGAAGATATTACGGCGGCCTCTACCGAAAAGCTGCCCGCTGTGCAGGTAGGCGATCCATTCATGGAGAAACTGCTGCTCGAAGCTACTCTCGAAATCATTGCCACCGGCCACGTGATTGGAATTCAGGACATGGGTGCAGCCGGTATTATATGCTCTACGTCGGAGATGAGTGCCAAAGGCGAACACGGTATGATCATCGACCTCGACAAAGTACCAACTCGCCAAGCCAACATGGCACCGTTCGAGATTCTGCTGTCGGAGTCGCAGGAGCGTATGCTTGTGGTCATTGAAAAAGGCAAAGAGAGTGTTATTCAGGCTATTTTCGATAAGTGGGATTTGAACTGCGCGCAAATTGGTGAAGTAACCGACACGCAGCGGCTCCATTTCTACCGCTACGGTGAACTTGTTGCCGACGTACCGGCGTATGACCTCGTGCTTGGCGGGGGGGCACCGCAGTATCACCGCGAGTACAAAGAACCAGCCTACATCCAGGAATATGCTAAATTCAACGCAGACGACATAGACGATATTGAGCTAGAAGACGTAGCGAAAATCGCCGAACATCTGCTTTCTCACCCCAACATTTGCTCCCGCAAGTGGGTGTATGAACAGTACGATTCGATGGTGGGAACGGCCAACCGCAGCACAAACGCGCCTTCCGATGCGGCCGTTGTTCGTGTGAAAGGCCCCGGTTTACCTGCTACTGACAAATCCATTGTCATTACGGTCGACTGCAACAGCCGCTACGTTAACGCGAACCCACGTCAGGGGGCGATGATTGCTGTTGCTGAAGCCTGCCGTAACATCGTTTGTACAGGTGGTGAGCCACTGGCAGTGACCAACAACCTCAATTTTGGCAATCCATACGTACCGGAAGTTTACTGGCATTTTGTGGAAGCCGTGCAGGGCATGGGCGAAGCTTGTCGTCGGTTCAGTACGCCGGTAACCGGCGGAAACGTGAGTTTCTACAACCAGAGTTCCGACCACGGCCCGGTGTTCCCGACACCCACGATTGGTATGCTGGGGCTGATGGAAAACCCAGACCATCGGATGACCCTGGATTTTAAAAACGAAGGTGATTTGATTTTCCTCGTCGGCCCATCGACCAACGATATTGCTTCGTCTGAATACCTGTATTCGTATCTGGGTATCAAGGCATCACCCGCGCCAACTTTTGATTTTGAAACGGAATGGCGGGTGCAGGAAAGCATTAAAACCATGATACGTCACGGGTGGCTGCAATCGGCGCACGACGTATCGGATGGAGGGCTGTTTGTTACGCTGGCCGAGTCTGCGATGGCGGGAAACAAGGGCTTCTCGATTAATGTCGATACGCGGCACCGCACCGACTCGTACTTATTCGGCGAAAGTCAGAGCCGGGTTGTTATTTCGATTTCGCCCGAGCAACTGCAACACGTAGAAGGCTACTTAAATGACAGCATTCTGCCATTCCGCTTTCTGGGCAACGTAACAGCGGAGGGACTACGTGTCGAAGACACCTTAGTAATGACCAGTGAAGCGGCCAAATCGCTGTACGACAATGCTTTGGGGAATATTATGAAGTAAGACGCTTTTTAACCCCTTCGGCGACTCGGAGGGGTTGAAAATCCTGATATTTACCGATAAGTCATCGGAATAAGACACGTAACGTAGTACAAATGTCTCAAGACTTAGCTTCTCTTACCCGCGAACTTTGCCAGATTGCCAGCGATGCCGGAGCGTTTCTGCTTCAGGAACGGCGTCTGTTTAAACGCGACGCCATCGAATACAAAGGGCTGAATAATCTGGTTTCCTACGTCGATAAAGAAACTGAAAAACAACTTGTCGAGCGGTTGCATACATTGCTTCCCGAGGCCGGATTTATTACCGAAGAAGGTACGACGGGTCAAGACGCCGATCAGAATGGGCTGAACTGGATTATCGACCCACTCGACGGAACTGCCAATTTTATTCACGGCCTGCCAGTATTTTCCGTCAGTATTGGTTTGGCCGAGGGCAAGAAACCCATTGCCGGCGTGGTTTACGATCCCAGCCGCGATGAGTGTTTTTCGGCCTGGGATGGGGGAGGAGCGTATTGCAATGGCGAATCCATTGCGGTATCGCCCGCCAAAACGCTGGGTGAAAGCCTGATTGCGACGGGCTTTCCATATTACCGTTTTGATCAGATGCAGACGTACCTGCAGATCCTGGAGTCGCTGATGCAGCGAACGCATGGCCTGCGCCGGATGGGTTCGGCAGCTATCGATCTTTCTTACGTTGCCTGTGGACGTTTTGAAGCGTTTTACGAGTATAATCTCAACTCATGGGACATGGCTGCGGGCGTATTGCTCGTGCGCGAAGCGGGCGGTATTGTTACTGATTTCGATGGGGGGGATGAGTTTTTATTTCGGGGCGACGTAGTGGCAGGATGCGGTATACACCCTGAACTGATTCAGGCTATCAAAGAATACTGGCCGTAAGATTTTTCAAACCGGACTACCTGAATTTCGGAAATCGGTCGATTTCTGTAGGCCAACGTAGCACGATATTTGTTGAAACATACCACCAAAATCTGCGTTCCGACAGAAAAGCAACTTAAATACGTATGCAGGACCTTGAGACACTACGTTATCCCATCGGCGATTTTGTATATGGGAAAACCTATTCGACCGAAGACACCCAGCAGCATATTGCCATCCTGGATGAATTTCCCATCAAACTAACTGAACTAGTTGGCAAGTGGGGTGATGACCGGATTGATATACCTTATCGGCCCGGCGGCTGGACCATTCGGCAGCTTATTCACCATGTAGCAGACAGCCACATGAATGCCTACGTTCGGACGAAGTTAGCCCTGACGGAAAATAATCCGACTATCAGCCCGTACGAAGAAGGTGAATGGGCTAAGCTGCCTGATAGTCAACTCGATATTGCTCCCTCGCTGGTCATTCTGCGTAATCTGCACCATCGATGGGTAACGATATTTCAATCATTATCCGACTCCGATTTTTCCCGAACGTATTACCATCCGGGGAGCCAGCGCTCATTTGAGCTCCGCGAAGCCTTAGCTATGTATGCCTGGCACGGCGAACACCACTATCAACACGCATACCGGCTGGCCCAACGGAACGGATGGGGTTGAAAAAATGTATGATGTATGAAGTAGAATATTTAGCGTTCCAAATACATTCTACTTGATTCATAGCTATGCAAGAGGTCATTATTTTTCTGGTTTTTGCCGCTGCGCTGACGTATCTGGGTTACCGTGTTTATCGTAACTTCTCGAAAAAACAGGCCGGCTGTGGAAAGGGATGTGGTTGTGCTGCCGATGCGAAAATGACTCGGGCGCATTAACCGATAGATTACAAGCGAGACCGAAACCTAACATTTTTACATGCCGATGGTTTTGTTGATGCAATGAATGCTCAACGAATCATCGGTTTTTTTATACTACTAGCCTTTGTCGCGGGGGGCAATAGTTGTAAGCGCGTAAAACCAGCGGCTCCAGCTGCCGAGGAATTTGAACCTCCGGTCACAAACCCTGTGTCATATATGGCTGGAAATCTTACGTTTAACATTCGCGACCTTGAACAGAAAATCAATAAAGGATTACCAACTACACTAGTTACCGAAGAAACATTTGAGGGAAGGAAAGGGGAGGCTTGGCGGCTTCGCGTAGAACGTACTGGTCCCGTCAAAATCCGGTATGCAAACCGACGGGTGTTCATGTCGGCACCCTTGCAGGTTTGGTACAGCAATCCAATCGGCCTGCGTAAAAGCGAAAAGCGAAAAAGTCGGCCACTTTGTGCACTGGCCGTAAATTTAGCAAGTTCCATCGGCGTTGCGGGCAATTGGCGGTTAAAGACTCAGTCCAAATTCGAAGAATATCAATGGATTGAAAAACCAACTGTTCGCTTGCTGGGCATAAAGGTTAGTGTGCAGAATATAGCTGAAAAAATTCTGGATAAACGCAAGGCCGACATCGAAGATGCCATTGATAAAGCCGTTTATAAAGGTTTAAGGCTTGATAAAGAGGTCGGTAAAATCTGGCGTGATATGCAGAAACCACTACGTATCGCCAAAGTGCCGGAGAATATCTGGCTGTTACCCAAACCGTTCAGTATTGCTGCTGCCCCGGTTCGGGGTGATGCACGACGTATTACGGTACCTATTCAGATTGCGTTCCGTGTCGATACGCGCATCGGTCCTATGCCCACCGTCGATACGTTGGAACGGTTGCCCCGACTGCTCCATCGAAATGCGCTTCCGAAAGCCGCCCGACTAGAAGTATTGGCTTTTATCCCTTATACTGACGTGAACAACGTATTGGCCCGTACGTTAGAAAAAGAAAAGCTTAATTTGATGGGCGGAAACCTGAAAATTAAGAGCGCCAACGTTTACGGAAGCGGCAAGAAGATAATTTTAAAGACAGAAGTTGGAGGAGCGGTAAACGGTACGTTATATTTTCACGGAAAGCCCGCCTATGATACGTTGACCAATACGCTACGTATCAAGGATGTTGACTTCGACGTAGAAACCAAAGAACGCCTATTTGCCACCGCCGACTGGCTGCTCCACGACAATCTGCGCGACACGATTCAGGCGGCCATGGTTGTTCCACTCCGCCAGCAGGTTACAAGTATTCCTGAAAAGATAGAAACGGCTTTCTCAAAAGCGAAAGCAGGGAAAAAAACAGCCCTCGATATTGATACGTTTCGCCTGGTTCCGCAACGTATCGTGGTACGTCCCGACGGCATTCAATTGCTGATCAAAGTGCGTTCGAAAATAGCCGTAAAGGTGAAAAGGCTGTAATTGATGTATGATCTTTCAAGAGTTGAAGCTTATTTCTATTTATACCTCATGCATCAGGCGGCTGGTTTCCAGCGCCATAAATATCGACAGGCGGTGGTGCGATACGGTCGCCAGTTATCGGCAATCTGGTGTAGCACTTTGTATAAAGCTTTTCCACTTAATTCACCCGTTTGATCGCTGTACGCACGTATCACCCGTTGGCGAATAATAAGATCGTCGATTGGGAAAATATCATGTCGGTTAAGCACAAACATCAATAACATCTCCACCGTCCAGCGACCAACGCCCTTGATTGGAATCAGGTATTGCACAATTTCCTCGTCGGTCATAGCATCCAGATGGGCGCGGTCGATGGGATTCTTCTGAGAAAATTCAGCTACACTCTGTAAATACTTGATTTTCTGAAACGATAAACCGGCGCTCCGTAGCTCATCGGTGGTTTTCAGAAGTAAAGCCTTTGCATGGGGATAATTATCTGGAAACAGTGCCCGAAAGCGAGAAAAAATGGCATCGGCCGCCTTCACCGAAATCTGCTGCGACACAATACTTTCCAAGAGTGCCAGATAGACGTCATCAGCGTAATCATTAAAAATTTTAGGCGCTTCCGTTTCGGCAATAATTCGCGCCATAATGGGGTCTTGGGCGAGATGGGAGAGGATCGCAGCTTCTGTTTGGGGCGTCATAAAGGCATGTAGGATATTTGATTAATGGAATATATCCTATCTCATAAATCATACATTTTTTCATTCCACTCCGTTTCATACGGCTAAATTTCCAATTGAGTCATGTGTTCTACCAGTTGATCCAGTACCCGTTCGGGTTGTCGAAAAGCGGGTGATAAGTTTGTATCGGCTTTCAGGAATACAAGATGGCCAGACATTCGAATCTTTCTCTTTTTTCTAAAACAACACAACTAATGACACGATTAACTACTTTCTGCTTAGCCAACGCATTGTTGGTAATTGCCTGCACCACTACGTCGGTATCGGCGCAATCAACGGCTCACCGGGCCGCTCCTGCCAAACAGGCAACGCGGACCAGCCCATCGCGGCCGATGACGTATAAACCAGTACGTCCGACCCAATCCACCCAGTCCCAACCGGCTGCTACGTCGCAGGCGAGACCTGTTCAGGAACAACCTGCAGCTTCTCAACCGGCTGTAAGCCAGACCCGGAATGAACCAGCCGCCACATCGACGCAACAATCGGCCAGTCGTTCTCAATCGTCGGGGCAGCGCGCACGTAACGTATCACACCGGGGTTCGCGGGCAAGCTATCTGAATCTAGGTATCGGCCTTGCTACGTATTACGGCGGTGGTGTACCTGTAGGTGTATCGTATGAAGTTGGCTTGAAGAGTAATCCTAACTTTTCGGTAGGAGCTTCGGTTGATTATTTCCACTACAACTATGGGTATTATTCCAGCGGCTACAATTTCGTCTATGCTGGTGCTAGAGGATCGTTTCACCTGGCTGAGGCTTTTAACACTCAAAGCAAAAGCTTCGACCCTTACATAGGTGCTACGTTAGGTTTCCGTTACGCTGGTTACAGCGACTCTTATGGGTACGATTATTACGGTAGCGGTTATAACAGTGGTGTATTCGTCGGCATACAGTTGGGATCACGCTTTTTGTTCAGTAAGAAAGTTGGTGCGTTTGCGGAAGTAGGATACGGCGTTTCAGCCCTGAAACTAGGCCTGACTGCAAAATTTTAATGAACAACATTTGTTAACTAATAAACAACAGAAAACATGAAATCGACACGATACATCCGCACCATTTTGCGTAGTGAACGAGTCCGGTTGCTGGGTATGGGAACGGTAACGACCCGTCCTGCACGGCGTACGGCAACTTTCGCCCTTGGACGATAAGTAAGATCAACTCACGAATACATTTCCGAACGAGCCCGGCCAACGCTGGGCTTTTTCTGTTTTCCTGGATGAGAATATTTTGAATAACTTGCCGCGACGTATTCATTTTTCATGACAACTTTTTCTTCACAAACGGTTCTCATTACCGGGGCCGGACAAGGTATTGGATTTGCAATCGCCCGCGCACTTGTTCAACAGGGTGCCAACGTAATACTGAATGATTTTGACGAAGAGCTGGCCCGAAAAGCAGCTGAAAGAATTCAGCAGGAAGTAACTTCGACAAGCGCTGGCCAGTGTGAAGCCTACCCTGGCGATGCATCCGACGTAGCGTTCATCGAAAAGATGGTCGCCCTTGCAGTGAGTCGGTTTGGGGCGGTTGATATTGCTATTGCCAATGCCGGTATCACCATCTTCGGCGATATTTTTACCACAACTCCTGAGGCTTTTCAGAAAATAGTCGACCTGAATTTACGGGGCAGTTTTTTTCTGGCGCAGGTAGCTGCTAAACAGATGCGCAGTCAGGGGAAAGGGGGGAGTATATTATTTATGTCGTCGGTGGTTGGGCACGTAGCACACCCCGGATTGCCGGTGTACAGCATGACTAAAGCAGGGCTGGAAATGCTGGCGAAACAACTCGTTATTGATTTTTCGCCCTTGGGCATTACCGTGAATGCCATCGCTCCCGGTGCTACGTTGACCGAACGGACACTTGACGATCCGACTTATGTACCCATCTGGTCGCGTATCACACCCATGGGTCGTCCGGCAACGGTTGATGACATTACTAATGCTGCCTTATTTCTCGTAGCTCCCGCATCACGGCACATCACGGGCCAAAGCCTGGTGGTCGACGGTGGCTGGACCAGTGTGGGGGTGCCACCGGTATAAATTTTAAAGAGTGAAAGAAATAAAGAGTGAAAGAGTGAATAGCTGATACGCCAGCAAAAATCATCTGGCAGGAAATTCGCTCATTTACTCTTTATTTCCGCCCCAGCGTAATAAGCACCACGCCAACCAGCGAGACGATGGCTCCGATAAAAGATTGTTGGGTAAAAATTTCGCCGGCAAACAGGGAGCCCAGCAACATGGCCACTACCGGATTGACAAAAGCATACGTAGCGAGTAGTTGTGGGGGCGCATTACGGGCGAGCCATGAGTACGACGAAAAGCCGATGATGCTGCCAAAAATGACCAGGTAAATCATTGAGCCAACAGCTTTGGAGGGTGCATCGAAAATGCTCCATAGCGTAACAGGCTCCAATACCAGACTCAACAGCAACGTGGCGATACCGCCAACCAACATCTGAATGCCACTGGATAAAGTAGCTGATGGCAGTTTGAGACGAGGTGTCATCAACGTTCCGATAGCCCAGGCAAAATTGCCAAAGGCTACTAAACCAGAGCCAATTAATTTGGCATCCAGGCCACTCGTACCCTGCAACTTGTCGGGTTTAACGAGTAAAAAGACACCAATCAGGCCAACTGCCAGCCCTGCCAAAGCCAAATTACTAGGTCGTTGTTTGCCGAATGAAATCCAGTTCAGGGAAAGCAGATAAACAGGTAATAAGCCACCTAACAAGGCGGCCATTCCACTGGGAATATATTGCAGACCAATTGCCAGACATCCATTCGAAAAAGTGAGTAATACAATGCCCAACGTACCAGCCGAACGCCACTCCTGCCATGTTGGACGAGGTGTGCCTGTCAGACGTGCATAGCCATAGAGTAAAACGCCCGCAATCAGATACCGCACCGCTACCATATACAAAGGCGGCATCCGTTCGGTCATGAAATGGATAAAGAGGTAAGTTGAACCCCACAGAATATAGACCGAAATTAAATTTGCCCAAAGGGTCAGTCGATTGGGAGCAGGAGCAAGAGGAGAACTAACGGCTTGCATACAACTATTGAATTTATGCTGTTGCTAACGCGAATTTGTTGGATTTTTCTCCGATAGTAATCCCATTTTTTATTCTTTCTAAAATTGGTTATGAAAATTCTAAGCAAAATTTTATTCTGTCCCGAGATTTTAACAGGATTGGAAAGATTTACTGGTTTTTGTTTTCGGCGCTACTTCTCACTACGTAGCAAATCATGATAATCCCTGAAATCCTGTTTAAATCCCGGTTCAGACTAGTACGTTACCTGTGTATTATTGGCTTCGAGTTGCTTAATCTGAGGGGCGTAAATGCTGTTCATAGCTTCGCGACCGAAAAGCGGATTACTGCCCATAAACACCTTTTTTAAACCTTTCATTGATAATAGCACCGTCGGAAATTCCTGCACATTATTGTTGTTTAACGACAGTTCTTCCAACGAGGGCAGCGACGACAATACATTCGGAACAACCGTATACCAGTTATAACCCAGATCGAGAACGCGAAGATACCTGAGTCGCTGAAAATCGGCAGGAAGCTGGCTCAATCGGTTATGATGGGCATATAATACTTGTAAGTGAGGTAATTTGGCAAGCGATGCCGGCAACTCTTTCAAATCATTATGGGCAACGGCGAGTTGTTCCAGCCGTTTCATCTTCCCAAGTTGAGGAGGAAGTTTAGTTAAATTGTTGTAATACAAATCAAGGACTTTTACATGTTTCAATCGCTTAATTGTACGGGGAATTGACGTTAATCCGGCGTTGTAAAGATTAAGATCGTTTAACCGACGCATGCGTCGTAATGCGTTGCCATTCAGTTCTTTCAATTTGTTATTGCCCATCCAGAGACTTTCAAGCCGACGATTTTGCCGGACTGATGCAGGAATTTTTGTCAGTTTGTTCCCTTGTAAATTGAGCGATTGCAGGTGTTTATTTCGCGTAATGAACACACTGTCATCTGGAATTGAATTGTAGAGTACGCTCAACCGCTTCAACGTTGGAATATCAGCGGTAAGCCGGGCGGGTAGTTCGTGGAGATCATTTCTTGATAAATCCAATTCTTCCAGTTTAGGGAAAAGATAAACGATTTCTGGTATGTTTGTTAAATTCAATTGATTAAAAGCCAGCATCTTAACTGTATCAGGGCGGGTGGTTTTTTGGGCTGCTTCGAGCGTATTGATGATACCTGGACCCCGCCGAACGGTACGTGGTGTTACAAATGATTTTCCGTATTGGAGCATTGTAGTCACCCGAAAAGCAACGTTTCCTGTAGCTGGATAGGGGGTTGCTGTATAAAAGTCTTCCAGGTTTTTTATCATCGGAGCTAATACCGAGTCGGGGAGGGGGCGGTCGGGATTAAGGATGGCAAAACTGGCCAGTCCATCAGGCTGATAATATTCATAAACAATTACGCTGAATCCCTTTTGCGGAATATTACTCCGTTTTTTTACAAATGACTGGAACTGCTTATAACGTTCCTGCACCGCGCTCATTGCACCCTGGGGTTTCCCCTTAAATAAGTCTGTCAGGTCCGAATGTTTTTTATCAAGAGCAGATTGATTGATATGATACGTAGCGGTATCACGCAGGAGTAGAACTCTTACCTGTGCTACACCCGACAGCGAAAGCAATCCCAAAAAGACCGATAAGGCATACTTAATCATAACGAACGTAGTGTTTAGGTGACTAACGATATTTATAGTTTAAAAATGCAAAAAAGAACCGGGATTTGCCGGATCTAAGGATTGAACAGATTTTGCCCTTAATAAATTAGATGAACAAAATCCTGAAAATCCATAAATCAGTGTTATCCCGGTTCAGAAAATTTTAGTTCTTACCGCCACTCACCGACGAAGCAGGCTTATTATCAGCCGCTTTCTTGGCCGCTTTAGCAAAATCACCCGCTTTAATAATCGAGATTTTAGTTGGATCGATGTGCTTTTTCATGGCCGCATTTACCTGTTCAGGCGTGAGCGATTCCAATTTTTTCTCGAAGTCGGCATCCCAGCTTAAGGTCCGGTTCAGGTACAGGTAGTTGTTGAGCGTACCGGCCAGCGAAGGATCTTGTGCCCGGTTTACCACCCGCGACTGTAGCAAGCCTGAACGAGCTGCCTTGATTTCATCGGCGGTAAAACCTTCTTTAACGGCTTTGTCCATTTCTTCCCGGAACGCTTTTTCCAGGCGTTCGGCGTTTTCCGGATTGTAAATGGCATACGTCATGAACGTACCGGTTTTATCGAATGGGTTGGCCTGTAACTGCGAACCAACACCGTAACTAATACCTTCTTTCTGACGAATACGTACCGCCAGCCGCGAATTCAAAAAGCCACCGCCCAGCATGTAGTTTCCCAGCACCAGTGCCGGATAATCTGGGTCGTCGTCGCGCAAAGGCATATTGAAACCAGCTACCATAACCGCATTGGCTTTGTCAGGAGCTTCGATGCTTTGTGGAGTAGGTTTAATGTCATTATACGGCGTAACCAGACGGCTAAACGTCTTTTTCGCTTTCCAGGTCCCCAGTTCGTCGGTAATTACTTTCTTGACAGCAGGCTCGTCAAAGTCACCGACGACAGACATGGTCGCGTTTTGGGCACCATAGAAATCTTTGTGGAACTGCTTCAGGTCATCAAGTTTCAGTGCGTTCACGTCAGCTACGTCCTCGTCAGGAGTTGATGTATAACGGACATCATCTTTCGGATAAGGGCTCATCTGCCGCTGGAAAGCCGTGAAAGCAATAGACTGTGGTTCAGAACGTTGTGCTTCGATCTGCGCCAGTTGTTCCTGTTTCAGCTTTTCAAACTCGTTGGCGTCGAAAGCCGGGTGTTTCAGGATATCACCAACCAAACGTATTACGGCGGGCAAATTCTCCTTCGTGGTTTTGATGGACACGTTTACCTGATTACCACCACCGAAAACCCCAACCTGAGCTTTTAATTTGTCGAACTCATCCTTAATCTGCTGACGACTCTTGGTTGTGGTTCCTTTGTCGAGCATCTGCGCCGTAAAAACCGAAATGGCACTCTTGTTTTTCAGGCTGTTAACGTCGCCATAACGTAGCGTCAGTCGGGCGTTTACTTCGTTACCACGGGTGGTTTTTGGAAGCAGTGCCAGTTCGATAGTGTTAGGCTGTTCCGAACGGCGGGTACGTCCATCAATATTAGCTGGCGACGGGTCGAAGGCTTCGCCCTGCGCTTCTACCGCACGACCTTTGTAATCCTTCACCATCGACGCAATGTCAGGTGCATTTGGTACGTCGACACGGTCGGGTGCGGCTTCTGGCACAAACATCCCAACCGTACGGTTCGAAGGCTTGAAATAATATTTTGCTACCCGCTGGGCGTCGGCAGGGGTTACTTTTTCCAGCGCATCGCGGTACAGAAAACCTAATCGCCAATCGCCGGTAGCAATATATTCGCTCATAGCCAAGCCAACCCGTTCGGCACTTTTAAAACTTAACTCAACGTCTTTCAGGATTTTAGCCTTGGCGCGATCCACTTCCTCCTTCGTAGGCGTCTTGATGGCAACAGAATCCAACGTAGCAAGTAGCGTGTTACGGGCGTCTTCCAACGATTTGTCTTTCAACATTTCGGCGGCAAAATACACGTAGCCAGGATCTTTGGTCGTGAACGAATAGCCGTACTGCTGAGACGCTTTTTTAGTTTCTACCAGAGCTTTATACAAACGACCCGCAGGCTCACTGGTCAGCAATTCAATCACTACGTCCATTGCCGGGTAGTCGGGGTGCGAACCGGGCATGATGTGATACAGCGCCGATACCACCTTCGTATCGCCCACCCGACGTAGCGTCACCTGCTTTTCGCCGTCTTGCGTAGGTTCGATGCTATAAGTTGGCTGCAGCACCCGCGTAGGCCGTGGAATTGCCCCAAAATACTGATTAACAAGGGCCAATGTTTTACTTTCGTCGATTTTACCAGCTACAACTAGTACCGCATTGTCGGGCTGATAGAATTTTTTGTAAAAGGCCTGAAGATTTTCGATCGGTACTTTTTCGATATCGGAACGGTTACCGATGGTCGATTTACCGTAGTTGTGCCACAGATAGGACGCCGAAACAACGCGCTCGTTCAGTACGTTCTGGGGAGAGTTTTCGCCCATTTCAAACTCGTTACGTACCACCGAGAATTCCGTAGACAAGTCTTCTTTCTTGATAAACGAATTAACCATCCGGTCGCTTTCGAGGTCGAGCGCCCATTTCAGGTTTTCGTCGGTAGCGGCAAAGGTTTCAAAGTAGTTTGTACGGTCGAGCCAGGTAGTACCGTTGGGTCGTGCGCCGTGGCTGGTGAGTTCCTGCGGAATGTTAGTGTGCTTGGTGGAACCTTTAAACACCATGTGTTCGAGCAGGTGAGCCATCCCTGTTTCGCCAAGGCCTTCGTGGCGAGAACCGACTAAATAGGTGATATTGACCGTAATAGTTGGTTTCGATGGGTCTGGAAAAAGCAGGACTTTAAGGCCATTTTTTAGATTGTATTCGGTAATACCTTCAACGGATGCACCTTTGGTAACCCCTTCTGGCAACGTAACGGCAGCGGCCTTATCCTGCGCCTGGACAAATGATAAATTGCCCACGAGCAACGTAGCAGCTATCAAACCCATGCGTTTCCACCGGGTTCGGTTCAACGCGGGCTGATTGAAAATTGCTTGCATAAAAGTTCAGTTAGATGTAAGTACGGTAAACTAATCGTGTAGTTACGAATAAAAGTATAAATCCTGCCTTTGTCAACTGGATTTATACTTATTTAACGAAAATACGGATGAACGGTAGATGCTACGTAGTGAAAGAGCGAATGAGTGAAAGAGTGAAAGAGGAGCTACGTAGTTATTCACCGAGCCAGTGCCGAAATGCGGTTGCTTTCTCTTTACTAATCACTACGTCGAACGTATCATTCGGGCTTTTCAGGTGGACCTGGAGTTTGCCGCCGTCGGTATGTCGGTAACCAGCCACAGCGTCGAGTTGGATGAGCGACTGACGATTGGCCCGAAAAAAACAGGCTGGGTCGGTTAAATCTTCCAGCTCATCGAGGGTTTTGTAATCAGTTATCAGTTTTTTGCCGTCGATGGTGTGGAGGTAAATAAGTTCATGGCGCAGGAAATAAGCTACCTGTTCCTGAGGTACAGAAACGATTTGCCGCAAATGGTGCCCCGAGAATCGACGTTTAAAGTGCTGAGTAGGTGTCTGTTCGGACAATTGATTCAGAAAATGCCGGAAATGCTCTTCAAATCCGCCGGCGCCGTTCAATGCCCAGCGGTGGAATTTGCTCAGCGCCGTTTTCAGCTCGTCGGGATCGATGGGTTTGAGCAGGTAGTCCAGGCTGTTGAGTTTAAACGCCCGAATCGCGTATTCATCATAAGCCGTCGTGAATATAACGGGAGCGCTCAGGTTGACTTGCCGGAATGCTTCAAAACTGATGCCGTCAGATAGTTGTATATCTGAAATAATCAGGTCGGGATTGGGTAGCCCAGTCGTTCGTCGCTGACTAAAGTAGTCACAAATGGCCTGTACGCTCGCTAATGGCCCTTCAATAGCCGCCTTCGGCTCAAGCAACTGCACCAGTTTCTGAAGCTGCCGGGCAATGAGCGGTTCGTCTTCAATCAGCAAAATGGTCATTGGGAGAGGATGCGAAAAGTCAGATGATATCACCAGGCTGCAACGTGCCAGAATGATTTATCAGGATTAAAACACGCTAGAATCTTTATAAAGCCATTTTGTACGTTCAAAACAAAGTCAAACTGAACACCTTTGTGAATTGAGGTACGATTTGTATCTCAACTCACAAAAATGGTTAAAATCTGTATGCTCAATGTAATGCCTAAGAAGGTGGCATATAGTGATCTTCGTGCGTATAGCCATACTCGGCAACTTTCTGTGCCCGATATCGATATAAATCAGAACCATCGGGGGCCCACGTATCAAGCCCATCAACGTAACGGTTAAACATACAGAATGCGGCTGCAATCAGTACCGTATCGTGAATGTCGTGGTCGGTTGCCCCTTCTGCCCTCGCTTGGCTAACCTGATCAGGTGTTACGTATTTACCGCCCTGCTGTACGCTACCCGCTATAGCTAACAAGGCTTTAAGTTTATCTGAGATGTCGGCATGTTCATAATCCTGTTTAACCGATTGTACCAGCGACCAATCCGTATCGCCGAGGTGATGACTGGCAACCGCACCGTGTATAGTCTGGCAGAAAAAACAGTCGTTGCGGGCCGATACGAACGTAGCGATCAATTCCCGTTCGCCCTCGCTCAGGGTGGAATCCGGATGTTTAGCGTTGAAACGTAGTAGTACGTTGACTAGCTCATTGAGCGGGCGAGCCGTCTCGGGGCTAAACGCCATTGGTCCTCGAATACCGGGTAATCCGGGTAAAAAATCAATGTGGGGCATAAATCAGGTTTAATTAACTCGGTTTAGGTAATACGTATCCCAGCGTTCCCATGCGTTCACCCATAGCTACGTAAGCGGCTGGATCTTCGGGCGTTACAGTTGACAGCCCATCAACGTAGCGGTTATACATCGAAAACGACGCGGCAATCAGCACGGTATCGTGTACATCACCATCGGTGGCTCCTTCCGCTCGGGCAGCCGATACTACGTCGTCGGTAACCGTTCGGGCATCGGTTGCTACGTGTTTTGCGATGTTCAGCAAAGCGCGAAGTTTTGGCGAAATGGAAGCCGTGTCTGGATTCTGAAGCGTCTCATCGACGACAGAAGCCTGATCCCCAAACAGATAGCGCGACGCGGCTGCATGACTGTTCATGCAAAAATCCGTACAGTTCTGGCTCGATACAAACGCGGCAATCAGTTCACGTTCGGCGTCAGCGAGCGTACTATCGGGTGAGCCCGCCCGTAACAGCGCCTGAGCAAGTTCGTAAAGCGGTTTACCCGTATCGGGGCGGTACGTCGCCAGGCTTCGAATGCCTGGTGCATCATTATTGAGTTGAATATGTGGCATTTGTGAGGTGCTGGTTTAAAAGTGGTTAACTGCGATGCTACGTTAGGTGATCGTTAATGAGAATCAGGTTTGTACCGAACAAATACGGCCATCCAGGCAATCAGAAAGGCAATGGAAAACGTCAGTAACGCATTGCCGAAACCGCCCAGTCCCAGTACCATTGTTCCCACAAAAAAAACGGCGGTTGCTGTAAAAAAACGACCGATGTTAAAACTAATACCCACTGCCGTTGCCCGAATCCGAACCGGAAATAAGGCCGGAATAATACTCGACAGAGCTCCCTGACTGATGCCAAAAAACAAAGCTACGAAAGCTGTTTCGGCATATATAATCGGTGTAAACTGGCGATTCGTTAAAAACAGTAGTGCACAACCGCCCGCGCATCCAGCAAAGGTTAGCAAAAGCGTTGTTCGCGAACCCAATCGACCAATTAATACCCCCGACAACATACCACCGATAATACCCCCCATGCCGAGGAGCATCATCGTTAAACCGCGTTCTTTCCCCCCGGTTTGGCCAGCTGGTAGTAACGATTGTACCCAGGTCGGAATCCAGGAAAATGTGCCCCACAATCCGATCAGTACCGTACCAAAGACCAGAACGCCGGTTAAAAGGTTGGATTTGTCGGCAGAAGTCCAGGTCTTTTCGGTTTGAGGTTGCTGGCGGAGTCGTTCCCAGTTCGCCGATTCGGGCAGTCGGACCAGCATAAGCGCCGACACCAGAACAGGAATTATCCCCAGCCAGAACGCCTGCCGCCAGGGCACCAGCCCCGCATTGAGCCCGCCTGTCGCCACAATCCCCACCGGAAACATAACGGCGAGAACACCCAGGACCACCGCCCGACTTTTCTCAGGCCAGATTTCTGACAGATAAACCGTTGTGAGCAGTAAAACCCCACCCACGCCGGCCCCCGTCAGGAATCGGTAAAGCAGCAGTACTGGCCAACTCGGCGCAAAAACGGTAAATACCATTGCCACACCATAGAGGAACGTAACGAAGGCCACCGCCCGCGATCGGCCAATCTTATCGCCAATCAGTCCGAACACGAGTCCACCCGTCATCCAGCCATACAAAAATGCGGCACTGATGTAAGCCCCCACATCGCCCAGTTGGGTTTCGGAAACCGATTTGCCGAGTAGTTCCGGTATGGCAACGGGCAGGAACGTAGCCATGAGCGTTGAGGCCGTTCCGCCCAGCAAATACGACAGCGCGCACAAACCAAAGGCGAGCCAGTCGGCACGTAGCGTTTCTGGTTTTGTTAATGTTGCTTCCATATGGATTAATGAGTGAAAGAGCGAAAGAGTGAATGAGCGAATAGCTGCCGGAGAGACGCTCTTTCGCCCATTCACTCTTTCACTCTTTATTTAATTCCCTGATCAAATACCAGCGATACGTAGTACAGTCCGCCCACCGCCGGGGAGCCGTACGACTGCACGATGTACTGATTCGTTAAGTTATTGGCACCAAGTTTCAGCACCGTTTTCAACGACGGCATCCGATAGCTGACCTGCGCATCAAGCAAATGATAAGCCGGTACGCGTCCGGGAATCAGCGCGTTGAACGAACCGACCCAGTCGAAACTTTCCTGCCAGTGCCACGCTACGTTAAAGCCAATGTTGGGCGCAATAGTGCGGTGGCCGACCGTTACGTTCGTTTTGAAACGGGGTGTATTGAAAGCCGCTACGTTGTTGGGGTCAGCGTTTCGTATGTCGAACGACGACCACGTACCATTGGTCCCGATCTGATAACCGCCGGATGTTCGATAGGTCAGACCGAGCGTTGCGCCTTGTGCCGATACTTTGTCGGGAGCATTGGTATAAAGCTGAAACGCCTGTACCCGACCACTCAAAATATCCTGCGCAGCCGCCGGATTCGGCTTACCATCCGACCCCAATACCGGACTCTGCGGACGTAGCACAACCGTATTGAGAATGAAGTTGTTATAGACTCCATAATAGTAGTTCGCATCGACTGACAGATTGCTGCTGAGAAGTCCGCGATAGCCAATTTCGAAACTATTAACTCGTTCGGGCGCAATGTATGGTACGTTCGATTTCTGCAATTTGTCCTTATTATTCAGCACCGCCTGTTGCGGACCCACTTTGTTTACGTCGGCTCCGAAACCGGCCCCAAACACATTCACGCTGGCGGCTGTGTACGAATTTTCATACACGTTCATGCCCGCGCTGTTGCTGGGCGCACCACCCAGAATAGTAATTGGCCCTACATTGAGCTTGATGAACTGATCGGAAGGAGTGGGGTTGCGGAACCCGGTCTGATAACTCGCCCGGAAATGATGCCGGTCGGTGGCCGAAAACACCGCTGAGGCACGGGGCGTAAAATAGCCCGCGAAATTCTGATTTTTATCGTATCGGCCAGATACCGTGAGTTTTAGCTTGTCGGCCAGAAACGCCTTACTAACCTGGGCAAAGGCACCGTATTCATAATACAGAATCCGTCCTCCTTTATCATCGAACAACGTACCGTTGGTGAACAGACTATACTCCCGGTAATTACCACCAACGAGCACTTCTGCTACGTTGTTAAGCGCCGATGTCAGGTTATACTGACCATCGGCGTGCCACATGCTGGTTTGGCTCAGAATTCCCGCACCAGCCAGTCCCTGAACAGCGGTTAGCCGATTTTTCTGAGCTTCATATTCGGCTGTGCCGGGGAGTAATCGACCCTGGTCGGCGAAGGCGCGGGCGGCTGTATGATCGCTGCCCGTTACGTTCGGAATAGTGCCCCCGTAGGCTGCTGTATACCGGGCAAACCACGTATCGTCGGCTTTGTCGGGTGTTACTACGTTACCGTTCAGATCGCGCACCCACGTCCGGTTTATCTGCTGGCCCAACGAGCGGGTATTGTACGAATCGTGCGAGTCCTCGGCGTTGCTGTACCAGCGCACAAAAAACTGTTTTCCCCGTAACTCCAGCCGGTGTTGCGTGAGAGAGAACCCATTGACCGAGAAGCGGTTAGACCCCGTGTAATTAGCTGTACCTTTCGCGTAATTAAAAGCATAAATGGCTTCCAGCTTCGGAGTGATCCGGTAGTGAAGCGCGCCGTTTAGCTTCAGACTATACACGTTGTAATCGGTCAGGTCTTTCTCCTGATAGCCCGTCCTCGACACTTGCCCCGCACCAGTCAACGTTCTGACAACCTCATCCCCATAAATATTGAGCGCATTCCGGGCCGGATTTTGTGCACCACGCTGCTCCACAAGGGTCGACTGGTTTACGTCCGTATAATCGGTAGCGAACCAGTCGAGACCCCACATGTACGACGCATTCAGTTTGAAAGCCAGCTTGTTATTGAACGCTTTAGCGTAACGAATGGCATGATCGTTATAAATGGCCGCACTGGTATTAGGATCGCTCAGGTGATTCACACCCACTTTGGCCTGAACACTCAAACCCTGATACGTAAATGGGTCTTTGCTCGTCATCAGCAATGCACCGTTGAAAGCCGCCGGCCCATATAAGGCCGAAGCTGCGCCGGGCACAAGTTCTACACTTTCGGCATCTAAGTCGCTCAGACCAAACATATTACCGACCGAAAATCCGAATCCGGCGGGTTGGTTGTCCACGCCATCAATAAGTTGCAGAAAGCGGCTGTTTCCCGTACTGGCAAAGCCCCGCGTGTTAATTTGCCGATACGTAAGACCGCTTGTCACCATATCAACGCCTTTGAGGTTATTGATTCCCTCGTAGAATGTAGCCGATGGCGTTTCGCGAATCGTTCGGGCGTCCATTTTTTTCAATCGTGACGGGGGCTCTGACCAGCCGTTCCTCAACACGGGAGGCCCCAACCACTACTTCGTCTAACTCGCTGATTGATGGATTCAGAAGGAGGCTGATTGGCGAATTCGGATCGGTTACCAAAACCGTTTGCGGCTCATACCCAACCATCGAAATACGTAGTGTAAGTGGCCCTTTTCGATTGATCGAAATACTGAATTTACCATCACTATCCGTAACGGTACCTGAATTTTGTCCTTTTGCGGTAACGGTTGCACCAACGAGTGGTTTTTGTGTAACAGGGTCCATGACGGAGCCGGTTACGTTTACAGACTGCGCTATTGTTAGGGTACTAATGAGCCAGAACCATGCGAAAAGCAGGGCGTGCTTCTTTATGTTCATGAGATAAGAATCTTTAGGATTGGCCACGTAGCATTTGGCCTTTCTAGCACGTAGTGAACGTAATGGGAAAGCCTGGTTTGCTACGTAGCGTGTTAATTATGAATTACTTGATGAACTCTGTGGTGCCGGATAACCTCCCGGCGGACGAGTATAGCCACGGTGCACAATACGGTCGCCCAGCGTATCATAATAAGCTGGGTCGGTGGGCGTTACAGTTGCCATACCATCAACGTATTTGTTGTACAGGCAAAACAGCGCGGCAATCAGTACCGTATCATGAATTTCGCGGTCGGAAGCACCGGCTTTTTGAGCACGGGCCACAGCTTCCGACGTAACGGCCCGACCCGATTTCTGAGTTTGAGCGGCAATTTGCAGCAGGGCTTTCATCTTCTCGCTCACGGGCGCCGTTTCGATATCGGCTTTCACCGCCCTTGCAGTTGTATCGTCGCCCAGCAGCAGGTCAGCGGCTTTTGTATGGGCGGCATTGCAAAAGTTGGTGCAGTTTCGCGACGACACCAGGGCGGCAATTAGCTCGCGTTCGCCCTGTGTCAGTGTCGATTCACCACGTAGCAGGATCTGGGTAAGTTCCCGAATTGGCATGGCCGTATCGAGCCGGTATTCGAGCAAGCCCGTAATACCCGGTAAATGATCCGGTAAAGGAATATGAGGCATGATTTAATGTTGTATAGAAGTTAGCCACGGGTCGCTATCAGACGTAGCGAATTTGTGCTAACCTGGTCATTGTCAGTAAATAGAAGGCCTATCGTTTCCTGCGTCGTGACGGCGCGCAGAAACGACTAAACGATTTCAGAAATCGTACTTTCCAGACAAAACGGGTCGTCTGTGCTGCTGATCATTCTGCATACCGTAATGAATCGACGCTACGTGTAAGGCAACGTTGCTACGTTCAGTCAACAGAATGCGACTGCTTCGAGGGACACAAAACGGAAGAGAAAATACCGGTCAGGCTTCGGGCGGAGGAGAAGAAACGCGTAGGGCCAACTGACGGGATAGAAGCGGTTTTTCGGGAATCCGAATGTGGTTACGCCAAGCTGGCGAATTGAAACAGAAGGCAAGGCGCGGGGTCGGCGAATATTCTTTAAGCAAAAATTTCAGTAACGTATTGGCCTTTTTCGGGGAATCGTCGGGGCCTGTTACGTGCTCCTGCATGAATGATAGTAAGTCGCTCTGCCAGAACGAATTACTTTCCGTTTGCAGGCCAGCGATATACAACGTATCACCCGCAATGCTCATGCTGACTACTGAATAGTACTGCCCTCGGTGCGTGAAGCCATCCGACGTAGTGCGGGTAATCGCGTTGGCATCGGGCTTATCTTTAAGAGGAATCTGGAACTCAACAATACTATCGACCGAACGATACACCTGAAGCCGTTTGGAAAGGTCGTGTTCGGCCTGCCACCAGGTGCCAACGCACACCAGCATATAAGCCAGCACGTGGCTTAATAGCAAGCAAACCAGACCAACCGATAGAGCCTTCTTCACGCGGATACTTCAGGGGAATTTTTTCCAATAATAATACTAAATTTTAAAGCAAGCTACCAACCGGCCTTATCTGTAGTATCCTCATTTTGCCACGAGAGGCACACGTACCTGAAAAACAGCCTCTTTCTCGTCAAATTCAACTGGCTGCGGGCTTAGATAACTATACAATTGTTTTAGATTCTCAAGTCCCTGCTTATTCGATGTTTCAACCTGTCGTTTACGATGAACCGGATTTGATACGTTCAGAAAACCGTCGCTGGCGCTGATGGTGACAATTAGAGGGTGGGCTTCGCTGATGACGTTGTGCTTGATAGC
Source organism: Spirosoma flavus (assembly GCF_054778555.1). NCBI lineage: Bacteria > Pseudomonadati > Bacteroidota > Cytophagia > Cytophagales > Cytophagaceae > Spirosoma > Spirosoma flavus. Next base: position 198,459 of record NZ_BAAGZL010000002.1, read on the forward strand.
GTTTTCAATCAGAATCTGGAGCGTAACCGGCACAATCTGCTGCTCAAGGGCGTCATCACCAACGTAGCACTTTACAATAAACTGCCCGTCGAAGCGCGTCTTCAGGAGTGATACGTAGTTTTTGATAAACGCCAGTTCCGTTTCGACGGATACCAGCGCCTTGTTTTTGTGTTGCAATACGTAGCGGAATACCTTCGACAATTGTTGCAGAAATTGGCGCGCCAGCGCCGGGTTGTCGTCAATTAAGCTGTCGAGCGACGAGAGGCTATTAAACAAAAAATGTGGACTGATCTGGTTTTTCAGGCTGTCGAGCTGCACCTGCACTTTTTCTTTTTCGAGTTGGGTTGCACGTAATGCATTTTTCTGCCATTGGGTCAATAAATGACTGGCAATGAAGCCTAGACACGTAACTGTATTGACGAGAAAAACCAGCAGCGAAATGATGATGATGGTAAAGCGATTGAATTGCGCCAATATCTCCGGTACGACGTACGTAACGACTACATACCCCACAATAAAGAAGATAGTCTTGACAATTGACCAACCGCCAACGAGTTGAACCAGTACGCGCCATTGGACATTTTTTTCGAACGGAAGAATTCGATTGAGCCATTCATTTAACCGATAATGAAAAACCCAGATGACGTTAAAAACGAAGAACGATGAAAAAAACAGGAGGACCTGTAGCTCCCACGATATATTTGGAATAAGCCACTGACGAGCCACAATTCCTGCCAGAGCCATCCATAAGAACAGGACTTCGACGTATTTATTGAACTTTATTTTCATGACTGGCGATAATCATTCCGTCCGACATTTCGATTACGCGGTCAGTTCCGTCGGCAAAATCAGGATCGTGCGTAACGGCAATGATGGTCTGGCCTTTCTGAGCCAGATCCCGAAAAATTGAGAACACATTTTCGGTATTTGCTTTGTCCAGGTTACCGGTTGGTTCATCGCCCATAATGATGGTCGGGTCGTTGATGAGGGCGCGGGCAATAGCCACCCGCTGCTGCTGTCCACCCGATAACTTACTGGCCGATTTCCGGGCGAAATCGGCCATGCCAATCAACCGGAGTTTTTCCATGGCCCGTTCTTCTATTTCTTTTTCTGAATATTTGCCAAGTTTCAGTCCGGGTAACATAACGTTTTGCAGGGCCGAAAATTCCGGAAGCAGAAAGTGAAACTGAAATACAAATCCCAGGTGTTCGTTGCGAAAGTGCGCCAGAAAATCCTGATTCCGTCCTTTCAACGGCGTACCGGCCATTTCAATCTGCCCCTCATAATCCGTATCCATAGTTGACAGCAAATACAACAAGGTCGATTTACCGCAACCCGATTTTCCAACAATAGACAGAAATTCACCTGTCTGTACGTCGAACGTAACATCTTTCAGAACCTGAAATTTCTCCGGGTCGTAAAAGTATTTGTTAATATGCTTGGCAGAAAGAACAGACATAATTTAAAGAGCGAAAGAGTGAATGAGCGAAAGACCGGCCCCCCGGAGCGGTGAAAAGCTGCTGGAGTTTATCGCTCTTTCGCTCATTCACTCTTTCGCTCTTTAATGACCTAACCACGTAGTATCGACACCGGGTCTACCTGCGCGGCTTTTCGGGATGGAAGAAAGCCAGCGAGAACGGTGGTGATGACACCGAACAGGATGCCCATAACGTAGTATTTCCCGTCGAAAATGACGGGGAATGTTTTAATGCTTAGGAAATCGCCCGCATCGAATGGGGTGATAGACAGCATGTAACTCAGGCCAAAACCAATAAAAAGCCCCAGCAAGCCACCCGATAAACCAATGAAAACCGCCTGCAGCAAAAAAATAGCGACGATATCTTTTCCGTCGAAACCAGTGGCTTTGAGGATGGCGATGTCTTTGATTTTATTGATGACAGTCATGTTCATGATGTTGTAAATGCCGAACCCCGCCACGACCAGCAAGGTCATCGATACGACAAACGTCATGACGTTACGTATCTTTTCGCCCGCCAGAATGGCCGTGTTGGCGGTTGCCCAGTCTTCGGTGTAATAGCCGTACATGGCCCGAAGCCGCTTGCCAAACGGAAGCGCCTGAAGCGGGTCAATCATTTTGATGTGGATGTCAGTAATGTAGCTCGGATCTTTCTGAAGCATTTCCTGAACCGTCGACAGGTTGGCGTAACTCTTGGTGTTATCGACTGTGCCAACGCCAAACCCGAACGTACCGACCACCCGCAGAATCCGCGTTCCTCCGGCGGGCGTAGTAACACTAACTTTATCGCCAACGCGAACGTTGAGTTTACGAGCCAATACCACGCCCATAATTAGCCCATCGGGATTGGTTTTCAGACTATTAATGGACCCAGACTTTAACCGGGTTGTCAATCGGTAAAGCCGGTTTTCCCGCTCAATATCTACACCCGAAATTGTTCCCGACAATTGAATTGGACCATTATTGTAAAATGCCTGCGTGGCAACCTGGGGCGAAACGCCAAGCACACCTGATTCTTTCTCAACCCGTTCGGCAATGGCAATTCCATTCTTGATACGTGCCTGTTCGTCTTTCGGTTTCTGGTGATATACGACGTTAAACTGACCGGGTTTCAATTGTTCAATTAAACTTGGTCGCTGGGTATTCACTTCGTTATACATCCGAATGTGCGGACTGGCGTCCAGCGCCGAATCTTCCAGAAATTGATTCACGCCCTGCATAAACGATATCATCGTAATGAACATGGCAATTCCGAACGTAACGCCGAGCATAGCAACAAGCGTTTGCCGCTTTTTTGCCAGCAAATGGGTCCGGGCAATTTGTGATGCGATACGTATGTCCATGGTGAAAGAGCGAAAGAACGAAAGAGTGAAAGAGCAGGGGAATGAAAGGTTGAATGGGTGTCGCTAGCTGTACGCGCTTTCACTCTTTCGTTCTTTCGCTCTTTAATTTTACTCATTTAAAATTAGTTTTGTCTTCTCCGTTAAGCCGCCTTTCACTTCCACAAAATCGAAGTTTTCGGCGCCTTTCTGGAATTTGATTTTTTGGCTATTTCCATTCTGCTCAATCAGTACGCTGTCGGCGCCGATGACGTAGGATTTCGGAATGGTCAGTACGTGGTCATTCTGGCTAATTATGATATTGGCTTCTACGGTTAGGCCGTAGTAAGAATCGGGTTTTTCACCCACAAACTCAGCGTCGACCCGGAAGGACTGATCGGTACGGTTGAGTTTAGGATAGATTTTACTAACGCGGGCTTTAAACGTTTTTTCGCCATATATGTCGGCCTTTAGTACTACGTCCTGTCCAATCCGAAGCCGCCCGAAATCGCTCTCATCGACTGACAATTGCGCATAAAGCTGATTTCCGCTGCCAACCAGCGCTAACTGATCGCCGATACGTACTACCTCGCCGGGGTCTTTATAAACTTCGTATACTTTCCCATTGACAAAGCTGCGAATGCGCGTGTTACGTCCCGCTACTTCCGAGCTTACCAGTTGACTCCTGTTGTTTGCTACGTCGAGACGAATCTGGTCGCGGCTACGTGCCAGCGTATTTTGCTGCGCCCGAAGGTTATTCCGTGAGAGCGTAAAGTTGAGTTCGGCCCGTTCGAGTTCGGCTTTGGATGTAGCGTTCTGAGCGTATAATTCGCGAAACCGATTGTAGTTAATCGAGTCGTTGGCGAGCCGGGTGCGGGCGTTACGTACCTGCGCTTCTAGTTCGGCCAGCACGGGCGAATTGGTGCTGAGGTTAGCCCGGGCCTGTCGGTAAGCGTTGGCAGCTGCCTCCTGGCGGGCATCTTCAGAAGCGCTTTCCAGCACAAATAACAACTGACTCTGGTGGATGGAATCGCCCTCGTTAATCAGGCGTTTTTCCAGTACACCGGCCGCATCGGCCGTTACGGTATATTCGTTACGTGGATACACATTTCCCGACGCATACACCGCTTCTGTCAATTCTCGATACGTTGGCGATGTGCCTTCTTCACTACGTTTACAACCAGCGCAGATCAGTATGAAGAATATAAATTGGTAGAATGCAGTTTTCATCAATGTTCAGATTTACTGTTTTCTGTTTACTGCTGGCAGTTTACAGATATTGATACGTATTAAAATCCTTTTTTTAAATCAGTAAATGGACGACTGTAAACCTCTCTATTGACCGTTACGGATTTGTAAAATCGTCTGGTTGATAAACACGTTCGATAAATTGTTTAGATAGCGATTCTGAGCTGTTAGTGCTTCATTGAACACGTTGAGATACTGATCGTAAGCGAACAATCCGGATCGGTATTTAACGAGGGCAATTTGTACGTTCTGGCTGCTGAGTTCGTAATTTTGACGATTTAAATCCAACGAGCGTACCGCCTGATTGAACGTATTACGTATGTCTTCATTGTCCGTTTGTTGTTTGTTACGTTCGTAAGCAAGGGCGATTTCGGCGGCTTTAATTTGTAATTTGGCGCGGATTAAATTGCTGTTACGTAACCCGCCTGTATACAGATACCAATTGAACTGTAAACCCGCTACACCAATCTGATACCACGGTTGGGAGGTATTTAAGAAGTTAATCTGATTCCGCTGAGCCTGCTCCATATAGCGGCCGTAGGCCGACAAAGTAGGCCAACGTTGTAATCGCTCCCGGTTCAATTGAAGTTGTGCGAGTTCAATTCGTGCCTGTTGAAGTATAATCTGCGGTCGTTCAACGGACAGTAAATCGGTAGTTGGAATTGGTGAACCTGTTGATCGTGTAGACAGATTTTCGGACAATACCAGACTATCGGCAGGTGCCAGCCCCAATATGAGTTTCAATTGATTGAGGTTCCGAGTGTAGGCCAGTTCATTCTGATACAGAACGTCGGCGGTGGTCAGCTGAACTGAACGTATTCGGTTGTATTCCAGCGGTTCAATCAAGCCTTTAGCCAATCTTTCGCGGGCAATCTGCGTGAGCGTATCAGCCGCAGAAAGGTTGCGTTTGGTCAACGTAATGGCCGAACCGGTAAGCAACGTAGCATGATACACCCGGGCCGTCTGCGTCGAAATTTCATCCTGAAGCACCAGATTCTGACTATCGGTAATTCTTAGATTCTGGTCGGTAATACCGATGTCAGCGCGGGCGGGGCGATTTACAATTGGTACGTTAACTTCTACTCCGGCAGCCAGTACGTAAGGGAGGCCGAATTGAAGCGTCCGAAATTCGCCCGGTTTACCACCCGGCAAAAACTCGGCTGGCACCAGTTGCACAGGCAGCGCGTAGTTGTAATCGAAGTTGGTAAAGAAACGAGCCTGCGGTAACAGATTGGCGCGGGTGGCACTTAGTTGCTGGGTTTGTACCTGCCGATTCTGCCGAGCATTCAGGATTTCCGGGTTATTACGTCGGGCTAGCGCGAGTGCTTCCTGAACCGTAGCGACAACCGTTTGCGCATTGGCAGTAATGGAGCAGAAAAGAAATAATATAACGAGAAACCTATTCATAATCAGCGCGAATGGTGAGCCAAAGGAAATAGGTTTTTGCGATTCAGGTAAGCGAGATATTCACGAAGCCGGTAAAAACTACGATTAAGCTGACGTTTCTGGGCATGAAAAAGCCGGAGTGTGTGACTCCGGCAGTTATTCTGAGGGCAATTTTTTGCGCGGCTTTCGCAATCCCGGTGGGTAAAAGCGATAGGGGTTACCCTCCGCATCGAATTTGTAATACTTTCCATCAACGCGCATCATCATCGTTGTTGGGTCTGAATTCCAATAAGGCTCTGAAATGCCCAACTCGTTATCCAAATCGGATACTGTTTTTTTTGAGTTGCGCTTCGTAACGCTGGTGGATGTCTTTGTTGTTTGTGGCATAGCACGTAACGATTATAGCAAACAATTTATCACAGTCTTGTCGCTTTTCTAAATAAAACACGATATAATAATATCTGCCTTCATATTGAGAAACAGCAAAGTACTTCTTTTTCGCATCAGCGTATTTCTGTATTAGAACATTCCCCTGGCTTAGTACTTTAATAATCTCTCCAAAGGTTAGCCGGTGAAAACGCTTATTGTCAGACTTGCTGAGGTCCTGAAGGTATTTTGTCAGATAGTGATCAAGGTTTATCGTTTGAAAGAAAATTTCAGCACGACCTTCGTCGGTGTAAATGGTTTTGTTTTTGGGATAATGATTCATGGACCTACTAAAGACATACACTTCCTTAATTAGTCACAGAGTGCAATACCTATTTTTAGGGCAGAATTAAATTTTGATAGAAAAGGGCATCTTATCCAGTCAGTTCAATTATAACCGAAACTGTCAGTAGAAAAACGGTTTTAGACGTTTTTAATCGGGAAATCCCTTTCTGAGTTATCCGTCACATTTCATGACTACACGACGAACATTTCTTAAAAACGCTGGTGGTTCATTCGCACTGGCAAGTATAGCACCAGCCATTACGTCTGTTGCAGCTCCCAATCATAACAAAGCTGCTGGCGAGGATTTATTTAAGCTGGGCATGGCTGGATTCACGTTTGTTAACTTCAAACTCGATCAGTCGCTGGAGATGATGCGGAAAGTTGATGTACGCTATCTGTGTATCAAAGATTTCCATCTTCCGCTCAACAGCAACGAAGAGCAGATTAAAGCCTTTCACGAAAAGCTGAAAGAGTCGAACGTAACGGGCTATGCGGTGGGTCCCATCTACATGAAAACAAAGGAAGAAATCGACAACGGATTCGACTATGCGAAGCGCGTCGGTGTAAAGCTTATTGTGGGGGTGCCTAATGAAGACTTGTTGCCGCTTATCGACAAAAAAGTGAAGGAGTATGATATGCGCTATGCCATTCATATTCATGGTCCTGACATTAAACTATGGCCAAACGCCAAGTCGGTAATCGATGCGGTGAAGGACCTGGACCCACGTATCGGCCTTTGTTTTGATATGGGCCACGACGCTCGTTTTGGTGATGACCCCATTGCCGATTTGGAGAAATACGCCAAACGTATCTTTGACATTCACCTGAAGAACGTAACAGCAGCTTCAAAAGAAGGAAAAACCTGCGAACTGAGCCGGGGTGTGATTGATATTCCTGCCTTCGTTGGTATGCTACGTAAAATCAAATACGACGGCAGTTGCAGCCTTGAATATGAAAAAGATATGAAAGACCCGCTGGCAGGAATCGCCGAGTCAGTTGGCTATTTCAAAGGTGTCTGCGATGCCACAAAATCCGGCAAACGCAAAGCATAATAATAGTGATGAGTAATAAGCGATGAATGATAAATTGGCCGACGCACTCAAGAATTGCTGGCGTCGGTCAACTTATCATTCATCGTTCATCACGTATCGTTCTAAAACTTATCACTTATAAAAAGACATGGAAAACTCGCGGAGAGAGTTTATGAAAAAAGCTGCTTTGGGAGCGGCCAGTATAAGCATAGGCGGGATGGGGATGCCCGCCAAAAGCTATGCTAAAATCATCGGTGCTAACGAACGGTTGAACGTAGCAATTGCCGGTTTGGGTCGGCGATTAGGCGCTTATTATGAGCCTATTGGCAAAAAAGAAAGCAACGTTGAGCTCGTCTATCTGTGCGACGTAATGAAAAAGCAGCGGGAGTCGGCGGTGCAGAAATTTTCAAAGCACATTACGTATACCCCGAAACTGGAAAATGACATCCGCAAAGTTATTGCTGATAAAAACGTCGACGTACTGTTCAACGCAACACCCGATCACTGGCATGCACCTGGTACGTGGCTGGCGGTGCAGGGCGGTAAGCACGTATATGTTGAAAAACCCTGTAGCCACAATCCCCGTGAGGGCGAAATTCTGACTGAACTTCAGAAAAGATCAGGGAAAGTTATCCAGATGGGTAACCAGCAACGCTCGTCAGCGGAGTCGATTGATATTATCGGACAGATTCATAATGGCGTTATTGGCAAGCCATTTAAGGCGGTGGCTTTCTACGCCAGTGCCCGCGGTGAGGTGCCACATCAGAAAAAAGCGCCCGTTCCCGATGGACTGGACTGGGATCTGTTTCAGGGACCGGCTCCTCGTCGGGAATACACTTCCGAAACCTGGGATTATAACTGGCACTGGTATGGCTGGACGTACGGTACCGCCGAAGCAGGTAACAACGCTACGCATGAACTGGACGTAGCACGCTGGGCATTGCAGGTCGAATATCCGGAATTCGTTTCCGTGGAAGCGGCTAAGCGGTATTTCGCGGAAGATGGCTGGGAAATGTACGATACCATGGATGCTACGTTCCGTTTTCCGGGCGATAAAATCATTAAGTGGGATGGTAATAGCCGCAACGGTCAGAAAACGTTCGGCAGCGACCGGGGAACGTACATTTACGGTACCAACGGCACTGTTTACGTTGATCGAGATGGGTATACGCTCTACTCACGCGAAGGCAAGGTTGTTAAAGACAGCAAAGCGAAAGGTTCCGAAGCCGGTACGGCACTTGGGGGTGGGGGCGATATGACTACCCGGCACGTAATGAATTTCTTCGAAGCCATTCGGGGTAAGGAAAAACAGGCGTCACCTATAGCTGAGGGCGCTAAAAGTACGCTGCTTTGTCACCTGGCAAACATTGCATTCCGAACCAAAAAATCATTTGCGGTCGATACCAAAAACGGCCACATTAAAGACGCTGACGCCATGAAATTGTGGAGTCGACAATACGAAAAGGGTTGGGAGCCTCCTTTCTAAACCTGGATTTCAGTAAGATCAAAAGGATTTTCAGGATTATGTTTACTACGCCACCTTTGACAAAGTAGACAAATCCTGAAAATCCTTTCAAACCTGGTCTATATAAAAACTGAAAGCCGGAATCGACAGATTCGGGCTTTCAGTTTTTTGCACCATTACTGACTATAGATCAGCGATGGCTTTATTGATTTCGTCTTTCGTTTTGCCCGTTTTTTGCTGGACTTTACCCCACATTTCGTCTTCTTTGCCTTCTTCGTAGGTCAGATCGTCGTCGGTGAGGTCACCGTAAGCCTGTTTGATTTTACCTTTAAGCTCGTTCCAGCCTCCTTTGATTGTGGTCTCGTTCATGGTAGTAATTTATTAAAACGTTGATTGAATTCTGTAATCTTCCTGATTACGTAAATAGAACTATGCCGAGACAGAATTGTTTTCTGTGATGTACTGTGCGATACGTTTTGAGTCGACGTTAAGTTGATAAAGTACGCCTGTTACGGGAACTGTAAAGCCCAGAAAATAAAGTCCGCGCAGCGTAGGATCGCTGAACCACAGACTTTTAGGAAAACCACGTTCGTTCAGGATTTTTTCTGCCAGTTGATTCGAAAAAAAAGTAGTAAGTCCTGGACGATAGCCAGTCGCCAGTATGATAGCATCGAAGGGAAGTTCGCGGCCATCGGTGAACGTAACGGTTTTTGCGTTGATCTGGGCGATCCCCGGCACAACTTTAATGTTACCCCCCTTAATCTGGTCGAGAGTACCAATGTCAATAACAGGAGTTTTACCCCGGCGACTGTAGTACGTAGGTGCATGAGCGGGTTTGCCAAGACCATAGGCCGATACGTCGCCCACCGTTAATTTTTGGGAAATTCCTGCCAGAATATCACAAAGCCAGTTCGGAAGTTTACCCAATAAAATGGCTGTTGTCTGGACAGGTCGGCCAAATATTTCCCGTCGAATTAAGTTAATCGTGCTACGTACCGAAACAAACGGCCGTGCGCCGTTTTCCAGCAAATCAAGAGCAAGTTCTGCCCCCGTGTTGCCCATACCTACAACCAATACGTTTTCGTCGCGAAACGGAGCGCCATTTCTGTATTCGTAGCTATGCCAGACAATACCCCGGAAGTTACGTTGGCCGGGTAAATCTGCTACGTTCGGCACCCGATTGTAACCTGTAGCCACAATCACCCGTTCGGCGGTGAACGTATCGGTTTCAGTAGCTACCTGCCAGCCTTCCGACGTACCATCGGCTAACGTAGCGCGTTGAATACGTATCACTTTCTGGTTCAGAAGCGGCTTTATGCCAAAGTGTTCGGCGTAGCGTTCGAGGTATTCCACAAACTCCAGCCGTGAAACATACTGCGGATAATTGGCCGGATAAGGTAAATGAGGCAGAGCGGAAAACTGTTTTACTGTATGCAGATGTAAACGGTCGTAATGATTACGCCAGCTTAAGCCAATGTGTTCACTCGCTTCCAGAATTGTAAACGGCAGCTTCAATTGAGCCAGTTGTCCGGCCATTGCCAACCCTGCTGGCCCCGCTCCAATGATTAACGTTGGCGTGTGCATTGTTGAAAAGTTATAGGGTTATACAGTTATAAAGTTACAGAGTTGTAATGTTTATATATAGCCACTTTTTTAACCTTCCCTACAACTATATAACCCTGTAACTCATTTTATTCTCGTCCAGGTTTGGGTTTTTCCCAGGAGTGAAATGCCGACGTAGCCACGGACTGATAACGTATTAGGATCTTGCAGCGTCATTTTACAATTATACTCTTTACCATCTTCAGGATTGTAAATTTTGCCGTCGCTCCAGACGTTGTCACCGTCGAATTTAAAATTGTACATCAGAACCATGTTCATCAGCGGGCGCGAACGTTTCGACGCATCCGTGTTTCGGCTGTCGGTTTTGGGTTTGCCGGTCGCCGGATCGTTGGGTTCGCTGATCCAGACGAGTTTACCGAAATACGTGCCCCCTTGTTTGTAAATTTGAATATGCCCCTTTTTAGTGCCGTTGAGCCAGGTGCCAACTACCGCATCGGCATCATTTTTGGGAGCAAAAGCTGCCAGCGACACAAATAATGTAAGTAAAGGCAATACTAAGCGAATCGTTTTCATGGGTGTTCAGGAATTAATGGAAATAAACAAACTTAAAGAAATCTGAATCGGGATTTAACGGATTTATGGATTTTCAGGATTTTAGACCGGGATTTAGCAGATTTAAGGATTTTCTGGATTTTGTTTTGCTTCTTTAAAAACGCAATTACAGCGAGCAGAATCCTGTACATCCAAAAATCTGTTAAATCCCGGTTCAGAATCAAAGTTTTATGTTCAAACGCGACCCTAACCGCAGTTATCCAACCGAAACAGAATCACGTGTGATTATCCGTTTTCAGGACTGCGATCCGCTGCAACACCTCAATAACGCCAAATACTTCGATTATTATTTCAACGCCCGTGAAGATCAGGTTGCCAAGCTGTATGATTTTAGCCCCGGTCAGTTATTTCGCGAGCTGAAAACGAGTTGGGTTGTGTATCAGCATCAGATTGCCTACGTCCGACCGGCGTTGGTGAGCGAATGGGTACGTATCAAATCACGGCTGATTTATTTTAATGAAGACACAACCGTAACCGAGTACATCATGACCGACGACGGGAAAACGCAGTTGAAAAATGTACTTTGGGTTACGTCGAAATATGTGAGCATTCTAACCGGGAAGCGTATCCCGCACGATGAAAAGGTAACGGGGTTGCTGGAAACCATTTTGGTACCACATATTGATTTCCCCAATCTTAACTTCAACGACCGTATCCGCGAAATAAAAAACCAAGAAGTTAATAAATGATGAAAGTGATAAACAATACGTCAGCAACATCATCACGTATCGTTCAGCACTACTATCGCTCATCTCTCCATGAAAATCTTCCAAAATCTGACCGTACGTGTACTGATTGCCATTACGTTAGGTATTCTGACCGGCTATTTTTTCCCGGAAACAGCTTCCAAACTCAGGCCGCTTGGCGAGCTGTTTATCAACCTGATTAAAATGGTTATTGCTCCGATCATCTTTTTGACTATTGTGCTGGGAATCAGCAATATGGGCGATCTGAAGAAGGTGGGCAGAGTGGGAGGGAAGGCTCTTCTTTACTTCGAGATTGTCACAACCGGAGCGCTGATCATTGGACTTATCCTGGCGAATGTAATACGTCCCGGCGACGGCGTGCAGACTAATGCAGTGAAAGGCGGTGACGTCAGCAAATACACCGAACAGGGTGCGGGTATGGACTGGACCGAATTTTTCCTGCATATTGTGCCGAACAACGCCATCAAAGCATTTGCCGAAGGCGATATTTTGCAGGTACTGGTATTCTCGATTCTGTTTGGCGTTGGCCTAACCCGTATGGGCGAATCGGGTAAACCCTTAATTCAGACGTTTGAACGTATCTCGAAGGTATTTTTCAACATCTTGAACGTAGTGATGGTGCTGGCTCCACTGGGCGCTTTTGGTGGAATGGCGTTTACGATTGGTAAGTATGGGCTTAGTACGTTGCTGCCGCTGGCCAAACTGATGGGCACCGTTTATGCGACTATGTTTCTGTTCATCTTTCTGATACTTAATCTGTTGCTACGTTATTACAAGATCAGTCTCTGGGCGGTTTTGAAATTCATTCGGGAAGAGTTGCTGATTGTGCTTGGTACGTCATCGTCGGAGTCGGCGCTTCCTCAGATTATGGACAAACTCGAAACGCTCGGCTGTTCGAGGTCAGTAGTCGGGCTGGTGGTTCCGGCTGGGTATTCGTTTAATCTGGATGGCACGACGATTTATCTTGTAATGGCTACCGTTTTTCTGGCGCAGGTTTTTGGCGTCGATCTTTCGATTGGTCAGGAATTGACCATCATTGGTATTTTGATGATTACGTCGAAAGGGGCCGCCGGGGTTACGGGAAGTGGCTTTATCGTGTTAGCCAGTACGTTAACGGCAATCAAAGTAATTCCGGTGGAGGGATTGGCGCTTTTGTTGGGCGTCGACCGGTTTATGTCGGAAGCGCGTTCCATCACCAACATTATTGGCAATACGGTGGCCACGATATTTATCGCCAACAACGAAAATGAGTTTGACCGGGAGCGCTATAATCGTGTTCTTCAAAAACAGGATAAAAACGAATTGACTGAATACAACTATTGAAAATTTGTCTTTTATAAATTTTTATCATTCTGAATGATGAAGATGAATTGCTCGGCACCGGCTGCCCGGCTCAGAGGGCCAGATCAATCTTTGTCATTCTAGGATAGTTTTGGAAATATTTGAATAAAAAATTAAACCTTTTCATGGTAAGTTTTTCAAAGGGACAAATACAACCTGAAAAATTTAACTACCATGAAAAAGCTCCTGATGTCAACCGCCCTGCTGGTTGTTCTTCTCTCTGCCGGTGCTTCGGCCCAGCGCTACGGTTATCCCAATACTAATTATCCGCAACAACCGGGCTATGGTCAGCCGAATTACGGGCAACCAAATTACAACTACGATTATGACGACTATCAGTTTGACCGTCACCTCGATTGGTGGGATCGCGAACTGAATCTGTCTCGTAAGCAGGAGCGGGAGATCCGGCGAGTTCGCGACCGGTTCAATCAGCAAACGCAGGGTCTGGATCCACGTAATCCCCGCCAACGCGATTTCCTCCGGCAGGCTCGTCAGCGTGAGTTTTTCGACATGATGGCGGTGCTACGTCCTGACCAACGCGACCGGGTTATCGACCGGATGCGTCCTTACGAACGTACTGCCGGGCGTGGACGTGGCTATGGAAGAGGCTACGATAATGGGCGCGGATACGACAGAAATCCTTACGGATATTGAGCAAGAGAAGGGAGTGGTAAAAACAGCTGGCCAATTGGCTGGCTGTTTTTTTATGTACGCTGCTCACAATCAGGCTATGAGTTTTGAGCGCTGGCGTGAATTGGTTTTCCATTCGTCATTTTGTATAACCTTCTGTGCAACAAAGCATTGTAAAAGTTGTCTTTGTTTTGTATTTTTCGAGGAAACTCATTTCGCAAAACTGTATGTTTAATCATCAACGAATCAAGCAAATGGGCGTTTTGCTGGCCGCCGTTGCTACTACAACCCTGGCCCAGCCTTCGCCGTCGCAGCCTAAAATGTCACAGAATCCTTTTTTAGTACCGTACGTAACACCGCATAAAACGGCTCCTTTCGATAAAATTCAGAATGCTGACTACCTGCCTGCTCTTACCGAAGGACTTGCACAGGGCCGTAAAGATATCGACGCCATCGTCAACAATCCGGCGAAACCAACGTTCGAAAATACCATTGTCGCACTGGAAGATGCGGGCGACCTTCTGGGCAAAGTAACATCTGTGTTGTTCAATCTGAACAGCTCCGAAACCTCCCCAGAACTTCAGAAAATCGTGAAAGAAGCGTCGCCTATGCTTAGTGAGTATAGAAACGACATTACACTGAACGAAAAACTATTTGCCCGCATCAAAGCGGTATACGAACAACGTAGCAGCCTGAAACTCGATCCGGAAAGTGCAATGCTGCTCGAAAAATCGTACAAACGTTTTGCGCGTAACGGAGCTAATCTGGACGTTAAAGGTAAAGAGCGACTCCGGGCCATCGACAAAGAACTGTCGCAGTTATCGCTGCAATTTGGCGAGAACGTACTGAACGAAACCAATGAGTACGTGATGGTTATCACGGACGAAAAAGAATTGGCTGGATTACCCGATTTTGCGCGTGAAGCAGCCAAAGCTACCGCAAAACAAAAAGGTAAAGAAGGCTGGGCCTTTACATTGCAGGCTCCCAGCTACGGCCCATTCATGCAGTATGCCGATAATCGTGAACTGCGGAAGAAATTGTATATGGCCTACAATAGCCGTGGTTTTCAGGGCAATAAAAACGATAACTCGTCCATTATCCAGAAAACGGTAAACCTGCGTTACGAACGGGCTAACTTGCTGGGCTATAAAACCCACGCTGATTTTATTCTCGAAGAAAGTATGGCGGGTTCGAAAGACAAAGTACAGGGTTTCCTGACCGAACTTGTTACGTACGCCCGTCCAGCTGCTGAGCGCCAGTTGCTCGAACTGACAACTTACGCGAAAGCGCATGGTTTTACCGACGATAAATTGCAGGCCTGGGATAACAACTATTACAAAGAAAAGCTCAAAAAAGAAAAATACGACCTCGATGATGAAACACTAAAGCCGTATTTCAAGCTGGAGAATGTATTGAACGGCGTATTTACAGTTGCCAACAAGCTGTATGGTGTTACGTTTAAGGAGCGGAAAGATATTCCGGTTTACAATCCTGAAGTAAAAACCTTCGACGTATTTGACAAAGACGGGAAATTTTTGGCGGTGTTTTACGGCGATTATTTCCCACGCCCCGGCAAACGTAGTGGTGCCTGGATGAATAACGTACAAGGCCAGAAAATTGAGAATGGTGAAAACATTCGGCCGCACGTAGTGAACGTTTGTAACTTCACCCGCCCGACTGATACGAAGCCTTCGTTATTGACTTTTTACGAAGTCACTACGTTGTTCCACGAGTTCGGTCATGGGTTGCATGGCATGCTGGCCAATGGCAAATACGAAAGCCTGAGTGGTACCAGCGTTCCCCGCGATTTTGTGGAACTGCCTTCTCAGGTGATGGAAAACTGGTGCTACGATCCCGAAGCTCTCAAGCTGTTCGCTAAACACTACCAGACGGGTGAAGTGATTCCGAACGAGCTTATTGAAAAAATCCGGGCGAGCCAAAATTTTATGGCTGGCATGGATAATCTTCGTCAGCTTCGCCTGGGAATGATCGACATGTATTATCACGGTAGCAAGCCGAATGGTGAAAGCGTTTCCGACGTAGAAAATAAAGTTGATTCGGTTGCCAACCTGTTCCCACGCGTGCAGGGCGTAGCCATTAGTCCCGCTTTCTCGCACATTTTCGCGGGTGGTTATTCCGCTGGTTACTATAGCTACAAATGGAGTGAAGTGCTTGACGCTGACGCGTTTGAATTCTTCAAGGAGAAAGGTGGTTTGGATAATAAAGCAGCCGCCGACAGTTTCCGTAAGAACGTACTGGAAAAAGGCGGTACCGAAAAACCCATGGAACTCTATAAGAAATTCCGGGGTCGTGAACCGTCACCCAAAGCCATGCTTCGACGCAGCGGTCTGATCCTTTAAAACAAATCAGGAAAATTTATAAAGCAAAGGTGGCAGAGATTGCACGGGGCTGGGTTGGTGATACCCTGCTCCATGCAAACTCTGCCACCTTTGCTTATAAAAGCACTTACTTCGTTTGCTGCTGAATCCAGGCAGTTATTTCAGCTAACGCCACCGGCGAAAACGTCTGTTCGATGCTCCCGTATTCGGCAGGTAAGCCGGTTTTGCTTTCCTGAAATAAATGATTCAGGCCCGGTAATGCTTTAGTTGTTACGTTCTTATTACCAGCTTTCGCAAGTGCATTACGTATGGCCGTTAGGTTGTCGTTGGGTTCAACCTGCAAGTCTTTTTCACCGTTGAGAGCCAGAACCGGACATTTCACTTTTTCTAAGGCAACGGCTGGATTATAACGCAAAAAATACGTCATCCACGGACTTGAAAGTTGATTTACCTCTGCTTTAATACGTTCATCAGCACTTGATCCGGATGAATTTGCGGTTGAAGATGATTCTGTCGTCTTATAGTAACGCGTTAAATCTCGTTTAAGAGAATCAGCATTGGCCGATTTTTTGACAATATCGAAAGCCCCTTTGTTAATTTCCTGCGATTTCTGAAGTAAGGCATCACTCATACCAGCGGCTTTTCCGATCAATTTCTGTTGAGTTAGCATCAACTGGTCGATCGGTGTACCCGGACCGGCAAGCAGGACGATAAACCCAATATCTTTTGATTGCTGGGCCACCATAGGGGCTATCATGCCTCCTTCGCTATGGCCAATCAGCCCAATTTGTTTCTGATTAATTTCTTTCCGGGTTTTAAGATACGTAACGGCGGCTGCTACGTCGGTAGCAAAATCGGCTGACGTGGCAGTTCTGAAATTTCCTTTCGATTCAGCCACACCCCGATCGTCGTAACGTAGCACGGCAATACCATTGCGGGTTAAATAATCAGAAAGTACTAGAAAAGGCTTATGGCCAACCAGTTCAGAATTACGATTTTGCGGCCCACTGCCGGTAATGAGGACAACAGCCGGAAAATTCCCTTCCTTTTTTGGGAGCGTTAGCGTACCGGCCAAGGTAATGTTCGCTGATGTATTATCAAACGTAACATCTTCAGAATAATAAGGATATGGCTTGCTTGGCTCCTGCTGTCGAGCGATTACCTTTTTCGCTATTTCTTTTTTCGAGAGCGTCAAGGGCAATGAAAAATTGCCCTGTTTGAACGTACCGGCAATGCTGTCGCCCTTGAGTTCACCAGCGTATTCGATGGAGAGATTTTTTAACGCAATACTCAACTTAGGGTCTTCGAAGCTGATCGACGTAGCGGGTATGCCCCTGGCGCCCTGGTCGGGGCTGTCCATCGTGGCCGAATAGCCATTGTCAGTTTTCGATATATTGAAGACCAATCGTAATTGTTGATTGCCCGGAATACGTAGCGCGCCAAACCATTGGCCCGTAATGGCCTGGCCATGAGTCGAAAGGGCTAGTAATGAAATGATCAGAATCAGGATTATATTTTTCATACAGGTTGTCGATAGTGTGCTTCAGTATAGCCAATGCACGTAGCAGCACAATAGTACAACAAGTTCAGTAGAGTTAGTGACAGGTAGCCAAGATTGATAGTGACTGTCAGCAGCTTTTTCTGAGCAATCAGCCTACTACCTGGGTGGGCCTGACAGGTTCGACGGACGTACAATAACCAGTTAATAATTACACCTAAATAAGCCTGATTAACCTGGTTTTTGACTGTATTTTTCGGCACCTTTACCCCCGTATTTTTGTTATCTATTTGTATCAAAATTCATAAAAATGCCAAACTGGTTTCTCGGAAAAATCCGCTATCAGCAGCCTATCGACGACTCGAATGTCGGCACCCGAAATGAAGAGTTTATTAAGCAAAAATCCGTAACGGAAGCCTATCTGGTTGACGCCGTTAGCTATACCGACGCCGAAACGCGCCTATATCAGGAAATTGCGGCTAACACACCTGATTTTGAAATTACCAACATCAACCGCATGAAACTGGCGGATGTATTTCATAATGAAGACGGTGGCGAAACCTGGTTTAAGGTTAAAGCCATGTTCATTACTGAAGATGAACGTAGCGGCAAACAGAAGAAAACGCCAAGTGTAATGCTTGTGAATGCCGAAAACGTTAAACAGGCTTATGAATTCGTTGAAATAAGCCTCAAAACCGCCCTCGATCCGTTCGAAATCACCGATGTGAACGTAACGAAAATTCTCGATATTTTCCCCTATTCGGAGGAGGCTTCCCGCAATCTGCGCCCCCTCAGTGAGTTGGTAAGCCCTGAGCCGGAAACCGTATAAGTGATCTATGAAGTATGATGTATGAGATATTGTGGACCGGTTTATCCTGGCATAATTCATACATCATACCTTTTATAGGATTCATTGCCCCGTTTTACATAATTCCGGCCTTTCCGTTGTCGCCCCTTGCGTCGAATCCCCGCAATTGTGGATATTTGCCCCTATGAAACGTATTCTGTTCCAGGTGTTCAACGTAGTGATGGCCGTCGTGGTGCTGCTGAGCAGTACCGGCTTCGGGCTGGTTGAGCACTCGTGTCAGATGCGGGGCAAGAAAAAAACGATGGTGGTTGCTTTCTCCGATGTGAAACCGCCAAAATCATGTACTACGCATAAAAAAACGCCACCAACCGATCAGACGAGAATTGAACGCGACAAATGCTGTCAGGATAGTCAGTATTACGAAAACGTTGATGTATCGTCATCGCTGAGTCAGTTGGCGGCTAAATGTATCAAGGCAATTAGTCAGCCGATTGATACGATTGCTGTTACGTTGCTGGCCTGGCTGACCGACTGGATTTATACAGAAACGTCAGCTTCAACGCCCATTTTCTCTCCCCCTTTATCGCTTTCCGGGCGCGATATTCTGAAGCTGGCTCAGTGTTTGCTGATATGATACGTTGATTTTGAGGGATTTGCTGGTGATTTTATCACGAGCGTATACTATCTTTTACAAAATCAACGAACATATGCGTTACTTTTTTCTCTGGATTGCCCTGGCGGTTACACTGCCGGCCTGGGCGCAGTCCGATTCTATACAAACAGTTGCCAGTCAGCCTGATACGTTACGTACCGTAGTTCGAAATGTTCGGGGTAGTGTGGGCGAACTAGTAAAAAATAAACGAGTACCCCTGGTGGGTGCTACAGTTTTGTGGCTTGGAACTCGATCAGGTGGCGTAACGGGGGCCGATGGTCGGTTTCGGGTAATGCTTCATCCCACCGTTCGCCAATTGGTTATTAGCTACGTTGGTTTTCAATCGGATACGTTAACCATTACGAATCCAGCGTCAGACATTACCGCCACGCTACGTAGTGAGCGAACGCTTCAGGAGGTGACCATTTCCGGTTCGCCCGGGAAAATCGACCAGATTAATCCAATCCATACTGAATTTATTACGCAACGGACATTGGCGAAGGCTGCCTGCTGCAACCTCTCCGAAAGTTTCGAAACCAATGCCTCCGTCAGCGTATCGTTTAGCGATGCGGTTACGGGCGCCCGACAAATTCAGTTTCTGGGGTTGGGGGGGCAATATGTTCAAACCAATGTCGAAAATATTCCAGCGATTCGAGGTCTGGCCACTACGTTTGGTTTAAGTTATATACCCGGCACCTGGATCACGAGCATCGACGTAGGTAAAGGAGCCGGCTCGGTGGTGAACGGGTACGAGTCGATGAGCGGTCAGATGAACGTAGAGCTTCAGAAATCAGATGCAACGGACAAGCTGTTTCTGAATGGCTACGTCAACAGCTTCGGACGGGTTGAAGGCAATGCCAACTGGTCGAAACCGCTGAGTAAAAAGTGGAGCGTTGGGCTGCTTGGACACGCCAGTACGCTACGTTCCGAACTGGATCAGAATAGCGACGGATTCCGCGATTTACCACTATACACGCAGGTTAACGCTGTTAACCGCTATAAATATGATGGTGAACGATTCATGGGGCAGGTAGGTGTTAAGGCTTTGTACGAAGATCGTGACGGTGGTCAACTTAGTCGGTTTGGGAATACACGGTATCAGTTTGGGAACGTAACAAAGCGGCTGGAATTCTTCTCCAAAACGGCGAAGCTTTACCCCGACAAACCCTACAAAGGACTCGGCTTTATCCTGAACGGTGTACACCATGAGCAAACCGCCAATTTCGGCTACGTACCGTACAACGGTCGCCAGCAGACGTTTTACGCCAACCTGATTTACCAGAGCATTATTGGCAACACGAACAATAGTTTTAAAGCCGGACTGAGTTATCTGCTCGACGATTACAAGGAATTGTACCGCACGCTGAACTATCTGCGGACGGAGTCGGTGCCGGGCGCGTTTCTGGAATACACGTATACTTATCCTGAAAAACTGACACTGGTATTGGGGGGGCGCGTCGATTTTCATAACCTGTTCGGTACGCAGTTTACTCCCCGAGCGCACCTAAAATACAACCTGAGCCCGAGTGTTACGTTACGGGCATCGGCAGGACGAGGCTTTCGGACAGCCAACCCGTTTGCCGAAAATTTTGGGTATCTGGTCAGTTCGCGTTTTGTGGTGCTGACGAAACAGTTGCAGGTTGAATCATCCTGGAATTACGGGCTTAGTTTAACCAATGATTTTAGTCTGCTGGGTAAAAAAGCGTCGCTGGTGCTGGATTATTACCGCACTGATTTCCAGAATCAACTCATTGTCGATATCGAACATCCTGGAGAGCTTTTCTTTTATAACCTGAGCGAATTTGGCGCAAAAGCACGCTCATACGCCAATAGTTTTCAGGCAGAACTGAACCTACAGCCGGCCAAACGGGTGGAGGTTAAGGCCGCTTACCGCCTGTTCGACGTACGGCAAAGCATGGGCGGTCCATTTGGCGAAGAGCGACTGCTTCCCCGCATGATGATTAGCCGCGACCGGGTTTTAGTGAATGCGGCTTATGCGTTGCCTTATGACAAATGGAAAGTCGATGCTACGTTGCAATGGAATGGGCCAAGGCGAATTCCGTACCTGCGGGAGGGCTACGTTCACACCACGTATCAGGCAATGCCAACCGAATCCGCACCGGGTTTTTACAATTTGAACGCTCAGGTAAGCCGGGCTTTTCGAAGCGGCTGGGAAGTGTATCTGGGTGGCGAAAATCTGACGGGCTTCCGACAGGCAAACCCGATTGTGGCAGCAAATGACCCATTCAGTGCCCGATTCGACGCCGGAGCACAGGTTTGGGGGCCAATTACGGGTCGGATGGTGTACGCAGGTTTTCGTTTTAAACCCCAAAACTAATCACTACGTATGACAACCCTGCTCATCCGAAATATGGTGTGTGATCGCTGCCGACGGGTGGTACGCGAAGAGCTTGAAAAGTTGGGACTTACCCTGGAGAAAGTGGATTTAGGCGAGGTAAACGTGACCAAATGGCCTGAAAATCTGTCAATAGAACAAGTGCAACGAACACTTCAGGAAAATGGGTTCGATTTGCTGGCCGATAAGAAGCAGTCGCTGGTGGAGCATATCAAAATTTTGCTCATCAACGAAGTGCAACACCTTAAAGGCGAGCGGCTTGCTTCCGAGAACTATTCGACTTTTCTGGAGCGAAAGCTGGGCTATGAATATTCGTACCTGAGTGGTTTGTTTTCGACCAGCGAAGGGCATACACTGGAAAAATACATCATTGCGCTGAAGATTGAAAAAGTGAAAGAGTGGCTGCGTTACGATGAACTAACCCTGAGCGAAATCGCCTGGCGACTAAGTTACAGCAGTGTGCAGCATCTGTCGAATCAGTTTCGGCAGGTGACTGGGTATACACCGGGGCAGTTTCGAAAACTGACGGATGTACAGCGGCTGAGTCTGGATGATATTTAGGTCAGGTTGAGGCAACGTAACACCAGCGATACGTATTGAATTGACAGTCAGTTAATTCCTATGTCACTACGAAAGATATTTTATCGGCTGTTACGTATTTTCGGTATTACGTTGCTGGATAAGCAGCAGAGTGACGATTTTCTGGAACCCTATCTACTTAGAGAAAGTCCGCCGATTGAGGTTTTTCTGCCGGACGTTTTCAATCAGTCTGTGGTGCCAACCCGGATGTTTAAGCAGCAAAATGCGACTTCGTTTCCAGCGTACGTATGGCGTTGCACCGGGCCATTGTTAACCATGCGGCAACTGGCTTACGGTGGAGTGCTGCTCAATAAACATCTCCTGTGCGTTGATTTCAATAATTATCACCTGATAAAAAACTTCCTGACTCCCCCAAAGCGAAATCAGATAGCACGTACAACGGTAATTATTCCGTTTACGCATTATCTGGATGGTGTGTTTTTGGGTGGGTATTATGATTTTACGATACTGGTGGCGGCCAAACTATGTCGTATAAAAGAAGCGATGTCGCCAGCCGATTTTGCCAAAGCGGTGGTGTCATACCCGCACTTTAAAACGGATTACGAGCGAGATTTCCTGGAATTAATCGGCTTCACCCCCGACCGTATTTTCGATAGCCGTCAGACCGAACTACTATTTGAACAATGCCTGATGGGCAACAGCGGACACTGGTTCTACCCCCATCCCGACGACATAATGGCGTTGAAAAAACAGGTCGAGGGCAAACTCAATATTTCACAGACAGAGCGCAATCGTATCTACGTCAGTCGGTCGGGGCGTCGGCGAATTGCCAATGAGGAAGCACTCATCCAGTTGCTGAAAAAGTATGATTTTCAGATCATTGAGGATAAACCCCGGCCGGTGGCTGAACAGGTAAGTATTTACAAAAATGCCTCTTACATTATTGGTCCCCATGGTGCTTCGTTTACCAACATCATCTGGTGTGAACCCGGTACGCATCTGTTTGAATTGTTTTCGTCGAAATACATCGTCGACCATTTTTTGTATCTCTCCCAACTAATGGGCCTTAATTATACGGCCTATCATCATGTTATTCAGCTGGGGCACGTTCATCATGACGTAGAGGAAGACATCTTCGTATCCATCGCTGATCTGGAAAAAATTCTGGAACAGACATTTCTGCCGCTACCAAGCTTCGACTAGCCTCTTATATAGGTAGTCTCAAAGAGCATTTTGCACACCTTAGTCGGAATTATGTAAAAACTCTATCGGCTATGCTTGGTTATTTTGCTAGACCAACGGTGGTCAACAAACTCAACTCTTTATGGAATCAATGAACCACGTCCATAGCCACGTAGATACCTGTTTCTCGTGCGTTGAAGCCTGCGAACGTTGCCTGACAGCCTGTCTGGAAATGGGCGATAAAGACGGAAAAGGCCATGACATGACGGCTTGTATCAAACTCTGCCGCGACTGTGTCGATTTTTGTTCGCTATGCGGTCGGCTCGATGCAAGGGGTTCTGCTTTCTCCCGTGATTTTATGGTGCTCTGTGCCGAAGTATGCGAAGCCTGCGCCGACGAATGCGAAAAACATGCTGACCACCATGCTCACTGTAAGGCCTGCGCCGAGGCTTGCCGCAAGTGCGCCGAAGAATGCCGGACCATGTCGGCCAGCGCTTAAGAAGTGCAAAATGGCTAATGAAGAATAATTGATTAGTCAATGAAACATCTTCATTAGCCATTAACATAACAAACTGATGAACAGAATACTATTTGTGTTGTTGCTTGGCCTTGGGAGCTTAGCCTGGGGCCAGCATCAGCACCATGAGCCAACAGCTAAGCCTTCACCTCAAAAAAAGGGGAGTAAATCGAAAGCTGACTCGGTAGCAACCATGCATCATTCCATGCATCACGAAATGGGGGAGATGATGGGCGAAAATGGAGTAGGTACCATGATGAACTATGGCTTGACGATGGATACGTCGATGGGTATGACCCACAGCCTGTCTCGTTATTTGCCAATGAATCGGAACGGTTCTGGTACGTCGTGGCATCCCGACAACACACCCATGTATGCCTACATGAGTCATCCGAACCAGAAAGGCTGGAGTTATATGCTGCATTACGCCGTTTTTCTACGCTATACGCGCCAGAACGGCAATAATTCGGATAAGCGTGGCTACGGGCAACAGTTTGGTGCGCCTAATTGGGTGATGGGTATGGCACAGCGTAAAGTCGGCCGGCGGGGGCTGATTCAATTACGTGCTATGTTGTCACTTGATCCGTTAACTGTCGGAAACGGAGGCTATCCGCTACTGTTTCAAACGGGGGAAAGCTATAAAGGGCAGCCGCTGGTCGATAAACAGCACCCGCACGATTTACTGTCTGAATTGTCGGTGAGTTATAGTCACGCATTTAGCAAAGACATTGATTTGTATGGCTACGTAGGCTACCCCGGCGAACCGGCACTTGGGCCGCCAGCGTTTATGCACCGGATTTCGGCTTTCAACATTCCCGATGCGCCCTTAGGCCACCATTGGCAGGATGCTACGCATATTCTGTTCGGTGTCGCAACGGCAGGATTTCGGTATAAATGGGCCAAATTGGAAGCCTCATCCTTTACTGGTCGCGAACCGGATGAAAACCGGTATAATCTTGACAAACCCCGGTTCGACAGTTATTCGTATCGACTGTCAGTAAATCCCTTGCCCTCGCTGGCTTTGCAATTTTCGCAGGGATTTATTAAAAGCCCGGAAGATCTGCATCAGGACGAGAACGTAACACGTACTACGGCATCAGTTTTGCATAGTAAAGCGGTAGGACCGAACCGCTACGTTACCTCGGCTTTCGTGTGGGGACGTAACAGTCACGATGGCAAAGGGGAAGATTCCTTTCTGGCCGAAAGCAGCCTACAGTGGAATAAACTGGCTTTCTACGGACGATATGAAAACATTAGAAAGTCAGTGGGAGAGCTGAACTTGCAACCCGGCTCTCTCTTGCTGGAGTTAGCGCCTGACAACGTGTATGCCATCAATTCGCTGACACTGGGCATGAATTATCGAATAGCACAGGCGCATAGTACTGATTTGGCGATAGGAGCGCAGTTAACCAGTAGTATGCCAGCTCCAGTGTTGCAGCGGTTCTACGGGACTATGCCGCTATCGGGCGAGATTTATTTACGCATTACCCCCAGCCTGATGACAATGCGTAGTATGCATCGAATGGATAAAATGTAAACGTAGTACCAAATGACAGGACTTACCCGATTCTTTAGGCGACATACCGCACCTTTTGACATAAATTTACGTTATCAGTTCACAATTAACCAGTTACTGTTATGTTACGTAACCTGTTCCTAACCAGTTTAACCGTTCTGGTACTTCTTGGTAATGCTTTTGCTACGTCGTTGACTAATGATGACAAAGAAAAAGAAGTAAAAATTAAAACGTCGGCCATTTGTGGCATGTGCAAAGCCCGCATTGAACGAAATCTGGGCTTCGAGAAAGGTGTCAAGGAAGCAACACTGGACGTTAAATCCAAAATCGTTACGATCAAGTACAACCCGGCTAAAACCGACGTAACGAAACTCAAAGCCAACATCAGCAAAACAGGTTATGACGCCGATGAGGTGGTTGCCGACGAAGTTGGCTATAACAAATTACCCAGCTGCTGCAAGAAAGATGGTGGCATGGACCACCAATAAGATTTTCTATTTTGAATTGGTAAAGCGGCTCGAAATCAACTGATTTCGAGCCGCTTTTTTGATACGTAGCGATGGCTAACGTGGTGTAAAATTGATGATGATACGTCGTTTCCCGTTAGCGTCGGGACGTTCAATCACTACGTTCCCAATCTCAATATCTTTCCGACTGAGCAGTTCTTTTACGTACTTTTTGTCGGTAGTTGGCTGAGCGTTCAGTACATACGTAACGCTGTCTGCCGGATAACCCAATAGGTCGATTTGTCGCGTTGAAACAGTTTGGCGCTGACCCGGTACGTAGTCAATTATTTCGGAAGAAGCTGGTTTTATTTGCTGATACGTTGGGAAGGTCTTCACCTCTTTTTTTGCCTGTCCGTATGAACGTATCGCTATTAGTGTAATCAACGTAGCAAAAAAACGCATCGTCCGCAAAGCTTTAGCTTTGGTAGAAGATTCCGAAAACCGTTGTTTGGTTGTAAATACCTTTCTTTGTTCATGCGCTGGTCAAAACTGAGAATGTTGTCATGTACGTCTGCTTTACTTTTATGTTTGTTACTACTTGTAACCCAATCTCCCGGGCAGACAACGGGGAAGAAAAAAGAGAAGTATAAATACCTGATTTATTTACCCAAAGAGTACACGACTCAAAAAGCAGACTACCCGTTGGTAATTTATCTGCACGGAAGCTCTCATCGAGGTCAGGATCTGAATAAATTAAAGGGGTATGGGTTGCCAAAAGAAATTGAAAAAGGGCAGTCGTTTGATTTTATTGTTGCATCACCACAATGTCCGGACGGTAAATACTGGTCGACGGATAACTGGTTTGAGCCCTTACTTGCTGAACTGAAATCCAACTACCGCATCGATTCAAGACGAATTTACCTAACCGGAATCAGCCTGGGCGGCTACGGTACCTGGCAGACTGCTGTCGAATATCCTGATACGTTTGCCGCCATTGTGCCCCTATGTGGCGGTTGCGACGATTCGACTCAGGTTTGCCGCATCAAAAATTTACCAGTCTGGACGTTCCACGGCTCGGCTGATGATGTTATACCTATTTCCGAAACCGAACGATTGGTGAAACGCCTTGTGGACTGTGGGAGTCTGGTGAAGTTTAGCCGATTGGAACAGGAAGGGCATGGAATTCAGTATCTCTACGAAAGAAGGGAAATTTATGACTGGCTGTTAAAACAACATCGGTGAGATAGCGATTTATTAATTTTCAGCCATGACGTACGAAAATTCACTTGCTTTTGCCCAGCATCTCGACCAGATCGACCCGCTACGTTTCTTTCGCGACCGGTTTCATATTCCCCAACGCGACGGAAAACCACTGATTTATTTCTGTGGTAATTCGCTGGGTCTACAACCAAAAATAGCTCAGGAAGCGTTGAAGCAAGAGCTTGCTACGTGGCAAAATCTGGGCGTAGAGGGTTGGTTTGACGTAACGGAAGCCGCTGAACAGCCGTGGCTACGTTACCACGCTACGTGCAAAGACGCGCTGGCCGAGATAGTGGGAGGGAAGCCGTCGGAGGTTTGCCCGATGAATGCGCTGACCATTAACCTGCATCTTTTGCTGGCTTCATTTTACCGTCCTTGGCTGAATTCACCTCGCAAGGATGCGCCTGATCTGGCAAAAAAATACAAGATACTGACCATCAAAGGCGATTTTCCTTCTGATCAATATGCACTGGAAACGCACATCAAACACCATGGACTGAATCCATCGGATGTGTTGATAGAAGTTGGCCCACGAGCCGATGAACAGGCGTTGGGATACATCCATACTACTGACATTCAGCATGCTATCGCCGAACATGCCGATACGTTGGCGCTTATCTGGATGAGTGGCCTGAATTATTATACTGGACAAGTGTATAATATGGCCGCCATTGCCGAAACGGCGCAAAAACACTGCATTCCGGTTGGGTTTGATCTGGCGCATGCCATCGGCAACGTACCACTTCGACTTCATGACTGGGGCGTCGATTTTGCTACGTGGTGTTCGTACAAATACTTGAATGGTGGACCTGGCGCCGTGTCGGGCGTTTATGTGCACGAAAAGCATCATGATCAGAATCTACCTCGGTTAGCAGGTTGGTGGGGGTATCGAGAGGACGAGCGCTTTGCCATGACACCCGGTTTTATACCCGCACCCGGCGCCGATGGTTGGCAGGTAAGTACACCTAATATTTTGTCGCTAGCGCTGCATCGGGCGGCCTTATCCATAACGGCGGAAGCAGGTATGATTGCGCTACGTCAGAAAAGTGAACAGCTAACTGGTTTTCTGGAACATGTATTGACTCCCATTTCAGCTATTCAACTTTTAACGCCCGACGATCCTAACCAACGGGGCTGTCAGCTTTCCTTGCTGGTACGTAAAAACGGGAAATCTTTATTTAATTACCTCACCGAACAGGGTATCATCGGCGACTGGCGCGAACCGGATTGCATTCGACTGGCTCCCACACCCTTGTATAATACGTATGAAGAAGTTTGGCGACTGGGTCAGGTTTGTAAAGAGAGTTTTAAAGCTGTTGAATTATAGAGTTGTAGAATTGCTTAGTAGAAGCGTATAAGTTTATCTGACTTTACGACCGTACAACCCTTTAACATTTTACTACGTAGCAGAATTGACAAAAGCGATATTTCGTTTCAATCCGTCCAGTTTGGTTCGCTTCACCGCCGATCTCCGGAAAATTTCCCGGAAAACGTCTTCCGTTATTTCGAGCCAATCCTTTTTTGTGAACGTAGTGAGTTCCGGATTTGGATTAAAGTCGTTGGTTTGATGAGGGCGGGCGAATCGATTCCAGGGGCAGACATCCTGGCAGATATCGCAGCCAAAAATCCAGTTGTCAAACTTCCCCCGAACATCTTCAGGAATGGCTTCTTTTAGTTCAATGGTGAAATAGGAGATACATTTACTGCCATCCACTACGTAGGGCGCCACAATGGCATCGGTTGGGCAGGCGTCGATGCAGCGCGTACACGTACCGCAATAATCAGTAATGGGACCGTCGGGTTCCAGTTCAAGGTCGAGAATCAGCTCGCCAATGAAAAAGAACGAACCTATTTCGCGGTTGATCAGATTGGTATGTTTTCCCACCCAGCCCAAACCCGCGCGTTTCGCCCATGCTTTATCCATAACCGGTGCCGAATCGACAAACGCCCGACCGCCAACCTCGCCAATCTCGTTGTGGATATATGCCAATAATTCTTTTAGCTTATCTTTAATAACGTAGTGGTAATCAGCTCCATATGCGTACTTTGAGATTTTTAAATCATCGCTGCCTTCCGGCAATTTTTCGTCCGGATAATAATTCAGCAGGACTGTAATTACTGATTTTGCATCATCGACTAAGAGTCTTGGGTCGAGTCGTTTATCGAAATAGTTGGCCATGTAATTCATCTGACCGTGCATTCCGTTTTTGAGCCAGGTTTCCAGTCGGGGCGCTTCGCCTTCCAGAAAATCAGCTTTCGCTACACCACAAAAGTCAAAACCGATTGCAGCAGCTTTGGCCTTGATTAGTTGGGTATAATGATGAGCAGTCGCGTGCACGGGGTATGAATGATTAATAATGAATGCTATTCCTTATTTCCACTAAAACGACTAAATCTGACTTTTAAATCCTATAAGTCGTTTAAATCCAGAAAATCCTGCGGGTACGTCCGTGCGGTGCATACATTACGGGTCAGATAATGTCAACTTGTCAGGAAATGTGGTTTTGGCCATTCTTTTGCCCATCTTTGCGTATGAATTTCTGGAAGCGAAATAGAAGCTCATCAATGGAAAATAAAGACATTATGGACGAAAAAGCGTCTGCCAACTCGCAACAACCTGACAACCTGACAACTGACGAAGCCATCAACATTAACGGCGGAGAGTCCGAAGAAGTAGCTGATGTAGAGGTGACGGATGACGTAGTTGCTGATACTGAATCTGCACCCACGAGCACAACTAAAACCAGCAGTGAGGTAGCCGAACTGAAAGATAAATATCTCCGTTTATACGCTGATTTTGAGAATTTCCGTCGTCGTACGGCCAAGGAAAAATTAGATCTCATTGGCAGCGCTAACGAAGGCTTGCTACAGGCGTTGATTCCGGTCGTTGATGATTTCGAGCGGGCCATGCAATCCATCGATAATACGGACGACGTAATAGCGGTAAAAGAAGGTGTATCGCTGATTTACAATAAATTATTTAAAACACTGGAAAGCAAAGGACTTAAACCGATGACCTCAAAAGGAGAGCCGTTCAACGCCGATCTACATGAGTCGGTTACCCAATTCCCGGCCCCTAGTGAGGATATGAAAGGTAAAGTCATTGATGAAATTGAAAAAGGCTATTACCTCAATGATAAAGTCATCCGGTTTGCAAAAGTGATAGTAGGAAGTTAAAAATAATGTATGAAGTATAATACAGAATGTATGACAGTCTTCACGACTACATATCCTATATCATACTTCATGCATCAATATACATGGCAACGAAGCGCGATTATTACGAAATTTTAGGGGTTGATAAGAACGTATCGGCAGAGGACTTGAAAAAGGCGTATCGGAAGATGGCCATTAAGTACCATCCCGATAAAAACCCCAACGACCCCACCGCCGAAGAAAAATTTAAGGAAGCGGCTGAAGCCTATGACGTGTTGAACGATCCGCAGAAAAAAGCTCGATACGATCAATTCGGTCATGCAGGAATGAGCGGAGCGGCTGGTGGTTATGGCGCGGGCGGGCCGACCATGGAAGATATTTTCAGTCAGTTTGGCGACGTATTTGGCGACGATTCGCCCTTTGGCAGCTTCTTCCGGGGGGCCAACGGAGGAGGAGGCCGTCAGCGTGTACGTCGTGGCTCCGACCTACGTATTAAACTGAAGCTAAACCTTCAGGAAGTTGCCAATGGCGTTGAAAAGAAAATTAAAGTCAAGCGGCACGTAACATGTAACACTTGCGGAGGTAACGGTTCTAAAAATGGAACCGCCGTGCAAACCTGCTCAACCTGTAATGGAACCGGCCAAACCCGTAAAGTGGTGAATACCATGCTAGGTCAGATGGTATCGACCAGTACGTGTCCAACCTGTAACGGCGAAGGTAAGCTCGTAACCGACCGTTGTGAAGCTTGTTTTGGCGAAGGCCGTGTGCTACAGGAAGATGTAATTCCAATCAAAATTCCGGCAGGGGTAGCCGAAGGTATTCAACTGTCGGTGGGGGGTAAAGGGAACGTACCACCACGCGGGGGAGTAGCTGGCGATTTGCTTATTGTAATCGAAGAGGAAGAAGACGCCGAACTCAAACGCGATGGTAACAACGTAGTGTTTGATCTCTATGTGAACTTTGTGGATGCCGCCATCGGTATGAGTGTTGAAGTTCCGACCATCGACGGTAAGGCACGTATCACGCTGGAACCAGGGACACAGAGCGGTAAAATACTGCGTCTTAAAGGAAAAGGGATCAAGGAATTGAACGGCTACGGTCGTGGCGACGAATTGGTGCACGTAAACGTCTGGACGCCAAAATCACTTACCTCTGAGGAAAAAGCGTTGTTGGAAAAGTTACGTCATTCGCCTAACTTTCAGCCCAAACCGAACAAAAATGAAAAAGGCTTCTTCGACAAAATGAAGGATTTTTTTCATGGCTAACTGATTAATATGCTTACTCAATACGTTTATGTGGAGCGGTTGGGTAGCCACGGCCTTGTGGTGTAATGGATAGCATGACGGTCTTCGGAACCGTTCGTCGGGGTTCGAGTCCCTGCAGGGCCACTTTGATAATTTTATAAATCGCTATAAATCATTGATTTGTAGCGATTTATTTGTTAATTAACTATAACATTACTGAAACAATAGTAGGAATAGACTCAACTGGATAGGGGAGTGTAAAAACAAAGACCATCCTGTTCAGAATGGTCTTTGTTAAATTTTACTTGGTTTATTTTTTCTCAAACAACTGTTTAACGATTTGCTCTAACTGTTCAATACGTTCTTCCTGCTTTTTGATTTTCTTATCCTGTTCAATACTGTAAAGCGTCAGTTCTTCAATCTTTTCCAGTAGCTTGGCATCCATTTTGGCCGGATCAATTCCTTCTTTGACAACCTGCTCTGCCGAGGGTATGTTTGGTAAATAGCCGTGCTGTTGAATATACAGCTCCACCTGGGCAAGTGGCTTTAGCTTATACATTGGCGAGAATACTTTATCGCTCCATTGATTGACATTATCGATACGTAGTCGATGGTGGGCAAGTACGGTTTCTCCTTCTTCGTTGACGGTCAGAAACTGATCGGTGTAGCCGTTACGTAGGAAGGGGTTGGAGAGGTGAGAAAACTTGATGGTACCGTTGTTACGGAGGTTGATGATGCCGCGAACATCGAGAGGAAATTGAGGGGCGGTGATACCAATACCGACTTTGGTGTTCTTCGCTGTATCGCCTAGAACTATTGCATTACTTACATTAACAAGGGAATTGGAGCCAATGGCCGAGGCATTTTGTAAATTATTTGACGCCTTACTCTTGTAACCAATAAGCACATTTTGGCTGCCCGAGGTAACTGACGCACCAGATAAAGGGCCTATCATAACATTACTATCTCCAATAGTATGGTCATACCCTGCCCCATAACCAAAAAAAGCGTTATAGATACCTGACGTATTTAAATATCCCGCTTCGTAGCCCACAAAGGCATTCCCAAAGCCGACTGTATTATTGAAGCCAGAACGATTTCCTATAAATGAATTATAGGGCCCTGTAGTGGTTTTAACGCCTGCACTTCCTCCTATAAATGTATTATGCTGAGCGGATGTATTAGAATTCCCTGCACCGTTTCCTATAAACGTGTTAGCGATGCCAACAGTATTTGCAGCACCGGCCCCATGACCAAAAAATGCATTGCCGAAGCCTGTAGTATTGGCATTGCCGGTTGCATAACCGACAAACGTATTTAAATAACCTGTTGTATTGAGAGCACCTGAACTAACTCCAATCATGGTGTTGTATTCGCCAGTCATACTGGAATTGCCAGCGTAAAGCCCAATTATTGTATTATAATTAGCTGGCGTGATCGAATTCGCTGATAACACCACATTCGTGGCTTGCTGCCCCAGACATAATACAGGTACTAAAAACAGAAGTGTAAACAGGTGTTTCATGGAGTAATTTATGATTGTTAATTAATGAGTTACAAGTATAGAAATTAGTAGAATATATTGAATCATTTCTGCCCTTTTGATGGGTATAGCTACTAAAGTTATAAAGTTGTCTTGTCTCATTTTTTAGGTTTCTGGGAAAACTAAATCAAAAGAAGGATTCAGACAGACCTCTGAATCCTTCTTTTGATTACATCTCTGCTTTTACAAGGGGACTTCGAAAACCATGTCTTGTGTAGGATGAAAAGCCTGGATCTGTTGAGCAATTGGAGAAATGCTGGCCAATTCCGTTACAAACTGTTGAAAATGCTCGGTAGATTCCCAGGTAGCGTAGTTGATCAAGACAGTTCCTGCCTCATTTTGATGAATTTTAGCTGAAACAAACCCTGGAAAGCGACTGACTTCTTTTTCGAAAAAATTCCGGATAAGGGAAATTAGGGAGTCAAGTTCGGCTGCCTTTAGCTCAAAACGGACAATCACATTTAACTGCTTATTTTTCATGATTCAATTGGTCAATTGGTGAACAAATTATGTATAATCAATAGAATCGTCAATTAAACCAGATCGCCAAAACCACCTGTGACAAAGTGATCATGTCCAGTCACGTAGGAAGCCCGCTCCGAGACTAGAAAGGCAATCATCTCGGCCATTTCCTGTGCTGTACCTATCCGGCGAAGGGGTATTGACCCAAATAGTTGATCTACCGTAATGCCCATGCCGGTAGCTAATAATTTCCGGCCTTCATCTCCTCCCTCCGTTTTAATGGCACCAGGCGTTACTAAGTTGACCTGTACGCCAGCGGGGGCAAGCTCTCTAGCCAATGAACCAGTATAGCTATCCAAAGCGGCTTTGGCAGCTCCGTAATGGGCCAAAAAACCATGAAAAGGTAGCAGACCGCCCGCTGATATGTTCACAATGGCTCCCGAACCACTTTGCCGGAGTGCCTCTAACAAGGGCTTTGTCATCCGAACAGCGCTCATAAAGTTGATCATCAGCGAGTTCAGCTAGTCCTCATCGGTAATCGACTCAATGCCGGGCAAAATGGGCGTGGTTGCCCCCACATTATTGACTAGAATATCTAAACCACCCAAAATTCTTAATGCTTCCTCGGCGATAGCCGTTGCACCCGATAAGGTGCTAGCATCACCTTGAATGAATGTAGCCCCAGTGGGCGTCTGTTCGTGCCGGGAACGGGCCGATACAACTACAGTAGCTCCACCATCGAGTAAGCGCTGCGCCGTAACCGCTCCGATGCCCTTTGAGCCGCCCGTAATCAGGACTTTTTTGCCTTCGAATTCAGTCTTATAATCGTTCATACTTATCTGATTTAGCTCGCTTATAATTACGTAGCAAAGTTCAGACAAGGGCTTGATATGGTCTGTGAACTAGATTACTAAATGAAGGTGAACTAGTTCACCTTCATTTAGTTGAGTTTCTTTATTTTTGCTTTTTGCTGGCGGATTTTGGAAAGAAACTCGCGGCTCATGCCCAGGTAGGAGGCAATGATGTAAAGGGGTATACGCTGAAGCAGTAGGGGATGATTTTGAGCAAACTCGTCATAGCGTTCTTCAGCGGTCTGGCTCAACTGAGCAATCACTCGTTGTTGGATGGTGAGGGCAATCAGTTGCGCTCTTCGCATCATAGCCACGGCAAACTGCGGTATTTTTTCCAGTAACAGTTGTTCGCTCTCATAACTCCACTGGATAATGGTACTCTCTTCTAGGGCTTCCACAAATAGTGTGGCCGGCTGTCGTAAGAGGAAGCTGCCCGGATCACCGACCATTCCGTCATCAACAGCCAATGAAAGCGTGTGTTCTTGTCCATCAGGACCGACAAAATAAGCTCTAAAAGCTCCGGCCACAACGTACGTGCGATGCGTGGAGACAAATCCAGGTTGCTCGATCAGCTGTTTACGTTTCACCTTCTTCACCCGCAGCATAGAGACGAACAGCTCCTCCTCTGGTTGGGTAAGGGTAATATGCTTAGCGATGTGGAGAAGAATGGACGAAAAATCTGGCGTATGTTCCAAAATCGAGTTGAGCGATTACCATTGTTTTAACGAGAACGAATTAGTTCGTAGACAACGTATCGTTTTGATAAATGGCAGATTTACTGATAATCACTTCCGCTCAATTGGGGGATTTGTGAATTTAGTATCGCTGAAATTAAAATAAGCTCTGGCCTCAGTGTTTGTGCTTACATCCTATTCTTTAGCCGAACTTCAATGTCTGGCTTTCGACGAAGCAGTTCAGCGATGAAGTCCATCTTGTTTTCAGGAGAGAGTAGCACACTATCGAATCGGTTATAGATTAATTCAATTCGATCTAACGAGAGAGCAGGGGAGCTAATGGGGTTTCGGGTTTCGATGATCTTTTTGATGGAAGCAACAGGCAACTCTTTGTGAAAGAAAAAGCCTGATTGAATGTTGAGGTTATTTTTGTCCAGTTTATAGCGTGTAGTCATAAACAAGTGCAGAATGAGCAGTGAAACAATCAGAATAATACCTGTTCCTGCCCAAAGCCCTTTGTAGACCATCAAGCTACCTAAACCAACAAACAAGCCAGACAGGGGAATAGCTAGCTCAAGTCCTACTTTAGATTGATACGTTTTCATCGATTTCTACTTGTCATCGTTCCGCTGAAGTAATATAGGGGACAATAGTGTTACTATGGTTGAAACATGGTTATTTATTCGTCTCAAGTAGAGCGATAATCGAGATTGAAAAAACAAGGATAATTAACGTAGTGCACACGCCAATGGGTTATAAGCTTTTTGTAGAAGAAGGAATCCTCACCGAAAAAGTGAAAGTGACCCTGAAAAATACCGCCGATTAGTGTGATTACGTTTTCGACAATACGTATCAACTAAAGGACTTATCGAAGGTGGAGCGTTACGTTAAAATGAACCGTCATCTGCCAGGCTGACGTATTAATCTTTTCGATAGACTTTGTAAGAAGCACCTTTATAATCTTGTCGGTTAGCAAGTATACTTGGTTGGACAAAATCAGATACCCAATGTACCCCATCATAGATGGCAATATGTCCATCCGGATGGCGGGGTACTGCTGGAAATACCACCACATCACCACGTATCCAGGTAATAGCCTGTCCTATATCTCTAAACCCGGCACCTAGCAAGGATGGACCATAATCTTTAGCCGAATTAGAAGCAGGTCGGCTAATATAAATGCCGGCTGCTTCAAGGGATGCGCGAACGTGCGCTGCGCAGGCTCCCTCTCCATATTGAAGGGGACTAATGGTATTCCTTGCATTAAAAACTGCTGTATCGACTGCCCAAGATGCCATTGATTTCTTGATTAAGTAAAATAGGTTACAGAGAACAAATGATAAAGAAAATTGAAGATAATTAGTGGGTGAATTTCACTGAAATTATACGCAGTGAAGTGATTTAACGGTAGTTAAATCAGGTCCTGCATAGAATAGAAGAAGTACGTAAACCGCCTGATACGTAAATGAAAACTCAGCTAACGTATTCCCGACGCTCAGGCTTCGACTCAAGTAAATGTTTCTTCAATCCATTAGTCAGGAGATTTACTAGGTAGTTAGGACATATTCTGGTTGATTTCATTCAGATGAATAGGATGACCCGACCGGCTACTAATAGACGAAAACTCGGTGTAACATTTTCGGTCAATCAGCAAACAGCTTAATGTGGACTGCATGTTTAAAAGGAATGAAATAGCACGGGCAATGAGGCAGGAGTATGAAGTTTAGGGTAAACAAATAGTGCAGTAACATTTTATACCTTCGTACATTTATCATTCTAGATATAAAACTAACTAGCTTCTTTACCTAGGAAAGTGCTGAGTTGCGCCCACAATATTCATGAAGATATTACTGGTTGAAGATGAGGTTAGTCTGGCATCGTTTATTCGAAAAGGTATTGAGAGCGAGGGCTATGAAATAGACGTAGCTTATGACGGACAGATGGGTCAGCGACTGGCGGATAACAACACCTACGACGTTATTGTACTGGACGTTAACCTGCCCTATATCAACGGATTCGACTTGTGCCGACGAATTAAACAGGAGGTCCCCCGGCAGCCGGTATTATTATTAACTGCCCTGGATAGTCTACCCGATAAAGAAAGCGGATTTGGTGCAGGTGCCGACGATTACCTGGTCAAACCATTTGAGTTTCGCGAGTTGATGCTACGTATAAAAGCTTTAGCCCGACGAAATAGCGCCTTTACAGGTTTGAAAACAGTACTACGTGTGTGCGATCTTGAACTCGACACGGAAGCACACTCGGTTACACGTGCTAATCAGCGGATCGAGCTGACGGCGCGCGAATACTCTCTGCTGGAGTACCTGATGATTAATCAGGGCCGTACCGTGAGCCGGGTCGATATTGCCGAGAAAGTGTGGGATCTGCATTTTGATACCAACACTAATGTTATTGAGGTGTATATCAATTACCTGCGCAAGAAAATTGACAAAGACTTCAGCCCGAAATTGTTACACACGGTTGTCGGAATGGGTTATGTTTTACGAGGCTAGTTATGCAGATCAAACACAAGCTGATTCTGTGGTTTTCGTCGCTGGTTGCGAGTATACTGATTATTTTTTCGGTGTATGTATACAGCACCTACGCCAGCTTCCGGCAACGATCCATTGAAGACCGGCTAGAGCGTAAAGCGCGTGTAACCGAACAACTGTTAACGCTCAGAGGATCCGTAGCGGGTAGTGTAATTACGTCTATGCCCGAGCAAGTTGAGTTTGTGTATTCTCCTACGGATAGCCTGATTTACACCAGCCAGCGAACCAATGACAATGATTTTGTGTCCGATTCGGCCTTTCGCGGGCGGATTCGCCGGGAACGACTGATTCGGTTTCAATACGAAAGTCCCGGTCATACC
This sequence comes from Spirosoma flavus, assembly GCF_054778555.1. NCBI lineage: Bacteria > Pseudomonadati > Bacteroidota > Cytophagia > Cytophagales > Cytophagaceae > Spirosoma > Spirosoma flavus. The sequence continues at coordinate 235,865 of NZ_BAAGZL010000002.1, forward strand.
TATCCGAAAGATGGGGTCGCTTTAACCTATGCGGGTGTATCGCCCTCGCCGGATGGGAATGAATACGTAGCCATCGCGACGGCCTATGATCAGGATGGATATCAACGCCAAAAGGATTTACGCGATCTGTTTATCGTGGGTAATTTTGTCGCTATTGGTCTGGTTCTTTTACTGGGCTATTTTTTCTCCCGACAGGCGCTCAAACCGCTGAACCACCTGATTGATCAGATTTCTACGCCCGCAGCCACTACGTTACCGTTCCGATTGCGAGCGGATAATCCCCGCGATGAAGTGGGCGTATTGGCGCAGGCTTTCAACGACTTACTTACGCGACAGGAACGATTAGTCGAGAATCAACGCTCGTTTATTGCACAGGCTTCCCATGAGTTAAGAACCCCTTTAACGACGATCAAAGGCTGGCTGGAAACCTCGCTGATTTACGATACTGATGCGGATAACCTTAAGCGGGGTATGGCTCAGGCAGTTACCGAACTGGATAAACTGACAGCTTTATCCAACGGGCTGTTACAATTGGCTCGTATCGACGGCGTTGACGCTCAGCTAGACCGGCAACGGCTTGAATTGGTCGAGATCGTTCTCGATGCCGCCGATACACTTGGCCAACAACGCGCCGGACAATCCTTGTCGGTGCAGCTAAGCGACGGTGTTCTTGAACAACCCACCCCAGTTACGGTATGGGGGAATGCCTATTTACTGAAAACGGCTCTGTTGAATCTCCTGGACAATGCGGCCAAGTATTCCAGCGGCCAGCCGATTAGCGTATGTCTGGAAATGGATACGGAAGAACGGGCGCGTATCCGCATTGAAGATCGGGGCATTGGTCTTTCGCCCGGCGAAGAAGAGCGCGTTCTACTGCCTTTGGTACGTGGGTCTAACGTGCAGTCAATTGGTGGATTTGGCATTGGGCTAACCCTGGCGTATCGAATCATTACCCTGCATCAGGGTAGTCTTCAACTAAGCCCCCGTTCCGGCGGAGGAACCATTACAGAGGTCATCCTGCCTTTGCGGCCCGCCTAATTCTAATAATAACTAATCTGGCTCTAATTTCGCTCTAATATCCGGCCCGTAGCTTTGGCATTATCCATTAAATAATGCTTATGTACAGCCGGAAGAATCGATATACGTGGCTTTTCATCGCTTTCGTCGGCTTCTGGACTAGCCAAAGTGTAGCACAACCTGCTAATCCAGCTGCGACTGTCAACAACCCACTGACCTTATACAAAGCGCTGGAACTGGCCCGAACGAATTACCCTAGTTTGCGCGGTAAACTGGCCAATATTCGGGCCGCCGAAGCCGACGCGCAGGCTTTAAATATGGCACTGCTGCCTCAGGCTGGCGTTCAGGCGCAGACTTTGAACGCTACGTCCAATCAAGTGCGCGGAGCCTACGTTTCCAACGGTGGACTGCTCCTGCCTGTTTCTGGTGTGCGCACCGATGGGTTTAATATGAACCCCGCCTGGACCAGTGCGGCATCAATGGTCGTTGACTGGGAAGCCGTTACGTTCGGACGCCGACAAGCCCGACGTGATCAGGCACGCTTAGCCGTTGAACAGGCGCAGGCTGATTACGAAGGTGAGTTATTTACGCATCAGGTACGCGTCTGCGATGCGTATCTGATGGCACTCAACGCCCAAAAATCGGTAGCCCTGCAAACCGCTAATCTACAACGGGCGCAGGAACTACAACGAATCATCCGAGCCAGTACCGAAGGGGGACTTCGTCCGGGTATCGACAGCGCCGTATCGAACACCGAAGTGGCTCGCGCTCAATTGCAAGTACTGGAAAGTCAGCAATTAGCTCAGCAGCAGGTGCTTCGCCTGACTGAATTGATCGGGCAGCCGAATCCGACAGTGCAGCTGGACTCGCTGGTGTTTTACAATCAACTGCCACAACTGGCCCAATTACCCGGTAGTAATCCGGCACTCCATCCGCAGTTACGGGTATTTCAAAAGAATATTGATCTGGGCAGAGCAAGCGAAACTTTGATAAAATCGACTGCGTTACCGTCCATTTCGCTGCTCGGTTCGCTTCAGGGACGCGGTTCGGGCATTAGTGAAGGGGCGCAACCGGATGGTACGTTCCGCATCGATCCGTCGTTAGGAGCTGGGCTACCGCTACGTTCCTTCAATTACATTGTTGGGGTCACGGCCATTTGGCGGCCTACTGATTTATGGCGTACCAAATACGCGCTATCAGCCCAAAAGGAACGTATTAATGCCAACCAGCAGGTCTATGATCAACAAGCCTTAGGCATTCAGGCTGCCAGTCAAAATGCGATCCTGCAGTTGCAACTGGCTCAGGCACGCGCCCAGCAGGCACCTCTTCAGCTGGATGCGGCCAAACAGGCCTACAGTCAATCGCAGGCTCGGTACGAATCTGGGCTGGATAATATTCAGGCATTAACCCAAACCAATGCGCTACTCAACCGGGCCGAGGTCGATCAGGCGCTGGTAACTAACAGCGTATGGCGTGCCTTATTGTTACGGGCCGCTACCGCCGGTGATCTGGACTCGTTCCTCCAACAACTTCCCCGCTAACTCAACTGTCATGATTAAAGCTGCTTTAGCCAAACCCATTACCGTCATTGTCGCGCTGGCAGGAATTGTCTTGTTCGCGGTGTTGGCCCTTTTGCAGATTCCGGTGGATATTTTTCCCCGATTGAACCTGCCTACGATTTACATTGCCCAGCCCTACGGTGGCATGACGCCCGCCCAAATGGAAGGCTTCATCGCTACGCGTTACCAGAATCAGTTGCTATACGTATCAGGGATTAAGAACGTAGAGGTGAAAAATATTCAGGGCCTTTGTCTGGTCAAATGTACCTTCTACGAAGATGTCAACATGGCGCAGGTATCGGGCGAGGTGGCCAACCAGGTCAGCCGCGTGATGAACTACCTGCCGCCCGGCACTGTGCCGCCCACTGTTGTTCGGTTCGATGCGTCGAGCTTACCCGTTGGGCAGTTGGTGTTTAGCAGCCGCCGGGCGTCGCTGGGGGAAATGCAGGATTTAGCATCAACCCGCATTCGGCCGCTGTTTTCCCAGATTCCGGGCGCATCGGCACCTCCACCGTTTGGCGGAAATGAACGTACCGTTGTTGTTAAAGTCAACCCCGAACGGATGCGCAGCTACGAACTGACACCCGACGAGATTGTACAGGCGGTAGTGAAAAACAACCAGATTTCACCCGCCGGTAGCGTTCAGATGGGCGATTATACCGTCATGACGCCCAGCAATACGGTCCTGGCCAAAGTAGATGAGTTCATGAATATCCCCCTGCGGAAAGGCGTAGGACCCACCGTGTTTTTGCATGACGTAGCGACGGTTGAAGATGCTACTGACATTACGGTTGGATACGCCCTGGTCAATGGAAAACGGTCGGTGTATATCCCCGTGACCAAGAGTGCCGACGCATCGACCATGAGTGTAGTGGGTGCACTCAAAGCCAAACTGCCGGAAATGAAGGCGCTACTGCCCGACGATGTACAGCTTTCCTACGAATTTGACCAGTCGGTCTATGTCACACAAGCAGTACATAGCCTGGCTGTGGAAGGTGGCTTAGGAGCATTACTGACAGGTCTGATGGTGCTACTCTTTCTGGGTGACTGGCGTAGTTCGCTCATCGTCATTCTGACCATTCCGGTATCTATCCTGAGTGCAATTCTACTGCTCAATCTGACTGGTCAGACAATCAATATCATGACGTTGTCAGGTCTAGCGCTGGCCATCGGTATTCTGGTGGACCAGGCAACGGTGGTGATCGAAAATATCCACCAGCATCTTGAAATGGGTAAACCTAAAGCCCGCGCTATTCTGGAAGCCTGCCAGGAAATGTCGTTTCCGCTGCTGCTGATTACGCTCTGTATTCTGGCGGTTTTTGCGCCGGCTTTCCTGATGAATGGCGTGCCCCGCGGAATGTTTCTGCCGCTTTCCTTATCGGTCGGTTTTTCCATTATAGCCTCTTACATACTGTCGCAAACGTTTGTTCCGGTTGTCGCTAACTGGTGGCTCAAAAATCATGAACATGCGAGCCCTCATGACCTGAGTATTCTGCCTGATCTGGAACGAAAACCTGAGGACAGCCAGGAAGCGTATGAAGAAAAACATCCCGAAAAAGTAACCGGTTTTGAGCGTTTCAAGCTGGGGTATCTACGGCTACTGGACAGCTTATTGGCCCGTCGGGCGCTGGTTATTGGTGTGTATGCGTTGATATGCGCGCTTATGATCGGCATTGGCTTTACTCAAATTGGTCAGGATATGATGCCGCGCCAGAATCACGCGCATCAGTTTCAGGTACGTATCGTGGGGCCGCAGGGGTTACGCATCGAACGGACTGAAGAACTGACCAAGCGGGTAATCAAACAGATCAACGACATTGTTGGCCAAAAGAACGTATCGATTTCGTCGGCCTTTGTGGGAATGACGCCTTCCAGTTACGGAACCAGTGCGCTATACGTGTTCAATGCCGGACCACACGAAGCCGTTTTGCAGGTGAATCTATCCGATGAATACAAAGTCGAGTCGATGGATGCCTTGAAAGAACAGATTCGCCAGCGGGTTCGTCGGAAAATGCCTAACGTACGGCTGTCATTTGAGCCCATCGATCTGACCGATAAGATCATGAGCCAAGGGGCGCAAACGCCCATCGAAATTTTAGTCGGTGGCAAAGATCTCACCGAGGGACAGCACTACGCCAATCGGTTGCTAACTCGCCTGCGCGAAATTTCTTATCTGCGCGATCTACGTATCAATCAGCCGCTTAGTTATCCGACCGTATCGATTCAAGTTGATCGCGAACGGGCTGCTCAATTGGGACTAAGTACCGACGAGATTTCAAAATCGCTGGTAGCCGCTACGGCGTCGAGTCGCTTTACGGCCAAGAATTTGTGGCTCGATCAGTCGAAAGGATTTGCGTATCAGGTGCAGATTCAACTGGAACAGGACCAGATGAGATCCATAGCGGATATTCAGGCCATTCCGCTGGTAAAAGGCCAACTCCGCCCAACTCTCGGCGACGTGGCCACCATAACGCCAACTACAGTTCCGGGCCAGTATGATCGCATTGGCCCACGACGGATAATCACTGTATCCGCTAATATCAACAACCGTGATTTGGGTACAGCTACCCGCGACGTACAAACTGCTATCACTGCTGCCGGTGATCCACCAAAAGGTTCCGTTGTGGAATTGCGGGGACTGGCTCAACTGCTTCAGGAGACGCTCAGCAGTCTACAGTTTGGGTTAGGGTTGGCAATCGTGGTCATTTTCCTCTTACTAGCTGCTAATTATCAGTCGTTTAAAGTGGCGAGTGTGGTGTTGGTGAGCATACCGGCTGTGCTGGCGGGCGCGCTTACGCTGCTGCTGATAACGGGCCAGACGCTGAATCTGCAATCGTACATGGGGATTATTATGTCGGTAGGGGTTTCAGTAGCTAACGCTCTTCTCCTAGTGACAAATGCCGAAAGCTTACGGCTACGTTATCGCGATGCCCGGGCCGCGGCACGGGTAGCTGGGGCCGCTCGTCTGCGTCCGATTCTGATGACGGCGCTGGCGATGATTGCCGGGATGATCCCGATGGCGAGTGGATTGGGTGAGTCGGGCGAACAAACTGCCCCGTTGGGCCGGGCAGTGATTGGTGGACTGCTTTTTTCGACGGTGGCCGCCCTGCTGATTTTGCCGGTGGTTTTTGCGGTTGTCCAACGTAAAACGGCCTTCGATTCGCCCTCGCTCGATCCCGACGATCCAACCAGTACGGTGTATGATGGTCATTCTCCGGCCCTCACCGAATCGTCCGAAACCACACTTACTTATTAGCCAATTACCACTATGAAGTTATATTCTGTTCTCCGATCCAGCGTACACGTAGCCCTTCTGGGTGGTATAGGTTTTATGCTGAGTCAATGCGGTAACTCATCCGCCGAAAAAAGTGAGATGGCTGAATCACCAACTGAGGAAGAAATCCGGTATGAAGCCATCCGGGTAACCGCTTCCAGCCCGACGTCTGAACTGAACTTACCGGGTGAATTGGAAAGCTACTACGAAACGGACCTGTATCCCCGCGTCAGTAGCTACGTAAAAGCGCTGCACGTCGATATTGGCGATCCCGTGCGTAAAGGACAGGTGTTGGCCGAATTGGAAGCGCCAGAACTAACGGCGAATCTGACCGAAGCCTATTCGAAAGTAAAAGCCGCCGAAGCCGTGTATGGGGCCAGCAAAGGGACGTTTCTACGTGTGCTACGTACCAGCCGTACGTTGGGCGCAATTTCACCCGTAGATCTGGAAACCTCCCGAACCAAAGCCATTTCCGATAGTTTAGGGGTAGTGGCTGCCAATGCGCACTATAACTCTGTGCAGCAGCTAGTTAGTTATCTCAAAATAACCGCACCTTTCAACGGCGTCATTACCGACCGTCGGCTGGCGCCCGGAGCTTTCGTGGGGCCGGGTGGTCAGAACAACGTACCGATGCTGAAAATCAAACAGCTTGACCGGCTCCGGCTACGTATCGCCGTTCCGGAAGCATATCTGGGCGATATTCGCCGGGGCGCTCCCGTTCACTTTTCAGTACGTAGTTTTCCAAATCAGACATTTACCGGACGTATCAACCGTATATCCAACAGTGTACGACCTGAAACCCGTTCTGAAATGGTTGAAATCGACTTTCCAAACAAAGGCGACAAGTTGAAACCTGGTATGTTTGCTTCGGTTCGGCTACCGGTTAACTCGTCCGGGGAAGGCAGTTTGTACGTACCGAAATCGGCGGTTGTCAATACGATGGACCGGACGTTTATTCAGAAAATTATCGACGGCAAAGCAGTTCGGACAACTGTTCAAAAGGGCGATGATGCAGTAGGGCAAACGCAGGTTTTCGGCGACGTAAAGCCGGGCGATGTCATTCTGAAAACTGCCAGTGAAGACCTGGCTGACCACGCTGTTGTTAAAACGCAGCTTGTGAACTGATAACGCTGCCTAACAGGTATCAGGTTACCTCTGTGGTCAACCGCAAATGAATGGACTCGGTCCTGCTGCCCAAATAGGTTTCTGTATAGCTGAAGTAGATCTCTGGCTTTCAGTAATTTAATAGTCTTTGCGGATTGTCATTTAATCCTCGTTCGAAAGTATTTTTTTTCGGTGTAATTCTCCCCAGGTGCGCAGCGATTCAATCACACCGCCCAACGTCTGGCTATGGGGAGTTAAGGTGTAAGTGACTTTAACCGGATACGTATCGTAGACGGTTCGTTTCACTAACCCGTTTATTTCCATATCCCGTAGTTCTTTGGATAGCATTCGATCCGTAATTCCGTGAACTTCTTTGGCAATCTCGCCAAATCGCTTTTCTCCGAATGTAAGGGCTACAATAATGGGCAGCTTCCACTTGCCATTCAGTACGTCCAGCGCATCCCGGATAGGGCGCAAAATACTTACGCACTCGGCGTGCCTGTGTTCGGTGGGTTCGAGATTTAAAAGCTCCATGATTTCTGTATCGCAGTAGTCAGTTCACTATACTGAAGTATAGGGCTATACAGCAGTATAGTACTTACAAATGTATAGCAAACTGGGTAATTTTGCATCATCAATGAAGGCAAAATTTACGGCTTTCCTGAATTACAGACTACCATGAGCTTGTTAAGAAAAATTGTCAAAACATATACGCCCCCTATCCAGCAGGGGTTTTTAGGCGCTGGTCATTTAGCCAGCCCGGTCATCCAGGTCGATTACACAGACAGTGATCCGTTCATTGTGCTGATGGATGATCGACTAAAAAAACAGGATGATCAACCTGCCGGCGGCCCGCACCCGCATGCTGGCTTTGAAACAGTATCCTTACTGCTGGAAGGTAACATGGGCGATGAAGCGCATCAGATGAAAGGGGGTGATCTTCAACTGATGACGGCTGGAAGCGGCATCATTCATACCGAAACCATCGAAGGGAAAGCTTCCATGCGCCTGCTGCAATTGTGGCTGAATCTGCCCAAAAAGGACCGCTGGACTCAGCCTCGCGTTCAGGATCTTGCCTTAGAAAGCGTGCCCAATCAAACGAAGGACGGTGTGACAGTACGCGTATACAGTGGTTCGCTGGCCGGGTTGACCTCACCGATTCAGAATTATACACCGCTTATTATCGCCGATATTCAGATGGAGCCAAACAAGGCAACAACTCAATACATTCCGGCATCCTATACGGCTTTTCTTTACGTACTGGAGGGGAGTATTCAGGTAGGCGACGACGTTAAAACGATCAACCAGAATCAGGTTGGCTGGCTGAACCGCGAGCCCCAGAATGGGTTAAGTGAACTCAGACTGGCAACTGGTGAGACCGGAAGCCGGGTAATTCTCTACGCAGCTGAGCCACAGCGCGATGCCATCGTGTCGCATGGGCCTTTTATTGGTGACTCCCAAGAGGATATTCGTCGGCTCTACCAGGACTATCGACAGGGTAAGATGAGCCACATTTCATCCGTTCCGGATGCTCAGCGGATGCTCTGGTAAACATTTTCATTTTTTGGTCAAAAAGGCATTGCTGTTGGCATTGTCTGCATTACGTGTACCCAAATTTCAGATTTCATTAATTTTTCTAACATATGGCAACTTCCAAATGGGTCGTCGACCCCCTGCACAGTGAACTCGGTTTCAAAATTAAACACCTGATGATTAGTAACATATCTGGTTCGTTTCAGAATTTCCAGGTGGTAGTAGAGACCGAGGATAATGATTTCAGCACCGCTCAAATACAAGCTACGGCTGAAATTGCTTCCATCAATACCAACAACGCCCAACGCGATGAGCACCTGCGTAACTCAGATTTCTTTGAGGCAGAAACCTATCCCCAGTTAAGTTTTCAATCGACCCGGGTCGAAAAGCAGGACGAGGATACATTCACCATCTACGGTGATCTGACGATGAAAGGAGTTCGTAAACCCGTCAAATTAAGCGCAGAATTTAGTGGAATCACCAAAGACCCCTGGGGCGGAGTAAGAGCCGGATTTACGATCACAGGCAAGCTGAACCGCAGCGATTGGGGCATTAATTTCAATGGCGTGCTGGAAACCGGTGGGTTAGCGCTGAGCGAAGAAGTCAGAATCAATAGCGAAATCCAGGTGGTGAAGCAACTGGAAAGTGTGCTGGCGTAAGACGAGTTTCAAACGAATCGGCCTTCCGAAGCAATTAAATCGACTATTGCTTCGGAAGGCCGATTCGTTCTCCTGATAACTACAGATCATCTTCTTGAAAGCCCATGAACGTAGTGGTTTGGCCGGTGGCAATTGGCTTGATTCTTGTAAGTTGCTTCTACTTAAGATGATAGAACAGGATATGAAAACATGGCTTTACAGCTTCGGAATTCTCATTGTTACGTTGACAGGCTGCAAAAAAAGTGGCGAACCAAACCCCGATCTGGCTGCGACCATTGATGGCCTTTACAACGTAACGAGTATAAAACAAGGTAATACTGTTACGTCATTTCCCTCGAATGGGCAATCCGCTACCATCGCTTTTATTCGTCAGTCTACCAATTCCTCCAGTATGCAGTTTGTTACCAAACAGGGAACGGCTACAACGGCAAGTCAGGCAGGAACGGCTTACTTGATGGGCACCGTCGATAACGTAGACATTTATAGCGAAGCAAGTCGAACGACAAAACTTGGTTCGGCCACCAAAACGGCGATTACGTTAACGATTTCAAACAGTGGCGTTGTTACAACAATCGAAGGCAGCCGATGAATAAAAATCATGGGAACAGGGTAGGGGAAATGACAGCTACGTAGTGATATGTGTCGAATAGGCCTATAAAAAAACGCAGCCTGAACACTCGGGCTGCGTTTTGATTTTCGGTCGAAAAGAAAAGTTGTCTTCGGTATTAACAGTCTGTTAGAAACTGTAGCGGGCACCAAGCTGGAGCTGGTAAGGATCGCCAGATGGCGTAACGACCCCTGCCGTATTAACCCGGTACACAAATCGCTGGTTGGTTTTGTCGAAACCGGCTACTGCGGGGGTTGAACCCGAAGCCGGAATCCCTAATGCGTACAGCGCTTGCGTACCTAACGACTGATTCGCTCCCCAAGTCTTATTCAGCAGGTTAGCGAAATTGAATACATCGGCGGAGATGTCGAGCGCGTGGGTTTTAAACAGCTTGAATCGTTTGCTGGCCCGCACATCGAAAACACCGTAGAAGCCGTTGACACCGCCGTTACGTTCCGCTATTTTACCCGAATACGTAGTAATGTAATCCTTGATACTCTGACTGGCGTTGGGGTTATCCAGGATAGCCTGCAAGCCGCTCTTTACGTTCGATGGCGTATTTTCATTCGTTCGGTCGAAAATGAAAGCGAGGTCATTGTTGCCGGAAACGAAGTCGGCGTTGCTGTTGGCTCCCGACAACAACGTATAGCGTGTGCCGCCAATACCCGAGTAACGTACCCCAACCGTGATGCCGTAGAACGTTGGCAACGTACCGTAGAAGACGATTTTATGCCGGAACTGGTTATCCGAATACGTCATTTTCGATAGATTCCGTGGGTCATCTTTAACCGGCAGCGATAACGTAGCGGAGTTGGCTACGTTCCCATTGAACGACGTATTGTCTCGGGTGTCGTTCCAGGTATAGCTAACCGAAAACTCGCCGTCTTTGTAATACTGATACGTAGCGTCGGCTACCAGCGCAAACTGATTGACTTTTCCTTCGCTGTTCAATTCCAGAACGCGGCCCAGTTTCTGGCTGATACGTCCCTGAAGCCAGTCGCCCGCACCATTGGCAGGCATCGAAGCCAGCGGTACGTAAACACCCCGGTTATCTTCGTTGGCCAGCCGGAAAAACGGTTCCGTGGCCATGTTTCGGTCGACGTACATGTAGTTATTCCGGCCCAGCGACATATACCCCGCAATACCCACTTTTAGTTTATCGGTCAAATAGCGGCTATACGATAAATTGGCTTTGTACAGAACAGGCACACGAGCGTCGGCGCCGGTCATATTGATCGTTGGAAGCTGAAAAGCGGCTAACGAAGGAATGCTGGCATAATTTGAGCGATACGCGGCAAAATCAGGAGTTGGAATGTTCGGAGCCCGCACATCGACCGTAGCGAGGTGCTTGCCATCGAACGTCAAATTGTTAATAATGACGTAGTTGTTGATGTCAGACGCGAAAACGCCCGCACCAAACCGCACGTAATCGGTATGGCGCTCATTCACGTCCCAGGTCAGTTGAAGGCGAGGCTGCACAATAAACGACTTCAGCTTATTGTCGGTACGAAGTTTCAACTCATCGAATACCACCTGATTGAGTGAAGTAGACGGATAGTGCGCGTAATCGAACCGCAGACCAGCCGTCATTTCCAGACCCTGCGCCAATTTAGTACTCATCTGGCCATACAAACCGGCATTCCACGTATTGCCGACCACACTCGGGTCATCGACCAGCGGCACTTCGCGGTAATATCGATACGGTTGCAGGGCGTTGAATTTATCGAGCGCGGTCATGTTAGCGGCTGCATCGACCGTATAGTGAAACCGGCCATTCACCTCACTACCGTAGAGCGAATGCGCCCGTGTGTACATCAGATCGACGCCGAACGTGTACTGAATCTTGTCGGTGTTGTAATACAGGTTGTTCACCAGTTGCAGTACGTTGTTGTCGAAACCTTCCTGCGCAAACCGGTGACCGCCCATCTGGATGTTCGTTGAACGAGTTGTTCCATCAACCGTCGACGTAACGTTTTCAACGATGGCGCGGGGAATATTGGCTGCCGGAAGCTGATCGCCGGGTGCACTTTTCTGATACGTAAACAAGTGCTGAAGCTTCAACTCGTTCGTGATACGGGGCGTTACCGAGGTACGTAGCGTCGCCAGAAAACTATTGTCCCAGTTGTAATCGTTGCCGTACGATTCGTAAGCGTTGATGGTTGTATTGTCCTGTAAACCAAGCTTATTGCGGTCGCTGGTGAAGTTGTTACGTATCGTCAGCAGGTTTTTACTGTTGATCTGCCAGTCGAGCCGGGCGAAAGCAGCATCGGAGCCGCGATTTTTGTCGAACGTACCGAACTGGGGCGTATTGGCCACGCCATATTTGCTCCGGGCAATCTCCGTAAAGCGATCCAGCGTAGCGCGTGTTACGTTAAACCGGTTCTCATCGACAGGCGACTGAATGTCGGCAATGATCAACGGGCGCGAATCCTGCTGGTGATCCCAGACAAGGAAAAAATGCAGTTTGTCCTTGATGATTGGTCCACCCAGCGAAAATCCGAACTGATTGGTAGAGAACTGGTTATTGCGCGTATTGCCCCGGATATCGTAAGGGCTGGCCAGCCAGTTGGCGCGGGTGTAATTGAAGACGCTACCCGTCAGTTTGTTCGTGCCGGCTTTGGTCACCGCGCTCACAATTCCCCCGCCACTACGTCCGTAAATAACGTCGTATTGGTTCGTAATAACTTTGAACTCCCGAACGGCTTCAATCGAAATCGAGTAGGGGGCACCGCTTCGGCTGGTGGTCGAACCGGCCGAGGTTGGGTTTTTAGCGTTCATACCGTCGATGGTGTAGTTGGTCGAAGAACCCAGCTGCCCCGAAATATTCCCACCCCGACTCAGGGGCGATAAGTCCATCAGCGACGTAAAATTTCGACCATTTACCGGTAGCGTTTGAATCGATTTCGCCGAGATAGCGGTGGCCGCCCCCAGGTTTTCGATCTTGTTTTTCAACCCCGAGGCTACTACCTGGACTACCTCCAGCGTCTGGTCGGTTTCCTGCATGGTCAGGTTCACCCGAATGGCATCGCCCTGATTGAGCATGTAGCCTGTCCGTTTCTGTTCTCCATAGCCGATGAACGTAATACGAACCGTGTAAGGCCCGCCTAACGGAAGTTCTTTGAATGAATATTCGCCCTGGGTGTTGGTTACTGTGCCCGTGTTAAAGCCGGTCGATTCGTTACGCACCTGAACAGTTGCTCCCGGAAGTGGTTGTTTCTGAGTATCGGAAATGACCCCTGCAATGGATGCCTGCGTAGTTTGGGCAATGGCCGAGTGGTTGATGAGGTAACTAATGAAAAAGAGGTAAATGAGTAAATGTAGTCTGTTTTTCATGCAGAGAAAGACTGTTGTTTTTTTCGACTGCAAAAAGACGACAACTACTCGTTATGGACGTTACCGAATTATTAACATTTTGTCATCATTGTGCGAATACACTTAATCGAAAAGTTGCATCTTGCCTACGCAACGCTTGCCATTTAACTTTAAGCCAGCTAGATTGAAAATTGATAAAAAGAATTATCACGTAACGAGTCCCGAAAACCTGAACGAAGCCATGCAGTACGTTAAAATACCACCACCTGCTAATCTGGAACGCTACGTTCGGTATTTCTGGATCGTGGACAATCCGTCGGCAAACGGTCCCAGAATCTTCAGGCCCATTACCGACGGATGCCCTGGACTAATGCTGCAACTGGCGCCATCTGTTCACGTAATAGATCAGTTTCAGAAAGAGATTCCCTCGTTTTGTTTGTACGGACAAACCATCCGCCACCGGGAAATTCATACCAGCGAGCCGTTCAATGCCATGGGTATTTGTTTTACACCCCTCGCCCTGAAAACCGTGTTCGGTCTCGACGCCCACGAACTGACCGACACCTGTCTCGACCTGAATGATTTGCCTGGAAACCTGAACGGTTTTTTGCAGGACCAATTTTGGACAACTACCTCGCTGGAGGGGCGTATCAAGCTGTTGGCGAGTTATTTAGAAAAACAACTTCGTGTTAACGCCCTTCAGACGGATGAACTGACCGACTATGCCTTACGTCAGCTTATCAGGTCGAGTGGCAACGTATCACTGAAAGAGCTTCAGGATACGCTAAACGTATCGGAGCGTCTTCTGGAGCGTCGTTTTAAGCAGAGCGTTGGTATTTCGCCCAATTTATTTGCGCGTATCTGCCGCTTTCAAGCGTCGTTACTTGAACTGAAAACCAGTCGTTTCGATAAACTTTCTGACATCGCATTCGATAATGGGTACGCCGATCAGTCGCATTTCATCCGCACGTTTAAAGAGTTTGCAGGTTTTTCACCCTTTCGCTACCAAAAACAATCCAATGAAGTCGCCGAGAACCTGGCGGAGTGGTTTTGATGACATGAAGTAAAGGCGTTATAATCTTATAACTCTGAAAAATCCGCTGTCGGTTTTGTTCTATTTTACGGGTAGTCGCGCGCCTAGTTTTGCCAAAAAACAAAGCACATGAAACTACTTATTTTTGGCGCAACAGGCAGCATAGGCCGTTTACTGGTAGCGCAAGCCCTCGAACAGGGACACACGGTCACCGCATTCGTGCGTGACTCCGCAAAACTTGACTCGCAAAATCATCCTAATTTACGTATCAGCCAGGGCGATGTTTTGAATTTGCCATCGGTTGAAAAAGCGGTGCGTGGACAAGACGTAGTGCTTTGTGCGCTGGGCGGTGGCCGCAAAGGGCACATACGAGCCGAGGGTACGAAAAACATCATTCGGGCAATGGAAACGGCCCACGTAAAACGACTCATCTGCCAAACTACCCTTGGCGCAGGTGACAGCAGGGACAATCTGAATTTTTTCTGGAAATACCTCATGTTCGGGCTGCTGCTGCGCGAAGCCTACGCCGACCATGAACTACAGGAACGCTACGTGCAGCAGCAGCCCACTCGATTGGGTAATGGTACGTCCGGCGGCTTTTACGGATGGTCCCAAAACAGGTCAATATCGGCATGGTTTCGGTGAATCGGCGGAGGGACTGACGCTCAAAATTTCCCGCGCCGACGTAGCCGATTTTATGCTGAATCAATTGACAAATGATACGTATCTGCGCAAATCACCCGGTTTGTCGTACTAAACCACTGTTCACCATGCCAACTTTCCAAACGGTAACGCTTTTCTCTGCGGCTACAACGACCGCACTGGTAGCGGGTCTTTTTTACGCCTATTCCTGCTCCGTAAATCCGGGTCTGCATCAACTGCCGGACGCAGCCTACCTGAGCGCTATGCAATCCATCAACCGGGCAATCTTGAATCCTGTTTTCTTTTTCAGTTTTCTGGGGACTCCGCTGCTGTTGCCACTCACGACCTGGCAGCAATTCAGTCAGCCGGTAACACTACGTTTCTGGTTACTGCTGGCTGCTACGTTCGTATATATGATCGGCGTATTTGGGATCACTATGTTTTGTAACGTACCACTGAATAACGCACTGGATGCATTCTCCATGGAGAACGCATCTGCCGCCGAACTGGGCGCGCAACGTAGCGGGTTTGAAATGCCCTGGAATCGCTGGCATGCCATCCGTACAATAGCGTCTATCGTTACGTTATTGCTGGTGCTGGGTGCCTGTTTGAGTTCAAAAGGCGAGTAATTGAAACAGCCAGCCCTACGTAGCGTTATTCAAAACAGGAAATTCTTCAATGCAGATACCGTTATGACAGAGCATATTCACGACGAAACCGCCATACATTACGTAGCGGCAGGTAGTGGCCAACCTACCTTACTTTTTGTTCACGGCTCAAACATCGACCGGACATACTGGGAAGCTCAACTTGTTTATTTTCAGGATCGTTTTCAGGTAATAGCAATTGACCTGCCGGGGCATGGTAAGTCAGGGAGAGATCGGGAGCGCTGGTCGACAACCGGGATGGGAGAGGACGTAGCCAGTTTCATCAAAAGCCTGAAACTGGACCAGGTGATTCTGATTGGCCATTCGCTGGGTAGTGATGTTAACCTGGTGGCGGCTACTACGTATTCAGAACCAATTATAGGGTTTATCGTAGTGGATAATTTTAAAAATGCGGGTCAACCGCTGCCGGAACAGTATCAGCAACAGAGCAAAAAAATTATCCAGAATCTAAAAACGAATTTTGGCGACACCAATGAGCAATACGCCCGGATGGTACTGCTAACGCCACAAACCCCGGATAACGTAGCAGACAGGGTCGTTAAGGATTATCGGCAGGCGTATCAGCCAATGGCGGTTGAAATGCTCGAAGAAGTGTTTACGGATGCGTATACAATTGAACGTGACCGGTTACCCAAACTGCCCTGTAAAGTGCATCTCATCAACGTAGATTACATGCCTACTAACGAGGAACCTTTGGGGCAACTTGCCGCGAATGGTTATGAAGTGCACCATATGGGCGGTACGAGCCATTTTCCGATGATTGAAAATCCGGAGAAGTTTAATGAAAAACTGGACGAGACGATAGCGGAGATTCTTCAGGAGAGAAGTTGACAAAGTTAACCTATGCGTTTTCCCCAAACCCTGACTGTCCCTTCAGGCGGTTGGGGAAAACACAAAAGCATAATGCAATAAAATTAATACGTTACTAGCTGCATAAGCCAAGCAGTAACTAATCCACCGTAGGTGCCCAGTACGTGACTGAGTACGGCCAGAAGCACGCCCACAGGTGCCAGTGCCGGATGAAAAATGGACGCTACCGCCGGTGCCGTCGATACCCCGCCGATGTTCGCCTGACTGCCGACCGCTACAAAGAAGTACGGAGCGCGGATAAGTCGGGCCGTAGCCAGCATCACAATAATATGGATGAACATCCAGATAACGGCAACCAGAAATAACCCCATATTCCCACCCAGATTCGACAGATCGAGCCGCATACCGATGGTCATGATGAGAAAATAGACGAATAACGTAGCAAAATCGGTGGTGCCGAGCTTTTCGAGTTTACGCAAACGCGTGAATGACAAGACGATACCTAACGTAGTGGACAAAATTACCACCCATAGAAAGTTAGACGTAAACGGGTCCAGTCCATACGTAGCGAGCGACGCTTTATAAGGCTGTAAACTTGTCGACAGAACGTAGGCAAGTGCGTGGGCAATGGCTGCTCCACCAAATCCAAGGGCCAGTATGGTGCTGATGTCTAGTAAGTTAGCTGGTCGGTCGGGTTCTTCCTTATACGCCAGAATACGTTGTTTTACTTCTTCAATTGAACGGTTATCGGCCTTGAGCCAGCCATCGATTTTGGTCCGGTAAGCCGCTCCATAAATCAGGCACGCGGTCCAACTGGTGGAAACAACGGCGTCGATCACCAGGATGATGGCAAAGAGCTCTTCGCTGCATCCGTAAATTTCTTTTAGGGCTAGCTGGCTGCTGCTGCCACCAATCCAACTCCCCGAAATTGTGACCAGTCCTTTCCAGTATTCCTGAGCAATGGCCTGTTCACGGAAGCCAGGTATGAGCCACATTACCAGCCAGAAAGCAATAGGAGCGCCAATAATAATGCCCGCCGTTCCCGCCAGGAACGTAACGAGTGCTTTCTGACCAAGTCGGGTGATGGCCCGCAGATCGGCGGTGGACGTGAGAAGCACTAAAGCTGCCGGAAGCAGATAATTCGTCGAGACTTTGTAAAGACCCGATTGCTCGCCGGAGATGATATTCAGGCTGTTCAGACTAGCCGGAACAACGTAGCAAAGCAGTAAAGATGGTACGTAGGTATAAGCCCGTTGCCAGAATGGATGACTGGATTGTGAAGTCTGGAAAATAAACGTCAGCAGAACCAGGAAAATCCCCAGAATGATCGCGTCGTTGGTGATTAAGGGGGCATGCATAGCGCAAAGGGTAGAGAGCATAGGAGTAAGTGGAGCGAGTTAGGTTTCTACCCCAGAATCGTACTCCATGCCCATTGTGTATTAAAACCCAGCCGCTTGGCCGTCCTTCCGAGATTCGGTCGCGCCGTGGTAGACCTTGTTTTTGGCGTCATACATAATAGCCTGATAACCCCCGTAGCCGCCTAACCCGTAGCCAATTTTATGGCCTTTACGCATCAGGTCGCGGATGGTTTCGTAGGAATAACCCGATTCAAGCGTAATCTGCCCGGAATCAATCATTTTTTCGCCGGTTGGTTCCGATGAGCCCAGGTGGTCAATACGGGGTGCGTCGCCGGCTTCCTGCGGGTTCATGCCGTAGTCGATCATGTTCATCAGAATTTCAGTATGACCCAGCGGCTGGAAGCTTCCGCCCATTACGCCAAAGCTCATGAACGGCTGTCCGTCTTTCGTCACAAACGCCGGAATGATCGTCTGGAAAGGCCGTTTGTGCGGGGCGTAGGTGTTGTTTTGCCCTTCGTACAAACTGTACAGTTCACCGCGATCCTGAAATTGAAAACCCAGCCCATCGGGCACCATACCTGAACCAAATCCCCGGTAATTACTCTGAATCAGCGATACCATATTCCCTTCTTCATCGGCCACGGTCAGGTAAATCGTATCCCCCTGACGTAGCGCCGGATTGCCCGCATCAACACGGCTGGCTGCCCGGTTCGGGTCGATGAGTTTACGTCGTTCGGCGGCATATTCTTTACTGATAAGTTCTTTAACCGGAATCTGGGCAAAAGCGGGGTCGGCGTAATACTTTGCCCGGTCTTCAAACGCGAGCTTTTTCGCTTCCACAAACAAGTGAACGTGCTCGGGACTCCCCCAGGGAATTTTCGAAAAATCGTACCCTTCCAATATGTTTAGCATCTGCAACGTGCAGATTCCCTGGCTGTTAGGTGGTAATTCCCAAACATCGTAGCCCCGATAGTTCGTTGAAACGGGTTCGACCCATTCGGAAGTGTGGTCGGCTAAGTCTTTGGCACTCAGAAACCCGCCAACCCGTTTCATGAACGCGTCGATGGTTTGGGCAATTTCTCCTTTGTAAAACGCATCTCGACCCCCTTTCGCAATTTTTTCCAACGTATTGGCCAGCGCCGGATTTTTGAAAATTTCGCCCCGTTTCGGCGCGGCTCCGTTGGGGGCGTAGGTTTCCTTGACGTTCGGATATTTGCCAAAACGACTCACCATCGTTGCCCAGGAAATGGACGCTTCGTCGTGTACGGGGTAACCTTCGCGAGCGTAGCGGATGGCGTGCGACAGAATTTTAGGCATCGGTGTTTTACCAAACCGCTTGTGTAATTCAAACCAGCCATCCACGCAACCCGGCGTCGATACGGGAAGCGGCCCATCGGATGGAATATGCGTCAGGCCTCGTTTTTTGAACTCAGCCAGTGTCAATGAATACGGCGACCGGCCAGATGCATTCAGCCCGTAGAGTTTTTTAGTTTTAGCGTCCCAGACAATGGCAAATAAATCGCCCCCAATACCATTTACATGTGGTTCCACCAAACCTTCCATGGCGTTGGCGGCAATGGCTGCGTCGATGGCGTTACCACCCGAACGTAGTATGTCGATGGCGGCCTGCGTCGATAATGGATGCGACGTACAGGCCATGCCATGCTGCGCCATTACGACGGATCTCGTAGCAAAAGCTTTTCCCATGAGCCGGTCTTGAGCCAGCGTTGGGCAGCCAAAAACAGAAAGTACGGTGATGAAGAGGAAGATTTGTTTCATAAAGGGTTGTACTAAATTTTCTTAGGCAGAAATAGTTGTGCCACAGTTGAATCAACTGTGGCACAAGATAATACGTAACGAGTTTGTCTTGCTCGTCGAGCGAAAATTTAGAATATATTATATAGACATGAAGTAAGAGCGCCGAACCCTGTCTCCTGCTTTACCGCGTCACCGCCGACATTTGCTCGGCATTGGTTAAGCCTAATATTTCACTGGTATGTTTTCTGAGCTGCTGCCCCAGCTCCGGATTTTGAGCCAGCACCTGTCCATAACTCGGAATCATTTCGCGCAGTTTCTGCTGCCAGGTGTCAGTATCTAATTGCTCTGGAAAACAGCGTTTTAACAAGTCGAGCATGATGGAAACGGCCGTTGATGCTCCCGGCGACGCGCCCAGCAGAGCCGCAATACTTCCATCGGCAGCACTAACCACTTCGGTACCAAATTCCAGCACACCACCCTCTTCCTCGTCTTTTTTAATGACCTGCACGCGCTGCCCGGCAATTTCAAGTTCCCAATCGTCCATTTGGGCATCGGGGTAGTATTCACGTAGCGCATTGAGTCGATCTTCGGGCGATTGCATGACCTGCTGAATGAGGTAACGGGTCAACGGAATGTTATGCAGACCGGCCATCAGCATTGGCGCCATGTTGCTCAACTGAATCGATTTGGGCAGGTCGAGGTAGGAGCCACTTTTGAGAAATTTGGTCGAAAAACCAGCATACGGTCCAAACAGTAGTTCCCGTTTTCCGTCGATCATGCGCGTATCGAGGTGGGGAACCGACATGGGTGGTGCGCCAACCGATGCTTTTCCGTAAACCTTAGCCTGATGCCGTTCAATAACCTCTCGATTCACACACTTCAGCCATTGACCGCTTACCGGAAAGCCACCAAACCCCCGGCTTTCAGGAATGTCGGATTTTTCAAGCAGACGTAGTGAACCGCCACCGGCACCAATAAATAGAAAATCGGTCTGAACTTCTTTTTCGTGGTGGGTCGTTACGTTCTCCAGTCGCAACTTCCAGCCACCCAGCGTTTTAGAGCGCCATAAATCACGGACTTCGTGGGCAAAATACAACCGAACGCCGGGCATGTCACTTAACCGACGGAACATGGCTCTGGTCAAGGCGCCAAAGTTTACGTCGGTGCCGATGTCCATCCGGGTAGCAGCAACGGGTTGTTCCGGGGCACGATCTTCCATGACCAGCGGCATCCAGTCGGCTAATTGCTCCCGATCTTCCGAGTATTGCATGCCGTGGAAGAGGTAGTTTTGCTGGAGGGCATCGTAGCGTTTGCGCAGGTAGTTCACGTTCTCGTCGCCCCACACAAAGCTCATGTGCGGAATCGAGCGGATGAAATTTGGCGCGTCGTGCAGAAAGTTATTTTCAATCAGATAGGACCAAAACTGCTTCGACTGCTCGAACGATTCGGCTATCTTAATGGCCTTCGATACGTCGATGGTACCGTCTTCCTTTTCGGGGGTGTAGTTCAGTTCGCAGAAAGCCGAGTGGCCGGTGCCGGCATTATTCCAGGCGTCCGAACTTTCAGCCGCGGCACTATCCAGACGTTCGTAAATATCGATGGTCAGGTCGGGTTGCAGTTCTTTCAGCAACACGCCCAACGTAGCACTCATGATCCCCGCCCCGATCAAAATAACGTCGGGACCTTTCTGAGTTGGTTTTTTATGTTTTGCCATGATTTATAGCAGCAGGTATGTATTCGAGTAAAGCTGCAAAAATAGTTGATTGTTCGGGAACAGAATGTGTGCCTCACCAACGTATCGATAACACGGCTACGTTACTTTTTGCCTTTACCTGACGTTTTCCGCTGGCCAAGTATCTTTTCCAGACATTTAACCGTAATCAGGTACGTTGGTTTTACGCCTAGGGCTCCCAGACTTCCCGACGCCAACGTAGCACCGGTCAGGAGCGGATTGTCGGACGCGTAGTAAGCGTACCGCACTTTCAGATCAGGTGATACGCTCCCCCGAATTTTTGATTGTGCCTGTATCGCTTTTTGGTAATGAGCACCTTCCATCTCCAGGCCAATCGCATTCCAGGATGAGCTGCGGAAATAACTCAATACGTCTTTGTTTTGCAGCGAGGTTCCCAGTACCGTTATCATCGCCCCTTCGTAAACACCCAAGCCGTTCCCGTCAAAATCTTCCTTGCTGAAATCATTGTCGAGTGGATAATTATCGGCCGTTCCCTCAAAAATATGGGCAGTCGGTATCATCAGATCACCTTTGCCGCCGGTCAGAATTCCCGCTTTCCCGACAACAGAGATGGATGCTACGTTCAATGCGAAGGTTTCGACCGCTGTTTCGTACGGTTTCAGCAACTCGTCCATCGTCTCAAATGCCTGCTCCCCAAAGGCGTAATCCATAACCAGCAGCAGGGGTTTGGTCGATTGTATTACGTCTGGGTCATGCTTAATTTCGGGCGATAGCAACGTAGCATCCAGTCTGGCCGTGTCGATGAGTTGCACCAGCAAGCTGGTTCCGGCCAAGTCTTCCAACACGTGCATCCCGTGGTCATTGGCATAATCGATGACCCGTTTGCGCAGCTCCCGCCCGCTGGGTTGGCTTAATTTCAGAGCCAGATCGTACAGACTATCCCAATTCGTTACGTCGGCCAGGGCGGCAGGAGCGTAAAGACAGTTCATCACGCTGTGCGGGTTAGCGCTGATGATGTGTATCGGACGTTCGTGCAGGTTATGCTCCCGGATGTATTGTTTCAGACGGGTGGCCCAGCGTTCGCCGTAGAGGTGTTGACCGATACGTTCGCGAAGCATTGGCGTGAAATTGATTTCGCGATCCGATTTCTGTTCGCGGAGCTCCTGAATCGATACGTTGCCCAGACTATACACTATCTGAAACAAACCACTGTTAGTCCCCGCTGTTTCTTCGAATCGGTGATACGCCTGCTGAGTCTCCTCGAAGGTACGTCCCAAAATGGAACTTAGGTACATAAGCGCCAGTTCGCGGTCATCATCATTGACCGTGCCGCCCGATTGCACGATGGCTTCCAGTTTTTCCCATTCGCGCGTACGGCTGCCCTGTTCCTGAAACGCGTTACGTCGGATTTTATCGGCTTCCATAAACATAAACGTCAGGTGGGTTAGAATGTCGTAGATTTCGCTACGTCCATTCGTCACCTCGATCACCATCTGCTCAGCGTCGATCCGATAACAGTTCCGTCGTCGTTTGGCGGGTACTAATACCGGAAAGTGCGAATGTTCAAACCCCTCGCGGGAAGCTAACGTAATCACCCGGCACGCTTCGATCCCTTTGGGTAACCGGTCCATTACGTAGACAAGTCCATCTAATTCAACACGTTGCGGGTCACCGACGAGGCCATAAATCTCGGGTTGTAACGTCAACAGCGCCCGACGAATCTCTTCGCCCGACACACCCGATGGTTTATAAAATCCCCGATTAAACAGGTGCCGCATGGTGATGTAGAGCCGTTCAATTGCCACCCGCGACTCCTGAGCGCGGGTAAGGGGAGGAGATGGGTCGATATGCATAGATAGGTAGTGGTTTGTCGCAAAGGTAGGAATCTGACTGCGTATTGGATGAAGTATGAACTATGATGTATGAAGTATCGGCTTAGTGGGAATCTGGAACATGAAACAGTAAACCGTTTTCTGGCTACTTTTGGCGGATGAAATACCTGATTCGACGTACTGTGTTGATGTGTTTATGCGGTCTGATGCTTGGTCAGGGGAGTCGTGCGCAGCCACTTACTACGTCACCAGGGCCAATTGAGCCAACTGGAATTCGGGAGGGGCGTTTCATTGGCGTAATAGCCGGAACGGCAGCTTTTTATGTTGTTACGTTGCTGATGCTCAAGAAGCAGTGGTATAAGAAAAAAGTACCCTTTCACAGCTTTAACGACAACGGTGAATGGCTCCAGATGGACAAAGTTGGACACGCGGCAACGGCCTATTGCATGAGTCGCGGAGGCTACGAACTGATGCGGTGGAGTGGTGTGAACGAGCGGGCGAGCATCCTGACGGGCGGGTTGCTGGCTTTACTGTTTCAAACAACGCTCGAAGTATACGACGGTCACTCGGAAGGCTGGGGATTTTCGAAAGGAGATATGCTGGCCAACGTAGCGGGAACGGCGCTGTTTATGGGGCAGCAGTACGGCGCTGGTCAGCAGGTTGTGAACCTGAAATATGGGTTTCGAAAAACGATTTTTCCGCCTTACCGCCCGAACTTATTAGGTAAAAGCACCGGCCAGCAGATGCTGAAAGATTACAATGGGCAACAATACTGGCTGTCGGTCAATTTAGCGTCGGTATTACCGGTGGGGCCATCGTTTCCGCGCTGGCTAAATCTGGATGTGGGTTACAGCGGTAGTGGTATGATTGGCGGACACGACAATCCCCGTGTACTGGATGCAGCCGGAAAAGACGTGACGTTTAGACGTTACCGGCAGTTTTTCCTTTCGCCCGACGCCGATCTGTCCCGAATTGGTTCGTTCTCTCCCTCATTGCAGCGGTTTATCGGAACGGTGCAGTTTTTCAAAATCCCGGCGCCATCACTCGAACTAAATCCAGTAAACGGATTAAGATTTCATCCGCTGATTTTGCCCAAAGAATAAACCTCATTCCGAACAGGAGTACCAGTCGAAATGAGGTTTATTGCGTTACGTACTGATTACTTTCGGCCTCCACCAATGTCGAAACCGACTTTAACTCCCAGATAATTATTTTGACTATTAATTCTAGTATTTAAAACGGTCGAAGTGGAATTGGGGATGAGGTTGAACTCGGCTCCCATATTAAAATGTCCGGCTTTAAAACCCACGCGGAGCATACCGCCAAATTTGCTTTCCGCAACGATGACGTAATTGTCATTAGCCTGCCCATTCGTAACAACTACGGTACCGCCCGCCAGGCTGTAAATGCCAACCCCAGCGCCAATATAAGGCCGGAAATTATTGGTTGTAAAAAGATAAGTACCTGTAAGTAAATAAGAACCCATCGCTTTTACATCCACTGTACCGTCCCGTCCATTAACATCATAGGCGGTGGCAATCGTTGCCAGTTCGGCCCGCAGCCCTAAGTCCAGGTTATCCGATAAACCATATTTCGGTTCGAGTGATAAAAGCACCCCCGCCGTTGAGCCCGACGAAAGCGGGCGAGCATAACCTAACGAGAGATTGACTTTGAATTTTTTAAATTCTTGGGCGTGCGCGGATAGCGTTAACAGAAACAAAAGTGGAAAAATGTACCGTTTCATGTGTATTGTTTATGTGGTAAAGGATTCAAACTGAACCCAGTCGCAAACGTACATTAATTCCAAACGTCAATCAATTCGAAATTTTAGGAAAATCAGTCGTAAAAATCCTTACTGATGACACGTTCATTAAAGAATTTCGCCGGGGGTAACCATGATCCCTTTCTGACGGTTTTCGCGCAAAACGGTGAGCTGTACGGGTCGACCGATCGTATCGTCGGTGAGGAGTCGGTGCAGGTCGTCGATGGTGGCGATGGATTGTCCGTTGAAACCAACAATAATATCGCCCTGCCGAAGTTCGCTGTTACCCGCTACGCCGTCGGGTTCAACGCTGGCAACCATGACACCGGTTCTGGCGCTGAGCTGATTATACTGTTTAATACGTTCGGTCAGGTTGATCAATTGGCCGGCAATACCCAGATAGCCTCGTCTGACTTTTCCGTGCATGATGAGCTTACCGGCAACCAGCGCGGCCAGATTCGATGAAACGGCAAAACAAATGCCCTGCGCGGGTAAAATCACGGCCGTATTAACGCCTATTACGTCGCCCTGGGAATTGACCAGCGGACCGCCAGAATTGCCCGGATTTAGAGACGCATCGGTCTGAATAACATCGTCGATGAGCCGACCCGATTCCGAACGTAGCGTCCGACCCAGGGCACTCACGACACCGGCCGTCAGCGAATATTGAAAACCATAGGGGTTTCCGATAGCGATGGCAATCTGCCCCACTTGTAGCTCGCCAGAATTAGCGAACCGAATGGCTTTCAGGCCGTCGGCGTAAATTTTCAGGACAGCAATATCGGTAGCGGGGTCGCGTCCAATTAACGTAGCATCGACCTCGCGCGAGTCGGGCAGACTGACGCTGATGTGTTTAGCCCCGGCCACTACGTGGTTGTTGGTAATAATATACCCGTCGGTAGAAATTATAAAACCAGAACCCGTTCCGCCATCCGACTCGCCCTGGCCTGGTCTACGGGGTTGATTGGAGCGATTTGGCTGCGTAGCGTCGGCAGTACGTCCACTCACTTTAATTTGCACGACGGAGGGACTTACCTTCTTCGCTACGTTAACAACGGTATTCGAATAGGCGTCCAGCAACGTAGCATCGGGCTGGGAGAAATCACTCGCCTGCGAAGGAGCATCCGAAAAGGTGATGAATTGCGTATACATACCAAAGCACAATTAAATGGATGAGCTATCCCAGCACGATTCATTCCAGGACAGCGATCATCGAACCGACAGGAGAATTTGCGTCATTTTGTCATTTTTTCGGTCGATTTGTTAATTTTGCGGTCGATCAGTATAGCGATCAGCACTATACGTGTCGGTTAAAATGGCAGAAAGAAGCGTATGACCTTTGAAGCATATCTGGTGCAGAAGAAAATAGACGTTGACCGGTTTCGGCAGGATGAACCTGAGCGCTATGTCGAATGGGCGCGTGAATTCGAGCAGATGCATCCCGACAGCTTCACCGTTCAGAAGAAATTTCTTTTGAATGATACCCGAAGAAAGTATCTTGTCCGTTGAAAATGTATCATTCGGTCTGAAGGTCAGACTGATATCACTTTTAATAAAAAAGTTTTTTCTCAAATGGCTCTAACATTAGGAGAACTACGTGGTATGTCTGATTCGGTGCTCAATGCGTTGAAAGCCCAGGGAATCAGCGATGCCGATATGCTACTCGAAGCCACCAAAACGCCATCTGATCGCAAATCGCTGTCATCCATGAGTGGTGTGGATGGTAAAGTGATTCTTGAATTAGCCAACCGCGCCGATCTGGCACGAATTAAAGGAATTGGTCGGGTTTACAGTGATTTAATGGAAGAAGCGGGCGTCGACACCGTAAAAGAACTGGCCCAGCGTGTGGCCGCCAACCTGCACGCTAAATTAATTGAAATCAACAGTGTACGTCAGTTTACCCAGCGCCCACCTTCCGTCGAGCAAATTGGCGACTTCATCGATCAGGCAAAAAATTTACCACGTATGCTGGAATATTAAAAAGGGGCTGACAAGCCCTTTTTTGATGCCCTTATACATGACCAGGCATGTTCAGTTGTGTAGCCTCAGATGAACATGCCTGACTATTTATGAAAGCTAATGACCTGCCTTTCAGTAAGAAAAGTTAAAAAAACAGAAAAGTATATACGAACATGGGTTACTTTTTTGAGTTAATAGAATTAATAAGTGGCTCTAAAAATATTCATCTACCTAAAATTTACGTACAACCATGGCAAAATCAGCCTTCTTTATGCTTGCAATGATGGCACTGGCAACTGCCTGTTCCAGCTCTAAAACCGAAAGCACCGAAACCTCAACGACGGTAACCGATTCGTCGTCGACTTCGACTATGAGTATGGATTCGACGAAAATGGCTGGCGATTCGACCTCTATGATGTCGACCGATACCACCAAGAAAGATTCGATTAAATAATCATCTTTCCTGTATAGTAACGAGAAAGACCCGCCATTAAGCGGGTCTTTCTCGTTTACGGTGGTACGTATCTTCATTATTTTTTCAACGCGCTGGCCGCTTTTTCATCGACCATCCAGACCAGTTCCCCATCAACCGGCTTGATGACCTGCGAAGGATACACGTCCGGATTGAATTCTCCTTCAAGCACTTCTTTAAGCGGGGCAGCTTTCTGCGGACCCGCTACAAGAAACAAGACGCACTTAGCTCGATTTGCGACTGGGGCAGTAATCGTCAGGCGATACATATCCTGTTTTGTCAGAAAGTAGGCTTTGGTCCAGGCGGTAGTTTCGTGTACTACGTCTGTTCCTGGAAATAATGAAAGGGTGTGTCCGTCGTCGCCCATGCCCAGCAGGATTAAGTCGAACGTTGGACCCGTTTCACCAAAGTAGGCATGTAAAATTCGGTCATAGTCAGCAGCGGCTTCTTCTGGGCTGAGATCGGTTCGCCAGACGTGAATCTGTTCTTCGGGCGTGTACACGTGTCCCAGCAACGTATCATAGGCCATACCCGCATTATTCTGTGGATCATCGATAGGAACGTATCGTTCATCACCCCAGAACAGATGCAACTGCGCCCATGGAATCTGCTCTGCGTAGGGGGATTTAGCCAGCAACTCATGCAGCGCTTTCGGTGTACTTCCTCCCGACAGGGCAATTGTGAACCGATCCTGCGTTTTCAATACGTCATTAATACGTTTGGCAATGAATTTAGCCGCCGTTTTGGCCAGATCAGCCGGGTTTTTGGTAACAATGAGTTGCACGTTATTTCTTTTTTTATGAAGATGCTACGTCGATGATTTACTACTGAACAAAATCCTCGCGCATCGGCGTAAACAAATCAACCAGCACGCCCGCTTCCCGACACACGGCCCCGTGCCAGACGTTGGGCGGAATGTAATACGCATCACCGGCTCGCACCGTTCGGGTTTCGTCGCCAATGGTGATATCGAAAGCGCCACTTGCTACGTAACTCATCTGCGTATGATAATGGCTGTGTGGCGTGCCGATCCCACCCGCTTCGAAGGCAACTTTTACCATCATCAGGTTGGCGTCATACGTCATTATTTTACGTTTTACGCCCTCCGCTACCGTCTCCCACGGCAGAGATGGATCGTCAACAAACAGAGTTTCAAATTGAAGAGGCATAGGAGGTTATTAAAATATAGTCAATAGAAGGCTTCAACAGGCTCTGGCCGATTCGGCGCGGGGCGGCCCGTGCCGTCCGATGTCGGATTTGCCGAAGCGGTTAAAGTTGCCAGTTTAGTCGCGATAGTGACTCCGACGGCCAGAGCCTGTCGAGGCCTTTTTACTTCATCATCCACTGAAATCCGTCTTTCTCAACGAGCTTGTCGGCGGCTTCGGGGCCCCAGGTGCCGGGCGCATAATTCGGAAAATCGGGCGTTTCGGCTTCCCAGGCTTCCAGAATCGGTGTCACCACTTTCCAGGCGGCTTCGACCTGATCGGCCCGCATGAACAACGTAGCATCGCCCGTCATGACGTCGAGCAGTAACGTTTCGTAGGCCTCGGGCTCCTGACCTGCGTAGGCATCTTTGTAACTGAACACCATTTCAACCGGGTCGATGGCGAGGGTTTGACCAGGGCGTTTGGCCTGAAACCGGAGCCGAATATCCATAGCGGGCTGTATACCAATGGTCAGGCGGTTCGATTGCCAGTTGTGCGTGGCTTCGTCGGGGAAGGCGTAATCCGGCGCGGGCTTGAATTGAATGGTGATAACCGTTGCTTTTTCGGGCATCGATTTTCCCGTCCGCAGATAAAACGGTACGTTCTCCCAGCGCCAGTTATCCACAAAAAGCTTAATCGCGGCAAAGGTCTCGGTGGCCGAATCGGGTTTAACGCCTTCTTCCTGTCGGTAACCCGGAATTTCCTCGCCACCCACTTCTTTTCCTTTCGTTTTGCCGGGGCCATACTGCCCACGAACGGCGATGTCTTTTACCTGTTCCGGTTTAATACGTCGAATGGCATTCAGTACGTCTACCTTTTTGTTACGTACCTCATTGGCTTCGAACGAAATAGGGGCTTCTGTAGCCACCATGCAAAGCACCTGAAGCAGGTGATTCTGAATCATGTCGCGTAGCGCCCCCGATCCTTCGTAATAACCACCCCGACCTTCGAGCCCCACCGTTTCGGCGGCCGTAATCTGGACGTATTCAACGTAACTCCGATTCCAGATGGGTTCAAAAAGGGAGTTGGCGAAACGTAGCGCCAGAATATTCTGTACGGTTTCTTTGCCCAGATAATGATCGATGCGGTAAATCTGCTCCTCCGCAAAGAGTCCGCCCAACAAAGCATTCAGTTCCTGGGCCGTTTTCAGGTCGTGCCCAAACGGTTTTTCTACCACGATCCGCACGTGCGATTTATCGCCACAGAGTTCCAGTTTACCAAGGTTGGTGGCAATATCCGGAACCAGTTGGGGGGCTACCGCCAGATAGAAAATAACTTCCGGCTGCTCACCCCATTCTTTATGTTTTTTGCCGACGAAGTCAGAAAGCTTTGTGTAAGCACCAGCATCGCTGGCGTCCATTTGAAGGTATGTAATGGAAGGAGAAAACGCCTGCCAGGTATTGGTCGGCCCATTTTTTCGACGGGAAAACGATTGAATCCCTTCAAATAACCGTTCCCGAAACGACTCATCGCTATAATCGCTACGTCCCAGACCAACCACCGAAAACCGCTCGGGCAGGTAGTTATCGAGAAACAGATTGTATAAAGCGGGCGTGAGTTTGCGAAGGTTCAGATCGCCACTGCCACCGAAAATAAACAGTATTGTAGCCGATGGACGCTGATTTGTAGCTGGAATCATGACTTGATGTGTTGGGGGGCGCAAATTACCGCCCTCCCGCCTTCATAACAAGTTTAAACCGTTAAGTTTCCACTTACGTACCGATTCTGCTACTTTTGGCCTCATTTTTATCTGATTTCTGCTACCATGAAAATTGCCATTGGCTCCGATCACGCCGGTTTCCAGTACAAAGAAGCCATCAAAAAAATGCTCATCGACCTGGGTCATGAAGTTATCGATAAAGGAACGTATGCGGCTACGCCTTCTGTCGATTACCCGGTTTATATTCGTCCGGTTGCCGAGGCCGTGGCCGCTGGTGACGTCGAACGGGGGGTCGTGCTGGGTGGCTCCGGCAATGGTGAGGCCATCGCAGCAAACCGGGTGAGGGGCGTGCGTTGCGGCCTATGCTGGAATGAGGAATCGGCTCGGTTATGCCGTGAACATAACGATGCAAACGTTATTTCGCTCGGTGAACGCATGATGTCGGAACAAACGGCCCTGAAACTGGTTCAGATTTGGCTGGATACGCCCTTCGAAGGAGGCCGCCACCTGGCCCGGATTCAGCAACTGGATACGTACTGATAGTTCATAGAGATAAGTGATGAACGATGAGCGATGGCACGCCAGCTTTCTCATCGTTCATCACTATTACCTCCAACAATGCAGATTCTTTGGCAATACCTGAAGCCTTATCGATGGCTGGCTCTTTTGGCGCTGGGCCTGGCTGGTATGGCGCAGGTTCTGGCACTGATCGACCCAATTATTTTTGGCAAAATCATCGACGAATACGCCACGAATCCAGCGCCTAAACCCGAGTCCGAACGAGTGTCGGGCGTTTTGAAACTGCTGGCCATTGCCGTTGGAGTGGCCATTCTGTCGAACCTGATTAAAGCGTTTCAGGAATACGTAACGCGGCAGGTGGTGCAGCGGTTTGGTACCGATATTTTCAACGATGGACTAAAACAAACATTACGTTTGTCGTATCAGGAATTTGGTGACCAAAGTAGTGGCGCTACGTTATCGATCCTGCAAAAGGTACGTACCGATACCGAAAAATTTATCAATTCGTTCGTCAACGTCCTGTTTTCGTCGTTGGTTGGGATGGGATTTCTGATCTGGTACGCCATTACCAAACACTGGGCGCTCATTCCGGTATTTCTCATTGGCGTATTGGTGCTTGGTGGATTAACCGGCCTGCTAAGCCGGGAAATTAAAACTACCCAACGTAACATCAACCGCGAAACGGCGATGTTGTCGGGCGTTATTACGGAATCGCTACGTAACATCGAACTGATCAAAAGTCTGGGGTTGACGTTTCCCGAAATTCGGCGGATGAAAGGGCTGACCGGACGGATTTTCGATCTGGAAATGACCAAAGTACGGCGGGTGCGGCTGCTGACGTTCTGGCAAAGCACTACGTTGAACGTACTGAAACAATCGATCCTTTTTACGTTACTCTGGCTCATTTTTCGGAATGTACTACGTCCCGGCGAGCTTATTTCGATGCAGTTTATTTCGGTTTCGATCTTCAATCCGTTGCAGGATTTGGGAAACATTATTCTGGCGTATCGGGAAGCAGAAGCCGGCCTGAACAGTTTTGGTACGTTGATGGCGAAACCCATTGAACGCAATCCTGAATCACCCATTGAAGTCGGACCCATCGAAAATCTGCGTTTCGACAATGTCGTTTTTCGCCACAAAGGGGCCAATCAGAACGCCATCGACGGTGTTACGTTCGAGGCCTCTCTGGGCGATACCATTGCGTTTGTGGGGCCATCGGGTTCCGGAAAATCAACGATGGTGAAATTGCTGGTCGGTTTGTATCGACCCGTGGCGGGCGAAATTTATTACAACGATATCTCGACAAAGGATCTGCGTTTCAATCCGATGCGCCGGCAAATCGGTTTTGTTACCCAGGATACACACTTGTTTTCGGGCACGATTCGCGAAAACCTGCTTTTCGTGAAACCTGACGCCACTGAAGCTGAGATGCTTAACGCCCTCGACCAGGCCGCCTGCGACCATCTGCTGGCTCGTTCCGAGAAAGGACTGGATACGCCGATTGGTGAAGGAGGACTAAAAATGTCGGGTGGCGAAAAACAACGGCTGTCGATTGCCCGCGCCCTGGTTCGAAATCCGCGATTGTTGATTTTTGATGAAGCTACGTCGGCGCTGGATTCGCTCACCGAAGAAGAAATTACGGATACGGTACGTAGCGTTTCGGCGCTGAATTCGCAGATTACCATATTAATTGCGCACCGACTGTCAACAATTATGCACGCGACCACGATTTTTGTGCTGGAAAAAGGTAAGATTGTGGAAACCGGCGCGCATGACGCTCTGCTTGCCCAGAAAGGACTGTACTATGCTATGTGGCGGCAGCAGATTGGCGAGCGAAAAACAACCGGTGTCGCCTTACGTTAAGCTGTTCACACATGAACAAACGTGCCCGCCAAGTTGGTTACTTCCTGTCCAGCCAGTATTTCTCGGATGGGGTGCGTATTACGTTGTCCATCCTCCTGCCTTCGCTGTTGTTCAGACAGTTAGGTCATCTTGAAATGGGTATGGCCCTATCGCTGGGGGCGTTGAATGTGAGCATTGCCGATGCGCCAGGCCCAGTGCTGCACCGACGTAATGGAATGCTGACAACCGTACTTTGTGGCTTTCTGGTGACGTTAGTGACGGGTTTCGCCCGGATGAACCCTTATGTCATGGGGGGCGAAATCCTGCTGTTCAGTTTTTTCTTTTCCATGTTCGCTATGTACGGCAACCGCGCTACGTCGGTTGGAACGGCGGCTTTGCTTATCATGATTCTGATGCTCGACCGGCCACTCAACAGCCAGCAGGTGCTGGTTGAAGCGGGGATGGTGATGGCGGGCGGACTTTGGTACACAGGTATCAGTTTGCTCGCTTTTCAGCTTCAGCCGTATCGACTGGCCGAGCAGGCACTGGGGCAATGCATTCATGAAACGGCCAAACTGATGGCCATTAAAGCCGATTTTTACCAGGTTTCGTCGCCCATTGACGACGCATATCGCCGATTAATCGCCCAGCAGGTCGTTGTCAGTGAGAAACAGGATGCCGCCCGGGAAATCCTGTTTAAAAGCCGACGCATCGTAACGGAATCGACCCGTACCGGGCGCGTTTTACTGCTGACGTTTATCGATATGGTTGATCTGTATGAGCAGATTATTGCCATGTACTACGATTATCGGGATATACGGGAGCGTTTCGGGAAATCGGGGATACTGGATGAGATTGCCCATCTGATTCGACAATTATCGGCCGAATTAGATCACATTGGCCTGGCAGTTCAATCGCCGGTACCGTTTCATAAGCCTCTGGATATCAGTCTAAATCTGGAAGCGTTGAAACGACGTATCGACGGGCTGGAGGAGGAAAAAAGTAGTACGTTGGTATTACGAAAAGTGCTGGTTAGTTTACGAACAGTCAATCAGCGGCTCAATACGATTCAAAAGAATATTCTCCAGCCAGCGGAAGGACCAATTGACCAGCAAAATCGGGAATACGGTCGATTTGTGTCCCACGTGATTATCGATTTCAAGTCATTTCGGGATAACCTGACTACCGATTCGTCCGTATTCCGGCATTCGGTACGGGTTGCTCTGGCAATGCTTATCGGGTTCATACTGACCAAGTTGCTATCGTATGGGCATTATAGCTATTGGGTTTTACTAACGATTTCGGTTATTCTGAAACCGGCGTTTAGCCTGACGCGTCAGCGAAACGTAGAACGTATCATCGGAACCTTTGCGGGCGGAATGATGGGGCTGCTAATTCTGGCATTTATCCCGAATAAAACCGTGCATTTTGTGTTTCTGGTGCTTTTTATGCTCGGAACGTATAGCGCCCAGCGTATCAATTATATTGCGATGGTCATTTGCGTTACCCCATTCGTGCTTATTCTTTTTAGCTTCCTGGGCGTTGGTTATCTGGGTGTGGCTCAGGAGCGCTTGTTCGATACCTTGATGGGCGGAGGTATTGCGCTGCTGGCCGGATACCTGTTTTTTCCGCAATGGGAGTCGGAACAACTGAAAAAACCCATGCAGGATTTGCTGAAAGCCAATCTTCGCTACGTCCAGCTATTGCTCGATAGCCTGTCGGGGCGACGGATTGACGGAATTGACTATAAATTGATCCGCAAAGAAGTGTACGTTACGTCGGCCAACCTGAGTGCTGCTTTCGAGCGGATGGTGTCGGAGCCGAAGCACAAGCAACGTAACGAGAAACTTATATATGAGTTCGTGGTGCTGAATCATATTCTATCGGCCAACGTAGCAACGATCATGTCGACCCGGATTAACGACAGTGTTGCGGCTTTACCAGCCCCCATGCTACGTCCTATAAAACGGGCACTGTTTGCCCTAACCGAAAGCCTGACTCGCCTGGGTAATCACAACGTAGTTGAGGTAACCACTTTACCGGTAGATGCTGCTCAACCGCTTAATCAACATCCTGATGATACGTTCCTGAATGAGCAATTGCAGTTCATTCAGCAGGTCAGCAGCGACATTGGTAAACTGGTCGAACGTATCAAATCTGGAAAAAATACTAGTCGGTCCAGCCGTGATTCGTTGGCCGAAAAACTACTGTGGAGGAGGTTAGAATTAGGTGGACATAAGGGGTGAAAATTGGCTCAATAATTTTTCAATAATTTCTGCAAAAAGCAGGGTTTTGTTACCAGCAAAAAATAGTTCAGTAACTAATTGATCGCAATGCCATATTTAGTACTTGATCTGGAAATGACCGGACCAGAACCGGACTATAACGAGATTATACAAATCGGAGCCGTACTTTTCGACGATCAGTGGACGGAGAAAGGCCGTTATCTGACCAACGTATATCCCGAAAATGAAGAAGCGTTTTCGTCTTCGTCCGAAAAGATTCACAACCTGTCGCTGGCTGACCTGGACGATGCGCCGATGATCTACGACGTACTGCCCGAAATGGAAGAATGGATATGTACTCAACTTGGAATTCGGGTGCCAAAGGGGCAACTGGACCGCACGCCTTATCTGCGCGACGTAGTGATTTGCGGGCAGAGCGTGATCAACGACATTAATTTTTTGAAGGAAGCGTATCGGTATGAGAAACAGAAGTGGCCTTATTCACGGGTTCTGCTCGACCTGCATACGCTGGCCTACTTCACGTTCCGGGTGCTACGTGCCAACGGACGCAAAACCCCCGACCGGCTCAGCCTGACCGCAATTGCCAATTATTTCGGCTTTGCCCGTGAAGATGGTTTTCATAATGCACTGGAAGACGCTGTACTAACGGCCCAGTGTCTTCGGGAAGTGTTCAAGCTGAGCGATGGAATGCGGTTAGGGTGAGGTCAGGGGGGGATAATTTTCGATTTTTGTCCTGGTACGGAGCATTTCTTACTACGTATCAGGGAATCAGAAATGGCTTTGGGCTGAAACAGAGGATGAAAACCAGTAACGCCACCCAGCCCAGAACTTTACGCTTCAGGTCGAGGGGCTCTTCCAGGGGCGTCTCAGGGTGATAGACCCCCAGAAAGCGGCCGAGTACAAACACAAATACCAGAAAGCCCGAATACCCAACCCAGTCGGGACGTAACCACGATAGGGTGAGCTGGCCCACCACCACGCTCAACGTAATGAGCAGTACAGTAATTCGGTTTTCACTGATACGGCCAAAGGCCAGAAACAGGAAACCGACGTACAATAGAAAATAAGCTAGTTGGTTTAGAAAGGCCTCGTTGTTTGGGATGGCAAAATCAGCGGGTGTGAACAAACCCAGTCCGGCATAAAACGCAAACCCAATAAAGAGCGCAGGGGCTACCCACCGGAAACGTTGCCGACCAATCAGCGCATAGAGTATGTGGCCCCCGTCTAACTGACCAATCGGGATCAGGTTAAGGGAGGTGAAAAACAAGGCGAGATAACCCGCCAGCACATACGGATAATGAATCATCTCATACGGGTGCGGCACGCGTGCCGGATCTGCTACGTAAGTTTTGAAAAACGTAAACAACAGATTATCGCCCAACCCAATGGCACCACCTTCCGGTAAATTTTGAAAGGCGTATTTGCCATAATCCAGCCCCCATTTCTGGTATTCGGGGTGAATGGTGAAAATAAACTCAGGAGGTGGCAAATGCGAAAAACCATACCAGAGGACCACCAGAGCCAGCACAAAACCAGCTAAAGGACCGGCAATGCCAATATCGAAATACTTTCGACGGCTATCTATATAATCTCGAATGCGGATGAAAGCACCTAACGTACCGATACTCTGCCCAATGGCCAGCCACACGGGAATGTAGTAAGGAAGCGACACCCGCACCCGATTGGCTTTAGCCGTAAAATAATGGCCAAACTCGTGGACGGTTAAGATGGCCAGAAAAGGAATTGAAAACTGAAAACCGCTCACAAATTCGGCCCACCCCAACGTTTTCATCCCTTCCATAGGAATAAAAAGCCGGCCGTACATCCATTCAGCACCAGCTAACGTAGTGGTAACCAGCGTAATTAAAAAAAGACCTCCGTGGAGGAGGTATGTTTTAAGGCGTTTGTTCATAAAGCGAGGAGAAGATACCGGAAGTATAATATAGGATATATGTTTAGTTAGCATTTACATATCTCCTTTATCATACTTCATATATCTTTCAAGTAGTCCAAAATTGTCTTAGGCGGTTGTACGTGTACGGCCTGAATACCTAACTCCGTGGCTGCCTTGATGTTTGCCGCATTGTCGTCGAAAAACGCGGTTTCGGAGGCAACCAAATTCGCTTCGGTCAGCACATGCTGATAGATGTCAGGCGAGGGTTTGACCATACGTACTTCGTACGAATAAAATACGCGCTCGAAGAGTTCCTCCAGGGTCGGCTGGTTTAAACTAGTCAATACGTGGTTAACCCGCCGGATATGAATAGGGCTGGTATTGCTTAATAAAAAGAGCCGATAGTTCGATTGCAGGGATTTAATGCGCTCGATACGTTCAACGGGTAAGTCGAGCAAGACGCTGTTCCAGGCCGTATCGATAACTTCATCGGCCCAGGCATCATTCTTGAGCAACTGACGGACATGCGCCCGGAACGATTCATCATCAATCAGGCCGGTTTCGTATTGATTCCAGATATCGTGCTGTTTCCAGAGTGCCCGAACTTCGTCCTCTGGCAGATTGGCCAGCATGGCAAAATTCCGGACGGGGGCCGTTAAGTCAATCGGAATAATTACGTCGCCGAGGTCGAAAATCAGGTTTTTCATCTCTTTGGATTACAGGTTGAATGGCTGACATGTCTGGTTCTTTGCTGTTGGCAAGAACCAGGCATGGGAATTAATCTTACTCAACTACTACACCCATTTCGCAGAATTTTTCAATCCGTTGATTGATACGTTCTTCGGGTGATAGTGCATTGAGTTCGTCCAGCGCTTTCAGAATGACTTCTTTCAGGCGACTAGCCATGGCCTGATGGTCGTTGTGGGCGCCACCAGTGGGTTCTTCCACAATTTCATCGACCAGTTTATTACGTTGCATATCCCGGGCGGTCAGCTTCATGGCTTCGGCGGCCTGTTCCTTGAAATCCCAGCTCCGCCAAAGAATCGTTGAGCAGTTTTCGGGGGAAATGACTGAATACCAAGTGTTTTCGAGCATTAATACCCGATCGCCGATGGCAATGCCCAACGCCCCACCTGAAGCGCCTTCACCAATAACGATGCAGATAACGGGTACCGTAAGCATAAACATCTCTTTCAAATTCCGCGCAATGGCCTCACCCTGGCCACGCTCTTCAGCTTCCAGGCCCGGATAGGCACCCGGCGTATCGATCATGGTGATGATAGGCTTGTTGAATTTTTCAGCCAGTTTCATCAGACGTAGCGCTTTCCGATAGCCCTCGGGGTTGGGCATACCGAAATTCCGGTACTGACGCTGCTTCGTGTTACGTCCTTTCTGCTGCCCGATAATCATTACCGTTTGACCACCCAGTTCGCAGAAACCACCTACCATCGCCGGATCATCCCGTACGGTACGGTCGCCGTGCAGTTCAATGAACTGATCGCACATGAGCGAAATATAATCGAGCGTATAGGGCCGGTCGGGATGGCGCGAGAGCTGGACGCGTTGCCAGCGTGTCAGGTTCTGAAAAATCTCCCGGCGCAGTTTGTCGATACTCAGTTCCAGAATATCAACCGCTTCTTTTACGTCGACATTACTGGTCTGGGCCAGCTTTTTCGTTTCCTCCAGCCGTGCTTCCAGATCGGCAATCGGTCGTTCAAAATCGAGATACGTTCTCATTTAGTTAGGTTGTAACGTTGTAGAGTTGTAGGGGTGTAACGTTGTAGAGTTGGCTGATATATCAGACCGTCGAGTTCTACAACTTTGCAACCTTATACCTTCACAACTCTATAACTCAAATTGTTCGCCTTTTTTCGGAATAATCACCTGCGGATATCCAGCTTCGGCCAGTGTATCGCGGAATGATTCCATACTTTCATATTCTCCGTGAACCAGAAAAACCGATTTAAGCGTTTCTGGTGATTGCATACTTACAAAATTTATCAGATCGTTACGGTCGCCGTGGCCGCTAAACACATCTATTTTTTCAATGTTAGCCAGCACCTGATGATCTTTACCTTTGATAGACAGCGTTTGTTGTCCATTCAGCAGCCGCCAGCCCAATGTACCTTCGGCGCAGTAGCCAATAATCAGGATTGTGGCGTAGGGATTGCTGATATTCTCGGCTACGTGGTATTCGACCCGGCCACCCTGCACCATGCCCGACGAGGAGATGATAATACAGGGTTCGTTGTAATTCGATACGGCCTTGCTAGCCTGCGATGATTCCAGAAACTGGAAATTTTCGAAGTCGAACAGCGCTTCATTCTCCTCAAAAAAATCCTTGGCCTCTTTGTTCAGCATCCGAACGTACTGCGTGTAAATTTTCGAGCTTTCGAACGCCATCGGACTGTCGGAAAAAACCCGGATAGGCGGGAAATTACGTTCGGTATACAGCCGGTTGAGCGTATACAGCAATGATTGGGTTCGCCCAACGCTGAACGACGGAATGATGAGCCGTCCTGGCGTGTCGATGCAGGTACGCTGGATAATGTCGGCCAGTACGTCTACGGGAGTGGCCTGAATATCGTGGAGCCGATTGCCGTAGGTACTTTCGCAAACCAGATAATCGACTGGCGGAATCGTTGCCGGATCGACCAGAAGCGGGTAATTTTTGCGGCCAATATCGCCAGAAAAACAAATACTTTTCCGTTCTCCGTTTTCAACGACATTGATGAGAATATGCGCTGCCCCCAGCAAGTGACCGGCCGGAATAAACGTAACGTCGACACCATCGGCCACCCGAAACCTCCGGTTGAACGCAATCGGTACTACGTTCTCCATTGATTCACGTACCTGCCGATCCAGGAACAGATCTTTCTGCATCTGAATCTGCCGATCTTTAACGCGTTGTTTTTTGCTGGCGTTCAGGTCGTTGATACGTTTCTGATTGAGCGAGGCCGCATCTTTCAGTAATACGTTCGTGAGTGCAAAGGTGGGTTCAGTGCAAAGAATCTGGCCTTCGTAGCCTTCACGGTACAGATTCGGCAGGTTACCCGAATGATCGATATGAGCATGGGTAAGCAAAACCAGATTGATACTCGAGGCCTCAAACGGAAAAAATCCCGGATGAGTAACGGTGGGGGCTGTCTGCCCATTGGAACGTTCGAGGTCGGACCCGCAGTCGATTAGAATGCGGTAATCGTCTTCCAGTTCCAGCAGGTACATACTACCTGTCACCTGCCTTGCCGCCCCCAGAAATGATAATTTCATGCGTACTGCGTTAACTAATCAGTGTCGTTTGTTCGATGGCTCGTAACCAGTTTTAGTGCAGGTCGGGTGGTGTTTATTACGTAAGTTTGCAAAAGTACGAAATACGACCCGAATCGCCTAACTGTTCTATAATGCGCTTTTTTACCGCTTTTACGCGCTATCTATCGTTCTTTTTTTTGCTTGTCATAGGTATTTGTGGACTTGTGGAGAAGCCGCTCGCACAGCCAGTCCGCTCCGTCGATACGTTGGCCACTCAGCAACTGCGACAACTGATCGACGCTATACAGGCGAGCCCAGCGATCCGTTTCGGGACGATAGCCCTGTCGGTCAGGCGGGTACGCGATGGGCAGGAGCGATTTGCCTATAATGCTTACCAAAGCCTGCCGTCGGCATCGACCTTAAAACTCATTACCACCGCTACGTCCCTGCAGGTACTTGGCCCTAACTACACGTATACTACGTCGCTCGAATACGATGGAACGATTAAGGATAGTACGTTACTTGGAAACCTTTACATTCGCGGAACGGGCGATCCCTCATTGGGGAGCTGGCGTTTTACGGGCTACTATGATTTGGCGGCTCTGCTTAATGCCTGGTCAGCAGCCATACGGGCTGCCGGAATTCGACGTATTCAGGGCGTAGTTGTGGGAGATGGTAGCTTATACGACGATTTGACAACCCCCGATAGCTGGCCTTATGGTGATTTAGGGAACTATTATGGTGCCAGCCTGAGTGCGCTGAACATCAATGAAAATCTGTACCGGGTATTTTTTCGGCCGGGCAAATCTATCGGTACACCTGCCTCGGTGCTACGTACTGATCCGCCCGTACCCTACGTGAGTTTTCACAATACTGTAACGACCGACGCGGCTAACACGGGCGATCAGGTAAATATTTACGGAACTCCCTTCGCCACTCAGCAGTGGCTGACCGGCAAAGTGCCTATGGGCGAACCAGCTAATGAGTTCAGTGTGAAAGGTGCCTTGCCTGATCCGGCTTACTTTACTGCTTATGCACTTCAGAATCAGTTGGTTCAGGATAACGTAACCGTGAGCGGATCACCCGTATCGATAGGAGGGGGGCTCGTCAATACGTTGGTACAGAACGGTAAACGTTCCGTGTTACTTCAGCACAAATCGCCCCTGCTTCCTGAACTAATTCAACAGACTAATTTTCAAAGTATTAATCTGTATGCCGAAGCGCTGCTACGTACCACGGCACTTACATTGAACAAAACGGTACGTTCGACAGAAGCCAGCGTGGAGACTCTGGTAACGTACTGGAAAAATAAAGGCGTCGATATGGACGGGTTCCGGATTCGGGATGGGAGTGGTTTGTCGGCGTTTGGCGCATTGACGGCCAATAATATGACCTCGATACTGAGCGTAGCGGGTCGGGAAAAAACGTTTCCTATATTTTATGCAAGTATCCCGGTAGTGGGGCAGACGGGTACGGTACGGACATTGGCACGTAACACGGCTGCGGCTGGAAACATTCGAGCCAAAAGCGGTTCCATTGAAGGCGTTCGGGCTTATGCCGGATATTTTACCGCGCGGGATGGCGAAATGATGAGTTTCTGTGTGCTGGTCAATAAATTCACTCCTGGACAGAATCGCGACGTAACGAGTGCGTTAAGTAAAATATTCGTCAGCCTGGTTGGCCTGAATGGTAAAGAGTAAAAAAAGTCATTAGTCACTAGTTATCAGAAAGCGATTCTTAAACTCTGATCATTTCTGACCCCTACCGACTAATGACGGACTACTATCGACTATTCTTCGGGATGCTCGCACACGGTCACTACATCGAACCAGTACTGGACTATGGCTCTGGTCACTTCGCTAAGCCGCTGAAACGTAGGGGGTTTGGTGATGAAGCTATTGGCTCCGTTGAGGTACGACGTCTCTACGTCATCGCGGGCATCGGAGGTAGTCAGAACGACAATCGGAATATGGCGAAACTGTCTGTCGGATTTTATTTCACGCAGAGCCTCACGACCATCCTTACGGGGCATGTTCAGGTCGAGCAGAATAAGTTCTGGCAGGGTGTGACTGGCACCCGTGTAACGTCCCTGATACGTAAGAAAATCCATTAAATCCTCCCCATCTTCAGCAAAGGAAATCCGACTAGCTGGATAATGCTGCTGAAAAGCTTCTTTGGTCAGATAACGATCATCTTCGTCGTCGTCAACCAAGAGGATATGAATGGGTTTCGGTTGTGGCTGGTCTGTCATAGTAATGTAATAATTGGCTTTCGGGGAGTACTATAATAAAGGATGCGCCATGGTTGGGCTGACTATTAGCCGTAATATATCCATGATGATACATGACCACCCGTTTGCAGATGGCTAGCCCTATTCCCGTTCCTTCAAAGGCACTTTTGCCGTGTAATCGCTGAAAAACTTTAAAAATGTGCTCCAGGTATTTTTCGTCGAAGCCGATACCATTGTCTTCAACGGTAATTTCAACGTAAGACCCGTCGGCAACCAGACCCGTGTAGACAGTGCCATCAACCGGGCGTGAATAAATACGAAGCCGTGGCCGTACGCCCTCCCGGGTAAACTTGAGTGCGTTCGAAATCAGGTTGTTGAACAGGTGGTCCATCTGACTGGCTACGGCCTGAATGGTCGGTAAGTGGCTCACTTCTACGTCCACATCCAAGCCTTTAATGCGCAACTCCTGATCGTCCAGAATCCGTTGAACGATGTTGTTTAAATCAACCGGCTTAAAGTCTTCCTGATGACTTGATATTCTCGAAAAGTTTAGTAAATCTTTGATTAGCTTGGACATACGTTCGGCTGAGTGCGAAATTTTACCCATAAACATGGAGCTATCAGCATCGAACAGATTAGCATATCGATCGGTAATCAGGTTGGCAAACGACTGAATTTTACGAAGTGGTTCCTGCAAATCATGACTGGCCACAAAGGCAAACCGTTCCAGCTCTTCGTTGGAGGTCTCCAACTGCCGTATCTGGCCTTTCAATTGATTTTCGTAGTCGCGAAGCTGGTCTTCATTTGCCTGCCGACGGGCAAGCTCCTGTTCAAGAAGCCAATACGAAAGGGCGATTGCCAGAAACGTAAGCAGTGACAGGACAAAAATGATAATCAGCGTGTTTCGAAAAGAGCGTTCGGCCTGTTTATTCCGGGAAATCATCAACGCCCGTTCGGTATCAATCATCAACGTTACGTGCCGACGAATACCATCCATCTGACGCTTGCCAATTCGGCTGGTTTCTATCCCGTTCTTACTGTCAATGGGTAAACTTAGCCGCGTTTTGGTAACATCCAATTTTTCCTGAATGAGTTTTTCGAGCAACCGACGGCGGTGAATCTGAACTTTATTATCCGTCGTTAAATCGCGTAATTCCCTTAGTTTTCCGGGCAATTTTCGCGATGCCATAAGGTAGGGTTCCTGAAACGCGATATCGTGGGTAATGACGTAGCCACGGGCACCACCTTCAATATCTTTAACAAGTGAAAGGATGTTCTCCAG
Organism: Spirosoma flavus; assembly: GCF_054778555.1. Taxonomy (NCBI): domain Bacteria; kingdom Pseudomonadati; phylum Bacteroidota; class Cytophagia; order Cytophagales; family Cytophagaceae; genus Spirosoma; species Spirosoma flavus. The sequence continues at coordinate 279,044 of NZ_BAAGZL010000002.1, forward strand.
TGCGCTGGTTACTTCATACGTATGCCGAACCCGCTTGGTGTCTTCACCATATTGATTGTAACTATAAAACGATAAAGCAAATCCCGAAGCAATAAGCACCATGGCTACTATGAATCCCAACGCGATACGTCGATTCATAAGTTTGGAGCCAATCTGGGGCATTTTCTTCATAGCGTCGGTTCGGAACGTGACAAAGATAGAAAAAGAACCTCAACCAATACGTGCATTATTTCAGTGTGCTACGTCCTGGCTACAAGGTAAACTGATACGTTCTCATTATGCTGAATAACGGTCAGTTTAGTCGATATAAGGTATTGCTGTTATAACGTTTCAACGACTAAATTATGGTTCGTATAAATACAAACATCAGCCGCGATGTGCAGGCTTTCACGCACCATATCTTCAGCGGAAAGATTGCTGGCGTGTTTTTTCAGAGCAATGGCCGCCGATTGGGCATACATTCCACCCGAACCAATGGCTGCAATATCGTTGTCGGGTTCAATTACATCGCCCGTTCCAGATACCAGGAGAAGATCTTCTTTTGAGGCCACAATCAACATGGCTTCAAGTTTACGTAAGTAACGATCTGTGCGCCAGTCTTTAGCCAGCTCAATGGCAGCGCGTTTGAGGTTACCTCCGTAGGCATTTAGTTTTTCTTCAAATCGCTCAATCAGGGTAAATGCATCGGCTGTTGATCCGGCAAATCCTGCTAATACTTTGCCGCCCATCAGAACGCGCACTTTACGTACATTACTTTTAGCAACTGTGTTGCCCATGGTGGCCTGTCCATCCGCACCGAGGGCTACTTTCCCTTCGTGCCGAATACCGACTACCGTCGTTGCATGAATCTTTTGCATGAAATAAACTATGTTGATGGGTATAACGTAGCAATAACGGGTTTGGGTTCAAGAAAGTGATAAGGGATGAGTTTGTTAATGAACTCAATAAATCGTGGCGTCAGCAAACTCATCCCTTATCACTTTCGGCAAAGGGGATCGGCCGATTAACACTTTCTTCGAGTGAAATAAACGTTTCGGTACGTTGAATGCCCGCTACTTTCTGAATTTTGTCGTGCAGTACTTCGCGCAGGTGCTGGGTGTCGCGGCAGACTATCTTAGCGAAAATACTATAAATGCCAGTTGTATAGTGAACGTTGACAACCTCCGGAATCTTTTCGAGTTGTTTGGAAACTTCTTCGTATAATGAGCTCTTATCCAGATAGATACCCAGAAAGGCGCTGATATCCCAACCGAGTTTGGCATGGTCGATGACGAGTTGCGACCCCCGGACAATACCCATCTGTTTCAGTTTATTCATCCGGACATGCACTGTACCACCCGACACAAAAATGCGTTTTCCTATTTCGGTGTACGCCATATTGGCGTCCTGCATTAGCAAATTGAGTATTTTTAGATCGGTATTGTCAATTTCTAAATTTTTCTCGATCATTAGCGTTTAGTTTTTGATGAGTATCAACAAAAGTACACCAATTTTAAATAGATTGTAATTTTTGAGAAATTTCTATGTGAAATTTGTAAAGAATTGACAATGTACTGTATATTTGCATTGTCAAGTTGATCGTCCGGGGTCACACGGCGGTCTTCTTGACATTTTCCGCAACGGCGGAGCGTTCTCACACTGTAGGATGTCGAAATTGGCAGACGTGCCCTCCTGTCTCGGGGGTGGTGATAAAGGATAAACGCAGCATAATGCCGCCCTCGTGGCGACTGGGGTTGACCACCAGATGTTGTACTGTAGCTAACTGCACCGTGGGCGGTTCGAGTCCCCCTCCTACAGCCTGGCCAGCTTATTGGCCGACGATTTTAGTTTGTTGATGAAGTGTAATCAAACACGCCGGCTCCCCTGATGAGTCCGGCGTTTGTTTTTTATGCGTATTTTTGCAGATTAATACATGTAGTCAACGGTCAAGGGTCGTCAGTCAAGCGAAAGCTGGCGTCTTAATGACAAGTTGGACGTACTAACTGAAGACTTTAAACTGACGACTGAAAACCATCCGTCTCCTTCGTGAAACACATTCGTAATTTTTGCATTATTGCTCATATTGACCACGGCAAAAGTACCCTAGCCGATCGATTATTAGAATTTACTAAAACAGTTGGGGCCCGCGACATGCAGGCGCAACTGCTCGACGATATGGATCTGGAACGCGAGCGGGGCATTACGATCAAGAGCCACGCCATCCAGATGAATTATACGTATAAAGGCGAAACCTATACGCTTAACCTGATCGACACGCCAGGGCACGTCGATTTTTCGTATGAGGTTTCCCGCTCGATTGCGGCCTGCGAAGGTGCTTTACTGCTCGTCGATGCTTCGCAAGGTACTGAAGCCCAGACGATTTCAAATCTGTACCTGGCAATGAATAATGACCTGGTCATTATTCCAGTACTGAATAAGATTGACTTGCCGGGGGCTATGCCCGAAGAAGTGAAGGACGAAATGGTAGACCTGCTTGGCTGCGACCGGGACGACATTATTCCGGCCAGTGGAAAAGAGGGCATTGGTGTACCTGAAATTCTGGCGGCCATTGTCGAACGTATTCCTGCTCCTAAAGGCGACCCGGATGGGGCATTGCAGGCGTTGATTTTCGATTCACACTTTAATTCCTACCGCGGTATCGAGGTTATTTTCCGGGTTAAGAATGGCCGTATCCGCAAAGGCGATCGGGTTAAATTCATGAATACGGGCCGGGAATATATTGCGGATGAGGTTGGTACGTTAGGTCTGGAACAGGTGCCAAAAAATGTCATCGAGTGTGGTGATGTAGGCTACCTGATTTCGGGTATTAAAGTGGCCAAAGAAGTGAAAGTGGGCGATACCATTACGTCGATGGATAAGCCCGCCAAAGAAGCGATTCAAGGTTTCTCAGAGGTGAAGCCCATGGTTTTTGCGGGTATTTATCCGGTGGAAACCAGCGAGTTTGAAGATTTGCGCGAAGCTATGGAGAAACTACAGCTCAACGATGCCGCCCTGGTTTGGGAACCCGAAACCTCGGCTGCGTTGGGCTTTGGTTTCCGTTGCGGGTTTCTGGGAATGCTGCACATGGAAATCGTGCAGGAACGACTGGAGCGTGAGTTCGATATGACCGTGATTACGACAGTGCCTTCGGTACGTTTCGAGGTCATTACGACCCGCGATGAAACATTGGTCGTGTCGGCACCTGCTGATATGCCCGACCCCAGCACCATTAGCTGGATTGAAGAGCCGTTCATTAAGGCACAGATTATCAGTAAGTCCGAATACGTTGGGGCCATCATTGGGCTTTGTATGGATAAACGCAGCCTGCTAAAGAATCAGGTTTACCTGACAACGGACCGGGTTGAGTTGCAGTTTGAAATGCCGCTGGCCGAAGTTGTCTTTGACTTTTTTGATAAACTCAAAACGATATCAAGGGGCTACGCTTCGCTTGATTATGAGTTCATTGGCAACCGCGAGTCAACTATGGTGAAGTTGGATATCATGCTTAACGGCGACCGTGTCGATGCATTGTCGGCAATCGTACACCGGGATAAAGCCTATGATTGGGGGAAAAAGCTTTGTGAGAAACTTCGCGAATTATTACCTCGCCAGCAATTTGAAATCGCCATTCAGGCGGCTATTGGTCAGAAAATCATCGCCCGCGAAACGGTGAAAGCGTTACGTAAAGACGTATTGGCCAAGTGTTACGGTGGTGATATCTCGCGGAAGCGCAAACTGCTTGAAAAACAGAAGAAAGGTAAAAAGCGGATGCGTCAGGTAGGAAACGTAGAGATTCCACAGGAAGCATTTATGGCCGTTTTGAAAATAAATTAAGAAAAAGCCAGCTCAAAAATGGGCTGGCTTTTTTAGTTCATAACAGTAATGGACGTAGAAGTGGGTGATACAGTATTGTGATTAAAGGCTAATTCAGCTAGACATTGTTTTCAAATTAGCTTTACATTACTAGTTGTATTTGTCAAAGTTGAGAACGTATTAAATCAGTTCGTTGGAACGTAGCCAATCTTATTTATCCCTGGGCCACATCGGTCCCCAGGTATACTCACGTGCAATTGCCCGAACCAGTTCATGAATTAAGGGTGTACCATTATCCGAATTGGTCATGACCACTACCCCACGGCCCGTTTGCGCAAAAGCGACAGCGTAACAGGAGAAACCGGCGTTCCCTCCGCTATGCCGGAAACGTAGCGTTTCACCTGAGCCGTCAACACCAAAGCCTAAACCACCAGCTCCCGGAATCTTAGTCAGCATCTGACGAGCGGTTTCCTGCTTGAGAATACCTTTGTCGGCCTGGTATGAATTGCTGACATTCAGCATAAATCTGGCTAAGTCAGAAGGCGTTGTCCAAAGACCCGCTGCCGCCAGTTCGGGGTATAGATGATAGCCGCCATCGACCATATTTCCAACGCCATCATATCCTTTTGCCGCACGAGTTGCCTTGTTGCCAGGTAAGGGTAAACTAAATGTACTTTGATTCATGCCAATCGGTTTAAGTACCAATTCATCCAAAAGTGCGCTAAACGGCTTGCCCGTTACGTCTTCCAGAAGCGTTTGAAGAACAGTAAAACCGCCCCCTGAATACATTTCCTTTTCTCCCGGTAACACGTTTACCCGAATGGGAGCTGAGTTGGCGGGCGGAATTCCATCCAGAATTTGAGTCACAGTCGGGAGCTTGTCGCTTGGGGTATAGCCGGCAAAACCATGTACTGAAAGACCGGCCGTGTGGCTTACGATACGTCGGATCGTCACTTTTTCCTGCTCAGTAAATGGGCTCACAGGCACTTTCCACCGCCGTAGTTTGACATTTACATCTTCATCCAGTGAAAGAAGTTTCTGCTCAATCAATCTGAACGTAGCAACTGAGGTAACTGGCTTCGAAATAGAAGCTGCCTGAAAAAGCGTAGCCGTAGTAACTGGTTTCGTCTGCGATTTGTCACTTACTCCGTATGCTTTAGCCCAGCTAATTTTTCCGTTTTCAAAAACAGCAATGCTTACGCCAGGTACGTTCAGCGCTTTCATTCGGTCGTAAATCGACTGATACGTTCCACTGTCAGCTCCTGATTTAGTGATACGTATCAATTTATTTTCAATACGTTCACTCCTCAGGTTAGTTTCATGTTGGCCATTAACCAGCCTGGTAAGGGAAATCATTGTCAGGACAACCCAACAGAAACGGAGGGCTATCTGCTTAATCACAATACATTTTATTTCGGATAAAAATGGCTTAGAGCACATGGATGCCAAACGAGTTTAGGCTACTAAAATTGAGGTTTCGACAGGGTTTGTCTGACGAAACCTCAATTCGTCTGGTTAGTACGTAGCGGATGGTTGGTTTTGAGCCCTGAAAACCGAGCTAGCTCTGAAAGGTTACAGAGAAAATCAATCGGTGAAAATTATTCGCTTCGCAGGCTTTTCACTGGGTTGACCAAAGCGGCTTTGATTGCCTGGTAGCTGACCGTCAATAAGGTGATAGTCAGAGCCGCAAGAATCACGATCAGAAATACGCCAACGCCAATATTTATCTTATACGCATAAGTCTCCAGCCATTGGTTCATGACGTACCACGCAATCGGCGAAGCGATTATACAGGCAATGATAACGAGTTGAACAAAATCTTTCGATAATAATCCCCATACACTCACGACGCTGGCACCCAGCACTTTACGGACGCCAATTTCTTTGATACGTTGCTCTGCCAGAAAAGAGGCCAGGCCAAACAGCCCCAGACAGGAAATAAAAATGGCCAGCAGACAAACAACCGCAGAAAGATTGCCAATGAGTTCTTCGTAGTAGAATTTCTTGGCGTATTCTGTATCGGCAAACTTATAGTCGAAAGGAAACGTCGGGTTGTATTTTTCAAAAATGGGTCGAATTTTTTGGATGGCAACCGAAGGTGATAGCGCTGGATTCAGTCGTAAATCGATGAAATTGACCCAGTTTTCGTGAAAAACTACCGTCATCGGGGTAACGTCACGATACGGAGACCATTCCAGAACGATATTGGGAATCACTCCGACGACGGTCCAGTTTTTATTCGCCCATTTTATAATCTCACCAACCGGATGTTTTAATCCCATACGCTTAACGGCCGCTTCATTTAAAATAACCCCGGTAGAATCGGTGGCAAAGTCCCTCGAAAAATCGCGTCCTTCTTTGAGTCGAATTCCCATCGTTTTGGCGTAGTCGTAACTCGTGGCAATGGTCGTAAAAATGACAGATTCATCGGCCGGTCCCGCTCCTTTCCATGTCCATCCACTATTGCTGCTCCACCACTGTGTAGGTGGAGCATTTGTCTTACAAATAGACGTAACGGCACCCGTTGCCAGTAGTTCGCCCTGTAGGGCGTCAAAATGGTCGAGTAAATTTTTTGAGGAATTGACCGAAATGAGTCCTTGTTTGGTAAAACCAAGCGGCCGGTTTTTGCCATGCCGTATCTGCTGATAAATGATGATGGTACCAATCATCAGGGCCACGGAAAACGTGAACTGAACCACGACCAGGATCTTTCGGGGCAGCGTAGCCCGCTGACCGGCATGAATACGCCCTTTAAGAATCTTTATGGGGTTGAACGACGATAAATAAAGCGCTGGATAACTGCCTGCCAATAAACCAGTGAATACCGTAAAAAGCAGGATAACAACCCAGTAAACAGGATTACCAAATTCAATGGACATCGCCTTCTCGGTCAGCCTGTTAAAATACGGCAGTGAGATCGTGACAATAACCAGCGCCAGGACCAACGCCAAACCCGCAATCAGCGTTGATTCACTTAAAAACTGTCCGATAAGTTGTTCACGTCCCGAACCGACTGCTTTGCGAACGCCCACTTCTTTGGCCCGTTTCTCGGATCGAGCCGTGGAGAGGTTCATAAAATTGATGCAGGCAATCACCAGAATAAATAGGCCGAAAATGCCGAACAGTCGAACGTATTTAATAAAACCGCCCGTGTTTTTTCCTTCGGTAAACTCAGAATAGAGCCGCCATTTTGACATGGGATGCAGGAATAATTCGGGCTTAACGAGCTTTCTTACATTGGCATCATCGGCCTGATGACTTAGTACTACGTCTTTTATTTTGGCGTTGGTTTGAGCCGGATCAATGCCGTCTTTGAGCTGAACAAAAAGACCAAAGTCGTTATTCCGCCAATCTGTTTTAGCGTTTTTGACCCAGCCATACATATTTTCCATCAAGCGCCAGGGAAGCAAATACTCAAATTGGAGGGTGGCATTCTTTGGTTGTTTGGCCACTACAGCCGTCACTTTTACATCGGCTTTGTTTTCCAGTCGGATTAGTTTACCGATTGGGTCCTGATTGCCGAAGATTGCCCGGGCAGTTTCGTCTGTTAAGACAATCGAGTAGGGCTCTTTAAAAGGGTTATGATCGCCATTCAGGATATTGAGTGAGAACATATCAATGGCATCTTCACCAATGAAAATGCCATTTTTGATGAATTTTTGATCGCCAACCAGCAACGACCGGTTTCCTTCCGACCGCTGATACGTCGCTACAGCTTTGAAGTCGGGAAATTTAGAACGTAGTTCGTCGCCCGTTGGAAACGGTAAGGCGCTTTGGGTACCTCGTTTGCCGTCGAAGGTCTGATTCAGTCTTACCTCGTACAGGGTTTCGTAGTTTTTATGATGCTTGTTGGCCGATATTTCATCCTGTATCCAGATGCCAATAAGCATCGCAACGGCCATACCCACAGCTAGTCCGGCAATGTTGATCGCTGAATAACCTTTATGCCTAGCCAGGTTGCGAAAAGCGAGTTTTAAATAATTACGTAGCATGGTTGGGTGAAAAATTGAGATGTCAGAATCGTCATTGAATTGGCTATAACGTGGTTTCGGTTTACATACAGAAGTGGTTTCGCGTCGCCAGAGCCGAGGATGCAGTAGCCGGATCAAATCCCATACATACAGGCGTCGGGCTTTGGTGTAACCGTATTGCCGGGCTCGTTTGTGAAATAATTCATCCAGGTCGCCCTGAAGTTCTTCGCGTAGATGCGGTGCCGTGATACGTTCCAGCAGCCGTTGTGCCCATCGGGGCGGGCGAGCAGACTTGCTGGTGTCAGGAGTTGTTTGATTAGAATTCATGCTACGCTCCCTCCAAAAGCGGCTTTCGGTATACCAGCCCACAATTCGTTACGAACCCGACGGGCTTCCTGCAATTCCTGCTCGCCTAAAGGCGTAACGGTAAATAGTCGTTTACGGCGGCCACCCCGTTCGGCAGTAGCCTCGCCGAATCGGGAACGTACTAATCCTTTTTCTTCAAGCCGCTGCATGGTACGGTGAACCGCACCCAGACTCATCGGGCGTTCCAGTCGTTGACTGAGCTCTTCCATGACGGCTACACTGTAAGCATCGTCAAAAAGCAGCGCAATCGTCAGCAGGACGATCTCTTCGAACTCACCTAATTGAGAACCTTTCATGGTCTTTAGTATTATCCTCCTCATTTGTATAGCAAATGAATTGCCAATCTGGAGAATGGCCTTTTTTAGGTAAATTGATCGCTTTTTGCGATTTATGCCTGTCCGAAAGCGGACAATCAATGTACAGGGGCGGACAAAAAGTTGTCTTTAAATAGTACGTTCAATTGGTCGGATCAACGGCCGGTTATGGTCTTTTTTTAGAATTACTCAGAATTCTTTTTACCCCATTGGCATCGACGTATACCTTTGCAGGGAAAATAAAGAGTGAAAGAGCGAAAGAATGAAAGAGCGGGTTTGCTTTTCAGCGAGAAACTCCCGTCAGCCATTCGCTCTTTCACTCATTCACTCTTTCGCTCTTTACCCAATGGAATATCGTATTGAAAAAGACACCATGGGCCAGGTGCAGGTACCGGCCAATGTGTACTGGGGCGCACAAACCCAGCGCTCGATTGAAAACTTTAAAATTGCGCAGGACATCAACAAGATGCCGCGTGAAATTATCCGTGCCTTTGCTTATCTAAAAAAAGCCGCAGCCCTTACTAATCTGGATGCGGGCGTATTGCCGCAGGAAAAAAGTGATCTGATCGGCCGAGTATGCGATGAAATTCTCGATGGAAAACTCGATGATCAGTTTCCGCTGGTCGTGTGGCAAACGGGCTCGGGTACGCAGTCGAACATGAACGTCAACGAAGTTGTCGCTTACCGGGGACACGTACTGAATGGCGGGCAACTGACGGATGAGAAGAAATTTTTGCATCCGAACGACGACGTCAACAAGTCGCAGTCGTCGAACGATACGTTTCCGACGGCCATGCACATTGCCGCTTATAAAATCCTGCTCGACGTAACGATACCGGGAATTACCAAGCTGCGTGATACGTTGGCGGCCAAAGCCAAGCAGTTCATGCATGTCGTCAAAATTGGCCGGACGCACTTCATGGATGCTACGCCGTTGACAGTAGGGCAGGAGTTTTCGGGCTACGTATCGCAACTCGACCACGGTTTGCGGGCCATCAATAATACGTTGGCTCACCTGAGCGAACTGGCGTTGGGCGGTACAGCGGTTGGAACGGGTATCAATACGCCCCCGAATTATTCGGAGAACGTAGCAACGCATATCGCTACGTTGACCGGGCTATCGTTTGTAACGGCTGAAAATAAATTTGAAGCGCTGGCCGCTCACGATGCCATTGTCGAAGCGCACGGTGCGTTGAAAACAGTAGCCGCCAGTCTGATGAAAATCGGCAACGATATCCGGATGTTATCGTCGGGCCCACGGGCGGGTATTGGCGAATTGCACATTCCTGATAATGAGCCGGGTTCGTCGATTATGCCGGGTAAAGTGAACCCTACCCAGTGCGAAGCCATGACCATGGTGGCGGCCCAGGTGATGGGTAACGACGTAGCCATCAATTTCGGCGGGGCTCTGGGTCACTTCGAGCTGAACGTATTCAAGCCTGTCATGATTTACAACTTCCTGCACTCGGCCCGATTGATTGGCGATGTCTGCGTATCGTTTAACGATAAATGCGCCGAAGGTATCGAACCTATCGAAGCTAACATCAAAAAGCACGTCGATTCGTCGCTGATGCTGGTAACGGCGCTCAATACAAAAATCGGTTATTACAAAGCGGCCGAAATTGCCCAGACGGCCCATAAAACCGGTTCGACGCTACGTGAAACCGCCCTGAAGCTCGGTTATTTAACCGATGAAGAGTTTAATGAGTGGGTGAAACCAGAGGACATGGTAGGAGAGATTAAATAAATCTTCAGTACATATTATAAATAGAAACAGCCATGGCCGCTACGTTCAGTACGTAGCGGCCATGGCTGTTTCTAAAGGGTAAAAGCAGAATAACTTTTATGTTATTTTTATATATAAGAATTTTATATATTTTTGTTGCAGACTTTAGCTAATGCTAACCAGATAACCTATATGGATTCACCGAACCACGAATTCTTAAGAGGGACACTCAAAACAATTGTTCTTCGATTATTTGCCAAACGAGGACGCATGTATGGCTACGAAATCACTCAGGCTGTCGAAGAACGAACAGGAGGGGAGTTGATTCTTACCTTCGGCGCGCTCTATCCTGTTCTTCACAAACTGGAGGAAGAGGGATTGCTTATCACCCAAAGCCAGGAAGTTGACGGGCGGCTCCGCAAATATTATCAACTTACCCCGTCGGGTAGCGAAACGGCTGTTCGGAAAGCGGCTGAATTTGACCGGTTTATTCACTTGGTGCGGCTACTGATCGATCCGTCCCCAACTATAGCTATAGGTCAATAACTACGTACTAACCTCCCAAACCATTCCTGCCTGACATATGAATAAACTTTCTCGCGCACAACTTGATTTAGTTGCGCAACACATTCAGCAAGCTCAACCCCATCAGGCGTTGCAGGCTGAATTAATAGATCATCTGGCTTCCCAGATTGAGCAACGCATGGATCAGGGGCAGGCATTTTTAACCGCTTTTGAACAGGCCACACAACAGGCAAATGTGCAGGCGCTGGTTCAGTTAAAACAACTTTATATCCGGGAGTTCACTGGCCAGCCTGCATCCGCTACACAACGTAAGTTACAATCAAAACGACGCCCAGCAACCAAACCTTTTCAGTATATGCTGCTCTCGAGTGGGCTCACATTTCTGATCCTGATGGTTTTTTTTATCGTAATCATTTGGCCGCTAGCGATACCGATCAACGTTTTTCAAACGGCCTGGGGAATCGGGCTGGCGGGGTTGTTGGGCATACTTATGGTGCGGTGGTGGTTAGCTCGCCGATCCCGTAGACCAAAATCATTCTTCATCGCCTGATGCTACGTAGCGTACAATCGATTTTCGTTCCTAACTAATTTCCTTTTTCGATGGTAATTCACTACTTCACAGTGGCCCGGCGTCACTTGTGCCAGTATTGGCATGTCAATCTGATTAGCTTACTGGGTCTGGCGGTCGGGCTTGCCAGCGGCCTGGTCATTTTTCTGGTGGTCAATTATATGTTCAGTTTCGACCGCTACCATCCGCATCTCGACCGGACGTATTGGATAGTGACTGACGTCATTGGGGAAAGATCGATGCCCACCGATGCGGCTCCCCGCCCGCTGGCTGAAGTGCTCCGGCGAAACTATGCGTTTGTGGAAAGCAGCGTTCGGCTGGAGACTTTCTTTGGGCGTATTCTCAGCGTGTCAGATGGCAAGGGCAGTTGGGTCAAAAAGTTTGCAGAAGCCCGTAACATCTGTTTTACCGAACCTCAGTATTTCGAATTATTCGGCATGGAATGGGTCAATGGTAACCCCAAAACGGCGCTCTCAACTCCTAATACCATTGTGCTGAGTGAACGTTACGCTCAAAAATATTTTAACACTACCCAGGCTATGGGGCGGACACTACGGTTAGACAACCGAACCGACCTGACGGTAACCGGAATCGTTAAGGACCCACCTGCCAACACCCAGCTACGTTACGATGCGTTCGTTTCCTACGCTACCATTCCGGTATTGGAAGGCCCCACGGCACTGGCCGACTGGCAGGGGCTACAAGCCATGTGTTTTGTCCGTTTACGGGAAGGAACCAACCCTGATCTCCTCCAAAAGAGTTTACCCGTCATTCGGAATAAAAATCTATCGGCCCAGGAAGCCAGGCATTTCGATTATAAACTTTTACCGCTGGCTGATCTTAATCACGAACGTAGCGGTACGGCCCCTCGCCCGATTCTGTATGCGCTGATTGGCGTGGGGGTACTTCTGGTGATAGCGGGTTGTATCAACTTTATTAATCTGGCAACCGCCAGAGCGCTGAAACGGGCCAGGGAGGTTGGCGTTCGTAAAGTGGTGGGTAGTACCCGATGGCAACTGATCGGCCAGTTCATGCTGGAAACAGCTATATTAGTGATCCTTGCGATGTTCGCAGCGCTCCTGCTGACTCAACTGAGTTTACCTTCTGTCAACCGAATTCTGGCTGCAAACATCGAAATGCTACGTCCCGATTTGTCCATTGGCGACGTAGTGCAGCCCCGTGCAGTAGGTTGGTTTCTGGGGCTGCTCATGGGGGTTACCATCCTGTCAGGAATGTACCCGGCATTGGTGCTGGCTCGTTTTAGCCCCGCAACAGCACTCGCCAGCCAGGCGGTCATTCGTGTCAATAGCCGGTTCACCGTTCGGCAGGGGCTTATCCTGGTCCAGTTTGTTTTGATGCAGTTTTTTATCCTGAGTGCATTGGTTATCACGACGCAACTCTGGTACATGCAGCGCGCTACCTGGGGCTTTGAGTCTGAATCAATTGTCGCTGTTTTCTTACCCCAACAAAGCCCCGCTCCATTGGAGTCGCTGCGTGAACGATGGTTGCAGGTGCCGGGCGTTGAGCAAGTTGCTTTTGGTAGTGATTTTCCCGCGTCGCCCTACAACCGTCCAAGTTCATTTAGTTTTCACAAGGCGACAGAGCCGGAACCGTTTGAAACCCGCGTACGCGCCATTGATGAACACTACCTGTCGGTTTTGGGGCTAGCCTTAGTGGCGGGGAGAAACGTGCGAGACTCCGATACGACCGGTCGGGACGTAGTCGTTAATGAAACGATGGTGAAACAACTGGGCTTGTCTTCACCGGCTGCAATCCTGGGTAAACCCATCCGGGTAAAAGACGCTGATCGCGTGGTGGTGGGTGTTGTGCAGGATTTTCGAACGGGAGATCTGCACCAGCCCATTTTACCCGTAACGCTGATCCACGACCGTCCTCACAGTCGGGTAGCGTTGATACGTCTGCGTCCAGATCACGCATCCACAACTCGGGATGAGCTACAGCAGATTTGGGATAAAGTGTTGCCCGACCAGGTTTACCGTGCGCAGGAAATGAGCGAATTATTAAACAGCTTTTCCGACATGGAGCGATTGCTGGCCCAACTGATCCTGGCCTTTGCGTTCGTTTCTATCGGCCTGAGCTGTCTGGGATTATATGGGCTTGTTACGTTCCTGAGCGAAGCCAAAGCCAAAGAAATCGGTGTTCGTCGGGTGCTGGGTGCCCGTACCGACCAATTACTATGGTTGTTTGGCCGCGAGTTCGGAAAACTATTTGGTCTTGGCTTCCTTGTGGCCGCACCAATTGGCGTATGGATGTTATCGGGTTGGCTACAGCAGTACACCTACCGTATTTCAGTAAACGGCTGGCTGCTGGGGGGCACCTTCCTGCTAACCGGACTTATAACCGCCTTAACGGTCTCCCGTCAGGCATTAAAAGCGGCCCGTATCAATCCGGTTCATTACCTGAAAAACGAGTAGCGAGTACAACTACCCATAAAGGAAAATTAACCGTTAAAAAAAGTACGGTCTTCCTGTTAGCTCCGCTTTAATGTAAACCCTGATTAAAATTCCCTTAAAGTTATATTGGTCCTAAGCGCTAAAAAGCTTGCAAAACGCACCATTTCGGTGCGTTTTGCTTTTGTATTATTTTAATAGGGGGATTTTTTAGGATTAATTATAGAATAAAATAGAGCCTTTCTACAGTATGTACAATATAACAAAAATATGTTGTTTGAACGAAATTTGTTTAAACAAATATTGGTTATACCTTTGACACGCTCCTTTAAGACCATGGACATGCAGTTCCGTAACGAATACCATCGGCTCATCATCAATCTGCACAAGACCGACGGCTACATTTTCAATCACTTCCAGCAGAAAATGGCCCCGTTCGATTTGTCGGTGCAGCAATACAAGGCGCTACGTCTGCTTTCGGACGTCTTTCCGAACACTCTGACCGCTGGTGAACTGAAGGAGAAAATGACCGATATGAACTCCGACATGACCCGGTTGATCGATCGGCTGGTGGCGAAAAACCTGGTTGTTCGGGAAGTAGATGCCCAGAATCGTCGTCGGGTGAACCTCCGGCTGACCGAAACCTCAAATAAGTTTGTCGAAACGGTTGCGCAGGAGTTTAAAAATTTTGAATCCATCGTCAGTCACCTGACGGAGGAGGAAGCACGAGTTATGAATACGCTACTTGAAAAAATCAGAAATAGCTCACTATGAAAACGTATCGAATTGGCATTGGTTTTTGGCTGGCAAGCGTTACGCTGGCAGCAGCCCAGTCCACGCCAACGACCATGCCACTGGACAAAGCCATACAATTGGCGCTGCAAAATAACACCGGAATTAAGTTGGCTGATACGCGGACTCAAGCTGCGGAAGCCCGCTTACAGGAGACCAAGGATCGAAGTTTACCATCGGCCAATGCGTCATTGAGTTACTCCCGGTATAGCCTGACTGGCCCATTTTCGTTTGGGAAAGGGGAGGACGGAAAACCGTTGTTCGGTATTCCCGCCGGAGGTTTCAGTGCGACCATGGGGGGCGTTACGTTCAGTAAAGAAGTTTTTGGCGGATTTGCCGAAAAGTCCGCTGAAAAGTCGGCAGAGTTGCTGGCCAAAGCCAGTCAGCTGGATGCCCGCCGGAATCGCTCGGAACTGGCTTACACTGTAACGGACGCTTATTATAATATGGTCAAACTGATACGTTCTGTCAACGTCATCGAACAGAATATCAGGCAGTTTGACGAACGGGAACGCGAAGCCAATAACCTGCAGAAAGAGGGGGTAGTAACCGCCAATGAAGTCCTGAAAATTCAGTTGCAGAAAAACAATCTGAATTTGAGCCGATTGCAGGTCGAGAAAGCACTTCAAACCTCCTTATATAACTTCAATCTGCTGATCGGGTTACCTGATAAACAGCCAATTACCCTGGATACAACGCTTACGAATCCGGCGGCTGTAGCTGAACCACTCGCTAGTTTTCTGGATCAGGCCGTTCAAAGTCGCCCGGAGGTACAGGCCAATGCGCTACGTGTTCAATCGGCGCAGGAGCAGTTACGTAACACAAAAAGTGTAATGTACCCACACCTGGGTGTATCGACGGGTTACAATTACATCAACCCATCGGCCCGGATTATTCCGGAAGCCAATTCGTTTATCAGTGCCTGGAACGTAGGGGCTGGTGTTACGTATAATATTGGGTCCCTGTATAATCTGAAAGGTAAACTCCATACCGCGCAAACGGCTATTGATCAGGCAACTTTACAAGGACAGCAGCAAAACGACCAGATACGTTCGGAAGTCGTTACGTCCTATAATAATTATCAACTGGCGCTGGAACAGCAGAACGTCATTCGGACGGCCGTTGCCCAGGCGCAGGAAAACTACCGGCTGACAGAGTCCCGCTTCCGGAACGGGCTGGTGGGGTCAACCGATCTGCTCGAAGCCAATAGCTTTCTGATTCAGGCTCAACTTAATGTAATCAACGCAACCGTAGATGCGCAACTGGCCTATCAGCGCCTGTTGAAAGCTACTGGACATAATCTCAATTAATTCCCGTTTCGTAAAACGACACAATCATGGATAAGAAAACAATCTTTCGGATAGCGGGCGTCATCGTGCTGGTTGTTGCCCTATTTTTTGGGTACAGCGAGTTCAAGTACCTGCAACGGCACGAAACCACCGACGACGCGCAGATTGACGGCGATGTAAACCCGGTGATTCCTAAGGCGGGTGGCTACGTAAAAGAGATACGGTTTAAAGATAACCAGATGGTAAAAGAAGGCGATACGTTGCTGGTATTGGACGACGCTGATTATCGAATCCGGGTATTACAGGCTGAAGCGGCTTTACAAAGTGCAATGGCGGCTGCGGGCGTATCACGTTCGCAGGTTAACGTAGCATCGGCTACCATACAGAGTTCACAGGCGAGTGTACAAACGGCTCGTAATCAGGTAATTACGGCGCAGGCCAACGTAGCGGCTGCCCAGGCGCGCGCGCGCAAAGCGAATCAGGATTTTGAGCGATACGGTCGCTTACTGGCCGAAAAAACGGTGCCCCAACAGCAATTTGACGCCGTTGAGGCCGAGCGCGATGCGGCTCAGGCGCAGTTACAAGCGGCTCAGGCGCAGTTGCAAACGGCTCAATCACAAGTCAGTGCCGCTGGTACGCAGACGGGCGTAACGAGTTCGCAGCGTCGGGCAACGGAAGGGCAGATTTCAGTAGCGCAGGCGTCCATCAAACAACGCCAGGCTGAACTGGATATGGCGCAGTTGCAGCTTTCCTATACCCTTGTACGGGCCCCGATTTCGGGTGTCGTATCGAAACGTTCGGTGCAGATTGGGCAACTGGTTCAGGCTGGCCAGGCCGTTTGTTCAGTCGTTGGCAATTCGACGCTCTGGGTGACAGCCAATTTCAAGGAAACCCAGTTGAAACAGATGCAACCTGGCCAGACGGTCGATATTGATGTCGATGCGTTTGGTAACGAAAAACTGGTCGGTCACGTGGGGTCGTTCGCCGGGGCTACGGGGGCAAAATTCTCGCTCTTACCTCCCGACAATGCAACCGGTAACTACGTGAAAGTAGTGCAGCGGATTCCGGTACGTATCGAACTGGATAAGAACAGCCCACTTTACGCAAAACTGCGTCCCGGCATGAGTGCAACCGTAGCGGTTGATTTACAGAAATAGGAAACCAACGTAACGCCAGGACAAATGTGTTACGTTGTTAAACCGAAACGATTATGAATTTAGGTTTTGATAAATGGGTAGTTGTGTTGACCGTAACGACGGCTGCCCTGCTGCAAACCATCGACTCGTCGATTGTGAACGTAACGCTCAACCAGATGATGGGTAATCTGGGTGCGTCGCTGGGCGATATCAGCTGGGTCGTAACGGGTTACGCAGCAGCCAGCGCCATTATGATTACGATGTCGGGCTGGTTGACCTCTAAACTGGGTCGTCGGAATTACTTTGCCGCGTCGATCGTCCTGTTTACGATTGCGTCAATTTTTTGTGGTACGTCGACCAACGTTTGGGAACTGGTTTTCTTCCGGGTCGTACAGGGTATCGGTGGGGGAGGCCTGTTGACTACAGCGCAATCGATTCTGATTCAGACCTTTCCGAAAGAGCAGTTAGGTATTGCCAACGCCATCTTCGGTATGGGCGTCATTATTGGCCCGTCGATTGGTCCAACGCTTGGTGGTTACATTACCGATAATCTGTCCTGGAACTGGGTATTCTACATCAACATCCCATTTGGGATTGCTGCCACCGTGCTGACGTACCTATATATTAAAGAGCCGGCCGAGAAAGTGCTGGCCGGGAAAATGGACTGGCTCGCGCTTATCATGCTGACGGTGGGTATCGGTGGCTTACAGATCGTACTGGAAAAAGGCCATGAAGAAGACTGGTTTACTTCTGAGTTCATTGTCATAATGTCAATTCTGGCTGGTGTCGGTATTATCGGATTTATCTGGCGTCAATTGGTTGTCAAACAACCGATTCTGGATTTAAGCCTGTTGCGCGAACGCCGATTCGCGGTTGGCACCCTGTTCAATTTTATTCTGGGCTTCGGACTGTTTGCGTCGGTATTTATCATCCCGGTTTTCTGTCAGACGATTCTCGGTTTTACCGCAAGTCAGACGGGGTTATTGCTGATGCCAGGTTCGATCATGACTGGGCTGATGATGCCGGTGGTAGGAGGGTTGCTGAGCAAAAATTACATCTCGCCTATCTGGTACGCGGCCATCGGCTTCCTGCTGTTTTTCGGCTTCTGTTTCGATCTGTCGACCATCAGCCTTGCCGCCGGACCCGATTATTTCTTCTGGCCGCTGATTATCCGCGGTATCGGTATGGGTATGATTTTCATCCCTTTGACAACCATTACATTAGCTGATCTGAAAAACATTGAGATTCCACAAGGGTCGGCGCTAACCGGTATGATCCGGCAATTGGGTGGTACGTTCGGAACGGCGATCATGACAACGTACATTTCAACCCGTACCGTTTTTCATGCGTCGCGGCTGTCGGATAACGTATCGATTTACAATCCACTGTCGGTTGACCGTATCAAACAGTTCACCGGCTTGTTTCTGTCGAAAGGGGATGCGCTGATGACGGCGACCGGCAAAGCGTACGGGATGATGCAGGGGGCGGTGATGAGACAGGCACTGGTGATGACCTACGCCGATACGTTCCTGATTATTGGCGCCTTCTTTTTAGTCTGTGTGCCGCTGCTGCTCCTGTTTATCGGTAAGAAAATTGCAACGCCAGCCCATACGGAAATGGTAATGGAGTAAATTGAAATGTAGTATAAAGTTGTGAATTTGTTTTGTTCATGTGTTCGATTACATCGGCTGGCCTCATGGCTGGCCGATGTTTTTTGTTAAAACGTATTGCTGAGTCGCTGTCGTTGCTGGCTCAATTGTAACAGCAACGTCAGAGGACCATTCCCTTACTTCCTTGCCTAATCGTGGGCTATTTAGAAGAATGGTTAGATTCTATTGTATTTTTGTTATAAACCCATTTATTCAAAAGACTATGAAGTCAATGTCAATGCGAATAGTGGTCGTGGATGACAGTGACGACTATCGCCAACTTATCCGGTGGACGTTAACCAATGATCTAAAGGGAATTGTAGTTGAAGAAATGACTAGTGGGCAGGAACTGATCCATTGGCTTGCTCAATACCGAAGCCAGTTGGTGAAGACGCCCGGATTCGACGATTGCCAGGTGACGGTCATTCTGCTCGATCTGCACATGCCGGAGCTAAGCGGGCTGGATACCCTTAAAATGCTGGGCGACATGAGGGATTTGCCCTATATGCCCGTCATCCTGTTAACTGCTTCTACAAGTGAACAAGTCAAACATCAGGCTTACGAGCAGGGGATACATCTGTACATGGTAAAGCCAACCGGGCCAAGAGGTCTTTACCGGGTGGTGGAGGCCGTTAAGCTCTGCTACCGGGATACACTACACATCCGAGAGCAACAAAACTTACCGCCTATACTTCTAAAATAGGTATTAGCTTCGGAATGAGTTCATCCAATCGGGTTATTCAGCTTCTACAAAAAACAGGGACCGAACAAAAAGTTTAGAAGATGAACGTCAGGAAAGGTCAGTTACTGTACGTCCAGTTGAATTATTGATTACATAACTATAACTATAGTTTTAGTTTACTGCTGATTTCAGATTTATACGTCTGGAACTGTTGCTGGTTGGCCAGTTTGCTGGTTGTAATTTCTATTAGTTTAGCGGAAGAACTTGGTTGGAAAAAGTCGGGCAGGAGGGAGGCCAATTTTTCCGACGATTCACAGACTTCATAAGCGATCCGGGCGTCTTCGGCAGTACGTTGGGCGGTGTAACCGTGTGGGGTTTCGAAATAGGTTTCCAGTTCGGGTTGTCGGCTCGGCCCCTCGATCATCCGGAAAATATGACCACCATCGTTATTGAGCAGCACAATCCGCAGATTCGGCGGTACAGGGTTTGACCAGAGGGCATTCCGGTCGTAAAAGAAAGCCACGTCGCCGATGAGCAATGTAACGAGTTGGTCGGTAGCAAGCGCAGCCCCCACCGCCGTACTCAGACACCCATCGATTCCACTGACCCCCCGATTAGCGGACACCGCTACGTCGAGGTCTCCGCGCAGCCCCACCAGATTCGCGTAACGTACCGGCATACTGTTTGCCAAATGAAGTATACTACGTTGGGGCAACTGATCGAATACGAGCTGAGTCGCCGAAAAGTCGGTAAGAGGCTGGTCGGGTTGGGCAAGGGTTTGTGCTACGTGCCGGGCGGCCTGATGATCGGCGGATTGCCAGCGTTTCAGGAAGTGGCCTGCTTCCGTCTCGTTATCTTCGTCGTCACCCTGAAGAAACCGTTGGTAGTCTATATCCGCGAATAGTTTTTCCAGAAACGCAATCGGTTGAGCAGGAATCAACGTGGTCAGGCTCTGAAACGAATCGACGATACGTTCGGCGGAAGGTTGAATATGCCAGTGTTGGAGAGCCGGGTATTGTCGGAAAAACGTTTTCAGGTTACGCGTCAGGAACGAATTGCCGAGGGTAATCAGTAAATCCGGGCGTAACAGCTCTGCTACGTCAGGGGAAAGTCCCGACAGGAACGTATCCGTGTGTAAAATAAATGAATCAGTACCGGCGAGGTTACTGGTTATCTCACCCAAAACCGGAACCCCGAATTCCTCGCTTAATTTACCCAATATAGTACGTAGCGCGGGCGTATACGGAAACTGTCCGACGGCAATAAGAATTCGTTCGCTACGTTCCCACGCATTCAGGAGTTCATGCCAGGTTTCAGCAGGAAGCGTTGGCTGTGCCGGGCAGACTGCAATGGTACGTACTGGCCCATACTGGAACGTATCAGTCGCTGCCGGATAAAAAGGCTCGCGGAGTGGTACGTTAATATGCACCGGCCCGGCTGGCGAAAGCTGACTGAGTGAAATCGCTTCGTTAATCGACCGTTCGATGAACCAGCGGGCCTCTGCATGATTGTAATCGGCGGGAAGGTCGTAACTCCGTTTGATGTGTGTCCTATATATACCAGGCTGGTCAATGGTCTGCCCATCCTGTTGGTAGAGCCATTCGTGGGGTCGATCGGCGGTAAATACCAGAAGCGGAACCTGTTGAAAGAACGCTTCAGCGACAGCCGGAGCCAAATTATAAACCGCGCTGCCTGAGGTACAGATGAGCGCAACCGGGTTCTGGCTTTGCTGGGCCATTCCCAATCCGATAAATCCCGCCGACCGTTCGTCAGCCACTACGTGCACCCGTAATTTTGGATGACGGGCAACCGCCAGGGTTAGGGGAGCCGAGCGGGAACCAGGCGAAACAATGACCTCGGAAACACCTTTCTGGTGTAGCAATTCGGCAATATCGACAATAGGCTGTAGTACGGGCATCGGGCAAAATTAATGGATAATGATGAATGTAAAATGACGAATGGAGTTCCAGTAAAAACCAATTCATTCGTCATTTTACATTCATCATTATCCGCTAATTCTTCCTTCCGGAGCCGCTTTTTTTGCCACCACCCGAAGTTTTGTTGACCGTAGCCCAGGCGCGACGCTCGGCTTCTTCATTCGAAACGCCCCTATCTTCATAACTTTCCTCAATATGTTCGGCCTGCCGTTTCTGTTTGTCGGTATAGGCCGATTTGTCTCCTCGTGGCATACGCGTAGTCGTTTAGTTTAAGAATTCATTTGTCCAATGATGGAGCATTGGCTTCGTGCTGAGAAAACGACGGGTTTCCTGTTTTGTTAATCCGTCGATAGACCGGTAAGAAAATAGACTTAGATAGTTAGAAAGCGGTACGTTCAACCGGTCGTTTTTTGTTTTTTGCGTTACTTTGCTACCTCAACTCAGCTTTGTAAACTCCTGGGCGTAAACGAAGTTGCCATTTGCTACGTTATAGAGTCTGAAAACTATAGTCTGTATGAACCGGATTACATTTGAAAACGAAGACGAAATTCGGGTTAAATCCTTGACCGGTGCCCTGATTATCTACGGACTTATGATTGCGCTGTTGTTTCTGGTTCACTGGTCGCAGACGATCCCGAATCCGCCACCGATACAATTTGTTGAGGTAAATTTTGGGTTGGATAATCGAGGTAGCGGACGCATTCAGACTTATAATAAAGCGTCGGATTCACCGAATCGGGAGGATGTGAAAGCGGCCGATAAGAAACCGAATCCGAAGATTAATACGACCCCGCGCCTGGAGAAGGTTCGCCCTACGCCCAGTCCGAAAGTGGAGGAGGCCAAGCCCGCGAAGGTAGCCACCGAAAAACCCATTATTGCCAGTAAAGCCGAAAGCCCGGTAACGGCCCCGGAACGACCGGAACCGAAACGGGTTGAAGCGCCCAAGAATACAGCCCCGGTTGAGCAAAAGGCACCACCGGCTCCGCCCAAAAAAGTGGAAACGGTGAATACGGATGCGCTTTTTAAGAAATCGTCGGGTGGGGGTGGTTCCAACGGAACGGTTGGTAAAGCTTCCGGTGTTGGAGGAAACAATAACGGCGATGATGCCGACGGGGTTGGCGATAAGGGCAATCCAAAAGGGAAAATCGACGCCAAAGAATTTTACGGTACGCCGGGGGGAGCTGCAACAGGTGTTGCTTTTGACGTATCAGGTTGGTCATTAGCAAGTAAGCCAAATGTCAGTGACGAATCCGACGAGACGGGGAAGATTGTCTTTCAGATCAAAGTAGATGGCAGTGGCGAAATCATGAATGTTCGCCAGTTACAGAGTACGGTAAGCCCGTCGGTGAGTGAAGTATACCGGAAGGCCGTTCAACGACTCCGGTTAAGACCCAAGGGAGGAGCTACTCCGCCTACAGCCACCGGAACCATTACATTTATTATTAAGGCAAAAGATTAATGCAGTACACGGAAGCCCTCGACTATTTATACAGTCGGCTCCCAGTTTTTCACCGGATCGGCCCCAAGGCGATTAAACCCGGTTTAGGCAATACACTGGCTTTATGCGAAGCCCTCGACAATCCGCAGGGGAAATTTCGTAGCATCCATGTGGGAGGGACCAACGGAAAGGGAAGTACCTCCTACATGCTGGCGGCCATTTATCAGACAGCTGGCTACCGGACCGGTCTATATACATCGCCCCATCTGCAATCGTTTACCGAACGTATCCGTATTAATGGAGTCCCCATTGCCGAGGAGGACGTAGCCCGGTTTGTTGTCGAACACCAATCACTCATCGAACGTATCGAACCGTCGTTCTTTGAAGTGACGGTGGCAATGGCGTTCGATTATTTTGCCAGGCAGCAAGTCGACGTCGCGATTATTGAAGTGGGTCTGGGTGGACGGCTCGATTCAACGAACGTAATAACCCCACTGATTTCTGTTATCACCAACATCGGCTATGACCATACCGATATTCTGGGTGATACGTTGCCGCAGATTGCCAGTGAAAAGGCGGGTATCATTAAACCTGGCTTACCTATTATTATAGGAGAAACCCATCCCGAATCGGAACCCGTTTTTAGTAAAACAGCGCAATTGCTAAAAGCCCCTATTACGTTTGCTGACCAGACGTACCAAGTGGAGAACCGTGGCATAATCGACGGAGTACGACACCTGAGTGTTACGTATGGGGGGGAGAGCAACTACGTCCAAAACCTGTCGCTCGATTTATTAGGAACGTATCAACTGCCTAATCTCGCCACGGTATTAGCTACGGTAGAAGCGTTACAGCCGCAACTGCCGGTACGTTGGGAAGATGAAGCCAGCGCCTTGTCGGCCGTTACGTTACTGACCGGACTAAAGGGCCGTTTTCAGATGCTGGGTGATCAACCCAAAGTTATTGCCGATACCGCTCACAATCATCCGGGACTGATTGCCTTATTCGAAACAATTGCTACGTTGCCGTACGCTACGTTACGAATTGTCCTGGGCATGGTTGCGGATAAGGATCGGGGCAAGGTGCTGGATGTGTTGCCGAAAACGGCTGTCTATTATTTTTGCCAGGCGCAAACACCACGTGCTCTGCCCGCCGAAACCTTACAGGCTGAAGCCAGACAAGCGGGGCTATTGGGTGCGGTTTATCCTGAAGTAAACGTAGCGTTGAAGTCTGCTCTGGCAGAAGCTTCTGCCGACGATTTAATTCTGATAACGGGAAGTAATTACATCATCGCCGAATTAACTAATTTGGACACAAAACCTTTTACCGTATGAGCCTTCGACAATTAACTGTCATTTTTCTGACATCCTTATTTTTTTCCGTACAGGCGCAGGTACCTTCGACAACGCCTGATAAAGTTGAACAGGAAAAATTCGTATTCCTTAACAATGGCGCTACCGTTGGTATGATCATTAAGTCAGTATTGAAAGCGGATACCAAACGACTTAAGCTGACCGAGCCACAAGTGCCCAAAGCAAGAGACGTTATCAAGAAAGCAGTTGTCAGTTATAATGACGGGGTTAAAGCGCTAAAGAAGAGCGGCATGAATCAGAAAAAATTACGAACTCTGGCGATTGAGATTGAAACTGAAAAACTTCGTGGGTATAAACCAATCCTGACGCCCGAACAATATACATTGGTTGTTGCTCAGCACCGTAAAATGTATCCTGAAGCAAAACTTCCTTGATGATAACCAATCAACGTATTAACTTAAGTTATTTATATTTAATACGTTGATTGTCATATTTTTAACTACAATTAAATAAAGCGAATTCCTCACTACGTCAACCGAAGAGGTTGACGTTTTAATTTACAACCGTGACTAGACGAAAAACCCATCGATTTCTGCAGAATGCAGAAAGCTCAAACGTTATTGAAGTTGGTAAACCCCAGTATAAGACAATTCGTGGCCGCTGGCATGCGGATTATTTTAAAAATGAAAATCCGATTATCCTTGAGTTAGCCTGTGGAAAAGGTGAATATACAGTAGGACTAGGGCAGGCTTTTCCTAATTCCAATTTTATCGGCGTTGATATAAAGGGCGACCGAATTGCGAGAGGATCAAAAGCAGCACAGGAGTTGGGCTTAACAAACGTAGCGTTTCTACGTACCGACATTAATTTTCTTCTTGAATTTTTTGCCGGGGAGGAGGTAGATGAAATATGGATTACGTTCCCTGATCCGATGCCCCGACCTAAACAGGAAAAGCACCGATTGACGCATCCCCGTTTTTTAACTTTGTATAAACAGATCTTAAAGCCCGGTGGTACGTTACATTTGAAAACTGACAATCCTGAACTGTTTAACTTTAGTTTACAGCAACTAAAAGAAGAAAAAATACATGATTTACAATATACAACAGATCTTTATAATTCACATTTGAACACAATTCACATTGGTATCAAAACCAAGTATGAACAATTGTTTTTTGATAAAGGATTTACAATTAACTATTTACAATGTAAAATGGGTGCGATTTAACAATATCGCACCCATTTTAATATAATCTGTATTTATTTCTGTAATTTACATTTGTTAATAAACATCAAGTAGATGACAGAAACGTATGAAACTGATCTTAGAACAGGCTTGCGATCAAATCTGCGGCCCGGCTCGAGTAACCAAACTCATTATCATACCAGCCTACAACCTTAGCAAGGGTTCCATTGACAGCTGTTAACTTTGAATCAAAGATGCACGAGTGAGGATTGCCAACGATATCAATTGAAACAATTTCATCCGTGTTGTACTCCAGAATTCCTTTCAACGACGATTCTGAAGCTTCCTTAATGGCATTGTTGATTTCGTCAATAGATGCTGGTTTCTTCAGGATAACGGTTAAATCTGTAAGCGATCCATCTGGAGTAGGAACGCGCAATGCGTTACCATCCAGTTTACCTTTTAACTGAGGAAGTACCAGACCAACGGCTTTGGCGGCCCCTGTAGAGGTAGGAACAATTGATAATGCAGCTGCACGTGCACGACGCAAATCGGAGTGTGGAGCATCCTGTAAATTCTGGTCAGCGGTGTAAGCGTGGATAGTTGTCATGTATCCTTTTTCAATGCCAAACACATCGTCTAGAACCTTAGCCATTGGAGCTAAACAGTTGGTTGTGCAGGAGGCATTCGAAATAATGGTTTCGTTGCCTGTTAGTGTATCTGCGTTAACCCCTAGTACGACAGTTGGTATGTTTCCTTTGGCGGGTGCAGAAATAACAACTTTTTTAGCACCGGCCTGTAAATGCATACCTGCACCTGCTTCATCAACAAAACGGCCGGTTGATTCCAGTACTACGTCAATTTCTAAGTCTTTCCAGGGAAGATTCTTAGGATCACGTTCTGCATAAGCATGAATCCGATTTCCATCTACGGTTAAACTATCGCTGTCTGACGAAACTGAACCCGTAAACTTTCCATGTACGGAATCATATTTTAGCAAGTGCGCGAGGGTCGCATTATCTGTAAGGTCGTTAATGGCGATTATGTCAATGTTTTCTTTTTCCAATAATCGTCGGAACGACAGGCGTCCGATACGGCCGAAGCCATTAATAGCAACGCGTATTTTTTTCATGAACAGAGATAATAATTTGTTTTCGGGGTCAAATATAAAGATTTATAAGCCTATAATAAATCTGTATTAGTAAGCATTTTATTAGCAATTAAAGGAGTAATTTTTTAGCAAATATATTTTTTAAGCAAAATATTAGCAAAATGTTAAGTTATTACTAACAATTGTTGGCATAATACATCGATATTGCTAAGATATATTAGTTTTTACTAACTTTTATGCTAATTAAATACTAAATTTATATGAATTACTAAAGATAATGGATTTAGATATTTGTTAGTTATCCGGTAGGGTAGGACCGTTAGTATAGTCCTTCTATTTGCTGATGTTCGTATTTATAATAACAAACGATTAACTACTAAAGCTAGACAAAAATAGTTTCTCTTAAATCCTTCTATCTTAAGGGAACAGTAATATTAGACGAACAAACTAATAAACGGAACGAGTTTGGTATATCCATTTACTATTACTTTTAACGTAAATGAGTTTTATAGGAAGATTTTCTCTCTTGATACCCTTTTTACCAATTCTAGTAGAGAATTCTACATTTATAGCTGAGAATCTTCCCCAGTAGCAATAAAAGCGTTGGTAACAATCACTTTGGTTGCCTTTCTCGTTCATGAGAAAAATGAAATGAAAGAGTTTATATATTATAACTTCTGTATAAAGAAGTGTATAAAGTCTAGATAGCTCCAATCCTATTTCTCAAGTTGCCTAGTATAAATGAGATAAGCGTTCATGACTATCTAGCCACCTATTTAGAAGCTTAACTCGATTAAAATACTCTTGTGTTCGTCCAAATCAAACTAGCGCTAAATTACCATTCCCGCTTACTACAGCCCTGCGTTTTCTAATCAACCTACAACTTTCGATCTCAGACTGTCCCAACTATTACACAGTGAAATACATTTTTTTACCTAATTGGACATGCGAAAGACTAGTTGGGTCAAGATGCTTACTTAAATGCATAACGGCATATTTTTTGCTCTATATTCTATGGAAGCTGCTTTGTAATATATAACTCATTGTTTAGTTTACAACCAAAATTATGATAGGGCAGGAAGCCCTAATTTCTTTTCAAAAAAATATTTTAGGACTCTTATATTTTAACTATACATGCCTTCTTCTTACCTTTGAAAACAAGGGCTGATAGGGCTATATAATATTGATGTACAGCAATATAAAATTTGGTCATTTTCCTAAATAGGGCCATATCAGCACTTTACAACACATTAATTAAACAATTACTTTAATTAAATGACTCAAGAAATTGAACATTTATGGGCTAACCGAGAGTTGTTAGCGAACCCTGAATCGACTCAACTTATTCAGGACATAATAAAAAAATTAGATAGGGGAGAGCTGCGAGTAGCCACACCACCTACCGAAGAAGGCGGCTCATGGACAGTTAATGAATGGGTTAAAAAAGCTATTTTGCTTTATTTCCTCAGTCAGCAGATGCGGACGGAGGAGGTGGGCATTTTTACATTCAATGATAAAATTCCTTTAAAAACTAACTTTGCTGAGGCCAAAGTTAGGGCGGTTCCACCGGCGGTTGCTCGCTATGGTTCTTACCAGGCACCCGGTGTTATCCTTATGCCATCGTATGTAAACATCGGAGCTTACGTTGACGAGCGAACTATGGTTGATACTTGGGCTACGGTAGGAAGCTGCGCACAGATTGGGAAGGACGTCCACCTCAGCGGTGGGGTAGGTATAGGAGGAGTTCTAGAACCACCTCAAGCCGCTCCGGTTATTATTGAAGACGGCGCTTTCATTGGTTCTCGCTGCATTGTAGTCGAGGGGGCTCATATTGGCAAACGAGCTGTATTGGGAGCGGGGGTTACTATCACTGGCTCTACTAAAATAATTGACGTAACGAGTGCTAATGCAGTAGAATATAAAGGACACGTTCCTGCTAACTCGGTTGTGATACCTGGAACTTATGCTAAACATTTTCCTGCCGGTGAATTTCACGTACCCTGTGCCATCATCATTGGGCAACGTAAAACGTCAACCGATTTGAAAACGTCGCTTAATGATGCATTACGTGAAAACAACGTATCAGTTTAAATGTAAATTAACAATAGAGAAATGAATTGGTCACTCTATTGACAGTGTATTTAAATAAATTGCTTTGCGACACGTCAATAGTCAAGTGAACGTACTGTATACAAAAGAAAAGTGGTCGATGTTATAGTTAAACATCGACCACTTTTCTTTTGTATACAGTCAACATTAATTACAAAATTGTTTTACACAAAATTGGATTCACATTTTTTATAATTTACAGAATCGTTTTGTATTTATATTTGTGACGTTCGATTTAACTACTGATGTTATGACCATTAATGACAAGATTAAACAAATTCTGATCGACAAAAACCTCACACCATCTTATTTCGCTGACGAAATCGGTGTACAGCGTTCCAG
The DNA here is from genome assembly GCF_054778555.1 of Spirosoma flavus. Lineage (NCBI taxonomy): Bacteria > Pseudomonadati > Bacteroidota > Cytophagia > Cytophagales > Cytophagaceae > Spirosoma > Spirosoma flavus. Next base: position 307,701 of record NZ_BAAGZL010000002.1, read on the forward strand.
CATCTCTCATATATTATCAGGACGTAATAGACCTAGTTTCGATATCATTCAAAAAATAATCCGCCGTTTCCCTGAACTGGGTTATGATTGGATTATGGAAGAGGATAACTCACAAGGAAATCAGGTACCTTCATCTAATTATGGAAACCGTCCTCCTTCAAATAATAACCGACCAGTGACGGATCGGAGAGATCCTTATGCAACAACTAGTCAGTTACCGTTTTCGTATGTAAATCCACCGTCAAGTGTTCGTACGCAACGTAATGAAATTCCTCCTGCTACAACACCGATCAATTCACCTGTACAATTTACCGAACCGGCCAGTGAATCGAACAACGCGCCAGAACCAGTTGTAAACGCAAACGCTCAGGAGAAAAAAGTTGAACGTATTTTAATATTTTATACAGACGGCTCTTTCCGTGAGTATATGCCGTCCATGTAATTCGTCTACCGTAGTCTTTTATTGAATTATTGGTCTATACATCTAATTCATTAGTTACCTACATAATATTCTATCTTCTCATATCAATTCTTCTGCAGGGTTATTAAGAAACTCGTGTAGGAACATATATGAATTGATTGATAAACGATGCGAGTGTTATTTATTGTTCAGGGCGAAGGTCGTGGTCATTTAACTCAAGCTATATCAATGGCGCAATTGCTACTACAGCAAGGGCATTGCGTATTGGTGGCTGGGTTAATGTCGATCAGCACAGACCCGTTCCGCCATTTTTTATAGAGCAGTTTTCATCTCCCATTATCGAACTGCCAGGCCCTTCATTAGTTTATAATCCTCAAACGAATGCCCTTGATTTAAAGACAACCATTAAAGGTATTCTAAAAAATACCGTTGTTTATAAGAATAGTATACGTCAGCTACGTATGGCTATCGAGCAACATCACCCTGATATCGTTGTCAATTTTTTTGAGCTATTGGGCGGTTTAACTTATGCCAGGTATAAGCTTAAGGCGCCTATGGTGTGTATTGCTCACCAATGCTTGGGATTACATCCTAACTTCCCATATCCAACGGGAAAATTACTTGACCGACTCCTTTTTAAAATTCTAATCAAAATCAATAGTTGGGGAGCAAAACAACGATTTGGATTATCATTCGATGAACAATCCGATGTCCCTGAAAAGCGTCTTCGGATTATGCCTCCCTTGTTACGTAAAGAGGTAACCTATAGAAATAGATTCAACGATGAAGATTTTGTTGTTTCCTATACTACTCAACCCGGACTACAATCTGAAGTCGTTAACACATGTTTGCAGAATCCTGCTGTTAACGTTAAATATTTTCAACCACAAACTGACCGTTTTAGTACACCAGTCGGTCAGCTTGAATTTATACCAATTGATGGTCAACTGTATTTAGATAAAATGCAACACTGCCGGGCGGTAATGACCACAGCAGGTTTTGAATCCGTTTGTGAAGCCATGTATCTAGGAAAACCGGTACAGATGAGACCGATGGATAATCACTTTGAACAGACTTGTAATGCTTTAGACGGGCAACGAGTAGGGGCAGGCGAGGCAGTTGCCAAGTTCGATGTCCGTAAATTACTCATCTACACTAACCAATATGATATGTCCGTCAGTGAGCGTTTTCACGAATGGTATAATAAAGGTACACCTCGGTTTATCCAAGCGCTTCAGGATGTAATCAAGCAAGCCAATAAGGAGTCATGAATCAAGCGCTACTAAGCTGGCTATGTTTAATCACAGCCGGATTTTGTCAGATGGGCTGGACATATTCACTAAAACTCATCCGATTTACCAACCTACAATCGTTTTGCTGGAGCAGTTTTAGTAAAGCGAATCTAATTATGATTGGCCCTTGGATAGGTTATATTGTATTCGGCGCAGTAAATTCTTTTTTGCTTTCAATCGCTATGCGCACAATCCCAACAGCGACAGTTTTTATTATCTGGATGGGTCTGTCCATTTTACTAATAAAGTTGTGCGATGTATTCTGGTTTAAACTACACTGGTCTTTTTCTGAATTCTTTTTTATCGGATTAATCCTTGTGGGCATAATAGGTTTAAAATTATCCGTTCAAGCTGACTAGACATTTATAGATATGAGATTAGTGACGCATATTTTAAAATGGATGTGGTTGCCGCTTATAGTAAGTGTCTTACTCTTTGTAAACTCATCTAATTTTTGGCTCAAATATGTCTTTTGGTTTATAACTGCTACCTATGTCCTTACCGATTGTGCACGAGGTGTAAAACCCATTTATTCGTCTAAAACCCATTTATTCGTCTAAAACCTCATTTTTCGCCATAAAATAGACTTTTTTAGTACACTTATTACTTAACTCTCTGTAAAGCAATACTTTACTGTTCCACGTGGATAACGTGTGGATAATACTGTTTACAAGTCCTTCTTAAACCAATACATTAAGTGGATTTTCCATCACCCTAATTGTTGTATAATTTATATTATGTTAAGTAGTATGTTTAAAGAATAGGGCCAGCGTTAGCCAGCCCCACCTATTTGTTATTCTACACAGACTACTTTCTTCTCCTCATACTGCTTGAGGATGTTTTGCAGGTTCGTCAGATTCTCGGTTACCTCTGCTTCCTCTTTAATGGATTTAGCTTTCGTAAAATAAGGTAGCGCCTGTTTGAACTTACCACACACTTTACCTTCAACCTCTTTGCCTTTCGCTTGGTATTCTTTCATATCCATAGCCGCCAGCCCTTTATTCAATTCAGCACCTTCATTATAGTAGAAAACACCTAACTGGTAATTAGCATCATAATTGTTCGGATCAACAGCGATTGCTTTGTCCAGATACACCTTTTCTTGCTTTTTATCTTCGGCAATTTTTTGTTTTAGCGGATCAATTTTTGACGCATCAGCTGCGGCTGTTGTATTCGCTGCAGCGGCTTTAGCATCCGCTTCAAGTTGAGTTATTGCCGCCTTTTGATCGGTGCTCTTTTTCTGTACATCAGCTAACTGACGTTTCAGTTCAGCGTTCTTAGGCTGTTTCTTAATAGCCGCTGACAACCGGGTTACTTCGCTGTTATAGGTTTCGACTAATGCCTTAGCGTCAGCAAGTTGCTTATTCGCCGAACTTCCTTTCTTGGAATCCCCTTCCAGCTTACGTAGCTCTTCCGACGATTTGCTCGCCATGTTATTATAAATAATTGACAAATTTACCAGATTCTGTACATTGTTCGGATCCTTATCGACCATCGCTTTCATACCGGCAATGGCATCATCCATCCGGTTTGCCGCCAGCCAGATATTGATTTTTTCATTCGACAAATCTTTATTCGTCGGAGCCAGCGCAATACCTTTATCGAGCATGGCTAACGCTTTGTCAATTTCATTGTCCGAACGATAGAGTGTTGCCAGCGAACCATAGATAGTAGCGTCTTTTCCCCCACTCGCTACGTATTTTTCCAGTTGTGTCTTTGCCGTAGCATTGTCCTTAATTTGCTGAGCTGCAATGGCACTGTACAAAGGTGCCAGCGTGTCTTTAGGGTTAATGTCACCCGCCATCGCCAAAGATTTCAGTGCATCGCCGTAGTTTTTGCTTTGAAACTTGGCCACCCCCTGCTGCATAAAGGCATTATACAGCGTCGGGCTTTTCAAGGCCTCTTCAGCTTCTTTTGCTAGTTTGCCAGGACCGCCTTTTTTATCTTTATCCAGTTCGACTACTTTCTTATAAGCATCATAAGCGGTTGTGGCAGCTGCCGAATCCAGTTTAATGTTGCCACCGGCGGCAATACCTTCATACGTTTTGGCACGGGCCATCCAGGTACTTGCCTTCGCACTGGATTTGGCATCCGTAATATCCTTATCACTCTTTTCTTTTTCCTTCTTAATAGCGTCCTGAGCAGCCTGATCAACGGTAGCCGCCCCTGTTTGTTGCGCCTGCACACCTGCCGACAGGCAACACGCGACGAGAATCAAAAAAACTGGTTTCATGTGTAAAATGGGGTTGTGTTTTCCTTAATTAGAAACGAAATTACGGAATCTGTCTGTATAAGCATGATAAGCTATAAAATGTTTGAGCCACTTGCTTGATTTTTACATCAGGCAAAGTGGCTCAACTAGCTTATTTTTAGGTATTTATACGTATTACTCCTCCTGGGCAACTTCAGGTTCGGCGTTTTTTCCCTCCTCCCCTTCTTCCTCCTGACGAATTTTTGTTACCGAAGAGATCTGGTCATCCTCACGCAGGCTGATAAGTCGGACGCCCTGGGTGTTCCGTCCAATCACGCTGATTTTGTTTACTGGCGTTCGAATAGCAATCCCTGATTTATTGATAATCATCAGGTCATCATTATCTGCTACGTCCAGTACAGCTACCAGCCGACCCACTTTTTCGGTCACTTTCAACGTACCAACACCTTTGGCACCCCGGTTGGTAATCCGGTATCCTTCGATTTCAGAGCGTTTGCCGTACCCTTTCTCCGACACGACCAGCAACTGCGCTTCGGGCGAGTCGATACAAACCATACCGATTACGTGGTCGGTTGTATCCTCATCGTCGAGCGAAATACCACGAACACCGGCTGCAGTACGTCCCATCGGACGTACCCGACTTTCGTGGAAGCGAACCGCCTTACCAGCGCTGGAGGCAATCACGATATCGTTGTTACCATTCGTCATGCAGACGCCAATCAGTTGGTCATCTTCATCGATGGTAATAGCAATGATACCATTTTGACGGGGGCGCGAGAAGGCTTCCAGCATAGTCTTCTTGATGGTTCCCTGCCGCGTGCACATCACAATGTAATTATTGTTGATGTAATCCTCGTTTTTAAGATCCGTTACGTTAATGACCGCTCGTACTTTATCGCCCGACTCGATATTGATGAAGTTCGCTAGGGGACGACCTTTAGCAACACGTGATCCTTCAGGCAACTGGTGAACAGGCAACCAGTATAATCGTCCCCGCTGGGTGAATACCAGCAAGGTATTGTGCATAGTTGCCGTAAACAAATGCTCCGTAAAGTCCTCTTCTTTAGTAGCGGCTGCTTTAGCTCCAACTCCTCCCCTGCTCTGCGACCGATATTCGGTTGTTGGTGTCCGTTTGACGTAGCCTTCGTGCGAGATGGTGATCACCATGTCCTCGTCGGCAATCAGGGAAAGGTCGCTGATGTTTCCGTCGCCCAGGGCGTTGATAGCCGTCCGACGTTCGTCACCATAGCGTGCCCGGACATCAATCAACTCTTCTTTAATAACCTGCCGTTTACGCTCTTCGCTGGCCAGAATGGCACGCAGTTCGTTAATCTCCTTCATCAACTCGTCGTATTCGGCCTGTAGCTTATCGCGTTCCAGACCGGTGAGCCGTTGCAGACGCATTTCCAGAATCGCTTTGGCCTGCAGGTCGCTCAGCGAGAACTGGCTCATCAGGCCTGTGCGGGCAATCTCCGGATCGCGCGAGGAGCGTATCAGGTTGATCACGGCATCGATATTATCCAGCGCAATCAACAAACCTTCCAGGATATGCGCCCGTTTTTCGGCTTCCCGCAGTTCATATTGCGTCCGGCGGGTCACTACGTCGAAACGGTGCTCAACGTAGTACTTCATCATATCCTTCAGATTCAGCAACATTGGGCGGCCTTTCACCAGCGCTACGTTATTGATACTAAAGGAGGACTGAAGCGCCGTATGCTTATACAGGTTGTTGAGTACTACGTTCGGAATGGCATCCTTACGGAGGTCATATACGACGCGCAGTCCGTCGCGGTCTGATTCATCCCGGAAGGCCGTGATACCTTCGATTTTCTTTTCGTTGATGAGATCAGCCGTTTTTTCAAGCATCACCGCTTTGTTGACCATATACGGTACGTCCGTCACGATGATCTGGGTTTTGCCTTTGTTTTCTTCGATGGTTGCATTGGCCCGCATCACGACGCGCCCACGCCCCGTCATAAAGGCCGATTTAACGCCTTCCATGCCGTATATAGTGGCTCCCGTCGGAAAATCCGGCGCTTTAACGTACTGCATCAACTCTTCTACGGTGATATCATTGTTATCGAGATACGCAATAATACCATCGACCACTTCCGTCAGGTTGTGCGGAGCCATGTTGGTAGCCATACCCACGGCAATCCCCGACGACCCGTTTAATAACAGGTTCGGCAGTTTGGCCGGCATAACGGTTGGTTCCTCCAGCGAATCATCGAAGTTGGGCTGGAAATCGACCGTTTCTTTATAAATATCGTTCAGCAGTTCTTCAGCGATACGTTTCAGGCGCGCTTCGGTATAGCGCATCGCAGCGGGTGAATCGCCGTCGATAGAGCCGAAGTTACCCTGTCCATCCACGAGGGGGTACCGCAGCGACCAATCCTGCGCCATACGTACCATCGTGTCATAAACCGAAGCATCACCGTGCGGGTGGTATTTACCCAGCACTTCCCCCACAATACGAGCCGATTTCTTGTGAGGCTTGTTATAACTAACGCCCAGTTCGGCCATACCGAACAACACCCGGCGATGGACCGGCTTCAGACCATCGCGCACATCGGGTAACGCCCGCGAGATGATAACCGACATCGAATAGTCGATGTAGGCACCGCGCATTTCGTCCTCAATGTTTATGGGAATAATGTTACTGGGAGATTCGAGGTCGGGATTTTCTTCCGCCATTTGTTAGAAGGAGTTTCGCAAAAAATTACTATTCAAACGCCTGGCTTTTGCCTGGCACACCTTATAGACAAATATACAAAATTTTCGGGACAAAACAGAAATAATCCCGTAAATCGCCAATAAAATAGGCAAAAACAGGCCTTTATTTTCATTTCTACCGCCAAAAATTGCGGTTACATCAAGTTGTCTATCATCTAAATGAAATACAATTCTATTTCAACTCAAATTGAGTTATAAAGTTGTAGGGTTATAAGGTTGTAAAGTTGGCTGACGCAAGAGTGGTATGTATGCGTCAGCCAACTTTACAACCTTATAACCCTACAACTTTATAACTTCAATCTTGGGTCGAACACGAACGGTTCGGTACGTAGCAACTGGATTTGCAGGAAATCAGGATGGGCGGGGTTGAGTAGGTAATTCCATTCGTTCGGGATAATGGCCGACGGCACTTTCAGCACGGCCGTTCGGACGCTACGTAGCCACTCCCCTCCTATTCGCTGGCAGGTATCGTATTGTCGGAACTCAAACCAGTCGGCTGGCAGACTGTCGACTGTGATAGTTTCCAGGGCCAGGCTATCCGATACGTCGATAACCATTACCCGAAAATCAGCTAATAAACCCTCCCCGCTCCGGTGTACTACGTTCTCAAGACAGGCCAGCGCCCGCGTGGCGGCAGTATAAACAACCATCTGTCCCCGCTCATTCCAGCGGGCCGCTCCTCCCGAAGCAACCAAACGATTAGCATACTGCGTTTTAGTAATCCGATAAACGAGCAATGTAGTAGTTGTAAAGTTGTAGGGTTATAGAGTTGTAAAGTTGTAGAGTTATAAGGTTGTAAAGTTAGCTGACGCCAGAATCAGGTTTATGCGTCAGCCAACTTTACAACCTTATAACTCTACAACTCTACAACTCCCGTTATGCCAGGTCGCCGTATTCGATACGTATCAGTTCGTCGAAAATGAGGTCAATGCCGCCTGAGGTGTGGAGCAGGTCAAATGGGATTTGGTTGCCTAATCCGTAGGCGGGTTTGTCCATCCAGCGCCGAAACGAGTCGGCGGAGCCAAAAACGGACTCCCCTAGCTGAAACAGCGACTTGATTTTGAGGACTTTCTCGCTGTCCTGTGGATTGAGTTTCTTTTTCTCGCGTTCGTACCGCTGAAACGTTTTGAGGGACGTATCGAACACCTCGGCGAGTTGTTCTCGTTTGTAGCCGGTTAATTCGGCAATCTCGAAAAAACGGGTTGCCGGAATTCCTTTGAGTGCCAGAAAGACAAGGGCTGTGCGGTTCGATGGTATCATACGACAAACATAGGAATTTTGTCTGACAAACACAGAATTTTGTCTATCGGTTCTCCATTTGTCAGCTTCTTCAAACCTAAGTAGATATTACTGGTTATAGTAGTTGATCAACTAATTTTAATATGTTATGAAAAAGGTAACCATAATGCTGTTGCTGGCCGTTAGTACGTTGACTTTCCAGGCCTGTGGCGATAAGAAACAGGAAAGTACCGACAGCGTAGAAAACGCAGATTCGACAAATGAGGCAAAAGAAGAAGCTGGCACCGGTCAGGACGACGACACCAATGAATTTGCGGTGAAAGCAGCCAACGGCGGAATGCTGGAAGTAGAACTCGGTCGGCTGGCCCAGGAGAAAGCCGCCAGTCAGGATGTGAAAGACTTCGGCGCGATGATGGTGAAAGATCACTCGAAAGCCAACGAGGAGTTTAAAACCATTGCGGCTACGCACAACATCACCCTCCCCTCTACGCTGGGTAGTGAAGAACAGGAACACGTGAACGAAATGGCTAAATTATCGGGCGCCGAGTTTGATAAGAAATACGTCAAAATGATGGTCGATGACCATAAAGAAGACATTGATTTATTCAAAAAAGCGGCCGAAGATGACGACACGAATCCGGCCGTTAAGGAGTTCGCCCGCAAAACCTTACCTACGTTGCAAACGCACATGGACCGTATTAATGCCATCGATAAAGCCATGAAGTAATGCATAGCCATACAATCATAAATAACGTATCAACCCGCGCTCAGTTACTGGCGCGGGTTGATACGTATCGGCCAAAATCCTATGAAAACGCGCAACCGAATCTGTTACGTAGTAACAATATTATTGGCTATGAATCACTACGTTAACGCGCAATCGACAACCGGCGGACGTAGCGGAGGCTCAACAGCCTCGACCGGTACAGGCTATCTGACCGGCGGAAAACGGCCAGCCGAAACAAGCCCTTACAGTATGACCATTGACGATGAGGGCTCCGCACGGAATTATATGTACGTACCACCCATGCCCAAGCCTAATCGAGCTTCTACGCCCGATGGTTCAGGTTCGTCAAGGGAACATCCTCGCTCAGATTCGGTTAAAGGTGTTGTGCCGCCAAAAGTCGGCCGGAAAAGTGCGTAGTTGACAACATAGCCTAGTTCGAATAATAGATCTACCCTCACTTTTCGATCAAAGTTCCTTCCTCGACAAATAGCTTATAGCCTGAAAGTGTCTGCACTACGTTGCTGCCGATGATAACGGCATCGTTGCAGGCGAGGCATTGTTGAGATCCGTGAAGCGCAGACCCGGTCGCTTTGTAAACCATGAACCCATCACATCCCTTACTTTCTAGTGAGGATTGCGTGCAGGTTGCTCAACCTGGTTTCGTAAACGGATTACCTCCTGCTCCAAACTAGTGGCTTTGAAATAATAATAAAGACCTAGTACCAAGAATACCTTCGAAAGAATAAATACGGCAATAAAAGCTGCCTTCCAGTGCTTATGGACTCGTATATGCGTAGTATCGACCTCTACCTGAACATACTGGGGCTCTGCCTTGGGTGAGCCATGACGGCTTTGGAAGGATTCATGGAAAACGGGTTCCTCCCATTTTTTTAGATCGGTCTGGTGAATACGCAACTCTATTTTCTCGCGGATGCCCGGTGGGGGTGGCACCGCGTTTCTTAAAAAGTACGCTTCCAGATTGGCTTCTACCTGGTTCAGGTCCGACAAAATATCGTCATCAGTTGCCAATAGGCGCTCAAACTCTCGCTTTTCCTGTTCGCTAACTACCCCTAACAAGTGAGCCTCCAGAATGCCGTCTTTTAAATACTGATAGTTTTTCAAAATCAAAGCTATTTTGAGGATCGTTGGTGTTTAAACTGTTGAGCAATGAGTTGTAAGACAGTAGCCGGGGTCAGCTGTAATTTATCAGCCACTTGCTCAACGCTGTAACCCTGGTAAAACGAGAGTTCGAATACGAGCACGCCCAGATCATCGGTCGCCGACGGCGAAACACTCACGGACGGCCTAACAGGCCTTAAGGCAAGCGCTTTGGCCCGGGCTAATCGAATGAGTGTAGCACTTACCAGCCCCGAATTTTCGGTCAAGGATTTTACCTCTGGACTAATGAACAGCTCAAACAAGACAGTTTGGGCAAGCTCTGGCTCAGGAATGATTTTACAAATGATTCCATACACTAAGGAACCATAACGATCATAGAGCGCCAGGCTGGATTGGCCAGGAGTGCTTTTGGGGGCAGCCGGCTCAGGATAGGATGGATGTAAGGAATTCATTCTGTTTTACTTCGTTCATTAACCAAAGCGTACGCTTCATGGCAAAGAATAGTCTGGCTTCGCTACTTAGGATAGTGGTAGGCGAAACCTTAGTTTGTATCAATTGACTGCAAGGTAGTCAATACCAAGATATTTTATAGTAATTCATGAAAACCCAAACTCAATACGGCTTAGTTTAAACAGGAAGGTTAAGAAACATAGGGTATACTAACACATAGTGTGCGTTAATTTGTGCATTCTAAAACAAGTAACGTTGAACGGCCCATTTTTGGAGGAGATACATCCCCCTGTCTAAAGTATGCATAAATATATTTCCTTCATTGCTATCTCGCTGTTGGTAACCAGCCTTATCTTCTCAAGTCAAAGCGTTCATGCCCAGGTCGCCGAGTTGCCAACCCGCTGGACTAAAGCGGCTCTGGCGGCCCCATTACCACTAAGTGAATACCCGCGCCCGCAGTTGCAACGTAGTGAGTGGCTTTGCCTGAACGGTACCTGGAATTATCAAGGTGGCAAATCGGTCGCGTCGGCTAAGAACCCTACCAGCGCACTTGCTTTCACGGCTACGACCGAAAAAATACGGGTTCCCTATTGTCCTGAATCGGTGCTGTCGGGTATCCAGCGGAAGCAGGAGACCAACATGTGGTACCAGCGTACATTTACCCTACCCCCTGTCTGGAATGGTAAGCAGGTCTTGCTGCACTTTGATGCCGTCGACCACCACGCTACCGTTTTTGTCAACGGACAGAAGGTGGGCAGCCACGCCGGCGGTTATGACGCTTTTTCCTTCGACATCACTGCCTTGCTGGTACCAGGAGCTAACAGCCTCGTCGTGGCCGCTTATGATGCCAATGACGGGCGCACGCCTTCGGGAAAAAACGGCCCTCGAGGTGATTATACCTTTTCTTCCGGTATCTGGCAAACGGTATGGCTGGAACCGGTCAGCCGCGATTATATCCAGACCCTACGGCTATTACCGGACTTAGCAGGCAAGCGGCTCAAACTTGAGGTCAAGGCCAGTGTGGCAGCCCGAATTACGGCGGTCGTGCTGGACGGAAAAAAAGAAGTGGCCCGGGCCGACGGAATGGCCGGAACGGCTTTTTACGTGCCTATTGCCAATCCCAAACCCTGGTCGCCAGATTCCCCTTTTCTCTATGATGTGAAACTTACCCTGACAGCACCCAACGGGAGCGCATCGGATGAGGTAATGAGTTACGCTGGCATGCGGGATGTCAATTTGGGTAAGGTTAACGGCGTTGTCCGCCCCTTGCTAAATGGGCAGTTTGTCATGCAGCTCGGCCTGCTCGATCAGGGCTATTGGCCCGATGGTATTTTGACCGCACCAACGGAAGAGGCCCTTAAATTCGACATTGAGTATACGAAGAAAGCCGGCTATAATCTCATCCGGAAGCACATGAAAACAGAACCCCAGCGGTTCTATTACTGGGCCGATAAACTGGGACTGCTCGTGTGGCAGGATATGCCTGCTATCTGGTATCCCAACGAAGACACCCTGGTCACCCGGGCTACGTTTCGCAACGAGCTGAAAGCCATTCTGGATGACCATTACAACTCCCCGTCCATTATAGCCTGGGTGCCTTTCAACGAAAACTGGGGGGCGTTCGATGTAGCCAATATTACAGACTGGGTCAAGCGGTATGATCCTTCCCGGCTGGTCAATGGCAATTCGGGATTCAACAATAATCCGCCTTATCAAAAAGCGTACGGCGATCCAAAGAACGGCGATTTTGTGGATACTCACATTTATGTGGGTCCCAATAAAGCTTCAGAACCCGACGAAAAACGGGCGGCTTCGCTAGGCGAGTTCGGGGGTGTGGGTTTGTTCGTTCGGGGGCATATGTGGCCCACCGAAAATAACGCCTACGCGTATGAGCCAACTAAAAACGCGCTAACCGATCGCTACGTTTTCTTACTTGACCAGGTTGAACAATTGATGCGCTACCGGGGGTTAAGCGTAGCGATTTACACTCAAACCACCGATGTTGAGCACGAAGTCAACGGCCTGCTCACGTATGACCGGGAGGTAGAAAAAATGGATACGGACCGAATTCGTACTGTCAATCAAGCCGTCATACAGGCCGGTTTTAGTCTGACATCCAGAAAAGAATAGCCTGCAGGTATCCTCAAGGCATTATCACCTAAAATCAGGCATCGGTCTGCCAGGCAGAGCAGGCTTAGCCTATGCATGCGATCTCTCAATAGTGATTATGTTCCTGGGAGAACATTATGGCCTTCTAACGTAGCTGCCTAAAAAGACAGAATCGGAATATACCTTACGTATACTCCGATTCTGTGTGTAATACTGCCTATAATACTAATAAGTATTTGATTTACAGGCTCATTTGTGGAGACGGAGGGATTTGAACCCTCGTCCAGTCCAGGAAACCGACGTGCTTTCTACATGTTTAGGTACACTTAGGATTGTCGGGAATCGGCCCGGTGTGTACCAGACCAAGCGTCATCCGTAGGTGCTTGTTTCTTACTCGGCCGTTAACACCATAAACCGAGCCAGCGCTGCGAGTCGATGCCTCCTGATCCAGCCAGCAGCACGTAGGCCGGGGAGACAATGGCTATTGCTTAATCCTCCGGATTAGGCAGCCATGGCGTAGTTATACTCGCCAGTTATTGTTTTGACGATTTGTTAGGGCGGGAAATTCCGTCAACTCCCGACATGCTTACACGCGACCTCAACAAGCTGTCAATTCCGGTCGTCCCCAGGTTGACACGTACCCGTATAAATAGACGTGTACTTGATTAACTGAAAACAGCCTTGTTTGGTTCGTCTGCAACGTAGTATACCTTTCCCCTAGATAAGCCGATAGCGTAAACTTATTGAGGTATAATTAGTTATCCCAGCACAAACCCTTCGTCCGACCATGACTTTTACCCCTTTTGAAACAAATCTGTATCAGTGCCTGACGCCGTTCTTCGAAGCGAATCAGTTTACCTGGATGCCCGAGAAAAAACAGTATCGACGTCAGACCGAGATTGGCTTTCAGAACGTACTGCTTTCTCCGGTTTTTCACGGCGACGAAACTGTTCTGGATGTGCATGTGGGCTGTCGTAATGAACAGGTTGAGCAGATTGCCCAGCAATTTCTTAATAACCTGATCGACCTGCGCGCCGACGCTAATACGTTGCTCGTTTCTATTGGTAAATTCAACGGGTTTCCAACTACCCGATATAGTATTCATTCGGATGCTGAACTACGCGCGAACTGCCAACAGATTGAGCAGTTTTTCCAGACAGCTGGCTTTCATTTTTTAACCGAATCCTGCTCTCTGCCAACCCTCGACCGATTACTGAATGAGCAGCCAGGGCAACCCTGCCAGTACGTATATAACCAGACGCATCGTTGTTACAAAGGACTCATTACCGCTCGTCTGAATCACAATGCCCACTTCGACGGGCTGGTCGATAGGTATCGACACCGCCTGATCCACCAGACGCAAAATCCCTACGAACAGGTGTACTTCGAGCGACTTATCGCCTATTTATATCACTACTCAGCTAATTAACACAATTGGCTTCGGAATTTCACGGACTTCTACGGTTCCGCCGTACGCTACTATGGGACAGGATTTCGCTCGTTCCAAAGCCTGTTCTGCGCCTTCTGCCCGAATAACGAGCTGGCTTACTACTCTGAGATTGCCCGAAAAAACCGATTCCTTTTTCACTGTTTTTTCGGCTCCTGATACCGTGTGACTTTCACCGGGAAACGCAAAACTGATCACGTAAACACCTTCAGTTTTCCAGATGTCGAGTAATTTGTCCCATTCCGGATTTACCAGTTTTGCCTGTTCGCTCGTATACGTATCAGGCACCCTCACTAATAAACTAAACTGTTTCATTTGCTTGTTTTTTAAACAAAGGTCAGCTTAGCAGTTACTCAATCCTTGTAAAAAATCATTGATTACCAATACCGAACCGATTTAAAGAAATCCGTTGGTGTCAGTCCTGTAAAAAGCTTGAAGTCTTTATTAAAATGAGGCTGGTCGTAATACCCGTTATCAAGCGCTAGATCGAGGAACGAAGCCGGCGAATCGTGTTGGCGAATAATTGCTTTCATTCTGATTATGGAGGCAAACTGCTTAGGCGTTGTCCCGGCCACTTTCCTGAACCGCTTTTCAAAAGCATCCTGGCTGATGCATAAATCGCTGGCCAGCTCTTTAACGCTGATCAGCCCGTTGGATGAATACATGCTACGTATTGCTTCGGATACGAGCCTGTCGGGTTTATGATTGATGAGTTTCGAACACAAAAACCGCTCAACAAGGGCTATTCTAGCTGGATTATGGGCAGCTTCAGCGAGTTGCTCTTCTAGTATCGACATTTCAGTTTGAGGGAAAAAAGTGTCCAGCGAAACGCTTTCTTCAAACAATTCGTGAAGCGGCTGCCTGAAGAAAGCATTTATACCGGCCTCGTTAAACTGCACAACTAAAGCCGCTGAATCAGGGGCGTAGTGAAAAAGCCGGACCGATTTCCGTAAGCCCGAAAAGGTTATTGTGGGCAGGATTACATGGGCAGATTCACGCCGATCGGAAATCTGTCCTCTAAAGCGAAAAGCAATCGTGAATGACGTACCGGGAAGAATTCTGTTTACGAGCTCGTCCTTACTTTCAATCATCCGATACGCCTTAATGTAAGGCTGTAACTGTTCAGTTGGCAGGTATTCAGTCGTTTCCATTAGCTCTTGACTATCTGAATTTTAGGCGATCAGGCACACTGGGAATTATACATAGTTCATCTTGTCAATGTTCCCGCTGTACCGATATCAAGATATCTACTTTCCAAATTGTCGATCTCCCTTTATTAGCCTTTATGCTGCATTCGCTGTCTATCCTACTTCGGATTAGCTTGGCGATCTCTGTTTCCGGGACTATCTTTGCAGCGAAAACACGGCACATCACTACGTTCGTAGCAGTTCGTTTCCGTTAACTATATTATTGCATTCATGAAACCGCTTCATATTCGCCTGACTACGCTGACTCTCCTGGTGTTGACAACGGCTCTGTTTCGCATTTTACCGCATTGGTACAATTTTACCCCCGTAGCTGCCTTAGCGCTCTTTGGTGCCGCTACGTTCGAGCGGAAGTGGCTGGGCCTGGTGGCTCCGCTGGCCGCTATGCTCCTGAGCGACGTAGTGATTGGCTTTCATGGCAACATGGAGTCTGTATACGTTAGTTTCGGTCTGACGTGGCTGCTGGGTTTGTGGGCGCTACGTCGGCCGACGGTGTGGAAAGTAGCGGCAGCTTCGCTGGCATCTTCCCTCCTGTTCTTTCTGATTACCAACTTCGCTGTCTGGTACGGCAGTACGTTCTACCCGCAAACGCTGGCGGGTCTGACGAGTTGCTACGTTGCCGGAATGGCCTTTTATAACGGTACGTCCTTTTTCCTGAACGGAATCCTGGGCGATCTGTTTTTCAGCGGATTATTATTTGGAGCGTACTATCTGCTTCAGCAACGATTCGTAGTATTACGTCCCCTACATGCCTGATCAAACAGTTTTACTCCTGACAAAAGCACAATCATAACGGTTGTGCTTTTTTTTATTCAACCGGATAAAGGTGGAAAATTTGTAGCGTCATAGAATTATAGGATTTACTATCTCAAAACATTGTCCTGGTTCAGCGAACTCTAACCCGCTACAACTATATAACGCTATCACCCCGTATCGAAAACGTCGACGTTCTCCCCGATTTGGTCGATAATATTTGGCGCTTTCGAAGATTCCTGCTACCATTGTATCACTTCGATACAATAGACGTAAATGCTTCAACAGCAAAGTAAAAAGTCAAGTATTCCGGCTTCATCTTCTGATCACCCTATCTGATTTTTATACCTGTTAAACCTATGATAACCAGTACGCATACTTACGCGTGGCTTACACGTTCTTTACGTTACGTTCTTCGGACCGGGCTGGCCGTTGGACTGACGGCATTTATCGGGCAGGATGAGCCCCCCAAGCCCGATGAGAGTCGGTTTACGCCCGTAGTCGTTGCCGACGATTTAGACGAGCCGATGGCTTTTGAAGTATTAAAAGATGGCACCGTTTATATCGCCGAGCGTAAAGGCGCCTTCCGGAAATACGATCCCGTTACGAAAACGACCGACCTGATTGCCACTATTCCGGTCAACACGAAATACGTGAGCGCTGAAGGTGTATCGCGGGAAGCCGAAGAAGGGTTGATGGGACTCTCCCTGGACCCCAATTTCGACAAGAATCATTGGGTTTACCTGTACTACGCGCACCCCACGGAAAAGAAACATCTGCTGACCCGCTGGCAATTACAGAACGATAAGCTCGTACAAGGCTCCGAAAAAGTGATGCTGGAAGTGGGTACGCAACGCGAAGTTTGCTGCCACACGGGTGGCGGTATGACCTGGGACCGCGCCGGAAATCTCTACCTGACTGTCGGCAACAACACCGGCAACCAGCAGGCCGCCCAGACCGACGAACGCCCCGGACGCAGTAGTTGGGACGATCAGGGGCACGCGGGCAATACGAACGATCTGCGCGGGAAAATACTACGTATCCACCCCGAAGCCGATGGTACGTATACCATCCCCGACGGAAACCTGTTCCCAAAAGGCACCGCCAAAACCCGCCCTGAGATTTACAGCATGGGCCACCGCAACCCCTGGCGCATTTCCATCGATAGCAAAACGGGCTACATCTATTGGGGCGAAGTTGGCCCTGATGCCAGCGAGGACTCCGAAATTGGCCCACGCGGCTACGACGAAATGAACCAGGCCCGTAAACCCGGTAACTTCGGCTGGCCGTGGTTCGTGGGTAACGATCAGGCATTCCCGGTTTTCGACTATGCGACGAATAAGCCGCTGGAGAAAAAAGATCCAAAGAAAACTATCAATTCATCGCCCAATAATACGGGCTTGACCGAATTGCCGCCGGTGGCTCCGTCGTTCATTTACTATCCCTACGGCGTTTCTGAGAAATTTCCGCTGGTGGGCTCGGGCGCACGTAGCGCTACGGGTGGACCAATTTACCACCAGTCCGATTTTAAAAATGCCAAACGCCCCTGGCCGGCGTATTACGAGAATAAGTGGATTGCTACCGACTTTTCGCGGGGCTGGATTATGGCCATCACCATGAACGAGCAGGGCGACTACGTATCGATGGAGCGCGTTTTACCAAGTTACCACCCTGTCGAACCAATCGACATGAAGTTTGGGCCCGATGGCGATATGTACGTACTGGAATACGGTAGCAACTGGTTCCGCAAAAGCGACAACTCCCGGCTGGTACGTATCGAGTACAACGGAGGCAACCGCAAACCCAACGTTCAGGCATCGGCCAGCACGACGGGTGGCACGGTCCCGTTTCAGGCTACGTTGTCGGCTGATGGTACTAAAGATTACGACGGCGATGCGTTGAAATACCAGTGGAAAATCGCGTCACCTGGGGCGGCTCCCCGCGTGTTTAACACGGCCAATCCGAACGTACCGTTTGCCAAGGCTGGCGTTTATACGGCTACCTTGACCGTAACCGACCCGCAAGGGGCTAGTAACAGCAAATCGATACGTATCGTAGCCGGAAATGAGCCGCCTAAAGTCAATATCAGTCTGGCGAGTAACAAAACGTTCTTCTTCCCGAATCAACCAATTCAATACGCCGTTCAGGTAGCGGATAAAGAAGATGGCACGCTATCGACGGGCAAAATTGCACCCGGCCGCGTAGCGATGAGCATCGATTATACATCGGAAGGATTCGATTTAGCCGAAGTAACGCAGGGACAACGTAGCGTCGATGCTTCGACTCAATATGCCGTAGCGCAGGCCCTGATTACCCAAAGCGACTGCAAGGTATGTCATCAGGTATCGACCAAATCGGTTGGCCCATCGTTTGTGGATGTTGCCACGAAATACAAAGGCGATGGTGGTATTACGGACAAACTGGTTAAAAAAATACGTAGTGGCGGTGTCGGTGTATGGGGCGACGTAGCCATGCCAGCTCACCCGGCTATGTCGGTTGCCGACGCGGGCACGATTGTCAATTACATTCTGCACGTAACGGATAAGACGTTCAGTACGTTGCCCACCGAAGGAACGTTCACGCCAAAAATTCCGGAAGGTGACAATGGTCGCGGTTCGGTTATCATCCGGGCGGCTTATACCGATAGAGGCAATTCGGCCAGTGGTGTGAAAAATATTCCGACGCAGACGAGCGAAAAGAGCATTGTGCTCCGTAGCCCTCAACTGAACGCATCAGACGCTCCAATTGTCAAAGAAGCGGAACTGAAAGGTCAGGGTATGGGACGGGGAATCAACGTAATACCACGTGCCAATGGCTACATCGCGTTTAAACAAATCGATCTCACCGGAATCAAGCAACTGGAATTGGCGGCCCAGGCTCAGAAACGGGAAGGCAGCGTAGGGGGCACCATCGAAATCCGGCTCGATTCGCCCACGGGTGACTTGGTTGGCGAAACCAACGTAGCAGTTACCGAACGGCGCATGGGTGGTGCACCTGCCACAGCGACAGCCATTCAAAATGCGGGTGGTGTTACTACGTCCCCAACATCTACGTCAACCGTTGCGAGTAATACGTCTGCCCCAACGCCAACCCCAGCAGCCCCTGCTACGTCGGCACCGACCAGCCAGACTACAGCCGCGGCCCCTGCCGGTGGAGGTTTTACGTTCCGTGGACCTACTCCGCTCAAAGCCGATCTGAAAGCGGTGAGTGGCATTCACGATGTGTACTTTGTTTTCAAAAACGATAAGGCCCGCGACATTGAGCCGCTGCTCTCCCTGTCGACCATTACGTTTAACAATGTCAAGAAATAAACCGCCCAGGGCATTGTAGGAGAAAAGGGCTGCTTAGCCGTTGCCCTACCAAAATGCCCCAGGCGGTGATTCGCAAAAAGAACATGGTATCAAGACGAGATTTTCTCAAAAATTCAGGGCTGGCGCTCGGTGGGCTGGCGGTGACTTCTTACGCTTCTGCCGAAAACCTGTGGACGCCGACGGCTGCGCGGCCTATTGGCCTTCAGTTGTTTACGCTGTTCCGGCAGATGAACGAAGACCCGAAAGCGACGCTGGAAAAAGTGGCGGCTATTGGCTATAAGGAAATTGAATCGGCCTTTAGCACACGGGGCGGCTACTATGGTTATAAACCCAAAGAGTTCAAACAACTGGTAGAAGATCTGGGCATGCACTGGCGGGCGCACCATGCCATGGGAGCGCCTTTCCGCCCTCGCCCTACCCCTCCGGCTGCTCAACCGGGCAGTGCCAATCCGGGGCAAGGGCCAGCTGGCGCGCAACGGCCAGGCATGGATTTTTCGAAAATGCCGCCAATGCTGAGTCTGCGCGATAATTACCAGCAGTTGGTAGATGATGCGGCCGAAGCTGGACTTACCTACCTGGTCTGCGCCAGCACGCCCGTGGCTACGGTAGACGAAATCAACAAATCCATTGAGGTATTTCAGAAAACGGGCGAAGCCTGCAAGAAAGCCAAGGTCGGTTTTGCCTACCACAACCACGCTACTGAATTCGATTCCGTCGAAGGCGGTAAAACACCGTATGAACTGATTTTATCACAGACGGATAAAGACTTGGTAAAGATGGAGTTAGACCTGGCCTGGGCAACCAAAGCCGGTAAAGATCCGGTTGCTTTATTTAAAGAGCATCCTGGCCGATTCCCGCTCTGGCATACGAAAGATATCAAGCAGGACCTAAAAACCCTCACCGAAGTGGGCAACGGCGTAGTCGATTTCAAGAAGGCATTTGCGGCTGCCGACATCGCCGGAATGAAGTATTTCTTCGTCGAGCAGGACATGGCTCCTTCTATCGACAGTGTGCAGACGAGCTACCAAAATCTGACCAAGATTCTGGCTTAACGTATTACGTTACTACGTAGCAAAAGGGATAAATATGGGGTTAATTCCATACTTATCCCTTTTTTATTCCTGAACTGGAAATTTTCCCGAAAAATATTCGTCAGTCAGTTCGATAAAATCCTCATGAACCTGTTCAGATTGGATAGTAGGGTAATCCGCTTTCCGGCTTTTCTGCAGAAACCCCAATTGATTCCATCCCGACCCTTATGCAATTAAATCGTAGAAATTTCCTCCAGCAACTTGGCTTCGGCGCAGCTGGATTGATTGTGGCTTCGTCGCTGCCAGCAGCGGGTATTTCGTTCCCCTACAAAACGGGCAAACTACCTCGCAGTTTTCCTGAGGCACAGGGTGTTGCTCCCGGTGGCTTGCTCGATTTCGTAACTAGCATCGAATCAAGCAAACTCAACGTGCATAGTGTGATGGTAGTCCGCCACGGGCAGGTGGTGGCCGAAGGCTGGTGGGCTCCCTACGCGCCCCAATACAAACACACGCTGTATTCGCTCAGCAAAAGTTTTACGTCGACGGCGGTCGGCATGGCGGTGGCCGAAAAACGGCTGACGGTGGAAGACAAAGTGGTGAAGTTTTTTCCGGACGACGTACCAGCAACCGTCAGTGCGAATCTAGCCGCCATGCGTGTGAAAGATTTGCTGACTATGTCCACGGGACACGACAAAGATACTACGGGTGCCCTGCGTGGTAATAATGAGACCAGTTGGGTAAAGTCCTTTCTTGCACAACCCGTTGAACATGAACCGGGTACGTTCTTCGTTTATAACAGTGGTGCTACGTATATGCTCTCCGCCATTGTGCAAAAACTGACGGGTCAAACTGTTTTAGACTATCTGAAACCTCGGTTGTTTGGCCCATTGGGCATTGAAGGCGAGGATTGGGAAGTATCGCCACAGGGAATCAATACGGGGGGCTGGGGGCTACGTGTCCGTACGGAAGATATCGCCAAATTCGGACAACTTTACCTGCAAAAAGGCATGTGGAATGGCAAACGACTGATTCAGGAAAACTGGATCAACGATGCGACCCGTGCCGAAGTACAATCGAAAGGCGGTAAGGGCGATGCGGCTGTAAACGACTGGATTCAGGGATATGGTTACCAGTTCTGGCGGTGCCGAAACGATGCCTATCGGGGCGATGGTGCGTTCGGTCAATACTGTATCGTTCTCCCGAAAGAAGATGCGGTCATAGCCATTACGTCCGAAACAGCGAATATGCAGGGCGTTCTGGATGCCGTATGGAACCATATTTTGCCCGCCCTTCGGGGAACCGATCTGGCTGCGGCCAAAACAAAACAGGCTGCGCTCACTAAAAAGTTAGCAACGCTCACTCTTCTGCCCGAAAATTCGCAACCCGCTACTACGGTTGCCAATCAGATTAGCGGTAAAACCTATGCTATTGCCGAGAACTCGCTCCACATCAAAGACGTTTCGCTGACGTTCGGGAAAGATGGTTGTATTTTCAAGGTACAAGACGATAAAGGAAGCCATCAGGTTCTGTGTGGCGTGAACCGTTGGGTTGAAGGAACCACGACCTTTCCCATTACTCAACTGCTGCTCACGTCGACTCCAGTCCCGGGTAGCGAAGACCGGAAAGTCGCAGGCAGTGGCACCTGGCAGGACGCCAATACATTCGTGATGACCTGGCGATTTGTCGAAACCGCTCACTACGACACCGTTACGTGTAAGTTCGACGCTAGCAGTGTTCAGGTTGAATTTCAGAAAAGCCTCTCGAAAATCAGCACTGCCAAAGACCAGCGACCTACACTGTCCGGAAAACTTGTCGCCTAAAAAAAAGCCTACCGGGAACGTAGCGCGTGTTTGAAAAGCCTGCAAAGTTTTTTAATTGAAAAACTTTGCAGGCTTTTTTACGAAAAATTGCGTAGTCAAATAACTACACGTATATTTGTAGTCAAATAACTACACGATGAACTTACGACGAGATGTATTCCAAGCCATAGCCGACCCAACAAGGCGGGCTATCCTGCTGCTGGTTGCTACGCAATCTATGACTGCCGGTGCCATCGCAGCCAATTTCGACACCGCCCGACCAACCGTTTCCAAACACCTTCAAATTCTCACTGAGTGCGAATTGCTAAAACAGGAACAGAACGGCAGAGAAATGTACTATCACATCAATG
Source organism: Spirosoma flavus (assembly GCF_054778555.1). Taxonomy (NCBI): domain Bacteria; kingdom Pseudomonadati; phylum Bacteroidota; class Cytophagia; order Cytophagales; family Cytophagaceae; genus Spirosoma; species Spirosoma flavus. The sequence goes on from NZ_BAAGZL010000002.1 coordinate 329,920, forward strand.
CTTTAAAAATGAAAGAAGTCGCCGATTTTATCGAGCCATTTCGCCAGATGTGGGACGACCGATTCAATAAACTGGAAGCCATCATGAAAAACTATCAATCCAAGCAATAAAACACCATGGAACAGAAAACGAAAGTCCATGCGGAAAACGGTAAGCAGGAACTGGTGATAACCAGAGAGTTTGATTTGCCGTTGGAACTGCTGTTTAAAGCTTACGTTGAACCCGATATCGTGGAGCAGTGGATGGGAACGAAAGTACTGAAACTGGATAATAAGAAGCACGGTGGTTATCAGTTTGTAACAACCGATCCAAAAGGAAACAAATATGGATTTAATGGAACAATCCATGACTTTGCGCCAAACCATAAAATCACCCGGACGTTCGAAATGGAGAATACTCCTTTTGGTGTCCAGCTTGAGTTTCTGGAATTTGAATCCCTCACAGATGATACGAGCAAACTCACGATGCATGTCATTTACAAATCAACCGCCCTGCGCGATCAGATCATGCAATTGCCCTTTGTGAAAGGTATTAATATGGCACACAATCGTTTGCAGAACGTAGTAAACAACATCATGTATCATGGCAAAACGCAATAAAATCATGTATTGGGTAGCAACCCTCTGGCTCGCTTTAGGAATGCTGTCGACTGGCGTAGTCCAGTTAATGAATGTAAAAGAGGGCCAGGGCGGACTTGATATGATCACGCATGAGGGTTATCCTGCTTATCTGCTAACCCTGCTGGGCGTCTGCAAGATTATGGGCGTCGTTGCTCTACTTGTCCCCAAATTTCCTCTAGTGAAAGAATGGGCTTATGCCGGTTTCTTCTTCATGATGTCGGGAGCAATCTTTTCGCATTTCGCATCGAGGGATGAGATCAGTTCAATCATACCTGCTTTGCTGCTCCTAGTTCTTACGCTTGCGTCCTGGTACTTCAGGCCTGTTGACAGAAAACTTGTTTTTGTAAACCAATAAATAGAATGAACAACAAAAAGGAATTGATGCCCGAACAGCGGGAAGCATTAATCAACGTATTGAAAACTCGTTTTGAGAAACATACGAACCGTCACCAGGGAATCAACTGGGCCGATGTTCAAGCTAAGCTTGAAGTAAATCCGGCTAAGTTATGGTCGCTCAATGAAATGGAGAGCACTGGTGGTGAGCCCGACGTAGTAAGTAGTGATGCGACTACGGGTAATTTCATTTTTATCGATTGCTCAGCCGAAACGCCAAAAGGCCGCCGAAGTATCTGTTACGACCACGAAGCGCTGGAATCAAGGAAAGAAAACAAACCGGGTAATAGCGCGGTCGGGATGGCAGCCGACATGGGCATCGAGCTATTAACGGAGGATGAATATCGTGAACTACAAAAATTCGGAAAGTTTGATGCGAAAACATCGAGTTGGGTAAAAACGCCCTCAGCCATTCGAAAACTTGGTGGTGCACTTTTTTGTGATTTTCGCTATGATACGGTTTTTCTATATCATAATGGAGCAGAATCGTACTATGGTGTGAGAGGATTCCGTGGCTCGCTTATCGTATAGTTTGTTCGTTTATGCCACGCTGACGAAGGAAACATCTTAACGTATCATCACTTGCCGTTCATGATATGGTAAGCTGCTTCCTTCGTCAGCATGATAACAAATAACATTCGTTTACATCAGCTTGTCTAACGTAATGGGCAACGTTCGGATGCGTTTACCAGTAGCGTGAAAAACGGCGTTGGCAATAGCTGCCGGAACTGCGACCAGCCCAATCTCTCCTACTCCTTTCACACCCAGCGGGTTCACAATATCATCGTGTTCCTCTACAAAAATCACATCGAGGTCCTGTACATCGGCGTTGACCGCTACGTGGTATTCGGCCAGGTTGTGGTTCATAATTCGGCCAAATTGATTGTCCATCACGCTTTCTTCCTCCAGCGCCTTGCTGATGCCCCACACCATACCGCCAATGATCTGGCTACGTGCCGTTTTGGGATTCAGAATCTTCCCGGCGGCAACGGCGCTTACGAGACGTGTTACGCGAACCGTACCAAAATCTTCATCAACTTCTACCTCCGCAAAGGCTGCCGAATGCGTAGCCCGAGCGTATTTTCGCTGCTTGAACAGGTTCGGCAACGCAGACGATGTTTCTCGAACAGCAGCTCCCCCATTAGCGTCAACAACGGCCCGCAAGGATACCGAAACAGACGTATCATTTTTCAATCGAATCGCTTTATCGGCAAATACGACGTCTGTAAACGCGGATTTGGCAAAGGGTGAATTAGGCATTTTGCGTGCGATTTTGAAAAGCTTTTTGGCTAAATCGTCGCAAACTGTTTTCACAGCCGTACCAACCGTAGCGGCTGTCCAGGAGCCCCCTTCGATGGGAGCGGCCGGCATATCACTATCTCCGAGTTTAAACATGACGTCCTCAATTGGCATCCCCAACGTATCGGCGGCAATCTGCGTCATGATGGTATACGTACCGGTGCCAATATCGGCGGTGGCGCTGCTTACGCGTAATTTTCCATTCACCATCAGCACCGCTTCGGCGCGGGCGGGCATGTGATACGCGTCCCAGATTCCGGTAGCTATCCCCCAACCAATAAGTGTACTGCCCCGACGCATGGAGCGCGGTTCCGGATTTCGCTTCATCCAGCCAAAACGTTCGGCTCCTTGTCGAAAACATTCCCGCAATTCTTTGCTGGAATACGGCAGATCGGCAATCTGGTCGCGCTCAGTATAGTTTCTGAGTCGAAATTCAACGGGATCGATACCCGCGTTATAAGCGAGCTCATCGACAGCACATTCGAGGGCGGAAACACCTGTAACGCCACCCGGCGCCCGCATATCCATGGGCGTTGCTACGTCCAGGTGCACCAACTTGTGTTCAAGTTTGTAATTCTCAACCGGGTACAGCATCGCGCCCCAATTGGCAATCACTTCAGTATAATCTTCGTACTGAGATGTTTCTGACGCAACGCCATGATAGAGTGCTGTCATTTTGCCATCAGCTGATGCGCCCAGCGCCAACGTCTGCACGTTAGCCGGACGATACCCAAGCGAAAACATTTGCTGGCGCGTCAACGTCACCCGTACCGACCGTTTCAATTCACGAGCAGCCATTACAGCCATAAATAATTGATACTGAGGGCGCAATCCAGATCCAAAAGCACCACCAACGTAAGGCGAGATTACCCGAATATCTTTGAATGGAATATCAAATACCTGCGCTACGTACAGAATGCTGTTTGTTACGCCCTGAGTTTTGTCATAAATCGTATAACGCCCCCCCGATTTATGACGTCCTTTTTCATACATCACCGTACTGGCAAACATTTCCATCGGGTTATGATGCTCCATACTGTGCATGAATTCGCCGGTCATCTGCACCGGCGACGCATTGAAGGCTTCTTCAAAATTACCGCGTGGTTTCGGTGGGCCAGGCTTAAACAGCGTAGCCATACCCACAGAAGGTTTACGCCCTTTGTGTCGATTCAACTCCACGGCGGTTTCGTGCTTAACTTCTTCGTAATCAACTTTAACCAGCGAAGCCGCATACCGAGCCAACTCGAATGTCTCGGCTACGACCAGCGCAATGGGTTGTGCATTGTACACAATGTTTTCATCGCGCAGTGGACGGAAAGGTGAACCAGGGGGCGCATCCTGGTCCTTATAGCTCATGTCGAACCAGGCGATTTTTGGGCGATTTTCGTGCGTAAAAACTTTCACTACGCCTGGCAAACTCAGGGCATCCTGCGCGTCGATACGTTTGATTTTCCCTTTCGTGATCGCGCTGTTCACTACGTAGCCATACAGCAAATCCGGTACGTCGAACTCAGCCGCATATTTGGCTTTTCCGGTCACTTTATCGTAGCCATCGACACGGCTCAACGGTTTTCCAACGTACTGCATCATAACGTATTAAGATTTGCGGCCTCCAACAGCGCTCGCACGATAGCCCGTTTAGCCAGTTCTATTTTAAACGTATTGTGTCCAAATCCCTGAGCGCCTTCCAGCATGGCTTCAGCGACCTGCTGAAAAGCATCTTTAGACGGTGCCTTATCGTACAACAGAGCCTCTACCTCCGGTCGTCGCCAAGGTTTATGCGCCACGCCCCCCAAGGCAATCCGGGCTTCAGCGATGCGTCCGTTTTCCAGTTCCAGCGCTGCCGCAACCGACACCAGCGCAAATGCATAGGATGTACGGTCGCGTAGTTTGATGTAGGCATAATAGGCTGGGAAACCACGTGCGGGCAACTCAATGGCTGTTATCAGCTCATCAGGTTGGAGGGTATTGTCGATGTGGGGCGTATCTCCCGGCAATCGGTGAAACTCCGCAAAAGGAATGCTACGTTCGCCATACGGCCCCGTAACGTGGACAACGGCTTCGAGCGCAGCCAACGCCACGCACATATCCGACGGATGCGTAGCGATGCAATGAATATCCCGATTGGCGGCCTGCGTGCCTAAAATAGCGTGTATCCGATTATACCCCTCAATGGCTGAGCAACCAGAACCGGGTTCTCGCTTATTACAGGGTGTCGCTACGTCGTAGAAATAGTAGCAGCGGGTCCGTTGCATTAAATTACCGCCATCGGTTGCCATGTTCCGAAGTTGGGGCGACGCGCCTGCGAGAATCGCCTTCGAAAGCAGCGGATAGCGTTCCGTTATCTTGGGATGATACGCGGTATCTGCATTGGTCATGAGGGCGCCCAATAGAATCCCATCCGTTTCGGTATCATCGATGGTGGCCAGCGGCAGGTGTGTAATATCAATCAATCGCGAAGGACGTTCTACGTTTTCCTTCATCAGGTCGATGAGGTTCGTTCCGCCCGCAATGAATTTAGCAGTCTCTTCCGAAGCCCGTTCGCGCACAGCGTTGCTGACGCCCTCGACCCGTGTGTAGGCAAATGGGTTCATAACGTAGCGGGGTTCGGGTGAATAACTGACTGGATAGCTGTAACAATATTGGGGTAAGCCCCACAGCGACAGATGTTTCCGCTCATTAGTTCGCGTATATCATCGGTTGTTTTTGCGTGGCCTTCGCGCATCATTCCAATCGCCGAACAAATCTGTCCAGGTGTACAGTAGCCGCACTGAAAAGCGTCGTGTTCGATAAATGCCTGCTGCAAGGGGTGCAGGTCGTTACGTTCCGACGTATCAGTTCCTTCCGACTGGGCTATTCCTTCGATGGTTGTAATCGATTTTCCTTCCTGCATAATGGCCAGTGTCAGGCAGGAATTGATCCGTTTACCATCAACTAAAACCGTGCAGGCCCCACATTGACCGTGGTCGCAGCCTTTTTTGGTACCGGTCAGGTGCATGTACTCACGTAGTGCGTCGAGCAGCGAAGTCCAGGGAGCCAGTTGTAATTCGGTTTCGTTGCCGTTGACTGTCAGTCTAACCGCATGGGTATCAGGTAACGACGGTGCAGTATGGGGTAAAGGAGGAGCTTCCGTAGTAAGGTTCATAGCGTTCAGTATAAGTCTATTGACTCCATGTACTGTTCGAACCACTAATCAGACAGGTTGTTCAAAAAAATAAATTAAAGGAGCTTTTCTCATTTTATGGCTATCAAAATGCCCTTTATAAGCCTCAATGGTAACAAGTTTTCCCCGATGTAGTTATCCCTATTGATCGAGCTTGCCTTGAGCACGCTTGAAATTATTGATACACATGGCAAATCTAATCACGCGGATATACCCGAAATTATTCGCAAACTCTATACCTATGCCGACCAGCAAAACCAGGACCAAGAAGCCTAAAGAAGGTTTCTTCTCCAATCTCTGGGTTATGCTCAAAGATGCATTTAATGGGTTTCAGGATGACCGTTGCCTGAAATTGAGCGCAGCCCTGGCTTATTACACCGTGTTCTCACTGGCGCCACTGCTAGTCCTTATTATTTCCCTATTCAGTATTTTCTTAGGAGAAGAGGCCATACGCGGACAAATTTTCTCACAGATCAATGGACTGGTGGGTAATGAAGCAGCCAAACAGATTCAGGAAATGATCAAAAGTGTTGAGCTGTCGGGTAAAACCAATACGGCGCTGGTTATTGGTATTGTTACGTTACTGATTGGTGCCAGCAGTCTGTTTATCGAGATTCAGGATTCGATCAACTTAATTTGGCGGGTGAAGCCAAAACCGAAACGGGGGTGGGTAAAGCTTCTGAAAGACCGATTATTATCATCATCATTGGTGGTCAGCCTGGGTTTTCTGTTGATGGTTTCGCTGATTATCAATGGAATCGTAGCCGCCATGAGCGATTATCTGGTACGCTTCATCCCGGGCGTAGGCGTCTATATCATCATGGCCGTCAATTTTACAATCAGTACGGCCGTAATCGCCCTATTATTTGCCGTCATTTTCAAGGTACTCCCCGATGCTAAAATTGCCTGGAAAGATGTTCGCTGGGGGGCAATTTTTACGGCGTTACTCTTTATGCTGGGACAATATTTAATTGGGTTATACATCAACACGACTGGCACCAGTTCTGCGTATGGGGCGGCTGGATCGCTGATTGTGATTCTCACCTGGATTTATTATACCGCAGCTATTCTGTATTTCGGTGCGGAATTCACGCAGGCTTATGCCAATCATTTTGGCATTAAAATCGAACCCGCTGACTACGCGGTGTACGTCGAACAAACCGAACAGGAACGCGACGTTTCCCATATTCCGACGGAGAAAAAAATGGAAGAAGCGAAAAAGTAATAAATGCTGTAGACTGAATAATGTACAAAACAGCCATTATTCAGTCTACAGCATTTATTACTCAATTCATTAGGGCATTTTATTCGCGTCAAGTACTACGTGCCGAACACGCTGACGTTTCCAGGTATACGTTACGTGTACAAGCCCATCATCCGTTTGAATGACAGCCGGATACGAATATTCGCCGGGTTCATTTTCAAGCACAGCCAGCGTTTTCCAGGTTTTACCATCTTTAGAAATCGCTACGTCGAGTGGCGTACGTGGGCCGTTTTTGTTCCCTGTTCTTGTCGTAGGATTATACACCAATACTTGTCGGCCATCTTTCAACGTAACGGCATCGGTGCCAGAGTTTGGGTTAGGAAGCTCCGTTTTTTCCAGCTTCGACCAGGTTTTGCCCCCATCTTTCGACCAGGCCTCCTGAATAAAGCCCAATTTCTGGCTACGGCAAAGAATCTGCAGCTGGCCGTTCGGGTGGAACAACACGCTCGGCTGAATGGCTCCGTCGTTAACACCGTCGTTGATGGCTGGTGTTCGGGTCCAGGTTTTGCCCCAATTACTGGTCATCTCGAAATGTACTCGCCAGTTATTGTCTTCCGAACTGGTTGGGCACAGCAATACACCGGAGGGCAACAGAACGGGTTTGTTTTTAATTGGCCCCAGGATCCCATCGGGTAGTCTCTCGGCTGCTGACCAGGTTTTACCGTTATCGTTCGAGCGCTTTAACAAGCCCCACCAGGTTGACGGACTTGGTCCCACTTTATAAAACAGTATTAATTCGCCTTTTGGAACCTGAAACAGAACTGGATTCCAGCAGGGTAATCGTTTACCATCGGGCTGTACGCCATCTGCCACCTCTACCGGTGTTGACCAACCCGTTTTGCTCCGACTACTCACCCAAATACCAACATCCGGGTTACGTTCTTCCGTCCCACCAAACCAGGCGGCCACAATACCAGATGGCGTCTCGGCCAGCGTCGAAGCGTGGCATTCGGGGAATGGAGCCTTCTCGTAAATAAACTCACGTTGACGAACAGCGGGGTTATCTGGCTGCGCCGAAAGTTTGGGTATGGCTATAGACAGTGTTGCAAAAAGGAGTAACCAATATTTTTTCATGTACTTGGTAAAAGTGAATGGAGGCTGAATGTACGCTTAATCCATGTGAAAGACCCGTTCCAGACGTATCGCTACGGGCGAATTATCGGGATACGTATCCATCAAATCGGCCATATAAGCCCACCATTTCTGCATAATGGCCTGTTCAGGCAACGTATCGGCGGTGTGGTTGAGCGTGCGCTTCTGCACGGCAAAGAGCATTCCGGAAGCACGGTCAAGAAAAATAGAATAATCGCGAATACCCGCTTCCGTTAATAAGGCGGATAGCTCGGGCCATATTTCATCATGACGGCGTAAATACTCAGCTTCAACGCCGGGTTTAAGTTTCATCGTAAAGGCAATCTCTTCCATATACAAAGGTTGATTCAATGGCTATGTTCCAGCCGAGCCACCGGACGTTCTCACGTTATTGATACGTTGAATTTGACATTAAGACTATCGTTTCATCTTAAATAATTCGGTTCCGGCCAGCAGGAAACATCCGGGACCGTCACCTTCAGAGCTGGTTTACTGTCGAACGTATTAGCCAGCCTCATTTTAGACAGACTCTCCTTCTTGTCAGACTGAACGTAGTAAAGGACTTACATTCAGTCAATTTAAAGTCAGTGTACGGTTACGGATGCGGTGTATTTTTTGAGATCAACGCAATCGCCTGGCAATGGATGCGAATTCCAGTGTTGGTGAATGGCCAGTGCAGCCCCCAGGGCCGAAGCCTGTGCAACTGATGCAGCATACACGTCAATGCTGGGAAAAGCAATCGCCAGCAGATTCATGTAGATCGGATTTTTGCCAAACCCCCCATCAACAAAAATGCGCTTGACGGGTGAACCGGCCAGCACCAGATTCGTTGAAATCAATTGTTGGGCTACGATGTCGAGTATAAGCTGGTGATAGGCTTCGGTATAATCGGCAAAATCAGTCAGTTCGCGCTGCCCGAACAGCGATCCTTTCATGGAAAGCAGTTGATTCCCCTTGGCGTCGGCTCCCGTTGTTACCTGGCTGTTTCGCTGACGTAGCTGGTCAATAATTTTTGGATTATAAGCAACGCGAACGTATTGATCAACAGGTACTTGAAAATGCACAGCCAGCCGTTTTATCTGCTGTTCGTGCTCATAGCCCGCAAACAGTCGCGCCGATTTCACCGGCTGACCTTTGTAATGCATGTAATTGAGGCAATCGTACTGCAACTCTTCTGGCGTCAGCGGACGGTTGTTGAACGGGTTCATACTGATGCACCACGTTCCCGTCGAAATTAGTACAAATGGTTCCTGAAACGATGCCAGATAGGGTACCAGTGCCGATGAGCTATCGTGCAAACCAACCCCTGCCTGGAGCGACGTACCGTCAATCGTTACAGTCTGAACCGAGTCGGAAGCAACAATGGGAGCCAGTCGACTATCTATTTCTTCATCGGTGACCCATTTGTGGTATTGCTGCCGGTCGAAATCCCAAAGCATGGTATGGCAGCCGACACTGGTCATGTCGGAGACGGGCCACTTGGTAATGAGGTAACTAATGTATTGCGGCAGGTGCAGCGCGTAGGTCAGTTTATCGAAAAGTTCAGGTTGCTCATATTTCATACGATATACCTGAAGTCCTGAATTCAAACTTCCCAGCGAAGGTGAGGCCGTCTGGCGCGTTAACTCTATTTCTGGCCCATACGTACCAAAAAACTGCTGCGACAACGTAGCAGGATAGGCTTTCAGGTAATTATACAGTTGCCCGACCGGCTCACCGTCTTTGTCAATATACACTATACTAGCTCCGTAACCAGAGACATTGACAGCCTTCACGGCGAACTGGGGCAGACGTAACACCTCCTCCAGCGACGTAGTGACCCAATTTCGAAGCCGATTTACGTCTTCGCACGAATCCCCGTCTTCGTCTGAAATCTCATCAAACTGTTCCGATTTTTCCCAGACAATCCGGTACTGTTCATCAAAAAGAAACAGTTTTTTGTTCGTCTTCCCAATGTCGAAAATAGCAACAACGTTCATGTATAAAGAGTGAAAGAGCAAATGAGTGAAATCGGACCGCCGAAGCGGAGCGAAAAGCTGACGCAACATATTCTGCCGGATGGAATTCGCTCCGCTTCGGCGGTCCGATTTCATTCATTCACTCTTTCGCCATTGTTTATAGTCCCGTGGCGAAAGTTTTGGCACCACGTTCGCCGATGAGTTGCTGGCGAACGTCTAATTTGCGGAAGAGTCCAAGTGGGTTTAAGGCGGCACCAGCCCGACGACGCGCTTCGGCAACTAGTGGGCGCACATCGGTACGGAAGGCATCCTGAAGTATTTCCTGCGCCCGAACGGGGTCGTTAGCTTCACGAGCTTCTTCCAGCGCTTCCCGATCAACCAGTAAGGCTTGCGCATAGGCCAGTTGAATGGCTTCGACCGACTGAAGTAGGTCTTCAAGCGGGTCTTTTACATTGTGGCTAGCGTCGATCATCCAGCCAAGGTCTTTAGCGTGATTCATACCGCGAGCGTCCATACCGTCCACCAATTCCGTGAAAATCAGGAACAGTTGGTACGGGCGAATGCTGCCGACGGTTAAATCATCGTCACCATATTTCGAATCGTTGAAGTGGAAACCGCCGAGTTTGCCCTGATGCAGCAAAATCGCGACAATCTGCTCGATGTTGGCATTCGGTAGGTGATGACCTAAGTCAACAAGCGTATAAGCTTTTGGACCGAGTTTATTGGCATATAAGAAACTGCTGCCCCAGTCGCCTACGGTCATCGAATAGAAATTCGGCTCAAAGGCTTTGTATTCCACGAACATCTTCCAGGCGTCGGGGAGCGCGGCATAGATTTGGGCCAGACTGTCCAGGGTACGGTCGAAGGCTTTACGAAAATTCAGTTGCCCCGGAAAACAGGAACCATCTGACAGCCAGACCGTCAGCGAATCAGAACCCAGCGCAACACCGTGTTTTATTACGTCGATGTTATGCTCAATCGCCTGCTGCCGTACGGAAGCATCCGTATGTTGCAGCGAGCCGAATTTATAGCTCAGGGATTGGTCAGCCTGATCCTGGAACGTATTGGAGTTTACCGCGTCGAAACGTAGTCCATTCTGAGCGGCTAATTGTTTAATAGCTTGTGGATCCGTCGGGATATCCCAGGGGATATGCAACGAAATGGCGCCACTCGCACGATTCAGGGCGTGAAGTAAACCTACGTCGGCAATTTTCTCTTCCAGCGAACGGGGCTCTCCCCCACCCGGGAACCGCCCGAAGCGCGTACCACCCGTACCCAGCGCCCAGCTCGGAATAGCTACCTGAAATTCAATCAGTTTCTGAATAATCGGTTCCGCCTTGGCAACCTCCTGCGTCCAGTACGACAGTTTTCGCTGGTGTCCTTCCAGTTGACTCTGGTTATAATCCGCTATGTGTTCCCGTTCGATTTGCATAAGGGTTCAGGTTTAATGAATAATGTAGAATAAATAATGGGGTTACTTTCACCCATCATTCATTCTACATTATCGATTAGTCAATATTTCTACCGCACAAATGCCATGGCGACGCCACCATCTACGTTCAGTACGTTGCCGGTTGATTTGGCAAGCAGACCATTGACGCAGGCCAGGCAAGCATTGGCGATATCGTCAGGCAGAATGATTTCGTTCAGCAAGGTACGTTTCGCGTAGTAAGCTGGAAGTTCAGCGACAGTGATGCCATACGCTTTAGCACGACCTTCGGCCCAGGCGCCCGCCCAGATTTTGGAATCGGAGATAACGGCGTCGGGGTTTACTACGTTCACACGGATATGGTCTTTGCCTAACTCAGCCGCGTTCAGGCGACTCAGGTGCAGTTGGGCCGCTTTAGCTGAACCGTAACCCGCGTTGTTCGGACCCGATACCAGGGCGTTTTTACTAACGATGTTGATAACGTCGCCACCCAGTTTCTGCTTGCGCATAATTTCGACGCCTTTCTGCGTCACCAGGAATTGACCTTTCACCAGTACGTCGTATAGCAAATCCCAGTCTTTTTCAGTGTGCTCTTCGATGGGTTTAGAAATACTCAATCCAGCGCAGTTCACCACAATATCGACGCCACCAAACGCTAACGTAGCGGTATCGAACGTAGCGGCAATGGTTTCGGCATTCGTTACGTCCAACTGATCGGCAGCATACGCATCTTTGCCGTATTGCTTCTGGAATTCATCTTTCGCACCCGCCAGACGGTCGGCGTCGTTGTCGTTGATCACCACGACAGCGCCTTCCGACAGGAATTTCTTGGCGATAGCTTTTCCAATTCCGCCGGCACTACCCGTAATCAGAGCGATCTTGCCCGACAGCGGTTTTGGCTTCGGCATCCGTTGCAATTTCGCTTCTTCCAGCAACCAGTATTCAATGTCGAACGCTTCCTGCTCGGGCAGTCCAACGTAGTCCGAAACGGCTTCGGCGCCTTTCATTACGTTGATGGCGTTGGTATAGAACTCAGCCGCTACCCGCGCCGTCTGCTTGTCTTTGGCGAACGTGATCATACCCACCCCCGGCCACAGCAATACGACCGGATTTGGGTCGCGGATAGCAGGGCTGTTGTCGTGTTTGCAACGCTCGTAATAGGCGGTATAATCGGCCCGGTAGTCTTCAAAGGCTTTTTCCAGATACGTAGCACTATCGGCGCCAGTAATTTGCTCAGGATCAAGTACCAGCGGACGGATTTTAGTACGTAAGAAGTGGTCGGGGCAGCTCGTTCCCAAACGTGCCAGTCGGGGCAGATCGTTCGAGTTTACGAATTCCAGAACGCGCGGGTCGTCGGTAAAGTGGCCAATCATCTGGCGGTAGCTCGACGCCAGACCACGCAACGTTGGCATCAGGTCGGCTGCCAGTTTTTTGCGCGTATCAGCATCCGTATTTTCGCGGGCTACGCCACCGAAAACAGGCCGTTTTTTACCAAAGTTCTGGTGCAGGTATTCCGACGCCTGCTCAATTACTTCCAACGTATTGATGTACGATTCATAAGACGTTTCCCCCCAGGTAAACAGACCATGCCCGCCGAGGATAATCCCCCGTAAATTTGGATTTTTCTGAACGGCTTCTTCCAGTTTCAGGCCTAGGTCGAAACCAGGGCGCTGCCAGGGAATCCAAGCCATCTTATCACCCCAGATTTCGTGCATAATGGCCTCGCCGTCTTTGCTGGCGGCAATGGCAATCAGCGCATCCGGATGCAGGTGGTCGATGTGTTTATAAGGTAGCAGCCCGTGTAAGGGCGTATCAATGGAAGGGGCAGCACATTTAGGATCGAACAGGCAGTGGTCGAACAGACCCACCATTTCGTCTTCATGGGCCAGTCCGCGATACCGGCTTTTCAACGCATGCAACCGCTCTACGTAGAGGTTCGCACAACCCTTTTTAGTAAGCGTACCAATGTCCCCGCCTGAACCTTTCACCCACATCACCTCAACAGGATCGCCAGTCAACGGATTGGTTTCCATCAACTTAACGGACGTATTGCCGCCAGCGTAGTTGGTCAGTCGAAGGTCGGCTCCGAGCAGATTTGAGCGGTAAATAAACAGGGCTACTTCGTCGCCGGCGAGTTCGGCCGCCTTTTTCTCATCCCAGAGATAGCTTACGTAGTTGAACGCTTGCGTCGTATTCATAAATTGGAGTAAGTAGTATCTATCTGTAATCTTGTTTTAGCAAAGTACGTTTAATTTGATTTCTCCTGCTTCATGTACTCTCCTGTAATTAAATTTTTTGACACCTTCGCTTGACTGCGTGGAAATCTAACTCCGAAAATGACCCATACGCGAAGCGTAACAGGAGAGAACAGGTAAGTTGGGGAGTAGTTGTAGATAAATTTGTTAAAAAATATGATTACCCGGTGTTTCTGAAAAACAAGTGTTCCAATTATCATTCATATTTCATTAAAAAAGGTGGCAGTTATCTGGGGAGTTATTCTACATGCGCTGGGCGGTTTTGCATCTGGCAGTTTTTATTTACCCTACAAAAAAGTTCGCGGGTGGTCCTGGGAAAGTTACTGGTTCATCGGTGGGCTGTTCTCCTGGATAGCAGCTCCACTCATACTCGGTACGCTGACCGTTCCTCATTTGTTCGACGTATTGAAACAGTCGCCTTCTGATACGCTCTGGTGGGTCTATTTCTGGGGTGTTTTATGGGGTTTTGGCGGATTAACTTTTGGGCTGGCTATGCGCTATCTGGGTCTGTCGCTGGGCATGGCTGTTACGTTGGGGCTATGTGCTTTTTTCGGAACGCTGGTGCCGCCTATTTACCAGGGCCAGTTTGGTGAGCTGATCAGTACAACTTCGGGCCAGGTGATTATTCTGGGGCTAGCCGTTTGTGTATTAGGCATTTCCATCTGCGGAGTCGCCGGTATGATGAAAGAACGTACCTTATCCGAAGAGCAGAAAAAGGCGGTTATTGCGGAGTTTGACATCCGGAAAGGACTGATGGTCGCGATTTTTTCGGGCGTGATGAGCGCTTGTTTCGCCTTCGGACAAACGGCCGGACAACCCATTGCCGAACTGGCAGTAAAGGCTGGCGCTGACCCGTTGTACATGAACAATGCCGCGCTGGTCATTATTCTTCTGGGCGGATTAACAACCAACGCCATCTGGACGATTTATCTCAATATCAAAAACCGCACGTATACTGACTACACGAACTTTTCTACCCCCATTGTAGCCAATATCATCTTCTGCGCCCTGGCCGGATTTACCTGGTATTTTCAATTTTTCTTCTACGGCATGGGCGACAGTAAAATGGGTGAGTATCGCTTCTCGGGCTGGACGCTCCACATGGCGTTTATTATTGCCTTCAGCAGCATGTGGGGCCTGTTTCTCCACGAATGGAAAGGCGCCAACAAGGCCACCATGCGAACCATTACGCTGGGCATCCTGACGGTCGTGCTGTCAACCGTTATCGTCGGCATCGGAAACTACCTGGCCGCATAAATAGTGATAGGCAATGAACGATGCGTGATAAGTAATGAATTTTGTCTAGCTAACTTTCGGCCATAATTCATCACGCATCGTTCATTGCTTATCATTTATGAGTCTATTTAGCCTGATTACGTTGCTGATTGTTGGTGCAGCTCTGTTTATGTACCTCAATACACGCTTTCTGAAATTGCCGGATACCATTGGTGTGATGGTTTTATCGCTGGTGATTTCTCTGGCGCTCATCAGCTTAAATGGCTTACATCCGGCCTGGTTTCAATACGTTCGTCAGAACATCGCCCAGATTGATTTCGGACGTATTTTGTTCGACGTAATGCTGAGTTTCCTGCTCTTTGCCGGGGCCTTCCACACCGACGCAACGTTGCTACGTATCGAACGCCGTTCTGTAATGCTATTTGCATTCGTGGGTGTCATTATCAGTACGTTTCTCGTCGGAACGGGCCTTTACTACGTTGCTAATGAGCTGGGGTTCGGCTTATCATATACGCTGTGCCTCCTGTTCGGCGCTCTGATTTCGCCCACCGATCCAATCGCCGTACTGAGTATTCTGGCGAAATTCGACTTACCCGAAAATGTCAAAATCAATATTGTCGGCGAATCGCTGTTCAACGATGGCGTGGGTGTGGTCATGTTTGCCTCGATTTATCAGTTGGTACAACAAGGCCCTGAGGTTGTCAGTGCAGGCGAGGTAGCCTGGCTTTTTATGAAAGAAGCGGGTGGCGGTATGCTGTTCGGACTAGCGCTTGGTTACGGAATGTATGGGCTCGTCCGGTCAATTAACCACTATCAAACGGAAGTATTGATTACAGTGGCAGGCGCAATGGGTGGCTATTTACTGGCACAGCAGCTGCACATTTCAGGTCCGCTGGCAATGGTTGTGGCCGGGCTGCTGGTGGGCGACCGAAAACGCGACGTCATGAGCGAGACAAGCGAAGATTACGTCGATAAATTCTGGGAACTTGTCGATGTCATTCTGAACGCCGTTTTATTCGTAATGATAGGGATCGAATTGGTTCTCATCAATTTTCACATCACTCAATGGACCATCTACGTACTGGTTATTCTGCTGGTGCTGCTGGCGCGTTACGTCTCCATTCTGATACCCTTCACGCTGGCCCACCGTTGGCTGGACCTCGACAACAAAGCCCCGCTCATGCTAACCTGGGGTGGTTTACGGGGCGGTTTGTCGATTGCAATGGCGCTATCGATTGACGATACGTTGCCGCACAAAGATTTTCTGGTGACTATTACGTACGCTGTTGTGCTATTCTCCGTTATCGGGCAGGGGCTGACGATGGAGCGGCTCATCCGGCGACTCTATCCGTCAGGTAGATAAAAATAAGGGCATTTAGGGACGTTTTCTGGTAAAAACGGCACAGAACCGGCGTAACTCGTGGGGCTTTAAAACAACTCGCGCGCAATTTTCATGACATTGTCGGACTTACCCATGGTATAAAAATGGAGTACGGGTGCCCCCGCATCGATCAGTTCGCGGCCTTGTTGGACGCACCACTCCACCCCTACTTGCCGGGCCTGCTGATCGTTTTCACAGGCGTCAACGGCTTTTACCAGATCGGCGGGCATTTCCAAATGAAACAGCTTCGGGAGAATTTGCAATTGCTTGCGGGTACTTAACGGTTTCAGCCCCGGAATGATGGGCACCATGATGCCGTGCTGACGACACCGCTCGACAAAGTCCAGGTATTTCTTATTGTCGAAAAACATCTGCGTCACAATGTAATCGGCCCCAGTTCAACTTTTTGCTTCAGGTAGTGGAAGTCAATATCGTGGTTAGCGGCTTCGAAATGTTTCTCGGGATAAGCGGCCACGCCAATACAGAAATTACTGGGCGCCAACGCCGTATCTTCTTCGTGCAGGTAGATTCCTCGATTCATGTTGGCAACCTGTTCCACCAGTTCGCTGGCGTAGGTGTAGCCGTTTTCTTTCGCTTTAAACGTAGTAAATGGCTTAGCCGGATCACCACGTAGCACCAGCGTATTGTCGATACCGAGGTAATGTAAATCAATCAGAAAATCTTCGGTTTCTTCGCGGGTGAAGCCGCCACAGAGCACGTGGGGCACCGGATCAACTCCGAAACGGTGCATGATGGCGGAACAGATTCCGACCGTACCGGGCCGTTTGCGCGTCACAATTTTCTGAATAGTGCCATCGGGAAGCGGTCGTTCAATGTATTCTTCGCGGTGATACGTTACGTCGATGAACGGGGGCTTGAACTCCATCAACGGCTCAATATTACCGAGCAGGCTTTTCAGGTTGTCGCCTTTGATGGGGGGAATAACTTCTATCGAAAAAATCGGTTTGCCGTTGGCGGCCTTAATGTGATCGGTAATTTTGGTCATTTCTGAAAACGGAGTACTACGTTCATTTTCACTACGTAGCAACACCCGAAAAAGCGGAAAACTTACCGCGAGAACACAGACAACTGAACATAGATTCCGTTGGCCGTTCCGCTGCTCCACGGCTGAATGTCGAGCCGTTGGCCCAGCGCCGTCTTGTTTTTGACTTCGTGAAGCTTCGGAATACCCCACCCTACCAACGTACCAAACGCGGCACCAGCCAGTAAATCAGACGGATAATGCAATCCCCCCTCGTACCGTAGCACCGCCGTGGCCGTCGCCAGTCCAAGCGAACCTACCCAGACAACCGGCTTCAGCTTCGACTGTGGGAAGTAGTGTCGGAACACTTCGCTTGTGAAAACGGCCGTGGCAAAGGCATTGGCTGCGTGGCCCGAAAAAAACGACTGTCGGGCATCCCGCTCGAGTTTATCGGCCAGTGGCGCATCGGGGTTGTATACGAACGGGCGAGTACGTTGCGTGACGGCTTTCACAATTCCTTTCACCCCATTTGTCAGCAGCATGGTTTCTACGTACATCACAGCCACCGTTTTTAAATCCTGCCGCATGGGTTTCGTGCCCAGCGTCAATAGCCCGGTTAACCCAATGGTGCCTGCCAGCGTTACGTCGCTGAGTTTATCGGCCGTCGTCGACCAGTGAAACGTCGCTTTCTGATCGAACGAGTTCACGTCAGATCGTTTCAATACGTTAATTTCTGCCGGAGTAAGGGGGTCGATGGTATGCGAAAGCGCGAAAGAGCCGCCTAACGTAGCACCCCCCGCCCCCAACAGGGTCAATTCGCGACCCGTGCGAAGTTCGTAGGGAGCCTGGGCGAAAGATGGGGTTATGAATAAGGCAAAATGGAGAATAAAAAATGTGGTGACATTACGTTTCTTCAGGACTTTTTTCCAACTACGTTCACAAATTTTTATCATCTCCACACGTTCATTATTCATTTTACATTAGTCAATAGTCTACACAAATCATACCACCCGAATTACTTCAGGTTCCTCGGCTAGCAATACCAGCCGTCCTTCAACTTCGGAGAAGCCCATTTCGCGGTATAGATTTGTAAAGTAGCGCAACGAAGCTGCTTGATCTTCAGACTGTTCCCTGCCGTAAGCTGCAGCCGCTTCATATTGGACCAGCACAATCTGACCCTCCGGGAAATGAACGACCCGATGTGGCGCTCCATGAATTCGCCGGCTGCTCAGAATGTTGCGGTCGGTATCAATACGTAGCGTAGCGTCGAACAAAGGGGCCAACGCCGGATGCGTCACGATATTGAGTAAATGTTTTCTGAGTTCAATCTGCTCTGCCTGACGTATCAACCCCTCGCTCAGCAGTCGTCGCAAGCTGCTGTCAATACTTTCGGGTCCTTTAATCAGGCTTAAGGCCGCGCATAGTTTACGGTCTCGTTCGCGGGTTTGTTCAAAAGTCGTTACGTCGAACATTCGGTCGGCCAGCCGACGGAGCTGCAAATCCTGCCCCCGGTGGCCGCTAACAATGTCGTCCAGAACAATCTCGTCTAACGTATCGCTGTGTTTTTCCTGCGTTCCCGCATCGGTACAGAGGCTGATTTCGTAACTGCTACGTCCCTCTTCCCAGGCGCAGCCGCATTTCTGAGCCGCTTCACTCCCCCGCAGAAAGGCGTGCAGCCAGTAACTCACGTCCTTTTGATTGATTCCTTTCCCAAAATCCGACGATTTTGCGATCACGTAAAGCCGGTCGGTTGGGCGGGTAAAGGCAACGTAGAGGAGGTTCATGTTTTCGATAAACGTCCGCGTCATTTCTTCCTCATACTGAGCGGCCACCGCTGTGTTACGTAGTTTACTGGTTGTATTCGACGGAGCCGACATAAGCCGGGTCGTGTGACCGGGCCCTGCTACGTGTGACAGGGCATCGGATTGAATATCAGTCAGATCGAGCCAGATTGTACTATCGTTGATGGGTTCTACCCGCCAGTTGGCAAACGGAATGATAACGACCGGAAATTCACGACCTTTCGATTTATGGATTGTCTCGATCGTTACGGCATTGCGAATACTCCCCTCCACCGACACTTTCTCCTGAACGCCTTCCCAATACAACAGAAAATCGCTCAGGTGGCCGCTACGTTTGTGATTGAAAGCCAAAACCTCATCGAGAAACCGGAACAGAAACGGATTATGTTCAGCCTGCCGAAATAAGCCAAACTGAGCGGTCAGCCGTTCGGCCAATTCATACGGATTCAACTGACCTAACTCGTACGGATCGACGGAAAAACCTTCTGCGGTCAGGTAGTCATACATAGCCGAGATGTCGGCGGTTTCAGCGGTCCGACGCAGCGTTTCGGTCAATTCATCGTCGGGAAAGATCCCGCGCACAACCCGATGGAACAGATACAGCAACTCATAACGTAGCAGCCGCTGGTCGGGTCGCTGAAGCAGCCGCATGAGGGTAATGATCCATTTTACGGGTTCCGAAAACTCCAGCGAGAGGGAATCGGCTGAAACGAGCGGAATTTGCTCTTTATGCAACTCGTTAGCCAGCTTTCGAGCATGGGATTTTTTGCGGCACAGAATCGCTATGTCGCCGAACCGGTAGCCATCGGCCAGCGATTTTCGCAGATGCGCAAGCGTGGTGTCAAGCATCTGGGTGGTTAAATCCTTTTCTGCTTCTTCACCGTTCGCCACAAAATCAATCTGCACATGACCATTTGGGCGGGCATCGGGTTGCGGCTGTTGATGGAATTGCTGCTGGGCATCGAATACATCGGCTAGTTTGGGGTGATGACTCTCAAACTGCCGGGCCGTATACTCAAAGAAGTTATTGTTGAAATTTACAATGGGCTTGGCACTGCGCCAGTTGGTATTCAGAACATCGGGCGTCAGATGACCATCGAGCATATCAATGCGGTCGGCGGTCCAGGACGTGGGATTATGGGCTATTTTCAGACTGTCAAGTTCTTTCCGATGAAGCGCTACAATCTGATCCATATCGCCCCCCCGGAACCGGTAAATAGCCTGCTTGCCATCACCCACGGCGAGGTTAAAATGGTTGCCAGCCAGCGCATTCTCGATCAGCGGCAGCAGGTTGGCAAACTGCAATCGGGACGTATCCTGAAACTCATCGATCAGTATGTGGTTGTATCGCGTGCCCAATCGCTCATACAGAAACGGTACCGGCTCCGTCGATACAATAGTCAGGATTTTCTTGTTAAATTCTGAAATGTGAACGCGTCCATCCTTCCGCAGCAGATCGTCGAACTCGATTCGCATCTGCTTCAGCAGGGCCAGTTTCTGCAAGTGCGGCAACAGACAGTCGAACAACGCCACCTGCTGCCCCCGTTCGTCACGAATGGCCTGAATCTGGCGGATACAATCGCTCAGTTCATCGGTCATGGCGTCGATCATCCCCTGAACTGGCATGGGCGTTTTCTTACCATACCAATCGCCTTTCTCAACCGCGTTACTGACACGGGCACCCGGTTCTTTGCCCGTATTTCCCTCGGCTATCGCCCGCAGGTATCCACCTACGCCTGAGTTCCCATATGCGAAATCACCTTCATCCAGGCCCGCATCGGCAATCCGTTTCCAGGCTCGTTGGCCCTGCGCTGTAATATCAACTTCGACCTGTTGGTTGTGCGCGAGCAATTGCGTTCGAATCATTCGTAACGCGCTGGGCGACAGCTCCTGCGCGGCATTCACAGCCTGATAAAACTGGTCGGAGGTGAGGTTACGACCAAATTCACGAAGTAGTTCGGGCAGTTGATTCCAACTTTTACCTTCGGTGGCCGCGTGGGTATAGTACTCGCTCAGGATGGTCGTGATTTCCTCCATCTCGTCCGTACCCGCCTTTTCGATGAGGTTATCGATGGCCAGCTCAAGCACTTCGTCTGTTTCCAGCTCAACCTCAAACGAATAGGGCAATCCCAGCTCGTCGGTGAAAGCCGCTACTACACGTTGAGTAAAAGAGTCGATGGTCGTTACGCTGAAATCGGCGTAGTGATGCAGAATAACTTTGAACACGGAAGCCGCTTTCTGGCGCACTTCTCGTTTGTGAATCTCAAAAGAATCTGTGCCGGGGCTATCCCCATATAATTCGCTCACTAATTCGTTGAGCAAACCCAGCGCTTTGGTGTCAGTAACCTCATCGTCAACATTATCCTCGTCATTACGCTTAATCCTGGAAAGCGTTTTCAAAATCCGCTCTTTCATTTCGTTGGCGGCTGCGTTGGTAAACGTAACCGCCAGAATATGCCGGAAATAATCGTCGTACACACCCGGCTGGAGCGCCAGTTTGAGGTACTCTTTCGTGAGTGTGTACGTTTTGCCCGACCCAGCCGAAGAACTATAGATCTTGAACATGGAAGAAAAGGGCAGCGGGAAAGGCAGCGGACAGACCGGGTACCCCTAGCCTCACTACCTTTGCCCGTTGCTTTTAAAAATTATACCGAAGCCCAAGTCCTGTATTTAGATTCAGAAAAAAAGGCGCCTGGAGCAGTTCGACGTAGCCGCCGGTTTCCAGAAAGAACGAATACGGTTTACTCGCCGGAAACACCTCTACCCCTCCTACACCAGAGGCTCCAAGAGAAAGCGCATTTTCATATTCACCATTTAGCCTTGGCGGATAAAAACGGCGCGTATTTACCTGTCCGCCAAAACCATAATACACCCGAACGCTCTCACTTT
This sequence comes from Spirosoma flavus, assembly GCF_054778555.1. Classification (NCBI taxonomy): domain Bacteria; kingdom Pseudomonadati; phylum Bacteroidota; class Cytophagia; order Cytophagales; family Cytophagaceae; genus Spirosoma; species Spirosoma flavus. The sequence continues at coordinate 351,683 of NZ_BAAGZL010000002.1, forward strand.
TGGTGAGCGCCAGATGCCAGATATAATGTCCCTGAATCGTAAGTCCAACACTTTTATAGACCCCTGAGCCATAGCTACGACGGGTTCCGTATATGCCACCATACGTACCGATGTTCAGGTCAAAGGCATGGTTTCCGCCAAAATATTTGCGAATGTTTGCACCCGCCGGTTCCCCAATCCGGAACCCTACCGACCAGTTATTGTACTGCGCTAACGCAACATCGGAAAAGAGCAGTAATCCCAGAATAGCCCCAAAAACGGCCACATACGTTTTTTTCATAAACTAGATAATTTGTCTTCCTCAGACTGGCAATCTCCGTTTTCGTAACATGAAGTTTTATTCTTTGTTACAAAAAACTAAGCGTTCGACACCAACTCAGGCTTCGATGCGTCTTCGCCGGACGCCAATGGCAACTCGCCCGTTACTGGTACATTGCTCATGGTTTGCAGTACGTTCATCAATCGCTCGTTCTCGTCCGACGTACCGACGGAAATCCGCAGACAATCCGCGCAAAGGATAACTTTCGAACGATCGCGCACAATCACTTGCTGCTCAATCAGGTGCTCAAAAACGTCTTTTGCCTGATCGAACTGCACCAGCAGAAAATTGGCATCGGACGGGTGAATAGCCCGCACCGACGGCAAAGAACGCAGTTTTTCGGCCAGCTGACGCCGTTGCTCCAGAATTTGCGCCACCATTTCGTTCTTCTCGGCTTCATTGTCCAGCGCTTTCAGGGCCAGTTGCTGGGTTGGTGCCGAAATGTTATAAGGTGGCTTGATTTTATTCAGCACCTGAATCAGTTCTTCGGACGCAAAGCACATACCCAGACGTAGCGCGGCTAGTCCCCAAGCCTTAGAAAAGGTTTGCAGAACCACCAGATTCGGGTACGTATCGAGTTCGGTAGTCCAGGACAACGTATCGGCAAAATCAATATAGGCTTCGTCCACAATGACCAGCGAATGATCGGCGGCTTCGAGAATGCTACGTATGGCTTCCCGCTGCAAGAGGTTCCCCGATGGATTATTGGGCGAGCACAGCCAGATAAGTTTCGTTTTTTCGGTTATAGCTGCCAGTACCGCCGACGTATCAACCTGAAAATCTGGCGTTAAAGGCACTTTAACAATCTGAACATCATTGATCGACGCCGACACTTCGTACATGCCGTAAGTGGGCGGCATAATCAGAATATTGTCCTCGCCGGGGATACACGTAGCCCGTACCAGCAGGTCAATGGGTTCGTCGGAACCGTTGCCCAGGAAAATCTGAGATGTTCGTACGCCTTTAATCGGTGCCAGTTTCTCTTTAATGGCCCACTGATGCGGATCGGGGTAGCGGTTGTAATCGGCATCGGTACTACGTTCGGTCGCAATGGCTGAGCCGAATGGGTTTTCGTTGGCATCTAAAAATACACCGATGGTACCAGTATACTCATCGCGGGCCGAAGAATATGGCGTTAGCGACAAAATGTGCGAACGAAGAATGTTACGTAGATTGAATGACTGCATTGGTTTAATTTCTGAAAGAACCGGGCATCGAACTCAATTGGTTCGATAGCCATTATTTTAACTTCTGAGAAAAAGCATGATGTTTACAACCCATTTAGTTAAGCAACTATGCTACGTTCGCTTTTGGCGTAGGCCGCCATTGAAACGATTGGTCGTCAATGGCGCGCATGGTACACAAAACGCCGTTCAGGTGGTCGTATTCATGCTGAATCAGCTCTGATAATCCCCAATCCGTTACGTTCCAGGTATGCGGTTGCCAGTGTTCATCGCGATACGTTAGCGTCAGGCTGCGATGGCGTTGGACACGTACCAACAGGTTTGGGAAGCTCATGCAATCGTCCCAGAGTTCGGCCATGCTATCACTGTAGGTTACAATTTCGGGATTGATAATCACTTGTGGTTTGCCGATGTTGAGGTAAATCAGCCGCTTCATAATACCCAGTTGTGGAGCAGCAATACCACGCCCAAACTGATACGTTGTCCGGATCTCCTCCATTACGTTGTGCAGATCGGCTACCCAGCCCGTCACGAGCGGAAGTTCGCTTTCCTGCACAGGTTCGCAGGTTTCGTATAAACGAGGATCACCCAAGAGTAATAGGTCGGCGAGATGTTTCATAGGGACAGGAAATCAGGCCAAATTTTCTTCCTCTAAACTCGCCAGCCGCAGGCTTACGGCTCGTTTATGAGCGTCGAGCGATTCGGCTTCGGCCATTGCTTCCACGACCGGACCGAGTTGCTGTAAACCCTCAGGCGTGATATGCTGAACTGTGATTTTCTTCACAAAACTGTCTAGTGATACGCCACTGTACGCTCGAGCGAATCCGTTGGTTGGCAATGTATGATTCGTGCCCGACGCGTAATCACCCGCCGATTCGGGTGTATAATTGCCGAGAAAGATAGAACCAGCGTTCGTGATACGTTCAGAAACCGCTTCTGCATTTTCGACGCTCAAAATCAGGTGCTCGGCAGCGTATTGATTTATCAAATCCAGTACATCGTCTTGTTTATCAAGCAGAATCATTTTGCTGTTTTTCAACGCTTCCGCTGCCATAGCCTGGCGGGGCAATCGGCTTAATTGCGTCGTTAACGTCAGGTTAACACTGTTAAGTAGTGTTTTACTGGTCGAAACAAGTAGTACCTGACTATCGACACCATGTTCGGCCTGCGAAAGTAAGTCAGCAGCCACAAAGGCTGGCACTGCTGAGTCGTCGGCATAAATGGCAACTTCGCTGGGACCGGCTGGCATGTCAATCGCTACGCCTTCTTTAGCCACCAGCATCTTGGCCGCCGTTACGTATTGATTGCCCGGACCGAAGATTTTGTACACCTGCGGCACCGACTCCGTTCCGTAGGCCATTGCTGCGATTGCCTGTGCCCCGCCGATCCGAAATACGCGGGTGACCCCCACCAGTTTGGCCGCAAAGTAGATGGCCGGATGGTCGCTGGGGGTGCACAGGATGATCTCGCGGCAGCCTGCCAGTTGCGCAGGAATGCCGAGCATCAGCACCGTACTGAACAACGGAGCCGTACCGCCCGGAATGTAAAGTCCAACTTTGTCGATGCCTACACTTTTCCGCCAGCACGTAACGCCGGGCATGGTTTCAATTTTCTCGACTGGCTGCTTCTGCCGTTCGTGAAACAGGCGAATATTCTGATACGCCTGCCGAATGGCCATTTTTAACGTATCACTGAGTTGGTTTTCGGCGGCATCAAGTTCCGCTACGTTCACTTCCAGTCCACTGGCTGTTACGTCCAGTTTATCGAACTTTCGAGTTAGCTCAACCAGAGCCGCATCGCCCCCGGCTCTTACCTGCGCCAGAATCGGCGCTACGGCGGCTTCAATCTGTTCGGTTGCCTGCACCGGCCGAGACAGCAGGGCAGACCACTCACTACGTTGCGGAAAAGGGATGATGTTCATAATAAAGAGCCGTTTCAAAGAGCGAAAGGGCGAAAGAGCAGAAGAGCGAAGCCATCCGGCAGAGTAACTTGCGTGAGCTATTCGCTCCGCTCCGGCGGCCCGGTTTCATTCTTTCGCTCTTTTTTTAATATATCATTTTCTCAATGGGTATAACCAGAATTCCTTCGGCACCGGCGGCCCGGATGGCTTCTATGTTTTCCCAAAACTCATTTTCGTTTAATACCGAATGCACGGAACTCCAGCCTTCTGTAGCCAATGGCGTTACAGTCGGACTCTTCATACCGGGTAATAGGGACGTAATCAGATCCAGCGCGTGATTTGGTGCGTTCAGGACAATATATTTATTATTCTTGGCGACCTGTACCGCTTTAATTCGGAACAGCAGTTTATCGGCTAATGTCTGTTTCTCAGCATCGAGTTCGGGGCGAGCAATCAGGATGGCTTCGGAGCGGAAAATGGTTTCCACTTCTTTCAAACCGTTGCTTAGTAACGTACTACCAGAACTAACAATGTCGCAGACGGCTTCAGCCAGTCCAATACTCGGCGCAATTTCAACCGACCCACTGATTTCGTGAATATGCGCCTTTACCCCTTCTCCGGCTAGATAATTTCCGAGTAGGTTAGGATAGGACGTAGCGATATTCTTTCCTTCCAGACTCTGAACGCCTGTCCACTCCGTACCGCGCAGAATGGCAATTGACAGGCGGCATTTCGAGAAACCAAGCTTATGAATCGTCTTTACATTACGGCCCATCTCTACCGCTACGTTCTCGCCAACAATACCTAAATCCGCTACGCCATCCTCTACGTAGCCTGGAATATCGTCATCACGCAGAAATAAAAATTCGGCCGGAAAATTCGACGAGATGGATTTGAGTTTACCAGTGCCGTAGTCGAAACGGATACCGCACTCTTTAAACAGTTGATACGAATCTTCGCTCAACCGACCCGATTTTTGCAGGGCAATACGTAATAGAGAAGACATTACTTGATGGATGATGTAGGATGTATGAACGATTTCATACTCCAGAGGAAAACTAAGCTGTGGTTTGGAAAATCAGGGCAAAAATAGAGAAAACGGGTAAATGCCGACGTATGAACGTATCAGGCACGATGATGGTGCCAATGTCGGAAGGGAGAATGTGTAGCCCGTTTTGAAATCATGGCGCGAAGATAGGCAAAAAGAAAGAGCAAAATAGCGAACGAGTGAATTTCCAGCGCCATCACTCATTCACACTTTCGTTTTTTCATCATTCGCAGTGCGTATCTTTGTACTATGGTACTGGAACAGAAACAACATCCGATAAACATAGAATCAGCGTCAACCGCTACGCTGCCGGTTATGGAAGCGTTTTACACACTTCAGGGCGAGGGAGCCCATACGGGCCGGGCGGCTTATTTTATTCGGCTGGGTGGCTGCGATGTGGGTTGCCATTGGTGCGACGTAAAAGAATCGTGGGATGCCGAGATTCATCCGAAACTGTCCATTGATGCAATCGTCGATGGGGCGTTACGTTATCCGGGGCGGATGGCTGTCGTAACGGGTGGCGAACCGCTCATGCACGATTTAACTGAATTGACTCAGACGCTGCAAAATGCTGGTTTCCGCACGAACATTGAAACGTCGGGCGTTTGTGAAGCGGTTACGGGGTCGTGGGACTGGATTTGTTTCTCGCCCAAAAAGTTTAAAAAGCCGAATCCGGCTATTTTCGAGAAGGCCGACGAATTAAAAGTTATCATTTATAATACGTCCGATTTCGCCTTTGCGGAGTCATTTGTGCCCTTTTTACGTCCCGATTGCAAACTCTTTTTGCAAACTGAGTGGAGTCGTTCCAATGAAATGCTACCTCGCATCGTTGATTACGTAAAAAATAATCCGCAATGGCAAATTTCGTTGCAGACACACAAGTACATGGACATTCCATAAGCGAATGTGTGATATATAATGCAAAATGCATGACAATTCGTGCATTCATTCTCATTATTCATTGTACAGTATTCATTACACCTTCGTCCTACGCCCAGAGTTCTAAAGCAAAAGAGCTTTATGCGCAGTCCATAAAATTGTTCGGAGAGCGGAAAGCGGGTGAAGCCATTCCGTTTATGGAACAAGCGGTTAAGCAAGACCCTGGCTTTTTAGATGCCCATCTAAAACTCGGCCAGCTTTACGAATTCACGAAAAGGTTTGATCCGGCCATTGCAGCCTACCGAGACGCCATTCAGTTGCAGCCCGACAGTCCGGCAGCGGCAGCGGCTTATCAGTCGCTGAGTACGATTCTTCTTCGGTTGGGTCGTTACGGCGATGCACTCCCATATCTCGAAAAATACCAGACGTTATTCCCGCCACAATCGGCTCAGGTAAAACGGATTAATCGTCAACTGGCCACCGCGCGTTTCGGCCAGGAGGCTATGAAAAACCCGCAGGCTGTTGACCCCAAACCTATTTCGTCGGTCTTGCAAACGACGCCTTCGCAGTATTTTCCTGTGCTGACAGCGGATGAACAGACACTTGTTTTTACGGCGCTCAAACCCGAAGGCGATGAGGATCTGATGGTTGCCACGTTCAATGGTGAAATATGGTCGCCCCCGGTTTCGTTGTCGCCGGGCATCAATACGCCTGATAATGAAGGCACTGCCAGTCTCTCTGCCGACGGACGTACCATCGTTTTTACGGCTTGCCAGGGACGTAAAGGTTTCGGTAGCTGCGATTTATACGTAAGCCATAAGACGGGCAGCGACTGGTCGAGCCCAGAAAATTTAGGTCAGATTATCAATACGCGTTATTACGAATCACAGCCCGCGTTGTCGGCAGATGGCCGTCGATTGTATTTTATTTCCGACCGACCCGGCGGCAAAGGTCAGCGCGATATCTGGCAGAGCGACCTTGGTGCCGATGGAAACTGGGCCGAACCGACTAATCTGGGTGAGCCGGTTAATACGCCTTTCAATGAAGCCTCACCTTTCATTCATGCTAATGGACAAAGCCTGTTTTTTGCTTCTGAGGGCCATGTTGGCATGGGTGGTTACGACTTATTTGTGGCTGATTACGGCGCTTCGGGTTGGTCGACACCTAGTAATCTAGGTTACCCCATCAATACGTCAGAAGATCAGGCTTCCCTGTTTGTTGCGGCCAACGGTACACGGGCCTATTACTCGTTTGAAGAGCAGAAAGATGGCGTTTCGCAGAAATCACGGCTATACACCTTCGATTTACCCGAAACGTTACGTGAGCGCGTTAAACCGGTCAGCTACTTAAAAGGGGTTGTCGCGGACGCTAAAACTAAAAAGCCTTTAGCAGGTACCGTTGAGCTTATTGATCTAAAAACCAACCAGGTAGTCTCTCGTGTACAAGCAGACACTCAGACGGGTCAATATACGGCTGTATTACCGAGCGGTGGCGAATACGCGCTCTACGTAAGTGTGCCAGGCTATCTTTTCAAAAGCCTGTCGTTTGATTTCACCCAGAAAACCAAAGGCGACGGCATGTCGCTAAGCATACCGCTGGAATCGGTAGCGGCTGGTACGTCGGCGAATGAAATACTCAATAATTTATTTTTTGAATCAGGCCGCTATGATCTGGCGGAAAAGTCACGTACTGAACTTGATCGCCTGTCTGCCTTTTTACAGGCTAACCCAACCCTAACCGTTGAAATTGCAGGGCATACCGACGATAAAGGGGACGCAACTGCGAATCAGGCACTTTCACAAAAACGAGCTCAGTCTGTAGCGGCATACCTTACTAAAGCCGGCATTGCCGCAACTCGAATAAAAGCGGTCGGTTATGGCAAAACCAAACCCGTAGCTCCCAACACTACTGAAGAAAACCGACGCCTGAACCGACGTATCGAGTGGCGGGTGTTGTAAGTTTCAAAGAGCGAACGAGTGAATGGTGAAAGAGCGAATGTCATCCGGATGGTTTCGCTCTTTTGCTTTCCTGCGGGATTTTTTTCAATTTTGTGTATGTTGTCAGAATACCCTCGTCCAGCAAAGTATAGGCAGGGGGTATTTTTTCATTTTGCTTCGTTTCTCTGCAATGACATCCGAACACGTTAAGTGCTTGATTATAGGCTCTGGCCCAGCCGGTTACACAGCGGCCATTTACGCATCGCGTGCGAATATGAATCCCGTTCTGTATCAGGGCGGTCAGCCCGGCGGGCAACTCACCATCACCAACGAAGTCGATAATTTTCCGGGCTATCCCGATGGCGTTCAAGGTCCGCAGATGATGCAGGATTTGGAAGCGCAGGCGCGTCGGTTCGGGACCGATATTCGGTATGGCCTGATTACCAGCGTACAATTCGTCGATCAGCCCAGCCACGACAATCCGCACCGGGCCATTGTTGACGATAAACATGAAATCACCGCTGATTCTATAATTATTTCGACGGGCGCTTCGGCCAAATGGCTTGGCTTACCCTCCGAGATGCGACTCAACGGCCTGGGCGTATCGGCCTGTGCTGTTTGTGATGGTTTCTTCTTCCGGGGCCAGGACGTAGCGATTGTTGGTGCCGGCGATACGGCCGCCGAAGAAGCCAGTTATCTGGCCAATCTTTGCCGGAAAGTGTATATGCTGGTACGTCGCGATGAGATGCGGGCGTCGCAGTTCATGCAGAAACGTGTGCAAACAGCTCCTAATATTGAAATCCTGTATAATACCGTTACGGAAGAAGTACTGGGCGACGAAGGCGTTAACGGCGTTCGAATAAAAGACACCCAAACCGGCGAAGAACGTATTCTGGACGTAACGGGCTTTTTTGTGGCCATCGGTCATACACCGAATACAGGAATTTTCCGGGATTACCTTGAGCTTGACGATAATGGCTATATCATCGTCGAAAAAGGTAGCACCCGCACCAACGTACCGGGCGTATTTGCCTGTGGTGATGCGCAGGATAATGTGTATCGGCAGGCGATTACGGCTGCTGGTACAGGCTGTATGGCCGCCCTTGATGCCGAGCGTTATCTGGTTACGCTGGAAATGCAGGCTGAAGAAATTTAAGCTATTAATCCGTTCTAAGTTTCAGGCTGACCACCGGTCGGTTTTCGCGTCAGCCAGCCTGAAACCTGGAACTCGTCTATACCTGTGATGAGAAAAACCGCTACACAGTGGCTGCTAGCCATTGGGTGTTGCCTGTTTCTGGCATTGCCAACACAGGCGCAGGAGCGCGGGCGATTTAAAAATAACCTGCGGATTACACCCAAAAATGAGGAAAAACCGAATGCACCGACGGTTCAACAACCGCAAAAAGCGGACGAGCAGTTTGAACAGGAACCAACACAGCTACGTTTCAACAGTCAGTTTGAACCCAAAAAAGAGCTGAACCCCGTAGTCAGCGAAGACACCAGCCAGATTGACCAGGGCGAAACCAGCGTAGTTGAAGTCGTAGATTCTGTACTTATAGGCACGGAATGGGTTAAAATCGCTGATTACTACGCCGTTTGGGATTCACATACCATTGACCCCTACAACATCAATGCCCTCGAATTCGATGAAGCGATCGACATCAAGTTGTATGACCCACCGGCAAACCGATATTGGTCAGCTCCGCTCGATGTTGGTAAAATGACGTCTAATTTTGGGTATCGCTGGGGTCGCTGGCACACCGGAACCGACCTCGATCTTGAAACCGGAACTCCTATTTATTCTGCTTTCGATGGCATCGTGCGCGTAGTAGGCTGGGATGGCAACGGGTATGGCCGCTACGTATTGGTTCGCCATTATAATGGCCTGGAAACGCTCTACGGGCACATGTCGAAGCAAACCGTTGAAAATGGTCAGCTCGTTAAAGCTGGCGACCAACTCGGGTTGGGCGGAAATACAGGACGCAGTTTTGGCGCACATCTTCACTTCGAAACCCGTTACGAAGGAAATCCGTTTAGCCCCCTGAATATTTATTCTTTCCCAGAAAATAGCATTAATTCTGACCACTTTCTGTTGACAAGTTCCGTTTGGGATTATTTACGGGGTGGGCGTTCGTCATCGTCAGAAGGTTCGTCAAGACCACGGCTTAAACGGACCGTATTGCATCGGGTACGTTCCGGCGAAACACTTAGCTCCATTGCCGACCGCTACGGTATGTCGGTATCTTCGTTGAAACGTAAAAACCACATGTCAGGCTCGCGCCTTCGACCGGGGCAAAAGTTGCGTGTGCATTAAGTATTGATTCTCTGCCTATATGATCCCGAAGGTGCGAACTTTCGGGATTTTTTTTGGCTGCTATCCCGAGCCATCAATTAGTCATCCCCTGAAAATCTACAGTTATCCGGTCAATTCCAACGTTCGTCGCCTTTGATTTTCAGGCTTGTTATGTCCATTGCAACTTTGTCTCACTAAACAACGAGATAAACAAACAACGAAATAAAACAAGCCATGAAAAAAGTACTTACACTGATGCTGGGACTGATCGCCGGAACTGTATCGTTCGCCACTCCTTCAACGAATCAACCTTCTGCCTCTGAAACGCGTGTCGTCATGACAACCGATCATAAACTAAAACTATACGTTCAGCCACTTCAGGCCAAAGGTAAGCTGGCAATTCGGGACGCAAACGGTCAGGAGATTTACAATTCGAACGTATCGCTACAAAAAGGGCTTAGCCAGTCCTTTGATTTTTCAAACCTGAGCATGGGAACGTATCAACTGGTGCTGAAAACGGGCGACCAAACAGTGACGAAAACCTTTGTTGTTCAGGCCGCTCCCAACGAGAGCTTCCTGATGCAGGAATAATCTCGTGCATTGAATTTGTTCTCGAACGTAGAAACCGGTTAGCCACCGGTTTCTACGTTTAAAATCACATAGTAGCCAAAAGGAACGTAATGCTTTCCTTTATAGGCAACAGACTAGAAGTAGCTTTACCGTTTCGTAGGTCAAACCGAATCATGCATAATCGACTTACTTTCAGGCAGAAATGGCAAATTGCCCTGTATTTATTGGGGCTTTTTTCACCGTTACTGCTTTACGTCAATCTACCCGATTCGGCGCGTAACTGGTCTTCCATATCCCGAGCTATTCCCTTCTTTGCGGTTTTTGCCCTTATCAACCTCGGCCTTTACTACGTTGGAATCACAGCGACGGACTGGTGCCAATGGCAATTGTCCCGTCTGTTCGGCAGAGACGTATTGATGGGATTTAGCGGAAAATCGTTTCTGTTCACGTTTCTCATTGCGCTGGCGCTTTCTGTTCTCTTTACGCAGGTGCTTCACCAGATTCTGGGTGGTATAGCGTTTTTAGTGGATTATTTTGGTCCTTCGACGGCCCATAAATCACATAATTCGCCGTTTAGCCCAGACGTACTGGCCTACATGAAGAGAGCCAATAACGTACTCTCGATCGTAATTATGCTATCGGCCTTTTACCTGACCATCAATTTGCGGGCCTTTCAGCAACTGAAAGATGTGCAGCTGAAAGCCGAGCGTTTGGAAAAAGAAGCCCTGCTTAGCCAGTTCGAAGCCCTGAAACATCAGCTTAGTCCACATTTTTTGTTTAATAGCTTAAGTATTCTGACCTCACTGATACATGAAGATGTTGATCTTTCCGAGCAGTTTATCAAGCGATTATCAAAAGCGTATCGTTATATTCTGGATCAACGTAATCAGGATCTGGTTCTGCTGAAAACGGAACTGGACTTCATCAAAGCGTATACGTTTCTGCTCCAGATTCGCTTCGAGAACAAGTTTGAAGTAATTATCGATGTATCGCAGGAAAGCCAGCTTCAGTGTCGGATTGCGCCACTAACGCTTCAGTTACTCGTTGAAAATGCGGTGAAACACAACCGAATGTCGCTTCAGGAGCGGCTCATGGTACGTATTTACACGCAGGATGACTGGCTGGTGGTAGAAAATCCTGTTCAGCCACGCGACCAGCCCGAGCCATCTACGGGTGTAGGGCTCCAAAATATTAAGAATCGCTATGCACTCCTAACCGATCGTACCATTCATTACGGAGAAGAGTCAGGTTCATTCATCGTCAAAATACCGTTATTAAATGAATGAAAGAGCGAAAGAGTGAATAGCTGATGCGAAATTATTCGCTCATTCACTCTTTCGCTCTTTCATTCTTTCGCTCTTTAAATCATGACTGTTCTGATTATTGAAGATGAAGCCCGTTCGGCGCGGCACCTCGAACGGATGCTCAAAAAATATGATCCCAGCATCCACATTCTGGCTCAGCTACCGTCGGTGCGGGAGTCCGTTACGTGGCTGTCGCAACACCCTACGCCGGATTTGATCATGATGGATATTCACCTGGAAGATGGACTGGCTTTCACTATTTTTGAGCAAATCCACTTAACTACTCCAATTATTTTCACGACCGCCTACGACGAGTATATGATCAAGGCGTTTAAGGTCAACAGTATCGATTATCTGCTAAAACCCGTCGACGAAGAGGAACTGGAAACCGCCCTGATAAAATGGAAAACGCTACGTAGTGTTGCCGCCAGCCCTGATCTAACCCAATTGCTACAAGTGATGCAGCAATTTCGTGAATCGCCTTTTAAAGAGCGCTTTATGATCAGTATCGGCACAAAAATACGAAGCGTCGAAACCGCCGACATCGCTTATTTCTATTCCGAAGAAAAAGCTACGTTTCTGATGACCCGAGACAATCAGTTTTTACCCCTCGAATACAGTCTCGATCAGCTGGCAGGTCTGTTAAATCCGTCGCAATTTTTCCGGGCCAATCGGCAATTTCTGGTTGCCCGTTCGGCTATACAAACGATTCATACGTATTCCGCGGGCAAGCTAAAACTTGATTTACAGCCTATTACGCGCCAGGAAGTATTCGTTAGCCTGAGCCGTCTATCCGATTTTAAAGACTGGCTGGGCCGCTAACAAAAACGAATGCCACTCCTTAACGGAATGGCATTCGTGATGTACTTCGTAAACACTTTTGTTATTTCTGCTCGTATTTATCCTTGTACTGCTTGTACAATCGTTTGTGCCGGTCGTCCAGATTTACTTTACGGCCCTGTATAAAAGCATGTTCCACTACGTTGGTGCGCATATCCAGCGCGTCGCCCGCCGAAACAAACAACGTAGCGTGTTTACCTTTTTCTAACGTACCGACCATTTTATCGATACCCAGAATTTTCGCCGTATTCGACGTAACGAGTTTAAGCGCTTCTTCTTTGTCCGTTATACCAAAGCCAGCGGCTGTACCCGCCAGAAACGGTAAGTTGCGGGTCCGCCACCACTCGTCGGCGTAGCTTAGTGCCACGAGTACACCCGCTTTTTGCAGAATCCCCGGCATCCGATACGGTAAGTCAACGTCTTCGTCCTCGCGATTGGGTAGCCGATGCAACGCGCTCAGAATCACGGGTACGTTATTTTCTTTCAGGAACCCAACCACTCGATTGGCTTCTTCACCACCTACAATCACTACGTTCGGTATGGCCAGCGACTTGGCGAACGTAACGGCCTCGATGATGTCTTTACCGTAATCGGCCCGGACATAAAGATTCTGCTTTCCCGTAAATAATCCTTTCATCGATTCCAGCTTGAGGTTCATCGGCATCGGATTGGTTAGCGCTGCGTACGCTTTGGCCTCGGTGAACGTAGTACGTAACACTTCGATAGCCTGCGCGCGCCGTTCGTTTTTCCGGACGACCGACGAGAAATCTTCGAAATTAAATTCCCGCGCCAGATACGTCGGCCAGTTCAGCCAGATACCGTCGTCCTTTTTCAGCACAGCATCTTCCCAATTCCAGCCATCAGACATCATGACGCTCGAACTTCCAGATACGGTTCCGCCCTGCGGCATGGCCTGCGAGAAGAGTACACCGTTATTACGTATCGTAGGAATAATCTCAGAATCAGTATTATAGGCAATTAACGCACGCACGTTCGGATTCAAAACACCAGTTTCCTGTTTATCGACCGTAGCCCGCACCGCGCTAATTTCCTGCAAACCAACTGTCGATGCAGGCGAAATAATCCCCGGATAAACGTGCTTGCCCGATACGTTGATGGTCTCTACGTTGGTCAGGTCAAGCCGGACCGTTGTCCCATCTACTACGTTGGTAATGATACCATTATTAAAGATCACAACGCCATTCGGAATCACCTGTCCGTTGCCAATGTGGACCGTCCCTCCCATTAAAGCAATGGTTCTTGTCTGCGCCCCTCCCGGAGCCGGATTCTGCGCCACGCTAGTCAGCGAAACCAGCGAAGCAGCGAGTATGAGTATATTTTTCATTTCTTCGTTCTGTTTCAGGTTTCAGCCTTTATTTCTCTTCCCCTTCTGCGATAACACCCTCAATATCTTCGCAATGCCACATCCGCGCCCGTCGGAATGTAGGACGTACGGTAGGTGAACCACTCGCTTTAGCATTCAGCATCTTCTGAACCAGCCGGGCTTTTTCAGCATGCATCGCGTCGCGTTTGGCGTCTTCGTCTTTCAGGCTGAAGAAAATGGCGCCATCGATTATTGTATATTCTGGACGGGCATAAATCGCCAGTGGGTGCGCATTCCATAGCACTAAGTCGGCGTCTTTACCGGCTTTAATACTTCCCAGGCGATTGTCGAGGTGCAGTAGTTTCGCTGGATTTAGCGTCACCATTTTCCAGGCATCTTCTTCGGTCACACCGCCATATTCTACGGTTTTGGCCGCTTCCTGATTCAACCGACGGGCCATTTCGGCATCATCAGAATTGATAGAAACTGTTACGCCCTGACGGTGCATCAGAGCGGCATTGTAGGGAATAGCATCGTGAACCTCCATCTTATACGCCCACCAGTCGGCGAAAGAAGAACCACCCGCGCCATGCTTCGCCATCTTATCGGCCAGTTTGTAACCCTCCAGAATGTGCGTGAACGTATTAACTTTAAAGCCCAGTGAATCAGCCACTTTGATGAGCATGTTAATTTCCGACTGAACATAGGAATGGCACGTAATGAATCGCTTCCCTTCCAGAATTTCGCCCAGCGCATCCAGTTCAATATCCCGACGTGGGGCTTGCGCCAACCCCTTGGCTTTTACATTCAACGTATTGTAATTCTGCCACATGCGCAGGTATTCTTTCGCCCGCGTAAAATGATCCATATACACCTGCTCAACGCCCATCCGCGACTGCGGGAAACGCGTCAGTACGTTCGGGTTGGGGTAGTTGGCTTGTTTTACGTTCTCACCCAATGCAAACTTGATGAAACCATCGGCGCCTTTGATCAACATGCCTTCCGGCGATTCACCCCACTTCAGTTTCACGATAGCCGACTGACCACCAATGGAGTTGGCCGAGCCATGCAGCAGTTGCGACGTAGTAACGCCCCCCGCCAGCTGCCGGTAAATATTGATATCTTCGGGATTAATCACATCAGCCATCCGTACTTCGGCCGAACTAGACTGTCCACCTTCATTAATCGACAGCAGCGCAATGTGCGAATGTTCGTCGATGATGCCGTTGGTGAGGTGCTTACCCGTTCCGTCGATTACTTTCACGTCGGCTCCAGCGGTTAGTCCCTTCCCTACTTTCGAAATCTTGCCGCCTGTCACCAGTACGTCGGCGTTGGTCAGAATGCCATCTTTTTCATTGGTCCAGACCGTTGCATTCCGAATCAGCATGCTTTCTGATTTGGGTAATTGCGCGTTGCCCATCCCGACAAACGGATAGATAACCGTTGCCGCCGTATTGCTTGCGGGCGTAGTAGCCGTTCCCGACGTAGCTACGGCAGCTGTTGAACTTCCTGCCGTGGTAGACGTAGCAGAGGTCGATTGGGGCGCATCGCCCGTACGTACCGCCGACCACGCAATAACCTTACCATCAGGCGATTCGCCATCCCCTTTAATGGTCGTGCCCATGCGGTAACCTGTCAGCCGGGTTGTGGCCGGATTTCGTCGATTCAACTGCACCTGCATCGAAATAACATCACCCGAAACAGAGACTTTCGGCGTTATTTTTACCGTATCAATAAGAATCTGGTATTCAGGCTTTTCGGGCGATTTTCCGGTAATGTTCAATTTCAGGTTCGATTGCTGCCCGATAGTCAGATTCCACGTACCGCGCAAATCCGCTACGTTTTTGTTCGTAACAATGTGCTGTTTGCCGCGCATCCAGTTTTCGTAAATCACGTTGTCGGCGCTGAACAGGTTTCCCGACGTAATGATAAAATTGGCCAGGCGACCTTTTTGCAACGTACCGAGCTGATCTTCAGCACGTATCAGCCGCGCCGGAACGGTGGTTAGCGCTTCCAGCGCTTTTTGTTCAGACAAACCGCCTTCGATGGCTCTACGCAGATTGGCCCAGAAATCGGCTTTGTTACGTAGCCCCGCCGTGGTGATCGCAAACAATACGTTGGCGTTGGCCAGCCGACCAGCATTCAAGGGTGCCATTTCCCAGTGCTTCAGTTCGGCCAGCGATACGTTGTCAGCATCCCAGGGGTCTTCTACGTCGTAGGGTTGCGGAAAATTCAGGGGAACAATCAGAGCCGCTTTGGTCGCTTTTATTTCGTCGATACGCTGGTATTCGTCTCCACCCGAGCGGACAACGTATTGAACGCCAAACTCATCACCAATTTTATCAGCCCGTAAAACGCCCATTTTATCGGTGGCTTCAAAAATGGCAGGCAACGGCTGAATCCGGCTGAATGCATCCAGCGACAGGTTCGATTGCTCTTTATTGCCAGCCCGTTTATACCAATCAGCGTCATAAAATGCCTGCCTCAGCAACGCCACTACGCCCATCATGGAGTTGGGATACTGCTGAGTCGAACTGCCTTTGCTGAATGAGTAGTGCGCCGTAGCGTTCGACTTGATCATCAGCAGATTCTCGCGGTCGTCGGCCAACGTAACGAGGGCACCCGTACCGCGGGCGATACCATCGTGCGGATGCGTGAGTACGGCACCAAACCCTAGTTTTCGTAACTCGTCGGCTTTGGCCGTATTGGCTTTAAAAATCAGGCTGGCGTCGTTTTCGGGCTGAATGGCCTGGTTCCAGTAATAGGGTCCTTTTTTGTTGGATTCGTATTGCGGTGGTCGGCCTCCCCCACCAAAGCCACCACCAGCGGCCCGCGTCACCTCGGGCATTCCATAATCGGAGTCGATGTCGATCAGGGCGGGATAAATCCGTTTTCCGGTTAAATCGGTCACTACGGCACCTGCGGGTACGCTCACCGCCGTTCCTACTGCTTCAACCCGACCATCGCGGATAAGGAGCGTAGCTTTGTTAAGTGTAGTTTGCGGGTCGACAATGATGGTTGCATTCGTAAAAGCATACAGTCCAGGTCGTTCGTCATGAACGCCGTTCTGCGGAAAAGTCGTCTGTGCTCGCGCCGTGTAAGTAATGGACAGCGCAAACAGTCCAGCCAGGAGATGTTTCTGCATGAAGTGATTGATTGATGATTTGGGTGAAGGATCAAAAATACAGAAATCAGCGCGCCAATAGGCACATTCTCCAAAGAAGATTTTGGTAAGTGGGAGAATCTAAGAAGTAATTTAACTTAGCAAAGCCCGTATACGAATGAATCAACGTATCGGTATTAATTAGAGCATCAAAAGCAGGAAGGTATAGAGACTCATAACCTAAATACTAGTTACGGCAATGTATTGCTCTACCCTCGCTCGGAACCAGTCGCCCGTTTCAGTAGAATAAATAGTTATGAAGTTGTATCAACTAATTCGCGCTGATGGCTTTTGGAAACGCTTTCGGCTGAGTTGATTTGGTAGTTTGGCGGGGCTTTTTTGCTTTCTTCTTCCGTCCCCACCAGATGTAAAAACCTGTTACGGGTAAGCTGGCAGCAATCAGACTGGCCATAAAAGCAATGATTTTACCGGGTAATCCCAGGATTGCGCCAACGTGTACGTCGTAATTTAACCGGGCAATTTTGTCGGCTATCAGAAGCGTTTTGTCAAACCGGCCGTAAAGGTGTTTCACGGGCACTTCCTTCAATGTGTACTGATCGTAATACCGGTAATCCAATTTCCAGAACGTACTGGCATCGGAATTCAGGGCAACGGCAATCGTTGACGTAGCTGTTTCCGGATAATGCACTTCAACGGTTTCCGCCTGCGGAGCGTGCGTAGCTGTCTGGAACCAAAGTTGGTCTACCACAGGCGCTTTTGGCGTCACTGGCTGTTTGGGAACAATAGAAGCTGGCTCATAAAAATCGACCTGCGTTCTTCCGCCCGATGTTATCCAATAAACCGACTTCGAAAACCACTGAAATCCCCAGATCAGGCCCGTAAACGCTAGCAGAAACAGTACGCTGGTGGCGTAGAAGCCCAATACGTTGTGCAGGTCGTAGTTACGGCGTTTCCGGGAAGCCTGCCATTTAACGGCAAATCGTTGCTTGCGGGCAGCTCTGTTTCTGGGCCACCAGAGCACTACTCCCGAAATTAGCAATACCACGAAAATCAGGGTCGACGACGCAACAATAGGCTGACCGATTGTCGGGGGTAGCCAGAGGTAATAATGCCCCTGAAGTACCTGATAGAAAAAGTCATAGCTCATGTCCTGCACATGTAGCACTTTCCCCGAATATGGATTTACATAAGCGAGATAATAATACGTTGGTTCGTAATGATAATACGTCAGAATGGCCGCTCGTCCACCCGTTCGATACGTAACGCTATGCAAATTCTTGCCGGGCAAAAGCTGATGGCCAATCTCCCGCATACGCGAAGGCGGAAGCACGGACTTGGCCTCCGCAGGAACGTAGCGGTACGATTGCGTCAGGTCTTCGATCTCCGTTTTGAACGCGTACAGGCAACCCGTTACCGCTACAATAAATACGACCAGCCCCGAAGCCATGCCTAGCCAGAGGTGAATTTTACCGATTGCTTTCTTTACGTTCATACCGAAGCGCTTAGGAGTAATTAACTAATAAATCGGTGGTCCGGGAAGAAGCTTCCCCCCAGACCACCGATCTGATTCTAAAATTTATAGGCCACGCTGCCGATAACGCTACGTAGTTTCTGCGGATTCATAGTTGTGTACCCGATCCAATACCGTTGATTGGTGAAATTATCGGTCTTTACCCCAAGCCGGAATTTGCGATGTTCGTAAAATGCCGATGCATTCAGAACAGTGTAGGCAGGCAGGATAAATTCGCCCTGACTAATGCTGTTCTGGATTTTGTTGTCGCTGGCGTAATTTCCGCCGATACCAAAACCTAAGCCTTTTACTACGTAATCGGGCAAACGGTAGCTTAACCACAGATTGGCCAGCACCGGCGATGAGGCCGTAGTAGGCCGACGTCCATTGACATCCGCATCCGCATTGGTCAGCTTAGAATCGTTGTACGAAAAGCCGCCCACTACGTTGAAACCGGCGAATGGGTTGGCAACTACGTCGATTTCGATACCCCGGCTCACCTGCGTACCATCCTGAGTTTGAGCAAATCGGGCGGCTGCCAGTGGGTTAGGATCGGTACGTAGCAGGTTTTTCACCTGAATATCGTAGTAACTGATCGTTGTGGTCAGTCGGCCGCCAAAGGTATTTAATTTCACCCCGGCTTCGAACTGATTAGCCTGTTCCAGTTTCGCAAACCGCCGGGCAATGCTGTCGGGCGCCGTTACGTCGTATGCGTTGTACAATCCACGATTCGCGAAGCTGTTCTGGTAATTAGCAAACAACGACACCTGGTCTTTAACTGGCTGATAGACAACTCCAAATTTCGGCGAGAAGGCGGTTTGCTCGTAGCCCGCAACAGCCGCGCCTTCCGTACCGCCCTTGTTGTTGAAGTGGTCGACCCGCAACGCAGCCAGCACACTCAGTTTATCGGTCAGATTCAGGACATCCGACAGAAAAGCACTGTACGTTTCGCGAATGCCCGTGACGGGGTACGTAAAATCAGGGGCTTTGCTGGCATACAGGGCGCTCAGAGCCGCTCCACTGAACTTGCTGTAATCGTAATTAGCTTCGACGGGTACGGTATCATACACACTACCAAAAAACAATTGATTGGAGTTAACCCGCAGGTAATCGAGCCCAAGCACCAGTCGGTTGCGCATATTTCCCAATTGGAAATCACCGTTTATCAGCTCCTGCACCTCAACAACGTTGTTGGTGCTGTTGCGCGTCGACTGATCGGCACGTACTATGTTATTCACACCCAACGTAGTACCGCCCGGAAGGAGGTAGAAATAGGGCCCGATGCCATTGGAAAAACTGTGGCTCGTACTGATATTGGTAGACGACGTCCACGACGGCGAGATACGGTAGTTTACCTGCCCGAATAGGTTGGTGCTGTTAGACTGCTGCGTCAGGCCGCTGCCCATGTATGAGTTACGGTAGTCAACATTCAGTTGGTCGGCCCGAGTAGCACCGAGGGTGTTGCCAGGAACGTAGAAGAAAATAAGCTGTTTGCCTACGTTTGTCGACCGATAGATTTCGGCATCGAGCAGAATCGATAGTTTTTCGGAAGGTTTGAACAACAGACTGGGCGCAATGGCTACGTTACGGTTGAAGCCCACCGTCTGAAAAGTACCCTGGTGCGTGAAAGCAGTATTGACCCGAAGCAACAGGTTTCTATTTTTCGTCAGCGGAGCATTCACATCAGCACTCACTCGCTGAAAATCGTAATTACCCGCCGACACGGCCACTTCGCCCCCGAACGTGTCGTACGGTTTTTTGGTCACCCGGTTAATTAAGCCACCATACGATGTTAATGAGCTGCCAAACAACGTAGCGGAAGGCCCTTTAATCGTTTCCAGTTTTTCGAGATTGACAGCGTCAATATCACTTGTTACGTTACCGGCCAACCCGTTGCGAAGCTGACTCTGCACAATAAACCCGCGGGTGCTATAATAACCTCCTCCATCGCCAGCCCGTCCGGTGGCTTCCCACATCCGCTGAACGCCCGGCGCGTTGCGCATGGCATCATCGACCGAAAAAACTAACTGTTCCGTGAGCAACTCCTTCCCAATACTATTGTACACCTGTGGGTTTTCAAGATTCTTGAGCGGCATCTTGGACACATACTCGCTCGACGTTCGGGAAAATCGGTTGATACGACTCCCACTAACCGTAACCTCCTTTAATTGAGCCGCGTTTTCGGTCAGCGTGAACGCCAGTGTTACAGTTTCCCCTGAGCCTACAGTTACCTCTTTTTCAGCGGTTTTCAGGCCAATGGCCGACACCTGTACAATGTACGAACCGGCCTTAACGCGATTAACGATGTATTCGCCTTTAGAATTAGTGATGGCCCCCTGCCCTTTTCCTTTCAGACTTATTGTGACAGCCTCCGCTGGTGTTTCATCCGAAGTAGTTACAGTGCCCCGTAGTGTGGCTGTTTGTTGTGCCTGCACCGCCAAAGGCAGCAGACCCAAAAGCACTATGCAAATTTTTGTATATAAACTCATAAGTGGATTGACATTATTTCCACTTGCAAAACAAAGGCTAAATCATGGTAAAGAAAAATTATTTTTAATTAATCTAAATAGTACTTAGAATTTTTCAATTGTAGATACTGGCGCGATCAGGTCCATCTGAACGGGCTGGATATTCCAAATGTACATTGCATGGCGTTGCTGGCGAATCACAAAAAGTATTCATAAACAACCCGTTACGTTTACACACAAAAACAAATGCAGAGTAAACCCACTTTTATATACGTAGCAAATAGGGGCAGTGAAACGTCCTATTGTATCCAGCAAATTGCTTATTACGAACATGAAAGACTACGTCGTTAAGAAAAAAATCAGCCTTAAAGCTGAGCCGTCAGTCGTTTGGAATGCACTGACCAATCCTGAAAAAACCAAACAGTATTTCTTCAATTGCGAAGTTTTTTCCGATTGGGAAGTTGGCAGCACAATCCTGTTTACGGGTCGAATGTTCCTGATCAAAAAAATTGAGATGAAGGGGCAAATCCTGGAAATCGAGCCAAATAAACTATTGAAATACAGCCTCGAAAACGATGACGATGATGACTCGAATTTTTCAATTGTCACCGATAAGCTAACGTACCGAAACGGCGTAACGACGTTATCCATCTCCGACGATGTTGGTCAGGGGACAGGCGCTGAAGATCGTTATAAACGCTCCGAAAAAGGCTGGGATACTATTCTGGAAGGCCTGAAAAAACTCGTGGATAGTGAAACGGAATCATAACGTCCCGGAATAAATTCCAGTTTAGCCCAGATTGGCTAAAGCGTACGAAACAAAGAGAAAATTAGACATTCAAAAGGCAGAAGGCTATAATTCAGCGAGATAGACTATTTTAGAGACGGCAGTTGGTTTATGTTCAAATTAGCTTTATACTGATTTAGGCCATTCTCCATCCTATCATTACCCACCTCCGTATCTCTAAACCATGAAAAAAGCTTTCCTTTTGCTGCTGTGCATACTTCTATTGCACTTTTCGTTGGTAAATGCCCAGTCGTTCAAGCCCAAAGACCTGCGCGAAGCCACCGTTGCTCAACTTCACACCGCTATGCAGGCCGGCAAATTGTCGGCGGTTCAGTTGGTGCAGCTCTACCTCGACCGTATTGAGGCCTACGACAAACAAGGCCCGTTTCTGAATGCCCTCATCATGATTAATCCAAAAGCCCTAAGCGAAGCCCGTCGGCTCGATTCGCTATATAGGGTGACGGGAAAGATGATTGGACCATTACACGGTATTCCGGTGATTGTCAAGGACAATTATGATACGTTCGACATGCCTACAACCAATGGTACGCTGGCCATGAAAAAATCCATACCGCCCGACGATGCCTTTGTGGTACGTAGGATCCGGGAAGCCGGTGCCATTATTATTGCCAAATCCAATCTGGCCGAGTTTGCTACGTCGGGGCATTATTCGGTGAGTTCGATTCTGCCGGGCTATTCCCGCAATCCGTACGATACCCGACGTACTACGGCGGGCTCCAGTGGTGGCACGGCAGCTGCCGTAGCGGCTGATTTTGGCACGATTGGATTAGGAACCGATACAGGAAGTTCTATTCGTGGGCCTTCGTCGCACCAAAGTCTGGTCGGTTTCCGGCCCACATTGGGGCTGGTCAGTCGCGATGGAATTGCTCCGCTGGCGATGACGAATGATACAGGCGGCCCCATTTGTCGGACGGTAGAAGATGCCGTTCGCGTATTAGATGTAATTGCGGGCTACGACAAAGCTGATTCAATAACCCGACGTAGCGAAGGCAGAATTCCACCAACGTATCGCCAATGTCTGGACAAAAACGGCTTGAAAGGGGCACGTATTGGTGTATTTCGTCAGTTATGTACGACCAAAAATTCAGACCCGCAGGTATATGCCCTATTCAACAAGGCGCTGGACGAACTGCGGGCGGCTGGCGCAATCGTTATTGACTCGGTACGTGTACCTGAACTGGATACGATCAATAAATCATTCGACACCATTCCGCAGCTCCGGCGTGATTTCAATCTTTACCTGGCGAGTCTGGGGCCAAACGCACCCCACAAAACGCTGAAATCCATCATCAAATCGAAGCAGTATCACCCTTATCTCGAAAAAACGCTGCTGGATGCCGACGCCGATACGTTACTTCCTGAAGCGCATAAAGGCTGGGCAAAAAACATGGGTCTGCGCGCCCGGCTCCGCCAGTTGTTGCTACGTTCCATGGATTCGACGGGGGTTGACGTACTGGTTTACCCATCATTCAGCTACCCGCCCCGGCTCATCGGCGATTTAAATACACCATCGGGCACGAACAACAATGCCCTGTCACCACCGACAGGTTTTCCGGCCTTTACCGTACCGATGGGGTTCACATACAACGATTTACCCGCCGGATTACAGTTTTTCGGAAGACCGTTTAGTGAGCCAATGCTCATCAAGCTCTGTTACGCCTACGAGCAGGCCACGCACCACCGCCAACCGCCAGCCAGTACCCCCGTTTTGCCAAAAAAGAAGCGGTAATGTTTAATGCAATGCGGACGGTCGACACCGTTACGTTTAATCAGTCATGCCTGTTAACTTGCCTGTATGTTACGTCCCTTCACTTTCTCTTTTCTATTTTTTCTGAGTCTGACAACCGTTCTGGCTATGTTCAACAATTTGTCTGCGCAACGTAGCGTCAATGCGTTGTCGCCATTTGAACGGGACACCAACCAAACGGCAACGTATTACCAGATTATCAGTTGGTATCAGCAATTAGACCGTCAGTATGAGCAAGCCAAACTGGTCGAGATTGGGCAAACTGACATCGGAAAACCGCTGCATTTATTTCTCCTGGCAGCAGACAAACAGTTCACAGCCCGGCCAGATCGCGTTACGTTGCTCATTAATAACGGCATCCATCCCGGCGAACCCGAAGGCATCGACGCCTGTATGATGCTAGCCCGCGACTTATTGAAAGCCAATAAGTTACCCAAGAACGTATTGCTGGCTATTGTACCGGTTTATAATGTAGGCGGCAGCCTGAACCGGGGTGTTTCGCGCGTGAACCAGAATGGCCCAGACTCCTACGGTTTTCGCGGAAATGCCCGAAACCTCAACCTCAACCGCGATTTTATCAAAGCTGAATCTGAAAATACGCGGGCGTTTCAAACCATGTTTCAGTCGCTTAAGCCGCAGGTTTTCGTGGATAACCACACCAGCGATGGCGCTGACTACCAGCACCTATTAACGTATTTCGCGACTCAGAAAGATAAATTAAATCCGAATGTATCAGGCTACATGACCGAAACATTCCAGCCACAGTTGGATAAAATACTGACTACCAAAGGCTTCCCGCCCGCTCCTTACGTAGATCACGTTGGCGATACGCCCGAAAGCGGCCTGGTTGGCTATAACGATACGCCCCGGTATTCGACGGGGTACGCTACGTTATTCAACTGCTTTGGTTTTACGCTCGAAACGCATATGTGGAAACCGTATCCGGCGCGGGTCAAGGCATCCTATGTTTTCGATGAGGCCGTACTACGTCTGTGCGAACGGGAAGCCAGTACGATTCTGGCAACTAAAAAACGGGCTGATGAGGCCGTTCGTCAACAAAAAACCTTTCCACTCAGCTTTTCTCTCAATCGGACTAAAGTTGATTCCGTTACGTTTCTGGGGTATGAAGCGGGTTACAAACCTAGCGAAGTATCGGGTCTGAAACGGCTTTACTACGACCGAAGTAAGCCCTTTACGAAGCGCATTCCTTATTTCAATACGTTTACGGCCAATGTCCAAGTGGACAAACCGCGTTTCTACCTGATTCCGCAAGGTTGGCGCGAAGTAATTAGCCAGCTCAAACGCAATGGCGTTACGTTGCAACCGCTGTCGAAAGATACCATATTGACCGTATCCGCTTATTACATTGATACGTTCAGAACGGGCCAGCGCCCCTATGAAGGCCATTACGTCCATTCGAACGTTACGATACGTACTGAAACGCAGAAACTTCAATTTTACAAGGGTGATTATCTTATTTCAACCAATCAGCCCACGAATCGATATATCATTGAAACGCTTGAACCACAAGGCGTTGATTCTTTTTTCGCCTGGAATTTCTTCGATAGTATTCTGGATCAGAAAGAGTATTTTTCCAATTATATTTTCGAGGACACAGCCGCCGAATTAGTCCGAAAAGATTCGGTGTTACGTAAACAGCTCGAAGAAAAACGGGCATCCGACAAAGCCTTTGCCGAAAACGCCAACGCCCAGCTGGATTTCATTTATCGCCAAACGCCTTATTACGAAAAAACGCACAATCGCTACCCTGTTTACCGACTGAATTGAGGTGTTATGGAAAATCTACTACGTATCTGGTTGTTGATTGCGATGCCCTGTTTGGCACTGGCGCAGGTTGACAAAAGTCCAAAAGTTACAGAGTCAACAGACGTAGCTTCGATTCGGGCACTACGTCTCCAGTCGAATCAGGCGATTGAAGCACGTAAACTTCAAACGTTCGGCGAGACGATGCTTCCGGATATTCAGGTTACGCGCGGAAGTGGTTCACACGTATCGAGCCGCGACTCGGTACTGGCGTCGGTCGCTCCGCAATTTAAAGATCCAAATTTTATGGGCTATATACGTACTACAGAGCGAATTGACATTAGTACGTCGGCCCCGCTTGCCGCCGAACATGGGCACTGGACCGGCCGTTTCCGACGCCCCGATGGCATTCAAATCATCACCGGAACGTACCTGTCCATGTGGCGCAAAACCGACGCAGGCTGGAAAATCCAATCGGAATTATTTATAAGTCTGAATTGTACGGGTAGCGAGGCTTGTGGGAAGTGAACGTTTGGTTTAGCATTTACAAATACAAATTCTTACCAAGCAGTACGTTTTCGACTTCACTAATCTCATCAATGTCGTTCCAGAATACACTGTAAGCACTGATGATGAAGTTGTTAGGTTGGTTTACGGAATCTACATCCAAATGCTTGGTCGAGAAAAGCGGAATCGCTACTATACGACCGTCATTTAACTGAAAATAATTACGTCTGAATCTATCCGTACCCCAGTCAAGGTGGGCATCCGGATAAATTCAGACGTTTAATTCTCAGAGTATGATACTTTTCTACCCCTTCTTCTGCTCTTTTGCCCAAGCGTCTTTCAACGTAACGGTGCGATTGAAAACGGGTTTGTCAGGTGTAGAATCGGAATCGAGAACGAAATAGCCTTTCCGCATGAACTGTACGTTGGATTGGGCGCCCGAACGTACCAGATCGATCAGAGCCGGTTCTACAAAAGCACGTACTACGTCTAACGAATTGGGATTCAGCAACTCACGAAATTCACGTTCGTCGGCAGCCGGGTTCTCGACGGAGAACAGGCGGTCGTAAAGCCGTACTTCGGCTTCGACGGCGTGCGGTACCGACACCCAGTGTATCGTGCCTTTCACGTTAATACCCGACGTATCGGAACCGCTGCGGCTCTCGGGAATGTACGAGCAACGTAGTTCGATGATTTCACCCGCGTTATCTTTCACTACTTCGTCGCATTTGATGATATACGCTCCTTTCAGACGTACCATACCGCCCGGAAACAGCCGAAAGAATTTCTTCGGCGGGTTTTCCATGAAATCATCGCGCTCGATGTACACCTCTCGACTAAAAGGTACGTTCCGCTCGCCCGCGCCGGAATCTTCGGGATTGTTTTCGATCGACATGATTTCTTCCCGACCAACCTCGTAGTTCGTGATGACCAGCTTCAATGGTTTTTCATCGACAACCGCCATCACGCGGTGGGTTGTTTTGTTCAGTTCTTCGCGAATGCAGAATTCCAGCAAGCCAACGTCAATCATGTTGTCGCGCTTGGCGATACCGATCCGGTCGGCAAATTCACGGATGCTGGCCGACGTATACCCGCGCCGACGAATACCAGCAATGGTTGGCATACGCGGATCGTCCCAACCACTGACGTGACCTTCTTCTACCAGCTGCTTCAGTTTCCGCTTACTCATGACGGTGTACGTCAGATTGAGCCGGGAAAACTCAATTTGTCGCGATGGAAAAATATTCAGTTTGTCGATAAACCAATCGTAAAGCGGACGGTGGACTTCAAACTCAAGCGTACAGAGTGAATGCGTAATATGCTCAATGGAATCCGACTGGCCGTGGGCGAAATCATACATTGGGTAAATGCACCATGCATCGCCCGTCCGGTGGTGGTGCGCATGCTTGATCCGGTAAATAATCGGGTCACGTAATTGCATATTCGGCGACGCCATATCTACCTTGGCACGTAGCACTTTCGCACCGTCGGGAAACTCCCCGGCTTTCATCCGGCGGAACAAATCCAGGCTTTCGTCGACGCTCCGGTCGCGGTATTTGCTCATGCGTCCTGGCTCGGTCGGCGTACCTTTCTGCGCAGCAATTTCCTCCGAAGTCGAATCATCGACATAGGCTAATCCTTTCTGAATCAGCGTTTCGGCAAATACATATAGCTGGTCAAAATAGTCCGATGCGTAAAATTCGTTTTCCCACTCAAAGCCCAGCCAGCGCACGTCGTTTTTAATAGAATCGACATATTCAGTGTCTTCGGTAACGGGGTTTGTGTCGTCGAAACGGAGGTTGGTTTGCCCGCCGTATTTGTCGGCCAGCCCAAAATTCAGACAAATCGATTTGGCGTGCCCGATGTGGAGATAGCCATTGGGCTCGGGCGGGAAGCGCGTATGTACACGGCCTCCGTTTTTGCCGGCAGCAATATCTTCTTCAACAATTTGTTCTATAAAATTCAGGGAGCTTCCGGGGTTGCCAATACCAGCATCGCTCCGGTCAACTCCTTCGGAGTCATTCAATACGTCGGCCATATTCATCCATCAATTCAGTCGAAGCCCGAAATTACGTCCTTTGGCCGGGTTTGGCAAACAGAAGTACATATGCTAGTCACGATAGGGGTTGATTTTAACATTAAAACGGGCCTACTTAATCGACAAAAAAGGCGGCATTGCACTCCGTCATTTTACCCAATTAGCAGCGAGAAGAACTACTTAAGTAAACAAAATGGGTTGTTAATTTCTTATTAATCAACGAACAAAATGATGTTATGAACGGGTTGTTGGGTAGTACACCCGATTGACTATCTACCAAAAGATTTCAGGGTTCACTCTGTATGAAAAAAGTTTTTATCGGCTTTCTGCTGGCGCTGGGCTGTTTTTTTTCGCCACTTGTGTCGGCTCAAAAGACATCAGATTCATTAGCTAAACAAGCCTTTCTTACCGATTGCATTCAGTACGCGCTGGAACACCAGCCCCTTGTCCGCCAATCAGTTATCGACCAGGAAATTGCCGAACGTACCGTTCAGAGCGCGTTAGCCGCCTGGTATCCGCAAATTGCAGGCAGCTATAACCTCCTGCACTACCTCAAGCTTCCCGTTACGCTCATTCCGGATGCAACAACCGGCGAACGACGACCCGTTGCGCTCGGCGCCCAGAATACGTCGACGGTATCGTTTTCGCTTACGCAAAGTATTTTCAGTCGCGATTTGCTACTGGCCAGTCAGACCGCCGATACCTATCGCGTGCAGGCTACGCAGGTCACGAACCGAAATAAAATCGACGTGGTGGTCAATGTCAGCAAGGCTTTTTACGACCTTATTCTGACGCAGCGTCAGGCCGATATTCTGACTGAAGATATTACGCGTCTGCAACGTAGTTTACAGGATGCCACCAACCAATATCAGGGCGGTATTGTCGATAAGACGGATCCGCAACGGGCACGTATTGCGTTGAATAATTCAGTAGCCCTACGGAAACAATATCGCGATCAGGCGAGTGCTAAGTATCAGATTTTGAAGCAATTGATGGGCTACCCGCCTAATTCGCAACTCAGTGTAGCTTACGATACGTTGCAACTGGCGAACGAAGCCAACATTGATACGTTGCAGTTAGTAAATCCGCAGAACCGCATTGAATACCAATTATTACGTACGCAGGGGCAGTTGCTGGATGCGAATGTGCGCTACAATCGCTGGTCGTATCTGCCGACGGTAAGCGCCAACGCCAACTACAATTTCCTCTATCAGAATAACGCCCTGGGACAGTTGTATGGTCAGTCGTTCCCCAATTCGCTCATTGGCCTAACGGTAGCGCTGCCTATTTTTCAGGGAGGTAGACGTATCCAGCAGACAAAAATCGCTGAACTACAAGTCAAACGTTTGCAGTGGGATTTAGCAGCGCTGACTAGTGCTGTCGATGCTGAATATGCGCAGGCTCTGTCGAATTACAAAGGGAATCTGGCAACGTACCTTGCGTTACGCGAAAACCAGCAATTAGCCGAGGAGGTTTACCGGGTTATTAACCTACAATATCGTTCAGGAATTAAAACGTACCTGGATGTTACCATCGCCGAAGCCGACCTACGTACCGCCCGTTTGAACGTATTCAATGCTTTATATCAGGTTTTAATCAGTAAGCTCGACGTGCAGCAAGCGTTGGGAGCCATACAGTTTTAGCGATTATCGGCCTATAAACCATTCACAGTCAATTAGTAAAATCACTACTATTCACCGAGCAATCGCCAACGTAACATGAAGAATCAATTTATAAATCCATCCATAATTGCCGTTGTTCTCGCTGCTCTGCTTACGGCCTGTGGCGGTAAAAAGGATGATAAGCAGCAACAGGCACCTCCCCCACCAACGCCCGTTACGGCGGTGAAAGCGGAGAAAGGCAGTGCAACATATTATGACGAGTTTCCAGCCACGGTAACAGCGCTGCGCGAAGTAGAAATTCAGCCGCAGGTATCCGGAAACATTACGGGTATATTCTTTCAGGATGGCCAGCACGTTAGCAAAGGTCAGAAACTTTACACGATTGACCCACAGCAATATCGGGCTGGTTATGACCAGGCCGTAGCGAACCTGAACGTACAGAAAGCCAACCTGAACCGGGCTCAGAAGGACGCCGACCGGTATAATACGTTGGCTCAACAGGACGCCGTTGCCAAACAATTGGTCGATAACGCCAACGCTACGTTGGAAGCCGCCAAAATGCAGGTGGCAGCCGCTCAGGCCAGCATTCAGCAGGTCGCTACAAACCTCAAATACACAACTATTTACGCCCCGCTTGATGGCACCATCGGCATTTCGCAGGTACGGTTGGGAGCCGCCGTGGCACCGGGTTCTACGCCACTCAATACAATCTCGGCAGATGACCCTATTTCGGCTGATTTGCAGGTCGATGAATCGCAGATTACCCGGTTTGGAGCCTTGCAGGGCAAACTAAACGTAACCCGCGATTCAACCTTTATCCTGATGCTACCCAGCGGCCAACCATATTCATATCCAGGTTCGGTACGTATCATCGACCGGGCCCTTGACCCACAGACAGGTACGCTACGTGTCCGCATCGCTTTCCCCAATCCGAAACGCCTTTTAAAGCCCGGTTTAAATGGAAACGTTCGGGTAAAAAATAGCACCGGTCAGCCGCAATTGTTGATTCCGTATCAGGCCGTAACCGAACAGATGAGCGAATTTTTCGTATTTGTCGTAGGCGACAGCAGTAAAGTGAGTCAGAAAAAGGTAACGCTCGGGGCACGTATCAACGACAAAGTAATCGTGAAAAACGGCCTGAACGAAGGCGAAGTGGTCGTCACAGAGGGTACACAGAAGATTAGAGAGGGAGCGGTGGTAAAAGTAAATGAGCGAAAGAGTGAATGAGTGAACGAGTGAATACCATCCGGGGAAAAATCATCCGGCAGGCTTTCGCTCGTTCACTCATTCACTCGTTCGCTCATTAAAATCACTCATTGAATCATGTTCGCAGAAATTTTTATCAATCGACCGGTTACGGCTATTGTTGCGTCTATCGTCATTCTGGCGCTAGGCATATTAGCCTTGCTGAGCTTGCCGGTTAGCCAATACCCCGACATTACGCCCCCGGTGGTGCAGGTCACAGGTACTTATACAGGCGCTGATGCTCAGACAGTTGAGCAGACAGTCGCTACACCCATAGAAACGCAGGTGAACGGTACGCCCGGCATGGACTACGTGCAAACCAACGCTACCAATGATGGCCGGATGACCATGAACGTAACGTTTAAGGTAGGCACCGACGTAAATATTGCCGCGCTTGATGTACAGAACCGTGTGGGTATTGCTCAGCCTCAGTTACCGGAAGAAGTTACCCGATTGGGCGTTGTGGTCCGTAAGCGGAACCCGTCACTGTTTATGCTAGTGGCCATTTACTCGCCAAACAAGACGCACAACGTATCATTCCTCGATAACTACGCCAACATCTACATCCGCGACGCGCTGTTACGTGTTCCGGGTGTGGGTGATATTTTCAGCCGCGCCGACGATTTCAGTATGCGGATCTGGCTTAAACCAGACCGTCTGGCGCAGCTTGGTCTAACCGCCGACGACGTAGTGGCGGCTTTGCAGGAACAGAACTTACAGGTAGCTGGTGGGTCGGTGGGCGCATCGCCACAACCAGCTACTCAGGCATTTGAGTACACCGTATTTACCAATAGCCGACTTAGTAAGGAAGACGAATTTCGTAAAATTGTGGTACGTAGTGATCCGTCCCGTGGCTCGCTGGTGTATCTGGAAGACGTAGCGCGGGTACAATTAGGTAAGTTTTCCTACGCCAGCAACTCGTTTGTCGATGGTAACCGGGCGGCTTATCTGCTCGTGTATCAGTTGCCGGGAAGTAACGCGCTCGAAACCGCCAAAGGGGTATACGCGGCTATGGATAATCTGAAAAAGACCTTTCCGAAAGATATCAACTACGTAGTGCCTTTTGAATCGGTTTCGGTTATTCAAGTATCTATTTCTGAAGTAGTTGAGACGCTTTTGGAAGCGTTGGTTCTGGTGGTTTTGGTTGTATTCCTTTTCTTGCAAAGCTGGCGGGCCACACTCATTACATTGCTGGCGATTCCCGTGTCCATTGTCGGTACGTTCGCGCTATTCGTGCCACTAGGATTTACAATTAATACGTTGACACTTTTTGCGTTCGTACTAGCCATCGGTATTGTTGTCGATGATGCCATTGTGGTAGTTGAAGCTGTGCAGGTGAATATTGATAAGGGTATGTCGCCAAAGGACGCCACTCGGGAAGCCATGCGCGAAATTTCAGCCCCGGTTATTGCTATTGCGCTGATTCTGGCGGCTGTGTTCGTGCCGGTTGGTTTCATTCCGGGTATAGTTGGCCGGTTGTATCAGCAATTTGCCATCACCATTGCAGTATCCGTACTGATTTCAGCGTTCGTGGCTTTGTCTCTAACACCGGCATTGTGTACACTGCTGCTACGTCCGATGGAAATCAACGAAAAAGCGACGGGGCTAAACAAGCTGTTCTACAAATTCAACCAATGGTTCGAGCGCGTAACGAATTCGTATACGAATGGCGTGAAGCGATTAATTAAATCGACACCACTGGTTCTGGTTGCGTTAGCTGTTATTTACGTAGGAACAGGATTGCTGTTTAAAGCGAAACCCACTGGCTTCATTCCGACTGAAGATGAAGGCCGTTTGATCGTAACCTACGAAATTCCTGAAGCGGCTTCGACCTCTCGAAGCCTGACGGTGCTCAACAGAATTATGAACATTCTGAAACAGCAACCCTACGTAGCACACTTTTCGGCGCTGGGGGGGCTGAACGCCGTTACCTTTGCGTCCAAGTCGAACAGTGGTACGGTGTTTATTCAGCTAAAACCGTGGGAAGAACGTAAAGAACCGGGTATGCAGGCTGATTCATTGGTCGTTAAACTGCAACGCGCGTTGGCGGTCTTGAACGATGCCCGGCCACAGGTCATTCAGCCGCCGGCTATTCCAGGGCTTGGTCAATCGTCTGGATTTACGTTCGAGATTCAGCAACGAGAAACCAACGATGATGTTCGGGCTTTCGACAACGTAGTACAGAACTTCCTCGCTGAAGCCAATAAACGGCCCGAAATTGGTCGCGCGTTTTCGTACTTCACGGCCAAAACGCCTGCGTATCGTGTTGACGTTGACCGCGATAAGTGTAAGAAACTAGGCATTTCGGTCAGCAACGTTTACCGAACGATGCAGACATTCCTGGGTAGTCAGTACGTGAACGATTTTATTATTTATGGACGGAAATTCCGGGTCGTCGCGCAGGCCGACACCATGTATCGAAGCGATATAAATCGGTTAGGCCAGTACTACGTTCGCAATCAGGGCGGGCAACTGGTGCCCATCAGTGCCGTTATTAAGACAAGTATTATCGAAAACGCGCCACTAATTTCGCACTTCAACCTGTTCCGGTCAGTCGAATTGAACGGGGGGGCCAAGCCGGGATACAGCAGCAGTCAGGCAAACGATGCGTTACGTGAGGTCGCGGCCAAAGTGCTACCGGCGGGCTATGCATATGATTTTGGCGGATTAAGTCGCGAGGAAATTAACGCAGGCAACAGTTCCGTTTACATTTTCGCTCTGTCGATTGGCTTCGTTTTCCTCTTCCTGGCGGCTCTTTACGAAAGCTGGTCGGTGCCGTTTTCGGTGTTGCTGTCCGTACCGATCGGTGCATTAGGCGCTATTACAGCACTGATTATTTTCCCATATTTAAGCAATAACGTGTATGCGCAAATCGGTTTGATTACGCTGATTGGTCTGGCGGCTAAAAACGCTATTCTGATTGTGGAATTTGCCAAAGAGCGTGTCGATAAAGGAGAAGATTTGATTGATTCGACACTAGAAGCGGTACGGTTGCGCCTTCGTCCGATTTTAATGACGTCACTAGCGTTTATTCTGGGTGTATTCCCGTTGGCGCTCGCTAGTGGAGCCGGTGGTGTTGCCCGCGCTACCATCGGACGTACCGTATTAGGTGGTATGCTGGCGGCTACGTCGATTGCCATTTTTGTAGTACCTGTGCTTTACGTAGGTATCACCCGATTGGCTTACGGTAAGAAAGGGCTGGAGGCTTTGCGTGCAAATGCCAAAAAGTCAGAAAATGGAAAAGCGGGTAAGACCGACGTAGTTAAACATCAGCCTGTTCCAGCTAACGGCAATGGTAATCATGACGTGTAACTAGATTCGCGTCAAATCGAACACAGATGGTTATGAAAAGCGTAGCACTGATCATAACCATCTGTGTTTTTGCTTTTACTGGCCTTACTGCATATTTAGTACTACGCCCCCAACTGCTGGCGGAACTGCAAAATTGTATCCTCAGAAAATTCTGGTGTCGCACCCTGCTTTGTTGCTACGTAAGCTCCTGTAGTACAAGCGAATGACAAGATTTCCTGAGGAGTTTCACCTTGTAACGTTTTGTAAAGAAAAGCAGCCAGAAATGCGTCGCCACTGCCAATAGTATCAGCGACTTTAACCGGAAAACCAGCCTGACGAACAAAGCCGTTTTTATCTAATAATACCGCTCCCTTCTCCCCCAGCGTAACGCACAATTGATCCAGTTCAAAGTGTTCGCGCAGAAATTCCATCGCGGGTTCTACATCAGTCGGCCCATTAAGCCAGCCGCTGATTTCACTTAGTTCATGTTCATTCAGTTTGGCAATATGCGCTTGTTGAATTAGCTCAAGAACCAATGTTTTTTCGTAATGGGGCGCCCGGAGATTTACATCGAACACTTTACGTCTGGCTACCCCTAGCAACGTAGTGAGCGTTTCCCGGCTTTGCGGACTACGTGCCACCAGACTTCCATAAACAAACAGGTCACTGCTACGTACCGCTTCGAGTAAGCCCGGTTCCAGTTGGATGTAATCCCAAGCTACCGGATGCACCAGCTTATATGTAACTTCGTTGCTATCGGATATATTGGCCTTTGCTACGCCCGTCAGGTGCGACTGCCCTACCTGCACCAGTTCGAGCGGGATGCCTTTTCGGCTCAAAAAATCGAGCAGTTCCTGCCCTAGTTCATCGTTACCTACTCTACTGATAAGTTGTGCATTCAGACCAAAATTACGTAGGTCGGCTGCTACGTTCATGGGTGCCCCACCCGGTTGTTTATTAGTGGGCAGTACGTCCCAGAGAATTTCGCCAAAGCAGGTGATTGTCGGTAACATAAAGTTAAGGAATGAAGGTTAAATGCCTAGCCAGAATGCCGTCGGCAAAAGTAAGCAATGTATTCAGGCTTGACTGCATAACAACTGCATGCATCTTTAGTAAGAACTGAAGTAGAGTTTCGTAAGACCACGCTGTTTTAAGGCGACAAAAAAGGAACTAAGTTCGTTTGGTTTATTAGTAATCAGCTCTTCTGGCAAACCAAATCGTTATTTTCTAGAAACTTTTATGACACTTTTGTGCCCTTGATGGTTTTATATTTAATAAACTATAAAGTATGTTTTGTATTTTTCCTATAATTCAAAACCATCTACCCTTAATAAGTAGTTATCTCAAAAGCAAAACCACAGATCATATTAAAAATTACAAGTTCTCATTATAAGACAATTATGGGACATTGATTCGTTTTTCGCCTTTTAAAATTCTACGTATTGTCTTTACAACCATAACCACTATATTTGTATTTATCCAATACTACATACTGTCGCGCGTAACAGGCGATTAATAGTCGGCTTAACGGGTTTATCAGGCCGTAACCGACTCAAACAGGTAACCGTTCGATTATTAACACCTTGCCGAACGAATTCCCACTTATTCAATCAGGCAAAACGATTCGCAACCGGAGCCAACGGCAAATCAGTCAACCGGTTGTTGCACTTCGTTTAGCCTTCACCAGGAAACTTAATCAACATGCATCGTTTTTCAGTAATATACCTGCACAAAAAGCAGTACCATCATATTGATTGTGAAACCCATTCGGAAGCTGACACCCTCCTGGAGCAGTTGAATGCCCAGGAAGAGCATAAGCCGATTGGTATCTACGACGCCAAAACAGAATTATTTTATTGGGAACCTGTACGCCAGCGTCAATACGATGAGGCTACTATTGAAAGGCAGGGCAAAATTGCGACCCATATCATCCAGATTGCGCAGGATCTACGGAGTCGTGACCAGACGGAAACCGCACAATCTAATTCGATTGGGCAGCTTCTTGATGCATAATCCCTGATTATTTAGGTTTTGGGCTGATACGTGCCAACTAAAATTTCACATTTTCACGAACCGGATAGCGTTGGAAGCTAGGGCTTACTACCTTAAACGGAATGCCCAACCTTTGTTCAACAGAAATACCTCCTCACTGAAATCAGTGAGCCACAAACGTCTTTTCGATTTGTTCGAGGCTGGTACCTTTAGTTTCGGGCATCAAACGTAGCACGAACAGCAATTGTAAAACCATCATTATCGTAAAGAACAGGAACGTATTGCCTCCCCCGAACCGCTCGGCCAGGTACGGAAAGGTAAACGTAATGATGGCGGCCATGAGCCAATGGGTGAAGCTCCCCAGCGACTGACCACTGGCACGAACTTCGTTTGGGAAAATTTCGGAGATAAATACCCAGATAACGGCGCCCTGCGAGAAGCCGAAAAAAGCAATGTAGGCAAACAGCAGAATGGGCACCGTCAGACCAAATTCTTCGACGTAAAAAGCTCTGGCAACCAGTCCCAACGTAATAATCAGGCCAACCGAACCGATTTTCATCAGCGTTCGGCGGCCATACTTATCAATCAGATTAAGCGAAATCAGCGTAAAAATAAGGTTTATTAACCCTATTCCGGTCGAAGAGAGCAGAGCCGAACTCTTGCCCAGACCGGTCATTTCAAAAATACGGGGTGCGTAATAAATGATGGCGTTAATACCCGAAACCTGATTAAAAACGGCAAATAATACAGCCAGTGTAATCGGGGTTTTGTATTCGGCCGAAAATAGCCGCGTAGAGCCTCCTGTCTGATGATTGCTCTGTTGGATGGCAATGAGTGTCTGCGAAGCTGTTTCCGGATCAATCATGTTCAGCACTTCCAGCGCTTCGGCCACCTGCCCGCGTTTGAGCAGCAGCCAGCGCGGACTCTCGGGAATATTCAGCACAGCGATCAGAAACACCAGCGAAGGAACGGCCTGAACGCCCAGCATCCACCGCCACGATTCACCGCCAACATCGCGCAGGAGGTAATTCGACAGATAGGCAATCAGAATACCCAATACAACATTGAACTGAAACATGGCAACCAGACGACCACGCGATTTGGGGGGTGAAATTTCGGTTATATACATTGGGGCGGCTACGGAAGATGCTCCAACACCCAGCCCACCTAAAAACCGGAAGACCAGAAAGCTACCCCAGTTGGGCGCCATCGCCGTACCGAGTGACGCTATCAGATAAAGAATGGCTATCCAGAACAGCGTTTTCTTTCGGCCCAACTGTTCAGTCGGGATTCCGCCCAGCAACGAACCAATGACGGTTCCAATCAGGGCGATTGAAACCGTCAGGCCGTGTTGCCAGACATCCAGTTGCCAAAGCGTCTGGATTGACTGCTCGACGCCCGAAATAACGGCCGTGTCGAAGCCAAACAGAAAACCGCCCAGAGCAGCCGTAACAGACCAAAAGAAAAGGCGCTGTTTCTGATTCATCATAGGTTAATTGCGACAAGTCATTTCAGACTTACCTTGCAAACTTACTTAACTTACCTGATTCGGGGTTTTGAGAATTGTTCAAATTATTTCGAAAATGATCAAAAACGATAAAACCCTGGTAAACAGGGTTTTATTTAAAGAATTTCAAAATCTACTTCTAGAAATGTTACGTCAATTTGCAGATTTGTTTCAGCATAATGCCTGCTCGTCCAGGCTACGGCTTTATGAAGGCAACGTAACATCCTTTGGCCGAATTTCCAGCCGGTACCCAACCCCATGTATGGCAATCAACCGAACAGTTGGATCGTCCTGAAAAAGTTTCCGCAAGCGTGACACAAATACATCAACGCTACGTCCGACGATAATTCCTTCGTCTTGCCAGACGGCCTTGAGAATGGCATCCCGTTCGATCACCTGATTGGGTTGGCTGACAAAAAACCGGAGCAGCTTGGCTTCTCGATACGTTAGCGTGTGGCTAGTTGAACCAGATTGGAGCGTTAAAGTAGCCGGATCGAACGTAGATTGACCGATACGTATCAGTTCTGGGGAGACCGGCAACGTATCAGTTGTTTCTTGTGATGAGTTACTACGTCCTGATTTTCGCCAGACAACGTAACCAAGCCCCGTTAGCATTGCGCCGACGCCCAACATCCAACCCAAGGTAGACGTATCGTTTTTCGGCTCAGCATGATGAAAAGAGACCTGCAGATTGTAGCAACCTATTTTTTGCGAACGGCCAGCACACGGAATTTCATTGGGTTTTGCTACATCGAGCTTAGTGTATCCCAACAGCAGTTCATTCCGTTGGCAATCCAGTACCGCTACGTCGTAATCAGCCCGGATGTTATACTGTTTAAGCGATTCTTTAAGTAAGCCAGGAAGTAATTTATAATCAAACGAATGGTCTAGCTTAACAATAAACGTACTGGCATTCGGTTGCTTAACTGGCTCAATCCGGGACGTAGCATCACCCGCCCGACGTAGCAGATGATCAGCCGTCCGACGCAAGGCTAGGTTAACACGCCGGGAAAAATCCACCTGTTCGGTCGCAGTATTTGCGGGAATACCGACATACGTAACAAAACCGCCTAACAGGGCAATGCTGATTATTCCCAAAAGCCCCACCACTTTTCCCATAACCTATCTCATTAACAACGTATTCTTACCCTGTAAAGCTAATGAATAACGATGAGAGATAAACGATCCGCCATAGCGGATCGCTGCACCATCAGTAACTTCTGGCGTCGGCAAACCGCTATGGCGGACCACTTATCTCTCATCTCTAGCATCCTTGCCCCTTCAGTGGTTTTGGAAGCCAGTTCTGTGGGAAAGGCCAGATGATTGGTTTTAGTCTGATAATTCGACGTGCCTGCGTATCTACGCTTCTAGCAGGTTCAATAATCAGGTCGTCGCCAGGCCGGGCGCCAGCCAGAACTTTGGTTACGTCTACAGAATATACAACCTGACGATTATCAGACGCTCCTTCACGGATAAATATACCGTCGCGAATCAGGTAAATATGAAACGGAATTTTAACAGCTTCTTCTGATTCGGGGTTTCCCGATACAACCGCCAATGTGCCTTCACTGTAGAGGGAAAAAGTTTCGTAATTGAGTGATTTCCCATTCAGCAACAACGGATTAGCGTAGAACGTAGGCTTTCCAGCCGGATCAGTTTTGGGACTTTCTTTGGCTACGCCTTTTGTAGAATTAGCCCGTACTGATAACCATACCATACAGGTAGTCACAGCCAGTAAACTCAGGATTTTCTTCATTGGAGTAAGTATTTAAACGGATGGATTGTAAATCAAACCTATAACTACGCTTGTGTTAACGTACCAGAATTTCGTTGTGGGGCAGGGCGTATTGCTCATTCGCTGTAATCAGCACAATAGAATCACCCTTCCGACATCTGGACAGTACGCGCTCAATCGGAATCTGATTGAATTTCTCTTGGGCGAACATCACCAGCGTTTTTGTGCTTTTATCGCGAATGGCAATGCTGAACGGAATCCGGTCGACAGGTTTGCTTTCTGTTTTCGACAAATTCACGGTATTCACCGTCAGTTCGCCGGTTGCCGTTGTCGAAACGCTGCATTTCCCGGTAGGCGTGTACTCATTCACGACCATTTTGCTACCCAAAAACGCAGCTGAACAATTGGTAAAATTTTGCTGGCCCAGGCACAGGTTCGACACGAGAGCACACGCAGGAATAAGGAGGAATTGACGTACGTTTTTCATGATGCTTGTTTTTAGCTGACACCAAGGCAAAACTATAGCCATGCTTCTAAAGCACCGGTAAAGTTCTGTAAAAGGTTGTTAAGGAATTGTAAAACCATAAAAAAACCCGCTACGTTGACACGTAGCGGGCTGGGATTGAATGGTTAACCGACTTGTCCGAAAAGACCGGTTAACGTAGTTAGTGTGTGAGTGTAATGAATTGGGCTGCTACGTTACCGTAGGCCCGTGGTGCGATTAGTGACGAATGTCGATACGCGACATAAACTGCTTCTGCTCAGGACCAACCACAAAGGTGTAAGCACCATCGGGCAGAGCCGACAGGTCGAACCGGCGGGATTCGCCTTTGAACGAATCGGTTTTCACCAGTATGTTCTGAGCATCATAAATCGCTACGTTCGTCTCGTCAACGTTTTTCGATGG
The DNA here is from genome assembly GCF_054778555.1 of Spirosoma flavus. Lineage (NCBI taxonomy): Bacteria > Pseudomonadati > Bacteroidota > Cytophagia > Cytophagales > Cytophagaceae > Spirosoma > Spirosoma flavus. Next base: position 391,546 of record NZ_BAAGZL010000002.1, read on the forward strand.
CAGCACCACTTCAACTTTATTTTTATCGTATGCGGTCAGCGTTGGTTGTACGAGTTGCTTCAGATTACGTTCGTCCACGTTGATCGTGTTCGCTTTGATCGTAATTCCCTGCGACATCCACCAGGCATCGTTACCAGCCGTCAGGAAGTATTGACCGTCAGGCAGATTGTTCAGATTGAACTGAGTTGGTTTCTGATTGCTTTTGCTGATGGTTCCCCGGTAGAGAATAGTGCCATCCGCATCGATGATCGCTACGTCGACAGCTGCTCCCGGCTTTGTATATACACGTACTTTCTTTGCTTCGGACTTCTGCACTTTCACACCACCCATTCCTGATCCATTGTCGGCTTTGGCACCTCCCATGCCTGCCAGACCCCATACTGACAATAGTACGGCGATTGATAAACGGAACTGTTTCATTGGCTTGAAATATTTAAATTAACCGTGACAAAGGTGGTCGGTTAACTAGGTATAATGCAATAGTAAAAGCCGAATGAAAGTCGTTTTCAACGAATATTCTTTTAAAAGTTCAATTCTCTATTCGTTAAATAGGGCGATTCTAAAAAAAGTGCAAAAAGTCCCTTTAAATTACTCATGAATTGTATTTTTCTAATATTTGTAATTTATAGGACTATATACGTTTGCAACCCTAATTTTCATTCTTATAGTGCAATTGTTAAAAAATGAGTTATAAAGTTGTAGGGTTATGTAGTTGTAAAGTTGGCTGGCGCCAGTGCAATGTTTATGCATCAGCCAACTTTACAACTTTATAACTCTCCTTCCCCTTACATCAGAATATTATCGACGGCTTGCATACGTTGCGGTAAAGCCGTTTCGCCCAGCATATCGCGTAGGTCAATTTCAATATTTCGGCAGATAGCGGTCATAGGAATATCGTTGATGCTGTTCTCGAACGGGTTTTCGCTGGTATCGCCCACCACTTCCATAGTGTTGAACACCCAGGCAATGATGGTATAAAATGGAACGGTCAGCCAAATGTGCCAGCCGCCAACTTTAGCCATCTCGTTAAGCAGTCCATATGGCAATACTGCAATGAACAGCCAGGTAAAGACGTAGCTGAAGAATGCGTACTGCCGGGGAAATGGAAATGATTTGATACGTTCGCAGGCGCCCTGTTGGTTATAAAACTCGGCCAACCAGCGTTCGAGTTCGACGTGGTAATAGTCGGATAAGAAATTGGCATCGCGTAACTGGCGAAGCTGAGCTGACTGCTGACGTAGCAGATACGTAGCAGGATTGGGATGCTTGATAATGGCTTCGATTTCGTCCTGAGCCAGAAAACGACCCAGTTCTACGTCCAAACTGCATTGCCGAAATGCTTCGATACGTTCAATAACGTCGTGCGCCGGATCGTGATGGAGTACCCAAACGGGTTTCTGCCGAAGCTGCACTCGTAACGCCGTTATGTAAGCCAGATGGCGATAAATTAATTGCTGATGAATTTGCTGAACGTCGTGATCCTGCCCGATTCCGTTATTCGATTGCTCTGTTACGTAATCGAGTACCATAATAGCGAAGGAGCGGCTGGCATTGGTGATGCTGCCCCAGATGCGACGAGCCTCCCAAAGACGATCGTAGGATGAATTATTTTTAAATCCGACGTAGAACGCCACGGCTGTACCAATGGTAGCAATCGGCACAAAAGGAACCGCAAGAAATGTCCAGTTGAGTACTACGTATAATCCGCAGATAAGGGATGAATACATCAAAAAGAGCACCACAGAGCGCCAGGCAAATGGGAAAATGATGTGTAGAGGAACCCGTTTGGTTGTAAACATGCAAATGGAGATTAAAAAGTGATTAAGCGCAAATAAGGCCTAATCAATAAAAACACGTAGTGACCATCTCTAGATTGGCTTCAGATTGCCAAACAACGTCTTACAGATCTCCAGGCTTTGTGCTACGTTCTCATTTCGACTACAAATCCCCGCAATTCGACTACAGGAAGCGGATGCCCTAGCCTGACCTTTGGGGCATCATTAAAAGTCAAGTAAACATGATACATCTGAATGAAAGTGAGGGCGCTCAAACCGCTCCAACATCTGTTCCGTCTCCTAAAGTCTGGTTTATAACAGGCGCTTCCCGTGGTTTTGGCCGTGTCTGGACGGAGGCAGCGCTCAAGCGTGGCGATAGAGTGGCAGCCACAGCCCGCTCGTTGGCAAGTATTGCCGATCTTAACGAAACATATGGCGATAATGTGTTAACGCTGGAACTCGACGTAACTAAGCCAGAACAGGTAAAAACGGTTGTAGCAAAGGCGCACGCCCACTTCGGCCGGCTTGATATTGTGCTTAACAACGCGGGCTATTCGCTCGTTGGCACGATCGAAGAAGCCAGTCAAGACGATATTCGATTGCTCTATGAAACAAACGTGTTGGGTCCAGTGGCGGTTATACAGGCGGCTTTACCACTGTTACGTGAGCAGGGCTGGGGGCATATACTGGGCACATCGAGCAACCTCGGTCACGTAACGCTACCCGTCATTGGCTACTACTGCTCGTCTAAATGGGCATTCGAAGCCATTCACGAAAGTCTGGCCGCCGAGGTCAAGGATTTTGGTATAAACGTAACGATTATCGAACCAGGAGCCTATGCAACCGAGTTTGGAAGTCAGGAGTCGTTAAAATTTGCGGCAAATCTTGATATATACGCCGATTTTAAAGCCCATTTTTTTGAGGGTTTACGAAACCTGGAACGCGGTGACCCGGAAGCAACGCCAGAAGCACTTTTCAAAATGGTTGATTCCGAAAATCCGCCGTTACGTTTCTTCCTGGGTAGCCATAATCTGCCCTGGGTACGTACCGCCTACGCTGAGCGGCTAGCGACATGGGAAGCGTGGGAGGGCGTTTCCAATTCAGCGCAGAGTGTGTCAAAATAAAGGCTACCGCCTGAGTTAAGGGTCAGCAATAACTGATACGTTATAGGTATCGGTTATTGCTATATTCATTCATTTAAGATGAAAAAAGAAGAAAATAGCCACCTTAAGTTTAACTCAATTTCGGATGCGCATCGGGTCTTTGGCTTACCGAAACCAGTGCATCCCCTGATCAGTTTGATCAGCCATGCCCACGATCACATTGATATTAGTAGCCTTGCTAACTCTCACATATTGAGTTTTTACAAGATAGCATACAAACCAAAACTGAGCGGAAAACTCAAATATGGACAGGGGCATTACGATTTCGATGAAGGCGGATTACTATTTGCGGCCCCAAATCAGCTAATCGGCCATCCTAGCGATGACACTATTCATGCAGGTGCCTGTTCGCTTTACACACTCCTGATACATCCCGATTTTTTGTGGAATTATCCGTTGGCCAAAAAGATCAGACAGTATGGCTTTTTTTCTTACTCAGCCAATGAAACGCTGCATCTTTCGGAGACCGAAAAAGAAATGATCATCTCCATTTTCCACATGATCGAAAATGAACTGAGCAGCCGTATCGATGATTTCAGCCAGGACGTTGTTGTTTCCCAAATTGACTTATTACTAAACTACGCGAATCGTTTTTACAAACGTCAATTTCTAACCCGGAAAGCGGTTAACAACGACCTGCTTCAAAAGCTGGACGATTTGCTAGACGGTTATTTCACGAACGAAACTTCCGTAAATCAGGGGTTACCAACCGTTCACTACCTGGCAGACCATTTAAATCTTTCGCCAAGTTATTTAAGTGATATGTTGCGGTCGTTGATTGGTCAAAATACGCAGCAATACGTGCATACCAAACTCATTGAGCTGGCCAAAGAAAAACTGTCTACGACCAATTTGTCGGTAAGTGAAGTGGCTTATGCGTTAGGGTTCGAACACTCGCAATCGTTCAGCAAACTGTTTAAAACCAAAACGAATCTCTCGCCATTGGAATTTAGACGCTCGTTCAATTGATTCCTCCTGAAATCGAGAACGGTAAATACGGTAAATGAGCGCAACGGCAGCCTTCTCCTGTAAAGGCTCCCAGTAATTAAATGACCGATGCGTGCACTAGATTGGCAACGAAACATTTATCTGAATGGCTTTGCCGGAAAGAAGCCATTCATTCCTCCCCATTTCGATGAATTAGAGCTGGCTGCCATCGACCGGTTGACTCCAGCCGCAACAGCATACATTGTGGGTGGGGCTGGGCATGAGCTTACCTTGCAGGCCAATCGGCAGGGGTTCAATAAATGGCAGATCGTACCGCGAATGCTACGTAACGTCGAGAACCCTGATCTAAGTGTCGAGCTGTTGGGGCATAAACTGGGATCTCCTCTCCTGCTCGCTCCCATTGGCGTACTTGAAATGGCGCATCCCGAGGCCGATTTGGGCGTAGCAAAGGCAGCTACCGTAACGAATACTCCGTATATTTTTTCGAATCAGGCTTCGGTATCTATGGAAGCCTGTTCGGCGGTGATGGGCGATACGTTACGCCTGTTTCAGTTGTACTGGAGTCGATCCCGCGAATTGGTTAGCAGTTTTGTGGCTCGGGCCGAAGCCTGTGGCTGTGCAGGTATTGTGCTCACCCTTGATACGACTATGCTGGGATGGCGTACGCGCGACCTGGCCCTGGGGCATTTGCCCTTTCTGCACGGAAAAGGATTGGCTCAGTACACCTCCGACCCTGTTTTCGCCCAATTGCTCGACGAATTTCTGCTACGTCCGCCTGCGGCCCGGCCTGCTATCACGCCCACTACGTTACGGAATCTCGTGGCGGCTGTTCGTAAATATCCATCGGGCACGTTTTTGAACAAGCTACGTTCGGGTCGGGCGATGGGAGCGGTTTCGCTCTTTTCCAGTATTTACACCAACCCGACCATTACATGGGACGATCTGGCGTTTATACGTCAGCAAACCCATTTACCAATTCTGTTAAAAGGCATTCTGCATCCCGACGATGCCCGTAAAGCGGTCGATTACGGCATGAATGGTATTATCGTCTCGAACCACGGCGGTCGGCAGGTCGATGGATCAATCAGTGCAATAGAAGCGCTACCAGACGTAGTAGATGCCGTAAATGGCCAGCTACCGGTCTTGTTCGACAGCGGTATTCGGAGCGGGGCCGACGTACTAAAAGCCTTGGCACTCGGCGCCAGGGCCGTTTGTCTGGGACGTCCTTATGTATATGGGCTTGCATTGGGCGGACAGCAAGGCGTTGAAACGGTTATTCAGCACTTGCTGGCCGATATTGAATTAACGCTCAGTTTGAGTGGTTATAAAAGCCTGTCCGAGCTTAGCCCTGACGCGTTGCGGGCTGTTTAAAAAAACTAGTCTTAATTTTAATTATCGACACGTAGCGACCAAACTTGCTTGGTCGCTACGTGTCGATAATTAACCATACTGGTTATCCCGTTGACTAACTCCTACGCCTTTTCAGCCAGAATACTAACCATCCAGTTTACACCAAATTGGTCGGTTACCATGCCGAACGTATCACCCCAGAATTGCTTTTGAAGCGGTGACTTAACTTGTCCATTTTGAGAAAGCGCTTGAAAGTAGCCGGATAATTTGGGTTCGTCGCTACCCTCCAGCGATAAACTAAACGAAGTTTTGGGCTGGTTTTCTGAGCTGTTGGGGTCGTCGCTGGCCAACAGTGCGATGTCGCCGGAAAGTCGGGCATGCATAATTTTCGATTTCACTTCGTCACTGTTAGCCTTGGGGTCGGCATGAGCCTCAGCCGGACCTTCACCGAACGTGGTCAGTAGCAATTCCCCCCCGAAAACATCCTTATAAAACGTCATGGCTTCCCGGCAATTTCCGCCAAAGAAAAGATAGGGGTTGAGTGTTACCTGTGTCATAGCACTTAATTGTTTATTGGTTTATGGTCAGTACGTTTGTTCCTGTCATCGCCATCAGACCTGATTTTGCCTGATACGTCACATTAAACGCATTTAATGTGTTTTCGCCAAACCGGAGTTATTACCAATCAGTTATAACTTGGTCTCGACAATTATACGAAAGAGACAGTACTATTAACCATACTTTGTTACGTTGCTGTTTACTTTTTTAAACCATTATACAGACGTAGCATTTATTTATCATATCCTGTTACCATTCATGGATCAAGTCTTAAAAGGCCAGACGGCCATTATCACCGGCGCCAGTAGCGGCATCGGAGCGGGTGTAGCGAAATCACTGGCCGCAGCCGGAGCCAACGTAGTGGTGAATTACCCAAACGATTCATCGAAACCAGCGGCCGATGCCGTACTAAAAGACATTACCGATGCGGGCGGCACAGGCATAGTGGCGCAGTGCGATGTTAGTCAGGAAGCTCAGGTACAAAAAATGTTCGCCGACGTCGTAGCCGCTTATGGCACTGTTGATATTCTCATTAACAACGCTGGCCTTCAGCGCGATGCCAAATTCGATGAAATGACGCTGGACCAGTGGAATACCGTTATTAATGTCAATATGACGGGACAATTTCTGTGTGCACGGGAAGCGATCCGCGAATTTCTGCGCCGGGGTCCGCGACCGGACGTATCAGCTGCTACTGGCAAAATTATCTGCATGAGTTCGGTTCACGAGCTGATTCCGTGGGCAGGACACGTCAACTATGCTACGTCGAAGGGAGGGATTAAAATGCTGATGCAGTCGCTGGCGCAGGAGTACGGCGACCGCAAAATCCGGGTCAACAGTATCTGTCCGGGAGCCATTCAAACGCCCATCAACCGGCCCGCCTGGGAAACGCCCCAGGCCCTTAACAGCCTGATGACGCTCATTCCCTATAATCGTATCGGCCAGCCGCAGGACATCGGCAACCTCGCTGTTTTTCTGGCTTCCGATCTATCCGACTATATCACCGGCGCCAGCATCTTCATCGACGGCGGCATGACCGTGTTTGAAGGCTTCGCAACGGGAGGATAAGTAATATACGAAGAGTACTGTATGAAGTAGGATGTAGGGTATATCCTGCTTCATACATCCTGCTATCCCCATATTTCATACATTCTATTCCATACATCATTTGTTGACTACCGAACAACAGCGCCTAAAAGATCCAGCCTGGCGGCAATGGGGGCCTTATGTCTCTGACCGTCAGTGGGGAACCGTGCGCGAAGATTACAGTGCTAACGGCGATGCGTGGAATTATACGACCCACGACATGGCCCGCAGTTATACGTATCGCTGGGGAGAAGACGGCATTGCCGGAATTTCGGATGATAAACAGCAGTTGTGCCTCGCTCTGGCCCTCTGGAATGGCAACGATTCGATTCTGAAAGAACGCTATTTCGGCTTGACCAATCACGAAGGTAACCACGGCGAAGACGTAAAGGAGTTGTATTTCTACCTCGACAATACGCCGACGCATTCGTACCAGCGAATGCTTTATAAATATCCGCAGACAGCCTATCCCTATGAGTGGCTGTTACGTGAAAATGCGCGCCGTTCGCGATTGGAACCCGAATTTGAACTGCTCGATACGTGCATTTTCGACGAAGATCGCTATTTTGATGTATTCGTAGAATACGCCAAAGCAGGTCCTCAGGATTTGCTGATGACCATTACGGTGTATAATCGTGGGCCCGAAGCGGCTACGTTGCACGTATTACCAACACTTTGGTTTCGCAATACCTGGGCGTTTGGCGACGATACGGACGGCGTACCCAACTATTGCCCTTCCCTGATTTTACAGCCCGACAGAACGGTGTCCGTCGAAGACTCCGCCCTCGGACGCTACGTTCTCCATGCGGAAGGTCAGCCGAATTGGTTGTTCTGCGAAAACGAATCGAACGTAGCCCGTTTATATGATATTCATACGGGCGCCCTATATCCTAAAGATGGCATCAATGACTACGTAGTGAATGGTGCGGATTCTGTCAATCCTGCTCAGGTTGGCACAAAAGCAGCTGCTCACTACGTCCTGAACGTAGCGTCCGGTACGTCCACTACAATACGTCTCCGGCTCGAAGCCACCGGCCCGACTGGCACCGAATTGACGCAGCCGTTTGCTGATTTCGACCAGATACGAGCACAACGCAAACAGGAGGCCGACGAATTTTACAAGGCTATTCATCCCGAACCGGCTACCGATGACGAAAAACGGGTTCAGCGGCAGGCTTTCGCGGGCATGCTTTGGAACAAACAATACTATTATTATGACGTCACGCGCTGGCTCAATGGCGACCCTCATCAGCCGCCACCGCCCCTGGAACGGTGGCAAGGACGTAACCATACCTGGCTGCAACTAATCAACGCGGGCGTGGTTTCGATGCCCGACAAGTGGGAATACCCCTGGTATGCCGCCTGGGACTGGGCTTTTCACTGCGTTGCACTGGCCGTTATTGACCCCGATTTTGCCAAACAGCAACTTATGCTGCTCACGAACGAATGGTTCATGCACCCGAATGGGCAGTTACCCGCCTACGAATGGAATTTTTCGGATGTCAATCCACCTGTTCAGGCCTGGGCAGCCTGGCGCATTTTTCAGATGGATAGCAAGCGGTTAGCGGCTGGACGTGAACCTACTGAGGCAGAAACCCGACAAGCCAGTGATTTAACGTTCTTACGCGGTATTTTCCATAAACTGATGCTCAATTTCACCTGGTGGGTCAACCGAAAGGATGAAGTGGGCAACAACATTTTCGAGGGGGGGTTTCTGGGATTAGATAACATTGGCGTATTCGATCGCAACACCGTGTTTCCGAACGGAAGCCATCTGGAACAGGCCGACGGTACGAGCTGGATGGCCATGTACGCCCTGAACATGATGCGCATTGCCATGGAACTGGCCCGTTATGACTCTGTATACGACGAAATGGCAACCAAATTCTTCGATCATTTTTTGTACATCGCTGGCGCCATTACCAGCATGGGTGAAAGCCATATTGGCCTCTGGGACGAATCTGACGGGTTTTTCTACGATCAATTGCGCATGAGTGATGGTAGTGTACAACGACTTCGGGTTCGAACGCTGGTTGGCCTGATTCCGATGTTTGCCGTAGAGATTCTGGACGAAAAACTGTTGAAGGCCAATCCTGCTTTCTGGCAGCGGATGAACTGGTTTCAAAGCCACCGGCCCGATTTGTATCACCAGGTGTCGCGGTATACCGAAACAGGGCACCATGAAAAGCGACTACTCAGTCTGCTTCGTGGTTTCCGGCTCAAATCATTACTGGCTAAAGTAATGGACGAAACGGAGTTTCTGAGTCCGCACGGTGTACGGGCAGTCTCAAAAGTATATGAGAATCAGCCATATACCTTCACGCTGGACGGCACAACTTTCACCTTGACCTACACCCCCGCCGAGAGTGATAGCAATATGTTTGGCGGCAACAGCAACTGGCGCGGTCCCGTCTGGATGCCGACCAATTACCTGATCATCGAAAGCCTTGAGCGGTTCTACGATTATTTTGGCGACGAGTTTACAATAGAATACCCAATCGGAAGCAAGCAGCAGGTAACGCTTAGCGACGTAAGTCGTGAACTGACCAACCGACTCATCAGCCTGTTCACAACCGATGCCAACGGCAAACGACCCGCCATGGGGCTGCATCCGAAGTACCAGGACCCTTATTTCCGCGACTACACGCTCTTCTATGAATATTTCGACGGCGACAATGGTCGGGGACTGGGAGCAAGCCACCAAACCGGGTGGACAGGCCTTGTGGCTGAACTCATCAATCGAAAGTATGGTAAGTAAAGCGGTTAACAACTAGCAATTAAAGCTTCAAACATTGCACAGGTTGTCAACCGCCTTACTACGTTATTGGTCTGCCTGCAATTGCCGAAACCGACTTAAACCTACCTGAGCTTGCGTTTGCTTAGGCTTTGGCGCAGAAAAACGGCTAGAAATCGACGGATCATGCTGCCTGTCGGTGGTCAGCGCAATTAAGGAACTAACTTGCGTATGCAGATTCTCTACTTGTTGTTGTAATGAAAAGAGTTGTTTCTCTACTGAAGTCATAGCGTAATGATAGTATTGCTCAACGTACTACGGGAAACGTAGCATCAACTGTGAGTAAAGATTATTTTAGAATGGTGAAATTGGAGTGCATTAACGGGAGAGTATGTTTCCACCGAAAGGCGTAGACATACGGGCCAGCCCTTTGAAAACGAATTCGTTTTGACGAATAAAGCGCAATTGGGCGAAAACAGAAAAAGTACAAATTATCTTTTTTATAAATTGGGACAGATCATCTTTTTTAACCTCGTCTAAACTTTCAAAATTTTTCTTTAATTTATTCATAATCAATACAAATTAAGACACTTCTTTATTATTCAATTACACATTACTAACTAAATTAAGAGTAATATTAGTTTTCGTATATCAGTAAAATGCAAAAACTACTTCTGATTCTTCACCAAAAAACCGAATTGTACAAGCGATTCACCTAGTATTACTATGGTCTTTTTGTTGAAAAAAGGCGGATTTACCGAAGGAAAAACTAACCCTGATAAGGCTCATTCTGTGGCTTTGTAGTAAAATATTCACATCGTATATTTGGTCAATACCATAATCCTATACCCTTTTATGCGTTGGCCTGGTAACGAGTATATCCGATTCCGTCCATACTTGTTTTGGTGGCAGTTTTCGGCGTACAGAAAGTTCCGTTACCTCCTCCTAGTCGGGTATTTCGCCGTGGCCAGTTGTCAGCCGTCGGGTTCAGAGCGGATTTTTCGGATTGGTTTCTCGCAGTGTACTGGTGGCGACGAATGGCGAAAAACATTGCTGCACGACATGAAGCGGCAGTTGGCGTTTCACCCCAATTACACCCTTCTGTATGAAGACGCTGCTAACAATACAGATCGTCAGATTCGTCAGGTCGAAGCCCTCGCCAATCAGAATATCGACTTACTGATTATCTCACCGAACGAAAGTGCACCATTTACAAAAGTCGTTGAGGCTATTTTTCGAAAAGGCATACCGGTTATTTTGCTGGACAGAAAAGTTAATTCCGACTTATACAATGCCTATATCGGGGGCGACAATACTGAAATTGGCCGGATGGCGGCCGAATTCGTAGGGAAGTATTTGAACGGCAAAGGCAACGTAACAGAAATCTGGGGGTTGCGTAGTTCATCGCCTGCGCAGGAGCGACACAATGGGTTTCGAGAGGAATTAAAAAAATATCCAGGTATTCACGTAACGGCAGAAATCGACGGAAAATGGGAGCGGGATACCGCCCGTAACGTAGTATCGACTTCCCCTGACATCTTCAAAAACACCGATCTGATTTTCGCACACAACGATGTAATGGCCATCGGAGCATACGAAGCTACGAAACGTAACGACCTGACCGACAGACTTGAATTTATTGGTATTGATGCCTTACCCGGCCCCCGTGCGGGTATGCAGGCCGTGTCCGACGGCATCCTGAAAGCTAGTTTTTTATACCCGACCGGTGGCGAAGAAGCCATTGAAACAGCAGCCCATATACTCGAAGGGAAAGCGTTCAAACGGGAACAAATCCTGACATCGATTCAGGTCGATGCGAAAAACATTCGGGGACTGAAGGCACAAAGTGACAAATTGCTCGCTCAACAGGCTGATATTGAGAAGCAAAGTCAGATTATAGATGAGCTTACCCGAACGTATTCATCACAACGGAGCACCCTTTACATTACGCTGTGTAGCTTACTGATTGCCGTTGCGCTGGGTATCTGGGCTTATTATTTACTACGGGCGAGAAAAGTGGCTTACCAGACGCTCGAACGACAAAACGAGGAAATTCGTCAGCAAAAAAATCAGCTCGAAGACGTATCACGGCAGGCACGGCAGGCCACAGAAGACAAACTTCGGTTTTATTCATACATCTCACACGAATTTAATACGCCCCTCAGCCTGATTTTAACGCCTACGGAAGACTTGTTGAGTAAGAAATCGGTTAGCCCTTCCGAACTCCGGACGAGCCTATCGATGGTGCAGAAAAATGCGTACCGGCTGCTACGTCTCGTCGACCAGATGCTGGATTTACGCAAGTCGGATGCTGGTAAACAGCGGCTTCGGGCAGCAGAACAGGACGTAGTAACGTTTGTTAACGACATCGTAAACGATTTCAGACGCAAGGCTGACAAGCAACGTATTGACCTTCAGTTTTTGACCGAACTGAGTGTTCAGCCACTTTGGTTCGAGGCTGAAAAGCTCGATAAAGTTTTAGTCAATCTCCTGTCGAATGCCTTTAAATACACACCTAAAGGCGGCCTGATTCATGTCAAGCTTGACAAAATTGACGAGCAGGTACGTATCCAGGTACAAGACAACGGCCAGGGCATGACGACCGACGAGCAAGCCCACGCGTTCGACTTGTTTTTCAGTGGAGCACGCCCTTTTAACCTCTCAAAAGGACTTGGCCTGGCTCTGTCGAAAGAATTTATGGAGTTACATCAGGGCACTATTCGCGTGGAGTCAACATCCGGACAAGGTACCCTGTTTACGTTGCTTTTACCACTCGGTAACAGCCATCTGAGCGCTTCCGAACAGATAAAGCCCGATACAAATGAACGTAGCAGTTCGTATCAGAGTATCGATGGGCTAGAAACGGACTTTGGAAACGTAGCAGCAATACGTTTACCCGAGAAGAATGCCGCTACGTTACTGATTGTGGAAGATAACGACGACTTACGTTTGTTTCTGAGCGAACGCCTGAGCGGTGAATTTGATATTATTGCGGAACCCAATGGCGCGCTGGGTTGGGAACGCGCCCTCGAAACTATTCCCGATCTGGTAATCAGCGACGTAATGTTACCCACGTTGTCAAGATCCATCCAGTCTGGAACCGAAATAGACGGTCTGCAACTAACACAACGGCTCAAAACGGACCTACGCACATCGCACATTCCGGTTATTCTGCTGACGGCAAAACGTCAGACTGAGCATCAGATCGAGGGCGCCCGCGCTGGTGCCGACGCATACCTGACAAAACCGTTCAACACTACGTTCCTGCTCGAAACCATTCGTACTACGCTGGCGAACCGGCGTAAATGGCAGCAGCGACTCACGTCTGATTTTACAATTCAAACTGGCAATCGACAGGACAAAAAATTCCTGAATGAACTCACCTCACTCATCGAACAAAACCTGAGTGATTCGACTTTCAGCGTCGAAAAACTTAGCCGGGAAATGGGTTTGTCGAGGGTGCAGCTGTACCGGAAAGTTCAGGCGCTTCTTGAGATGAACGTAATGGATTACCTAACCGAAATCAGGCTGAAACGAGCGAAATACCTATTGCGGGAAACCAACCGACCCATGGCCGACATTGCTGTTGAAACGGGCTTCAACTCAGCAGCGTATTTCACTACGTTCTTTAAACAGCACACTCAGAAAACCCCTTCCGAATACCGAAAATCGCCCGTTGGAACGTAACATACCACAACTAAAACTCCGCCAAACGTAGCATCGTGCTACGTTTGGCGGAGTTTAATACGTATTCAATCAGCTTAATTTAGGGAGCTGCGGGAAGTAGGACGCGGTCAATTACTTGGATAATACCATTCGAAGCTACCTGGTCGGTTTGTACTACGTTGGCAGCAACTGATCCGTTTCCTTTACCGGTAATAGTCACTTTACCACCGCTAACATTAATCCGGACGCTGGTTCCCTGAGCCGTAACGATATCGGCACCATCCTGGAACGTCTGCGCATAAGCCCGGTATTTCAGAAGGTGATAAAGCAACAGATCAGCAACTTTCTTTTGGTCAGCAGCTTTAATAGCAGCTTCACTCGCATAACCAGCGGCTTTGAAGGCATCGTTCGTCGGAGCAAATAGCGTATAACCGTTTTTAGAGCTCTGGTTGATGATGTCCTGCACACTCGAACCAGCCCGTTCAATAGCTGCTGTCAGGAATGACAGGTTATTGTTGGCCTTAACAGCACCGGACAGGTTGGCAGTTGCTGGCATAAGCACCTGATTGATAACATGTACTACGCCATTTGTAGTAGGCAAGTCGCCCTCGGCAATTTTGGCCTGATTGACGCTAATGTTCGTCAGACTGGTTTTAAACACCGAAATCTGGTTGTCAGCCAACGCAGTCTGATATTCAGTGTTTACCGCCGTCGGAATGGACGACTGATCAATACGTGAGCCTACAATGTGATACCGAAGAATGCGTTGCAGATCGGCTACCGGGGCGGCTGCAATGGCCGCTTCACTGGCAAAACCGGCTGCTTTAAAGGCATCGTCAGACGGAGCGAAAATGGTGATCAGGCTATTATTAAACTCGCTAGCCAATCCGGCACGGGTTATAGCAGCCTCCAGAAAATTCAAATTAGATTTTTGAGCAATAAACGATACTGAGTTTACAACAACCAATGTGCCATTGCCAGGAGTTGTTGACGTACCAGAACCAGGGGTAGTCGATGTACCAGAACCGGGAGTTGTTGATGTGCCAGAACCGGGTGTAGTAGCCGTACCGGAACCAGGTGTTGTACTCGTTCCGCCACCCGTTGGGTCAGGCGTATCCATCTTACAACTTGAGAAAAAAGGTGCCGCTGCACAGAGCAGCACGAACGTACTCCACCGGAAGTACGAATGAAAGAATCGGTTCATTTTGTTGAGTAAATTAAGTGAACGTTAACATTTTATTCTCCGTCTTTACCGTCGCTCATTTGCATGAAATACGGATAGGACATCTGCATAAAAAACGTAGATTGTTCGGGGATGTTTTAGAAAATCTATCAATTTTTATGAAGGCAAATTACATATACATGATTTCTAAATATCTATAACGCATTGATTTTCAGAATTTTATTTTATAATTCTGTTTTTCTATGTAACCTTTTGAAAAAGTTACATTTTACGAATATCAATACTTATTTAGAGTAAATCTTACTAAAATCAGTACATATGAATAGAGCAAATTAAGTTGAACATTAGATATAATTTCAAACTTCATAACGTATACATAATTGATCCTTTTTTATGTCAACAGCGATCCCGAATTACAAATTACAGGCGTTTCCAAGGCACGAACCTCATGCTCTATTCTACATGACTCGCCTGGAAAAACTGGTTCAGGAATTTCACGGCATCGACAAGCCTCACTCGCATACATTCTATTTATTGATGTGGATCCGACAAGGTACGGGCACCCACACCATTGATTTCAAAACCTATCCGGTACGTATCAATCAGCTTTACTTTCTTACTCCCGGCCAGGTACATAGCTGGGAATTATCGTCAGATATTCAGGGATACAATTTGTTTTTCGAAGCCAATTTTTTTCGGGAGCGATTCGGGCAGCGGCTGTTTCAATATCCTTTTTTCCACTCTAATCAGCACCAACCACTCCTCGAAGTGACGAATGATGCCAGCCGTCTTGATACGTTGTTTTCCTACGCGTATGACGAATATGAGCACCAGCAAATTAATCGGGCGGAGGTTTTTCTATCTTTTGTGCACCTGTTACTCGAAACGGCAAACCGGCTTTATACCCAACAACTTACGAGTTCTGATGCGCAACTTTATGACCGCATTCGACAGTATGAGGAACTGATTGAGCAACAGTTTATGACCATTCGGGAGGTCAGGCACTACGCCGATCAAATGCATTTGACCCCAAATTACCTGAATCACATTTGCAAAAAAGTGCTCGATAAATCGGCCAGTCAGCTTATTCACGAACGTATCGCTATTGAAGCCAAACGCTGGTTAACCCATACGTCCAATTCCATTAAGGAAATCGGCTTCCAACTCGCTTTCGACGACCCCTCCTACTTTGTTCGCTTTTTCAAAAAGCAAACCGGTCAAACGCCCGCCGAATTTCGAGAAGAACTAAGACTTCATCGTTGATTTGTACCATAACTGACTTAATTTGAACTATCACTACTACGTTTGTAAATAGTACTTTTGTAACGTAACAAACGGCCTGCCAAATCGATGAGCATTTCCCCGTGTTACGTCCCTTGCCATGTTCGCCAATAGCCGATTCTATAGCGTAGTCGCCAATAAATGCCCAAGATGTCATCAAGGCGATTTCTTCGTTAAAAGCAGCGCCTTCAGTAAAAATTTCGACCAAATGCATTCGCACTGCCCGAATTGTGGCGAAAACTTCATGCCCGAACCCGGATTTTATTGGGCATCGATGTTCGTAAGTTATGCGTTATATACCATTTATTGCCTGTTGACGTTTTTTATCTTTGTACAATGGCTACAGATTGATCTGGATTACTATTTAATTGGTCTGGTACCCACGTTGATCCTGTTAACTCCGTATTTCTTCCGGGTAGCCCGCCGAACCTGGCTCACCTTATTCGTTGCGCCCAAACCCAATTTGGCGTAGCTATGAGCAACGGCCATTAATGGCAAGATGATTACCTTTATGGCTTACCGCCAAATTGATTATGCTTGTCAAAGTCGCCGTGGTTCAGGCATCGCCTATATTTTTCGACATTCAGCAGACAATCGATAAACTGGAAGCCTGCGTTGCTACGTCAGCAGAGCAGGGCTGCCAGTTTATTTTGTTTCCCGAATCCTTCATTCCGGGTTACCCCCGCAAATTCACCTTCGGCGCTAAAGTTGGTTTACGTACCGATGCAGGGCGCGAGCTTTACCTGAAATACTGGCAGAATAGCCTGCAAATTCCCAGTCCTGAGTTAACTAGAATTGAGCAGATCGCCCGCGATTATAACATGTTTCTGGCCGTGGGCGTCACCGAACGGGATGCCCTACATGGCAGTTTATATTGTACGTTGATTTACGTATCACCAACGGAGGGTTATTTAGGTAAACACCAGAAAATCAAGCCAACCGGCGTGGAGCGACTCGTTTGGGGTGAAGGTTCCGGCAAAGACTCGCTACGTGTGTTCGACACCAGTTTGGGACGTATCGGTGGGCTGATCTGTTGGGAAAACTACATGCCTTTGGCCCGTCTGAGCATTTACCAGCAGTTTCCGCAAATCTACCTCGCTCCCACCGCCGACGCCCGTCCAACCTGGCCCGCTACGTTGCAGCATATCGCCTGCGAAGCACGTTGCTACGTCCTGGGCTGCAATCAATTCGTGCAACGGAGTGATTACCCAGAAGATTATCAGGCCTTTCTGGATGAGGATGAACTCATTGTAAGTCGGGGCGGAAGTGCCATTATATCACCCCAGGGCGAGTTTTTAGCCGAACCGCTTTGGGGTGAAGAAGGTATTTTGATCGCTGAACTGGATTTGGATAATGTAATGAAAAGTAAACTTGATTTCGACGTAGTAGGCCATTACACCCGCCCGGATCTATTTGCTTTCACCCTGAATAAATTCTAGGACAAAGCCCGATTATCCGTCTGCATATTACATTAGATTCCGGTTTACCGATAACTAAAAACACAACGTATTGACCTGCTTTTCAGCGCCTTTTATTTCCTGATTGGCTTATCTTTCATGCAGTTTTGATTAATCCTGTAACCATACTCGCATGAAAACTTTCTACGTTTTATTCGCCATTCTGCTTAGTACGTCGGCATCGGCTCAAATTATAACCAATTACGTGGTGCGTTCCCCAAATTCTACCACACCAGCTGTTTACAACACACTTGTTGGCAGTTTTGCGGGAAATTCAACACTAACGGGCGGTTATAACGTATTATTAGGACCTTTTGCCGGCTCTAAAACGACATCGGGTAGTAGCAACATTCTGATAGGGTATCAGGCTGGCAATGAGAACACAACAGGAAGCAATAATGTTTATGTGGGCGGGTATGCGGGCTTTAATAGCACCGTTGGTACTGAAAACGTCTTTGTTGGTCATGAATCGGGAGAGAGTAATACGACCGGTGGCGGCAATGTATTTGTAGGATTTCAGGCGGGTCGTGCTAATTCAGGCGGAGTGGCCAACGTATTCGCCGGTCACCTGGCGGGCTATACAAATACAGGTGGTACTCAAAATGTATTTATGGGAAATCAGGCTGGCTTTCTTAACACAACAGGTAGTGAAAATGTCATTATTGGCAATGAAGCGGGCTACACCAATTCAGAAGGCTATGCTAATGTTTTCCTGGGTTTTGCAACCGGCAACAAGAACACAACCGGACATTACAATACCTTTTTAGGTTATGCTTCTGGCTACAAAAATACAGTTGGGCAGGCTAATACGTTCGTCGGTTATCTGGCTGGTGATCAGAACACAACAGGCGGAAATAACGTCTTCGTTGGGCAACAGGCAGGTTTTTTTAATACCACAGGCAGTAATAACATTATTATTGGCCCCTCGTCCGGCACAGTTGTTACTACCGGTAGTCAGAATATTATGCTGGGCGTGAATGCTCAACCTACTTCCGGAACCCTTCAAAATGCAGTGGCCATTGGTGCCAATGCGAGAGTAGCTTTGAATAACGCGATTGTACTGGGCGATCCAACGAATACCAGTATCGCCGTAGGTATCGGTACCGATTCACCCCAATTTCCGCTCGATGTGCGAGGCACCATTAATCTGCGGAATAGCGGTAGAATTAAATTCAGTCATCTTGTTAACCCCAACATACGTAACGGCACCACCGACCAATTTCTAACAGTTAACGAAGAGGGGGAAACCGTACTAGCCCGCCACCGACTACGTATCGACAACGTGAATCAATGGAGCGACAGGGTTTTTAGCCGGTCTTATGTGCTACGTCCGTTATCTTCAGTAGCTGCGTATGTGATCAGGTATGGGCACTTGCCGGGGCTTCCCTCAGCCAAGAACGTAGTAGAAGAGGGAATTGATCTGAACATACTGAATGCTACGTTGCTGGAAAAAATTGAAGAACTTACTCTTTACAGCATTCAACTGGAAAAAGCCAATCAGCAACAGCAGCAACAACTCAAAGCGATTGAGCGAAAGCATCAGCACGAAATTGATGAATTACGAGAACTCGTTAATCAATTAGCGAAAAGGAAATAAACCGCTTTACGTTTATTATGCGCTCAGTAACCAAGCCAGGTTGGTAACAGGCAATAAATTTAAAAATAACGGCCTTTTTCTGCTTTACATCAACAACAGAACCTTTACAATTTGGTACGACGTATAATCACTTGATTACTTCACTGATTTGTATCGTTGGGCTGATGTTAGTGTACTTTGGAAAATCTGCTCTAATGGCTTCTCGATTAGGAGCAATAGCTGCCTGATAATCAGCCAAACTTTTAACATAAAAACTTCCAATTGCCATGAAGGGTAATGGCGAGTTAGGCATTCCATTGGATACCCCTTTTTCTATAGTATACCGTACTAAATTAGCCCCTATCAAACCGGCTACAAATGGCATGTGATTCTTTTCGTAATAATCCATGTCGAACGTTTTGCCTTCTGCATACGGGTACAAAATGGAAATTTTAGTCAAGCCTTTTTCAACACCATCTGTTTTGATTTCAGATTTAGGCGTGTTTTTCTGTTGGGCAAATGTTGAAAAACTTATGCTAACAGCTAATACAAATAATACGAATTTCATTTTTTAAAAGGCCTTTTTTAATTGTCTGGAGCGAAGCTACTAAAAGTAACGAAAATCTACTTTTTTTAAGCGGCAAACATCGGAGATTTCGCGCTATACTACAGAGCCTAAAAGGGAAGCAACGTACATACCCTCCTTCTATAGTGAGCATGTAGCTGGGTTAATGAGCTGACAAAGCGAAGTAATTAACCAATATAAAACAGAAAAAAGCAAAAAAAGCAGATGGGCAAGGCTCATCTGCTTTCCTACTTCTATCCACACCATTTGAAGAAAGCACGTTCGTGCATCTTCTTCTAGTATGTCGTAAATATGAGATGAATAAAGGGTTTGTTTGCATATGTGACCATTAGTTTATTTAACGGTCCTGTTAGCAGTAAAAATTACCTAACCGGCTGAGTTTCGCCTATAGGCTAATCAGTCTTTATGAAAGGAAAAATATAATTCTATCCCAGCTAAGCCTATTGAACCAACTCTTTATTCATCACTTTTAAAACGGCCAATTCTTTCATTTTACATTCGTAGACAATGTCTACTTCTTTGCCATATGTATTAACGGGCGAGTAAAGCCAGTCGGCATGGGCTTCTTTTCTGGCTGTTGGATCTTCGAACTGTTTCCGGGAATCCGAAAAATGAAATACAGGTCGTACATCCCACGTACTATAGGCAGTCATGAACGCTTCTTCCTCAGTTTGTTCGCCGGGATTGAGCGAATGGTGAAAGTAGTCGAAGACGATGGGCGTCCCAATAGTTTCGTACAAGTAGGTCAAATCGGCCACTGTATATAAGCTCTGCCGGTCATCGTTTTCGACGGTTAACCGGGCCCGTAGATTTTCCGATAATAGGGCGAAATTTCGGGCAAATCGATCCAATGTTGCTTTCTTATCGCCATACGTTCCACCCGCATGAATATTAATTTTATTCCAGTGCGAAGGCGTCAATCCCATTAAATCAAATAGTTCTGACTGATATTCCAGATCGACGATGGTATTGTCGAGCACTTTACCCTGTCCGGCCAGGTGGTTGAATGGCCCCGGATGAGTCGTCAGCCGAATAGGCCGAGAGCCAATTTTTTCGAGAGTTGCTTTTATATCCGCAAAATCAGGCAGTTGGGAAATTTTATATTCAGATGCCCAGGGAAATAAATCTGACGAAACACGAAAAAGCCGGAAGCCATTTTCAAGATTCCAGTCGACAATCTTCAATAAATCCTGCACATTCTTCAGGGCTAGTTCCGACGCATAGGCAACCCCTTTTTCGGCGAATGTTTTTTTAACCATTCCCCGGTTAGTTGTGATTTTACTGGCCTGAAGGCTAAGATTGATGCAGGCGTAGCCGACACCATGTGGTGAAAGTATCATAACGTTTGAAAGAGATTTTTGACATCCGGCTTAACCGCTTGGTCAAAAGTTAATCGATTATTATTACTATCCGTTGTATCTTTTGCACGAAAGTCATAGACTTTTTGCAATGGGACGTAACGGGTTCTCATTACTATTTATGGAAGACTTTACACTTGAACAGATAACCAGCATAACTAGCGGTTATCGTAACCTGGCCCACGCTTTAAACGGATTTCAGGGGGAGCATTGGCAGGAATTGACCGACGAACAACATTTAGATATCAACGCCTACCAGAACAGTTTGCTCAACCGGGCAAACGACCTTCAGACACGTAGCGTCCGACCCGCTTTTACCAATGCGACCGACGTAGCGGATCAGGTTCGTCAGGCCATCGAAAAGGCCCGTATGGGGCTTCGGTACGTTCAGGATTTACCCGTTGCGCTCAATATTGGGGCTATTATTGTAGCCATGGCCTCCTACGTAGCACGCCCAAACGTTCGTGGTTTACAGACAACCCTGCGGGAGCTGGACGAGCTGTTGAAATCAAAAGCAGAATAAATAAGTAAGGGGTATGCAGCGACGGCGATGCTACGTTTGTACTGCCCGCTCGTCTCCCCATACCCCTTCTTCCTGCTGCCTATTTTTAGCAATCTACGAAACCAAACCTGATGGCGATTTTACGCCAACGAGTTCTACTTCGAAGGTTAAATCCTGACCGGCCAGCGGGTGATTCGCATCGAGCGTAACGCTAGTGTCAGTCAGTTCCCGTACGATGACCGGAATGGGGCGCGGGTTACCATCTTCGTGCATATTCAACGTAGCGCCCACTTCGAGCGGAATCTCGTCGGGAATCTCTGATCGATTCAGCGTGAAAATCATTTCTTCGTTAGCCGGCCCGTAAGCGTCCTCAACTGGAATATTTATCGTCTTCTTTTCGCCCTGGTTCATACCGGCTACGCCTTCATCGAATCCTCTGATAACCTGTCCGCTTCCTACTGTAAACTCCAGCGGAGTACGTCCTTCTGATGAATCGAAAATGGTTCCGTCGGTTAGCGTTCCGGTATAATGCACCTGAACGGTATCGCCAGATTTTGCCTGTGCCATAGTTGTATAGTTTTAATGTAACGTAGCCGTAAAGCTACCAGAATTGTAGCAAATGGCTACACTCTGCTTGTTGAGCAACTCAATAGTTGAGCCAAAAGTTTACAAAATGGTTGTTCGGTATAGGCAACGGATTCGCTTACGAACATAGAAGCTGTACATTCAGACAAACTAGATTGTTACTTCGTATAGATAAATGATTTAAGATTTTTTCCGCTTCCATATATTGGAAATTTATATATCTTTATTGTACATTAGTCGCATAATTTAGAAAATAACCTATGGACACATCGGGCAGTGAATTTTTACGAGGTACGTTAAAAACCATTGTGCTGAAACTGCTGGCGGAACAGAAGCCACCCAACCGTGGGCGCATGTACGGCTATGAAATTACGCAGGCTGTGAAAGAACGAACCAACGGCGACATTGTACTAACATTCGGGGCTTTATATCCCGTTTTACATAAACTGGAACAGGAAGGATTGCTCATTACCGAAACCGAAGAAGCCGAAGGACGACTACGTAAATATTATTCGCTAACACCCCAGGGCGACGAAACAGCTATGCAAAAAATATCTGATTTTGAACGCTTTATGGAAAATATGCGCCTACTGATGCAATCCCCGATCGGCCTGAGCCCTGGCCAATAACCTATACCTTACAGTACGACTAAACAGAAAAGCGTCATGGAAAAACTAAGCCCGCAACAAGTGGCCATTCTGCACAAACATCTTCTTCAGAATGGCTCTACCAACGTACTGCTCGATGAACTGGCTGATCACCTGGCCTGTGAAGTAGAATATTATATGTGGATCGGCTTATCATTCGATTCGGCTCTGAACGCAGTTTTGGAGCAAGCTAACGTAACAGCCGTTCGCCATCTGCACAATACGTATCAGGTTGAACTCGCCATGACGCCCGAACAGATTAATCAGGCCAGTCTGGACGACATCGTGTTTGAGTTTCGGAATAAAGCCTATGGAGCCTACGCGCTACGTCAATCATATCGACTTACGTTACGGAACGCCTTCATTATGGCCGTTGGGCTATGCATGATGCTGATGGCCATGATGGATTTACTAAGCCGCAAAACCTGGTCCTATTTCAGTCCGTGGGGAGCCGTCTGGATCGTTGGTCTGTGTGGCGTTACATTTGCTACAGCCAGTTGGTATATGGAACGTATCCGTCAGCAGGAACTATCGTTAAGATAAGTCAAAGTCGATAATTGTCAGTCAATAGTCATGAACAAAACTCACGAATGACCAATGACTGACGATTATCGACAAATTTCTAATAAGCTCTGGCAAAAACGACCCGGCCTTTTGAAGGTTTACCGGAGAAAATACAAACGCCTTCTTCTGGTTCCTGATCTAATGGAATACAACGTATCGTGGCTTTAGTCGCTTCTTTAATAGCTTCTTCGGTCTCCGACGTACCGTCCCAGTGGGCCAGCAAAAATCCGCCTTTTTCGATTTGCTCCTGAAACTGCTCAAACGTATCGACCCGGTACGTATTCTCCTGTCGAAACGCTTTCGCTTTTTCGTAAATTGATTGTTGAATATCGTCGAGCAGGGCTTTAATACGTTCGGTGAGGCCTTCAAACGAAACCGTTTCTTTGGTTTTCAAATCGCGCCGGGCAATTTCGACGGTGCCGTTTTCCAGATCGCGGGCTCCCATCGCCAGACGTACTGGTACACCCCGCAACTCGTATTCAGCGAATTTCCATCCCGGTTTATTCGCGTCAGAATCATCAAACTTCACCGAAATACCGGCTTTTTTCAATTCTTGAAGCAGGGGTTTAACCTTGGCTGTAATTTGCTCAAGTTGTTCTTCACTCCGGTAAATCGGCACAATAACCACCTGAATTGGAGCCAGTTTAGGCGGCAACACCAAACCATCGTCATCAGAATGCGCCATAATGAGCGCACCCATTAAGCGAGTCGATACGCCCCAGGACGTCCCCCAGACGTAATCCAGTTGGTTCTGTTTCGTCAGGAATTGCACATCGAACGCTTTGGCAAAGTTCTGCCCCAGAAAATGCGACGTACCGGCCTGTAGGGCTTTTCCATCCTGCATCATGGCTTCGATACAAAGCGTGTCTTCGGCGCCGGCAAAACGCTCATTCGGTGTTTTAGCCCCCCGCACAACCGGAACGGCCATCCATTCTTCGGCAAACTGGGCATACACATCAAGCATCTGGCGGGTTTCGGCCTGCGCTTCTTCTTTGGTTGCATGGGCCGTATGTCCTTCCTGCCACAGAAATTCAGAGGTACGTAGAAAAATCCTCGTCCGCATTTCCCAACGTACTACGTTCGCCCATTGGTTAATAAGTAACGGCAAATCGCGGTACGACTGAATCCAGTTCTTGTACGTACTCCAGATAACCGTCTCCGAAGTCGGCCGAACAATAAGTTCTTCCTCGAGCTTTGCTTCCGGATCGACAATCACACCTGAGCCATCCTCCGCGTTTTTGAGCCGGTAATGCGTCACCACAGCACATTCTTTGGCGAAGCCTTCTACGTGCGACGCTTCTTTACTTAAATATGATTTGGGTATGAAAAGCGGAAAATAGGCATTTGTGTGGCCGGTTTCTTTGAACATATCGTCCAGCGCCCGCTGCATTTTTTCCCAGATCGAAAAGCCATAGGGCTTAATGACCATACACCCGCGCACGGCTGAATTTTCGGCCAGGTCGGCCTTTCTGATTAACTCGTTATACCACTCCGAATAATTTTCGCTTCGCGAAGGAATTGCTTTAGCCATACTTTGGATAGTTAGTTGCTAGCCGTTAATCACCAGTCAATGGTTGCTATGATTTCAGGATCATTGACTGACGGCTGACGGCTAGCGACTAACAAAATTTAACAATTTTTAAAATCTAATTAAACCTTAATGAACAAATGGGAATCTAATAGGTTGAGAACTTGCAAATATAGGTTTTTACTCTATTTTTGTAATGAAACGGTTGATTCCTGTGTTATATAGAAAACCGGTACTCGTTATGAGTTTTTACTACGTTAATTCCCTTGCCAAATGAAAACGCAACCACTATATCGCTTTTTAACGCTGGCTGCTTTGGTTGGTATCTGGAGTTGCTCCTCCAGCCGTCAGACAGCGCAGAACGCGTCGGATTCCGACGATTTGTACGGTATTTCCAATAATTCGGAAGTATACGCCAGCAACAATGATTCGTACAACGATTCGCAGTTAAGCCGTCGGCAACAACGGTATGAGCGTCAGCAACAAGGCGCTCGTAACGCAAACCCGGATTATAACGATGAGCAGAGTTATAATTCGAACACCGACGAGTATTACACGGAACTGAGCGCCCGAAATCTAAAACGTGGCATCTCGCCAGACCCAGGTTGGGGGGATGATAACAGCTACAATTCGGGCTTTGTCAATGGCTACAATGCCGCTACGGCATCGGCCTACAGCTGGAACCGTTGGGGTTTCAACAACATGGGCTTCTATAATGGCTTAGGACTTGGTTTGGGCATGAGTGCCTTCAGCTACGGCTATCCCGGTTTTGGTGTTAGTTTTGGCAACCCATTTTATTCGCCGTATTACGGTGGTGGTTACGGCTACAACCCCTTCTACTCGCCATACCGCTATGCCGACCCATTCTATGGTTCATATGCCTACGGCGGTGGTTTTGGTAGCTTTTATAGCCCTTTCTATTCGCCTTACGGAAGCTACTATGGAGGGTATTATGGCAGCCCTGTGTATGTCAACAATGTATACGTAGCAGGCGCCGACCCTTATCGTAACCGAACCTATGTTCGTAACAATGACCGGTCGGCAGGACGTTATTCCTCAGGCTTTGATAATTCACCCCGCACTTACAATTCAAATGGTGGTCGTCGAAGTGCCGATAACGTAGGAACGGCCACACCGGGTAACGATGGTTACTATGCTCGTCCAAGCACAAGTAGTCGGGGGTCAAGCCGTGGTTCTTCTTACTACTACGACAACAGCAACAACTCGGGTAGTGGTTTTAGTGGAAGCGGCCGTGCGGGTAGTGCGGTATCTTCTCCATCTTATAATGGCAATTCCAGTTCAGGTGGCGACTATTATGCTCGTCCTCGTCAAAGCAGTCGGGGCAGCTATTCTCCTTCTGACGGTGGACGTAGCGTATTCACCCCACCCGCTCATCAGCAACAATCGCAGCCTAGCTTCCAGCAGCCCTCGCAAAGCAGCCGGAGCTTTAGCCAGCCTAGCTTCAGTGCCCCCAGTAGTGGTGGCAGCATGGGCGGAGGTGGTCGCTCGTTTGGTGGAGGTGGCGGACGTGGTCCGAGATAACTCAAGATTAAATTATTTGTAAAAAATCCCCGCTGATTAGGACAATTAGCGGGGATTTTCGTTTTGTTTACATTGTGGGTCCGCTACGTATTTTTTGGCCCTCCATTAAACGTTTAGGCGATTAATTTTTCTAAGGATTACGTACGTGGCATCCACCACCAATCGCTTTATAAATATGAAAAAACAGTTCTTTTTTTCGGTGGCTATTGTGTTACTGACACAACTGGCTTATGGGCAGGGGGCAACTGCCGACTATGCCGATGATGCGTTTCGCTTTTCTGATTTCAGTCAGAATGGATCAGCCCGTTTTCGGGGCATTGGAGGTAATCACGCGGCTTTAGGTGGCGACGCCAGCAATATTTCTGGTAATCCGGCCGGGTTGGGTTTCTATAATCGTTCGGAGTTGAGTATTAGTCCTGCT
Organism: Spirosoma flavus; assembly: GCF_054778555.1. NCBI lineage: Bacteria > Pseudomonadati > Bacteroidota > Cytophagia > Cytophagales > Cytophagaceae > Spirosoma > Spirosoma flavus. Next base: position 418,056 of record NZ_BAAGZL010000002.1, read on the forward strand.
TTTACGTCAGTCAATAACCAGTCGACGTTTCTGGGCCAGCAGCTTACCGGCAGTAATGGTAAGGTAAGTGTAGGGCAGTTTGGGTTGATTCTGGCCGGAAGCACCAACGGAAGCCGTCGCTGGCGCCGTTCAGCATTTGGCGTTACATACTCGCAGTCAACTAATTTCTATGACTATACTGATGCGCACGGGCAAAATAACAACCCAAACTCGTCGGTCCTTCAGCCGTTTATTAATGGGGCGAATAGTGCCCGATACAGCGAACAGGAGCTAAGTGATGCCTTTCGTCCCAACGATCGCCAGGCCGATTTTTCGGAAGCTGCTGCCTATGGCCTTTACCTAATTAATCCAACTGATTTGGGTGCGAACGGTTCCGGTCCTCCATATACACGTTTTGATGCCAATACCCGCAAAGATCAACGGGTTACCCGCACCAATTCGGGCACGCACTCGCAATGGACGCTCGCCTATGCGGGCAATCTGGACAATAAACTTTACATTGGCGGATCGCTGGCCCTGACCCGGCTCCGATACTCGTATGAATCGGTGATTGTTGAAACACCCATCAATGGCGTTTATTTTAACAATTACGGACAGACAACCCGACTTGACGTAACGGGTAACGGAATCAACGCTACGTTGGGTTTGATCTACAAACTGACCCCAGAACTCCAGGTCGGAGCCACGATTGTAACGCCAACTTGGAGCAGCGCCAACGAAGTATTTGGACGCACCTTGACGGCTTCGGTTAAACCCACAAATCCGGAAGGTATTGTGCTGAAGACCAACAATGTCGACGTAGTAACGCCTTACGACAATTTCGAATATTCGCTCCAAACGCCGTTGCGTGCGTCGGCAGGTGCTACGTATTTCATCAACAAAGGCAAAATCGGTTTCCTGACTGCTACTGCCGAATACGTTGGGTATCAGACCATGCGGGTACGTACCTCGACCTTCGCCAGTCAGCAAGACAACACCGATTTTAAAAATGACGTAAAGGCCATTATTCGGGATAGTTATGACAATGTCCTTAATCTTCGGGCAGGTGCCGAAATCCGGGCGGGTCTGCTACGTATCCGGGCTGGTGCAGCTTATCTGCCTAGTGCCTACAAACTAACTTTGGATCGGGTTGCGAAGGAAGACCGCACGAAAATTCTGCTATCAGCGGGCTTAGGAGTACGTAACGACCGTTTTTTCGCAGACGTATCGGGTTCCTACCTGACTTACAAGTCCGGGTTTTCACCCTTTCAGCTTCCGAACGATTCCGACACGCCAACAATAGCGGTTAATAATCGCAACACTAACGTAATGCTATCGTTAGGAGTATTCTTCTAAACATACAATCACAACTGAAAAGGGCCAGCTTAGCTAAGCTGGCCCTTTTCAGTTGTGATTGTATTAAAGCCATTTGCCTAATTCCAGCAAAACTTCGTCTTCCGTTATTTCTCCATTCATTACTACGTTGGCCTGCCGATAAATTGGTAAGCGTTCCAGGTAGCGCTGTTGCAAAACGGCCAGTAAATTAGGGTCGCTGGGATTATTGAGTGGTCGGTCGTCCTGCGCATGAGCAAGAATTCGACGTACCAAAATATCGATGGGGACATCCAGAAACACGGATACGCCCGTGGCATTGATATAGGCCATGTTATCGTGAAAACAAGGCATTCCTCCCCCTGTCGATACTACAACATTTCCACCCGGTTTGATAGTGCGCAGTAACCGCCGTTCGGCCTCTCGGAAATATACCTCACCCGATTGTGCAAAAATATCCGCAATGGACCGGCCTTCTTCCCGAACAATTAGTTTATCAGTATCCAGAAAGCGATAGTGCAACGTTTCAGCAATCCGTTTCCCCAACGTACTCTTCCCCGACGAGGGCATTCCAACCAGGAAAATGTTCTTCATATGTCGAAAGAGCGAACGAGTAAACGAGTGAAAGAGCGGAATCCAGCGCTCTTTCACTCGTTTACTCGTTCGCTCTTTAAAACTTCTCTTTCATAATTTGTTTTACCTCCTCCGCTTCGGGTGTGGAGTTATAGTGCCATTTGCCACGAACTACGCCGTTGTCCAGAAGCCAAGTACCTGGATTTGAACGCATAATGGTTTTCAATACGGTAGCATCAGCTTTATAATAAGGTACGTTCTCTAGTTGATATTCTTTGCGAAACGCTTTGATTTCGTCATCGCTGGTCGAAGTCAAGATAAACGGCTTAATATCGGACCCCTGCAAACCTTCTACCAATTCACGTATCGCCGGCAGGCTACCAGCGTCAATATCAGTTGTATTCTTGATGATGATGAACAGCTTTTTCCCTTCGAAGGTCTGTTGGGTATAATCACCCGAATCATCCCAAACGCGGTAATCGGTAATTTTGGGTTTGGCACTTTCATTTACCAGCACCATTTCCTTGAATTTATAGCTCTGGTCGGTCGGGTATTTATCCAGTTCCTCCGTTTTCCCGGCGCGCTCCATTATATATTTATAACGTAGCGGCTCCGACGGTTTCATCTGGGTCGGAATGCTTTTACCAACGGCATACGGCAGCATATCGATCGGTGGTAAAAATTGAACGGCGTATACCCCAAGCGCCAGCGTTAATACGGTGGTTAGAGCCACCAGCCAGCCCGTGTTACGTGCCCGAAGTCGATTTCGATGACCGATGATAAACAAAATCAGCACGGTGAGTACTACGTCTTTCCCGAACGATGTCCAGGGTTTTAGTTTTATAGCATCGCCGAAACAGCCGCAATCGGTAACGCGATTAAAATACGCTGAATAAAACGTCAGAAACGTAAAGAAAACAATAAGAAAGAACAACAGCCAGACGGTGATTTTGGGTTTATAGGAAACCAGCAGAGCCACCCCCAAAATAACTTCAGCCGCGCAGAATAATACCGACATGACCAACGTAAAGGGTACTAATCCCATGAAGAAATCGTGCAAAAACGGTACGTCCTGCGCGAACACTTCAAAATACTCTTCAAACTTGATTTGGGTGCCAACCGGATCGTTTAGTTTGATTAGCCCCGAAAAAATAAAGACAATACCAACCAGAATCCGGGCGATGCGGGCGGCAATCAGCATAGGTGGCGTGCCGGTTTTTACTTTAGGCAGCGAAGTTGTTGGGGTCATACGTAACGCGGGTGGAAATCCGCAGTAGAGTTATAGTTGCGGTTTTTCACCCGCATTACTTAGTTTTATCAGGCAAAAAACGGCGTAATTAATCATATCCATATAATTGGCCTCAACGCCCTCCGACACCAACGTATTGCCCTGATTATCCTCAATTTGCTTCGTACGTAGCAGTTTCATCAGAATAATATCAGTCATAGAACTAACCCGCATGTCGCGCCAGGCCTCGCCGTAATCGTGATTTTTGGCAAACAACAGGTCAATAACCTTGCCAATTTCGGCGTCGTACAGTTGCTCAAGTTCATCGGTCGGGATATCCATCCGGGGCGAACTAGCCGACGTGTCATGGGCTAACTGCAACTGAATCAGCGCCATTACACAGTAATTAATAATGCCGACAAATTCAGGCTCAATACCTTCGCCTACCCGACTAACGCCTGTTTCCTGAAGCGTACGAATTCGCTGGGCTTTTATAAAAATCTGGTCGGTGATGCTGGGCAAACGCAGAATACGCCAGGCTGTGCCGTAATCTTTGTTCTTTTTTAGGAAAAGGTCTTTGCAGCGTTGGATAACCTGCCGATATTCGATTTCAGTATTCTTCATAGTCATCAGTCGATAGTCACGGTTCGCCGGGGCGGTTAGTCGATAGCAAAGCCTGGAAACGAATTGCTACAACTGTCGACTAATGACTATCGACTATTTTTTATGCCGAAAGTTACGAAAAAAACGCTGAACTGCCGGGGAAGGCTAGTTGATTTGCGAACACCCGCCGTGATGGGTATCCTGAACGTAACACCTGATTCGTTCTTCGCCGACAGCCGCGTTACGTTGGAGAAAACCGTAGAAGTTGCTGGAAAGATGCTTGATGAAGGGGCTACGTTCCTTGACATCGGTGGCTACTCAACCCGCCCCGGTGCCACCGACATTTCGCCCACCCAAGAAGCCGACCGCGTACTACCGATCATCGAACAAATTCTGACGGCTTTCCCGAACGCCCTGCTTTCTATTGATACGTTCCGGGCATCGGTAGCCCGTCAGGCGGTTGATGCCGGAGCCGTTCTGATCAACGACGTAGCAGGCGGCACACTTGATCCGGCCATGTTCGAGATGGTAGTTACCTTGGGGGTTCCATATATATTAATGCATCTGCGAGGCACACCACAAACCATGCAATCGCTGGCTAAGTATGAGAACGTAGTAACTGAAGTGATTGACGAGTTGGCAGCCCGGTTGGTCGAGTTACGTGCTTTGGGAGTAAAAGACGTTATTCTGGACCCCGGATTTGGCTTCGCGAAGACACCATCGCAAAATTTTTTTTTGCTGAATCACCTACGCGAATTTGCCTTATTCGAAGAACCGGTTCTGGTTGGGATTTCGCGCAAATCGACCATCTGGAAAACCTTGAACATCAGCGCCGATAAATCACTAAATGGCACTACGGTTTTGAACACAGTTGGGCTTCTGCAGGGGGCCTCTATCCTACGTGTTCACGATGTCCGGGATGCGGTTGAAGCTATAAAATTGACTCAACAATTAACTTTTTTTTGAGGCATACTTGCATTTAGTGCAACAAACCTCTACTTTTGCATTCCCAAACGACGACGCTCTGGCCGAATCGAAAAGGGAAATGATTTGGTAGCTCAGCTGGTAGAGCAATACACTTTTAATGTATGGGTCCTGGGTTCGAATCCCAGCCGAATCACAGAAGAAAGCCGAAGGGTGAAAAGAAGATAAAAATCGACTTTTCACCCTTCGGCTTTTTAATGATATTCCGATATAGTGAGCGTCAGTTATAATTGCTTTTTATTCACTTTTCAAGAACAATTATAATCAAATTCACAATTAGTGCCGTTCGCTATAAAATTCCGGAGAAGGCTGTTTTTACCAACTTTTTTTAGTAGTATATTGCGTGACTTTGTCACAAACGCCCTTCAGTCCGATTGCCTTCTCTAAGTTATAAGTACAGATCGGACTACCCGTTAATTTTGATTTTCTTAAAATTCGCCCCTATTTGTTGCGATTTTGTTAATTCAGTAATCCACGAATAGCGGCATTACCCAACACTGTTACGACCATGTCTGATCAGGTTGACCAACTGGCGAGTCTCTACCGCCCCGAGTTTGAACACGACAACTGCGGTATTGGCTTCGTGGCCCATATCAAAGGTCGCAAGTCACACCGTATCGTATCGGATGCTCTCCAGATGCTTCGGCGGATGGAGCACCGGGGTGCGGTGGGTTCCGAGCCCAATTCGGGCGACGGAGCCGGTCTGCTTATTCAACTTCCGCACGAGTTTTTCGTCGATGAAACTCGTAAGCTGGGCGTTCATCTGCCCCCCGCCCTTGAGTACGGTGTGGGTATGGTGTATTTTCCGAAAGATGTATGGCTTCGGGAAGAATGCCGGGCCATTCTGAACCGGAACATGAAGAAGCTAGGTCTCGAATTACTTTGCTACCGGGTCGTCCCGGTCAACAACAGCGATTTGGGTACTGGTTCTCGCTCGGCGGAACCGCAAATGGAGCAGGTGTTTATTAAACGTCCTGCTGATGTTACCAATCCAGACGATTTTGAGCGCAAACTTTACATTCTGCGTAACTACAGCACGCGGCTCATCAACGAGACGGTAGCTGGTGTTGACCATTTTTATTTCTCGTCGCTTTCGTGTCGGACAATTACGTATAAAGGACAACTAACCACGCTGCAACTGGAGCCTTACTTCCCGGATCTCCAGCAGGAGGAGGTTGTTTCGGCCATTGGTGTAGTCCACTCCCGTTTCTCAACCAATACGTTCCCATCGTGGAAGTTGGCCCAACCGTTCCGCTATATTGCCCATAATGGTGAGATTAACACTGTTAAGGGTAACGTTAACTGGATGAAAGCAGCAGAAGGGTTACTTGAGTCGAGCAAGTTTACGAAGGAAGAGATGGACATGCTGTTGCCCATCTGCGATCCTCGTCAATCAGACTCAGCCAACCTCGACAACGCGATCGAACTACTTGTGATGAGTGGCCGGTCGCTGCCGCACGTGATGATGATGCTGATTCCGGAAGCTTGGGACGGAAACGATCACATGGACCCGGTACGTAAAGCTTTCTATGAATTTCATGCGGCTCTGATTGAGCCCTGGGATGGTCCGGCGTCGATTTCATTTACCGACGGACGTATCGTTGGTGCTACGTTAGACCGGAATGGGCTACGTCCATCACGGTTCTGGGTAACGAACGACGACATCGTTATTATGGCGTCGGAAGTGGGCGTACTCGATATTGATCCCGCGAAAGTAGTGTCGAAAGGTCGTCTGCAACCGGGTAAAATGTTCCTCGTTGATATGGAGCAGGGCCGGATTGTGGCTGATGAAGAAATCAAAGCGCAAATTTCTTCCCGTAAGCCTTACCAGCAGTGGCTCGACGATAATAAAATAAAGATTCAGGACCTCGAAGCGCCAATACGTTCGTATAATCACTACGACCCCGCTAAACTGCTACGTATGCAGCAGGCATTTGGCTTTACGTCGGAAGATTTGCGGATGATTCTGGCACCGATGGTCGAAACGGGTAAAGAAGCGCTCGGCTCGATGGGAACCGACGTACCATTGGCGGTACTATCGGAACAAAGTCAGCACATGAGCCACTACTTCAAGCAGTTGTTTGCTCAGGTTACGAATCCGCCCATCGATTCGATTCGGGAGCGCTCGATTATGTCGCTGATTTCGTTCGTGGGTGCTACGTATAATCTGCTGAGTGAATCACCGGAACACTGCCGGCAGGTTGAACTGGAGCAGCCTGTTTTGACCACGAAAGAGTTTGACAAACTGCGATTTATCGATAAACCTAAGTTTCAGGCTAAAACCATTAACTGTCTGTTTACAGCCGACGGTCACGGGAAATCACTGGAACGTGCTTTGGATCGTATCTGCCGCTACGCTGAAGATGCCATTCAGGACGGCTACTCGATTCTGGTGCTTTCGGACCGGGCTATTGATTCCAGTCACGCGCCAATTCCGTCACTGCTCGCTACGTCAGCCATTCACCACCACCTGATACGTCAGGGATTACGGGGTAAAGTGGGTATTGTAGTTGAAGCGGGCGACGTATGGGAAACCCACCACGTTGCTACGTTGATTGGCTATGGCGCTTCGGGTGTGAACCCCTATATGGCGTTCGAAACCATCGCCAACCTTAAAGAAAAAGGACTGCTGGCCGTTGATTACGACCTTGACAAACTTTACAAAAATTACGTAAAAGCGGTGAATGGCGAGTTGCTGAAAATCTTCTCGAAGATGGGCATCTCGACGCTGCAATCATACCAGGGTGCTATGATTTTTGAGTGCCTTGGCCTCAATCAGGACGTAGTAAGCCGCTACTTCACAGGTACCGTATCACGTATCGGCGGCATGGGTCTCGATGAGATTGCCCGCGAAATACTGGTACGTCACTGCGTAGCATTCCCAACCACGCCGATGGCGGCACCACGGCTCGAAGTAGGGGGTATTTATCAGTGGAAGCAACGGGGTGAAAAGCACATTTTCAACCCCGACACAATTCACCTGCTGCAACAGTCGACGAAGAAGAACGATTACGCGCTTTTCAAGAAATACTCGAAGCTGATTGACGATCAGACGCAGAAAGCCATTACGTTACGCGGTTTGCTGAAGTTCAAAAAAGGCAATCCTGTTCCGCTGGATGAGGTCGAATCGATTGAAAGCATTTTCAAGCGTTTTGCAACGGGAGCCATGTCCTTCGGTTCGATTTCGTGGGAAGCACACACGACGCTGGCGATTGCGATGAACCGCATTGGTGGCAAAAGCAACTCGGGAGAAGGTGGTGAAGACGAGCTACGTTATAAACCGCTCGAAAACGGCGATAGCATGAATTCGGGCATCAAACAAGTGGCTTCGGGCCGGTTTGGTGTGACGAGTTACTACCTGACCAACGCCAAAGAACTGCAAATCAAAATGGCGCAGGGAGCCAAGCCCGGCGAAGGTGGCCAATTACCTGGTTTTAAGGTCGATGACTGGATCGGTCGGACGCGTCACTCTACGCCTGGCGTGGGCCTGATTTCACCCCCGCCCCACCACGATATTTATTCAATCGAGGACTTGGCGCAGTTGATTTCCGACCTTAAGAACTCCAATCGAGAAGCACGCATCAGCGTGAAACTGGTATCGGAAGCCGGTGTTGGAACGATTGCAGCCGGTGTTGCCAAAGCGCACGCCGACCATATTCTGATTTCTGGTCACGATGGCGGAACGGGGGCTTCTCCCCTCTCCTCAATTCGTCACGCCGGGCTTCCGTGGGAATTAGGATTGGCCGAAGCGCACCAGACGTTGGTTAAAAACAAACTTCGTGGTCGCGTTACGGTACAGGCTGACGGTCAGATGCGTACCGGTCGTGATCTGGCGATTGCGGCTCTCCTCGGCGCTGAAGAATTTGGTGTGGCGACGGCGGCACTCGTAGCGGCAGGATGCATTATGATGCGCAAGTGCCATCTCAATACGTGCCCGGTAGGTGTAGCGACGCAAAATAAAGAGCTACGCGCACTCTTCACGGGCAAGCCCGAGCACGTAGTAAATATGTTTACGTTCCTGGCAATGGAATTGCGTGAGATCATGGCTGAGCTGGGCTTCCGGACTATCAATGAAATGGTCGGTCAGTCGCAAATGCTTACAATGCGGCAAAACCTCCCGCATTGGAAATACAAAAACGTCAACCTTGATGCGCTGTTATATAGAGAGCCTACCAATCTGGAGGTTGCTTTGTACAAACAGGAAGAGCAAAACCACCATCTGGACGAAGTGCTCGACCGTAAGCTGATTGAACTAGCCAAGCCAGCTTTGGCCTCAGCAGAATCAGTATATGGAGAGTTTACGGTCCAAAACATCGACCGGAGTATTGGCACGATGCTGTCGAACGAGATTTCGAAAGTGTATGGTGGTCCTGGCCTTCCAGAAAGTACCATCCACGTAAAACTGCGTGGAACGGCTGGCCAGAGCTTCGGAGCCTTCAGCACAAGCGGTATAAAACTTGAACTCGAAGGCGATGCCAATGACTATTTTGGCAAAGGTCTCTGCGGTTCGCAACTTATCGTGTATCCTGACCGGGCCGCTCAGTTTAAACCGGAAGAAAACAGCATCGTCGGCAACGTATCGCTTTACGGTGCTACGTCGGGAGAAGCGTTTATTCGCGGTATGGCGGGCGAGCGTTTCTGCGTCCGTAACTCAGGAGCGAAAGTAGTTGTTGAAGGTATCGGTGACCACGGGCTCGAATACATGACAGGTGGTCTGGCTATCATCTTGGGCAAAACCGGACGCAATTTTGCGGCAGGGATGTCCGGGGGCGTTGCCTACGTCTGGGATCTGGACGGTACGTTCGCATCTAAAGTGAACATGGAGATGGTGAGCCTCGAGCCTTTAAATGAGGAAGATCAGGGCATTGTACGGGAATACGTCGATAAACATTTCCAGTATACAACCAGCAACGTAGCCCTTTCGCTGATTCAGGCTTGGGACAATCTAATCGGTCAGTTTGTGAAAGTGATGCCAAGCGATTTCCGGCAGGCGCTGGCAGGTCGAGGCATTTCGCTGGCCGACCAGATCCGTGATAAAAATATTGTTTATCAAGATATTACCGTGGACGTAACGCACGGTTGAGTATAAAATAAGATGGGAAAACCTACCGGATTTTTAGAATTTGCACGTGAGTTACCCAAAAAGCGTGCGCCCCAGGAACGTATTCACGATTACAAGGAAATTGACGTACCGCATTCCGAACAGGATTCTGGTCGGCAGGCAGCTCGTTGTATGGATTGCGGCACTCCGTTCTGCCATAGCGGGTGTCCGCTCGGAAATATCATTCCCGAATTTAACGATGCGGTGTATGAGCAGAACTGGGCTTACGCGTACGAAATTCTGAGTACAACCAACAATTTCCCGGAATTTACGGGTCGTATTTGTCCAGCACCCTGCGAAGCATCCTGCGTTCTGGGAATTAACAAGCCGCCAGTGGCGATTGAATTTATCGAAAAATCAATTGCAGAAGTCGCTTTTGAACGGGGATACGTAACGCCGAAGTTACCCAAAGAACATACAGGTAAAAAAATAGCAGTAGTTGGCTCTGGACCAGCCGGTTTGGCAGCTGCCGCTCAGCTTAATAAGGCGGGCCATACGGTGACCGTCTTTGAACGGGCCGATCAGATTGGCGGACTGCTCCGTTATGGTATCCCTGATTTCAAACTGGAGAAATGGACCATCGACCGAAGGCTAGCCGTTATGGAAGACGAAGGCATTACCTTCAAAACGGGCGTTAATGTCGGTGTCGATCTGAAAACCAAAGACTTGCTGAATGATTTCGATCTGGTGATGCTGACTGGCGGTTCTACCGTTCCACGCGATTTACCAATTCCCGGACGTTCACTGAAAGGAATTTATCCAGCTATGGAATTTCTGAGTCAGCAAAACAAACGTAACGCCGGCCGGCCCGTAGAAGTAGATCACCAGGGCGAAAAATACGGCGATGGCGAACTTTGGGCCACCGATAAGAACGTAGTAGTGATTGGTGGCGGTGACACCGGTTCAGACTGTGTGGGCACGTCGAACCGGCATGGAGCCAAGTCGGTTACGCAAATTGAACTAATGCCAATGCCCCCCAAAGATCGGGCAGAAAACACGCCCTGGCCCAACTGGCCAATGATGCTACGTACCAGTACGTCGCACGAGGAAGGTTGTGACCGGCACTGGTCTATAAATACCAAAGAATTTGTGGGCGACGAAAATGGTAATCTGAAAGCGCTACGTATCGTTGATCTGGAATGGAAAAACGAAAACGGACGAATGCAGATGGTTGAAGTAGCTGGTTCTGAACGCGACATTCCCTGCGAACTGGCGTTGCTGGCGGCTGGTTTCCTACACCCCCAACATAACGGTCTGCTCGATGAACTAGGTGTTGAATATGATGATCGGGGCAATGTAAAAGCCACTAACTATCAGACTACTACTAATCCAAATGTATTCTCGGCGGGCGATATGCGCCGAGGCCAATCACTGGTAGTATGGGCTATTTCGGAAGGTCGCGAGGCTGCCCGTGCTGCCGACAAATACCTGATGGGCGAAAGCCGACTCGAAGCGAAAGCTGTTTCGTTAATTGAAGTAGACTGATTTTCAGGAAATACAGCGTACAAAAAAGCCGCTTCTAGTTTAGAAGCGGCTTTTTTGTACGCTGAAGTAAGCGTCATATCGTTTATTTAATCGCGATCACTTCGATTTCAATCAAAACGTCGTCCTGAGCTATCTTAGCAACACTATTCGTTTTAGCTACCTGCGACGTTGTAACACCCGCAAAATACGTTTTAGCAACCTCACCAACTTGTTGAGTTAAAGAAGATTCAACCAGCCCTTTTCCTGACGTACCTTTATAATTATAGGTTATCTGTGTTACGTTGCTCATCGACATGCCGACACGTCCCAGGGCGGCTTTGATATTCTCAAATACCTGTTCAGTTTGTTTGGCTATACTTCCTGTGCCAACCAGTTCGCCATTGGCGTTATAGGGTCGCTGCCCACTGATGTATACCTGTTTTCCCGGTAGAGCAGAAGTCACTTTATAAGTATACCCAAGCGATAAATTCGAGGGTGTCTGTGCCAGGGCAAACGTTCCCAGCAACGTACTGATTAAAAGGATAAAGCAGAATTTCATAGTTCTAAGCGGTTCAATGACTTGTTAATTCAATTAAAGGTTTTCAATTCTCACGTAGCGCTTCTCAACCAACATGATAAACTAAGTATAACCAGCTTATAATAACGTAACAGGCTCTTCTTTTTCGTCAAAAAACAGGTAGTTCAACCAATCGCAGTAGGGCTTAATGATGCGGCATCCTCGTATCAATTCATCCACAAAATTTGCGCCTAAAACATCTTTATCAGTAAACCGATGCATAAAAAACAATTCTTTCCGGCGAAGCAAATCAATCTCAGGATGATCGACGGGATAGCCTTTCGGCATGCTTTTTAATTGCTCCCCATGTGCTTCGGGGAAATAGGCTTTGAACGTATCATTTTCGATAATGTCTCTCAACTCATCTACGTTATAGTCTACTTCCTGCCGAAATTTAGCTAGATTAGATGGTGTCGGCTGCCACATACCCGCCCCCAGAAACGATTGATTATCAGGCTGTATATGTACGTAGTAATCGATACGTCCCGAGTGTCGGCCGCCGGGCCCAATCGCAAATGCCAGATTTGACTTATACGGTTTTTTATCTTTAGAGAAACGAATGTCGCGGTTGATGCGGAAAACGCAGTCTTTAACAGACGTATTGGCCAACGGTTCATAAGGCGCAAGACCGGCCAGCACCTGTTCTACTACGTTACAAAGTTCAGCTTTAGCCGCATCGTATCGGGGTCGATTGGTCTGAAACCACTCTCGATTATTATTCTGAACAAGGTCTCGGAGGAACGTAAGCGTAGCTGGTGTAAAGCCAGCCTTTGGGGCAGATTTTGCTTTCATGACTAGTCAAAGATACAAAATTGTGCCCCAAGGTGGTTAACTCAACTGCCTATTTGTTAACTAATCAGTCTATTTGGATGCAATTTATTCTCCCGGAACCCCTAACTGGTTCGCGCTCAGCTTGATTTGGACGTAACCATTTTATATATTCGGTACAGTTTCACTAAATGCTTACTCGTATGAACGTATTACATCGTATTGAGCATTGGGGCGATACGCATCACCCCGCCTGGACAGACGCTCTCCGCATTATGCTGGGGATTATTCTGGTGCTGAAAGGCATAAGTTTTATTAGTGATACAACCTACCTGCATAATCTGGTGGGTGGGTTACATTTTGACCTTTATGCGGTCATGGCCGTTCATTACGTTGCGTTTGCCCATTTAATGGGTGGTTTTCTGATTATGGTGGGTTGTCTTACGCGGCTTATGTGTATCATTCAGCTACCAATTCTGATAGCGGCTGTCTTCTTTGTCAATATTCGCCAGGGATTTTCTCCTTTAAACTCGGAACTATGGCTTTCGCTGATTGTGCTGGGACTGCTACTATTATTTCTGGTCCTCGGCTCTGGTCGATTCTCCATGGATGAGTACGTGAAGCAACATAGTCGGTAGTCTGAACCGGGATTTCAACAAGGTTGGAACGATTTTCAGGATTTGTTTACATGATTCTTCTGCAACGTAAACAAATCCTGAAAATCGTTCCAACCTTGTTGAAATCCCGGTTCGGAAACCGGTTCAGAAAATGTATCGAATCTCACACCACGGAATCTCATCTTTGACCAGCCCTTCAAATACATCAACCATTTTCCGCTTGAGCTGGTGATTGTAGCGGATATTCCAGCCGCCAAACTGACTCACTTTACTTTCCTGTAATTCAGGCACCCACAATAATTCTTCAGCTTTTGGATTGATGGCTAAATTGGCCTGATGCTGCCATTGATTGTGTGTCAGGAAAATCACTTCGCATTTGAGCTGCGCCCGAACTTCGGGACGTAGTGATGCATCGAGCTGACGAAATAAATCACGGTAATCGTTGCGCCACTGCTTCCCGCCGTAAACAATGACGGGAGAAAAATTTACATGTACTTCGTAACCAGCGTCATAGAAATCGTTGATGGCCGCAATACGTTTCTCGATGCTGTCCGTACGAACATCGACTAGTTTACTTACGTGGCTGGGCATCAGGCTGAACCGGATGCGTATTTTTCGCTGCGGATCGAATTTGAGCATCGCCTGATTCACAAACTTCGTAGCAAACGTAGCTTTTGCTCTTGGGTGGGCGCGGTAGAATTCAAACACTTGCCGAATGCCGTCGGTCAAACTGTAGTCAATAGCGATATCGGAGTTACAGCCAATGTCGTATGTATAAAATTCAGGATCAGTTTGATTGATTGCCTTTGGCCAGGGAAGGCTCATCACGTGATGGTCGACCGAAGCAATATTTTCTTCTACATTAGTAAAGAGCGTAATGGGATTTACGGTTTTATGTCGGTCAACGTAGCAATACGCACAACCACCGAAACAACCGTTGGCCAGACTTGGCGCTATATAATCCGCGCTACGTCCACTCCACTTAATATCCTGCGACTTCAATCGACCCAGTACCAGTACGTCGGATTTAATCTTAAAATGATTCATACCCAGTTCAGGTAATCGATTATGCTGCTTCACTTCAAGGGCTTCCGCTTCCGGAAATTTGGCCAGTACAGCTTCTCCCCTCCCATTCAGAGAATCGGCAGTATAAAGTATATAGGATGGATTAAAATCAGGCATAAATAGACGTTGAGGCTACATTTAGTAAACGTCTGACGAGCTCCGTTAGTTCAAACCATAAAACATCAAAATCACTGATTTACAGTATATTATAAATGATTTTTAGCCGTAACTGGTGAATCAAAAGTATCTTCAAACACTACGTCACCATTCGGTTTTGCCAATCGGATCGCATCAACTGAACCGGTGCCTTCAAAGTCGTAGCTTATCCCCACAATGTCTTTTGCTTCAGCAGATAATTGAACTTCGTAAGCCTTTCTACTAGCTACAAACACTTTCGCCAATCCATTTCGTACTTCACAACGAACGTTCACCCATTTCGACAAATCCACACCAAAAGCCGATAAATTAGTGTCTTTTGCATCGGCGTAATGGTCTGGCAAATAAATACCTAAGTCACCAACACAACCTTTAGCCGATAGCGGAATAGAAAAGTATCCATTTTTACAATGAATCATAATGGTAACCCGCTGACAAATCGACGAGCCTTTTTGATAATCATTTTTTAGTCGGGTCTCCATCGTAAAGTTATCACTCCGAAGATTGTTAAACTCTTTTATGTATCGGTAACGAACGGTTGGAGGCTTGGGCTGCATCGGAATATTCTGTTGTTCAATCAGAGAAACCGGAATACCTAAACTACCCTTTTGACGCACTTCACTTTCTTTAAAGTAAACGGGTACTGGCTCCTGCATCACCGCTACGTTCCAACCTTCCGACGGAATCAGAAGATTATGCTCCTGCACAATTTGATTGCCAATAATCAGCTTAGCCCGGAAATAGCCCGGATAGTAATATATAGACGTATGTTCGTGACCGTTCTTCGGAACGAGTTGCCGACGCCGTGAGTCCCACGACTGTTGAATAAATATTGAGTCGGTGGGTGATGACGTAGCATTGTAATGAAACACCACCGAATTAGGAATTCCTTTCGTAACGGCCTGGCTACTGAACGAAAAATTTTCTGG
Source organism: Spirosoma flavus (assembly GCF_054778555.1). Classification (NCBI taxonomy): domain Bacteria; kingdom Pseudomonadati; phylum Bacteroidota; class Cytophagia; order Cytophagales; family Cytophagaceae; genus Spirosoma; species Spirosoma flavus. Next base: position 433,432 of record NZ_BAAGZL010000002.1, read on the forward strand.
CGTAAGCGGTCGGTGCCGCATGTAATTCAGGAAAATTGCCGACACGCCAATCAGACCTACTGCGAGCAGTCCACCAAGCCACCAACGGCGGGACGAATTTGGTAGTATGGCGTGGGGATTGATTGTTACGGTACGTTCCAGAGTTTCAGCTGGTGTTGAATCAGGCTGTAGTCCCTTTTTGAACTGCTGCCAGTTTTCGTAGCCGACGAACTGAACTAAGGCATTCAATGTAGTAGCTGTCGGTGCCGATTGGTATTTCACACGACCCCATACCCGCTTGAGCGTTGTGACGCTTAACGCTACGTTCGTCTGCTCGGCGATGCGTTCGCTTAATTGCTCAAAATCCTGCGTCGACCAGCCTTCTGAATTTCCCCAGGCAACTTTTTCTTCAATCAACTGACGACACCGAGCCAGTTGCCAGTCTTGCTGTTCCGATACCATTAACTACTCAAGTTCAGTTCATTACGTATTTGTGCAAACTTGAACACGGGTTGAACAACTTTGAATTGTCCATGTATCCGTCAAGTTGGATGTTTGCTTCTATACAGTCAAATGTAAGGAAACAAATGAAATCAATCCTGCTTGTTTTCAGCTTATTAGTTAGCCGCTACGTGCTTGCGCAGACGACCGCTCCGTTCGATGATTCGCATTGGGAAATCGTCGGAAAAATGTCAAAAGAAACATTTCAGGGCAAAGAAGGCATTCTGCTTACTGAAGGAACTGCTTACCTCAAAGACGATACGTTTCTTAACGGAATCATTGAATTTGACATGATGTTGGCGAAAGGCCGTTATTTTCCGGGCGTTCGTTTCCGCATGCAGGATAAAGACAATTATGAATCCGTTTATTTACGTCCGCATCAGCTAGGCAATCCCGACGCGCTTCAGTACACGCCTGTTTACAACCAGCAAGCGGCCTGGCAGCTTTATTATGGCGATGGTTATTCAACGGCTGTTACGTACCCGCTCAATGAATGGGTGCATATTAAACTTCTTGTTAGCGGCACGCAGGCGGAAGTATACGTTGGTGATCATAGCAAACCAGCATTCGTGATTCACAAACTTAAACGCACGCCCTACGCTGGAAGTATTAGTCTGGAGAATACCGCACCTGTTCCTACACGTTTTGCCAATTTTCAGTATACGAAACGGGATAATCCACCCTTGCAAGGTAAGTTTAAAGCGGAAGAAGCGGCTCAATCGGGCACGATTTCCAGTTGGCAGGTTTCGAATACGTTCGATAAAAAACGGCTTGAAAGTAGCTATACAATCCCCAAAGAGCTGGCTAGTCAGTTAATCTGGCAAAAATTATCAGCCGAAAACTCGGGAACGGTCAACTTCTCCCCTATTAGCAAACTGAGCGAAACCAGTAACACCGTTTTTGCCAAATTTATTATCGTGTCCGAAAAGCCACAGATCAAGAAACTTCGGTTGGGTTTCAGCGATGAAGTCAGAGTGTATACCAATGGAAAACTGGTTTACGGTGGGCAGGATGAGTTTTTGTCGCGAGATTACCGATTTCTGGGTACTATAGGTTATTTCGACGCTATTTATCTGGATCTCAGGCAGGGAAAGAACGAAATCTGGTTCGCCGTTTCGGAAAGCTTCGGCGGCTGGGGCATCAAAGGCCTGATCACAGATCAATCAGGAATAAAGCTAGAATGATGATGGATGACGTTTGATGTAGGAAATATTATGCCTCAAACGTCAACCAATCGCCCACGTGTCGTTGACTCCAGGCGAGGTTTTTAGAGGTTAGCTGCGTTGTTTCGGTTTCGATAATCCATTGATGTTGAGTCTTGTTATACTCAATCCGCGTGATACGTTCTTGAAATGGGCTCGATTCGCTACGTTGATCGACCTGTCGGTCAGCGTCAACCTGGCCTTGTACCAACGTAATCACACGGTCTGCTAGGGCCGCTACGTCGATGACATGGTGACTGACCAGCAACGTAGTGGTGCCCCAGTTTTGATGCAGTTCGCGTAATACCTGACGTAGCATCTGGCTGGCCTGCGCATCGAGTGCGGCAAAAGGCTCATCGAGCAACAACAATTTGGGGCGACGTACCAGCGCCCGGGCCAGCGCCACCCGTTGCCGTTGCCCACCCGACAACCGGGCTGGTTTCTGATTGACAAACGATTGCAGTCCTGTTGCTTCAATAAGTTCATTAACAAGCGGTTGTTGATCGTTTGCCACAGCGTACTGAATATTTTCCCGAACGGTCATATTTGGAAACAGAGCCGTATCCTGAAAAACGTAACCAATCGATCGCTGCTGCGGAGCTCGATTTATTCGTCGATGCGTATCGAGCCAGACCAAATCATCAACCACGATACGTCCCTGCCGAGCAGTTTCCAGACCGGCCAATACACGTAGCAAGGTCGTTTTCCCCGATCCTGACGGCCCAACCAGCGCAGTAAGATCACCTATTTTCAGGTCAACCTTTACACGAAGTTCACCGGAACCTTCGGCAAACAGGCGAGGTATTGCTACGTCGATGGCGATCATACCGTTACCCGTTTGTTAATGGCGTAAACCACCAGAAGAATACTAAAAGACACGGCTAATAATAAAGCGGCATACGCATGAGCCGTCTGGAAATGAAGCAGTTCAACTTCGTCGTAGATAGCAATGGAAGCTACCCGAGTCTGACCCGGCAGGTTTCCACCAATCATCAAAACTAAGCCGAATTCACCAATTGTGTGGGCAAACGTTAACACGATTCCTGTCAACAAAGCGGGTTTGCAGTTGGGCAAAAGTACTCGCCACAGCGTTCGAATTGACGATTGCCCAAGGGTATACGAAGCTTCACGCCAGGAAACAGGCAGGTTCTCTATCCCTGCCTGAATCGGATGGACCATAAACGGTAGACTGTAAATCAATGAAGCCACCACTAATCCTTCAAACGAAAAAACTAACTGCACGTTAACGGTTTTTAGTAACCAGGCTCCCAGCGCACTCGTCGGACTGAATGTCAGCAACAGATAGAAACCGACAACAGACGGAGGTAAAACTAGCGGCAAACTAATTATGGCTTCAACGACCGGCTTAAATCGGAACCGACTCAACGCCAGCCAACCCGCCAACGGCACACCAATCAGCAATAATAGCAGTGTGGTAATTCCCGCTAAGCGTAGCGTGAGCCAGATAGGTCCCCAGTCGATGGGCATAAATGAGTGCTAGTAATGATGAGCGATGAACGATGAGTGGTAAGTTGGCTGACGCGTATATTTTGGACGGCGTCGGTAAACCTATCACTCATCGTTCATCGCTCATTATTTTATTTGGTATCCAAATTTCTGCAAAATACGTCGTGCTGCCGGGCTCCCCAAAAAAGCAAGAAATTGTTGAGCGGCTTTGGCTTGCTCGGTACGTTTCAACACCACAACACCTTGTGCAATAGGCGAATATCCTGTTGTTGGTATATCAACCCAATGACCGCGCTTGGTAAGACTGGGGTCAAGCACAACTGATTTAGCGGTGAAACCTATCTCAGCCGAACCCGATAAAATGTATTGATTCACCTGCGCAATGCTTTCGCCGTAGACAATTTTTGGCTGTATTTTTTCCAGCAATTTTCTGGTTTTCAGGAACGAGATGGCCGCTTCGCCATAAGGGGCGGTCGCTGGATTGGCAATCGCTATATGGCGAACACCCGGTTCAGATAGCACTTTCAAATCAGCACCGACGGTTAAATCGCCTGCCGTCCACAAGACCAACGACCCGTACGCATAAACTACCGGTGCCTCCAGCGTAAATCCAGCTTTATGCAGCGTTTGTGGATATTCCATATCGGCCGATAAAAACACATCGTACGGCGCGCCCTGCTGAATTTGCGTAGTCAGTTTTCCAGATGAGTTTACGATAGATTCGACATTGATACCTGTTTGTTTCTGGAAAGCAGTTTTCAGTTGCTCCATCACAAACTGCGCATTTGCCGCCACCGCTACTCGCAACGACTGAGCGAATAGACTTGACGGACAAAGAAGCAAAATCAGAATTAACTTTTTCATAAATACGATAAACAGTACGCGCTACTTTATACGATGATGCGGATTGGCGAACTCGGGCTTATTGACGAACGTACTATCCGTAAATAAATGCATAAACGCAATCAACTCAGACTTTTCATTACGTGTCAAATGAAAACCATTTGTTTCCGCCGGCAATTCGCGACTCAGCGTTGGGCTGTTTTGAATATGTTCGCTGTAATGATCCAGAACAGCGTCTAACGTAGCAAATCGTCCATCGTGCATGTAAGGAGCGGTGAGGGCGATGTTACGCAGGGTCGGCACGCGGAATCGTCCTTTGTCCAGAGCAAGCCCGGTAATAGCCTGTCGACCAGCATCTTTCACCCGTTGGTCGAGACCGTTGTTGTGAAATACTTCCTGATATAATTTTGGTCCACCGTGGCAATGTGCGCAGTTACCTCCGCGCGTGTTACGTTCCAGGGAAGGCGACGTATTGAAAAGCTGCATCCCTCGTTTCTCCGATTCAGTCAACTGATACGTTCCCTGCAAATACTGATCGTAGCGCGAATTAGCCGAAATCAGGGTTCGTTCGAACTGAGCGATGGCTTTGCCAATGCGTGCGTCGGTAATGGTATCGGAGCCAAACACTTTTTTAAATAAGGCTGGATAAGGCGCTGTTTTCTGCAATCGCTGGGCTGCTTCGCCAGTTTTCGACCCCATTTCATCGGCATGCCCAAGGGGAACCAAGGCCTGTTCTTCTAAACTGTTTGAGCGTCCATCCCAAAATAATTGCCGTACCCAAAGTAAATTCGTCAACGACATTGAATTGCGCTGGGTGAGTTTACCACTGACGCCTACGCTCAACGGAAGTCCATCCGTAAAAGCCCGCGCTTGTTGATGGCAACTTGCGCAGGAAATGGTTTGGGTTGACGATAATTTTGGATCATAAAACAACATTCGCCCCAGGTAAACGCCTTCCTGCGTCGTTGGATTATCCGTAGGAATGGTGAACCGACCGCCAAACGCAGCGGGATAGTGAAGTGTATAAGGACCAGTTGGCACAGGGTCATCAATCGCTGTCCAGGCAGAAACGCCCAGAGCGACTAAACAAATAAAACCAAGTAGCCAGATACGCATCTTTTAACAGTATGTTATCATGCAGACAACATTATTACTTAGCAAACCGTACTTCAATTGATTTTACTTCGCGAATCCAGCGGGCTGGTTTTTTCTCACCGGGAACCACCACGCGAAACGGTCCGACGCCCTGCGCAAGCGGAGCGCCATCAACAGCATCGGCCAGAATAATGGTTCTGGTAGCAAATTCTGGGTCTATTTCAGGAAGGGCAAATACAACCTCGTAACCATCTATAGCTTTCACTACTACGTATTTTGTCAGGTTTTCGCCCCGGAGTTCGCTGCCTAACGTAGCGCCCGCCTGTTTGAGCAGATCGACCAGAGGAACACCCGCATAGGTATGTTCTTTACCATCTCGCTCCTTCGCCGTTACGTCGGTATGGGTCATGGCTTTCAGATCGGCAGCCTGTAAAGTAAGCGGTTTTGTAACTTCGCCGGAGATCGTAATTGTCTGGGCGCGAACGCTTGGTGCCAGTAAACATAAAGCGATGAAGAAAGCGGATTGGGCAATCGTTTTGCTACGTAAGCTTAGGGAGTTCATAATGGGTTTACAGATTACTAATCACCAGATTAACAAAGAAATTTCGGCCCGGTTCCGGGAAGCCTTCAGCTAATGCATAATTCCGGTCGAAGATATTATTCACCCCGCCTTCCACACTGACGTATCGTTGGATGCGAACATTTCCTTTAGCATTCGCAACCATAAAACCGCCCGCCTGTGTACCGTAGCTAGTGCTATACCGACTCGAGTTATACTCAACGTTACCAATTAAACCAACCCGACGTAGTAACTGGGCCTGCGCATAGACAAACACTTTGTTTTCAGGTACGTCGATAAATTTCAAATCGGGTGTACTTAAGTTTTCCCGGTGGATGTACGAATATTGAACACCCGCCTGAAACGCTGTACTCACCGGAATTTTAAGTGATACGTCTCCTCCATAAAATACAGCCAGACCCGTGTTCTGAAATTGATAAACGTTTGGCTGTACGTTGTTCACCTGCTGAATAGCATCGGTCAGTCGGCTATAGAACGCGCTGGCCTGGACTGCTACGTATTTGCTCCATTGATCAGCGTAGGCAGCTTCGAGGTGCAGCGCCGATTCTGCTTTTAAATCAGGGTTCGGAATAGCGGCACCCATTCGATACGAATACCGATCCTTTACAGTAGCGAAACGAGTTTTCTTAGCGACCGTCAGGCTCAGTTGTCGTTGCTCCTCTGGGTTGTAAAAAAGGCCAGCCTGGGCGTTTAACGCATCGCTATTATTACCGGGAAATGGCAAAATCGTTTTGGTCGTGCTGTTGTAGTTCTCGGCTTGTAAACTTGTCCGACTGTTGTAACTAATTCCCGGAACGAGCGAAAACCGACTTCCCAGCGCAATGACATCTTCCACACCAAACGATAGCGTCTGATCGACGAAGTTACGTACCGGTTCACCTGCATTGTTTTCCTGGTGACGATCCTGTTTGTAATGAATTGACGCTTTCAGGTTATGACTAGTGGCCAGTCGGGCACCATATTCAAGCGAACCACCTTTAGTATCGTCGTTGTAGTAACTGTTGAATGAAGAACCCCGCGTCTGCGTCGTGTATGTATTGTTGTCGAAGGCACTCAGCAGGTTTTTAAACTTATCGTAAAAAAGTCGAACCTTCAGGTAACTATTCGTTGTGATGGCCGTACGAGAAATAAAATACCAGCTTTCTTTATCCCAATACGGCCATTGCCAGAATCGAGCCGTTTGCCGGGAATCGCCCCCGACGTAGGGCGGTGTGCCTTTGGTGCCGTGCTGATTGATATAACTGATTGTATATTCGTCAGTTGCGTTTGGTGTAAAGCCAACCTTGAGGCTGTATTTCCGATCGTTTCGGTACGCATTTTCGCGATTGCCGCCATCCTCCTGCGTCTGTGGTGCAAAATCGGCCGACAGCGGAAACGTTTCCTGCTTCAGTTGCGAGGCCGATCCCTGAATATAAAACTTTCCCAGATTACTGCCAATGTTCAGATTCAGTCGACGCCCCTGCCCACTTAACCAACCGGCCCGCCCATCAAATTCCAGCTTTTTCTGCGGTCTACGAGAAACCAGATTGATCGCTCCGCCCAGGGTATTGGGGCCGTAGGTCACTGACGAAAACCCTTTTGCTACGTTCACTTCAGCCAGATCGAACGTAGTGAATCGACCTAAATCAACGTAGCCATCGTAGGGGACGTAAACCGGAATACCGTCGATAAAAACCGGCACCTGTCTAAGATCGAAGCCCCGCACATATACCATCGTTTCGTTACGTGCTCCAACGCTGGACACGTTGATACCGGGCAACAAATTCAGCGCGCGTCCAACATCGAGCCGGTTAAAAGCTTCGATACGTTGGCTCGAAGCTGTATTTGTTGAGTCTATTCCTCGTCGGCCCAACACAGTTACTTCACCCAAACTAAAGACACGGCTGGTACCAGCCGTATCAGCTTGCGCCAATACGTTCACTGTCAATACACTAGTAATCAATACTGCCGCAAAAGCGGTACGTAACGTAAAGTTGAGCATTCGTTTGTTATTGCGCCAGGTCGTTATATTCACGCAAATATAACGTTATCAACCGAATGCTGATGACCCGTTACGTAGCATCTATGTTGGGCCGGTAATCTATATTCGCGCTACGTCTTATTCATCATTCCGGCATGTCGATTTTTTCGGACCGATTTTACGCAGCCAGCCACCGTCGGCGATACTGGTACGTACAGTTTATGTATCTGATTGTCAGTTGTACGCTGGTAGGCATATTGCTTTGGTTGCCTTTAAATCAGGAATGGCTCACCGATTCGATCAGTCGATTTTACAACCAGCGCCAGCGATTGAGCCAAAAGACCTCCGTTGCTGAACGTCGACAGGAAGGTTACGCGCAGGCAAGTCCCTATCTCGATCTCATTCGTCAGCGTTGCCAGCCTAACGACTATTTTTTGATTCCTCCACAACGTTACCTGATTCGCAATGCCTATAATCTGGGCAAATCGACGGGTTACAACTGGCTATATCCGAGCAGTTTATATTATCACCTCGGCAAATCAGTTCATTTGCTGGATATGACGGCACCCGATTCGTTACTCCAGCGAGCCACGCACACGTTCTGGGTGTTCGAAAACAAGATTTTCCTGTTGACTTTTAAAGAACACAACCGCCCCCTGGTGCTGGGTGAGTTCAAAAAATACGATCCGCATTTTTTCGCCTACACACCCGATCAAGCGCGGGCTTACTACAAATCGAAGCAATGACGCTAGCTGTTACGTATCTTGTTCTTGCTCAGTTTCTAACCGGTTTTGGCGTCGTGACCCGACTTCGCCCGGTTTCGAACGGGCTGAGTTTGCTGGGATTATCGATGCTGGCAGGGCTGGGTATAAGCTCCGTGTTACCTTTTGTGCTTCAGTTTGCCCAAGTGCCTATTGCGCGATTGCCCATGTTCATCGGACTTGGCATACTGGCCGTTTTATCAGTACTGCTGTTACGTGGACAGTCCGCGTATCTGCGTACTACGTTGGCCCGACACCAGTTTATGGTTCGTTTGTATGAATTACCCTTTCTGGTTTTCTGGGGGTATCTGCTGTTTATTAGTGCCTGGAAATGTGCGTGGTATCCAAATTTACCGTTCGATACCATCGTCGGGCCGGACTTGCTTGCTACGTTTGCGGTGAAAGAACATACGCTGGTTTCATCGGTATTTACGGAACATCTGCCGTCCGTATCTGTATTCAGTAACCAGCCTTTTTATGCGCCATTTACGGCCATGCAGCAGATACTTTACCTACTGGCGGCTGGGGGAATTGGTACGTTTGCTTTCGGAAAATTGTGGCTTACGATTCTGGTAATGGCCTTCGGTTTGTTTATCTACGCCGAGATGCGGGAGCGCATTCACCCGCTGCTGGCTGGTTTTCTGATCACCATTCTAGCCTGTAGTCCGGAACTGTTCGCTTACACATTTCTCGTTCAAACTGACTGGGCAAACGCAGCTTTTTTCGCAGTTGGTGTTATGCTGTTACAGCGCTATTTTGATGATTCACAACGTAGTACGTTGATTGCGGCTACATTGTTCTTTGTCTTTGCCTGCTGGACACGTACTGAAACCATTTTGTTTGTTTCAATTGGCTCACTGCTGTTGTTTATCAACTCGTTACGTCCTTCGGCAGGCAAGGCACTCATGAAGGCATCGGCGTTATTTGTCGCCTGTCTCCTACCCTTTGTTTTTTGGAATTACATTTTTCTGCGCGGATACGTAGCATTGCCCGCCAGAACGCATTTAGGAGCCCTTCAAAACGTAACGGGAAATTACTTTACTAAATTATTCACCATCTACGGCACTATGACCGATACGGTACTGCTCCACCAGACTTACTGGAACTACGCCGTCTATGTATTTCTGGCACTTACTACGTTGAATATCATCATCTTCCGCGACAGAAAGGGACAATTCACACTCTTTTGGATACTGGCGACTTACGTACTCTTTGATTTCCTGATTTTGCACATTGAAGGAGCGAACGTTCCCTTTACGTTCCGCCGGGGATTCTTTAAAATCCTGTTTCTGATGTATATCTATCTAGCTTCTACGTCTCTACTTGGCAAGATTTCGGACTGGCTGTATCAGTGGGAAGCACGTTTCATACAGCCCCAAAATTCCGTTGAATAAATGCAGAAGTGGTTATACAACTGATATCAGCGGACCACCCTCTTGCGGCTTTAGCCAGCCTAAGCGCTGGCTCGGATATCCATGTTCCTGCAAAATCTGCTCTACTTCGGGGGCATGTTCCGGCGTAACAGCCACTAGCAGGCCCCCACTGGTTTGGGGATCGGCTAACACATATTTCTGCTTATCGGTCAAAGATCCTACTTTATGACCATAGCTCGCCCAGTTACGTTGCGTGCCACCGGGGTAGCAACCTTGTTCAAGGTAATAATCGAGGTTGCTGATAATCGGTACGTTATCGAATTCTACTACAGCTGAAACCCCACTACCTTCGCACATTTCGGCAAGGTGCCCCAACAGACCAAAACCTGTTACGTCGGTCATGGCTTTAACGCCTTCAAGCTGTCCAAATACCTCACCCAGCTTATTTAAGGTCGTCATACTTTTTAACGCGATGGCGGCATCTTCGGTACGTAGTATATCCCTTTTTTGAGCCGTAGAAAGAATTCCAACACCAAGTGATTTGGTCAGGTATAATCGACAGCCAGCCGTAGCGGTGGAATTCTGTTTTAATTGCGGGATATTCACTAACCCATTGACAGCCAATCCAAAAACGGGTTCAGGACAGTCGATGCTATGGCCGCCGGCCAACGTAATACCTGCTTCGGCGCAAATAGCCCTCGATCCCTCTAAAACCTTTTGGGCTACTTCGGGCGGTATACTATTGATTGGCCAACCCAGAATCGCAATTGCCAGAATGGGCTTCCCACCCATCGCATACACATCGCTGATCGCGTTGGCTGAAGCGATACGTCCGAAATCGTAGGCATCATCCACAATCGGCATAAAAAAATCGGTTGTCGAAATGAGTGCTGTCCCATTCCCCAGGTCCAAAACAGCGGCATCGTCGCGTTTGTCGTTACCAACCAGCAAACGCGGGTCAGCAAGTTGCGCCAGTGGACTGTGTAATATTTTATCGAGAATAGCCGGACTGATTTTACAGCCACAGCCAGCTCCGTGCGAGTATTGAGTAAGTTTAACCGTTGGTGTATTCATTCGTTTGAACGCTGTTTTTTAGCACGGACGTACTGAATTCTACTAATTGTTCAGCGCAATAAATGGTATCTGAGTTTGAAAGCAGAAGCGAAAAAACCTGATCCTCGTTCCGTCTGCTCAACCCGTTTCGATAGCTTTTGTCGTAATAAACCAGTGCCAATCGAATAAAATCCTCCATCCGATTTTCCTGAATGGCTGCAACAGACTGTTTGGTCTGGAGGGGACCGAGTTGTTTGTGGATGCGCTGGGTGCAGGTAATGAGAAAATCTTTGTCCAGCTTACCATACTCATCAACCAGATTCGCAATCCGTCGTTCCAGATCAACCTGAATATCAATTAGTACAGCCGCTCCCATCTGGCGCCAGAATGGATTCGGAATGATTAGTTTCCCAATCTTCAGGCTTTCGTCCTCTACCCAAATAGGGCGTTGCCGATCCAGCTTTTTTAATGTATCGGCAAGGTTATTTTCAAATTGTTCCTGCGTTGGCTGTATCAATCGGTTAAGAGTTCCATATGATGAACCCTGGTGCTGCGCCAAATCTTCCAGATCGATAACCTGCTGGTCCATTGCCTGGAGTTGCTGAAGGATTCTGGTTTTGCCCGATCCTGTCATACCGCCAAGAATAACCAGTTGAAAGACAGCTGCAAACTGCTCAAGTACCCAACGGCGATATTGCTTATAACCCCCTTCAATCAGGTAAACCTCAAAACCGTATAAACTTAGCGCCCAAGCCATTGCGCCACTTCGCATACCGCCCCGCCAGCAATGCACGGCAATTTTCTTGTCGGGAGCCATATCCAAAGCCTGCCGGATAAACCCCGACCATTTTGGTCCCGTCAGGTCAAACCCCAGCAGAATCGCAGCTTCTCGTCCGACCTGTTTATACGTAGTACCAACCTGCACCCGCTCCTCATTGCTAAACAATGGCAAATTGAATGCGCCGGGAATATGTCCATGCGTAAATTCGGCAGGTGTACGCACATCGGCAAGCGGTATGGGATCGTCAAACCGTAGAAAGTCGCTTATCGATATGGCTTTGATCATGGTATTCTGATGAATGTACGAATATCGCTCATCCGATTTAAGAAACTGCAAATCCGGTCAATTCACCTGAAATTACGGAGACAAATGGCTACAAATCCTGGACCTCTTTTAACGGTTTCCAGGGTTCTTTAGCCCGTTTAGCGTCTTGGGGATCGCCTGAACAGACCCGGCAGAGGTACGTCACTTCTACAGACCAACCTCGATTGGCATTTCCTAAAGCCAGCCGGATTTGGGTCCGGGGCGTCAGCCACGTAACGGTCTGGAGTTCGCCAACCTGCGCGGTTTTTCCTTTGCCGTATTTGTCCGTTATCAATGCCGCTAAGTCGATGGCGAGCTGTTTTACGTCGGCTTCAGAAACGCCCGGCAGTACGTAGTAAAAATAGTTTGCTGACAGCAGCGAGTCGCCATTAAATTCATACTCAAGCCCTACCGTTCGGCCAGCCAAGGGCACGCGGGCATAAACAAGTTGCTCTTTCTTGACCGACGTAGGCTTTAGCGTATCAGCATCCCGAACCTGTTTCGGCGAAAAACCCCAACGAACTTTTCGAAAGTCAAATTCTGTCTGAGCCAGTAGTTGATTAATGACAAGGAATTGCAGAAGAAACAGCAAAAAAACTCGTATGTGAATGGTTTTCATAAATATCAAATTACAATTCGGAACGGTTACTGCGGACGTTTAAATAAACCCACATACCCAGCTTTCCCTAAAACATGCCCATCGATAGCTTTTAAGACGGCCATCCGCGTCTCCGAACCGCCCGCACTCGGTTTAACATCAAGTTTAGTATCCAGCGCATATAGTTCGAATACGTAGTGGTGCAAAGGCCCCGAAGCTGCAGCGCCCGGCCCCCGATAACCCGCTGTAAACACATTCATCTGGTAACTGCCATCGGCCAATTGCGCACCCGCCGGAACGCCTTCGGGAAGACTCGTCGCTGTAGCGGGTATATTCCAGACTAGCCAATGCAGGTTATCGTCGGTCGTTTTGTTTCGGCTGACATCTACGTCATGCATGTGCAACACAAAGCTCTGAGTACCTGGTGGTACGTCAGACCAACTCAAAGCAGGCGATGTTCCTCCGCCCGGTGCTGCGTTTGGGGCCGCCTGGGAAAATTTCACGGGAATAATCCCTCCGTCAGAAAAAGCGGTTGTAGTCAGGCGCATGGGCAGTAAAGCCGTCGTCGAGGCCGGCGTTGCGTTTTGCTGAGCGTATGTGGCGGAAATTACTCCTGTTAATAACGCAATGGCAATAGCTAGCTGCTTCATGGTAACATTTGGTTAAGAGACCAATCTTGATCAGGAGGACGTACCGATTTGTTTTTACAGGTACAATCGGATTCCAGTGTCGATTGTTTCGCCAACGTATTGCCTTTGTGCAGTTTGACGTAACGTAGCCTGTAATTACCGACATGTTTTTGTTACGTAGTATGCGTCGAAAAGTTTGTTAGCTGAAAAGGTTTTATGTCAAACTCGGTACGTCCTTGCAAAGCCAGGTCGGATAGAATTTGCCCGACGGCCGCCGAATGTTTAAACCCGTGCCCCGAACAGGCCGAAGCCAACAATACATCAGAATGGTTCGGATGATGATCGATGATAAAGTCGCCATTTGGCGTCATGGTATACAGGCAAACTACTGATTTAATGCATTTTGGCCCAATGTCGACAAAATTAGGCGCTACGTATTGCTCATACATGCTTTGCTTTTCTGAATCTGAAACTGTTCGATTTATTTCATCTGGCGACGTAGCGCGTTCGAATGTTTCAGTCGCGACTTTAAGCCCACCTGCTAATCCATTGATCGCTGGGAACCCATATACACCTCGATCATTCAGAATAAATACCGGTAGTTTATCCGGTGTATATTGAGCATAATTACCCTGAATCTCAAACCAGTACAAAACTTGCCGATATACTTTGAGCAGGTCGGCATACGGCGTATTACGTAGCGACTCGGTGATCCAGCTTCCCGTCGTAAGGATTAACTTTCGGGTTTTATACGTTGCATTGTTCGTGTGAACAATTACCCCTCCGGCAGTTTTGTCAAACGACACCATCCGCTCCTGCGTATGAACCGACGCGCCATTTTTCCGGGCCTGATCGAGCTGTACAGTAATGCAGCGTTCGGGTTTTAAAAAGCCAGCCTCCTGCTCATAATAACCGATGTCATTCGGCTGAAACCGAAACTGCGTAAATTCCCGACGTAGCGTTTCCGGATCGAGAATTCGGTGCTCAATTCCGAACTGTTCGGCTGCCTGAAGCGTAGTCGTAAGCCAGCCGGGTTTGTTACGTGTCCGCACCGATGAGTCGCGCTGCCCGACAAATAGTCCACCCGTGATAGCCAGAAGTTGTTCGTCAGCACGTTGTTCGAGTTCCCGCCAAATCTGATAGGAACGTAGCGCCAATGGCACAAAGTGTAGGCCTTCGCCAATAGCCTGCCGCGTAATTCGGGTATCGCCGTGCGTTGACCCCAGTGTATGCGGTGGATTGAACTGGTCAATGCCTGCTACGTTAGGTGTTTGTTTGGAAAGCTGATAAAGTGCTGCGCTGCCCATCGCGCCCAAGCCTACTACAATCGCGTCGAGAACCATATCGGGAATCAATTACGCCATTAGATGGGTAAAGAAATGACTAAATCCGTTTAGATTATAAAGGAAAGTTACTACGTTGTGGATTGCTCGTAAATTATAGGTAGCCAATAATTCATTAACCTTATAACTTGACTCAGAAATTTACCAGGATTCTTTGACTAAAAAATGATCAAACTCAGCCCCGTTTTTCGAAGAACATTTATTCTTTTCTTATTCCTCTTCTCGGTCGAAATCGCCTTTGTACAGGCACAATCGGGCGGCAGCGAAAAACCATTACGCTTGTTTATGATTGGGAATAGCTTTTCGCAAAACGCATCGAAATATTTACCCGAGTTAAGCAAAGAAGGAGGCCACGTATTGGTGATCGGGCGGGCCGAAATTGGCGGTAGTTCGCTCCAACGCCACTGGGACCATGCCGAAGCGGCCGAACGAAACCCCGATGATCCGCAGGGGAAACCCTACAACGGAAAATCCCTGAAAACGCTGTTATCCGATGGTGTCTGGGATATTGTTACGATTCAACAGGCATCCATTTTATCCGGCGACGTAGAAACGTATCGTCCTTACGCCAAAAAATTATACGACTACGTTAAAAAACTCCAGCCGAATGCAAAAGTAGTTCTTCACCAAACCTGGGCATACCGCACTGACTCAAAGGATTTTAGTCGGATAGCCAATGGAGATTCTGCCAAAAGTGCGCAACAAATGTGGGAGAAATCGCGGGCGGCTTACCATACTATAGCTGGTGAATTAGGTATTCCAATTATTCCAAACGGCGATGCTTTCTGGCGAATAAATTCCAGTTCGAAATGGGCGTATCACCAGGACAATACGTTCGATTCGAAACAGGCGAAATCCCCCACGTTGCCCAACCAAACGCACTCATTGCATGTAGGTTACCGATGGGACAAAGACAAACTGGTTTTTGATTCCCACCACGCCAACGCGGCTGGCTGCTATTTAGGCGGGCTGGTTTGGTACAGCTTCCTTTTTCGCGAATCGCCCGTCAAGCTGACGTTTAAACCAGTAGAGGTCGACGATGATTTTGCTCGTCAATTGAAAAAAGTGGCCTGGAAAACGGTTAAAAGAGAAAGAAAGGCAAAAATAAAGTGAAAAATAGCGGCATTCTGTTGCAGCCCACACAATAAAGCTGGATTCTCGGCGTTTTTTGAGAGTTACGTTTCCATTGCTCCAGTAGGACAACTACTGGAGCTTTTTTATTTTCCCTTCATAGTAACGCTACGTATCCGTCCGTTCCATTCACCCGAATTCGCTGCCCATCTTGAATTAATTTGGTTGCATTATCCAGGCCGACCACGGCGGGTAAGCCATATTCTCGTGCGATAACGGCTCCGTGCGTCATCAGCCCGCCTACCTCGGTAATCAGCCCTTTAATAGAAACAAACAAGGGCGTCCAGCTAGGATCCGTAAATTTAGTGACCAGTATATCTCCGTCTTCCAGATCGGCATCTTCCATATTTAAAATGACCCGCGCCCGTCCCTCAATAATTCCTGAAGAAACCGGAAGTCCTGCCAAAGCACCAGCCGGAAGATGTTCGCGTTTGTAGTTACTCGTAATGATTTCGCCGTCAGACGTAAAAACGCGGGGGGGCGTTAGTTTTTCAAAGATTTTGTACTCATCTTTTCGATCGCTGACGAGCTGGTAATCCAGTGCATGAGTGCTAATAACTTCGCCCAGTTCGTCAAAAGTGAGGTAATAAATATCTTCTTTTTCGCGGAGAACGCCGGCCTCAACGAGCCGTTCGGCCTCTTTCAGTAAAGCCTGTTTATACACAAAATAGCGGCTAACGATGTCGTATTTTGGATATTCCCGATAACCGGCGAGGTTACGTACCAGACTAATCATTCGCCTGGTCTCTTCGGCTTTTTGTTCGCCATCCGGTAGTTGTTTCAATCGGTCCAGCAATTCCTTTTCCTTTTTCAAGGCTTCCTGCCGTCCGTGCTCAAATTTTCGCTTACTTTCACCGGGCTCAAAGTTTTTTATGTTGCTGAGAATCAGCGGAACAAGCGTTGCAGGTTTTTCACTCCAGCGTGGTCTCGTAATATCAATTTCCCCGGCGCAGCGCATGCCGTATTTGGTTAGAAATGCTTGAATAGCTTCTCGGGCTTCCTGCCCGCCCCGAATCGTTACCAGTTCATCCAGAAAAACACCCTCTTTTTCTTGTCGAAGAGTATCCCGTTGCAGATACGTAATGACGTCGGGATAAGGGCGAATCGCATCGGCAACATCCAGTAACGCCAGCCCCATTTCCGACGTAACATTATTGGGAACAGACTGCGACAGTGTATCTGCTACGTTCTTTTCACCCAGCCACGTCAGCATATTCTCATTGATCCAGGCCGACGCATTCATAGCAGTCATAATCACGCCAAAACTCTGCTGATCAGATAAATCTTTCCGCTTTCTCGAATGTTGAATAGCTTCAGGAATAAAACGAATCAGCTCCGTTCCTGATTTGTTCTGAATGGCCTGTTTTAACTCGTCTATTGACGTCTGGCTACGCTTGATCAACTCATCAACGATGGACGGATCATAGTCCTTCAATGTTTGATAATCGACGTACGAAGGGTCCTGATTCTTACTGAGTCCCTGTTCCGACGTATCATCTGGCAGGGTCTTGATAAAATCTCCGCGCTCCAGAATGGCCGTTACGGCACCTTTGATAATCGGATCAGATTTTCCCAGCACATTTACGATAATGTTTCTTCTGGCAGGGGAAGCCAGATCCGGCGCCACATCAACAAACATCCTTCCTCCAGCGGTAGGCATGGGTCGGGGAGCGGTTAATTGCCAGATTGATATCCCAAAAGGCTTCATCGCATCCGTCATCATCTGCTGATGGCCGACCGATACGTATACATGATTCTCCTGGTCTGTGGTTTCCGGAATGGGAAATAACGTAGTAATCGGGCGGCTTTGGACAATATAAAACGCATCATCCGCCAAACACCATTCAATGTCCTGCGGCTGGCCGAAGTGCCCTTCTATGTTTCTGCCGATGCGCTCAAGTTGTAAAATCTGCTCATCCGTCAGTGCCTGACTTTGCTGCTCTGAATCAAGTTCATGCTGTTTCGTACCGCCCTCTTTTAGTGCATAAATAGCCAGCTTCTTGGTGGATACGTTCTTCTCGATAACCTTACCGCTACGTACTTTATACGTATCTGCGTTCACCAGGCCAGAAACCAGTGCCTCACCAAGTCCGAAGCTGGCATCTATGGAAGTAACTTTTCTGTTACCCGTGATGGGGTCGGCCGTAAACATAATTCCGGACACCTGCGGAAAAACCATCTGCTGGATAACTACACTCAACTGCACTTTACGCTGATCGAAGCCATTCTGCATTCGGTAGATTACCGCGCGATCCGTAAATAGCGATGCCCAGCACTTACTGATATGCTTCAAAATCGCTTCTTTCCCAATGATATTCAGGTACGTATCCTGCTGACCAGCAAAGGAAGCCGTTGGTAAATCCTCCGCCGTAGCACTAGACCGAACGGCGTAAGCATCGCTTTCTCCAGTTTTTAAGAGATGACTTATTATATCTTCTTCGATATCTTGAGGAACAGCCGTTTCCTCAATGATCCGGCGAATTCTGGCACTAAGTTCACCAATTTTATCGCGGTTCTCCGGCTTTAGAAACGATAATTCATCCAGCAATCTGTCGATCAATGGTTCCTGAGTGATGATCCGTTTAAACACTTCGGTGGCAACACAAAAGCCATCTGGTACGTGTATTCCTTCGATCCTGGAAAGCTCCCCCAGGTTCGCGCCTTTACCGCCGACAATGCTAATTTGTGATTTACCAGTAGACTGAAAATCAATCACGTACGACTTAGTGCTTTTCATTTCTACGATTATTTATTGTTGAGTGTATTGGTTGTTGCATTCATCAGCTCAATTGCTTTCAAAAAATAAGCTTCAATAATTTCGCGCTGTTCATTTGAAAATGAGGCAATGAGTTGCTCCGACTGACTCCTGAATTCTTTATAAAGCGGCTCTAAAAGCGCCATAATAGCGGGGGTGTTCGGCACGATGAAAACCTTTCGCCTATCGTCCTCAGCAAACTGTCTTTTGACCAGATTTTTCTTTTCAAATCTGTCAATCAAACCAGTAATGGCTCCGGTGGTCAGCCCGGTCAGCGTCGACAGTTCGCCAGCAGTCATTTGCCCTCTTTCGATCAAGAATCCCAGGTACTTATGATCGGTGCCGGAAATACCGGCCTTCTGGGCAACAGCCTCATGCATTTGAATAGACGTGTACGCATACAATTGACTCAATTTTCTAACCCGTTTTACCCCCTCCTGATCCGGCATATATCTTATCTTCTAAATATCTTTGTTACTAAGATATTATTAAATAGTATAAATTCCCAAATGGATTATTCCTTTTGAGATCAGTTTATCAGCAAGAAAATAAAGTGAAAAATAAAGGGCTATCTGTATCAGCCTATACAATAAAGGAGGCACCCAGCCGTTTTATAGGAGTTACGTTTGTTCTGCTCCAGTAGGCTTCTGCTGGAGCTTTTTCTTTATAAGGCAAATCCGATCCGGAATTCAGTCCAGCCGTCGCTATTGGTTTTGAGCGAAAACGGGAATTGGTGGCTGAGCAACACTTCGCGGGTTAGCGTTAGCCCAATTCCCTGCCCTTCTGGCTTTGTACTGTAGAAAGGATTAAACAGGTTTCCTGCTACGTCGTCAGGAATAATTTGTCCATTATCGCGAATGAGCAACTGCTCAGATGTACTGACTACCTCAACCTGTTGTCCTGGCCCACAGGCTTCTATGGCATTTTTCACTACGTTCAGAAGTACCTGCTCCATCTGTTCCACATCGACTAATTGAACGTTACGTTCATCAGTAAGAACAGTCAACGTAACGCCACGGCCTTCGGCCATTGGCTGCATGAGTCGTGCTACGTTGCGGGCAATATCACTCATATCTGCCGACTGTTTCTGGGGCTGGGGCAGTCGCACTACGTCGGCAAATCGACGCATGAACCGGTTTAGCCGGTCGTTACGCTCCATAGCGACCTGCACGGCGTGCTGCACATCGGGCTCTGCTACGTAGGACTGCGTTACGTCAAGAATCGAGTTGACGGCTCCAATCGAGTTATTGACTTCGTGCGCCATCATCCGAATTACTTTGCTGTACGCTTTCTTTTCCGTCGCCAGAATTTCGGGCGTTAATTCTTCGATAATCAGAAACGACCGTCGAAAACCTCTGTCCATGAAATTGGCCCGTATCACTTTGTAAGTCTCGATGCCATTTGGTTTCATAATCCGAGATTCACCATCGGCCAGATCGGCTACCTGGGCCAGCAATGAGTAGCCCAACGCATCGAGTGGTTTACCCACTACGTCGTTTGGCTGAACCGATAATAACGTACTGGCCCGTGGATTGACAGACGCAACATTTCCATCGAAATCGAAAATCAAGATGGCAATCGGAGCTGCCTCGATGAGCTTGTTCAGAAAAAATTGCTGTTCCACTTGTCGGGTACGTTCCAACCGAAGCTGGTCGATCATGAGATTATAGACCGTAATTAGTTCGTCAACTTCCTGATTACCGGTCTGCACGAATTTTACCGTAAAGTCTTTATCCCGAATGGCTTCAATACCCGACGCAATAAATTCTGACGGCTGTTGAAAGGATCGGTAAATCTGAATGGCAAAGTAAATGGACAGTAAGAGGCCAATCTCGCTGACAATAAACAGCAGCTTATCTTGTTTCAGTACCAGAAAAAGCAGCGCTGTAATGGCAACGTGAACAACAACGATATAAACAATGTAACGGGTTCGAAAGCTGACGTGCATAAGGGCATGGGGCAGCGGGGTAATGGACTGGGGTTCAGGACTAATAATATTAATGTATCCTCGGTCCCATGTCTTTACCCTTCTGCTTCAGAATATGGTATCCCAAATTTCTCCAATCGGCGGTAGAGTGCAAAACGGGTGATACCCAGCGCTCGCGCGACTTTCGCGACCCGGTTCTGATGGAAAGCCATCGCCCGCTGAATCATCTGGTACTCCATTTCCTCCAGCGTCATCATGCCAACATCAGGCAGGGAGTTAGAAGACTGAGACACAGCGTTATTTTTTTGCGGTAGGTTTTGCTGAAAATCGTCGGACTGGAGTTCGTCGTTGGGCGACAGGAGAACCGTACGTTCAACGATATTTTTCAATTGACGAATATTTCCGGGCAATGTCAGGTTTTTCAACCATTTCTGTGCCGTCGAACTGACTCGTAAATCCGGGCGATTGTAAATGGTTTTCAAGTTGTTGACGAAATAATTAACCAGCAGCGGTATATCGCCAGGGCGCTCGCGGAGAGCCGGTAACCGTACCGTGATTAGGTTAATCCGGTAGAATAAATCTTCCCGAAACAGACCGTTGCTAACCATTTCTTCCAGATTCCGGTTCGTGGCGCAGATAACACGAACATCCACGGTTTTCGGCTTGCTGCTTCCCAGCGGCTCAAATGTTCGATCTTGTAACACACGTAGCAACTTAACCTGGCTGGCTGGGTCAAGATCGCCGATTTCGTCAAGGAAAATGGAGCCTTTATTCGCTAATTCAAACCGCCCGACACGATCGGTTTTGGCATCGGTATAGGCACCGCGTACATGGCCAAATAACTCGCTTTCGAACAACGTACTGGAAATCCCGCCGAGGTTGACTTTCACAAATGGCTGGCGTTTCCGGCGGCTGTTTTGATGAATGGCTTCCGCTATTAGCTCCTTCCCTGTACCACTTTCGCCCGTGATGAGCACCGGCGCATCGGTTGGCGCAACACGCCCAATGGTCGACAATACGTCCAGCAGCTTCGTATCGTCGCCAATAATATTATCGAATTGAAATTGCTGATCGAGCTTCCGGCGACCGGGCGACGTAGCGATTGTTTGTGCCAGATTGAGGGCAGTACGTACCGACTGCACTATGTGATCGTTCTGCCAGGGTTTGGTAATAAAATCTTTAGCCCCGGCTTTCATGCCTTCCACAGCGAGGTCGATACTTCCCCATCCGGTAATCAGAATAATCGGTACGTTCGGCAACCGCTCCCGAATCCGACGTAGCAATCGCAAACCGTCGTCTCCCGACGTATCAATCGAGAAATTCATATCCAGCAAAATGACCTCGGGGGTTTCCTCGGCCAGCACCTCGAACGTCTCAAACGGGCCGTCGGCCAGCCGCACAGTAAAGCCTTCTTTCCTGAATAAAAGCGAAAGAGACGTTTGAACAGCAATATCGTCGTCAATGATGAGCAGCATGTCTGAACCGAGTTTTAGCAGATCTAAGGATTTTCTGGATTTTGTTTTTCGCTTCTTCGAAGCGCTTCATCGATTAGCAAAATCCAGAAAATCCTTAAATCTGCTAAATCCCGGTTCAGATTACTCTTCGTGCAGCGCCACTGCCGGTTGAATCAACGCAGCCTGACGACTGGGGAAGAGGGCGCATAACGTAACGATGGCATATATGATCGCAATTGCAATTATAATAGCCGTTACGTAAATACCCGCTTGTACGTCAAACACATTTAGCAGTGGGAACTGGATGGCGAAGAGCAGACCGATCAGCATGGCGAACGTAGCGAGGACCCAGATTTCGCCGATAAACTGCGTCGAAATGCCGCTGCCCGTTGCGCCAATGGCCCGTCGCAGGCCGATTTCGCCACGACGCTTAGCGATGCTCAAGTTCAATACGCCGAACAAACCGAGCGCTACGTTGATCAGCAGAAAAGTGCAGACAACCAGTGCAATAATAACCGGTACCAGGACTAAGTTATGCTGATTTTTCCGCGAATCGGCCAGGTAATCGACTTCCACGCTCCAGCCGGTGACCATCGACGCAATATCTTTCACAATTTTCGCTTCAAAAACCGCGTCAGTTCCGGGTTTTACGC
The DNA here is from genome assembly GCF_054778555.1 of Spirosoma flavus. Taxonomy (NCBI): domain Bacteria; kingdom Pseudomonadati; phylum Bacteroidota; class Cytophagia; order Cytophagales; family Cytophagaceae; genus Spirosoma; species Spirosoma flavus. The sequence goes on from NZ_BAAGZL010000002.1 coordinate 455,820, forward strand.
GAATCAGCATCGTATCGTTCCAGGTTTCGTTGACCTTGACCAATTCAAAAATGGCTGGTTTATCGGACATAAATTCGCCTTTCGCCTTGAATTTATCAACCACACCAACGACCCTTAATTTATCACTAACTATTTTTCCTAGTGCATTTTCATCGCCAAATAGTCCTTCTTTTGCCTTCTGGTTAATGACAATAGGTCTGTATTTTCCGACGCTGTCCACGTTTCGGTACCAGCTTCCCGCCGTGAGAGGAATCTCCAGAACCTTCACAAAATCTTCATCGGTTACGTAGAAATCGGCAAGAACCTTACGCTTATTGTAATCGACGCCGTTGTTCATCTGATTGGCTGAAAACGGAAAATTACCACTCATCCGCGACACAACTTCCACTTCAGGATATGCTTTTAGCCGCTGCATGATTCGCTGCTGCTTATCGGCGATATCCACCGTATCCTGGTTATTTCTCAAGCCTAAGGCCCATATGTTTTCGTACGTAAATCCAAGCGGTTGCCGATAATTTCCGACGTTAATGACAATCAGCGTTGCCAGTCCGAACAAAACCATAAACGAAGCCCATATTTCCACGATCAGCAGCGCGTGAGACTTCTTTTTATTCCAGATTAATTTAAAGAGATGAGGTAGCATTTTAAAAGAGCGAAAGAGTGAATGAGCGAAAGAGTGAAGGGCTAGTGCGAAAAAGAATTCGCTTATTCACTCCGCATCGGCGGTCCGATTTCGCTCTTTAAGATTTTAGCGCTTCAGCGATATTGAGTTTCGACATGCGAAGGGCGGGAAGTACGCCCGACAGGAATCCAAAAACCAGGCAGACGAGCAGGCTAACCAAGAACACATTCAGGTTGATGGTCAGATCGGCGAAGGGAATCCAGCCGCTTGCATTGATCAGTTGAATGGCAATGCTTGCCAAAAGCAAAGCGATAGCCCCGCCAATCAACGTAATGAAAATGTTTTCGACGATAAACTGCCAGACCAGCGTTTTTATGGGTGCTCCGAAGGCTTTCCGAATGCCGATTTCCGAAGCCCGCTCCATAATGCGACTAACGTTGACGTTCACCAGGTTAATAGCTGGCAACCCCATGACCATCAGCATAAGAAACGCTACAACACCGTAGAAAATCGTTTTGAGTCCGGCATTTTCGCCAATAATCGTCCCGATGAAATTTTCTACGTAAGGTTCACAGGGCACTTCCAGTACGGCATATTTAAAGCCATCTTCAAATCCAGGTAGCGGAATTCGATTGATACGTCCCTGAAACTCTTCCTGAATAGCCGCAAAATCGGCTTTGTTTTTGGCCAGTATCATACAGACGTACCCTCCGCGCATTCCGCCACGCTGATAATTACTTTTGGGCGTCGTGTACGGGAAATAAACATCGGCATAACTAAATGGTCGGGTGATCGGCCCGCTTCTGACTACACCGATTACCCGATAGCGAATGTTTTCGATCTCAATCGTCTTACCAACGGCAGATTCTGAGTCCTCAAAATACTGCCTCTTTAAATCGTCGGTGATAACGGCTACGTAGTCGCCATTGGCAGTATTTTGCTCATTATAAGGTTTCCCTTCAATAAATTCGAAGCTGTTGACGTACCAGAAATCTGCGTCGGTAAACTTCGTATTTAGTTTAATTTTTTGCGACCCAACATAAGCATTCGACGTATTGACAAACGTACTTAGGGTCACTCGTTCGGGAGTTTTTAGTGTCTTTGCAAAATCCGTCAAAAACTTGAAACTCATCGGTCCTGAATTCCGGGAGGTCCGACTCGAATCCCGCATACTCATCTGCATGACATACAGCGTCCGGTCACGATTCACTTCAGGATAGTGCGTTCCAAAAAGGTGATCTAGAAACGACGTAAGCACCATTAACACAGTCAGTGTCAGGCTGATGCCAAACAACGTAATGAAGGTATAAAACGGATGCCGCAGCAATACCTTCCAGGCGATTTTGATGTAGTTCAGTAGCATAATTAAAGAGCGAAAGAATGAATGAGCGAAAGAGCGTAGGAGTGAGTGTTAAAGCTTACTTTTCGCTCATTCACTCTTTCGCTCTTTCACTCTTTATAAAACCTGCGTGCCGTCGAATAACCTCACCAGTCGGTGCGTACGTTTGGCCATTTGCTCATCGTGGGTAACCATGACGATGGTAGCCCCTTCGCTGTTGAGTTGCTGGAGAATAGTCATGATCTCGTTTCCCATTCCGCTGTCGAGGTTGCCAGTTGGTTCGTCGGCCAGGATTATGTCGGGGTTACCGACGATGGCGCGGGCAATGGCGACCCGTTGTTTCTGACCGCCAGAGAGTTGTTTCGGGAAATGCTTCATGCGATTGCCCAAACCCACTTTCGCCAGAGCGTCTTTGGCGTAATCCTGACGAGGTTTGCCGTTGGTGGATCGATACAGCAACGGAATCTCTACGTTATCCAATACCGACAAATCATTGATCAGGTGAAAACTCTGGAAAATGAATCCAATTTTCTGATTCCGTAACCTGGCCAATTCCTTGTCGCGATACTGCGTAACAGGCTGTCCATCAAGCTCGACCGTACCTTTTGACGGTTCGTCGAGCAGGCCCATTACGTTGAGTAGCGTACTCTTGCCGCATCCCGAAGGGCCCATTATGGAAACAAATTCACCTTTCTGAATATCCAGATTGATGTTGTTGAGCGCCAGCGTTTCGATGGTGCTGGTCCGGTACACTTTTTCGATGTTTTTGAGATGTATCATGATAAGTTGGTAGTCATTAGTAGTCAGTCGATAGTAGAGTATGCATCAGCCACTATCGATTATTGACTATTTTTTGGTTTGTTTCAAAATCGTACAGAGTCAATAAACGTAGTGTGTAAAACGCCTGCCAATAGTCGCGGAGGGCGATGATGGCGTCGCGACGGGCACGGTCTTTTTCCTGCGTGGCAATACCTAAATCGGTCACGCTCAGATCACCGAGCTTAAAACGGTCCTGCGCAATCTGGTAGCGACTCTGACCAATTTGATCGGCTTTTTCGGTTAGGGTTACCTGCTGGCGGAGCATCTGGAGTAACGTAACTTGTGTAAAAATCTCCTGCTCAAAGGTCAGTTTGTCCTGTTCGACTGTCTGCTGCGTCAGCTCGCGATTCGCTTTCGCTGTTTCGACGACTGCCTGCTGCCGTCCCCACGACATAATCGGTAAGGTAAACTGAAGCGATACGTATTCCCGATTCTGTGGCCGCACGTACACATCACCTAAACTTGGGCCCTGGTTCGACAAACCATAACCAGCTATCAACGTAGCGTTCAGGCCATTATTCTTGCGTGCTTTATCGAGATCGCGGTCGGCTTCCAGCAATCTCCGGCGAAAACCAATAGCACTTGACCGATTGGCAACGGCTTCGTCGAGCGCCTGTCGAACATTGACGTTCAATAAGGGCAACTGATTGGGAATAGCCAGCTTGAGCGGTTGCAACTGAGCCGTGTCACGCATACCCGCAAACGACCTCAGACGTAACGAAGCCACTGCTTCTGTCTGACGCGCCGATGCCAAATCTTTCTCGGCATTCAATACGCTCAGTTGCAGTTGGAGCAGGTCATTCTGCGAAATTTTGCCCAGTTCGAGTTTGTGCAACGCAATGTGATATAACGTATCATTATTCACCCGGTTGGTTTCGGCAATCTGTAAATTCACCTGCGCCACCAGCAAATCGAAATAGAGCGTAGTTGCCGACAGCGAAACCTGTTCGCGCGCTTCCAGCGATTGCTGATTTCCTTCAGCATACACCAGCGGCTGAATTTTCCGGTCCCAGCGCATCAGGTTGAACTGAAACAGTGGCTGATTCAGGCCAATCCCGAACGGAACGCCATTATACAGGGTGTTTCCCTGTATGAAATTATCGAATCGTTGAAGTTGCTTTTGCAAAAAAATGGTCCCACCCGTTGGCGCAATCGTCTGACTTAGCGATAGATTCAACATTGAATTGTTATACGAGACCGGTTCAAATTGAATATTGCCATCAGGCTGTATCACCTGAACGTACGAACGGGTAAAGTTGGGCAACGTACCATCCAGACTTAATTGGGGTCGAAACTGCGCCAGAAACGAGCGGTACTGCCAATAGTTGGTGCGTAGCTGAGTACTGGCCCGCTTGGCCGCTACCGACTGATTTTGAGCCAGTTGCAAAACTTCATTCAATGTAATGGTTTGTGTTTGTCCGAAGGCCGTTTCGCTAATCAGCCACAAACCGAGCAATAAAGAAAAAATGCGGTTCATAGCGGTTACGGTTTCTTGGGGTCAATCGTGATTTCTTCCAGGTTTTCATACTCGCTCAGATCGGTCAGAATAACCTGTTCGCCCGCTTGTATCCCCTGCTTGATCTCTACAAAGTCGAAGTTTGTCAGGCCAATCGTCACTTCTCGCCGTTGCGCTACGTTGCTTCCTTTCGGTAATACGTAAACGTATTGTTTACGCTTACCCTTAAACGTTGGGCCATTTGCCACGCGCACCGCTTCGCCAACACGATCTGTAATAACAAATACGTCAACTTTCATATTGGGACGTAGCGATGCGTGATGGCTGTTGTCCAACTGAACCACGAACTGCAATACGCCATTTTTTACTGCGGGTTTTACCTGAGAAATCTGTCCACGCAGGCTAGCTTCGTTCACTTTAACGATGACAGGTAAACCGGCTTTCACCTGACTGGCATACACATCGGAACAGGAGGCTTCAATCCGAAAACTGCCTAAATCAGCTAGTTTAGCCAGTATTTCACCTTCGTTTACCGACGAGCCAATGTTCTCGTTTACCCAGGTCAGCACGCCGGGCCGGTCGGCAATAATGTTGGCCTGTTTCAGTTTATGATCTAATTCTTTCAGGTTCTTTTCTTCAATCTGCGCCTGTAACGTGGTTTCGCGCAGGCTGGCTCCCATCGATTGCCGATTGTAAACCAGATCATTTTCGAGTTGCTTTTTCTCCAGTTCGGCAACACGTAGTAAATTTTCGGTGCGTGTTACGTCTTCGGCGGTGCTCCCTCCTACTTTCTGCAACCGCCTGGCGCCCTCTACGTCCGCTTTCAGTTTATTGATATTGAGCTGTTTAATCTGATCATTAACCTCGGCGTCGTACAGGCTTTTGTTCAGTTTCATACGCAGTTGGTCAATACCGTTACGTTTCAGTGCCAGTTGATCAGACAGTTTTTCGCGCTCAATTTCGGAGAGTGATTTATCAAGATCGAGAATGGGCTGGCCGGGTTTTACAGCTGTGCCGGGCAGAAGAAGGATGCGCCGGATGCTGGCCCGAATAGGGCTGGTAATGATTTGCTCGAAAGCCGGAATTACTTCGCCCGTCGCATTCAATGAGTTTTCTACGGGGCCTCTTTCCGCAACCGCCGTCCGAATTCGGCTGGCTTCAACCGATGTTTTTAGCGCATTTCTTGCCCATAAAATTACAGCCGCTATTCCAACTGCAATCGCTACTCCAACGAGCAAGCTCCGATTACGACTTCGGTTGGTTATCTCCGGGGCAAGTTCCTTATCCATTTTCTCTGTTGTTATTCACAGAGAATAAACCAAACGACGTGCCATTGCATAATTTACTATCTATCAGTAAATTACCCCATACCACGTTACTGAAAATTGTGCGAAATCGCACAGTTCGTTACGTTATCGCACCGACCATTCAGCTGAAAGTTGACCAGTCTGATTTTTTCGATCTAAAAACTGTGTGCGCATCCGAAAGCTTTTCGTACCTTTTTAGCTTCTAATTACCTAGAATCGGTACATTCTCAAACAATGACAAAATTTACTTTATCTGTTCTTTTCCAATTCTTTGCTTTCCTTGCCTACGCGCAACCAAACCTCGCTCGCTACGTCCACCCGCTGATCGGCACCGAAAAAATGGGGCATACGTTTCCCGGCGCGACCGTCCCGTTTGGCGCCGTTCAGCTCAGTCCCGATTCCGATACGTTGTCGTACGAGTTCAATGGGATATACAATGGTGATGTATATCGGTACTGCGCGGGCTATAAATACGAAGACAAAACGATTGTTGGTTTCAGTCACACGCACTTCAGCGGAACGGGCCACTCCGACCTCGGTGATTTTCTGATTATGCCGACACAGGGCGAATTACAACTCAATCCGGGCGTCGCTTCGAATCCGAAAAGCGGTTATCGGTCAGCATTTTCACACGCGAATGAAATTGCCGAAGCGGGATATTATAAAGTTAAACTCGACGATCACAACATTCTGGCCGAGCTGACGGCGTCAAATCGGGTTGGTGTCCATCAATATACGTTTCCGAAATCTGACCAGTCGCACATCATTCTGGATCTGATGCACGGCATTTATAATTACGACGAAAAAGTCGTCTGGACGTATGTGCGCGTCGTGAATGATACATTGATAACCGGCTACCGACAAACCAACGGCTGGGCCCGCACCCGAACCGTTTATTTCGCCTTATCATTCTCGAAACCCTTTAAAAGCTACGGCCAAAAAAATCTGGATAAGCCCCAGGTTTACAAAGGATTCTGGCGGAAATTCGACCAAACGCGCAACTTCCCGGAGATTGCGGGCAAGCGCATTCGGATGTATTTCGATTTCGATACGCAGGAGGGAGAAAAGGTAAAACTAAAAATGGCGATTTCGCCGGTTAGTCAGGAAAATGCACTGGCGAATATGCAAGCCGAGGTTCCGCACTGGAATTTTGATCAGGTAAAAACGCAGGCTCAGGCCGCCTGGAATCAGGAACTAGCTAAAATTCAGATTGATGCGTCAGAGACCGATAAGGTCAATTTCTATACGTCGCTCTACCACACGTTCGTCAACCCGACGGTTTATATGGATGCTAATGGCCAATATAAAGGGTTGGATCAGAACGCGCATCAGGCTAACGGGTTCACCAACTACACGACCTTTTCACTTTGGGATACGTATCGGGCGCTGCATCCTTTTTTCAATCTGATGCAACCGAAACGTAACAACGACATGGTGCAGTCGATGCTCGCTCATTATGACCAGAGTACGTTGAAAATGCTGCCCATATGGTCGCACTACGCCAACGACAACTGGTGCATGAGCGGTTACCATAGCGTATCGGTACTGGCCGATGCGATCATCAAAGGTGTTTTTAAAGGCGATGCACAAAAAGCGTTAGACGCCTGTGTTGCTACGTCCAACCACCGTGATTATGAAGGCATTGGCGACTACATTGATAAAGGGTACATTCCGGCTACGTCCAATGGTACGTCCGTTTCTAATACGTTAGAATACGCTTACGATGACTGGTGCATTGCACAGCTGGCGAAGAAATTGAATCGACAGGATGTTTATGAAACGTATCAGAAACGCGCCCAGAACTGGCAAAATGTTTACGACAAATCCATCGGTTTCATGCGTCCGCGATTGGCTGATGGCACGTTCAAACCTGAATTTGATACGTATAGCACGCACGGACAGGGATTTATCGAAGGTAATTCCTGCAACTTCAGCTTTTTTGTGCCGCAAGACCCTGCTACGTTGATTCAGTATATGGGTGGACCGAAGAAATTTGCCGCCCGTCTTGATACGCTGTTTGCGATGAATTTGCCCGATAAGTTCTTCGCTGAAACCGAAGATATTACGCGCGAGGGTATTATTGGCGGTTATATTCATGGCAATGAGCCTGCACACCACGTAGCGTATCTGTATAACTGGGCGGGGCAGCCCTGGAAAACGCAGGAACGTATCCGAACGATTCTAAAAATGCAGTATAAACCTACTCCAGATGGCTTGGGTGGCAACGACGACTGCGGTCAGATGAGCGCGTGGTATCTGTTTTCGTCGATGGGCTTTTATCCGGTATCGCCCGGTTCCGAAGAGTACTCCTTAGGCAGTCCCTCCGTCAAAAATGCGCAACTTCATCTCGAAAACGGCCAAACGTTCACGATTGAAGCTATTAATCAGAGTGATCAGAATGTGTACGTCCAGAAAGTGCTGCTAAACGGCAAGCCATTAACTCAGCCTACAATTACCCATTCTGACATTTTAAAGGGTGGTAAGCTAACGTTTTATATGTCAGCAAAACCAGTAAAAAATAAATAATAATCGCTAAGATAACCGCAAAAGGTCGCGAAGTGCTTCGCGACCTTTTGCGGTTAAAAAGTAGTAACGAGCCAACTATTAAGAATTTATCTAAATAAAATTTGAAGGTCACTTTTCAGATTGTACTTTTGCAGGCTAACGATTCAACACGCTGGCTGCGAGTGGAACATCTAGTTTTTCAGTACATTATCAAGCCAATAAATTCATGAACAAGATTTTAAAATCTATGCTCGTAGGTAGCTGGCTCCTGCTTTCAGGAGTCGTTAGTTACGCAACCACCGGTAACTTCAACGATACGACTCGCACTTACGCCGTTCCGACACTGGCGAAAACGCCGAAAGGAAACGTAGCACTATCGTGGACCGAAAAAGACAAGGACGGTACTACGTTCTTTTACTGGGCCGAATCGAGCGATAAAGGCAAAACATTTGGTGATAAAAAGCTGATTTACTCCGCCGTTGGGTTGGTCAGTTCCCGACTGATGCGCCCGAAATTAATGTTCAAAAAAGATGGTTCGCTGGTAGCCGTGTTTGCCGCTCCCGGTACGTCGGTTAGCGCACCAACGGCATCATCTCAGTCAGGCCATGACCATGGCGATGCTCATGCTGGACACGGCAATGCACCAAAAGCGGGAGGCCGCCCGACGGATTTGCAAATTGTGTACAGCGTCTCGAAAGATGGCAACACCTGGAGCCAGCCAACACCTGTTCACGCCGACAAAACACCCAATACGGTACGTGGTTTCTTTGACGCTACGTTGTTAGCAAACGACGAGGTTGCCGTTGCTTATCTGAACGATATTCCCGGTAAAGCCCACGAGCGCGATTTAAAATTCGTTACGTCGAAAAGCGGCAAATTTACCGATGTAAAAACCTTAGACCCGTTTACCTGCGATTGCTGCAACATCAGTCTGCTGGTTGATAACAAGGGCGCGCTGAATTTATATTATCGTGAAAATCAGGATAACATCCGGGATATTTACAAAATGATTTCGACCGATAACGGCGCTACGTTCTCTAAAGCGGAAAACCTGTTTGCCGATAACTGGAAAGTGAACGGCTGCCCGCATTCCGGACCAACATCCAGCGCCAGTTCGGCCGGGAATCTGATTGCCTGGACATCAGGCACAACGGATTCGCCGGGTATTCGGGTGGTGACGCAACAAGGCAAACGTCTGTTTGTACTGGAAGACCAGTCGGCGAAAAACGCGTTTCTGGCGTCGGCGCCTAAATCGGCGGTTTTAGTTTGGGAACAAAATCAGGCGCTGGAAACAGGATTAACTTCAGTCATCGCGTACAAGCACATTACGTCGGATCAGAACCCGGCAACGCAGTTTGTTAAAAACGCTGTCAGCGGCACGAACGCAACAGGTGTTGTTATTGATAACCAACTAATTGTGGCTTACGAAGTCAAAAAAGGGAATAACAAAAACGGAGTAAGTGTGGCGCAGGTAGACTTGTAATATGTATGATTTATGAAGTATGATGTATTATCTACAGTCGATATACATCATACTTCATAAATCATACATTTTCTATTACCACTACTGCTTTTCCTACGATTTTCCGTTCCATCATATCGGTGAGCGCTTGAGGGGCTTCAGCCAGCGAATAACGTTTGTAAACGTGGGGCGAAATCTTGCCCTCAGATGCCCACTGAGCCAGCATCTGCATATTCTGCCGATTTAAGGCGGATTCTTTCTGCGTAAACATGCCCCAGAAAACGCCCACAATTGAACTGCCTTTGAGCAAGGCCAGATTCAGTGGGATTTTTGGAATATCGCCCCCAGCAAAACCAACTACCAAGTATCTACCTCGCCAGGCCATCGACCGAATAGCCGGTTCGGACCAGCGATCTCCGACGGGGTCATATACCACGTCAACACCTTTACCTTCCGTAATTTCTTTGATACGTTCGCGGAGGTCTTCGGTTGTGTAATTGATTAAATGCATAGCGCCTTTCTCCTGACAGACAGTTAGTTTCTCATTTGTTGAAGCGGCTGCAATTACCGTAGCCCCCATCCGTTTACCCAGTTCTACGGCGGCCAGCCCTACCCCGCCAGCGGCTCCCAAAACCAATAAAGTTTCGCCTTCTTTCAACTGGGCACGATCTTTCAGCGCGTGGTAGGACGTACCAAATGCATAGAGCGTTGATGCGCCCGTTACGTAATCCATGCCATCGGGCAGTAGAATCGTAGCACGCGCATCGGCGATACGTTCTTCAGCCAGTCCGCCGTGAGTTCCGAACGTGAAGACTCGATCACCGGGTTTGACGTGTTTAACGCCTTCGCCAACAGCCTTCACTACGCCCGACGCTTCACTTCCTGGCGAAAACGGCAGAGTTGGCTTAAACTGATACATGTTTCGGATGGTAAGTGTATCCGGAAAATTCAGGCTACAGGCTTTTACCTGAATCAACACCTCGCCAGCTCCCGGTACTGGCGACGGTACGTCCTCCAGTGTGAGCGTATCGGGCAAGCCGTAAGCGCGGCAAAGAATGGCTTTCATATGCAACACGGATAAAAAACACACCTACGTTAACACAATCCGGCCGCGTTACGTAGTTGTTGGCTAAAAGAACGTAATGATCACTCAACTGCTTTGGCCTAATTCGAATATTTAGCCTGCATAGATTTAATAAACCGGAGACCATTTTCGGCAATGTCCCAAGGGTCGTTGTACTCGCGCCAGACGTTGATGGAATTGGCGAAATCTATATCGTTCCGTGTAAACGCTTCGATGGTCATCCAGCCTTCGTAGTTTACTTCGGCCAGCGTTCGGAACGTATCATCCCAGGGAATATGGCCAGCGCCGGGCGTACCGCGGTCGTTTTCACTGATGTGCACGTGTGCAAGCAACGGGGCAATGGTACGTATCGCATCCGGGAACCGCTTCTCCTCCATGTTGGCGTGGTGCGTGTCAAACATTGCCCGCACATTAGGATGGTCAGTCAGGCGAAGCAGGTGCGTCAACTGAGCCATCGTATTGCACAAATAGCACTCAAACCGGTTTAGAGCCTCGGGAGTCAGTACGATATTGGCTTGTTTGGCGTAATCGCCAACAGTATTCAGGACTTCGGCGCTGTGGGCGTATTCATCAGGTTGGGGTTCACGTCGGCTGAACGTAGCGAAGGCAGAATGCATCGGTCCGCAAATTACCGTAGCGCCCATCGCGTGCGCCCGATCGATGGCTCCTTTCAGAAAATCGACGGCTTTCGCCCGAACGCTGGCCGAGTCGCTGGCCGGATTCTCATCGGGTCCAACCACCATAACCGTAGTACGTTGCAAACCCAATTGATCCAGATGCTGTCCGAACTGACTATACGCTGCTACGCCCTGATTATCAATAAAACACTCGATTCCGTCGTAACCAATATTTTTTAAGCGTTCGGCAATGGGGTGCATTTTCTCCGAAATCGGGGCCGACCAGGCAAGCAGATTGAAACCAACAGGGCACGCGTTTGATAAAGCCATAACTTAATAAATAAGGGTAAAGAACGGTTAGACTGTACCTGTTCAGGAACAAGTTCACAATGGGAGTTTTACCTTACTGAGGAAACTCTATACAAAGAAAAACTTTAAACCAGACGCTACGTATCAAATGGTACGTATCATTTCTCCATCGGATGCTCTTTCAGCAATTGTTCGGGGGAGTAAAAGTCCTTTTTCTGCCCGGTTGACGCCCGCACTTTTTTAACCTGTTCGGGTGTTATGGCAGGTGCTTGATTTCCAAAAGAATTACGCACGTAGGTTAGCACGGCAGCCAGTTCGTTGTCTTTCAGCAAACCACCAAACGGCGTCATCGGAACCTGACCAGGAAATTTCTGACCGTTCACTTCAATCGGCCCAAGCATACCTTTCAAGACCAGTTTGATGAGTCGTTCTTCGTTACCCGTTACCCATTTCGTACCGGCCAGGGGCGGAAATCCAGAGGCAGCCAGCCCTTTACCATCGGCCTGATGGCAGGTGATGCAGTAACCTTCCTTGGCAAAAATTTCCCGGCCCGTCGTGTACAAATCCAGGTCGGCGCCTTTCAGGCTGGACGTAACGGTTATTTCTTTTTTCTTCTGAACCGGCCTGTCGTTCAGGTGCGCTACGGCCGTTTCGTGCGCGTGAACCATCCAATCGTCCATTGGCTTCTTGGCGGCTTCGGCCAGAATGGGCAGGCCTTTTTCTTTTCCTATCCACGAAGCGGCTACGATGGCATCCAGCCGAACGCGGCTATTCTCATCACGAGCGGCCTGCATGAGCAAATCTGCCTGATCCGGCACCTGATGACCCGTATAACGTACCACCTGAACGGCAGCCGCCCGCGCATGGTAGTCCTTGGCTTTCAGCATCTGACGGAGCAGTTTCTGGTCTACTTTGTCCATCCCCCAGCTAACCCACAGCGCTTCCAGCATATGGTGTTCGTAACGCGGATCATTTTTGTCCAGCTTTGCTACCCAAGGGCCAATTTTGGCTAATACTTCATTCACATCCCGGCCACGTAACTCACGGCGGGTGCGGTAGCGCGCCCGGTATTCGGGTAATTTCAGGTTATCAAGCAATTCGTCAATAGTCGCTCCGTCGATTTTGGCGGGTTTCACCAGCGGACGAGATGGATACGTAACGCGATAGATACGTCCGTGTGAGTGGTCTCGTAGCGGGTCGCGGGCGTTGTGCTGCATGTGCCCGATCAGGATGTTGTGCCAGTCGATCAGGTAGAGCGAACCATCCGGCGCAAACTCCATATCGACCGGACGGAAGTTACGATCTTCGCTCACGACCAAATCCTGCCGATGTTTGCTTTTATAGCCCGTGCCGTCATCCACCATCGTGTGCTCTTTCATTCCCAGAAAACCGATGGTATTGTTGATCAGCAAATCACCCTGAAGTTCATCCGGGAAGTGGCGGCTCGACACAAATTCCAGTCCAGACGTTGGACGTACCCGGTGTGCTTCTTCAATAAGTTGCACCGATTTATGAGTGGCTTCACCGTAACGTGGCAATACACTGCCGGGCATCATCCAGCGTACATCAGGGCTTGATGTTTCGGCAAAAAACGGCTGACCCCAATCGTCGAAAGCAATCCCCCAAGGATTTGGAATAGAAAGCTGGGCGGTACGTTCAAGTTTCTTAAGCTGAGGAGCGTAGCGGTAAAATCCACCATTGGTCGCCCGTACTGGTCCGTACGACGTCTCTACGTTGGTATGCAGAAAAACGCCCTCACCTGAATAGATTGCACCAGATGGATCGACCGTGAAGGCATGGCTGTTGTGGTGCGTATCGTGGTCATCGTAACCACTCAGCAGAATTTCCACTTTGTCGGCTTTGTCGTCGCCATTGGTATCGACGAGTAGTTTCAGGTTCGTTCCCTGCGATACGTAGACGCCTTCTTTCGCGATTTCGAAACCCAGCGGCAGGTGCAGTTTATCAGCGAAAATGCTTTCTTTATCGGCCTTTCCGTCGTTGTTGGTATCTTCAAAAATCAGGATTTTGTCGTTAGGTTTGGCGTCGCCGGGTTTGTAGTGCGGATAACTGGGCATCACCGCTACCCATAACCGACCTTTGTTGTCAAACGACATTTGCATCGGTTTGGCCAGATCGGGAAACTGCTGCTCATCGGCAAACAACTCAATTTTATAACCTTCCGGCACTTTTAGTTTAGCCAGTGCTTCCGGACCGGTCAGGTACGTCAGGCTTCCGTTTTTCTCTGGGTTATAATTGGTTTTTACAGCCGGTAGAATCTTTGTTTTTTCATCAGCAGCCGCTACGTCCATTTTCTCACCTTTGGAAGCCGCCAGCCAGATCGCCTTGTCGCGAATGGCCGTCATCTGGCGGATTTTCTCAATTTCAGCCGGATAATTGTCCGGGCCGAACGGATTATACCGACGACCGTAGACGTGGACGCCATTTGGAATTTTGAAATCATTGTGCCACATCCAGTTTTTCTCCATCACGGCCTCGTGGACGAGTTTCCGATTGGTTTCGGCTTTAGCTGGCGTTTTCCCAAAAACCTGATCGGCGAGCAGCAGACCCAGTTTTTTGTAGCCTTCTTCGGTAAGCTGCGAACCGTCGATGGTTAGGTCGGCCTGGCTGTCGGCGTACCACTGTTTCGAGGGCGTAAACATATCGATAAACAGCACTTTGTTCTGCTCACAAACTTCCTGCATGGCTTTGGTATACATCGCCAGATTCTCGTTTTCCTTTTTACCATTCGGTAAATCGAACTTGGCCGACAAATCCTCGAACGCGATGGGCGACACAATAGCCAGTTGAGGAGCCGACGTACCGTTGTATTTCTGCTTCAGCGTCCATTTAATGAATGCATCCAGCTCACCTTTATAGTTTTCCAGTTTTTCTTTACCCTGAAACGATTCATTGTAGCCAAAAAAACCAATGATAATATCGGTTTTCAGGCGAGTGAGCCATTGGTCAGGCGTTTCAAAATGACCTTCGCTGCCCGAGTTTGTCGCGCATTCGGTCTGAAATTTTTCGGCACCCGGAAATGCCCAGGGGCTAAATCGGGATGCATGCGGCCGGAAACCGGGCGTATCACCCCCGTCGCACATGTTACGTATGAATAGCGAATCGGTGGGGTAACGTAGCTGCATCTCGGTTTCGAACGTACCGAAATTCATCATCCTTGAACCCAGGTTGTTACCGAGCAAAACGATACGTGCTTCCTTTTTAACGCTGAGGGCTGGAGGAGCGGCCAAAAAAGCGCTGAAGGCAAAAAAGGCCAGCACAACGACACCTACCAGGCCGGCTATGCTGATGAGCCTCGATGTATTCATATTGATTGTCAGAGATTATTTTGGATGACCGTACGGAACGTTAATGTCAATTTTACCTTTCCATTTTTTCGGTATGGGTTGGCCGAGCGCCCAGTGAATGGCGTTGATCACCAGATGCTGAAACGACTCAACCTGGAAATCTTCCGGATGGCCCATGGTCGTCATGAATGCTTTGCCACCCCATTGATTCTGCCACGTCCAGGCCACCGGATTTTCAATAGCTTCCTTATCTGGATCAACCGCTTTACCCATCAACAGATACGTAGCACCCTTGGCCGGATAGTCGGGTTTGACCCGGTACAACCATGACGCTACGTGAAATGAGGGGGCAACTCCCGTCAGAATTGGGTTCTTGGCGGCTTCGGGAATTATCGTTACGTCGGTCGTGCTTTTGTGGCCATAGTGCGTGTGTTTGGCTGCGCCACCCCAACCTGGAGGACTGCCAAAAGCAAATTCGCCAAATGAATTCCAGCGTTTCCGCTCGTCTCCATCAGGGTAATTAAACGCGTGAGTCGTGGTGCGGAAGCCGACAACCGGTTTGCCCGATTTCAGGTATTCGTCGATGTAATTTAATTGTTCCTGTGGGAGCAGACGCCAGCGCAGGAAAAACACGGCCAGATCGGCCTCACGTAATGATTCCAGCCCTGGAATGTCTTTTTCGCCATTATAATCGGGTACTGATTTCAGGACTTTTGTCCGCATCCCGTAGTTCTTTTCCAGTTCGGCGGCAATTAATGGAAGCGTCAATTCACCGCTGTACTCATGATCGCCCGTAACAAACACTACGTACGGCTTTTCGGCTTTGGCAGAGAGCGTTTCCAAATGGTTGGCAAAGGCTTCGTTTTGAGTCAGACCAAGCAAGCTGGATAAGCCCAGGAGGCCAGAAGTCTGTTGCAAAAAAGCTCTGCGTTTGGTTTTCATGGATTGTCGGTTTAGGATTTTCGAAACATCGCGCCCATAATTTCTGGTGCCCTTTCGTCAGTAAATCAGGGTTACTATTTAGGTTTTATGACAAGACGATTGGCCGCTTAATTTACCCATAACTTTATGGATTAGCTGGTATTAGCTAAAAAAGCGCAAATGTTGGCTAATATAATGGAACTTGCGGCTGATGTTACCTAAGCAGAACGCTTCAGTTTTTCGACCAGGGCCAAGAAAATATCGCTTGCTTTACCGCGTTGGCTACGGTAGGCAGATTGACCCGCCCAAAGTGAAATATAATCACGCAGATTATGTTGCTGCCCATAGGTACGTAGCGCGGCTGTCAAATTATTCTGGTACGTATAATAAGGAATCGTTACGTTCGATTGCTCGATACGTTTCATGAAACCATTTTTGATACCTCGCGCCCAACGACCGGAAAAAGCCCTTGTCAAGGCCGTCGACGTATCATGAGCAGTCAGTACGGCTTCTTTATAGATTTCACTGGCGGCACTTTCATCACTGACAATGAAGATACTGCCAAGTTGAACGCCTGAAGCGCCCAGCATAAATGCGGCATTTACAGTTCGATCATCATATAATCCTCCGGCAGCAATTACGGGCACTGAAACCGCATCAACCACTTGCGGAAGCAACGACATGAGCCCCACTTGAGGTAAGGCTTCATCCGTCAGAAAACTGCCCCGATGGCCGCCCGCTTCGATGCCCTGCGCCACAATCGCATCGACGCCCAGATCAGCCAGCACCTTTGCTTCGCGAACACTGGTAGCCGTTCCAATCAGCCTAATGCTCCGATTCTTACATTGGCCAATTACCTCCGGTTCCAGCGTACCAAAAGTGAAACTGATGATCGGCACTTGTTCATTGAGTAACACCTCTACTTGATCCATATAACTGAAGAACGTAAAGTCTGTCAAGGATTTGTGCTCAAAAGGGAGGCCAAGCTCGTCATAAATCGGCTTCAATAGCTGTTGCATGGCATCCAGCTGTTGCTGATCAACCGGATCACGAGTCGAGTGGGTAAACAAGTTAACGGCAAAAGGCTTGTTTGTTTTGGCTTTAGTCTGTCGAATTAACTCGGCTGTTTTTTGGGGCGACAAGCCACCGACTGGCAACGAACCCAGTCCACCTTCATTAGCGATAGCGGCCACCATAGCAGGGGTAGTCACTCCGAGCATCGGTGCCTGAATGATCGGGTAATCAATCTGTAAAAGCTGGGTTAATGAATTAGGCAAAATCATAAGTTGAGAAAAAAAGTCAGGTAATTGCAACTTACATCCAGACAACGTACTACTCAAAAACGTAACGTAGTAAAAAACAAATGCCGACCGAGTACATCAGTCAGCATTTGTTTTCAGGAACGTTCTGCTACGTTTATTTTCCTGCTGTCAATATGTTTTTCATCTGTTCGGCAACGTACTGATTGCCAGCGTCGTTTAGGTGAACACGATCGGTGGTCAGAATTCCCCGATCCTTATTTTCAGCGTTGCTTTTTAGATTGTAATCCAGAAAAGCCTTCCGCAAATCTATCAATGGTACGTTGTATTTTTTGGCGATATCACGGATGAACTGGCTGTACTGATTCAGGTCGCCATCCTGCTGATTGGTCATGTCTGTTTTTTCGCCGATTGCCGCTGGCGTACACAGCGCCACTTTGATATTAGCCGCCTGGAGTTTCTTGACAACGGCCTCATAGAATTTCACAAACTTGTCGGGGTCAGTGCCGGTGCCCGACGTTGCTTTGTGCCACACATCGTTCACGCCCACCCAGATCACAACCATATCGGGCTTCTGCGCCATCACATCATCGTCCATGCGCAGGAACAAATCATAGATTTTATTCCCGCCAATGCCAGCCCCTATTAGCTCATACTGATCGGCTGGAAGCATGGTTTTCAGCCGGTCGATGTAGCCGCCGGGCTTAACGCCAGCTTGTGTGATGGAATCGCCAAAGAAAATAATTCGGGTGGGTTTGGCAGCCGTCATTGCCAGCAGGCCGACGACCAGAAACGCAAGAATGAGTCGGGCAAATGTTTTCATAGTCAGCAAAGACATTCTGACTTCAGATTTACTAAATATGTATGTGTTGGCCTGGGCTAAAAATAACAACGGACTACCGTTTAATAAACTTCAGACTGAAACGTTATATAATGAACAGGCATAATTTTATGGGTTATTTGAAATGGCATCCCCATTGGGGTGCCATTTTTTGTTTAGTCGGTGTAGACCACAAAACATGCTACGTTAGTCTTTCATTTGCGCTTCGTTAACGTATAATCCGAACTTTTACTGACAAGCCCGTTTGCGTCGATAGCGTAGAATTTTAAGGACGTATCTGAAGTTATTTCAACCTTGAATTTCTTCCAGGCCGGGTCAAAATCTGTGTTCCAGTTACGATAACTCATTACGTTATTGGCATCGATTTTAAATTCGACCTTTTGCCTTTTTGCCCCTCCCTGATCAGTTGCATTATAGTAGTAAAAATTCTTTCCAGCCGAAAAATCAAAGAATACGTCTTTAGATGACAGGTAGTTGCCCTGATCCCAGTTCCCTGTCAATACAGAAAGGATTTGCCCTGATTTTACAACTACATCGACTGGTTTTTCTATGTCGCTTGTTTTAGTAAACAACTTAGGCAATTGTTCTGTAAATGAATTTCCCGTTTCAAATAGGCGAGAAACTTTCATCTCGTCATCGGACACCAATTCAATACGAGCGTGCCTAACCTGTTTTCCAGTAGCATCTTCCACATAAATAATGCTATTTACTATGCTGTATTTAAACTCGACTCTGGCCGTTTCCATAGCACTGGGGATAGAAACGCTAGGCTGGTAGTAATCCTGATAAATAAGGATATTGGTTTCGGGCGAAAACCGGTAGGTATAATTGTCAAATTTGTTTCCTTCGTCTTTTACATAAACACCCCAGACACCCGATAAATAATCCACCAGTTTTTTGTCATCTACTACGTCAGCCATGGCGTATTGAACGGCAGGAATGAGCACATTATCGGTTTTTGAGTTTTCACCACCATTTCCTCGGGCTGTCAGTTTCACTGAATAAGTCCCGGCTTTTGAATAGCGTAGTGTTGGATTTGGCTCCGTGGATGTCTTGCCGTTGCCAAAATCCCAGCTAAATGATTCGGCGTCTTTAGAGGTGTTGGTAAAGGAAACCTGCCCGTTTGCATTCACCCAGGTAAAGCTGGGGGCTGGCTTTACGGTTGCTACCTCAATTTCATTCGCCGAACAGCCTGCAATTGGTAAAATACTAACCAATACGAGAAAGGTGTAAAGCAATTTCATAAGGGTGAAGATAATTTTGAAAATTAAGTTAGCTTCTCAATCTTTTTTGAGCTCAGTCGGTTACAAAATCTCGTTTTTACCGTTGCATACGATTGGAAAATTCAGGCACTCAGGAGTACTACTAAAGTATGCACGATGAAGATAGCAAGTTTGGGCACAAGAAACAAAAAAGGCTTATAACCAACTGATTTAAAGTAAGTTATAAGCCTCTTAGCAGAGAGCGAGGGATTCGAACCCCCGGTACCCTTGCGAGTACTTCTGATTTCGAATCAGACCCGTTCGACCACTCCGGCAGCTCTCTTCGACTTTGGGATTGCAAAGATGCACGTTCACCCTTAATAACGCAAGGCATCCAGACAAAAAATAGTGCTTACAACCCAATTCACTCGCTCATTTCGCCACTGATGGGTTGAGCCAGCAAGGTCCGCAGGCGCGTTGTGGCCACCAGCTCCCGGTCGTTCTCACGACCCAGCAAGACCATGAGCTTTGTAATTGCCGCTTCGGTAGTAATATCTGCCCCGCTCACGACGCCAATCTCTAACAGCGGAACGCTTGTCTGGTATTGCCCCTGCGTAACGCGGCCGCCTTCGCACTGTGATACGTTAAAAATCAGCACACCTCGGTCGATAGCTCCTTTTAGCGCTTGTAGCAGCCAGGGGTCGGTGGGCGCATTGCCGGCTCCAAACGTTTCCAGCACAATACCCCGCAGATCAGGCATAGAGCAGATCGCTTCGACAACCGATAACGTAATACCGGGAAACAGTTTCAGAATCGCTACGTTCGGGTCGAGTGTAGTCCGAATTGTCAGCGTCTGGTCTGGCTGATGTGCCCGAATGAACGGGCGATTGTAGTCGATACTCACCCCCGCCGTTGCCAGGTGCGGATAATTTTCTGACACGAACGCATTGAACTGTACACTCTCCCGCTTGGTCGATCGATTGCCACGTAGCAGCAATGAATTGAAATACACGCACACTTCGGGCACCATAGGCCTTTTTTGGTGCTGATTTTCCGACTCCCCGGCCGATTCCACGGCGGCCGCAATCTCAAGGGCAGTCAGAAAATTTTCGCGGGCATCACTCCGGGCAACACCAATTGGGAGCTGAGCCCCCGTCAGAATAACGGGCTTATTTAGTCCTACCAGCATAAAACTAAGTGCTGATGCTGTGTATGCCATCGTGTCGGTACCGTGCAGAATCACAAAGCTGTCGAACGTAGCGTAGTTGCTCTGAATAATTTGAGCCAGTTCCACCCAAACCTCAGGTTTCATATTCGACGAATCGATGATATTCGGAAGCGTTAGCAACGTAACGTCGAAATTTAGTCGATGAAGTTCGGGGAGTCGTTCAATAGCACGCTCAAAGTCAAAGGGAACCAGTTGGCCGGCCTGCTGATCATAGACCATCCCGAACGTACCACCGGTATAAATAACGAGCACCGACGCCCGTGGCTGACTGGACGAACGCGGTTTAATGTGAATGGTTCTGTAAGACATTTTTGTACTATGTCTGGGTTAATCTCCAGCTTAGTTTCTGTATAAAGCGGGCAAAATTTAAACGGCCAAGCTGGAGCTTAGCCTAAGCAATCAGGGCAGTAAATTAGCGTATAAAGCCGGCAATAGCGATTGTGCATTAGCGGTTGTGTGCCGTGCTACGTCGTCGATATGCACTTGTTTGAGGTCGGCTACGCGTTGGGCAATCAGTTGTAGATAAGCGGGTTCGTTACGTTTTCCGCGATACGGTACCGGGGCCAGATACGGTGCATCGGTTTCCAGAACGAGATGCTCCAGATCAACGTAGGGCAACACTTTATCCAAACCGCCATTCTTGAACGTAGCCACTCCACCAATACCCAATTTGAATCCCATACCAATGGCGCGATTGGCCTCGTCAAGCGTTCCAACAAAACAGTGAAAAATGCCTGTTAGACCGGGTAAGGCCAGTTTCTCGATCAGGTCGGCGGCTTCGGCAAAGGCGTTACGTTCGTGGCCCGAGCGGGTGTGCATCGAAACGGGTAAATTTTGCGCTGCTGCCCATCGGAGTTGCGTTTCAAAGGCTACGAACTGCTGCTTGACAAATGTCATATCCCAGTAAAAATCCAGTCCGATTTCGCCAACGGCCATAAACGCATTCCGATTCAGGGCATCTTCCACGGCCGCCAATTCTTCCTCGAATGTATCACTAACGTAGGACGGATGCAGTCCCATCATCGGCAAACAACGGTCAGGATACTGTTCGGCCAGCGCCATCATGCCTGCTGCGGTTTCGCGGGCGCAGTTTGGCATCCATATCTGGCTTATCTGCTGTTTTTCAGCTTGTTGAAGCATCCCATCCCGGTCGTCATCAAACTGGGAATCGTAAATATGGGCGTGAGTATCGATAAAAGTCATTTCTGAAGTTATAAAATTGCAGGGTTTTATTGTTGTAGATTTATAGAACAGCCTACCGGGGAAGTTGCTGACTTATAGCGTTTTGCGTCAGCCAACTTTACAACTTTTCAACCTAAATCACCCATACCTCCTCCCCTTCCACACAAGTCCCGTTGGCAGGAGGTAAAAAAGTACAGCCAGCGGGCCAATAATGAGTTGGTAGGGTTCAAATAGCAACGCATACGGCCATAAGCTGGTTCGGCGGAGCCGGCTCAGACCGTAGGAAATTATAATAGCCTGGCCAAGCAACCGCACCAGATATAACCCAACGGCCAATACGGGCGAAATCAAGACTAGCAGCAATAACAGCGGCCCTGTCAGGTATTGGACAAACAATGAAATTACCATCCACAGGGGCAGATTTGTAGCTCCGCGCATCCAGCGTTTTCGTTGCTGAAAAAACGCCTGAACCGTAGTTATAGGCTTTGTACGGGCTAATACGTTCGCTTCAAGCAGATTGCGAAAGCCATATCCTTTAGCAACAATCGCCTGAAACAGAGTATAATCCTCCGTTACTGAGAACGGTAGCGATGCATAACCGCCAACGGCTTCATACGCGACCCGGCTCACCGCCATGTTATTACCAATTGCCGTCACCGGAATACCTACACTACTCAGAATATTGGTTTGGGCGAGATTATAGAGCCAGTCAATCGTTTGGAGCTTGGTGAAAAGACCATCGCCTTCGGGTAACGTAACGCCGGTAACAATACCCGTTTTTGCCGTCAATTGCCGACTCATTTCCCTGAGCCAGTCGGGTGGAACCTGCGTGTCGGCATCGGTAAAAAACAGTAATTGACCTCGAGCCTGTTGCGCGATTTGCGCCAGTACGTTCGCTTTGCCCCGCAAACCCGCCTGCACAGACGTTACGTCGATGAGCCGGTACGTTGGTTTGTCGACAATAAACTGAGCAATGACATCCCGCGTCTGGTCGGTAGACTGGTCGTTACCGATGATCACTTCGAGTGTACCCGGCGCGTGGTGAAGCTGGTCGATAGCGTTCAGGCAATCCAGAATGTTGCTTTCTTCATTACGAGCCGCAATCAGGATGCTGACGACAGGCTGCGTCTCAGAAACCGGCATAAATGGGTTGCGGGACAGCCCGGAACGAATACCCCCGCTCGGCAAAATGAGCCAGCATTCGGGGCAGAACGTAACGCATGGTAGGCCAGGCTTTCAGGCTGTCGTGGAAGACGACAATAGAACCTGGTTCGGTGTATTGAATGGTTTTCTTAAGACAGCTATCAGCGGGTAGATTAGGATCGAAATCACCGCTCAGTACGTCCCACATCACAATCGAATATGACTCCATCACCTCGGCCACCTGCGACTTCCTAATACGTCCGTAAGGCGGGCGAAACAGGTCCGTTTCGACGCCCAGCTCCTGCTGACATTTTTGGATATTTTCCAGATACGTAGCATCGTCGGTACGCCAGCCATTGAGGTGATTGTAGGTATGATTGCCGACCATATGCCCTGCTTCGAGTACCTGATACAGGACATCGCGATGTTTGCGAACATTGTCACCGATGCAGAAGAACGTAGCCTGAGCCGCAAATTTATCCAGTTGCTCCAGCACAAATTCCGTTACGTTAGGAATCGGACCATCGTCGAAGGTCAGATAAATCGTCGGTTCGGCGTCAGCTTCAATTTTCCACCAACACTCAGGATACACCGTTCTGAGCAGGAAATTCGATTTATGGAGAAACAAGCCCAAGGTATTATAGGATATAAGATGTATGATATAGGATGTAGAGTATAGGATGTTTGAGGTATGTAGGCTGATACATCATACTTCATATATTCTATGTCAAACATCAGTTAAGTTTTCGTCCTTTCCAGACATAGCCTTTTCCCTGGGCAGCCAGCCCGAAGAAAAGGACGTAGAGTGGATAAAAAAGTTGCGTCAGCGGGATGGTTACCACCGATGATTTTTTTTGTAAAAAAACAAGAACTTGCCGTAAAAACAAAAACTCTGGCAAGACCTTCAGCCCTATAACGATGAGTGCAACCGTTCCGTTTAAAAAATTGACGTAATAGCCTAACACAGCCAGAACCGGAGCCGCATTACTGACAAAAATAAACACCGCCAGCAGCGACGGCAGCGGACTTGCGTAAGCTCGCCATTTACTCGCCCACCGTTTCCGCTGGTTATAAAAGGCGCGCCACGAACGATGTGCCCCCGTTCGGACAATAGCGTCGGCACTTTTCAGAAACTGAACGCCCTTCGGGTACCGGGCAGCAATTTTGTGCATCAAAAATTCATCATCGCCCGATGCCAGATGGTCGACCCCCGCAAAGCCGTCTACTTCCTCAAATACTTCCTTTACGTAACAAAGGTTAGCTCCGTTGCACATGGTCGGAAAACCGAGCGACAGCGTACTGGCCCCCGCCCCAATCAGGCTGGCAAACTCTACTGTTTGTAAGGAGTCAAAAACGCTACGCTCGGTTGTAAACGTAACGGGACCCGTTATCATTTTTACGCCAGTATGCGCATAAGTTGCTGCAAATGAGGCCAGCCAGTCTGGACCAACGCGGCAATCGCCATCGGTAGTGAGAATCAGTTCACCCGTTGCCAGCGCAATACTTTGGGTTATTGCCCGCTTTTTCGGCGACGTGGTACGGTCGTTGGCTAAAGGCAAAGGACGGAGGATATAGGATACCTGCTGAACGTAGCGCTGAAGGATGGACAACGTATCGTCGGTTGAAGAATCGTCAGCAACAATGACTTCAAAATGTCGATACGTTTGAACGTTCAAATCCTGCAATAAATCGGCAATGTTGCTGGCTTCGTTCCGAACCGGGATAATAACGGTGATAAACGGGCCATTTTTGAGGTTTATCTCACTTTGTACCGATGGCATTCGCTGCCAGGCAACCCAGAGCACCAGGGTAAAAAAGGCGTAAAGACTACTGATTATTAACAGAATAAGAGTCATCTCATAAAGGCCCCGACAGGCTCCGGCTGTCGGCTACGTAGTAATAACCCTATTAGTCGCTAGCGCGACTCCGACAGCCGGAGCCTGTCGGGGCCTTTATAGACTTAGTTTAATTTTCCATACCCAAATCAGGCCGACTAATACGGGTGTTAATAAGTTTGCGACCCACAACGTTAACGTAGCGGTCAGCAATACAGGCGCGGGAATACCAAAGGGTGAAAATACCCACAACGAAGCGGCTTCCCGAACACCCAGATCGCTCAGCAGATTGAAGGCGGGCGTTATGGTTTTTACGAGGAACACCACCCCTATGCCGGATGCTGCTACGTTCGGTAAAGGGTTCAGGCCGACCAATCGCATTGCCAGGTAAAATTGCACGGAAAAAACAACGTAGCGAAGGGCCGCAACGCTCAGCGCTTTGATGATTTCCGCATGGGAATATAGCCCTGCTACGTTCCAATACTCCGAAAATCGACGCAGCGTAGGGCGCTTTTCGAGCCAGTTTACCAGCCGGTAACGTAGCAGTCCGAACACGACGCCCCCCAGCGACAACGCAACCAGCACGATGAGCAGCCAATACCCGGCAGTATTGTCACGTTCGGGGGCAGTGCTTAGGTAATACGCCCAGGCCACCGTTCCGAAAACTAGTGCTACGTAGAACTGCATTCCGCCCGACACCATCGACGCTCCGATGGCCTTTGCCCGATGATTCGGTAACGACAATACGCGACCCGCCGTATCGCCTAGCTGAGCGGGCAAAGCGAAACCCAGTGTTACGCCCACCAGCACTCCTTTGTAAGCCTCGGCAAACGTAGTGACTTCGACACGCCGGAGCAGAATCTGCCACTTTAACGCTTCGAAACCCCAATTTATGGGCGTCAGTAAAAACAGAGCTGTGGCCCAGCGCCCGGGGTGATCAACGCTACGTAGCTGTAATTGAACCACCGACCAATCGACGGGCTTTTGACGTACTACGTAGATGATGTAGACGATCAATCCGACAAAAACGGCTGTTTTTGCCCAGAAAATGAATTTTTTGCCCGATGTTAGCGACAAAACAAATGAAGAACACGTTACTTTGTAAGAAACCTCAACCCAGCTCATGTATATTACCCCAAAATCATCCGAACAACAGACCGAGAAAATCATCCTCGGCGTCGATCCCGGTACCCAGGTTGCCGGTTACGGCATCATCTCGGTACGCGCGGGGGTCATGCACATGGTACTGTCTGATGTGGTTCAATTGAACAAATATAGTACCTATCAACTGAAGCTTCAGAAACTCTACGATACCATTCTGCGACTTATTGATGAATATCACCCCGACGAAATGGCTATCGAAGATCCTTTTTTTGGCAAAAACGTGCAGGCTATGCTCAAGCTCGGTCGGGCGCAGGGTGTGGTGATGGCGGCTGCCCTTTCACGGAATATTCCAATTGTGGAGTACGCTCCGCGACGTATTAAACAGTCGGTGACGGGCAATGGCAATGCGTCGAAAGAGCAGGTTTCGCATATGGTCAGTCATTTGCTACGCGAAGATTTGAATCCAAAGTTTTTCGACGCAACCGATGCCCTGGCGATTGCTGTATGCCACCATTTTCACGAAAACGCTCTCCCAACGGTTTCGAATAAGAAAACCAAAAAAGGTGCCTGGGGCGCGTTCGTCAGTGAAAATTCAGGCCGGATTATGTAAATCCGGCCAATCGTCCGCGTTACTTCTACTTTTTCTTGGTTACACGTCGATTGATCGTTACGTTCTCGGCGTCTAACGTATTGAGCTGCTGAATTATAGTATTTAAAGTTGGAGAATCTCATTCACCGACACATTCGGGCGGTTCGTCCCAATTTTCACCTACGCTACGTTTCATTCGCCGATTGCGCCTTAACTTTCCCGAATGACAAATCGGCTTTCGACTATAGCCATTCACTTATTCGGCTGCCTGACGTTTCTGGCCTTACCCTATCTGTTCGCTGCGGATGGGTTTGCGAAACTGGCAGAGCTGCCCTACAATGCCCACGAACGACGGAACGTACTGTCGTATCTGCTCACGATTGCTTTCTTTTACGTCAATTACTACGTCCTGATTCCAAAACTCTATTTTAACCGGCGCTACGTTCTGTACGGAATTAGCGCACTAGGTTGTTTTTTGTTGATTGAAAGCGTGTTAGTTGCTATTAATCGGGGGCCATCACGACCACCGATGGAACGTCGATTCCCCCCATCCGAACGTAGTGAATATCATCCTTCGTTTCCCAACGACAACCGGCCACCTCGACCGCCCGATGAGTTTAATCAAATGGGGCCGAGAGACCAACCGGGGTTGCCGCCCGAATCGAGCCAAACGTTTTTTCTGACGGTAGCGGGGCTGCTATTGGCCCTGGCGATTCGGGTGAACAACCGCCTGCGCGAAACCGAACGCGAGAAAATCCAGACGGAACTTTCGTACCTCAAAGCCCAGATTAACCCTCATTTTCTGTTCAATACGTTAAATAGCATCTATGCGCTGGCAATTGTCGATTCGCCCCCGGCGGCCGATGCCATTGTGAAACTGTCGTCGTTTCTGCGCTACGTGATTCAGGATTCGCAGAAAAATCTGGTGTCGCTGGCTAACGAGCTGGATTATATCAGTCATTACGTTGCCTTACAGAAACTGCGTATAGTCAGTTCGGTAGAAATTGAGTTTACTATAAACGGTCGACCCAACGGCAAGCAGATTGCGCCATTGCTGCTGATTTCGTTTATTGAAAATGCGTTTAAATATGGCGTTAGTCCCGAAGAGCCGTCGACTATTCAGATTCAGATAACGATTGGCGAGAATGACCTGAACTGTTACGTATGTAATCGAAAAGTGCGTGTGTTTCAGCCGATGGCGGTGGCAAGTGGCATCGGGCTGACCAATACACAGGCTCGTCTCGATTTATTATATCCCAACCAACATCAACTGGTTATTAGCGACAAACCCGATCGTTTTACCGTCGATTTATTTCTTACGTTGTCATGATACGTGCCATTGCGCTTGACGATGAACCCCCTGCCCTACGTGTGCTGACCCACTTCTGTCAGCAGGTCGATTTTGTCGATTTGCAGAAAACGTTCACCCGCACCGACGAAGCGTTACGTCATCTGGAGCAGTTTCCGACCGATTTGTTGTTTCTTGATATCAACATGCCGTCGATTTCGGGCATCGATTTTTACAAATCGCTGAGTGATCCATCGGCCGATGGTACGTCGCTGAAGCAGCCGTTCATGGTTATTTTTACGACGGCGTATGCGGAGTATGCGGTGGAAGGGTTTACGCTCAATGCTGTCGATTACTTACTGAAGCCCTTTACGTTCGAACGATTTTTACAGGCCGTTAACAAAGCGGCCGATTATCACCGATGGCAGCAGCGTTCAGAGCCCTCCGGCGAAGCGTACTTGTACGTCCGGGCCGATTACACGCTTCATAAAATTGCCTTTACCGACATTGTCTTGATTGAAGGACTGGATGACTATCTCAAAATTCATCTTCAGCCTGGTAACCGTACCGACGTAGCACGGCCCATTGTGGCCCGCATGACCATGAAAACCATGCAGGAACGCCTACCCCCGGCTGATTTCATCCGTGTCCATCGTTCATACATTGTGCCGTTACGTCGGATTGAAGCAGTACGTAACAAAACTATTTTTATCGGTGGCCGCGAAATTCCGATCGGTGCCAGCTACGAAGCTGATTTCCAGAATCGATTTAATACGTAGAAAGAGTTAAGCAGCATACACTGAAGCAAATACCCGAATGACCAGGTTTTCGGGCGTTTGCTTTTAGCACCTGATTTACCGACACAATCGGTCGGTTTACCTACAATTGGTGTCTCGATGCAACGAAACGGGTCTGTTTCACGATACTAGTAATAGACAACTGCAACGTATCACCTAAAAACTCCGATTAATGTTTGGTTTAGGCACCCCCGAAATCGTGCTGATTATGTGCACACTTCTTCTGTTTTTCGGTGCGAAAAAACTGCCCGAACTCGCGCATGGGCTGGGTAAAAGTATCCGTGAATTTAAGGATGCTACACAGGACGTAAAATCTGGGATTGACCAGGCCTCTATCGATCAGTAATGAACAATGGGAGATTAAAGGCAACCTGCCCACATCACTTAGCTCTCACCGTTCATCCCCTATTTAATTAACTCCTCTACTACAATTGATTTTCAGGAACATGGAACGTAAAGAATTTTTAAAACGCGGCTTTGGCAGTTTATTGGGCATCGCGGCTGTGGCCCCGTTGGTAGGTGGCTGCTCAAAGACCGAAATCGACCCGACAACGACAACCGGAACCAGCACCAGTACAGGAACCAGTACGTCGACTGGGTCAAGCAATGGTAGTTCGTCGAGTAATTGCTCCGTAACGCCGTCCGAAACCGAAGGCCCCTTCCCTACCAAAACTCCGGCCAGCTACGTTCGGAAAGACATTACTGATGGCCAGACAGGTGTAGCTTTTACGATGAATATTACCATTAAAAACGCCAGTGCCAGTTGCGCTGCCCTGGCCGGTGCGGTAGTCGACGTGTGGCACTGCGATAAGCTTGGTAATTATTCGGAATACGGTGGAACAGGGATGCAGAGCACAAATTACACGAGCGTTCACTTTCTGCGTGGCCGTCAGACTACGGACGCGAATGGGCTGGCGTCCTTTACGTCAATTTTTCCCGGATGGTATTCGGGTCGCGCACCACACGTTCACGTTCACATTTATAATGCATCGGGCAAGTCGCTGCTGGTAACCCAAATCGCTTTCCCGTATGATATTTGTAACACGGTTTACACAACCGGCCAGTCATACGGTTATACGAAAGGGAAACAGGATACTTTGAACGAAAAAGACAACGTATTCAGCGATGGTTTTACTACAGAATTGGCTACCGTATCGGGCAGTCTGTCAGGTGGTTATACGCTGACGCACACTATCGTAGTAAACGGATAAATACCGCTTATGTCTACACGTATTATTCGCCTGAGTTACCGGAAACTCATCGACGCGTCGTCTCAGAAACTATGGGATAAATACGTGTTTGAAGATACCTACATGGAGTTTTACATGCAGGCCCAGTTTTATAATCAGGAGAATAAATACGCTACGTTCCAGGAATTGCTCGACAATGTGCCCAACGCCGACCGGCTGCACCAGCAAACCAGTACGGCCGCTGTTGGGTACATTCGGCAGCTCAGTGGCATCATCCCCGACGTAGTGAACCAATCGGGAAAACTCTGCCTGCCGTTCACGCAGTTCCGATTCGACATTATCCACTCGCACGTCACCGACAAACAGGCGCACAAAGTGGCCATTACGTTCTTCAGCGAACCGATTACCTGGATCGACACGGTAGGCACTACGTTGCTCATTGCCTATGGCGATAAACTGGAAGCTCTTCGTAAAGGAGACATTATTGATACTGATATGATTGCCTTGCAACCTTATTTGAGTATTGCTTACTATCAGAGGCTAGAACTAGGTGGGGAGAACGTATCAACTAATTCAGGATTATAGTACTATACTTATCGAACGGTGCGATTCAGTTACGGCGAGAGTTACTCAGGGACGTAGCACTTTAAGGCTTACATCTGATACGAAAGCCTGAACTGCATATCACCCTGAAACCGGAAAACGGATAGTACACAGGTTGATGCGATGGGGCGACCATCGTTAACGGCGGGTTGCCAGTTTAGCTTTTCGGGGGTCCATTCGGGCATGTTCCGAATGGTTTGCTGCATGTAGGCCTGAATGGCCGTTATCTGTTGGGGCGCCAGTGAAAACGACCGTACATCAACGTTTACCCGAATTATCTGCCCAATCTCATTGATAGTCAGGGTAGCTGTCAGGTTCCGGACCCGCTCCCCGTCGAGCACAGTACTCAATTGTTTCTTCAGGTAGGACTGAAGATCCTGAGTTTTTCCCAGAAATTTAGCCGCCTTGTAATACGGTTCACATTTCTGCTGAACGCCATCGCTTGTAAAACACTGGCTTTTGGTCAGCCGCCCCCCCTTATAGAATTCCCGACGTTTTATGGACCCATCTTCGTAAAAAACCATGAACGGGCCATGCAGCAGATTTTGCTTATACTCGCAGCTTAGATACAGCTGACCCGACGGATACATGATTTTGGTTGGGCCGTGGTGAATAACGCGACTCAGACTATCGAGAGGCAGGCCATTGGGCATTGTTTTGGGCAGCAACGAGTAGGAATCCAGCCGAAACAACGCTCCATTTTTCTGATAGATTCGAACAGAATAGTAGTCTTTGTGTTTACCGTAATACAGAATTTCTTCATCATATTCGGCAAAGGTATGACGTATCGCTGGCCCCGACGAAGCCCGCAACGTATCGGCTACCTGTTCGGCTTTAGCTGCCCGGCCAGCCAGAAAAATAAACAGCAAAAAGTAAACGATTTTCATTGGCCGCACCTGTTGAGTTGATCAACACCTATCAGCTTCATTCGAGCCAAAAATAACCAGAATTACAACTCAATTTACTCTAAATAGTTACACACTAACACATTTAACTTCTACTTTACGCTGCCTGCCAATGCCTGTTTATCAACACACGTTTCAACTGCCTTCTTATCAGCGGGGGTTTCATCTCATCACCCACCTTGTTGAACGTGAGTTTCCAGAATTATCTTCCATTCGTGTGGGAATGTTGCACGTTTTCATACAGCATACGTCGGCTAGTTTAACCATTAATGAAAACGCTGATCCGACTGTTAGAGGTGATTTTGAGCGGTTTTTCAATAAAACTGTTCCAGAAAACGCGCCCTACTACCAGCACGATTATGAAGGTTCTGACGATATGCCCGCCCATTTAAAAGCAGCCATGCTGGGCCATTCGGTGAGCATTCCAATCACAAACGGTCGACTTAATTTAGGAACCTGGCAGGGTATTTATCTGGGCGAACATCGCAACCACGGAGGTCGCCGAACGCTGGTTCTTACAGTTTGGGGAGAAATTAATGAGCAATGACCGACGAGTTATAGATGAGCGTGTAAGTTGTCCTGAAGCACTCCTCACTTATAACTCAATAATTTCGCCCAAACCTCTTCTACGTTCGTTACCGGTAGTTGACAGGCCCGGTTATAGCACACGTAAACGGCTGTTTGTCCATCAATAGGACCGCGTTGTTGCAGTAACGGGAGATCGCTTTTATCGACAGTTCCGCAGAGAATTTTGTTCGGGTAATAATTGGCATCTAGTTCAGCCCGGAATTGATCGACTTCTGGACCCGCTATCGCGATTTCGGCGGTTGGGCGGACACGTAACGCAAATTGGGCGGCCCAGTTGGTGAGGTAATCGGCGTTTTGCTGCACTAACGGCTGGATTCGACCCAGCATCTGATCGGCTCGCTCAGCATAAGTCTGACGCTCCAACAGTAAACTAAGCGTGTACAGATTTTCGGCCATCATCGAATTCGAAGACGGTATTACTTTGTCGAACAGCTCCTTACGTCGGGCTATGAGTTCTTCGCCGTTTTTGTCCGTAAAGAAAAACATCGGATCAGCCTCACCTTCGCCCGATTTTATGTCCGAAAAATTAGTCAGAACGTATTGCGTCAATTGATCCGCTTCGGTGAGCCAGCTTTCGGTAAAAGTAGCCTGATACAGTGCCAGCAATCCGTCGATAACGGCAGCATAATCTTCCAGAAAACCCGCCTGGCGCGCTCGTCCCAACTTGTACGAATGCCACAATCGCCCGTTGCGACTATCGCGCATTTTTCTCACCAGAAAAAACGCCAGACGTAGCGCCAGTGCTAAAAATTCAGGTTCGTTGAAAACCCGATAAGCCGTTACCAACCCTTTCAGCATCAGGCCGTTCCAGGAGCAAAGAATTTTATCGTCCAGCCCCGGGCGAATGCGCTCATTACGTACACGTAACAGTCGCAGATGCGTAGCGTCGAGCCGTAAATTCAAGTCATCCAGCGACCAACCGATGCGTTCAGCAAACGCTTCGTCGGTTTCGGTTCGGTGGAGAATGTTACGTCCGTGTTCCCAGTTGCCTTCATCTGTTATATGATATAGATCGGCGAACCAATCGTAATCGTCGCCTAGAATCTCTCGTAATTCAGGGGTTGTGAACGTATAAAATTTTCCTTCAACGCCTTCACTGTCGGCATCCAGTGCTGAATAAAAACCACCTTCCGGGCTGAGCAATTCGCGCTGTGCAAATCCAATGGTTTGATAAACAACGTGTTTGTAAAGTGGACTTTTTGTCAAACTGTAAGCTTCAGCGTAGAGCGTTAACAACTGCCCATTGTCGTAAAGCATTTTCTCAAAATGCGGGGCAAACCATTCCACGTCCGTCGAATACCGGGCAAATCCACCACCAAGCTGGTCATAAATACCACCCAGCGCCATTCTGTCCAGCGTCAGTTTTACCTGCTGCAAAGCCCGCTCCGACGTAGCAGAATCCCCTCCCATCGCTGCATGGTAACGTAGCAGAAACCGCCAGACGCTCGGCATCGGAAACTTCGGCGACCGGTGCATGCCGCCTTTCTCACTATCGGTTTTTACGGCAACTTTCCGGTATAAACCATCCAGCATATCTGGCGCAAACAGCGGGTTGTTCTGGGTCAGGCCGTAACGTTCCGAATCACTCAGGTTCAGTTCGGTGGCAAAGCCTTCTGCCGAATTTGCTAAATCCGTGCGGTGTTCGTCAAACGCGTTTCGAATGCTGTCGAGCAAATTGACCCAATTCCGTTTGGGGAGATACGTAACGCCATAAAACGGCTTGGCATTGGGCATCAGAAATACGTTGAGCGGCCAGCCACCCTGAACGCCCATCGCCTGCACGGCATCCATGTAAATTGCATCGACATCCGGGCGCTCTTCCCGGTCAACTTTGATGCACACAAAATGCTCGTTCATCACCTGCGCTACGTCGTCTTTCTCAAACGACTCATGCTCCATGACGTGGCACCAGTGGCAGGCCGAATAGCCAATACTCACTAAAATCGGCTTATCCTCATCGACAGCCCGGTTCAATGCCTCCTCCCCCCACGGATACCAGTCGACAGGATTATTGGCGTGTTGCAGTAAATAGGGGCTGGTTTCGTATTGCAGTTGATTGGGCATTTTTAAAGAGCGAAAGAGTGAATGAGCGAATGAGTGAATGGCATCCGGCAGAATAGCTTGCGTAAGCCATTCGCTCATTCACTCTTTCGCTCTTTACTTAGTGAGTAATAGCAATTTTCTTCGTCTGACTTCCGGTTTCGTTCTGGATACGTAGCAGATACATGCCAGCTGGTAGATTTACTACGTTTAGCTTCTCCTGCACGTTCTTGACTACTTTTTTAACGACGATCTGGCCGGTTGTGTTTAACAGGATGAGCTCGGTCGGTTCGGTTGGTAATTTTCCCAATGATACGTTCAGCTCGGTCTGGGCGGGGTTTGGGAAGACCGTTACGTTGGCCAGCAAAGGCTCATTGGCGGTAACGGTTCCCATATCGAAACGGCACAGATACACTTCCCGGCCCGTTACCTCAATGCTACGTTGCCACGATTTATAACGTACCGTCAGGGTATTTTTCTGCCCGTCGGCTGCGTATGGATTCTGGGCGGCTATCAGGATCTGGTTTCCTTTCGCTACGCCACGCCAAACGGGTAACTGCTTGTCCATGAGGTCGCGGGCTGGGGTTTCGATGACGAGTTCGTAAGTCCCCTGAAACATATCCGCAAAGCGCGACAGACGATAAAGTCCGTGCGTAAAATGTTCATAAGCGGCATACGTATCATTGCGTGTGGATGCGAGCTGTGGATTTTCCCAGAGCCATAAACCCGCTGCGCCCGAAAAAAACGGAAAAATGGCAGTGGCTTCGGCCATAAACGGCTGGATGAAATTCGGGAAACTACTCGAGCTATCGTGGTAACGCAACCAAACCCAGGGTACCACCGGCTTGCTGCTCCACGCTCGGTTTACTTCAACATGAAACAGCATATAAGCCAGATAGTCCGGAGCCAGCGGATTCGGGTAATCGTAATAAAAATAGGACGAAGGTGAGAGCGCATCAAGCTGATCGTAATAGGGCCCGCCGATACTACGTCCGGTCGAATCCTGCACCATATAATTGGTCAGGCTTAGGTTCGATTTCCAGTCGTTCCAGGTGAAGGTTGGTACGTTCAGGTACGTATTGAGGATGGGCGTATCGGCGTAACTACTGACGCTTATCCCCGTCAGATCAGCCCGTTGACGGACGTAGCGCATTCCTTCGGCATAGAGATTTCGCATGGCCTTTTTATACGCAGCCACAAATTCGGTGTCCGACAGATTCCGGTACGTAGCAGGCACGCGACTGTCCTGCTTGAGCCGGAGTATGCGCGTATCCGTTTCCAGAAACCGTTCGATATCTAAGGCGAATCGACCAATCGGCACTACATATTGACCGCTGGCATTCTTCTGACCACCAGCCAGTTCCGACAGAAATTTATCCCATTTGGCGCGATACGCTGTCAGGTCGTTTCCCCAGGGACTTTCGATGGTTTCCCAGGGTTGATTCAGTCCCGTCGCGAAGCCATAGTAAACAACGGCGCGTTGCTGGGGCTTCACCAATGTACCGAATTCATTAGGCTGTACATCCGTTAAATGGCTGAATCCGTGACGTAATGGGCTGGCCTGGGTATCCGTAAAACGTGGTCCACCGTAGATCACTGGAAATGGCAGCGTAAAGTCGGGAAATTTGTTCCACTCGATCTGATTCGGCTGACTGACGGGCGTAAACGTAAGCCGGTCGGCGCACTGTTGTTGAGCCGTCGCCATTGAACAAATTATCAGCCAGAAACCGATCAGATACGTAGTAAAATAGCCGAAAGAAACGCGCATGGCTTGAAGTT
Organism: Spirosoma flavus; assembly: GCF_054778555.1. Classification (NCBI taxonomy): domain Bacteria; kingdom Pseudomonadati; phylum Bacteroidota; class Cytophagia; order Cytophagales; family Cytophagaceae; genus Spirosoma; species Spirosoma flavus. The sequence continues at coordinate 491,139 of NZ_BAAGZL010000002.1, forward strand.
TCGGTAAAAGTACAGAATTTTAAGGGTAGAAATCGTTTACTCTACAAACGCACACTACTGATACAGCTGCCCCGCCGGCTGATTAAACTGTCTAAATCAATTCGTTATGAATATGTTCCGATTCCTGTCTGTGCTCACAATTTTCGCGCTTACAATCATTGGCTGTAAAAAAGACGATGGCACCACGCCAGGTATTACCAACAATTCGCAAACTGAGTTGCTGGTAGCAAATAATTGGCGAATGAAACGAGTGTCTGACCTTTCGAATCAGGAAATAAATCGCAACCGACTGAATCTGAGCACACAAGTTATTTATGATCTGGATATGCAATTCCGGAACAACGGAACGGTACGTGCGCTTGATCCCAAACAAAGTGGTACGGTTGTTAATGGTGGTTCCTGGAAACTAACTACTGACAATCAGTCCATTGACGTAGATGTACAAGGATTCAAAGGCATTTTTCCAATCGTTCAGCTCACTCGTAATAAACTTATTCTACGTCAGCGGGCTCCTGTTGATGGAAAAGATTCTGACATTAACCTGGAATTCGATCCGTCGATTTAATCCATAAGCTATTTAGTTAACTACTGCGCCCGCTACGGTTAGATCGCCGTTTAGCTACTTTTTTTGTGTATTATGGGAGCGAATCCATAACTTCGGCCATTCCTACCGTTTCACGCAATCGCGCATTCGTTGATGAAAAACATTCCGCGTATTTTGACCGCCTGGACTTTCTACGACTGGGCTAATTCGGTTCATTCGCTCGTTATTGTTTCCAGTATTTTTCCGGTCTATTTCTCAGCTACGGCCCTGAACGAAGCGGGTGGACCCATCATAAATTTTCTGGGCATTTCGATTAAAAACTCAGTGCTTTTTTCATACACCATTTCATTTGCCTTTCTATTTACAGCCCTGCTGTCGCCCATTTGCACTGCCATCGCCGATTACAGCGGACGCAAGAAAGCATTCATGAAAGTGTTCTGTTACACGGGCGCCATTAGTTGCAGTCTGCTGTATTTCTTCGTCCAGGAAACCACTACGTTCGCCGTTATCTGCTTCTGGCTCAGTTTGATTGGCTGGAGTGGCAGTATTGTATTTTACAATTCGTACCTCCCCGACATCGCTACCGAAGACCAGTATGACCGGGTGAGTGCACGCGGCTTTTCGATGGGGTATCTGGGCAGTGTTCTGCTCATGATTCTGAACCTGGTCGTGATTTTAAAGCGCGACTGGTTTGGAAATATTTCGGAAGGTATGGCCTCACGGCTCGCCTTTCTGACGGTTGGACTCTGGTGGATTGGCTTTGCTCAGATACCCTTCAACAGACTACCCGATGGCATCAAAAAGGGAACCGGGAAATCAGAAAACTACCTGCTGAATGGTTTTAAAGAACTACGTAACATTTGGGCTGAATTGCAGGAGCGTCCGCTGGCCAAGCGGTTTCTGGTTTCGTTTTTTGTCTACAACATGGCCGTTCAGACTGTGATGTACGTAGCAACCATTTTCGGAAGTGATGAACTAAAATTGCCCGGTCAAAGTCTGATTATCACTATCTTATTGATTCAGCTAGTTGCCATTCCGGGCGCATATGGCTTCTCTCGTCTGTCAGAACGTATCGGTAATACGTACGCGCTCATGGTAGCGGTGGTCATCTGGATAGGTATCTGTGGCTGCGCGTACTACGTTCAGACAGAGAACCAATTTTTCATTCTGGCAGCGGTGGTAGGCTTAGTTATGGGTGGTATTCAATCGCTTTCGCGCTCAACGTATTCCAAACTCATTCCCGCTACGAACGAAACCGCTTCGTATTTCAGTTTCTACGACGTAACAGAAAAAACGTCGATTGTTTTTGGTACGTTGGTCTACGGGCTAATCGAGCAAATTACGGGCAGTATGCGAAATTCAGTGCTGGCTTTACTGGTCTTTTTTGTGCTTGGTTTTCTGCTCCTGTGGCGAATTCCTTCGCAAAAAATATATCACACCCGCTTGGAAACAGAGGAAGTTTTGTAAGTTTGCGATGTCATATATGCAGTATAATGTCTGATATAGGATGTAGTAGACGCTGTTCTCATACACCATATATTCTACATCATACGTCAATTCAGGAGGTTAGCTCAGTTGGTTCAGAGCGCTGCTTTGACAGAGCAGAGGTCAGCGGTTCGAGCCCGCTACTTCCTACCAAAGAGGACTGGTTGCACATTTTTGTGACCAGTCTTTCTTTTTGCCCTCAAAATAAGAAATACCCGTTTTACTTCAGGAGGGGTATAATCAGTAATAGACTACCAAATTGGGGGACATCGATTTTCTGACCTTCTTCCATCAGTAAAGATTTATGATTATCAACTTGACTTTAGCCCGGGCTGCATAAAGTCAAGTCAAGAAGCAGTACCTTTGTGGTTAACTGTAATTTTAAAAAGCATTATTCCTTCCCTTTGGCAATCCTGAGACATAGTGCTTTTCACCTCCCGCCCACAATTTCCAATCATCCATCCTCAACCGGATTCGTCGTCCGCTAAAAACTGATATAACTTTAGAGAGTTAATGAAACGAATTTGTATCCTTTATTTAATTGTTTTAAGTTTTTTTCCACAACTGGCTATTGCCCAAATTCAGGTAACATTTCCCGTAAGTAGAGCCGTTTTTCAGCGATCGAATAGCAATGAATCGAAGATTCGCATCAATGGTTATTTTACATTACCCGTAAGCAGAATTGAAGCTCGTGTTCAGGCACGTAATGGTCAGGGCGTTTCATCCGAATGGGTGACGATCCAAAATAATCCATCGGGTGGAAATTACGCCGGGGATCTGACGGTTCGGGGGGGCTGGTACAATCTGGAAGTGCGAGGCATGAAAGACGACCAGGTTGTAGGAGTTACGGTGGTGGAGCGCGTTGGCGTTGGCGAGGTATTCATCGTGGCGGGTCAGTCGAATGCGCAGGGGATGTATTATGAAATGGGGAGTGCAGCTGATGATCGGGTAAATAGTATTAATTACTTCGATGCAACAGAATCATCTAGCGAGCCATCCGTCAACGTATTGAATCAGTTCTCCCATATGGCTCAGGGGGGCAGAGTCGCTCCCCGCGGCATAGGCACCTGGTGCTGGGGGCGGCTGGGCGATTTGCTAGCGCAACGTTTAAACGTACCCATTTTATTTTTCAATGCAGGTTATGAAGGGACGGCCATGCAGAATTGGCGGGAAAGTATTGAAACGGGACGCGCAAAGAGTGTTTATATAGCCGATGCATTTTATAAGGATGGTCAACCCTACGCCAATTTGCGCGTTGCCTTACAGTTTTATACCCATATGTTGGGCGTACGAGCAATACTTTGGGAACAGGGAGAGGCCGAGATTTTTGCGAACTCAACAGCAACCAGCTATTTTAATAACTTACAGTTTGTCATTAATCGGAGCAGACAGGATTCAGGCAAAAATATTGCCTGGGTGATATCGCGATCATCGTATTCAGGCGATATATTAGGTCCTCGACCAGAGCTCATAACGGCTCAGAATCAAGTGATCGCTACCGGATCGAACGTTTATGCGGGGCCTGCTACCGATGCAATCCAGATTCCCCGCCTGCGCCCCCCCCGAACAAATACTGATGATGTGCATTTCGATGTCAATGGCTTGGGTGAAGTTGCTACGGCCTGGAATAACAGCCTGAACGATAGCTTCTTCAGCATGGCCCAGCCTCAGCCACCTGTTCCGGCCCCGACGGTATCCGTTACGTGTTCGACTGCCAATCAATTGTCTATTGCTGTAAATGGGTCGTTTTCGTCGGTAAGCTGGAGTTCCGGCGAGACTGGCCAGACGATTGTAAAAGGGGCCGGTACGTATCGGGCTAAAGTAAAAGATGCCACCGGAAATATACTGTTTTCATCCGCTGTGCGGATACCCGATGCGCCAACCATACAAGCTTCCAGCTCGACTACCTTCTGTGCTGGAGGTAGTGTTAAATTGAAAGCTTCCTACGACAACAATATTGCCTGGACAACTAACGCAACCAGTCAGGAAATTACGCTAACGACAGCAGGCGATTATTCAGTACGTTATCAGGATGTGAGTGGATGCTCGTTCGTTTCAGCACCAGTGGCAGTACGTGTCAATCCGTTACCAGCTATGCCCGTCGTCACGGCAGCCAATCCAACCACGTTTTGTCAGGGGGGAGCTACGACCCTAAGTACAAGCGACAATGCCGCTTATAACTGGAGTTCAGGACAAACATCCCGCAGTATTACAGTGCAGACTGGAGGGACCTACACCGTAGCGGTAACCGACCAGAATGGGTGTACATCACCCCGCTCATCGGGGGTTGCCGTGGTCGTTAATCCATTGCCACCAACGCCAAGTATTACAGCCAGTCGCAGTACAACCTTTTGCGCCGACCAACAGCTCACATTGACAGCCAGTGAAGATCAGCAATACCAATGGACCAATGGGCAAACCTCACGTGCGATTTCGGTCAGTCAAACGGGAAGTTATTCACTACGTACCCTGAACAGTTTCAGCTGTGTCTCAGCAGCTTCGCCCCCCGTTCAGGTACTGGTGAATCCGTTGCCGCCAGCACCCACACTCACGGCCAGTGGACGGACCGTCTTTTGCGATGGTGACCAGGTCATTTTAACAGCAGCCAGTTTATTGAAGCCTGTCTGGACAACGGGAGATACAACAAGGACCATTACAGTGCGACAATCTGGAAGCTATACGGCCCGGGTGAAAGATGCCAACGGGTGTGATTCGCCCCCATCCGTAGCGCAGACCGTTGATGTGAAAGCCCTACCCAGTGTTCCTCTCCTGAAGCAGACGGGTACGTATACACTAGAAGCTATGGGCTCACTAACAGGCGATTACTACCGCTGGTATCTTAATACTGATACACTCGCGTCCCGGACCGCAACTATCAAAGCCAGTCGATCAGGTCTATACTCAGCTCAATCGTTTATAGATTACAGTGCTACGTTAACCTGTTTCTCCAAGCTATCTACCGGTTTGAACTTCATCGTTGATGATACCAATCAAGGACTAAGCATTTATCCAAACCCCAGCCCTACGAAAGTAATCTCAATCGAAACGCTGGCAGATTTAACTGACGCAACTATTTACATTTACACACTTTCCGGTCAGGAAATTACCAAGTTTAGCGTGCCGGTATTTAACGAACATAAATCGATTGATCTTACAGGCTTCTCAGGCGGAATGTACATTATGCAGGTACGGGCGCCTGGTTTTTCAGTTGCTAAACGCTTTGTAATCGGCGTTGGCAATTAAGCTCGGGCTCAATGGCGGCTTTCAGCTCATATATTTATTCTCCGTAAACCTGCTACCAATTGGTTTGAATTTTCACCAGTTAAGGCTGCCAGCAAGGGCTGATTACAAGCAAGTGTAATCAGCCTTTTTTTGTCGTCTTTTTGCTCGATCTGAAAACTATCTTGATCGAACACAAACCAAAGTTTCTCTACACAGTTGGCTGTTTTTAAGTATAGTTCAGACTTACTCATTGAACAGTTAGCCTTTGGGTTAACGGCTTAGCATTTTGTACTTAAGTTGCTCTGATCTATAGTAAGCTGATGGTTTCCGGTCCATCTACCACGAAGCAAGCCGATACAGATAATCGTTATAATGGTCATCTGGCTGTAATTGAACTAAGCCTGACGGATGAGACTTCGTCTGAATCACCCCCGCCCATCATAATACCAGTGATGTACCCCATCTCTTACTATTGAAATTTATGTCATAGTAACCCAGGTAAAACGTAAATCACCCCACTTAATTTACCAGAAACCAGTGGGGTGATTAATGAACGTACCAAGTAAATCTAGTGAGCTTTTACAACCCGAATCGTCTGCGATTCGCTAGTCGTACGGACCTGCAAGAGCAATACGCCCGGACCGCAATCGACGGCTAAACGAATCCGCTGACGAGCCGATGAAGAGTCAATCCGTTGTTCAGCGAAGCGATGGCCGTGTTGAGTCACCACCGATAGATCAACGGACTGGCCTTCCACTCCGCTGATTTCCATGTCCAGCCACTTGCCCTCAATTGGATTACCCAGCACACGTACCTGTAAACTGGCTCCTGGCTCTGTGGCACCCTGACGAGCCGGTGCATTACAGGCTGCCAGCCAGTTATAGGCATGGCTGGCCGTGGTTCCTGCCTGCTGCGCCCGTAACTGGAGCGTCGCATTATCAGTGTACAAGGTCAACGAGCAAGGACCCGATGCTGTGGTGGGTAGCAGTTCATTGACCACCGAGAAACTGACCGGCTCACCGCTCAAACCACTATACTGCGGGCTAAACGTGATGGTCCGACGGTTGGGTCCCGCGCTTACGCAACTGAGTGTCTGCACACCGGTGATGGTAAAGCCACTGGAGGTACCTGCTGGATTCACCGTCAACACAAACGTAGTACTCACACTCAGCCCGCCGGGATCGGTAGCCGTCACCGTTACCGTACTTATTCCAGGTTGTGTGGGCACTCCACCAATCTGATTGGGCTGACTGAAGTTCATACCTATGGGTAAGCCACTTACCGATAGCGCCAGGCTTTGGGGTGTCTCGTTATCGGTAAAGGTAAGCTGGGGAAGTGTGTACCCAAAAGCCTCCCCTACCTTAGCCGTTTGATTGGCCAGCGACTAATTCACCCGGGGAGCTGTGTTGGGCTGGGCACCGCTGCAAGCCGCGAACCAGTTGTAAGAGAGGGAAGCTTCACCAGGGGTGCCGATCTGCTGCGCTTTGAGGATAATTACCGGATTGTCCGTGTACAGTTGCAGCGTATAGGGCCCGGCCGCCGTGGTGGGGAACAGCTCGTTGAGTACCGAGAAGCTCACTGGCTGGCCGGTAAGGCCAGCATATTGGGGCGTGAAGCTGATCACGTAGCGATTGCTGGCAATCTGCTGACAGTTGTTGGTTGTTACCGACGTAATGGCAAACGGCCCCGACGGTGCATTCGTTTGCACCACCGTAACAGAAGCCACGCCCTGACAATTACCCGTAGTGCCCGTCACCGAGTAAACACCCGGCGCATTGACGACGATAGACGTGGTATTAGCGCTGTTGTTCCACAAGTAGGTCGTGGCACCGCTGGCCGTCAGCGTAGCACTCTGCCCTGGAGCAATGGTCAATGAAGGCGTAGCAGAAATGCTAACCGTAGGCAGTGAATTATCCTGGATTACTTGGGCCGTAGCGACAGCGGAGCAAGCGTTGCTGCCGGTCAGCGTCATTGAATACGTTCCTGCTGCGGTCGCACTAATGGTTTGCGTAGTGGCACCGGTGTTCCAAAGATATGTACTGGTTCCCCCGGCACTCAAACTCACCGATGAGCTTGCACACGTAAGCGTAGCACTGGCCGGGCTAATACTCACGGTGGGCACGTTGTTGTCTTGGAATACTTGGGCGCTGGCTGTGGCTGTGCATCCATTGCTACTGATCACCGTAACGGAGTAAACTATAGCGGACGTAGCACTGATGGAGGGCGTAGTTTCACCCGTACTCCACCGGTACGTTACTCCACTGCCATTGATCGATAAGGTCACCGCTGGATTGGCGCAGGTCAATGTAGCGCTATTGGGCGTGATACTCGCTATCGGTGCGTTACTATCTTGGGAAATCTGGGCCAAAGCCGTTGCTGTACAACCATTCGTAGCCATCAACGTAACTGAGTAGGTAGCGGCAGACGTAGCACTGATGGAGGATGACGTTTCTCCGGTATTCCAGCGATACGTACCACTGCTACCTGTAGCACTCAGACTCACGGACGAGGTAGCGCAGCTCAACGTAGCACTCGAAGGTGTAATGCTCACGGTCGGTACGTTGCTGGCTTGGAAAATAGTCAGGCTGGTCGTGCTTGAGCAACCTGAGGACGTAACGGTAACCGAATACGTACCCCTCGCACTCGCGACCGCTGTGCCTGAACTGGCATTCTGACTGAGGATTCCCGGCCCGGCGAAGCTGTAGCTGGTTCCTCCCGTCGCTGTCAGCGTCAAACTGGATTGGGCGCAGGTTAACGTACCCCCGAAATTGGCGGTCAGCGTAGCCACCAGCGGTGGAGTTATGGTGACGTTGGTGGTCGCTCTGGCCGATTGGTTATTAGCACTAACCGTCAGGGTAAACGCCTGACTACTGGGCACCGACGGGGTCAGGTTCTGACTAAAATTCGTATTGGCCGTCGTTCCCGTGGTGGTGCTGGTGCCGTTGGTGAGCGTGAAATTATAAGTACCCGTTACGTTGCCCACGGTGGCCGTAAAGGTGAGGGGTAATCCCAGACAGACCAAATCATCGACTGCGGCAAAACCGGCGATGGTCGGGGTGGTAGCCGGATTTACCACCAGCGTATACACTAGACTCACGGCGTAACAACCGCTGCTGGGTATGGTGGCCCGCACCGTCAATGTAAAACTTCCCGCCTGTGTGGGCGTACCCGACAAAACACCCGTATTGGATAGGGTTAGCCCCGGGGCAGCGGACCACTCTCCAGAGTAACGGTGGTACCCGCTGGGATTTGCTGGCCCTGCTGCGTGATCGCGTATACAACAGAGAACGACTGTGTGAATGGCGTACCCGCCGTGGCAGTGGTGGTGGTCGGCCGTTGTATATTGTTTACGGTAACCTCAGTCGAACTGGTAACCGTCGTGCTGGTAGTACTGATACACCCATTGGCATTAGCCGCCGATACCGAATACGTACCGGGAAGACTTACGGTTCGGATAGCACCGCTGCCGGGCAGTGGACTCCCGCTGCTGTTGACAAAGGTGTAGGACGTACCGCCCGAAGCCGTCAGCGTTACGTTGGTCATCGTACAGCTCAGTGGTCCATTGTTAGTCAACTCCGCCTGTGGTGAACTGTTGACGGTTACGTTGGTGGTGGCCGATGCCGATTGACCGTTATCCGTCACGATTAGGGTGAAGGCTTGAAGACCCGAGCCAGCCGCTGTTAAATTCTGACTCAACGACGTGGTAGACGTAGTGCCTGTGGTGGTACTCGTTCCGTTGGTGACAGTATAGGCATAACTGCCTGTTACGTTACCCACCGTCGCCGTGAAGGTAACCGGAGTTCCTACACAGGCCTGATTTGGACTAGCGGTAAAACCTGTGATCGTGGGATTTATATCTGTTGAGTAATGGGCTGTAATGTTGGGGAGACGATAGGAATATGTAGTTGAAAAGGGATAAGCTTTTCCTACCCCGCCTGTGATCGTGATATTGGCATCAGAGCCCACCACTACCCCTTCCGTGGCAGAAACAGTATAATTTACACCACCATAAACTCCATAACCTATATGCGTCACGTAAAACCCTACTTTTTGTCCAGCTGGGATAACCACATTGATGGGGATGGGAGTGGGAACGCCGTTACCTAACGAAGAAACGGCATTGGCTCTACCCACAAATGTCCAGTCGGCAGCCGTAGTTTCTGAGCCCTTATAACTTCCTATTTTATAATAAATTTCGTAATCAGCTGTGGTGGAAGCATACAGATTGGCATCGAAACAAGTGATAGTGCTGGTATTGGCGGCTTCAATATCGAACATAATTCCTCTATGGCCATTATTGGCATTATAATGGTGTCGCAAGCGTAGTGCCCGCGCATACGTCAGCAGCCGCAGCTTGCCTTGCCCTACTGTTTTTTGTTTTACGAACCGATAACCGCTCAGGGTCATCTTGTACTGAATTAACCTGGCAATAGGCCGTAAAAGCCGCCGAGAAACACAGCAGAAAAAGTAAAAGTCCAGATTTCATAAAGCCTGAGATGAGGAAAAAATGCTTGTTAATTTACTTTCCAAAAAGAGTACTTATTATTTAAAATAACCTACTTGTGTATACTTAAAAGCGACTGCTAAATACTATCAATATATGTTCCTATGCTAACACTGTCGTCGCATCGGCCAGAAAAATTGCGTAAATAGGTGCTTCTACGGCACTGAATGTGAATGCGGCTATGGCTAACTACTAATTCGCTAGTTACGGTTTAGGCTACTAATACCTATTTTAAAGTAATACTTGAAGAGGGAGGGTGAGATATGTGACTAGTGTAGGGTAACAAAGATTGTAGAAGTGTACTATATTAAGAGAGTTGTATTGAAGCTAAAAAGCGCCTAGTATCCAACTTACAGATCAAATACTTACTGGATTAGCCTAATCATCAGCGCTCAGCTAGCTACTGGACTTGTTTATTGTCGGTTGAAATGAGTGATAGGCGATAATGACAGATTCCTCTTGCCTTTTTATTTCACTGAACCAATGCATTTCATGGAAACCAAAATCGGCGTTGTACGGTCCTTTTGCACCCATTACGTACAGACAACGAGAGCATTAACCCAAGAAAATGGTTTGGAGATTTTCAGGTTTCCCAATCCATTTTCCGGGAATATTGCCACCAACTAAGCTTCAGTAAGCAACAGTAATTTTATGACTTGGCTATCATTCGCGTTAATCTAAATCGCTCAAGCTATGAACGTGATGCCGGTTAAAGAGTCGATAAATAATGGGGAAGATGAGCAAGGTTAATATCGTTGCCGTAATTAATCCGCCAATCACTACGATGGCAAGTGGCTTCTGCGTTTCCGAACCGATTCCCGTAGAAACGGCAGCCGGCAGGAGACCAATAGCGGCCATTAATGCGGTCATAACAACGGGTCGAATGCGGGAGCGCACCCCTTCGCGTATGGCTTCATCAAGTGGCATTCGCTCTTTTCGATTCTGATTGAAGACCGAAATCAGGATCACACCGTTCTGAACGCAAATTCCGAACAGCGCAATAAATCCTACCCCTGCCGAGATTCCAAAGTTCATGCCCGTAACATGCAGCGCCAGAATACCGCCAATGAGTGCGAACGGTACGTTCAACAAGACCAGTCCGGCGTCTTTGCCATTCCCGAACGTAATGAACAGGATAACAAAAATGGCGGCAATACTAATCGGAACGACCTGCCCCAACCGCTCCGTCGCCCGGACCTGGTTTTCAAATTCGCCAACCCATTCAACTGAGTAGCCTTTGGCCGGCTGAAGTTTCTGCTGCACTCGTTGTTGCGCTTCGGCAATCGTACTACCCAAATCGCGACCACGTACCGAAAATTTCACCCCAATAAAGCGTTTATTTAAATCCCTATAAATGAAAGCAGGGCCGGTAATTTGCCGAATACTGGCAATCTCTTTCAGGGGAATTTTACTACCACCCATCGTAGGGACCATCAGCCGCATGATGTCGTCTTCGCTTTTGCGGTATTCGGGCAGAAATCGAACGCGGATGTCAAATTTACGTTCGCCCTCGTACAAAATCGACGCAGTTTTACCACCAATAGCCATCTCGATAACGGCCTGTGCATCAGCGGTTGATACTCCGTAAAGCGCCATTTTATGGTCGTGAAACAAGACGCTAAGTTCGGGCTGACCTACGTTGCGGATGATACCTAAATCTTTCACACCCTCTACGTCCTTGATGGCTTCCATGGCCTGATTGGCGTATTTTTCCAACTCGTAGATATCCGAACCGAAAATTTTGATACCGTTGCTCGCTTTGTAACCCGCTACGGCTTCCGCTACGTTGTCGATAATCGGTTGCGAATAATTGTAGGTTATACCAGTATAGTTTTTCAGCTTGACGTCCATTTCGTCCGTCAGTTGCTCAGTCGTAATCTTGCGCCCCCACTCTTCTTTTGGCTTCAGATCGACCTGAAACTGGCAGAAATAAAATCCGTTTGGATCAGTACCATCGTTGGAGCGCCCCACCTGCGAAAGCACCTGTTTCACCTCGGGAAACGTATTCAAATCTTCCCGAATCGTTTTGGCCATATCGACACTTTCGGGCAGCGACATGCTCATAGGTAGTTCGGCAGTTACCCACAACGCGCCTTCGTTGAGTTGCGGCAAAAATTCCGTTCCGAGCATGGATGACGAAAAGAACGTAGCAATCATAAAGCTAATGGCCGCGAACAGACTTATCCGACGGTGGCGGAAGCACCAGCCAAAACCAGCCATCACAATGCGATTGAAGAAATTGACGATGGGGTTATTTTTCTCCCGTACGTTTTTCCGCAAAAGAATGGAGCAGAGCACCGGTACTAACGTAAGCGTAAACAGCAAGGCACCCAACAGTGCGAATCCGAGTGTCCAGGCCAGGGGCGAAAACATTTTTCCCTCTACTTTTTCAAAAGAGAAAATCGGCAGCAACGCCGTAATAATGATCAGTTTGGAAAAGAAAACCGCTTTCCCCAGCTCTCCTCCCGTTTTTCGAATTAGCCCTAGTTTAGCTAGCCGGTTAAAGCGCTCCATCCCAACGCGGTGCGCCCTATGGTCGAGTGCAACAAATATGCCCTCAACCATCACCACTGCCCCGTCGATGATAATCCCAAAATCGACCGCTCCCATCGACAGCAGATTGGCCGACATTCCTCTCAGTTTCAAACACATGAACGCGAACAGGAGCGCCAACGGAATAATGATCGACACGATCAACGTAGTGCGCCAATCGGCCATGAACAAAAAGACGATCACGGTAACCAGTACGATGCCTTCCGTGAGGTTGTGCAGAACGGTTTTCGTACAGAACGTGATCAGGTCATCGCGGTCATAGAAAGTGACCATTTGCACGTCAGAAGGCAGAACGCGCGTATTCAATTCTTCAATTTTATCTTTCACTCGCGTCAGCACTTCGCTCGGATTTTCGCCTTTTCGCATCACGATAATCCCTTCCACTGCGTCGTCGTTTTTATCCAGCCCGACCTGACCGACACGGGGCAGATTGGATTCCACTACGTCCGCTACGTTCTTGACCAGAACAGGATTGCCGCCTACTTCCTCAATGAGGATGTTTTCAATATCCTGGATAGACGTCAGCAGACCAATCCCCCGCACTACGTATGCCTGCGAATTTCGCTCAATTACGTCGCCCCCTACGTTAATGTTGCTACGTGTAACAGCCTGATATACTTCGAGTGGCGTAATGTCGTATTTGGTCAGTTGCGTTGGATTTACCCGTAATTCATAGATCTTATCGCGTCCACCAAACGCAACGATATCGGCCACGCCCGGTACGCTACGTAGCTGGCGGTCAATGACCCAGTTTTGCAGGGTAAGTAGCTCGCGGCTGTCGCGATTTTTGCTCTCCAGCGTGTAACGATAAATCTCACCCGTTGGCCCATACGGAGGTTGTATTTCAGGATCGACGCCCTCGGGCAGTGCTACGTTCCGAAGCAGATTATTCACCTGCTGGCGGGCGAAGAAATCCTCGACGCCGTCGTCGAAAATGATTTTCAGGACGGATAGCCCAAACATCGTCGTCGAGCGGACGTTGCTTTTCCGCTGCACCGAGTTCATGGCAACCTCAATCGGTACCGTCACGAACCGTTCGACCTCCTCCGCCGACCGGCCTTTCCATTCCGTCACGACGATAATCTGCGTGTTCGTTACGTCAGGGAAGGCTTCCAGCGGAGTGCGTAAATAGCTGAAAATACCGGCAATCACCAGCCCCGCCGTCATGAAGAAAATGAAGAAGCGGTTTTTCAGCGAAAAGCCAACCAGATTTCGAATGAATTTATTCATAATCCCTTAAAGAGTGAAAGAGCGAGAGAGTGAAAGAGTGAATCTCAGCTCAGGACGCTCTTTTACTCTTTCGCTCTTTAGAATTAATTATTAAGTGCGTTGTAAACGAGTAATTGATTTCTGGAAATGACCTTTTCGCCGGGCTTAATGCCCTGGCTGATATAGGCCCGATCGCCCAGCGATTTGAGCACGGTCACTTCCCGAACGTCAATATCCGAGCGGCTTTTGAACACCAGTACGTAATTTTTGGAACGGTCGAAAATGACGGCGCTGGAGGGTACAGTAGCCGATTGTCCACCGGCTTCGTACCGAAGCGTTACAGTCGCGTGCATCTCCGGGCGTAGCTTCATTCCCTGATTTGCCAGCCTGATACGTACCGTCATGGCCTTGGTATTTGGGTCCAGCACCGTATAGATTTTATCGACCTGCCCTTTGAAAATTTCGTCGGGATAGCTGAGCGTCTGTACGGCCGCTTCCATGCCGGTTTTCACCTGACGAATGTCGCTTTCGTTGACATTAGCCAGCACCCAGATTTGGTTAATTTGCCCAATTGTGAACAGATTATCAGCGTTATCGGAACGTAGCTGCATGTCGCGGTTGACGTTTTTTTCGATCACGTAGCCATCAATGGGGGCTTTTACGGTGTACATCGACGCTTTGCCGATGCCGTAAATTCGCGACACTTCTTTCACCCGATTCGATTCGGCCTGAGCCTTCTCGACTTCCTTTTGGGCGGCCACCACTTCCCGTTGCGACGTCAGTTTGGTTTCGAACAAATCCTGAGCTACCCGCAGGTTTTTTTCGGCAACCAGCAAATCCGATTGCGCCTGAATTCCCTGCCGCTCCAAATCGGCTACCTCGCCCGAACGTATCGACGCCAGCACCTGTCCTTTACGAACGTAGTCGCCGAGTTCAACTTTTACGTCCTCTACGTTCCCGCCAACTAGCGGGAATACCTTAATGACCCGGTTTTCATCGGCCACCACCCTGCCAACCAGCGTCAGTTCACTACGTACTGGTTGCGTGATAACGCTATCGAGTTTGATACGTTGCATCATCGTATCGGACAGCATAAACGCCTTATCGACGTCAGCGGTTGGTTTCGGCTCACATGCGCTGAGCATAAGCAGGCAACTAACTGCCCAATAAATAGTATGTTTCATACTTGTTTCGTTACGCCGAATCCAGAAATCGGCGGTGAGAGTGGATCGCATTTTCATGGATTGACTAATGACCGATTTACTTATACAGGTCTTCGCCGAGGAGATAATTAAGTTCTTCGTAGGCGCTCACCCGGTCTGCTTTCAGGCGATTGAGCTGGCTAACGCTATCATTATACGCTTCGATCAAATCGACAAATTCGAGGAGCGTAATATTGCCTTTTTGGAAACTGGTGATTACCCCTCGATTCAATTCCTCAAACTGGTTCGTAAACTGGCCTTCCACCGATTGCACCCGCCGTTCGACTTCCCGTATTTTTTGCAGGGACGTAGCGACTTCGTTTCCCACCTGATTTGCTTTTTGTCGCTGTAGCTGACTCTGGTATTGAATCTGACTGCGGGCCGCTCGAATTGCTCCCTGATTCCGATTGAAAACTGGTATATCCGCCAAAACCGACAAACCAACGTAGTTCTGAATATAGCTCCCAGCCTGATCGTACGTACCGCCAATTCGCAAATCCGGCGTTGCCAGAGCGCGTTGAAGATTATAATTTAGTTCGGCCTGTTTTGTAAGTGATTCCGTTGCTTTTAGGTCCGGACGATTACGAATGGCCATCTGCTGGAGCGTATCTTCCGACTGGACAGGTACGTGATACTGAGTCAACAGACTGTCGCCAACGACTGGCTTAACAGGCTGATCGACTGATAATAAAGTACGTAGCGCCCGTTGATCGTCGGCCAATTGAAACAGAATAGCAGTACGATCATTGGCGATTTGAAAAAGTAAGGCTTTCAGACGTAGCAATTCCCGAAGTGATACGTTGTTCCGATTGTACTGGACTTCATAAGCCGCAACGGTCGTTTGTAACGTAGCGAGTTGCTGATCGAAACGGGCCAGCGTTTGCTGCTGAAAATAAATCGAATAGAACCGGCTACGTAAGTCGAAGCGCAAACCACGTAGTAGATCCAGGAGCTCAAATTGGGTCAATCGAGCTGCTTCCGATGCCAGCGCGATACGTTTGTTACGTTTCCCCGCCGTATACAACAGTTGCTGAATGGCGAGACTTTTCTGCCCCTGACGCCCTACATCCAGCACTCGCCGGGTTTCGTTATTGTAACTACTAACCTCCAGACTGACGTTTGGATTATCGTACAAACTGGCCTGTAGAATCTGTGCCTGACTGGCATCGACGCGAAACCGCTCAGCCAACAGCAACAGGTTATTCTTTACAAACAGGCTGTCGGCCTGCTGAAGCGTTAGCCGAAGTGAATCCTGCCCAACGACGCTTTGAGCCGGTAGAGAACGAATAGAAACCCCGAGAAAAAACAGAAAAACAAACAGCCGCATGTGAAACATATTGTACGGCTACAAAGGTCTTCTGCCAATGTTACAGCAGACTTAATATAAACTTAGAATGTCTATAGAAAACAATTAGAAAGCGATTAGAGGATTATTAGCTAGTTTCCAAGTGTTTTGGCCTGGGCTTTATTCCTCCTCTTCCTTCAATACGTACCCCATGCCGAGCCGCGTGTGAATCAGTTTTGGCTTAAAATCACGGTCTACTTTTTTACGCAGGTAATTAATATAAACCTCTACTATTGAGGTTCCCGGATCGTGACGAAGGTGCCAGACGTGTTCCCCAATATCCAGTTTGGAAAGGACGCGCCCCCGGTTGCGAATCATGTATTCTAGTAAGGAAAATTCGCGGGCAGTCAGCTCAATGGGAGTATTGCCCCGATGAACCTCTTTGGTAGCACCATTCACGGTCAGGTTAGCGACCTGCCATGTCGTTGCTTGTCCGGTAGACGATTCCATCGAAAATTCTGTACGACGGAGACAGGTTTCGATTCGGGCAATTAATTCCCGGAAATCGAATGGTTTAACTATGTAATCGTCTGCGCCAATTCCAAGCCCCTCCACTTTATCTTCGATTTCGCCCAGTGCCGACAACATAATGATGGGTAACTGCGGTTTCGAGGATCGTACACTCCGGCAAACTTCAAAGCCATTGATTCCCGGCAGGTTAATATCCAGAATCAGCAAATCGACGCCGGGTTTTAGCGCAATTTCACGACCGTTAAGTCCTTCATAAACAACCTCGGTAGCATAACCTTCTTCCTGGAGCCCCCGCTTTATGTTCTGAGCGATACGTCTGTCGTCTTCAATTATTACGATTTTCTTCATATATCCACCAAATAATAAAAACACCAGCTCATAAGTCTGGTGTTTTTACGCTTATTTATAGATTACCAACTCTGTGACAAAAGTAGGATCTTGCTAGTTACCAGCCCATTAGAAGAGAATTAGATTTTTCTTAGATTAAGCTTAGAAGATCAACTAATACTTCGGAGCGCGCTTATATTATAAGTTTGTTAAAGTGGTAAACCCAGGCTGAAGCCAGCGATTTCACCTTACTTTTCTCTTCACTTTTACCCTCATCCATTTTGATGATTCGAGGGAGTTCTAAAAGAATTTATCGATCAAATAACAGATTGTTAAGTGCTGTCCCAATCCGACGATTTCGTAATCTGTCCTGTAATTTTACCTAAGCAGTATAACTATAAATAAGCCTTCATGTTTGGTGAAAGAAACTTCACCTACTGCACTCAAACATTGATTTTTAGTTTCTTTTTAAAACTTCAAACAGATTCTATATCACGGATAGTTATATAAAAGATGGATTCAATCTCCATCATAGGGTTTTCATTTTCTAACTATTAAATGCCATGAAAAAAATTGCACGTAACAACCATTTGACTCAGTTGCTCATTGCATTAAGCTTGAGTATAACCCTTTCCTACGGGCAAATCCGATTAGGTCCTCCAACAGGCACACTCGATGGATCGTCCAGTCTGGATGTCGAATCAGGTCCGTATCCTACGGGCAGTGCGTACCGGGGCTTACTACTACCTCTGGTTAACTCAACACAACGCGGACAAATTGGGGCTCCTGCCAAAGGCTTGATGGTCTTTAACACGTCTACTAACCAGGTTGAAGTCAATACAGGTACCTCAACTGGCCCCATCTGGACCCCTGGCGGAGCAGGAAGTGGTGGCGGGAGTTGGTCACTTACGGGTAATGCGGGCACAAATGCGAATAATTTCCTGGGCACGATAGATGCTAACCCGCTTATTTTCAAGATTTTCGGCTACAAATCGGGAATAATTGACCCGATTAACTTTAACACAGCCTTGGGGTTCCGATCTCAGGTCAATATGCAGGGGAACTATGCAGCAAAGCAAGGATTTGCTAATGTAGCGTTCGGTTATCTTACCCTCGAAGCGAATACAACAGGATTCGACAATACAGCACTTGGTACTACGGCACTTTATACAAATACGACCGGTGAAAATAACACTGCAGTAGGTACAGGTTCAATGGCTCGGAACACAACAGGTAGTTTTAATGTCGCTGTTGGAGGTAATACGTTGCCTTTTAATACTACAGGTTACTCGAACATGGCTATTGGGGTAGATGCGCTGGCAGAGAATGCCGACGGCCATGATAACGTAGCAGTTGGCGGTTCTGCCCTGTTAGTTCATCACGGTGGTGAAGGTAATACGGCCGTAGGTAATCTTGCTCTACGTCAGCTTAGCTCGGGTATCTTCAACACTGTTGTAGGCTTACTGGCAGGTCAGTACAGTGTAACGGGCGATCGCAATACGTTCATTGGTGTGGATGCTGGGCCTGCCAGTGGTAGTGGCGTCGTCAGTAATGCTATTGCTATTGGCAACGCAGCTCGCGTGAATAGCGGCAATTCGAACGCTATAGGCTCGCAAGCCGTCGCGAGTGTTGGTAATGCAACCGCCATTGGTGCATTGGCCAGAGTGAATGCCTATAATTCAACCGCTCTTGGTTTTAATGCTGCCGCCAATTCACCCAATACGATTGTACTGGGCGACGCTAACATTACCACACTACGTTGTAATGTGCAAACCATCTCCTCCCTGTCGGACCGACGCATCAAAGACAACGTCAAAGCCAACGTGCCCGGACTGAATTTCATCACCAAACTCAACCCGGTTACCTACAACGTAAACAAGCTCAAAGAAGCCAAACTGGTGGGCTACCCCCTGGCTAGCGTGAAGGAAGACAAAGTGCGCCACAGCGGTTTCATTGCCCAGGACGTTGAGTCGGCGGCCAAAGCGGTGGGCTATGATTTTGAGGGTGTTAAGCAGGAGGAGAACGGCAAGTACTACACGGTAGGCTATACGTTATTTGTGGTGCCTTTGGTGCAGGCTGTCAAGGAGCTCAATGCGGAGGTGGAGCGGCTGCAGGCCAAGCTGGCCAAAACCGAGAAAGAACGCGATTCGGACATAGCCAAACTGCTGGATAGAATTGCCGAAGTAGAACGAGTTCAGGCAAAACTGGCCAAGCCAGAAAAAGAGCCTAGCACGGATGTGGCCAGAGAATAATTATTAGTAATTTATTTCTTGGTATTTCGCTAAGTTTCTGGGCATTGTATAGTGATAATTATACAAAAAGTTGCCTGAATTTTATTTATTTGGGCTTTCAATTTAAACTAATCAATGCCATGCACACGAATACGCTCAACAACCATCTCAAGCACTTATGTATTGCGCTTGCTCTTAGTGTGACCAGCGCCTACAGCCAGATTCGGCTCGGTCCCCCAACTGGATCACTCGATGGGTCGGCCAGTCTGGAAGTCGAATCAGGTTCTTATCCTACAGGCAGTCCGTTTCGGGGCTTACTGTTGCCTTCGGTTAACTCAACCCAGCGGGGTCAGATTGTAGCCCCGGCCAAAGGGTTGATGATCTTTAATTCGACGAGTAATCAGGTTGAAGTCAATACGGGAACGGCAGGCGCTCCCGTCTGGACACCGGGTGGAGCAGTGAGCGGTGGTGGAGGTGGAAGTGGTTGGTTGCTAACTGGTAACGCTGGCACATCAACGAGCAATTTTCTGGGCACTACAGATAACGTACCACTTACGTTCAGAGTGAATAACATTAAATCAGGTTATATTGACCCAACTACGTTTAATACGGCATTCGGTTACCGGTCGCAGGTCAATACAACGGGTAGCGAAAATGTATCGCTTGGTTACCTTACATTGGAAGCCAATACATCAGGTATTCGCAACACGGCACTTGGTACTACGGCACTTTACCTGAACACCACAGGTAGTTACAACACAGCCATAGCGCCGGGTTCGTTGGCACGTAACACCGGGGGCAGTTACAACATAGCCATCGGCTCAAATTCATTGCCCAATAATCTTACTGGTAATTCGAATATGGCGCTGGGGGTGGATGCACTGGCACAGCTTAGCAGTGGGAGCGATAACGTAGCAGTTGGCGGTTCCGCTTTATTAGCGCAAACGAGTGGTGTACAAAATGTCGCTATTGGCAATCTAGCGCTACGGCAACTTACCAATGGTGTTAACAACGCGGCTTTGGGTCATAACGCGGGCGAGAATAGTACGTCGGGAAACTTCAATACGTTTGTAGGGGCTTACTCAGGTCCCGCGAGTGGTAATCCTGCGATTGCTAATTCCAGCGCACTTGGTGCTCAGGCCATTGTGAATACGTCCAATACGATTGTACTTGGTAACAACGGCATTACCGCACTACGTTGTAATGTGCAAACCATCTCCTCCCTGTCGGACCGACGCATCAAAGACAACGTCAAAGCCAACGTGCCCGGACTGAATTTCATCACCAAACTCAACCCGGTTACCTACAACGTAAACAAGCTCAAAGAAGCCAAACTGGTGGGCTACCCCCTGGCTAGCGTGAAGGAAGACAAAGTGCGCCACAGCGGTTTCATTGCCCAGGACGTTGAGTCGGCGGCCAAAGCGGTGGGCTATGATTTTGAGGGTGTTAAACAGGAGGAGAACGGCAAGTACTACACGGTAGGCTATACGTTATTTGTGGTGCCTTTGGTGCAGGCTGTCAAGGAGCTCAATGCGGAGGTGGAGCGGCTGCAGGCCAAGCTGGCCAAAACCGAGAAAGAACGCGATTCAGACGTAGCGAAGCTTCAGGCCAGAGTCGCTGAAGGCGAAACGGCATATAATGAGCTAGCTGCTCAGGTAAAACAAATGCAGGCGTTACTGGGTGTCAAAACGGATGCCTCGACGAAACTAGGTAAAAAATAATCATGTCTATTTCTTGCAGAGTCAGGTTAATAAGCCTGACTCTGCCAAGAGAAAATCTGTTGTTCATCAATTCTGAATAGCCTTACACAAATTAGCTACTTATAAAAACAAACGTTACTTTATACATTCCCCCCTCTGCTAACTAAAGCGTTTTACCTGATACATTATAGTAAATACATAGTAACCGATAGATCAATTTTATTAAATAATAATTTTTTCACATAAAAAAATGTAACCCAATATAGGTACTTACGTCTAAAGAATAGAAAGATTTAATTAGACAGCTATGCAAAAGATATTAAACGTAATCATGGTAATTTCGGCGGCCTTTTCCCTGTTCATCTGCTTCTACAAAATGACTGGAAATGACAGTTTAAACCTACTTAACACTGAGGCTTCATCAGTTCAGGTTAAACCGGTTTCTAGCGGAGATGGCGTACGGCCTCAGTTTGCAAAAGCCAACATCAGCAATACTACCACTGAAAAACAGCGCAATAATCGCATCGGTATTTAAGCACCAATTCATATTGTCAATGTCACGTAGATAGCCCTGAATAGGGCTATTTTTATTTTCATCCGGTTCTACCGCCCAGCGCTCCATTAGGTTAATGGCTTTTAATGCTTTTACTTCACTACGTTCTCAGCTAATACCTGATTCACAGATGAAAACTACACGCAGACATTTTTTACGCAACTCGGCCCTGTCAGCTGCTGGTGCCGGACTGATCCATCTTCCCTCTCCCGAAGCTATCGCCAGCCAACGGAAACAGGTTTCACCCAATGATAAATTACAAATCGGTGTAATCGGCTGCAATGGCATGGGCTGGTCTGACCTGCGTTCACATTTGCAGATGAGCGACGTAGAATGCGTGGCGCTGGCCGATGTTGACCAGAGCGTACTCGATAAACGAGCGGCCGACGTCGACACGATGCAGCACAAAAAACCCCAGCTCTTTAAAGATTACCGGAAGATGCTGGAAAACAAAGACATTGACGCTGTTATCATCGGCACGCCCGACCATTGGCACTGCATGGCCATGATCGACTCACTGTCGGCTGGCAAAAATGTGTATTGTGAAAAACCGCTCGCCAATAGCATTGAAGAATGTAACCTGATGCTGGCTGCAGCTCGTAAGTATAACAAAATTATACAGATAGGTCAGTGGCAACGTAGCGGTTCGCATTATGCCAAAGCGATAGAGTATATTCGTTCGGGCAAATTAGGAAACATTCGTCTGGTTAAAGTGTGGGCCTATCAGGGCTGGATGAACCCCGTTCCGGTTAAGCCCGACAGTGCTCCGCCGGCCGGTGTCGATTACGACATGTGGCTCGGACCGGCTCCCAAACGAGCCTTTAATCCCAACCGTTTTCATTTTAATTTCCGGTGGTTCTGGGACTATGCCGGTGGTTTGATGACCGACTGGGGTGTTCATGAAATCGACATTGCGCTTTACGCCATGAATGCCAAAGCCCCCAAATCAGTGATGGCTTCGGGTGGTAAACTTGCCTACCCCGACGATGCCTCCGAAACTCCCGATACGTTGCAGGCCGTTTATGAATACGAAGGCTTTAACATGCTGTGGGAACACGCGACCGGCATCGACGGCGGTAATTACGGACGTACCGAAGGCATCGCATTTATCGGCAATAACGCTACGTTGGTCTTGAATCGCGACGGCTGGGAATTACTGCCCGAAACAGAAACGAAGAATGGTATCAAAGTGTATAAAGTAGAAGATATTCCCAATCAGGTACGTAACGGCGATTATCTGGGCGAACACACCAAAAACTTTGTGCAGGCGATTAAAGCGAACGACCCCAGTATCCTTAAATGCGGTATAGAAACAGGTAGCATTGCGGCCATCAATGCGCATATGGGCAACATCGCCTATAAAACAGGCCGTAAGGTTTACTGGGACGCCACTGCCAAAGGTTTCAAAAACGATACGCAGGCCAACGCGCTGATAGCAGCTCATTACCACAACGGCTGGAAATTACCCGTCGTTTAATCAATAACAAGTGGAGCATAAACAATAAAAAAGATGGTTAAAGACGTACCATTTTTATTGTTTATGCTCCATTTTTCATTACGTCCCGAACACCTTCTGGATTTTGGCTGATACGTCACTGAACGATTCTATACAGTAGAATTCGCCACTGGTAGTCAGAATTTTACAACCTTGTCCAGCCGCACTATCTACTTTTATAATGTGATTGGCATTGATGATGTATTCATCACCCGATTTTGCATCTATAGATTTTTGCAGAATCAGGAATGGGTTCATAGTCTTATGATTTAACGTAGTGATAGTTAGCTACTTTGCCAGCTATGACGTATTAATCGATGCCATCTCAAAATGTTCCGGTTATTGCGGTTAAAAGTTGCTAACTTACTTGAGGGCAGCCGAACCTTACTATGAATACATCCTACAGCAAACGATTTGGCCTTTTTCGAAACTCCGCCGTCCGACGCGAACTGCAAACGCTCGACCCCATTCGCGATCATCAGCGGATGGTTCATTTATTGACGGCCTATGAATTTCCGTTCGACATGACCCGGGCGCTCGAACTGGCACTTTTCCATACGTACGCCAGTCCGCGCATATCGGGTTTGCTGGCACGTACCGGCGAATTTACTAACCACGGACAGAAACGATACGATGACACCAGCCGACTGATTGCTGAATTTATGGAATCAGGCTACGACAGCGAGCGAGGTAAACGAGCCATCGCCCGCATGAACTGGATTCATAATCAGTACAATATCGACAATGCCGATTACCTGTTTGTGCTCGCTACGTTCGTTTTTTATCCTACCAACTGGATAAACGATTACGGTTGGCGGAAACTGACATCATCCGAAGAACTAGCATTATTCTATTTTTTTCGAGAAGTGGGCAAACGTATGAACCTCAGTAACATACCCGATACCATAGCTCAACTATCAGCCTTTACGGACGATTACGAACGTCGTTATTTTCGGTATACTGAAAGCAATCGCAACGTAGCAGACGCTACCGTGAATATTGTAAAAGGCTGGTTTCCTGGATTTTTACATGGGCTGGTACGTCCTACGTTTGCGGCCCTGATTCCCGACAAACTACGTATCGCGTTCGGCTATAAACGGCCAGCCGATTGGTTTATATCCTTGACAAAAAGCGCACTATGGCTCCGAAAATGGCCGCTACGTTGGATTACATTTAAGAAATACCCAACCCTGATCGACAACTCGACGTATCGCTCTTACCCGACCGGCGCCCCCGAAATTGAATCCATTGGTCCTGAATCAATGGGTAAGCAACCCACTGCCCACACTAAATGAAAATGATACCAATCGAATTTTGGGCTCACGGCAACCTGATTCAATTCCCAAAAAAGGCGCTCTGGTTACAGCATCATGGCCAACAGATATTTTCTGGAAATCCTGCAAAAAGCCAGCTAACGTAACTTTATGCCAGTGTTTAGCAGGCAAAGTTGATCACTTTGCCTTCGTTTTTTTCTCTTCGTTTTTCCAGACATAGGTACCTACAGCGCCAGCCGGTAACGTAGTCGAAACAGAGTTGTTACGTAGAGCGATGACGAATTTCTGCGGGGTTCTACTATCATTCAGCACGATGAGAGTTACCCCTCCTTCCGGAGTTTTAAACGCTACGTTGGGCAACGATTTTAACGTATCAGACGCGATACGTACCGAACCTGGCCGCACAAATTTAGAGGCTATTGCTACGTTGTAATAAGCCGGGTTGCGTTTTACCGTATTGCCTTTAATAGTCAACGCGCCCAGACATTCGGTACAGCCGCCCGGCGTATGTGGTTTTTGTTCCGGGTCAGCCGCTAGATTCCACTGCAACACCGTGCGGCTCCAGTTGCGGGTGCCACCAATAATAAGTTCGCGAACGTGCCAGACCAGATCCCCTTTCAGATTGCCAGGTGCGCCGATCCACTGTTCGGTGAAATACAGGTTTTTGTCGGGATAGGCCTTGTGTACCTCCGAAAGCGCGGTGATGGGACCGGCATACAGGTGAAAAGCAGACCCGTCCACATATTTCCGGGCTTCGGCATCGTTCAAAATCGAAATCGGGTAATCAGGTCGGTCGGCGTTGTGGTCGTACAGAATGATTTTCGTTTTGATACGTGCCGCTTTAAACGATGGTCCCAGACTTTTTTTGATGAAGAGCGCCTGTTCAGCCGGTAACATCAGCAGGCTTGGGTTATTACCCGGGTGCAAGGGTTCATTCTGAATGGTAATGGCATCGATGCGAATTCCTTCTTTCGCCATCTCCTGAATGTATTTCACAAAATAGCGGGCATAGACGTCGTAGTACGTTGACTTCAAGCTCCCTCCTTTCGAATTTCTGTTACTCTTCATCCAGGCTGGGGGCGACCAGGGGGAACCCAGAATTTTAATAGCCGGATTTATAGCCAGAATCTCTTTTAAGACCGGAATTAAATGCTCCCGATCGGGGGCCAGACTAAATTTGGCCAGCGTTGGGTCGGTTTCGCCAGCCGGTACGTCGTCGTACGAGAAAACGCGTTCGTCCAGGTCCGATGCGCCAATACTCAGGCGTAAATAACTGACGCCAATACTTTTTCCAGTTGTCGAAAACAATTCGTTCAGCAACGCGGCACGGGCTTTGGCTTCCATGCCATGAATCAGCATAGCGCTGCCTCCGGTGAGCGTATACCCAAATCCGTCGATCGTTTGATACGTTTGCGTGTCGTCAATATGAATGGTTTCTCCACTCGCAGTGCCGCCTGACATTGACAATGAAGCCTGCTTCACAAACAGAATCGACTTGTTGGGATCAGTGAGCCAGTATTCGACCTGGTTACTCGTTTTTTTAGAAACCGACTGACCGAAACACAACGTAATGACACTGAAAACAAGTGTGGTTACGGAAAACAGGGAACTTATGAACTGCGTCATAGAGAGGTAATTTGACTTCAATTTACTGCCGAAGCAACTGATACTGGTAAACTATTCAGGTAAAAAACCCTCCCATCATAATGTGTAACTTTTTGACGGCTAGCCTCTACAAAACATTAATATGCTGATTATCAGTAGACACTTAAGGCGAACGTGCAAGCTGTTAATTAATAGCCATTGCTTAATTCGTAAATTAGATTCTTACGTATCACCTCAACCAGCTTATTTTATGAGCTAATTTTTCAGGCGCTGCACTCGGTGTGCTTAGTTGTGCTTTAGGATAAATTAAAGGATAAGCGACTATTAATCAACTTACTGGTGAAGCTCATTATTAAAATCATACCGTTAAATTAATTGAGCAAATCAGCAGTTGAAGGATCAGTCAGGATAAGTACTTTAGCCAATTAATTTTTAGCCACATTCTTATATGAGTCCTGAAATTAAAGTTGGTCTCCCAGTCAGAGCACTGTCGAGTCCTTTGAATAATTCTCTTAGTATAGAAGCCTATGGATCAAGCGGCTATATCCGCAAAGTCGATACAACAGGCGTTTCTATTTATCTGACCCACGGAAGTTTCAGAAAGGTGCTTGAAATTTTTGTACCGAATTATCTATACGGTGAAAATTTTTCAGAAGATTTATACGGCGTTTACGACGCACCTCTTTACAAAAGCCCGATTTCAACGCATTATCGTAAAATTTATCCCCAAGATTGTCGAAGTTAAGAGACACCTCTTTTTTGTGTTTTTTCTTAGCTGACAACCTTCTCTTTGCGTATCTTTTTTCGAGGGCTCAGGGCTATGTGCTGCAATTCGTAGTGAATTCCCTGAGCCTTTGCTGTTTCGCGGAAATCGTGCAACATGTTGAAAATGTCATGATCGATAAAAGGGGCTTTATGACCGTCAATCAATACGTCGTCGCCGGATTTGAGCTGACCCAGCGCTTCTTTTAACTGCGGTTTGCTCAGAAAATACATGTCTTTATCGAACTCAATCACTACTTTCCGCCCATCGCGCATGACTCGAAACGTGGACTGAAAGTTTGTATATAGAACGAACCCGATTCCAACGACAGCCCCGAATGCAATACCGATTAGCAGATCGGTAAAAATGATACCTATTACTGTGATAATGAAGGGAATAAACTGACTCCAGCCGTCCCGATACGTCTTTTTGAAAATAGCGGGTTTCGCCAGTTTATACCCAACCATAATTAACACAGCAGCCAGACACGACAACGGAATCATGTTCAGCAAAGGACCTCCCAGAAATACGGCAATCAACAGAAAAATACCGTGTAATATGGCTGAAACGCGGGTTCTTGCCCCGGCATACACATTCGCCGACGTTCGGACCACCACCGACGTAACAGGCAATCCGCCAATCAACCCTGACAACATATTACCTATCCCCTGCGCAATCAGTTCCTGGTTGGTAGACGAAACCCGTTTTTGTGAGTCGAGCCGGTCAGAAGCTTCGAGATTCAGAAGGGTTTCGAGGCTGGCTACCAAGGCAATCGTACCTGCAACGCCATAAACCTGCGGATTCTTGAGCTTACTAAAATCTGGGAAATCGAAGATCGAAAACACACTTTTTCCAGGCGCGATAGTCGGAATCTGAACCATGTGCTGGTGTGCCGTATCGCCTAGATACCATTCCGGAACCGCTGCCCGAAAAAACTCATTCAGGGCAACTCCACCCAAAACCACCACGAGCGGTGCCGGGAAATTTTTCAACACAGCTTTAGTGCTTTTGCCTACTGTCTGGTCCCAAAGAATTAAAAAAGCCAGCGAAATCAGGCTAATGACCACAGCCCCTGGACTGGCCGTTTCGATGGCGCGGTAGATTTCAGAAATTGTATTTTCGCCATCGGCCAGCTGCTGAAATTCGAATTCACCCTCATAGTCATTGTCGCGACCCAGCGCGTGTGGTATCTGCTTGAGAATGATTACAATACCGATTGCCACCAGCATTCCTTTAATCACACTATCGGGGAAGAAACTACTAAAACGTCCGGCCTTAATGATGCCTAGAACGAACTGAATAATCCCGGCCAGTACTACCGCTACCAGAAATGATTCATAAGCCCCTAATTTTGTAATGGCATCGGCCACTATAACGGCCAGCCCAGCCGCCGGCCCACTAACACTAACCTCCGAGCCAGACAACGTACCGATAATGATACCGCCAATCATACCCGCTACCAGTCCGGAGAATAAAGGTGCTCCGGAAGCCAGTGCAATGCCCAGACAAAGGGGCAGGGCTACCAGAAAGACAGATAAACCCGCTGGTAAATCCTGTCGTAAGTATTCAGATTTGTATGTACTCAGCGTGCGAAAAGGGCTTACTTTTTTCATGAAAACGGTATTGATCAAAGGTGGTTTAGTTTAAAAGCCTTGACGCTATTCGTTACGTTTAATTCGATTCAATGTAACTCTTTATGCATTAGGCATAATGCAAAATTAGAAATTAATTAAAGTTTGATTAAAAGTTGATTAAAAACTTATTTGACTGTTGATTAACATCTCTTTAGAAGAGCGGAAATTCATTCAGGCCAACCTCCGCGCTGATGTTCAGGCACTGCTGCTACGTACGCAAGCCACAGATGGATTGGCGATAAAAAAACTGGCCGCTCAGATTAAAGCCCGCCAGAAAGCCCGCGAAAAACTCCCGATCTGGTACGCCAACGACGAGCTGATTTTTCCACCTGCTCTATCCGTCGAGCAGGCTTCGTCGGAGGCAACTGCCCGCTACAAAGCGTCATTGGTGAACGGGAACATGCTACTTGATCTAACGGGTGGAATGGGGGTCGATACGTGGGCGTTCGCGCAACGTATCGAGCGCGTTGTCTACGTGGAGCAGCAACCCGAACTGGCCGAACTGGTTGCTTATAACCTTCCGCTGTTGGGTATCACAAATGTTGACGTTCGTACTGGCGACGGTCTGGCATTACTCAACGAGAAAAATCTGTTTCCTGACCCTGCTGACTGGCTGTACCTGGATCCTCATCGACGTAATGAGCAAGGAGGTAAGGTAGTACGTCTGGACGATTGTGAGCCCAATCTGGCTCAACCGGGCCTGGTGAAGAAGTTGCTGGAAAAGTCCACCAAAATTTTAGTGAAGGTTTCTCCGTTACTTGACATCAATACTGCCGTCAGACAATTACAGAACGTGGAATCGGTACATGTTGTAGCTATACAGGGCGAAGTGAAGGAAATTTTGCTTACACTTGGTAATCAGTCAGTTTCAGAAAATAATATAAAATCTAACGCTGTTAACTTACTTTCAGAAGGTCCGGTTGAGCTGAGTTTTTACCGACATGAAGAACAACAGGCGAACGTTATGTTCGGAAATCCGCTCCGGTACATTTATGAACCGAATGCTGCTGTGCTGAAAGCTGGTGCATTTCGGTTGATAGCCGAACGGTTTGGTCTGACGAAACTGGCACCCAATAGCCATCTGTACACAAGCGATACGTATCAGCCGGCTTTCCCTGGCCGCGCCTTTGCTTTGACGGACATGATTAAACCTGATGCCAAAACGCTCAAATCGGTAGTACCGGACTTACAGGCAAATCTTACCGTGCGCAATTTTCCGCAGACAGTGGCAGCGTTGCGGAAACAATTAAATTTGCGCGAAGGGGGAACTACGTACATCTTTGCAACCACCCTGTTCAACGGGGATAAACGTTTACTGATTACTCATAAAACAGACACGTTTTCAACCTAGTTACCTTTCAAAAAACAGAACCCACCCATGCGTAACGTATTTTGCCATATCTGGCTTTTCTGCATCATAGCTATAACGTATCGCTCACACGCTCAGACGGTTTATGCCGGCGAAAGCACCATCGATAAAGCCAAAGTATCGGGCTTGTATCTAACCGTCCAGGGCGATGGCAAGCAGATTGAAAAAGACTGGGAAACCGAGTTACGGAAGTACGGCAACATGTCGGCGTCGCGCGGTACGTATCGCGTTACTAATGCCGATATATCCGCTATTTCGTCGGAACCAATCAATCTGGCCAGCACCGTAAAATCGTCGCGTTCGGCCGCGACGATTTTTGTCTCGTTCGATTTGGGAAATGGTAATTATGTCAGACCCGGCAGTGCGGGTTATGCCGCAGCAGAAAGCTTTTTAAAGAACTTTTCTGATAACAGTCTTTATGGTCTTGAGGTGAAAACCGCCGAAGGCAGCTTCGACGAAGCTCAGCGAATTCACCAGAAAACGGTTCGCCGGGGTGAGCAGCTTCAGCGGGCCATCGAGCAGAACGCTAAAGAAAAAGACAAGCTTTTGAAACGTATTGAAGACAACGCTAAAGAGCTTGAACAGCTTCAGAAAGATATAGAAACCAACAAAACGGAACAAGCCACTGCCCTGACCGAACTCGAAAATCAAAAGAAAAATATCGAAGCGGTAAAAGCAAAGAAAAATTAAATGTCAAAGGGCATATGATAAGAGCAGAGGGTAAAAGACTGTATATCAATTACCCTCTGCCGTTTAGTTTTTAAAAAACACCCGTTTTACCCGTTCACTGACACCAGTCAGGATTTCATAGGGGATAGTGCCGATACGTTGGGCGAGTTCGGCGATGGGCAACGTATCACCGAAAATCAGTACGTCGTCGCCCTCCTTGGCCGACGCTTCCGTTACGTCGATCATCGTCATATCCATACATACATTTCCCACGGTGGGGCAGCGGGTTCCGTTTACCCAAATCTCGCCAGTACCATTACCTAGTCGACGGTCGTAGCCATCGGCATATCCAATGGCAATGGTTGCAATACGTGCATCATGTTCTAATACTCCCTTTCGACTATACCCTACTGATTCTCCGGCCTTTACGGTTTTGATCTGACTAATTACCGAACGCAACGTACCGACAGGCTGTAAGGCATTAGGGTCAATACCGCTGGCTTCGACACCATACAAGCCAATACCTAGCCGAACCATGTCCAGCTTATAATCTGGAAACCGGACAATACCCGCCGAATTGAGCAAATGGCGAGTCGGACGGTAGCCAAGGGCTTTTTCAAGAAAGTCGGTACTACGTATAAACGTTTGGTATTGCTGCTGTGAAAACGAATTGAATTTTGCTTCATCAGCGCCAACCAAATGGCTGAAAACCGTAGCCACCCGTAAATCAGTACGTTGATTTAGATAGGCTGCTACGTCCGGCAACTCGCTTTCCAGAAAACCAAGCCGGTGCATCCCCGTGTCAATTTTCAAATGGCAGAGGGCATGGGGCAGCGGGCGTGGGGCATTTTCAGTACTCTCCCTAGGCTCCAAATCCTCTGCTACGTATGCACCCCATTCACGTAGCAGACGCATGCTGTAAATTTCGGGTTCGAGCTTGTATTCAAGGAGGGCTGCGAAGGTTTCGGGGGCGGGATTCATGACCATAATGGGCAGATGAACGCCATTTTGACGGAGCGAAACACCTTCGTCGGCGTAGGCCACAGCCAGATAATCGACCCGGTGAAACTGAAGCAGTTGCGCCACTTCGGCACTGCCGCTTCCGTAAGCAAACGCTTTCACCATCACCATCAGCTTTGTTTCACTACCTACTTTTTCGCGGTAATAATTGAGGTTATGAGTCAGCGCGTCGAGGTTGATCTCCAGAACAGTACCATGAACTTTTCGCTCCAATCGATGAACGATACGTTCGAAGGAAAACGGGCGCGCTCCTTTGATCAGCACCGTACTATCTCGCAACGTACTAACCGGAAAATTGGTCAGAAATTCATCAGTCGTCTGGTAGAAAAGGCTATTCTCAGCAAAAAAATGAGCATTTTGGCTAAGTACCGGCCCGATTCCGATGAACTGCTCCACCTGATTACTTTGTATTAGTCCGCTCACCTGCTCGTACAAATCGGAAACGGGTTGCCCAGACTGCAATACATCCGACAGGATAACCGCCCGGCGACTGCGTGTGCTCTGCTGGTTCAGAAAGCCCAAAGCCAGTTGCAGGCCCGCCACATCATTATTATATGAATCGTCGATCAATACGCAATTATTGATGCCCTCTTTCTGTTCCAGCCGCATCGACACCGGGCGTAACCGATTGATACGTAGCTGGATAGCTTCGACCTCCCAACTACGTAGCGTCAGCATGGTTACGATGCAATGCATCAGGTTTTCGACCGAAGCAAAATCCTGGAAAGGCAGTACCAATTGCATGGCGGCCATTCCATTACCCGTCAACTGGAGTTGTTTT
This sequence comes from Spirosoma flavus, assembly GCF_054778555.1. Taxonomy (NCBI): domain Bacteria; kingdom Pseudomonadati; phylum Bacteroidota; class Cytophagia; order Cytophagales; family Cytophagaceae; genus Spirosoma; species Spirosoma flavus. Next base: position 523,095 of record NZ_BAAGZL010000002.1, read on the forward strand.
CCATGCAAAGCAGCCTGATAAACTGCTTCTTTGCCCGTTAACGACCACGTAACGAGACGCATCTCCGGGTTGACAGCTTTGAGCAGCAGATTAACCTCCTCATCGATATCTGCGTAGTCGACGCAATAAATCAACGTATCGGCGTGCGTAAATAGCCGGAGTTTTTCAGCGATTTTCTGTTTTCGGGTTCGGAAGCCTTCGTCGTGCGCCGTCCCGATATTTGTAAAAATGCCAATCGTTGGGCGAATAATCGCTTCCAAAGCGGGCATTTCCTGCGTTGTCGAGATACCGGCTTCGAAAATACCCAGCGTGTGTTCCTGATTTAGTTTGTGAACCGACAGCGGTACACCCAGTTGAGAATTATAACTTTTAGGGCTTTTGGCCACCACAAACGTATCGGTCCCCTCGCCCCCATCCAGCAGTTGCGCCAGCCACTCCTTCACAATGGTTTTGCCGTTGCTTCCCGTAATCCCAATCACCGGAATCTGAAACTGCTGTCGGTATTCGGCGGCCAGTTGCTGAAGCATTCGGAGACTGCTTTCGACCTCGATGAACGTAGCATTGGCGTAATTGGCCAGTTCGTTACGTCGTTCGGGATTTAACGCCGACCGTTCGACAACAAATTGCCGTATGCCTTTCTGGTACAGGTCGGCGATGAATTCGTGTCCGTCGTGATGTTCGCCTTTGATGGCAAAAAAAACGCCGTCGGTCAGATCGGTCATGGAGCCGGTCACTTGCCGGGAATCCGTAAACCAAACCGAGTTTATCAGTTGATTATCAGTTGCTGTCATATAAAAATAGCGTTACGTCCAACTCGAACGTAGCGTTCACATCCATCCGCGCCGTTTAAAATAAATGACTTCGCCAACGGCTATTATTGCCATAACGATCAGCACCCCGTAATAGCCGTGAGGCTGACGAAGTTCAGGCATATTATCGAAATTCATGCCGTAAACGCCCACAATAAACGTAAGAGGAATAAAAATAGAGGAGATGATCGTCAGGGTTTTCATCACCGAATTCATGCGGTTACTCACGATGGAATAGTACACATCCATTAGTCCCGCAATTAGTTCGCGGTAGGATTCGAGTGTTTCGATGACTTGGTTGACATGATCAGCTAGATCGCGTAAGTAAGGCAACGTAGCAGGTTTTATTAGTTCCGATTCTTCCCGAAGCAGCGTCCCAATGATGTCGCGGACCGGGTTCACCGTTCGTCGGATAACGGCCAGTTCCCGTTTTAGCTTGAACAGCGTAGCGAGGGTCTGTTGGGTAGCGCGTTCCTGCACGATTTCCTCTTCCAGATCGTCCATTTTTTCGCCGATACGTTCCGTGAGCAGAAAATAATGGTCGACCATTACGTCCATCAGCGCGTAGAGCAGGTAATCGGTTCCGTTACGTCGGGTTTTGCCGGACGAAGCTTTAATCCGATCAATCACCGGTTCGAAGATGTCTTTGGTACGTTCCTCCTGAAACGAAATGAGGTAATGTTTACCCACAACAAAACTGACATGCTCTACGTCGATTTCCTGTTTATGCCGACTGTGGTGGAGCATTTTCATGGTCACAAAAACCACCTGCCCCGCCGGATGGTACGTAACGCCGTTGTCGGTACGGGGAGGAGCGTCGTCGTAAATATCAATCTTGGGTTTCTGTTCTACGTTCAGAACGTCTTCCAGCAATAAGGGGTGCAGGTGATATTGCCGGCCAAGTGCCGCTACTACGTTCGGTTCATGGATTCCATCAACATCAACCCAACTTACAAATGGCGTTTCCCGCTCGGGTAAACGACAGGTGCTCAGCTTATTACTTTCATCAATTTTATAATCAGTCGAATTGAAGTCAATACGTTTGATTTTAGTAGCGTGCTGAATTTCTTCTCCTACGTAGGTGAGCGTGCCGGGCGATGTGCCGAGCGTTTTTTCGGCCGAATGATAACGACGGTGTTTCGACATAAAGTCTGTCTGTTGTTCTGAGTTAGTACCTCGAACAACCATTTTCGTCAAAGATAAACCAACTCAGGTTACCGACGATAACCACGTAGATGCCGATTGGTTCACGACCTGATGGTTTCAGCTATAATTAGACTTTGGCAATCATCCGGTCGAAAACGGCCCGTTGCTCTTTCATGGATTTTACTTTGTCGGCGGGGTTGGTATGGCATTCGAGCAGGACCCAGCCGTCGTAATTCATCTTCACCAGATTGGTTAGTAATTCCTGATAGGGATAGTCGGTGCGGTCTAGCTCGCGGACGTGGCACGTAGCGCCAAAGCGGTCTTTCACCAGATTGAAATTGGCTGCAAAACCCTTTCCATTCAGATCCTGTGGGTTACAGTTCCAGCAAATGGTAGCGTTGGGATGCGTCGCTACGTCCATAATCTTTCTAATGTTTGGCAATTCCTGCGTTTCTTCCCCGTGAACTTCCAGCCGAATTTGCTGCCCTAGCTCGGCGCCGTAGCGAGCCAGTTCGTTAAGCGATTCTCCAATTTGTGTCAAAGTCTTTTCAACGGGCACTTCTTTATGTAAGGCATTAGGCTTCACTTTCACGCCTGTTCCGCCCACATCGGCACTCAGTCGGATGAACTCTTTGGTACGTTCCATCGACGCTTTCAGGCGGTCAGGTTCTACGTAGTCAAACTGCTGATTGGTGCCCAGGCCAATCAATTTAACAGGGCTATCGGCAAATTTCTTTTTGACTTCACTACGTTGAGCAGCCGTCAGTTCGGGCATTACGTTGTGCGCATGTTCAACCCGCAACTCGACGCCAAGAATCCCCGTATCGGCACAGTTTTTAATCAACGTTGGCAAGTCCCAATCTTTACCCCACAGATACGTAACGAAACCCAACTTTACCGACGTTTTCTTGCTTGCGGACGTAGCCCAGCCTGTACTCGCCACCAGAGAAGCTCCCGCCAATAAAGAAGCCTCTTTCAGAAATGTTTTTCTATCAATAGTGGTCATGAATTTTTTGTATTGGAGGTGATTGCGGCAGCAAGTGCTACGTCCTGAAAATGACTTACTGACTGGTAAAGTATATCATTTTCAGTTGCTACTTATGAATAATGTATGAAGTAGAATGTAGGGTTTTTACTCGTCGCATACACATAATGCATACTATTTCATAGATCAGACTCTCTACGTCATAAATTATACATCGCTCATACAACGCTTGGCCAACTTTCTGCATCTACGATAAACCAAACGTTCCATTCGCTATCCAATACGTACCATCTAAGCTTTTACGGTCATGTTCCGGCCAATTCTACTTTCCGCCATTACAGCCCTCCTGCTAACTGCGTGCAGCAGTGGTAAATCTGCTCTCAAACGGGGTGATTTCGATCTCGCCGTTAAGAAAGCTTCGCAACGACTCAACCAGTCAAGTTTTTTGTCGAAACGGGGACAAGAACTGGCGCCTTTAGTTCTTAGGGATGCGTTCAAATTAGCGTACGACCAGCATCAGGCCACGATTCGTCGGCTGTCGTCAGCTAATCCAACTACCGCAAATCAGACACCGGCTTTCCGTTGGGAAACGGTTTTTCAGGAATATGGCGAACTTCAAAAATTGACGGATAATGCCCGGGCAAGTAACTGTGCGGCCTGCGCCGAATGGCTGACAACGTATCCCGTTTCCTACGCCGACCAACAACGCGAAATTCGGCAGTTAGCAGCCGCCGACCGTTACGACGTAGCCGAACAGGCGTTTGCTTATCGGGAAGACGACCGACAGGCCGCCAAAGATGCTTACCTAAATTACCAGAAAGCCCTCGACTGGGTACCCGATTTTCGGCAGGCACGGGGCAAAGCCGAGGACGCGCTACCTTTCGCCATTCTGCGCGTTGCCATTGAGCCATTGAGCCCAAGCCCTGAATTAGATCGTTCCGACAGTCAGGAATTGCAACAACTTATTTTCCGGCAAGTCGGTCAACAAACGGCGCCATCAACTTTTGTGCGATTTTATCCGCCCGATGCACGAGGTAGTGAGTTCGTCCCCGGCGATGGCTATCCGATTCATCAGGCCATTCAGATGGTGGTGAGTGGATATACGCCCTCGCGCGAAAACAAAACGTCGACCTGCACGACCGTTTACAGCAATCAGGAATACAAAGTGGGCGAGAAGAAAATTAATGATTCGACTAAAGTAGATATTAAAGAAAAAGTAAAAGGCACGCTTACTACGTACCGACGGGAAATCTACGCGAGCCTGGATATGCACATGCGGGCCATCGATACACAAACCGGAAAAGTGCTGTGGGAAGAGCCCATCGGCGAAACACGTAACTGGGTCACCGAATGGCAGTCGTTCACTGGCGACGATCGTGCTCTTAACGGTAATTCTTTGAAAACTGCCGACCCTTTTCCACCGTCCCGCTGGAGACTCCTCGACAGCATGCGCGACGAACTGGCCAGCGACGTAGCCCGCCGATTACGTTCGCGGTACGCGAGAGAGTGACAAATAATGTAGGGTATATGAAGTATGGTGTATAAACTCGTTCTAATACATCATACTTCATATACCCTACATTATTTGTCACTCTTTCCAGTCGAGTTGGATTTTGCGGCCTGTTTCAGCGGCCTGGAGAATGGCTTCTATTAGCTTCAAATCCTTCCAGCCTTCTTCGCCCGATGCTTCCGGTTTTGTGTTCGACCGGATGGACTGAACGAAGGCATCCATCTGCGCAATCTGCTGGTAATGCGGAGACGGTACGTCCATCGGACCTTTACTGGTAACACCTTGAGCCCCTGTGGCATTATAGGCCGGTTCAAGCTTGTACCAACCCCAGCGTTCGCAGGTAACGTAGAGCCGGTCAACGTAGGAAGAATACGTAGTACGGCAATCGGCAATGGTCCCTCCCGGAAACTCAAACTGCCAGAATACCATCTCATGAACGTCTTTGAAATGTTCCTTATCATACGTAAATGCCTGCGCCGTTACGTTGATAGGGTCAAGATTGAGCGCCCGTCGAGCACCCTGAATGGCGTACACACCCAAATCCATGATGGCTCCTCCCCCACCAATCTTTTTGTCTAATCGCCAGGATTTTGGGCCGGGAACGGTGAAACCCAAGGCGGACTCAATCACTTTTACCTGTCCGAATTCCTTCGCAGCCACTAACCTACGCAGTTCCAGATGATGGGGTTCAAAATAGAGCCGGTAGCCCACTGATAGCTGAACCGTTGCTTTTTCGCAGGCGGCTATCATCTGTCGGGCTTCGGTAGTATTCAGGGCCATCGGTTTTTCGCAGATGACGTGTTTGCCAGCCTGAGCAGCCCGAATAGTGTATTCGGCATGCAGAAAATTAGGAAGCACTACGTAGATAATATCAATATCGGGGTTGTTCCGAATCTGGTCGAAAGTCTGGTAGTTATAGATGTTTTTGGCCGGGATATTATATTTCTCCGCCCAGGTTTTTGCCTTGTCGGGCGACCCCGTTACGATACCCGCCAGATAGCAATTTTGAGTTTCGAGCAGGGCGGGCGCCAGTTGATTGGTAGCGTAATTTCCCAAACCGACGAGGGCAATTCCCAGCTTTTTCGGAGCCGGTTGTTCATCCAAAAAATGTGTCTGTGGACGTATCATTAACCCGCCAGCACTTAGCGCCAGGGTTTGTATGGATGTTCGACGGGATATAATTGCAGGCACAGGATACGTGTTTTTGCAAAAAGACACAAAAAAAGACAGTCTGTTGCAGTAAACAGACTGTCTAACTATTTTTACTAATGCTACTCACCAGTCGATGCCGACGTAGTAGAAATTGTGCTATTTTCTGACGAGCGCCCTTCTTTACGGGGGCCGCGCCGACGTTTGTTCCGTTTTTTCGTTTTATCCTGATCTGCTACGTTACCTTGCCCGTTTGCTACTGAATTACTACCCATTACCACTGGAGACGTAGCACCAACCTGAGATTGATTGTCTGCTCCACCGCCATTACGTCGGCGCTCGCTACGTCTTTCCTGCTGTTCGCCAACGGGCGTTCCTTCATGGCCTTGACGAGACTGACCACCCCGTCCTCTTTTACGATTTTTAGTACGTGAATTATCGCCACGTCGCCCTTCAGTACGATGCCCATCGCTCCGGTGCCCACTGAACCGCCGTGGGTCGAACAAAGGCGATTTACCCAAACCTAATTCTTCGGTGATGGACTGCTTATCGACTTCGCGCTCAATTAGTTTTTCGATGCGGGTAATTCGGTTCTGGTCTTGGTCGCTGATGAACGTAATGGCTGTTCCCGTCGTGGCCGCCCGGGCGGTACGTCCGATACGGTGAACGTAATCTTCGGCATCACGGGGAATGTCGTAATTCACTACGTGGGTCAGATTATCAATATCAATGCCGCGCGATAGTACGTCGGTAGCGACCAGAATCGGGAAGGCTTTATTCTTGAAATCACGTAGCACTACCTCGCGGGCGTCCTGCTCCAGGTCCGAGCTAATCCCCCGCGATTCATAGCCTAGTTTACTCAATGCACGAACAATGCTATTCACTTCCGCTTTCTTGGAGGTAAACAGTACCATGCTCTGCACCGGTTTTGGGCTGTTCGTAATCAGGTGAGCAAGCAAGGGCAATTTCTGGCTATCATAAGCCAGGTAAAACTGCTGGTCGATTCCGGCCGCTGGTTTCGAAACGGCCAGTCGAATTTCTTCGGGATCCTGGAGAATTCGTTTCGAGAACTCCCTGATTTTATTGGGCATGGTGGCCGAAAACAGCAGCGTTTGCCGTTTCGCGGGTAGTTTGTCGACAATATTTAGAATATCGTCGGAAAAGCCCATATCGAGCATCTTGTCGGCTTCATCAAGTACCAGATAATCCAGCTTACCGAAGTTGACATAGCCAAGTTGCATGTGGGCAATCAGCCGACCTGGCGTAGCAATGATAATATCGGCGCCGGTTTCGAGTGCCCGTCGTTGTTTGTCCCAATCATCGCCTTTACCGCCCCCGTAGATGGCAATGCTGTTCGCTTCTACAAAATAACCGAACCCTTCTACCTGCTCATCAATCTGTTTGGCCAACTCACGCGTGGGCACCAGAATAAGCGTACTGGTGTGGTCGTGATTGGCGTGTGAAATACGATCGAGAAGAGGAATCAGATAGGCGGCCGTTTTACCGGTACCGGTCTGAGCGCTGGCGATGAGGTCGCGCCCTTCGAGAATTTTGGGGATGGCCAGCTCCTGAATGGGCGTGGCTTTAAGGTAGTTCATGGCGTCTACACCGGCCAGCAGGTCGTCGTGCAGATTAAATTCCTGAAATGTCAAGGTACAGCTGCGTAAAAAGTGAATAAACGCTGACCTTACTTCCCCGGCCAGCAAATCGTCGCACTAGCAGATCATTCGTACAAATGATCCGCTTGATTTGAAACAAATATACTAAAAAATAGGGATTTATTGGTTCGTCGATGCCCTCACTAATGTGGCCTTATTTGAGCACACAGGTTCGTGCTACGTATGTCAGCAAACAGATCTTATACTCTTCTCTCATGAAAAATACCGGATTGACAGTAGATAAACTACCGCTTTCAGGTGATTGAATCAGCGCGAACGCGAACTGAACTTTGTATCGGAGTTAGCCAATAAGCTTTCCGTTTATATCCACATCTTAATTCCGTTTCTATCCACACCTTACTTATGTTCTACGTATCACTTGTCACCAGGCTCGCGAATCAGCCCGGGTTCACCCAGCAGGCCAGCCGCACCGCCGTTTGCCGGCCCCGCCCTGGTCCGGCACTTACTATCGGCTAATTAGTCTACAATTTGCTAATCCCACCCATTTAACTGCTTTTCAACTTATTACACCTTTTTTAACCACATCATTTTATGAAAAAACAATTAATTACCTGTCTGTTTGTAGTTGCTTCGCTCGTTGGGATGGATGCTTGTAAAAAACCTGAGCCACAAGACCCCCAACCCGATCCTAACCGGTTGGTTGGCCAGCCCGGAAATCCTCGTTTTAATCTCCAGTTTACGAATCAAACAGGTGCCGATTTAGATCTGCACGTTATTGAGCCGTCGGGCACCGAATTGTATTGGAACAATAGTTACTCTCGCACGAATGGCCAGTTAGACGTTGACTGCAATTGCTACGACTGTAGTTTGGGCCCTAACGAAAATGTATTCTGGCCCAATGGCCAGGGGCCGAAGGGTACGTATAAAGTTTGGGTGGAACATTTCGAAAAGTGCGGATCGGGTTCATCTACTACCTCAAGTTTCACCCTGCGTATTCTCGTCAACGAAGTCATTAAGCAGACTTATACGGGTACCTTGTCAAGTTCAAACCCCAAAAGTCAGGTCTGGACGTGGACCCAGAATTAACGTTTTCCTGCCACCGCCAAAATCCAATTTTTAGGTCTCGGCGGTGGACTAACACCAGCGGTTTTCTGCCTGCTTACAATGTATATCGTTGGCAGAAAATCATTACGTTACTATCTATCCTCTTTTCTACCCACATCATCTTTTTATGAAAACCAATACTATCCGACAGTTTATCGGTCTGCTATTCCTATCTGTCCACGTCTGGGCACAGGACGTTATTGTCAAAAATGATAAAACAGAACTGAACGTTAAAGTAGAAGAAATCACAACCAATACTGTCAAGTACCGCCAATTTACGCGCCTGGATGGCCCGATTTATAATCTGAATAAATCTGAGGTATTCATGATTATTTACAAAGATGGCACTCGGGAAACGTTCAGCAGTCCAGGTCCCGTTAGCTCACTGCCTTCGGTTTCCTCCTATAGAGAAACGACCTCTACTACCAGTTCATCGCAGCCAACACCAGCCCCGAATGTGTCTAACCCTCCAACGTCCGTAGGACGCGGATGGACTTATGGGATAGGCTACATGACTGCTGCCGAAGCGTTTGGTAGCGTCCACGGATATACTACTGAAGGTGGCTATTACTGGCTGCTCGGTCAGCGTCAACTGACAGGGATTTCGCTTGATTTAGGGTACATGGACTTTTTCCAAACCTATTCGACGAGCTGTACCACCTTTATGGCCAATAGTTTTTTGCGGTTTTCGCCCACGTCAAAGGTTTATATCGGTGGAGGATTGGGTTATGGCCTAGTTGGTGTTCCGACAGTTGACCGATATGGTCTCAATAAAAAAGCCTATTACGACGGAGCAAGTGGCAAGGTGTTTATGGGCGTGGGTAGTTTCAGAGCAACTTTAGTTTGGCCTTCGCTTGAGGCCGAAAGTGGCAGTTTAGTTACGTTTGGACTTTATACAAATCCGTTTAAGTGATTGATTAATTTCATAAAACATATCGGAATACCGCAATTCGTTTAAACGCTGGCAGAAAACCATACTTTACTATTAAAAAAGAAGACGATGCTTTAATTAAAACATAATTACTGCCGAAGGAGTATTAGCATGATATCACAGCAAGGCACTGAATATATATTCAGTGCCTTGCTGTGATATCCCTGAAAAGTTGGCAATTTCACGATAAAATTGCCTTGTTACATAGCCATTATGCTTCGGTGTTTCATTAGCGCAGGCCTGTTAAGTATTGTTGTCCCGACAGTTTTGCACGCCCAAACCTCAGACCCTTCCAGCCTCGATGATACGTTGCATCTCAATGAAGTTGTGGTGCGGGGCTACGCTACGAACCGGCGTCTGCTGGAAACGCCGGCCTCGGTGGGTTTGCTCACGCGCCGGGATTTGAACCAGCGTTTCGGTACACCTACACTCGTGCCAGCACTCAATACGTTGCCGGGCGTGCGGGCCGACGAGCGATCGCCGGGGAGTTACCGACTGGCGATCCGGGGAAGCGCAATCCGGTCGCCGTTTGGGGTACGAAATATCAAGACGTACTGGAATGAGATGCCGCTTACCGATGCGGGTGGCAATACGCCCCTGAATGCCCTCGATGTACGTGCTTTGGGCAGGGTTGAAGTTATTAAAGGCCCGTCGGGTAGTTTGTATGGCGCAGGCACAGGCGGCACAATTCTGTTTAACGGACTAACCGTACCGGCCAATAAAAGTAGTGTTGAATTATCGGCGCTTGGCGGTAGTTACGGACTTTTCGGCAATGGCATTTCGCTGCAAACCGGCAAGAATAATTCAGCTATTTCACTCAATTACAATCACCTGCAGAGCGATGGCTACCGCGATCAGAGTGCCGTGGTGCGCGATAATCTGAGTTTAGCCATGTCGTTTAACGTGAGCCCGAAACGGACGATTTCGGTGCTGGGCTTTTACTCGGATTTACACTATCAGACGCCCGGTGGACTTAATGAAGCGCAGTTTAAAGCCAACCCACGAGCCGCCCGGCCTGCTACGCCAACGTTACCCGGCAGTGTTGAACAGCAGGCTGGTATTTATCAAAAAATCGGGTATCTGGGCGTTTCACACGAATACCGCTGGAACGACCGCATTCAGAACACAACCGTCATTTTTGGCTCACATACCGATTTTGCTAACCCCTTCATTACCAACTACGAACGACGTACTGACCAGGGGCTCGGCGGGCGGACAATTACGCAATTTCGCTTCCCAAACGGGCCTTTACCGACAACCGTAACCGTTGGCGCCGAACTGCTACGTACCTTCATCGTCGACAGAAACTTTGGCAACCGACGAGGTGTGGCCGACACCATCCAAACCGACGAAGAACTCACCGCCCGCCAATCGACTCTGTTTTTGCAGGCCGAAACGGAACTACCCGCCCGATTTCGGCTAACCGCCGGACTGAGCCGAAACGATGGGCAATACGGATTTACACGCTTTCCGATACGTACCGGAAATCCACCCGCTACGTTGCTGACACGCAGTTTTTCGCCCGTGTGGCTGCCACGCCTGGCGCTGCTACGTACCTTCGGGCAGAACGTATCGGCATTCCTTAGTATCAGTACCGGCTATTCGGCTCCGTCGAGTCAGGAAGTACGTCCGTCGGCGGGCGGTTTCAACACCAGCCTGAACGCGGAACGAGGCACGAGCTATGAAGTGGGTTTGCGGGGTTCTGCGCTGGCGAATCGACTGTATTTTGACGTAGCATTCTATCAGTTTCAGCTTCGTGAAACTATTGTCCGTCGATCAGACGCGGCCGGTGCCGAATATTTTGTCAATGCCGGACGTACCGACCAGTTAGGACTTGAAGCACAGGCTAGTTACACGGTACGGTTCACGGGGGGGGAACTGCGTTTCTGGGATAATATAACCCTGACGAACTACCGATTCCGAGACTACCAGCAGGGTACTGCTGACCTATCAAATAACCGGATTCCGGGGGTACCGCCGACAACGAACGTAACGGGTATTGACGCGGAATTCAAACCGGGCTTTTACGCTCACCTGACGTATCAGTTCCTCAATCAGTTTGCACTCAACGACGCCAATACCGTTTTGTCATCGCCTACCCGCCTGTTTCAGGCAACTGTGGGATTCCGCCGAAACCTCGGTCAGCATTGGACGCTTGACCTCTACGTTAGTGGCGATAATTTGCTGAATCAGACCTATTCGTTGGGTTACGATCTCAACGCCGTTGGTAACCGTTATTTCAATGCGGCTCCCGCTAGAAATATGCTGGCCGGCGCGCGACTGGGCGTGAAATGGTAGCCTACGATAATACTAGTGCTGTTACCTAACTTACAGTAGCAGCAAGTTAAAATCGAGGGACGTAGTACAGGGCCATTTTTCAAGGTGATGGCCCTGTACTACGTCCCTCGATTCATTCCGTACTTTCCAGTAGCAAACACCAGCTATTGCCCTCCCCGAATGGCTTTTCTTTCCGCTAAGCATCTACTGTCAACAAGGTAGATAAATACCCTCATTATACCCTCTGGGCAGTATTTCGCTACGAAACGGTTCGCGGGAACTTTGCTCTGATAATCAATCATCCTTTCTCAATCTATACACATCATGAAAATAAGAACTACGTACTGGATTAGCCTAATCCTACTATCTATAATTCAGCTAGTTAGCTGTGAACAGAAGAAAGTTAATCCGCCAACGCTGGGGATCGATGGAGAGCCGCAGCAACTTACGTTTGCCTCGTCGGTAACCGATCAATCCTTTTCCATTAAAAACACCGGTGGAGGAGACCTGACCTGGACGGCTTCAGCCGATAAATCTTGGATTCAGGTTTCGCCTTCTCAGGGAACGAACACAGGCACAGTATACGTAACGGTAGATAAACAGGGCCTTCAGAGCGGCAATCAGTCGGGTATAGTTCAGGTAAAATCGAACGGTGGTGACCGCACGATCCGAGTGTCTATGACGGTTGGCAGCCCGATTCTTTCGGTATCACCAGCGTCGCTCAACTTCGGTACGTCGACGAGTCAGATGCAGGTAAACGTAGCGAATACCGGGGAGGGAAAACTAACCTGGAGTGCTACGTCGAATCGGAACTGGCTCACCATTACGTATCCCAGCGATCCAAATGCGTCTAATTTTACGGTAAACGTGAACCGGAATGGACTATCGGCTGGCACGCAGACCGGTAGTATTGCCGTTACGTCGAACGGCGGTTCCGTGGAGGTTCCGGTAACCGTCACCGTTGATCAACCTGCGGCAACGCTCGCCGTTAGTCCAGCCAACCTATCGTTTGGTACTACGTCTACAGAGCAAACTCTTAGCCTGTCAAACAGTGGCGGAGGCACACTGACCTGGTCCGTCAGCAGTAACCCAAACTGGCTCAGCGCATCACCAACGAGTGGCAGCAATAACGGTACAGTAACAGTACGTGTCAATCGGTCGGGTTTGGCGAGTGGTTCGTATACCGGAAGTATTCAGGTTACGTCTAACGGAGGCACGAGTACCATTCCGGTTACGATGAGCATTCCGACAGTTCAGTCTCAGCCTATTCTTTCAATTAGTCCATCATCGCTGAATTTCGGGGGTACGACCACTCAACTAACGCTTTCTGTAGCCAATACCGGAACCGGAACCCTGAACTGGACTGCAACGGATGATCGGAGCTGGCTGACGGTTTCACCAGCTAGTGGCAGTACCGGCACAATGACTGTGAACGTTAGCCGGAGTGGTTTAGCAGAGGGCAGTTACTCAGGAACGATATCGGTTGCTTCAAACGGAGGAAGCGCTACTATTCCCGTCACCATGGTTGTGAATCCAACTACAGGCTCCGCTACGCTTATTTTTGAGAACACGCTCATTGAAGACATCAATGTTTCGGTGAATGGAACCGTGGTTGGCAGTGTACCGGCGGGCGAGACCCGAAATCATACCGTATCTGGCTTAACGAATATGACTGTCGGGTTTGCGGTGCTGAGTGAGCAAAACGGTGGAGAACCGATGGCAGGCGTCTTCAGCGCCGTTAGTAATCCGTCTGGCAGCTATCGCTTCACGATTGATAATGTTATTGGCTCTCAATATTATTTTGCTCCCCTCATCACAAACAACGGGGGCAGTCGGTTGCTGGTAGGGGTCAATATGGGGCTACAATCAGAGAAACGAACCAATCGGGTTGCACCGGCTACTACCAAGAACGTCTATTTTGGCTATTTCAGGGGATACAGTAACTCGAACGTGCGCGCTTTTAAAGAAGGCAGCAATTACTCTGGCACCTATTTATACTGGAACGCCGGCAGTCAGTTTAACGTAACAAAGGGATCGGGGGCCGTGAACCTGACGGCTACGAGCTCGCTGCGGGAAGGCGTTTCGGAGGCAACCACCGGAACCGAAAGCGGCACTACGTATAGACTTGGTGGTTCTACGAATTCTATCAAAAGCTCAGAACATCTGATGCAGGAAGATCGGGAATGGAATGCGCCCGCTACCCTATTCCGACGGGCAAAACTACTTGGGGAGAAGTAATACAGAAACGAGCAGAGCTTACCGGTAAGCTCTGCTCGTTTCTGGCCTGTTCTTAAAAATTTGAACAGCTTCTAAGATTGTATAAGGCGATAGCTGGTCTACAGTAGCACTTTATTGATTAAACGGTATGTTTCTAAATTATTAACCAACAGGTTGTTATTTCAATCGTTTTGCGCTTATCTTCCTACGCAAAAAAGCCTGAAAATCAACTAGTATGGATACAATTAGGGTATTGCTGGCCGACGACCACGATATTTTGCTGGAGAGCTTAACATTACTGTTAAGTCGTATTGACCAGGTTGAGGTAGTCGGTGCTGTGAGCAATGGGCAGCAGGCCTTACTCTTTCTGCAACAGAATAAAGTAGACGTTGTTCTTGCCGACCTGAACATGCCCATTTTGAACGGCCTGGGCCTGGCCAGCGAAATCAGGAAACATCATTCTCAGGTGCGGATTATTCTGTTGACGATGGTTGAAGAGGCTGCCCAGATACGGGATGCTATTCAGATTGGCGTGGATGGGTATTTGCTGAAGAAGTCAAAACGGGCGGAAGTAGAAATGGCAATTCGCACCGTAGCCGGTGGGCAAACGTACTTCAGCTCGGCTATTACCCGTCAACTGGCGCAGCTACCCGACGCAACCTCAACATCTGGTCAGCTACAGGCCGATGAAGTTGAAACACTGACCGCGCGCGAACGTGAAATCCTCTTCCTGATTATTCAGGATTTGACCAATCAGGAGATCGCGGCCCGGCTCTTTATCAGTTCGCTCACCGTTGAAACTCACCGACGTAACCTATACCGCAAACTGGGCGTGAGCAGCGCCCTCGGCCTTATGCGCTATGCGCTCAGGAATGGAATGGAAATTAGTTGATGTACGCAAAATTCCACTGACCAAACCTAGATAAGTCCTCGGCATACACTACTTATTGAAAAAAGGCGAGATGTTGTGAACAGCGTGATCTCAAATCATGCAGCTACAACATTCGCCTTTTTAGTTTATAAGGTATTTGCAGTGAGGATAAGTTAAAACCCTTGCTACTAAACGCTATTTAAGATCGAGATAAAGCATACGGAATGAACCGGTTAGGGTAACTTTTTCCAATGACCAGTCTTTGTTGCATACGCCATGAGTCTGATAACCAGTCGCGATTACAGATCCTGTCACATAGGTTACCCCATTGACGATTTCAATTTTATCGATACTGACTTGCCCCGGAGAGGTAATTGTTTCATTAGAGCAGTTTACATAGGCGCACAGAAAGCCGTGTCCATTCAGTGGGTCATCTGTTGGCTTAAAGGCCAGCATTGCCGTGTTAGGTCTTTCTTCATTATCAAATTTGTAGTACCGTTCAGCCAGTTCATTCGTATTAAGTCTAAAATACATCTGGTTTACGCCCGCTCCACAACCGATATAGATCTGGCCATCGATTCGGCTACAGGAGAACGAGTGCCCTTTATATTCGGCATTATTGATCAGTATGTTAAAGAAAGTCCCATCCCCAACGTAGATCTGACAGATCAGGGTTACCTTAAACGGTTTTCCCTCAAACTCGATATCAGCCGTGACCAGCACCGGGTTCTGCTTTGGCACAGTCGTTGGGGCGGTGTAAGTTGCCCCTGTAAGCTCCGGGTTTAGTTTACCCTCACCGATCAGTTGCCAGTTTTTACCCAAGCCTCGTTTGGCTTTCAGCGGTTTTTCCTTTGCGCTTTTAGGATAGTTGGGGTCCTCCGTGTTAAGAACTGCATATAATTCTATCGTCCCACCCAACGGAACATATTCAGCGCCACTTCCAGTATTGGAGCCAATCTGGGTAAAGTTCAATTGCGATTCTTCGTAGGGCGTCCAGTCGCTGAAGTGCTCCATCGGCACAGTGACTTCATGCTTGCTCATGTTGACGCTACTGCCTGTTACCTGATACCAGACGCCGTCGTTACGTTGGTAAGCAATACGTAGGTTTTCAGGCTGTTTGCTCGAAATTTTCTTTTCATCGTATTGAAACGTCAACGTAGCGGGTTTGCTGAATTGCAAGCCTTCGGGCAGAAAGCGATAGGCCACGCCAAGACCCGTGGAGTTCTTGTTGGTAATGGGCTGAATGGAAATGTCGGTGGCTTTGCTGACTGCGCCCGCCGGAATCACCAATTGTACTTTACCGCCCTCTGCACTGATGCTACCGCCTTCAGGTCCGATGACTTTACTGGTAGCGGTTCCCTGGGGTTGACCTACTTCGGTAACGGTCCCGGAATGGTCTGGTATTACGACAGTAGTGCTATCAGGTCCGCCAGGCACGATAGGGTCGGTTGGGTGCTTACAGGATGTAAACGAAGCAATAAACGCTCCGCCGAGCAATAGATAATGGTGTAGTTTCATGGTTGTATCTGTGAAATCCATTAGTACACAGTTGCGTTGTTTGTCAAGTCAACCGTACAGTGCAAAAGTGGCTTACTCACCCCAACCCATCCTATCGATAAATCTTTGAACTGTTATAATGGGCGAATCAATTGCCAATTGAGTTGTACTATTTGTAGATACGTAGCGTGCTCATGAGAGACTTTTTTTGGTTAAAGAAACTCCCTAAAAACAAAGCTCCCCAGACCAACCTGCGTCAGTCTGGGGAGCCGGAATGTATTACGTATCGTCGATTAACCGATTTCAACCATCGCCTTAATGACGCCGTTAGCGGGGTCGAGCCAGCCCGCAAATTCGTCACTTACCTGCCCGAACGTAACGCGATGAGTGATGTACGTAGTTGGGTCGATAAGCCCTTTTTTCATGGACGTAGTGACGTGTTCAAAATCCTGTCGGGTAGCGTTTCGGCTGCTCATCACCGCAGCCTCCCGCTTGTGAAACTCCGGATGACTGAACGAAACCTCCCCGCGCTGCAAGCCTACCAATACGTAGCGCCCGCCGTGAGCCATGTACTGAAATGCATTATTAATAGCCCGTTGGCTTCCGGTGGCGTCAATAACAACCGTGGGCATATCGCCGTTAGTGATAGCCATTAATTGTTCTGTTACGTCCGAATCCGTTGCGACAACGGTATGCGCTACGTTCAGACGGTTACGGCAAAAGGCCAGTCGAGACTCGTTGATATCCAGCGCTATTACGTTGCCGCCCGCGATCCGGGCAAACTCCATTACCCCTAATCCAATCGGACCTGCGCCAATTACCAGCACCCACTCGCCCGGCTGAACATCGGCCCGCCGGACACCATGTGCACCGATTGATAACGGCTCAACAAGTGCCAACTCGTCGAAACTTAGACCGTCTCCATGTACTAATAATCGGGTTGGCACCGACAGGTATTCAACCATCCCACCATCGGAATGAACCCCAAAGACATTGAGGCTGGCACAGCAATTTGTTTTACCCATCCGGCAGGCAACGCAATGGCCGCAGTTGATGTAAGGCAGGAACGTAACGGCTTCACCAGCGGTAAATTCCGACGTATCGTCCGTTTCTACGACTTCGCCAGCCAGCTCGTGGCCCAGAATTCGGGGGTAATTGAAAAAGGGTTGTGTACCTTCAAACGCGTGAAGATCAGTGCCGCAGATACCGATACGTCGGATACGTAATAACGTTTCGCCGGGAGCACGTTCAGGTTTTACGCCGGTTTGATACGTCAGTGTTCCGGGCGTTGTACAGACTAGTGTTTGCATAATGTTAATCAAAAGGCCCCGACAGACTCTGGCTGTCGGAGCTAACGGAGGTAGCTACTGATTTAGTCACTTTCGCGACTCCGACAGCCGGAGCCTGTCGGGGCCTACATCACCCGCGTTACGTTAGGACGCATTGGCCAGCGCGCGGTCGAGGTGGACGTAGCCGCCATCGACGTAAAGCAACTGACCGGTTGTATGACTCGAACGGGACGATAGCAGAAACGCTGTGGTATTAGCAATTTCTTCGGCCGTCGTCATTCGGTTTTCGAGCGGAATTTTGGCAACAATCGACGCCAGTTTTTCTTCGGGATTGGGCAGTGTCTGAATCCATTTTTCGTACAAGGGCGTCCAGCATTCAGCGACGATGATGGCATTGACCCGGATACCGTATTTCAACAACTCAACCGCCCACTCGCGGGTGAGTGCGTTACGTCCGCCGTTGGCTGCTGCATAAGCCGACGTACCACCCTGCCCAGTTTCGGCGGTTTTGGAACTGATGTTGACTATTGCACCTTTCGATTCTTTCAACGCGGGCAGTGCATGGTGAACAATCAGGTAATAATGCACCAGATTTTTGTGCAGCGACGCCATAAAAGCTTCGTAATTTCCTGTTTCCAGTCCTACACCATCGTTCACACCCGCGTTGTTCACGACCCCATCGATACGTCCGAACTTATCCAGTGCCGACTTTACAGCCTTCTCTGATTCTTCCGGCTGAGTGAGTTCGGCCACTATCTGAAACGCCTGTTGGCCAGCGGCTTCAATGTCGGCCACAACCTTCTGATTATCGGCTTCGTTACGTCCGATAATAACGGGAATAGCACCTTCGGCCGCCAGCACTTTTACAATACCTTCGCCAATGCCTTTGGCTCCGCCCGTTACGAGAATGACTTTGTTTTGCAGGTTTAGATCCATTTGTACTACTATTTTATGTGTTAGGGTTGAGTTGTGTCAGAACAAGTTAACTAGTCCGCCAATTCAGTTTTCCGGCACGTACCAAAAAGGGATTTCCGCAATTTCTTCTTCCTTAGAAGCCCCCGCTTGGATACTCACTTTGATCATGTTTTTACCCAGTTTCAGATTGGTCGGCAGCAGAATGGTTTGCCAGCCCCGTTGCTGATGAGGGCCACGCTGCGTGAACAGTAAATCCGGCTTCTGATATAATGAGTCGTTTACAGAAAGGCGTATAATCCGATTGATCTGCTTACTACTCCAATCCGCTGTCTGCTGACGCTTTTCAGTTCTCGACAACGTATCACTCCAGTCCGGTTTTGGAGCCAGTTTGGCCAGGAGCGTATCCAGTGCTTTGGGGTATGCTACGTACAAACGAATGAACGGCTCACGGATAACGTCGGCCTGAATAGAGGCCATATCAATATAGTCATCCTCAGCGCGCTGATCGTCATACATACCAGCATTAATGGAGTGACGATCAACGCGATCCGTATTCAGATGGCGCCGGTTCAGGCCAGCCGTTCGGCTGTCCATTCGTGGCAAGCCACTTAAAAGTTCGAGGGCAACAATCACAATAAAAGCACCGAACATCAGCCCCATCGTTCGTAAAATCCGTTGATACGACAGATGGCTATAAAACGTATTGAGAATAAAACCAGAGGGTTTATAGAGCCCCCATAAAAATATCCTGAATAGTGTAGTAAAGCGATAGTGGAGATCGATGCCGACTGGATGGGCTCTGACCTTAGGCAAACTTAACACAAAGCTGGCCAGCATATAAATTGCGAAAAGTACATAAGCCGCTATTTTAACGGCTGGCCAATACTGGACTGGAATAATCGGTCGGAGGACCGAGTAAATCAGCATGAGTGCCAGATAAGCAGATGCCAGAATGATCAGGAAAAACACAAATAGAAAGGCCACGGCAAACACGACGTTACAGCGCCGGTCCAGTCGCAGGATATAGGCTTCCAGTGATCCCATATCAGCGGCCATCCGCTCCTGGGCATATTTGGTCGAAAAAGGAATGCGATCATAGTGAATACCCGTCGGATACACCGCCAGCAGCCCCACCAACCCTACCCAGAAAGCGCGCATGACGAAATTCGTTAGGAAAGCCAGAAATAAGACGTAGCAGGTAGCCTTCATCATGCTGTACGCTAGAAGAGGAAGACTCCCCTGCAAGCCTGCTGTATGGCTCATCAGGTTGTAGCGGAAGTAATCGAATACCACATCCAGCAAATCCGGCAATTGCAATACAGCAAACAGGGCCGCTCCAGAAATGACTAGTTCAAGGTTCCAGCTTTGCGTGGTTAACTCGCGCAATTTCTCCTCCTGCTCAGGTGAAAGTATGGCCTTAGATGGTGGCGGTTGAGACACTGAAATAATACTTGAAAATGATTAAAAAATACGAAAAGACGAACGATCTTTATTTAGCACAAGACTTATTAATACGTTCATTACTAGTGCGAAGCAGCTAGTTTAACCCGTTTCACCGAAAAATTTCGAACGGCGAAATATAACACAGGTAAAAAGCAGATGGCCGGAACGATATAGGCCGTTTGCATGGTACTCTGGTCAGAGATAAGGCCCATTAGTACCGGGAAAAATGCCCCACCCATAATGGCCATAATTACCAGCGATGAACCCAGTTTTGTTTTCGCGCCCAGACCACGAATGCTCAGGGCGAAAATGGTGGGAAACATAATCGACATGAAAAATTCGACGCCAATCAATGCATACACCGAAATCATGCCACTGGCCATAATCGCTAAAACCAGTAAACCGACGTTTATAACGCTGTAAAGAGCCAGCAGATGCGGAGGAGTGACGTACCGCATCAGGAACGTACCAAAGAAACGCCCCACCATAAACCCGAGCAACGCACCTGACAACCACTCTGCGGCTGATTTCTCGCCAAGCCCGGCCGCCTGACTGCTGAACCGAATGAAGAAACTGCTGATACAAACTTGGGCACCTACATAGAAAAATTGCGCCACAACCCCCAGAATCAGGTTTTTCTCTCCCAGAATCGAGCCGGAACCCGTAGCGTCAGCATCGGCCTCTTCATTGATAGTTGGCAACGTAGTGCGGCTTATCAAAATAGCAACCAGCAATACAACCGCCCCAATCACCAGAAACGGCGTCTGAACCGCCGATGCTTCTTCTTTCAGATACGCTTCAAATTGTGCCGGCGCCATCGTCTGTTGTTCGGCCGCCGATACGTTCCGACCGGACAGAATAAACCGTCCGCCAATCAGCGGGGCGAGAAAGGCGGCTAATCCATTAAACGACTGCGCAAAATTGAGCCGCTGCGTAGCCGAGTCGGCGTCGCCCAGCACTGTGATGTAAGGGTTAGCAGCCGTTTCGAGGAGGGTCAGGCCGCTAGCGATGATAAACAGAGCGATCAGAAAAAAGGCAAATTGGCGAGTCTCGGCTGCGGGATAAAACAGGAACGTACCACCCGCAAATAGCAGCAATCCTAACGTAATACCGGCTTTATAGCCATATCGCTTCATGAGCAGACCCGCCGGGAGCGCCATTAGGAAATACGCAATATAAGACGCCGAGTCAATCAGAGCCGATTGAAGATCAGTCAGTTGGCAGGCCTTTTTGAGGTGCGGAATCAGGATTGGATTGAGGTTCAGGGCAAATCCCCACAGAAAAAAAAGGACCGTAATTAAGGCTACGGCAAAGCGGTTTGCAGGTTTAGACACGAGTTAAGGTAAGTTAGTTCAGGACTGCATAATTAGGGCAAAGTACGGATAATTACCAGTGCATCTTTGCTAAAAAATTACCTGGATAGTGTGCTATTTTATCTTCCTTATGGTCTTATGAATAAGTTGTATCCAGCACAGACACGTCCAGGTTACTGCACCAACCCAACTGTTACGTTCTGCCCGTGAATTTGAGTGGGTGCGCCCGATGAGATTGAACAAATTAACCCAGCCAGCCAAACGGTCTTTCCGATTAAAACGGTTTTTTTCGATATAAAAAAAGTAAAAACTCAGGCATAAACAAATTGTATATTTAAGCTTTGAAACGGCCGTTTCAATTGACACGAAAGGCAGAGTTCGCCTGGGTGTCTACGGACATTCAATTACTTGCCATTACCTGGGTAGACCGAAAGAAATTGATTCGGTTCGGCGGGTTGGCTTTAGTGAGTTGATAAGCTGGCCAAGTCAAACCAAGACCATTCGTTAGGGTAATCGCTCAGCATCATTCGTTAAAATTTTGCAACAAATACATCCTGATCTTATTTATAGCCTATTTCGTCATGATGAAGACCATTGGCCTACTCATTCTCCTCTGGCTGGCCGCTTCCAATCGGGGGTATGGCCAAACAAATCCAGCGAGCATTGTTAGGTTGATCACTCAATACCGCGCCGAACTGAAGACAGCCCGTACCAATAAGGAACGGGCTCGGCTTTTGTTCAATTTAGCAGACTACTATTCAACCATCAATAAGGACTCGGCGATCTATTTTATCCGCGAGGGAATTCCACTTGCCATTAACCTGACTGACAAACATTTTCTGGTTGATTTATACGGCGAGTTAGGCCGGTATTACGAGGATGTTGGCAACACGGCCGAAGCCTTATCGACATTCCAGAAAGCCGAGACTATCGCCCTGCAGGCCAAAAACGATTCGGCCACAGCGCATGCGCGAATACTCCTGGCGAACTTCTATACCAAACAGGGAAATGACGAGCAGGCGCTTCACAAAGTACTGGCCGCGCTTTCCTATTTTGAACTGTATAAAAATCAGAAAAAAGCCTTAATCTGTAAGATCTATAATACGCTGGGAATTATCTATTCCAATCAGAAAAACTACCTCCTGTCCCTTCACTATTTTGATCAGTTAAAAGAAACGGGCGCGACCATCCTCAATGGTTATTATGTCTATTTAGCATGCATCAACGCGTCGGAAGTTTATACCGCGCTGAATGATTTCCAGCAAGCAGAAACTACGGCTAATCAGGCCCTGCTCAAGGCAAGGGAGCTGAAAAATGACCGAGGGGTTGGTTTCGGCTATGGGCAGCTGGCCGATATTATGCTCAAAAGAAAGCGGTATCCGGAAGCGATCGAGTATGGAAAAAAAGCCTTGCAAATCCGGGAGCAATTAGCCGATCTTCGGTTAACGGCGATGTCGGACATCACCCTGGCTGAAATTTACTATGAACTCAAGGATTATGGGCTGGCCCTCCCATTCGCCAGCCAGGCCGTGACCCTGTTAACCAGAACCCATGACCGAAATAAAGTAAAAGCGCTCGAAATCCAGGCTCAAATTCTGGAAAAACAACAGGAAGACAAACAAGCCTTTTCAGCCTATAAAGCCGCCCGTGAACTGAATGACAGTTTAACCAATATAGAGCGAGCCAGAGAGATAAGTCGTATTCAGGGCTCGTTTGATCTGGAGCGAAAACAAAGGCAGATTCAACTGCTTAACAATGACTTGGCGATTCAGCAGCTTCAGGCGGCTCAACGGCAAAAGCAGGTCTTATTATTGAATCAGGCAAAACAGGCCAGCGATCTTAAGAATCAATTACTGTCCCGAAAGGAGCAGCTTAGCAAATCCCAGCTTACATTACAACGCCTGGCAGCCAAACGACAGGAGACCCTGATTGCTCAGCAACAAACCCAGCTTCAGTATGAACGTCAGCAACGTTTTTTGTATGGAACGATCGTCGCCTTACTGATTGGGGTTATTTCATTAATCAGTTATTTTTTCCGCCGACAGCAGAAAGCTCAACACCTGTTAAGTCGTCAGCATACGGAAATTCAGCAACAAGCCTTGCGCCTGGTTGAGCTCAATGCGACAAAGGACAAGCTTTTTTCCCTGATCGGCCACGACTTACGTAGCCCCATGGCTTCCTTGAAAGCATCCCTTCAGCAGATTCAGCAGGGGAATAAAGGTCTTAATTCAGGACTGTCCAGATCGCTAAGTCGTTTAGATTCCCAGGTGGATACCGTAATTACCTTATTAACCAATTTACTGGACTGGTCAATGATGCAGTTAAAAGGTCTTAAGCCAAACCTGCGGCCGATCACTTTATCCGACATAATCGAGGAGGTAATCAGTCTCAGTAGTGATACCATTCGCTACAAAAAGTTGACGATTATCAACCAGGTAAGAACAGACGCGATGGTGATGGTGGATCACCATCAACTAGCGGCTATTGTTCGAAATATTTTAAGTAATGCCGTTAAATTCACGCCACCAGAAGGCTATATTCGGCTGCATACCCTTACTGAGCCGGATTGGGTTGAATTACGGATCAGTGATACGGGCATCGGTATGACGACTCAGCAAGTGGCTGACTTATTTCATACCCCTCAAGTTCGGCCGGGAACTCTTGGCGAACCAGGAACAGGACTAGGCTTACAGATATGCCGGGAACTTATTGAGCGGCAGGGCGGAAGGCTACACTTTGAAAGCACTCCCGACAAAGGAACTCAGGTTCGTATTCGTTTACCGGCTGCAAATTTACTCCAAACCGTCTGAATTGACTTATTGAGCCACCCTTTCGAAGGTGTACGGCGTCAAATGTTAGTGGACAAATGAGAGGAGAAACGTTCAGCTACTAACTCTTCGACTGAACGTAAGCCAGACCTATACATTAAAGCTGTTTAAACTCTCATTCGCGAGCTTTTTTTGTCATTCTGACGCAGCCGGGCCGCCGGAGCGGAAGAATAGCAAAAACAATCCGATAAACAAGTAGTGGATGATCACTTATTTCTCCAGTTTAAAAACCCAGGCGGGCTGCGTGGCTAACCACTGACGCGCCTGCTCCGGCAACGTAACGGTTGTCCCGTTCGGCGACGTATTAGTTTTGAGCGGTTTAGCGTATCCTAACAGTTTTATGTTCACTTTTTTGGCTGGCGATACGTTGTTCAGAATTAGTGTTGCCGGTGGAATTTCACCTTCGGCGGGCAGATACGTCTGATACGTAGCGCGTTCATTTCCGGTATAGGCCCACTTTTCCTGCCGATACGGAACTACGGGTTTAGTGTCGTAGATCGATTCGCCATTGATACGTAGCCAGGCACCAATTTCCTGTAATCGTTGGTACGCTTCAGGATGCCACTCACCATCGGGACCGGGGGCGATGTTCAGGAGCAGGTTTCCGTTTTTAGCCACGATGTCTACCAGCGTATGAATCAGTTTTCGGGCTGATTTGAAATTCTCTTTCGGAATGTATGACCACGAATCGCCCATCGTCATGCACGACTCCCACGGAATAGGCAGGTACGTATCGGGAATGGATTGTTCGGGCGTTACGTAATTTTCGAATTCCCCGGTCACGGTCCGGTCCACAACCAGTAGTCCCGGCTGGTGGCTCCGGCCCATTTGGGCGATACGTGCCATGTCGATGTCCTGATCGTAAGGTATGGTACGTTGCCAGCTAATGGTGGAATCGATGGTGCTTGCCGGACGTACCCAGCCGCCATCCAGCCAGAGAATGTCGATTTTACCGTAGTCCGTCATCAGCTCCTGTATCTGGTTGAACGTAAAGTCTTTAAACTGCTGCCACTTCTGCGGATACTTTTTTGGCGCATACGATACGTTTCGGTCTTTGGGCGGAAAATACGGATCCCAGTAGGATGGTACGTGCCAGTCGGGCTTGGAAAAATACGCGCCCACCATGAAGTTCTGATTTCGGAAAGCCGAGAACACCTCTTTCGCTACGTTACTACGTGGATTTTTGGAGAACGGCGTCTTCGGATCGGTGATTTTATAATCGGTCTGTTTGGTATCAAACATGCAGAACCCGTCGTGGTGCTTGGTCGTAAACACTACGTATTTCATGCCCGCATCTTTGGCCGCCGTCGCCCAGCGTTCGGGATTGAATTTGGTTGGATTGAAGGTTGTCTGGAGGTTTTCATACGCCCGCTTGTAGTCGTACCAGTTAGCCGCATACGGTCCCCGACGAACGCACCAGCCTTCATCCTCAGGACATAACGACCAGGATTCGACAACTCCCCACTCGCTGTAAGTTCCCCAGTGCATCAGCAAGCCAAACTTGACATTCTGCCACTGGGCCAGTTTCTGACGTACCAGACTGTCTTTAGGTACTATGTAGTGCGCGTGGTTCTGTTCCGAATGCTGCTGAGCAAACAACGTAACGGGCAACAATGTCAGGAGCAAAGACCAATTTTTGAGAAGATTTCGGAAATCGTAATTCTTCATGATGCTACGTCTTTGTTAAGAATTTACTTCCACAATCCATTGACCAGTTTGTCCAGAAGTACGGGCTGGCGGAGGTCATAAATGTATTCCCAGAACATCACCCCGGCTAAACCTTTCTGCTTTACAAAGGCCAGTTTAGGCTCAAACGATTCCGTATCAGCGTAGGAAATAAACGTACGCGAATCCGGATTCCAGAGGAAAGGCGCTTTGGCGTCGGCGTCCCAATAGCGAACGAAGCCGTTTTTATTGATGTATTTCGCCACTAGTTCGTCGTAACTGATAAACAGGTGCTTACCGGTTGCGGGTTGATAAAGACCATTGTCAACAGGGCGCACGTCGGTCCAGCCGCGTCCGTAAAACGGGAGGCCCAGCACAATTTTTTCGACAGGGACACCCGCTTTTATATGTCCATCCACCGCAGATATCGAACTGTTACGTGACTGGTTTCCTTTCTTCGACTGCGCCAGCGGACTATGGTGCCCCGTCACTTTATCATTGCCATGATAGAGGTCATACGTCATTATATTGACGTAATCGAGGTAGCGTTGCGCTTCGCCCAGATTAGTATGATTCACAAAAGCGGTATCGCCACCGGTAGCGGCCGTCAGCAGGTAATGGTTCGCGCCGATACGTTTGTCCTGCTGGCCCTGCTTATCCAACTGTTCACGAATGGCTTTCAGAAAAAGGGTAAAGTTCTCTTTGTCTTCAGGTCGAAAAATGTTGCCGGCCCCAATCTGAGCCGGGTATTCCCAGTCGATATCCACGCCATCGAGATGATGTTTTTTCAGGAAGCTGACTGCACTGCTGGCAAATTTCTTTCGGGAAGCATTCGTCAAAGCCGCATCCGAAAAATACTTGCATCCGCCCCAACCACCTACCGAAATCAGCACTTTCAGGTCTTTGTTAACCGATCGGAGCGACGTTAACGCAACCAGATTCGCCGAATCTTTGGCACTAATGGGCGCGAATTCGCCGTTTTGAGCAGGTACTGCAAACGCATAATTGATATGTGTGAGTTTATTCGGATCAATCTGAGCCTTTGTCCAGCCATTTCCGCTCACATAGCCAATTAGTACGCTACGTTTAGGTGGAATTGGCGTTAAACCCGTTATACTGGCTAATACGGTCAGACCAATTAGCCATGCGGCTAAAAAATGAATTGAGGTTGCTCTACGTTTCACTGCTCTTCGGTTTGGAACATAATAAGCAAAGCTACCAATTATTTAAAATTTTTAATAAACCAACTTATCATTTTAAAAATATTCACGAAATAATATTATGTCGATTACCATTTTAACTTCCGTTTAGAAAAGCGCCAGCCGTTGACACAAAATATAATAGCCCTAATTATATTGTCATTCTGGCCATAGCCGTTTTTCAGTAGGAATTTTGAGAATAGTAGTCTTAGAAGCTTCTTGATAAGCAATCTGACTTAGTAAATTATCCTCACAACGTAATGGCGTTAGCTAACGTAGCGCCCGATAAACCCTTGTATGCTTATGGAAATGTCGGCAGTTGTAAAAAATACGTACCAGCACCACAGTGTGATGGTAGAAACCAACGGCGATTCAAAACCGGTTCAGATTGCCGCCAAAGCGTCGGGATACGGCTCGTCTGTCAATGGTGGAGAATTGTTGCTGATGGCGCTGGCTACCTGCTTCTGCAACGATATTTATCGGGAAGCGGCCAAACGTAACATCGCTGTTTCAGAAGTTGAAGTTGTGTGCAGGGGTGAATTTGGGGCAGAAGGTGAGCCGGGACGTAATTTTCGCTACAAAGCCAAGGGCATTGCCGATGCTCCGGCCGAAGACATACAAGCCTTGATTCATTATACGGATAGCGTTGCCGAAATTCACAATACGTTACGACAAGGGCTATCTGTTACGTTGACAAATTAATGTATCTCAACGTAACAGATAGCCCTTTTTGTTTAGTAAAACGCTACGTCTAACTTAGGATATTCCGGCAATAGTTGACGCACTTTTTAACCTCCGCCACCGAATTAGACCCTTCTGGCACCTTATATTCAAGTTCTACTGAGGCTGGAAAGGTGTATTTCTGCTCGCTCATCAGTTTCAACACTTCCTTAAGTGGCGTATCACCCTGCCCCCAGGATAGATTTCCTTTACCGTTCGCTGGCCCCTGCCGGTCTTTGATGTGCATGCTGGAAATGCGGTCGTGCTTCTGTTTGATCAGCCCGATTGGGTCGGGCTGGCCAGCGGCTATGTAATGCCCCAAATCAAAGTTCATGGCATTTCCTGGCGACTGAGCCAAAGCCGTATCCCAGAAGGTAGGGGTTTGCTGCTCATGGCCGTGATAACCGACGCGAATTCCATGTTTCTCAGCCATTTTACCGAGTTTCATCGTATGTGCGTCATTGGCCGGATGTTCGAGCGTAACCTGATTGGCTCCCAGTGTTTTAGCGGCCTGCATGCCGTAGTTAATCTCTGCATCGGAGCTATTTATACCAAAAGCGTCGGGCTTGAAACCGTAAATAGTTACACCTGCCTGATTATACATTTTTCGAAACTGCTCAAACTTAGCCATCGATGCCGACGCACGCCATTTGGTCATTTCCTGGCGATACGCTTTCTGCTGCGCTTCCATTTCGGTCAGTGTCTTCTGCTCATCTTCGGTTAGGGGCTGGTTTTCGCGTCGCTTTCTCATAAGCGGAAACATGGTCTGCATATTGACCGTGTTTTTAGGTGCCCCCGCAAAAGTCTCAGCCGGGCCTCCCATCAGTTCGATGGCGCTTATACCGCTATCCAATATGTACTGCAACGTAGCTTCGGCACTTTGATCGGGCATATCGCGGAACGAGTACGTAATGCAGCCAATCTGCACACCTTTCATCAACGAATTGGGCTTATCGCCCAGGCTGCGGATGATGGCGGGAGCACCGAACAGTTTGCTGTTGTTGACAACAGCTCCCGAAACTAGTAGGGCCGCAGCTCCTAAAAACTGACGACGTGATGACTGATTTTCCATGAAATAAAGGGTTTAATGAATCCTGTAAAATGGTTAATAGATAATGAATAAGGTGAAAGTCCGTCGGTTCTTATTCATTATCTATTAACCATTCTTAATTTTAATGTTTCGGAACCAGACGCTGGTGTTCCAATCCTGTAAACCAATGTGCCCGACAAATTTACCGTTTGCAAACGGAATCCCTTTCTGAGCTTTGGCAGCTACACGTTTTTTCCAATCGGCACTAGTTACGTCGTGTTCCTGCACCACGTAGCCATTGATTGTTACGGTCAACTTATTCTTTTTCAGCGAAACATCCACTTTATTCCAGCTTCCCAGCGGTTGCGGTTCCTGGATGCGGACATCGGCAATGCCAAACAGATCACCAGAGCTGTGTGGATGCTCCACGGCTTTCTGATACAGCGCATCATCCCCTACCTGAACTTCAAGGGCAGTGCTGTATATTTTCTCATTTTTTGGCGATTCCTCGGCAAAGAAAAAGAAGCCGCTATTCGTGTATTTTTCGATTTTGAATTCGGCTTTAAACTCGAAATCACCCGAAAAAACGGCATCGGTTGTTAAATCACCGGCATCCCGGGGGGTCGCTCCCGCCGTTTGAGGGACATCCAGATGCAGCACGCCCTGTTCTACTTTCCAGGATGATGGTGTGCCTTTGCCATTATATCGGTGCCAGCCAGATAGATCCCGGCCGTTAAAAAGAAGTTTCCAGCCCTCTTTTTTTTCCTGGGCGGATAACGTATTAAGTGGTTGTGCATGAAGACCCGCTCCGGTGAGGCAAACAAATAAACTAAGGGCAAATCGATTGATAGACATGAAGTTTGGCATTTGAAACTATATAAGATAATCAGTCCTATAAACTCCTCATGCTACGTTATTACGTATCAGTTTTTCAGATAAAATACCAATTCAGACCGACTACGTTGATTGGACAATTGGGCGTATTCTTGCCAGAAACGTTAGCTGATACGTACCATGAGCACTTTAACCCAAATTCAGGAAGCGGAGGATCGATTGATGCATGCTCAACGTAGCAGCAATGTCGACGAACTCGATACGTTACTGGCCGACGATTTGCAAGCCGTTGGGCCTGATGGCCAGATAGCTGGTAAGGCCGATGATCTGACGGCCCATCGTTCGCGTATCTTTCGCATCGACTCAATGACCCGGTTATCCTTGACAATCAAGGTATTGAAACCCGATATCGTCGTTACGTTCGTCCTGATGGATATATTGGGGACCATTCACAATCTTCCTGCATCTGGACGCTACCAGTACACGCGCGTATGGTGCCTGACAAATGGGCAATGGCAGATTACGGCGGCTCACATTAGCCAGGTTACTACGTAAATGCGCTGTCACGGGGATAGGCGCTAAAAGCTATTTGGGTGGACACACGCCTTCCAATACGAAATAATCAAGTTCAACTGTTCTTTATAGTGAACAAACTCGCTAGCTTTTACATGAAAGCCCTGAATCGTTCCTTCATACGCCAGATTAACCAGTTCAGGCCCGGCAGCTGTGGTATAAAAAATAAACGGGATCGATTTTTTACGCAGAAACTCATCGGCATCAATAAGACGCCGAAATTCAAGCCCATTCATTACGGGCATATTGATATCACAAAGAATGAGAAGGGGCTTTTCCTGCGTTGTTTCCAGATAGGCTCTTGCTCCCAGGCCATCGGCAAAAAAACGGATTTCATTCAGTAACCCTAATTCCTTTATTGCCCGCCCAAACAAAAACTGGTCATCTTCATCGTCGTCCACGTAAACAATTGGCCCATCGGTTAGCGTTGTCATGGGTTCATGGAAAAGGCCGGGGCGTGTTTAACTCAGACCAGTGGAAGAAAAACCATCAATCGACAGCCACTCAAATAGGTATCATCGACGTAGTGACTAAGTAACTACTGACCGGCAAAACTGTTTCAATTTGCCCTATTCATTACTACAGCAGATCTCTACAAAAAAACCTGCCGTTCTGAACAAAGTATTCAGTAAACGACAGGAATGTATTAACGAGTTGCATTGACAGGCACTTAACCTACTAATTTGTCCGACGGCTTGGCGTTTTAGCCAGTCCAAACCAGTATAAACGTATTTGTTCGGCCAATTCAACCAGTGCGTGGTGATTAATCGGCTTCACAATGTATGTATTAGCCCCTAAATCATACGCCAGATTGATATCGCTTTCGTTTTCGGATGTGGTCAGTACAACGATCGGAATATGACGATAGAGCGGAGACGTTTTCATATGCTTCAACACATCGAACCCGTTTATAATAGGCATATTCAAATCCAGCAACACCAAATCAGGCAGAAATCGGGGGCTTTCAATCTTTTCCAGCACGTCCGTTCCATTGGTAGCAAACTGAAGGTTATACTGTAAGGAGTCTTTTTCAAAAGCTGTCCTGATAAGGTATTGATCATCTTCATCATCATCGACAATCAAAACGTTATACGTTTTCATGTTACGGTAAGCAAACGGTCTATTTAAGTAATTGTACGTATAAATATGTGCGTCTAAACTACAAATTTTTTACGTTTCCGTAGCGTCAAAATGGTTATTTAATCGACATACATGCTTACCAAATAGTATAAATTGACAACATCGCCTTAGTGATGCGATGTTGTCAATTTAGGGCCTGTATCATTTATTGACGCCCAACTTCCCGCCACATTGTAGCGCTCTGACGATATAAGGTTATGGTTTGGCCGGGTGCAAACGTAAAGTTGGCCCCATTTTTTAAGATGCAGTGTGCATTGTGCTGAATCACAACAGGATGATCGGCCTGTAGCGTAATCTGCTTGCCGGGAGCCACCCCTGGAATGCTCGTAATGGTGCCGCTCGAACTGCTGATGTAAACGTAGTAAGAGCCTGCATTAGCCAGATTTAACGTACCGTTATTAATCGCAACAGCAGCGGCACCCGCATGGGCCCAGGTGTCGTAGGGTTCGTTTTTAAACCGCACATTCGCACCATAAACAGGACGTTCTTCGTCATCCTGGTAGAAATTATTATCATCAACCAGCCAGTTATTATAATTATTGGCTCCTGGCGAGCAGACAACTCTGGGATGGGTGGAAATTGGCTTATAGCCGGAATAGCCCATAAACGAGTTTCCCTGCATTGAGATCACGTTTACTTTGCCGTCGTTATTTACCAGATTCAGCGGGGTGAACAGAATATCGACATTTGATGAGCCTTTCGTTCCCAGCCGGTTAAAGGTATTACCCTGCAGCACGTGAGCGCCGGGCGCAGCAGCCACAATTTCGATGGTTGCGCCTTTGTTGTTTTCAGCGTAACATCCCTGAATAACCCCCGAAACCCCTCCATTAAATCCCGAATATTGCAGTTTGATTCCTCTCCCGGTAGCTCCCGAACCATTGCCCAGCATCCGACAGCCGATGAACGAATTATTACAGCCATTTTCAATAAAGCACCCATAGTCCAGGTTACTGTTGAAAGCACAACTCAGAAACACGATTCCGTTTGGTGCCACCCCAAACGAAGCCGGAGCCGCATAAAGCCCCTTGTTGTTCCATTCAAAAACGCATTTTTCGACAATACCCTCGTTGGCGTCGATCAGGTTTAACCCTTTGTCAAAAAAGCCGACGTTTACTTCTTTCAAGGTGAAATTGGCCAGATTCCTAATGTCGAGCCCGGTTGCTTTACGCGCATTTCTATTTGTCGGAATAATACGAAAACCTTCCAGGTTCAGATTGTCATCGGTAGTACCCACAATTTTAAGTACGGTTATATCATCGTTACCGGTATAGCGAATCGCTACGTTAGACCGACCCGTACCCAGAATATTCAGGCGTCGGCCGCCGGTGTCCATATTCCCGGTGCTGTTGTTGATTGTAACCGACAGTGGTTGCGAGGTATTGTAAATGCCATCGCTCATAAACAGGGTGATACCTTTGTTTTTACAGTAGGTGAGCGCCTTCTGGAGAGCAGCATGATCGTCGGCTTCGCCGTCGCCTTTGGCCCCAAACCATTTCACGTTAACGAACGATTCCACGATTCGCTCGTAAACAAGACCCGATTTGGTTCGAAGCACCATTACCCCATCATCGGGCATTTTGGTGTCGTTCACATTTCTAACGAATATCCCACCCCGGCCCAGATCGGATATGTTAATAACCGACGGTGCGTTATCGGCCGCCACCGTCCACGCCTGTACGTCGGCCATCGTTCGGTAAACCGGTAGCGTATTCGCTCTGGGGTCGATTCGAAATGGAGTTTCCTGACCTTTTTTGTTGCGTTCATACCACAACCCATCTGCCTTCCGCCCTAAGTTGACGGCCCCATCAGCATTCGGTGCTTTGGGTGGCCCGATCGGGAATGTCTGCGCCTGAACCCCGATTGAACCCAGAATAAAGAACAGTATAAATAACTGGTTCACAAAAGATTGGCGTACTCGATCATTGAATGTTCGTTTGTCCGCTACGTTCATAGAAATTCGAATTTATGATTTGTAGTAAAAGTGAGTAGTCATTATAACGAACGAGCTACCCCGTTAGTTGATAGTATCCGGCAATTCCAGGCGAATTGCTTGTTCTGAAGCCGGTTTCAGAGCCAAAGCAAACGTACTGGAAACGTAGCAAAAAGGGATTCATAGGTCGTGGGAATAATGTCGTAAATGACCCGGTTTTTGCCGGTTTCACCCCTCCCATCCCCGGCGAAAAGCGGTAAATTTGATACGTAATCAAACATACAAATACTACCGACATGGCACACATTCAATCGTTAAACGCAAGCCCGAAAGTATCGAAAAAAGTAAACGTAACGTACTGGATTTTAACTGGTTTATTTGCTTTTGTTATGACAGGCTCGGCTATACCGAACATACTGGTCAATTCTATGTCAGTGCAGGGGTTCAGCGAAATGGGCTATCCTACCTACATCATTCCCTTTCTGGGATGGGCCAAACTGCTGGGGTCGATTGCTATTCTGGTGCCTGGCTTTCCTCGTCTTAAGGAATGGGCGTATGCTGGTCTTATTTATGACCTACTGGGTGCTACGTATTCCGTCGCAAACAGCGGTAAAGATGTCAGCAACTGGGCGCCTATTTTTATCTTTGTGGCGTTAGGTTTTGCGTCATATGTCTTCTACCACAAAAAGTATAAAGCCAGCGCTACGTCCGAAGCAGCCCAGCCCGTTCGGCGTAGCCTGGGAGCAATAGCTTAAGCATCTTTCAGTAACGAAACTCTTTTCATCCCGAGGGCTTTAGTCTTTCGGGATTTTTTTGTTTTATAATTAGCCGACAAAACGTACTGATCCCTCGCTACGTAACGACATCGAGCAGTTGTGAAATTTATGGACTGCGGTTGGTAGCCTATTGACGATGTTCCTGCGCTACGTCATCGAATCGGCAACGTAACACCCAAACCCGACGCAGTGGCTGAGAGCAACAGCCGCTCCTGTTTATCGCCCCGATTCTTGAAAATGAGATAATTAACAACATCGAATACCAGCAGAAATGCTCCCTGCGCCATAATCGACGTACCATAACCACGTAGCTGGTCGGCATTGTCGGGATGGCTTACGGCTCGTTCCCGCAAGTAGGCACCACCGACTACGTAGGCAACATCCAGGCCCGCGTTGACCAGTAGAATCTGCTTCATGTTTTCGTGCTGCCGAACAGCGTCAGCCAGTGTCTCGGTTGTTGCGCTACGTTTCCGCGAACCCAGCAAACCAGCCCCTGCAATTCCCAGGTTGACCAGATTCCAGTAGACGTTCATCCGGTGAAAGTATTTCGTCTCGCCCGACGTCTGCCCCGCAGCTATACTACCCACCGCGATATTGGCAAGGGCGAAACTGCCCAGCGTCAGCCCGATGGTTTTCTGGTGTCTGATCCGTTGCGCGCTAAAATCCTGAAGTTCAGTTGAAGTTGTGCTACGTTGCGCTTGAGCAGCGTTGCCAAGTAGCAACGATCCAGCGGCCAACAAAAATTGTCGAAATGGGGTCATACGTAGCGCGGTTGGAAACGGCATTATGTACAAAACGCTACGTTCGATTAATAGTTTATAAACCTAGTTTTGCCCTGGAGCTGGCGTCGTTGATGTTGGTCAATTCCCGAACGTCGGTAACGGTCAATAATTCAATATCATTCTGAAGCAGAATCTTCCGTGGCGCATACTGTCCATTAGCAACTGCCTGATGCAGAATTGGCCCAATGGCGGGTTCATAAATACCCAGTAGTGGTTCGGGCAATTGGCCATCAGAATCATAAAAAACGGTTGCCATTTTTGCCTGATTTCGCCCTTTGACCAATACCTCGAGGGAATTAATGGTAAGCAGGGGCATATCGCAGGCAACGACCAACCAAGCTGCTTCGGGGTCATATTGAAAAGCAGACAGGATACCATTGAGCGGAGTTCCCAATTCGAATGCATCGACGATACGTAGCTGGCTGGAGTCGACCAAATCGGCAGCCTGTGCCGCGTTGACTGACCAGAATACAACACTGCAATAGGGACGTAGCAACTCCGTCAGGTGTTCGCGCTGTGGTTTTTCGTGATAACGTAGCAATGATTTATCCTCGCCCATGCGGGTGCTACGTCCACCTGTCAAAATGAGTCCGTTGAGTTTAGACATCGCGCCGAAAATCTCGTTTACCGCCTGTTTTTTCCATCAACTTCGTCTCTTTGATTACGATATCATGCGAAAACGCTTTGCACATATCGTAAATGGTCAATGCCGCCACGGAGGCTCCTACCAGCGCTTCCATTTCAACGCCGGTTTTCCCTTCGGTCGATACCAGGCAATCAACGATGGCGTCGGTGCCTTCGGTTGTGATGGTAATCTGGCAGTTATCCAACCCCAGCGAGTGGCAGAGCGGAATTAAATCGTCGGTACGCTTGGCGGCCATCGTACCCGCAATAATGGCAGTCTGAAAAACAGGGCCTTTTTTAGTGCTGATATCCGAACCGCTGAGGTGTTGCATAATATCAGGTCCCAGCGCAACCACCGTTTGAGCGCGGGCAGTTCGTCGGGTAACGACTTTGGCCCCTACATCAACCATGGATGGATTTCCTTCGGCATTAAGATGTGAAAAAGAAGGCATAATTGATCAATGATAAATAGATTGCGACTTCGGTGCCAAAATTGATCATTTATCATTCATAATTCATCATTGTTACCATGCTTTCCGTTGCCGACGCCTTCGCCATTACGCAGCAATATTTGCTTTCGCTACCGGACAAGACCATTTCGCTTATTGATGCACAGGGTCGTGTGTTACGTGAGTCCGTTTCCGCCGACCGCGATTTTCCGCCCTTCGACAGGGTAGCAATGGATGGTATCGCCATTCGCTTTGCCGACTACGAGGCTGGAGAACGCCAATTTCGGATCGTTGGTATGCAGCGGGCCGGTCAGCCTCAACAGACACTTAATGAGCCTAAGACCTGCCTTGAAGTAATGACGGGGGCTATACTTCCGGTAGGCGTTGATACGGTGGTTCGGTATGAAGATATACGTATCGCCGACGGAATGGCTCAAGTTACGATTGACGATGTTGAACCGGGGCAACACGTTCATCCTCAGGCTACCGACCGCCGGGCAGGTGCCGAATTACTACCTGTCGGTACGTTGCTGGGACCTTCTGAACTGGCGGTGGCGGCTTCGGTCGGGCAGGTGAACGTAACGGTGAGTGCCTTACCACGAATCGCCCTGATTTCTACCGGCGATGAACTGGTGGACATTGGTGATTCACCGCTTCCTTACCAGATTCGCCGTTCCAATACGTATATGCTCCGGGCAGCTCTGGCATCGCTGGGTATTGATGCATCCCTGCACCATATTATTGACGACGAAGCTGTTTTGACCGAACGATTGGCTACGTTACTTGCTGAACACGACATGCTTATTTTAAGTGGTGGCGTTTCGGCCGGGAAGGCGGACTTTGTCCCCGACGTATTGTCAAACCTTGGTGTGCAGAAGCGTTTCCATAAAATTGAACAACGTCCGGGCAAACCACTCTGGTTCGGAACGGCACCCGAGAAAGCGGTGTTTGCGCTCCCCGGCAATCCCGTATCAACCATCCTGTGCGCCTATCGTTACGTACTGCCGTATCTGCGGGCATCGCTGGGAATGGCTCCCGCGCCAATACGGTACGCCCAACTGGCTGAGTCCGTTACGTTCCGACCGCCGATTACGTATTTTCTGCCGGTACGTTTAACCTCGGAGCCAATCGGACAAACCCTCGCTCATCCACTTCCCGGCTCTGGTTCAGCCGACTTTGCTAATCTTCTGGCAGCTGACGGGTTTATGGAACTTCCCGCCGAACGGTCGGAATTTGGGGCAGGTGAAGCTTTTCAGGTATGGGAAACGTTGTAGATTACAACCAAAGACCATGCAGCTTTACTTAATACTCCGTTTGCTATGTAGCGATAGGTTACGTACCAAACGGACTGACTTATTCGCGTTTGGCTGCCGTTTTGGCTGGTTGATCAACAATTAAACCTTCGTCGGGTTTCCATTTGTCGTATTCCATATAACGAGCCGTTTGCGTGGCTACGACGAGTCCTTTGAGTTTCGCTACTACGTGCAAGGCACCATCGATACCCGCCGAAACTCCGGCCGTTGTAATGATCTGGCCATTGTCGACAAAGCGCGTATTCCGTAAAATTTTAGCGTTCGGCGTTGCTTTTTGTAATGGATCGATATAGCTATGGAACGTAGTAGCCTGCTTGCCATCCAACAAACCCGCTTTGGCTAACAAGCCGGCCCCCGTGCAGACAGAGAGCATAATTTCAGCTTGTTGCGCACTTGCTTTGATCCAGTTTATGAGCGTTTCGTTTTTTATAAAAGGAGCGGTTTGCCCTCCCGGCAACACTACGATATCCGGTTTCGGGCAGTCGGCAAGGCTGTAGTTCGGAATAATTTTGATGAATCCCTGACTGGTAATAGGCTCTTTAGTCAGTGAAACGGTGTACACGTTGAAGCCCTGCGTAGACGCAAACACTTCGCTTGGGCCCGAGAAATCCAGTACTTCAACGCCATCGTGAATAAAAATCGCTACGTTGCGTTTGCCCGTTTTTTGTGCCTTTTGTAAGGAGTCCATAAGTGAAATACGACGTTGGATTAATTTCATACCACAATGCCTGCAAATACCGGGTCCGTCGTGGCGTTCGAAATCGCACTCATTGCCACAAGGCTCACAGAAATAAGCCATTAAGTCTTCTTTTCGAGCGACTTTCTGGGCCTCAGCTCTAACAGGAGAGATGGTCAGCAGGCCAATCCACAAAAAAAAGCGGGTGAAGGTCATACCAATATTCATAAGCGGAATTAGTAAGGTGATCGTTTAGTGACTGTCCGGGAGCTTGATTTTTGCCAGATTCGGCGCAGTTGACGAGCATCCTGAAAACCGCATTTGGCGGCTATGGCTTCCATTGTCATGCCCGGATTATGTTGCAGGGTTCGTGCCAGTTCCAGACGTAGCTGGGTTGTATAATTATGAATCGTCGTACCTGTTTCTTTCCGAAATGTGCGCGTCAGATTACGGGTACTCATGTTGGCAATTTCAGCCAATTCGTCCAGCGTTGCTTTGGCTTCCAGATTGGCAATCAGCCAGTCCTGCATCTGATGAATGGCCACATTCATGTGATTTCGGTAATCGAGGTAAACGCTTTGCTGGGAATGTTCAGCGCCCCGCCGAAAATAAACCACTAATTCGCGGGCTATTTTTGTGGCAAACAAGGCTCCATGATTCTCTTCAATAATGGCTAAACTCAAGTCGATACCGGCGGTGATTCCTGCGCTTGTATAGATAGTACCATCTTTTACAAACAAACGGTCATATTGGGCCATCATGTGAGGGTACGTGTTCTGTAGTTCTTCAACCCGTTTCCAATGGGTTGTGCATTTTCGGCCATCAAGCAAACCAGCCTGAGCCAGCGTGAAGGCTCCGGTACAAATCGAACACAGAGTTACCCCTTTCGCATGCTGATGACGGAGCCAGTCAAAGAAACTGGTTTCGTTTTTAAACTCAGCCGACCGAATATAGGCCATATCCATACCCGGCAGAAAAATATAGTCGCCAGGATGTGTTTGCAGATTATCGTATTGTGTAACAGTAGTAAAACCTAATCCGGCCGAACTGGTAACAGGGCTCTTGAACGAGCAGTATGTCAGCTGATAAGGGGCACCATATTCAACAGCTTCGTAAAAAACCTGGATTGGGCCCGTCAGATCCAGAACGTGTACATATGGCGGAACAACAAAAATTACCTGTGCAATACGCGTCATTGGTCAGCAAATTCGGTTTGTAAAATTAGGCAGCAAATTAAGCACACATGAGACTTCTACCGGACATTTCAGGCCACATTCACAACTAGCCTGAACATGCTCTTTTCCTGAATTCCCGCCGAAAATCCGTATCTTTGCTGTCCATTCACTGCTTATGAACGCTACGTTTGCCAACGACATTTTCCGTCAGAGCATTCAGGATTATCACCTGACCGATCACGTCGATACACCCATTAAAAATCCGTATTCAGACAACGGTATCTCCTTTTTGCTGTATCAGAAAAACTGGATTGATACGGTTCAGTGGCACCTCGAAGACATCATTCGCAGCCCAACGATCAGCCCGGATGAGCTGGTAGCGATTAAACGTCGGATTGATCAGTCGAATCAGGACAGAACGGATACTGTGGAGTTGATAGACAGTTGGTTTGTCGATTTATATGCCGGGATTGCAGTTAAGCCCGAAGCCCGGATGAATTCGGAAACACCCGCCTGGCTTCTAGACAGGATGTCGATTCTTCAGCTTAAACTATACCACTTTCGGGAACAGGTTGAACGCCCATCGGTTTCAGACGAACACCGTCAG
This sequence comes from Spirosoma flavus, assembly GCF_054778555.1. NCBI lineage: Bacteria > Pseudomonadati > Bacteroidota > Cytophagia > Cytophagales > Cytophagaceae > Spirosoma > Spirosoma flavus. The sequence continues at coordinate 562,491 of NZ_BAAGZL010000002.1, forward strand.
AAAGCCAGTCTAAAACTCGACGTATTGCTCGAACAGGAAAGTGATCTGGCCCGCTGCTTCGATGAACTCCAAGAGGACATTCAACAGGGTAATCGTTACGTTAAAGTTTACCGGCAGATGAAAATGTATAACGACCCAACGCTGAATCCGGTACTTTACAACGATAAATGATAAGAGATGAACGATGCGTTTATTGACGCATATATTTGTTGATTGCGTTAGCAAACCCATCATTCATCCCTCTACGTTCATCCCTTATTAATTTTTCTTTTGAAAAAAAGCCTGCTCCTCCTTCGGTTTTCGGCTATGGGCGACGTAGCGTTGCTGGCGCCTGTTGTGCAGGCTTTCACGCAGCGTTACCCGGATATACCTATAACGTTGGTTACGAGGGGCCGTTTTCGTGTTTTTTTCGAAGGGTTTTCCAACGTTACCGTCGTAAGTGCCGATTTTACAGGTCGCCACAAGGGGTTTGCAGGACTGGTTCGCCTATTTCGGGAATTACAACAGAAGAGTCCGTATGCGCTAATTGTTGATGTTCATCAAAACCTACGTACCACCGTACTAAAAAGCCTGTTTCGGCTGGTCGGCGTTACGTCGGTGACGATTGAGAAAGGGCGTGCCGAGAAAAAAGCGCTGACACGCAAAGAAAACAAGATACGTCTCCCATTACCCCACAGTGTAGAACGTTACGTCCAAACCTTCGAGGAAGCCGGATTTTCCCTACAACCTGCTCGCCCCTTTCAGTTTCCGACTTATGTCTCCGCAGAAGACGAACTTCAACATTTTCTTGGTAAACAGCTGATTCCAGACAACGTACCGTGGTTAGGAATAGCGCCGTTTGCTCAGCATCGCCAGAAAATGTGGCCTTTTGAACGATTTGAGCCACTTGTCGAGGCACTGCTACTTCACCAGCCACTTGCTATTTTTCTGTTCGGTGGTGGAGCTTCCGAAGTCGCTCAGTTGGAAACGCTGAAGCAGAAATTCCCACAAGTTGTCTTAGTAGCCGGTCAACTTTCTCTATCAGCTGAACTGGCGCTGCTACGTCGACTTAAGGGTATGGTTTGCATGGATTCGGGGAATATGCACCTGGCCGCACTGAGTGGCGTACCTGTTCTCTCAATCTGGGGAGCCACGCACCCTGACGCTGGTTTCGGGCCATGGGGACAGGGCGAAGAAGCTATTCTCCAGATTCCGGCCGACGTATTGACCTGCCGCCCATGTTCTGTTTTTGGCAATAAACCTTGTTGGCGGGGCGATTTAGCCTGCTTATATGATATTTCCGTGCAGAACGTAGCAGAGCGCGTGCAGCAGATGATAGCCCGTGATTAAGTAAGTTTCTCTCGCAAAATTTGTAGAATTAACTCCTGCCCTACTTTTAGGCCAGCAATATCCTGCTTCATTCCAGTCATTGCCTGTTTCATTCCATTCATCTCATCGCGCATTTGATTCTGACTTTCTTCGAGCCGCTCAAAACCGATATCAACTTTGCGATTAAGTTGATGTAAGCGTTCATTAGTTGCATCGGAAGCGTCGGCGAGTCGGATAAGTTCCCGGCGCATTGCCGCTTGCTCCTGCTTGACCTCAAGAAATCCCTGTTGCGTATCGACGGTAAGTTTTGCTACCGCTTTTGCAATTGATTCCGCCTGTTTGCCCTGATCTACCGTCAGGGCTTCTAACTGTTGTACGCGTTGTTCCAGATACATACGTCAAATAGCTTATTTCCAAGCGTTGAGCGCGCCTGTAACTCATCCCTTTTTACGATGAAACTCGGCTTTCGTCACTACTTTTCGGTGGAAATTTTGCTCTTTTAAACCAACTAGCTGAATCTCAATCAAAATTTTTCTTTTTTGTCCGCAATTCTTTCACGTCAAAATCGAACGGGAGGTTGTTCATGCATTTGAAGTGTTTCATGGGACAATTTCCGAAACCAGTAGCCGAACAGGGACGGCAACCCAGGCCCGGAGTTTCGAGCCGAACGTGTGGGGTTTTATAAGGGTAGAAACCAAGTTGCGGGGAAGAGCTTCCCCAAATCGAATACACTTTTTTCCCGAAAGCAGCCGCAATGTGCATTAATCCAGTATCGTGGCTAAACACAACGCGTGCCTGTTGCAGTATTGATGCCGATTGATTCAGATTATAATGCCCACAAGCATTGTAGACGTATCGCTCTCCAATAGCCCGTACGATTTCATCGCCCGCCTGTCGGTCGTTTTTATCGCCCACTAACACAATCGGGTAATTGATTTTCAGGCAAAGTTCAATCATTCGCATGACGGGCATCCGGCGCGTAAAACTCTGCCCACCAATGGCATAAGCAACAAAATCCTGCCGATGCGTTTCGGGTAGCCAGTCCGTTTCAACCTCGTCTTTATACGGAACGAAGTAATCCAGACCCATGCCGTCATTTTCAACGCCCAGTGGGTGTACGGCCGTAAAATACCGATCTACTACGTGTTGATCAGGCATGGCATTCACTTTACACCGAACGTAGAGCCATTGGCGTAGTCTCTGATTTTCGACAGTAAAGGATTTACATCCCAACGCAATTCTTATAAATCCGGTAACAAAGGAATTTTGTAAATCGACAACGTAATCAAACTGTTCAGCCCGGAGCTGTCGAATGAACGTCAATACACTGCCATCGAGGTAATGTCGTCTCGTTACATTGGGATTGTAATCGATAATTGGCTGAAAATCGCGTGATGTGCAGAAATGAATCTCAGCAGCAGGGAGTTGCCGTTTTAAACAACGAATGACGGGTGTTGTTAGCACTACGTCGCCAATAGACGCGAATTGTAACAGGGCTATTTTAACGGGGCGCGTCATGTTGTTCACATTTACACAAATTTATTTTATTTATTCTCAATCACAAAAAGCAGTTTCCAGCCAATAATTCGCCGTCAAAACTGCCACCAACGAGGTTGGATAGGTGTTCGGTAAAGACTATTCTCACAAACAAAACAGGGCGATCGGTCTGGTATAGTTACAACCGGATCTAAGTCTGGTATACCTTCTCCCGCACTTCGGTCAACATAAATATATTGTTCAGAAAGGCCCGCTGCCCCAAAATAACCATAAACAACAGTTCCAGGATCATTCGTACAGTGTAGGTTACCACGTACCGTTGATGGCGCTGTGTCGAACAGTCCGCCCGTGTTGTTGACTAGCCCTTTTACACTTTTCCAAAAATCGTAAGCGCCTTTACTGATGGACTGTTGCTGTACTTCAAGGTAATAGCGACTCTTTGATTTATAAGGTACCCGCATAATAAACTGTCGGCTAATGGCATTTCCATTGACATTGGCATCGGAGCTGACATTGATGCACGAGTAACAGCGGTTTATATTCCAGCAGTTTGAGCAGCACCCTAAGCCAGTCAGTGTGCCGTCGAGCGCGTCCTTTATAAAGCAAACGCTCGTAAATTCATAGTTTGCCCAGTCCCATCGGTAATAATTTCCCGTCGTTTCAGGGTCTTTAGCATCTATGTACACATTCCATCCCTGACTTTTTGCCGTAGATAAAGCCCCTGACTCTTTGGTATATTCATAATACACTTTCTGAATGGGAACGCCAGGGGGCAATACTTCCGGTTCTGATTCATATTTTTTGCCAGCTTTTGTCTGAATAATCAACTTGTAGCTGCGACCCACCACGCCCCGAATGCCCGTAGCACTGGTCTGATAGACGCCCCCTCCAGCCGTCATTTCCTTTAACGTTTCGCGATTGCCTAGGTTATCTTCAATCGTCACCGTAGCGCCTGTTTCGAGTAGGTTCAAACTTTTGTAGGAGTAATCCGCCGTCCGGGTAAGCTTAACGGTATAAGGGCCAGGCTGATCGGTAATTTGCCCTTCTACAATCAGCGACGAAGGTATACTGATGCTATCCGGCTGAAACTCAGTTACGCAGGCAACCATCAGAAAAATAAACAAAACAAGTGGTGTATAGGCCAGTGCGCGACGTTTCATCAGAATTTAAAATTATAGGTCAGCGACGGAAAAGCCGTTCCAAAAATTGATAGCTTGTATGCATCAGAAAATGACGCCGGACTCAGTTTATAAAAAATGGAGTAGGCATTTTTGTGAGCGTAGACGTTGTAAACGGAGAAAACCCAACTGCTCTGATTTCGTTTTTTCTTAAGCGGATTTTGCTCGAACGTCATCGAAAAATCGAGTCGGTGATAATCGGGCACCCGCTGCTGATTCCGGTCAAGGTAAATCGGGACACGTATCCCACCAATCCGTGCAATTGCCGATGGTTGTGTTGTTGGCCGGCCGGTGCTATATGTAAAATTCAATGACATACTGAACCAGGAAGTCGGTCGATGGGTCGCCAGGATGTTCAGCGTGTGTGGTTTATCATAATTGGCCGGATAGGGATTTCCGTTATTAACGCGCTCATCGGCATAAGGACTCGTCATGGTCAGAAGTGTTCGGGCGTAGGTGTAACTCACGAATCCCGTCCACCGACCTTTATTTTTACGGAATAATCCCTCAAATCCGTAGGCCTGCCCCCTGCCCTGCACAATCTGCGTTTCAACGGCCTGGGCCAGCTGCAATTCGGCACCATCCCGATAATCGATGGCATTGGTGAGGGTTTTGTAATATATTTCCCCCGATGCTTCAATATCATTATCAGCGGTATTCCGGAAATAACCCAGCGACCATTGATCGGCAATAACGGGTTTCGTATACGTATCACTCAGATGCCAGCGCGAAGTCGGTAAGGCCGCAGTGGTATTCGTAACCTGCTGAATGTATTGCCGTAATCGACTGTAACCCGCCTTTACCGACTGCCCCTCTGCCAGCGACCAACGTATCGCCAATCGAGGCTCCAGTCCACCCATTGTGTTATAAATCTTGCCTGCTTCGTAGTTTTTTGTCGATACCACCGTTTCGTCCTGCCGGGGCGAATTTTCGGTATAGGAACGTACCGTAGCTGGCCCACGATTCAAAAGCGCGGAGTAACGTAATCCGGCGATTACCGCTACGTTCGCATTTACTTTCCATTCGTCCTGCACATAAGCAGCGAGTTCGTAAGCACGCTCCCGCGCCAGATCGATCGGCAGTACGTTTGACATCGGGCCGGGAATTCGGGTGTTGGGCTGAACGTAGTAATCAATAAAACTCAGACCTGCCTGCCACTGATGGGTTTCGCTGGGCGTAAATGTCAGATCCGTCTTAAGTTGGCGATGCCAGACTCCTGATTTCAAATTGAACGCGTTCGCTGAATCGGACGACGACAGATCAGCCTCATATTGGCTTAAGATAGCCGCCGTTGCCAGATTTAATTGTTTGCTCATGAAGTAGTTCCAACGTAGCGACGCAGTTGTGGTCTGGTAATTGAATTGCGTCGATGAGGCATTGATTTCCTGCCCGGAAAGGGAGTCGGATGCCAGTTTAAAAACGTCGGTACTACGATAACCTGTGAACGTGATGGTATGCTTTTCGTTCAGCTGATACTTCAGTTTGGTTGTTAGGTCGTAGAAGTTTGCCTTTGTATCCTTCAGGTTAGGTGGTGCCAGCTTAAACAGAAAATCATTGAACGAAACACGGGCAGCCGCCAGAAACGACAACTTATTTTTGACAATTGGTCCCTCAACGCCCAACCGACTCGAAATGATGCCGATACCACCGTTGACACCCCATTTCTGCATATCGGGTTCCTTGATTTTCACGTCCAGCACCGACGAAGCCCGGCCACCAAATGCAGGCGAAACGCCCCCTCGGTTCAGTGTTACGTCGCGCACTACGTCGGGATTGAATACCGAGAAAAAACCCATCAGGTGACTCGAATTAAAGACCGGCGCATCGTCAAACAGAATCAGGTTCTGATCGGCACTCCCCCCCCGCACGTTGAATCCCGGTGCCCCCTCACCTACTGTTGTGACACCAGGCAATAACAGCAAACTACGCACAATGTCGATTTCACCCATCAGGGGTGGAATGCGTCGGATGCTACGTATCGTCAGCTGCGACACTCCGATTTCAACTTTCTTTACATTACGATCGGGAGCTTCGCTGGTGACGACAACCTCTTCCAAATCTTTGGAGTCGTCTTCCATCACGATTTCCCGAAAAAGCGTTTTTTGTAGGGATATCGTATCCTGACGGGGTCGGTAACCGACGTGAGTAAACCGTAAAATATAATCGCCGGGCTGAAGTTGAATGACGTAAAAACCATCTTTCGCCGTTACGTATCCTTTCGATACGTTCAGCACAACGATATTCACGCCCTGAATCGGTTTACCCGTTTTAGCATCTCGCACATAACCCGTCGCCGAGAACGTATTAACCGACGTTTTCGGCTTGACTACTGACTGAGTTTTCCCTTCGTTGAGTAAGCAGATCGACAAAATTAGTACACACAATAAGCGCATAGAAACGGGTTTAGAAAGCCGTTGAAAATTGTCATGTTAAGTAAATGATGTCGGTTAGTTTTAAAGCAAAGCCACACTGCACTTCAGCAAACTGCTTCGCTTAGACTTCGAGTTAAGGTCCTAATCTTAAAAGATTTACTTTAGTATATTTACCCTATCAAATGAGTCATTAATGATGAATTAATGCCCATTTGCCTTACTTAGATATCTGTTCCCGGCGCTGTTGCAGATACGTTGTCATTTCTTCCAGCGTCAACGCATTGAATGTCATCCCTTTGGTCAGTCCACCTTTACGCCCAATGGCAACACCATAATGCATATCGAGCAGGCCCTCCAGGTCGTGGGCGTCGGGGTTGATACTGAGTTTAACGCCCTGCTGCATGGCGTAATCAATCCACCGCCAGTCGATGTCGAGCCGGTAGGGGCTGGCGTTGATTTCGATCACTACGTTGTGTTCGGCGCAGGCGTCGATAATGGCGCGGTGGTCGATGGGATAACCTTCGCGCGCCAGCAACAATCTGCCCGTCGGGTGCCCTAGAATGGTCGTATACGGATTCTCGATGGCACGTAGCAACCGCGTCGTCGCTTTTTCGAGCGACATGGTCAGCGTCTGGTGAACGGATGCCACTACGTAGTCGAACGTAGCTAACGTAGCGTCGTCATAATCCAGCGAACCATCGCCCAGAATATCGGATTCGATGCCTTTAAAAATACGGAACGTATCGCCAAATCCTTCGTTCAGTTTATCGATTTCAACCTGCTGTTGCTGAACCCGTTCTACGTCGAGACCATTGGCATACGTAGCGGTTTTTGAGTGATCGGCGATACCGAAATACGTAAGGCCAAGCTCCCGACAGTAAGCCGCCATATCGGCAACCGATTGTTTTCCATCCGACCACGTACTATGGTTATGCAACGTACCGCGCAAATCGTCCCAGGTTACCAGTTCATCGGTTTGGTGGCGGCTGGCCCAGCGAAATGCAAAATCATCTTCACGCATTTCCGGTACGATGTATGGCAAACCAGCCCGTGAGTAAATGGCCTTTTCTACGTCCTCGGTGGCGGCCTCCGTTACTTCCGAAACCACACTCGTATAAGCAACCTCCAACAACGACGCTCCACCATTGCCGACCTGCTGCAAATGCGGTTCGGACGCCGTTTGGATAAATAGCTGTCGGTTCATTTGCTCAGCCGGATAAAATAATAGCTCTACCTGAACATCGAATTTCATAAACTGACCCCGCCAGGCAAAGGGCGACGACTCAGCTTCGTTTTGCGTCAATGTCGGCAAGTTGTTCAGACTGAGCATGGCCGAAAGCGGGTCGTTTGTTTGTACGAGCAGTTGTACCGTGTCAACCTCCTGCGCTTTCCGGCGCACCTGCCCACTGATCTCAACGCGATCGAATAGTTTAGCCAGCTCTTCGTGCAACAGATTGGCAATCATGGCCGCTTTATCCATGCGTACTTTGCCCTGTTGTTCGTGCAAAAACTCCAGCGCAGCCAGAATTTTTTCCTGCGTACTTGCACCGAATCCTTTGATTTTGGCAATCTCGCCGTTTTCGCCCGCTCGTTGCAGATCCTGCAGGTTATCGATACCCAACTCGTGCCAGAGCGTACGTACTTTCTTAACACCCAATCCTTTAATTCGGAACATATCCAACACACCCTCAGGCGTTTGCGCCAACAGTTCATCGAGATCGGTCAGGCGACCGGTGTCGGCAATTTCGCGGATTTTCTGCGCTACGGATTTTCCAACGCCCTGTAATTTGATCAGTTCTTCGACGGGTAGATTGGCTAAATCAGCCGTTGATTTATCCAGATTAAAGGCAGCTGTCTGAAACGAACGGGTTTTAAAAGCGTCGCGGTCGTGGAGTTCCATCAAACGGCCCGTCAATTCGAGCAGGTCAACAATTTCGGCGTTGGTCATAAAAAAATGGTCATTTACTCCGCAAGTTAGGGAATTGGTCGGATAGCCCGATGCCTGCGGAATGTGCCACTCTATCTTTACTTCACAAACCCGCTCAAACCGATGTTAACCGACCTGATTCACTCGCCCGCTGGTGCCCTTCACCTCTATGCTGCCTTGGCGGCTTTAGTGCTGGGAACCTGCGTTTTACTACTACCTAAAGGCAGTAAAACGCACAAACAGGTAGGCTATGGCTACGTAGTGGCTATGATTCTGGTGAACGTAACGGCGTTTATGCTTTATAATCTGTTTGGCAAATTTGGCCCGTTTCACGTGGCAGCTCTGTTCAGCGGACTGTCCATTATCGGCGGTATGCTGCCCATCATTTTCCGACGCTACGTACCGGGCTGGTTCTACTACCACTATTATTTCATGAACTGGTCGGTAGTGGGGCTATATGCCGCATTCTGGGCCGAAACACTCGTACGGCTTTTCCCGATGCAGCAGTTCTGGCCGGTCGTTGTCGCGGCCACCAGCCTAACGGCTTTTATGGGAACCTATCTCATAAACCGGAACAAGACTAAGTTCTTCGACAAGTATATTCCTAAACCGAAACCAATAATCTAAACTAAACAACTTTCACCAAGATGGAAACCTCACAAACAACCCCCAACCGAGATCCTTATATCTGGAAACAAGCTAAAGCACGGGTAGGCTTCAAAATGCATCTGCGTACTTACCTACTTGTCAATGCTGGTCTCTGGCTCATCTGGACGGCTACCAATTTTGCCTTTCGCGCAGACCATTCAGGTAACATTTTTCCCTGGCCTATATTTCCACTTATTGGCTGGGGCATTGGTTTGGCTTCCCACTACTTTCATGTCTATCAACGAGTTAGCGAACGTAGCCTGATTGAAGAAGAGTATCAAAAACTCATTAGTCGCTAATTAACTGGCAGGCACTACGTCCAATCTCACCATCACAATACGTCAGTACGTATCATGACACATCAGAAAGCCCTTATTATTGGCTGTGGCATTTCCGGCCCGGTGCTGGCTTTATTCCTGAAACAAATTGGTATTGAGTCGATTATTTACGAGGCCAATTCGACCTACCGCGATGAAGCCGGTGCGTTTCTGGGCGTTACGCCAAATGGCCTGAACGTATTGAAGGAATTTATGCCTTTGGATTCCATTTTGACAGAGTTTACGCCGGGAAAAATGACGTTTTACAATGCAAAAAATAAAAGCATTGGCGAAATCGACAATGCGGATCAACCGGAACGTTACGGGGCTCAAACGGTTCAGTTAAAACGTGGTTTGCTCAATAAAGCAATACGTCAGGTAGCTATCGATAATGGTATCAGAATCGAGCTTGGAAAAAAGTTGACATACATTACACAAACAGATAAAACAGCCACCGCATTTTTTGATGATGGCACTCACATCTCAGCGGATTTCATTATCGGCTGCGATGGTATTCATTCCGCAACACGTAACGCTATTTTTCCTGATACACCAGCGCTGAAATACACAGGATTACTATCGACCGGTGGCTTTTCTAAACTGAAAAATGTAAACGATTTATACGGTTCGATTCGGATGACTTTTGGCGAACGGGCATTTTTTGCTTATGCCATTTCTAATACGGGCGATGTATGGTGGTTCAATAATATTTCCCAGGAAAAAGAACCGGAACGTAATGAATTATCAGGAATCGAACTAGATCAGCTAAAAGCAAAACTTTTTGCCCTTCACCAAAACGATCCCGCACCCATCGCCGATATCATTAAATCAGCGCAAAAAATCGAAATTTACCCGGTTTACGACATCCCTTTTTTGAAACAATGGTACAAAGGCCGCGTGTGTCTTCTTGGCGACGCAGCGCATGCAACGGCCCCTCATATTGGCCAGGGCGCTTCATTAGCGCTCGAAGATGGTATTGTACTGGCCAAATGTCTTCGGGATTTACCAGACTTGTCCACGGCATTTGCTACGTTCCAGTCACTACGTCAGGAGCGGGTGCAGAAAATTGTAAAAGAAGCGCGAAAAGTGGGTGATACGAAAACGGTTCCGAATAAAATTCAGCAATTTTTTAGAGATTTATTACTGCCCTATTTCGTAAAATTTGAAGCAAAAAAAATGGACTGGGTTTATTCATATAAAACAAACTGGGAAGAGATAATAAATAAAGTATGATGTAAGAAGTATGATATATGCAGGTCCATATATCGTACTTCTTACATCATACTTTATTTGGTAATAACAAGTCCATATTTCGTCAATAAGCCCGGCAAATTATTCAGAGAGAAACGAGCTTTTTTTACTTTATTATTTTCCGGATCTAGTTCGATATTATAGGAGCTGGAAAAATCAACCTGAGTCAGATCATTTTCTTCAAATTTTGCCAATTCAAGATCGCAATTGGCGAAAGTACTACCGGTTAATTCGCACTTAACAAAATAAGCTTCTTTTAAGGAGCAATCAATAAACTGTGCTTTCTTCAATTTGCGATTTAGGAAAACGGTATAATCAAGTTGGCACGTCTGAAAATCGGCGTGAAAGCCAAACGCATTACACAATCCAAAGTCGACGTGCGCTAGTTTGCAATTGACGAATGTAACGTCGTACAGCTTCGTGTTTTTCAACGTAGCGTTGACAAGCGAACAATCCTCGAACCGGCAGTTGATAAAGTTGGAACTGGCAAACGATGTACGTGACAAATCCAGTTTTTTAAACCGACATTGTTCAAACTCATGGTTTGTCCACTTATCAGGCAGTTCATCAGGTCGCTCGAAAACCTGGTCGAAATACTCCATACTGCTACGTCCTACACCGCTACCGGCGCTTTGATGGCTGGATACGGATTGTAGTTTTCGAGGGTGAAATCATCGTACGTAAAATCAAAAATGGACGTTACGTTCGGATTCAGGCGCATCGTAGGTAGCGGACGCGGTTCGCGCGAGAGCTGGATATCAACCTGCTCTAAGTGGTTCACGTACAGGTGAGTATCGCCACCCGTCCAGATGAATTCGTGAGCGGCATATCCGCATTCCTGCGCTACCATCATCGTCAGCAGTGCGTAGCTGGCAATGTTGAACGGCACACCCAGAAATACGTCGGCGCTACGTTGGTAAAGCTGGCAGGAAAGTTTGCCGTCTGCTACGTAGAACTGAAACAAGGCGTGACAAGGCGGCAGAGCCATATTTGGTACGTCGGACGGGTTCCAGGCAGAAACCATCATCCGGCGTGAATCGGGGGAGTTTTTGAGTTGACGTAGCACGTCGCTGAGTTGGTCAATCACACGACCGTCTGGAGCAGCCCAGCTTCGCCATTGTTTTCCGTAAACCGGCCCCAGGTTTCCGTTTTCGTCTGCCCATTCATCCCAGATACTTACACCATTGTCTTTCAGATACTTAATATTCGTATCGCCCTTAATGAACCATAACAGTTCATGAATAATCGACCGGGTATGTACCTTTTTGGTTGTCAGCAGCGGGAAGCCATCTTCCAGATTAAAGCGCATCTGATAGCCAAATACGCTGATGGTGCCGGTGCCGGTGCGGTCGGTTTTGCGGGTGCCGTGCTGAAGAATGTGGCGAAGGAGGTCGTGGTACTGTTGCATAAACAAAAATCGGAAGTGCTACGTCGTAAATCAACAGTTAACAAAAATAAACCCCTTCGTCAGCCTGGCGAAGGGGTTTGGATTACGGAACGCAGTCGCTAAGCATGCGCTTTTTTTAGGCCACACCTGCCTTTTGCACAGGCCGCCGATTTCGCTTTCTTCGACTTCTTCTCTTTCCGCACATCCACAGCAAACGAAACGGTAGTCAGGGTGGTTAGCAGCGCCAACCCAAGCAGGATTTTTTTCATTGGTAGTAAGTTGTTAAGGTTTCGGAAGCATAACGCGTTACGTAGCATTTTATGATGTGATTATCGAAACCCAACGTACTAATTTTAACGCTGTAACCAACTAGCGTTTATAGTGCTTTCCGGTAGCTATCACGCCAACTCCCTGAAATGAGCTAGGCCCACTTCAGGGGGTTGGGGTTTAAAATTGAATTTGGTGAATTATGCTATAGCGAGCAGCCCCGCTCATCGGTCAGTCGATCGCTAATTGATCAGTCGCAAAATTCAATACGTTCAGGCGAATAATTACAGCTCAGGTCTGAGTACGGGCCGTACAAATTGAGTGAATTATACAATTATCGAAACCGGTTCAGCAGCATCTCTTTTCGGCTTTTCGAGACAGGCACCGATACGTTATCGCTCATCATTACGTAGCCCCCTTCGCCCCGGACGTAGCGAATTAATTCATCCAGATTGATCAAATGAGACTGGTGAACTCGTAAGAACGTATCGCCGGCCAACAGCTCTTCAATTTCTTTCAGCGTCCGCGACACGAACAGCGACTTGCCATTTTTCAACCAGACACGGGTGTAATTATCATCGGCTTCACAGCGCACAATGGTGTCGGTATGTATTACGTCAAACCCATGCGTAGTTGGCAAAGCGATCTTCTGGCGCCCTTTTTTCGAGTCCAGTTTTTCCATCAGAATCTCGATTTGCTGCGCCATCTGCGTTACCGACTGACGCTGATACTTGGCTACTGCTTTCTGAAGATCCTCTTTATCAATGGGTTTAAGTAGATAATCCAAGGCGCTAAACCGAATGGCCTTAATAGCATACATGTCGTAACCCGTAGTGAATATGATCGCGAATGGAATCGTGGGCAGTTTTTCCAGTAACTCAAAGCCGTTCAGTTGAGGCATTTCGACATCAAGAAATACCAGATCGGGCGGAGTTTCCAGCAAATAACGCAAGCCCTCCGTCGCCGACCGTAACGTAGCAACCACCGCTACGTCCGGGCAGTATTTTTCCAGTTGCAGGGTCAGTGTTTCCCGACAGTGCTCTTCATCGTCGATGATAACAGCTTTAATCATAGGTTTAAAAGTGGTACGTTGAGTTATACTAGCGGGATTGTCAACACTACACGCGTGCCAGCTGGTTCGCCCTGATCATCAACCAAATCATGAATCGACACGGTGGGTTGCTGACCGTATAGGGTTTGGCTCAGCTTCAGTCGATCCGCCGTTATCTGCATCCCTTTCGATTTAGTGTGCGTTGCGGATTTACTCTTCAGTGCAGCCGCTTTCTCCCGGCCCACGCCATTATCTTCAATCACGCAGCTCAGTTGTTTTCCTTGTTTTTGAATCTCGATCAGAATGTGTCCCCCTCCTTCTTTCTGCATCAGCCCATGCCAGATCGCATTCTCTACATACGGTTGAATGAGCATTGGCGGGAGTTCCGTAAATTCGGGTTCAACAGCCTCATCGACTTGAATTGAATAGGTAAACTGGCCGGAAAACCGCAGCGATTCTAGTTCCAGATAAAGCGAAAGCGTATCTAATTCACTCGCCAGCGTTACCAGCGAAGCCGTTGAGCGGTTGAGAATGAGCCGGATTAACTTTGAAAATTTCGATAGATAAACCGAGGCCGATTCTGACTCATTTTTCATAATGAACCGATTAATTGAATTCAGGCTATTGAAGATAAAATGAGGATTCATCTGGGCTCGTAGAGCCTGCATCTCCATTTCGGCCAGTTTTTTATTGACCTCCGTCTTATTCCATTCTTCCTGCTGAATCTGCCGAACCCGGTACCGAAATCCGAGATACAAAAGCCCAAGCAACACGCTCACAACCAGAAAAATAAACCAGGTTGTGTTCCAAAAAGGGGGCTGAATCGTAATCTCAAGAGAAGTTCCCTTTTGATTCCAGATGCCGTCGTTATTGGCGGCTTTCACGTTAAACTGATAATCGCCGGGGGGCAGGTTCGCGTAACTGACAAACCGCCGTGTTCCGCTAAAAATCCAGTTTTTGTCGACACCGACTAATTGATACGCATAGGTATTCTTTTCGGGATGGATAAAATTTAGGGCCAGAAAATCGAAAGAGAGGTAATTGTCAAGGTGAGAAAGTACGATTTTTTTTTGCGGTAATGGCGCATGACGCGCGCCAATCTGGACGTTGGTGATATAGACTGGCGGAATACGTTTATTGATCTGAATTCGTCGGGGAGCGAACATACTAAAACCGTTAGCGCCACCAAACAGCAATGTATTAGTAAGCCCATGTGCATACGCTTCTAAGAACTCATTCGCCTGAAGCCCATCGTTTTTATCGTAGTTCTGGCACTGCCGGGTCTGGGGATTTAATCGGGACACACCCTGATTCGTCGCTAACCACAAATTGCCTTCTTCGTCCTCAAGAATACCGGTAACATGATTACTGGGAAGGCCATGGTGGGTTGTAAAAGCCGTAAATGAATCCGTTTGTGGTTGATATACATTCAGTCCACCCTGATTCGTACCAATCCAGACGCGCCCCTTTCGATCTTCGTAGATACAGCGGATGTCTTTATCGTTTAACTTTCCAGATGGCGACTGATAATCAGGCTGATACTGTTTAAAACGTCCTGTGGCAATGTTAAGTCGGCTAATTCCCCTGCGGACGGATGCCGTCCATACTGAACCATCCCGGGTTGGCACGGCCAGAATGAGTCCTTCATCGCCCAGCGTGGCTGGATTTCTCGGGTCGTGACGATAATAGGTGAACTGATGTGTCTTCGTATCGAAGCTGGCTAATCCACCATTGCCAGCAAGCCATAATTCACCTCGTAATCCTTCCCGAATGCTTCGAATGGCTATAGACGATGGGTATCGGATAAACCTCCCCGTTTTGGGCTCAAACTGGTGAAGGCAGGCCCCCGCCCCGACCCACAAATGCCCTGAACGATCCTCCCAGATTGCGTTGACGTTATTACTAATCAACTGGTTAGGATCACTCGGATTGGCCGGATAAGCCTGGTATTTTCCGGTTGCCGGTTGAAACGAATATAACCCGCTGGATTCATTAGACAGCCAGATCAGACCTGAGCGATCCTGGCACAAGGCGCGTATGCTGTTTTGGGGCAGCCGGACATGAGTTATGTTGGGTACTACCTGAAACGAATGGAATTTCTCCGGCACCGGATTCAGTATATCCAACCCATTATTGGTTCCTACCCAAATCAAGCCCTCCTGATCCTGAAATAGGGAAAAGATCGTGTTGCTGCTGAGACTGCCCTGCTCCGTTAAATTAGCACCAAATTGATTCCAGTGATTCGTTTTCGGGTTCAGCCGGATTAATCGATCCAGACCAGGAGGAGCCGCCCATAGATCGCCAGACCGGGTTTTCAACAACGCTCCAGCCATGATCTGCATTCTATTTTCCTGTCGATCGGGTTCACGTATGGCACACCGAACAGGCCGCCCACCTGGTTCGATCTGATACAAATGGCCTGATTCTGTCGCGATCCAGAGCGTTCCTTTGTCGTCCGAAAGAATGGAGGCTATTGCCGGAGCTGGCTCCGTAGCCGGTAAGGGAATTAACGTAGCCGATCCCGACCCGCGATCAAATAGAAACAAACCCGCTTTCGTACCTACCCAAAGCTGGCCCAGTTTGTCTTCTTCAACTGCAAATACGTCGGGATTCGCCGAATTGAACGGCTTATGAAGGGTAAAATTCCGCGATGTCGTGTTAAAGCTTATGAGTCCCTTCCGGGACGCTATCCAGAGTATCCCATAGTGATCTTCCATGACCGAGAACATCACATTACGTAACGAGATACGGTCTGAGTCGATCACCCGGTACGTCGTAGCTTTACCACTACGTCGGTCAAATAACTGAAGGCCACCGCCTAAGGTCGTCACCCACATCCTACCCGCCCGGTCTTCACAGATGTCGGTAATGACATTGTGCGAAAACGTATGAGTAGGATCAGCCGGATCGGGTTTATAAACGGTAAATGAATAGCCGTCGTACTTGTTAAGTCCGTCGCGGGTACCAATCCACAGAAATCCCTGCTTATCCTGCCAGATACAGAGTACTGTATTCTGAGAGAGGCCATTTTCAACCGACAGGTGAGAGAACTGAACCGATTCCATACCCGCCTGCTCTTGACCGAAACAGGTGCCCCAAAGAATCAGGCACGTAGCAATGTATACACTAAACAGGATGTATTTTCGGAAGTTCATGAACCTGCATCTGGTAAGCGAAACAAGTAACTATGTGAGGGAAAAGCAAACGACTTTGTGATTCTTATGGTGGAATTACTCAAGATTCAATTCGATAAACGTATCATTTCTCCTAAATCAACAACTACGTTTAAAACTATAACGGAGCAGCACGTACTGATTTCTCTAAAAATGAAAAAGCAGACCTTCAAAATAAAGTCTGCTTTAAGTATTACCTATTCTATTAATTCTTACAGAGCCAGTTGAATTGCTATGCAATTCTTGTATTTTTTATCAATAGGTTTGCGCAGTGCCTAGTGCTACGTTGTAAATCTCATCCAAATCAATTCGTACCAATTTGTTCCATACCCGCCTATTCTGCCGAATTGATGAGGCTAAACTATACTGCAACGCAACATTGTGCTACCTAGAATGAGTATCGAACTGGTTTGGGTGAGTAAACAGCCGGAATAGAGAAGAATTGGGAACGTAGCAACTATGTTTATTGAGCTTAGTTGGGCTCAATAAATTAGAAGGCAGTTTTTATGATTGCCGTGGCTTAATCATAAAAACTGCCTTCTGACTAGCTTCCTGCTACGTTCAGGCAATTTCAAACGAGTATGTAATGTCGGCGGTGGGACGTAGCTGGGCGGTCGCTGAGCAATATTTATCCATCGACAGGTCAATCGCCCGCTTCACTTTATCGGCATCTAACTGGCCTTTGAGCAAATAGGTAATGTGAATTTTTTTAAAGGGAGCCGGAATGGCTCCTTTTTCCCGTAATCCGTCCACTTTCAACCGAAAATCGTCGATGACCTGTTTCTGTTTTTTCAGAATCAGAATCACGTCGATAGCCGAACAGCCGGCCAGCCCCATCAAGAGCATTTCCATGGGTCGGGCACCGGCATTGTGTCCGCCAGTATCGGGTGCTGCGTCTATGTGCTGCGCCACGCCCGACGTACCAACGGCTTCAAAATGAAAGGCATCGTCGACGCGAGCCAGTTCGATGTGCATAGTAGTGAACTCCTGGTGGGTATCTACTTCTTGTGTATCAGGCATTATAATTTTTGCGTTTATCAGGTAAAATGTTTAAATTCACACACTTCAAAGTGAACAGGATTATGTCTGAAAAATTCACTGACGATATATTTGACCTCAAAAACGACCGCCGACTCAGCGTTTATTTGTATCGGGCCGGCTTCGGTTGCTGGCTTTTATACATCGTTTCGGGAGCTCGGTTTATGGAGTCTGTTCGTATCTACCGAACAGATTTTGGGGTGTTCTCGTTCTTTCTGATGGTGATGGCTCTGTCGGCGTCCATGATTTACGACTATTACCACCATCCCATTGAGTTTGCTCAGAAAAAAAAGTGGCTGGCGATCAGTTATTTAATTCTGGGAGGCCTGATTTACTTTTTTATTCTGCATAATCAGCCCGTTTCGCTAGAAGAAATTTTCGGCAAAGGTTTGTTCTAAATTGCCTTGCAGACGCTATGTATCTGCTTCAAAAAGCTCATCTTTGCGAGTGAAATCCAAATTTCTATGTGATTACGTATATAAGTAAAAATAACTAATCAATACGTTCAACCCATACCAATAAAATCTACTCAACTTCTATTTTTAAAATCGATACTTAAATAACCTGCCTTTGCCTTAAAATATACCGTACTTAATCCAACTCTCATCCTTCTTGTTGACATTGCTCTGCTTTGTCAGCAGCCCAGCCTACCGTATGAATGATTCATCTACCCCATACGTACTTCTTGTCGATGATGACGAAGACGATCGATTTCTGTTACAGGAGGTATTTCGCCAATATTGCCCCGAATGGCAGCTTAGATGCATTGAAGATAACGAGCAGTTAATCAATACGTTAACAAACTCGTCTGTATTACCCGCCCTTATTTTACTGGATCTGAATATGCCTTTTATGGGCGGCTTCGAAATGCTTCAGGCGCTTAAAGCAATGCCCGATTATCGTACTATTCCAGCCGTTATGCTAACTACATCCGATCAGCATAGTGATCGGCAAAAAGCGCTCGAACTTGGTGCCGACGATTTCTTGACGAAACCGGCTACACTCAATCAGTTCAACCAGCTCATTCTAAAAATAAATCAGCGATGGCTCCAGCCAGCCACGAAATCGGTGAAGTAGTTTTCAGTCGAAAGTCATAGGTTGAGATGTCAACTTGTCTCAGACAGCAGCTTGCTGTCTGAGACAAGTTACTCACAAATTGCGGATGTACTTCTCCCCGCCCAAATATCGCATCTGTCTGGCAATTTGCTTAGTTCGACGCTGTATGTAGTTTGATGGATTGCTAATGGAAAACTGAATCGGGTTGGGTAAGACGGCGGCTATTCGGGCTGCTTCGTTACGTGAGAGCGTTGACGCTGGGTGATTATAATAGCGTTGGGATGCGGCTTCGACACCAAACGTCATGGGGCCGGTTTCTGCTACGTTCAGATATACTTCTAGTATCCGCTTTTTCCCCCAGATCAACTCGATTAACACGGTAAAGTAAACTTCTAACCCTTTTCGGATATAGCTACGTCCGTTCCATAGAAATACGTTTTTTGCTACCTGCTGCGAAATCGTACTGGCTCCACGTGGGCGTTTTCGGTGCTGGTTTTCTTTAAGCGCATCCCGAATTTCGTCGAAATCAAAACCCCAGTGAGTTGGAAAATCCTGATCTTCAGAGGCAACTACGGCCAGTGCCATTTCTTTATTAATGTCGTCGTAAGACCGCCATTTTTTGTAAATATGCCCTGACTCATTCGTGCCAACCGGATTCATCCAACGCGACACAATTAGGGGCGTAACCCAAACCGGTACGTATTTGAGCGCGATCACGTAACCCAACGATAGAAAAAATACCCACAGAAATAGCCTGACGCATAGGCGATATATGATCCCTATCATCGGTTGCTCCTGTACATAACGACGTACTTGCCCCCAGCGCGAATCATTCCGCGAAGCAGCGTGTCCCGACCGGTACGATTGCGCTGTAGACGCATTAGAAGCCCTTGGACGCGGTTGCTGAGGAGGTGCATTGCGGAATCGATTGGCTGGACGTTGTGGCTGTGGGTTCATTGGAGAATCTATTCTGCGAAAATAATAGGAAAGCCTACTCATCGTCACTCAGTTTGAGCAACTGACGCAAAAAAACGGTTACTCCGAAAAATAAGGAGAGCTTATTCTACAAACAACGTAGCAGCCACACGATCGGCGAAAAGTTTACCTAACGGGGTCAGCAGAAGCTGGTCGCCCTGACGGGTAAGCCAGCCGGTAGCATACATGGCCGCGAGGTCGCGGGCCTGCGTTTGGGCAAAATCGGCCCTAAGCAGCGTCGATAATTGGGCCAGCGAACACCCCCATTGGGTCCGCAGTCCCGTCAGCAAATAATCATTAACCTGATCAGCAGAAGAGAGTTTTTCAACGGTAGCAGGTACGATACCTTGTTGAATTTCGGTGATATAACGAGAATTGTTAGCAATGTTGTATTGCCGCGAATAACCATTATACGAATGAGCGCTTGGTCCAACTCCTAAATAAGGTCTGCGCTGCCAATAAGCCGTATTATGGCGGGCGTATTGACCCGGTTTCGCAAAGTTCGAGATTTCGTAATGTTCGTAGCCAGCACCTGTAAGCGCCTGAACCAATTCCTCAAATTGGTCGGCTGCCAGGGCTTCATCAGCCGCCGGAAGTTGCCCTTTTTTTTGCCATCGTCCAAAGGCCGTATCTGGCTCGATTGTCAACGCATAGGCCGACAAATGCGGTACGTTCAGGGCCAGCATGTTTTGTAAATCGTCATGCCATTTGTCTTTTGGGCGATTGGGGATGCCATAAATCAAATCGACGCTCAGGTTACCAAAACCAGCTTCCTGCGCTAGAGCGACGCAATTTTGGGCTTCAGTCGCCGTATGCGCCCGGTTCATCCAACGTAGCACCGGCTCGTCAAAAGTTTGGATCCCAATACTCAGACGATTCACGTACTGACGTAGCATCCGAAGTTTTTCTGAAGTCAAATCATCGGGATTGGCCTCCAGCGTAATCTCGGCAGTTGGCGAAACCGTAAAGTACTGCCCAACAGTAGTCATGAGTTGAGCTAATTCTGTTTCGGTCAGCAACGACGGCGTACCTCCGCCCAAATAAATTGTGGTAAGTTCACGTACTGGCAGGTAGTCTTTTTGCAAACCAATTTCCGCACAAATAGCATCCACAAGTGCCGGTTTTCGGCTTAGATTCGTACTGAAATGAAAATCGCAGTAATGGCAAGCCTGCTTGCAAAAAGGAATGTGAATGTAAAGATGCATGAGCAGCCAGCGAAGAAAATAGTAGAACGTCTTTTTCCCCTCTTATAATTTCTTCTCTAGAACAATAGTCAACCCGCGCTTACCCTGAACCGTTCCAACAATATCAAAGCCGTGTTTCAGATTCAGGATGAGCATGGAACGCCACTGATTGTAAGTCTGCGTTCGGATAGTCTGGTATCCGCGCTGGCGACACCATTCGTGCTGACGCTTCATCAGTTCGGAAGCAATGCGCTGCCCTCGAAAATCAGAATGAACACACCCTAGCCAGCTGTAGAATTCGCCGGGTTGACGTTCGTAGCCAAGTTTACAGCCAACAACACGTTCACCCGAAACGGCCAATTCAAGCGATAGTCCGGTGCGTACTTGCTGATACTGAAGTTGTTCTAGAAATTCTCCTTGGGATTGATTGGCAAATACCTCAACAAGCAACGCAAGCAATGAACTTGCAACAGGTTCGGCCGGTAAATTGTCGTAGGATAAATAACGTAGTTCCATTCGGCGAAAATGCAGAAAAGAACCATTCAGCCAAAATAAGCAAGATTACCGGTCAGGGCATTTCTTGCATCGCTTACCTTTTTTATACTTCTTGCAGCACTTTTTCAGTACGCATTCATGACCCAAAAAGGGGTTTGACTGCATTGGCATTTTCGACGTAGCGTCGGCGATAAAACAATCAGCTATAACAGCTTCTGCGTTCATGCTCACGAGTTGATTGAGAGATCAAAATTAACACTGTTTAGATTCATTACAAACTAAACGACGAGAAATAGTTTATTAATGGCTAACCTGTTGCTGCAGAACATACCAAAAATTAAAAATTTATTGATCGCTACGTCTGTTTTTGGCAAGTTTTGGTTTCAGAATGGTCTTTTTTAATTATCAAAAACCATGAATAACGTACCGTCTCCAAGTACGCGTGAAGTCTGGCTTCGTGGTCCTCTACCTGACGTACCGCTGTTGCTTCAACCTGTCGCCCATGCATTGATGCAAGCTCGCGAAGAAGTCAATACCCTGCTGAATGACTTTCCGGAAACCTTACTTTGGGAACAGCCTGTCAATCCCCGCAACGACCATCGGCTAGCCTCCGCTGGTTTCCATCTACAACACCTGACGGGTGTACTTGACCGGCTTTTTACCTACGCCCGCAACGAATCGCTGTCCGACGAACAACTTACGTCGCTGGCTGCCGAAAGCAAAACAACTGAACCACGACTAACGCTTCGAGAATTAATACGTCGATTTGATGAACAGGTGGAGAAAGCGCTTACTCAACTCCGACAAACCGACGAACATACACTCACGGAGGTAAGAACCGTTGGGCGGGCGCAGTTGCCTTCGACGGTAATTGGCTTATTGACGCATTCGGCGGAGCATACCATGCGGCACGTCGGCCAACTGCTAGTTACTACTCAGCTAATTGCTACGTAGTAGATAATAGAACTAATTTTCCACTAGTGTATAGTAAAAAAGCGCAGGCCATCGACCCGCGCTTTTCAATTTATAATCTACTTCTTTCTCTCAATCTATACTTTAGCCACTACGTCCTATTGCACGGCAACAATCTTAAACTCAGTACGTCGATTTTGCTGGTGTTCGCTCTCGGTACAGTTCACCCCATCGACGCATCCATTCAGAATCTCGCTTTCGCCGTACCCTTTGGAAATCAGCCTACTGGACGGCACTCCGCGCGAAACTAGGTAGTCAAGTGCAGCACGCGCCCGGTTTTCCGACAGTCGGATATTATAAGCATCGGTGGCACGGGCATCGGTATGCGAACGTAGCTCAATCTGCATCTGCGGATATTCTTTCAGAATAGCCAGTACGTGGTCAAGTTCGCGAGCGGCATCCGGGCGGATGAAGAATTTATTCAAATCGTAATAAATGTTCTTCAACTGGAACACGTCGCCAACACCGTATAAACCAAGGGAATCTGTAACAACACGCGTGTTTTTCTTGGTCTTGTTGTACTTGGCTTTCTTCGTAGCGTAACGATCTTTCTGCGCTGTGATGGTGTAAGGCGCATTGGGCTTCATATCGAACTCATAGCCGCCATCCGGACCCGTCGTAACCGTCTGCTCCGATTTGTCTTTTTCGTTACGTAGCGTCACTTTCACGCCCGGCGCTGGTTGCTGGTTCACTTCCGTTTTAATCACCCCTTTCACCAGCGTATTTTCCGACCGTTCCAGATAAATCGAGACGTTCATTACAGGTTTCTGTGATTGGGTCAACGTAGAGAAACGAACACTGTTCAACGCAAAGCCCTCTTTTACAGCCTTAAACTCGTATTCAGTGTTTGAATCGACACACAATTCCGCACGTCCTTCTACGTTCGTCAGGCGCAGGTCCTGGTTCACGCCGTTACGCATGATACGTACATCGGCGTTTTCAAGGGCGGATCCGGATTTAGCATCATACACAAAAATATTGAGTTGTTTGCAGTTCCGACGGAAGGCATAAATATCATCGTCGCTAACCCCTTTTTTGCGGTTACTGCTGAAATAACCCGTTGTTTGGCCTTTATCCGTGATGATACCGAAGTCATCTTTTTCAGAGTTGATAGGCGCACCTACGTTCTGTACGCCTTTGTAGGCGACCCCTTCCCGCAGTTCAGCTACAAATACGTCCAGACCACCCAGACCTTCGTGCCCGTCGGACGAGAAGTAAAGATTGTCGCCTTCCGCTACGTACGGGAACATCTCGTTGCCTTCCGTATTAATTTCTTTACCCATGTTAACGGGCGTACCCCACTGGCCGTTGTTGTATTCCACTACGTAGATATCCGTACCCCCAAATCCGCCCGGCATATCCGACGCAAAATAGAGTTTGGTGTTGTCAGGCGAGAAAGCAGGGTGGCCTACGGAGTATTCGCTACTGTTGAACGGAAGCTCTTTTACTTCAACCCACTTTCCATTCTTATTCACGGAAGAATACAATTTTAATTTTCTTACACCATCAGAGCTTTTACCCGATTTTCCTTTACTTCCGTTGTTACGGGTGAAGACAATCACGTTCTGATCTTTGGTGAAGGTCATGGGACCTTCGTGGTATTTTGTGTTAAGCGTCCGGCTGAAAATTTCGGCCTTTGTCAGTTTCTGCCCGTCGGCTCCAAATTCTTCGGTGGGAACTTTACCATCGCCCCCACTACCCAATACAGCGGAACCCGGTGAACGTTTCACTTCTGTAATTGGAACGTGCAACTGATTGGTATCCGGGTGAAAATAAAGGTCCAGAAAGGGCGTCTGATTCCAGTTAAAAACCCGTTTAATAACGCCACCTTCATCGCGCGATGACACAAAAACCAGCCCGCCTTTATAATACATCGGGCTGAAATCGGCCTGGCGAGAATTGATTGGAAGATTGTATAATCGGTAGGAAGATGAGTCCTGATAAAAGCGACTCATATCCATATAGGAAACCGTATAACGACGCCCACGGAGGTCCTGACCCTGTTTTTCACCATATAGGCTATACATTTTCTGGGCTTCGCGGTACTTTCCATTCTGAGCCAGTGCCTGGGCGAAATACATGTAAATTTCGCTGTCCAGATCAGTATAATTTTTGGTCAGCTCACTATAGACTCGTTCGGCATTACGCGTATCCTGCAACTTGCGATAGCTGTAAGCCAGCTTGATCATAGCATCACGCGTCTCGGCGGGGTCTTTCTTTTTGTCACCGCGCAGAAACTCCTCATACGCCCGCACCGCGTTGACATAGCTGAAATTATCAAACTGCTTATTGGCCGCTCGTAACTTCGCACTTTGAGCCTGAACACCCAGGCTCCACAAGGCCAGTCCTGCCAGTAGCAGAACCCGTACAATTCGGTTCATGATTTTTAATGAGTTAGAGAAAAAAACAGGACTCGATCAAACACTAACAAATAAAGTGCCAACTTTACAAAAGTACGTTTTTTCTCATTTATAGCGCTAAACAAGCGCGAGACCTTATTCAAAAAATACAATTCAAGAACTCTAATTTTATCGTAATCTGAAGATTTCAGATCTCAGTGTCTCTTTCGGACCCGAACTACTACCGAGGTAGTCGAAATAGGGTAAGGATAAGAGAGTGAGCATTCAAATCGCAGGGGTGCATTTTGTAAAGGTGGGCAGTCGTAGATTTCATAATCGAGAGAAGGATCAATAATAATAGAATAACTATCAGTCCCGTTATCCCAACGTAAGGTTCGCTTAAACTGCCCTTTATCATCAGTCGTTACGGTATATTCGCCAGTAGCAGTTGGAGAAACCAGTGGTCCTCCATCTTTCAAACCGGAAAATGTTAAATTCACTTTAGGCAGCGGTGTTCCAGTAGAGTCCTGCATTACTCCTTCTACTGTCGATGTTTTGATAGAACGGTCTAAACACGATCCGGTCAATAACGCTACCATGGCTAGCCAAAATAGATTTCTGAGCAGGTGTTGACTTGCCGTCATTTGTCCTCCATTCATGCTTATACGTATTAGCGGCCTACCATTGTAATCCTGACAACTCTTTTTGTTTCTGCTGTTATGCGAAATAAATGAGAAATTCGGCAGCCAATCACCCACGCTATAGCGCCATTAGCCAATAACACGTTGGCATTTCCTCGTTCAGTTCGATCTAGTTTGAGATCATTCAATAAATCACTAACCAGCTTGCTCCCCTTTAGACCAAGCGGCCGAAAGCGGTCACCCTGCTGCCAAGGACGAATGGTGAGCGGAAAAGTAAATTTGTCGGCATCCAGACAGGCAATCGTTGAATCTGTAGATGGCTGAAAATCGGCTGGCTTTTCAAACACCTCAATCTGTAGTGTTACGTCTCCAGGCAACGTAACAGTCGACTCGGGCAAGCCATGTAGAACAATCTCAAAATCATTTCGGGCAGATAGTGGTTCAAGTAACAGGCCACTACGTTCGTGTACAATTCGATGCGTTGCCGACTGAAATACTTGCCCGGCTGGTTTCTGCAACGTAGCAAGGAGTTTGGTAACTTGATCAGCCGTGAATCCAAACGGTTTTAACCACTCCCCCATCCGAAAAGCAAATTCTGATACGTTGGCTAATTTTTCCATCGGCATCCAGATACGCTCATTCCCCACAATGGCCACCTGCTGCCACGATCGATCAAGTTCTTCCTGAACCAGTATTTCAGTCGCCCGCAACTTCTCGATGGTACGCTGCCAGGTATTCCAGAAATTCGGATTCAGGTTTGTTAGAACTGGTACTACGTGATGGCGGATTCGATTACGAGCGTATTTGTCCGACTGATTAGAGCTATCCTCCCGATAGGTAACGTGTTGTTCTTCAGCGTACGTAGCAAGTTGTTCACGGGTGGCGAAGAGCATAGGACGTATCAGCTTATCCTGGCGAACGGCAATTCCATGCAGTCCAGCCAATCCAGTGCCGCGTGTTAGGTTGAGCAACACGGTTTCCAAAACGTCGTTTTGATGATGAGCCGTAGCAATTCTAACGTAGTGGTGTTCGGCCAGTAATTCGTTGAACCAGGCGTAACGCAATTCGCGGGCGGCCATTTGAATTGATATGTTACGTTTGGCGGCAATTTCCGTCGTATTGAAATGCGTCAAATGAAACGGAACTCCATATTCTTCGGCCTTGTTGCCCACAAACAGCACGTCGGCTTCCGACTCGTCGCCCCGCAAACCAAAGTTTACGTGGGCAATGGCGAACGGCTGACCCGCGCGATGAAAAAGGCGAGCCATCACCATCGAATCGAGTCCACCACTAATGGCCAGCAACACCCGACCGGTTGGTTCAACCAGTTTCTTATCGTTAATAAATGCTAAAAAATCCTGTTCCAGCATCCAGAATCGGCCCTATGCCGTAGTTTTGTCTATATGAATCGCCTGATTTCCTGCTTTACTGCCTTCCTTCTACTCGGTTGCCTATTCGTGTTTACGCCCGCATTGGCTCAGGTGACTCCACCTTCGCCCGGTCGACCTGCTACGACTACCGACAAAGTAGAGCTGTTGCCAGGGGCCGATAGCTTAGTGGGTATCAACGTACCGGGTCAGGTAGTACGAAAGATTTATAATAACGTTCGGTTTCGCCAGAAAGGCATGCTGTTATATTGCGATCTGGCGATTCAGAACGTAACGACCAACGTTATCGAAGCCTACGGCAACGTCCGTCTCCTTCAGGGTGATACCATCAGTGTGCGGGGTGATACGTTGTTCTATTACGGCAATACGCGGCAGGCAAATGGTCGTGGACATGTAATAATGCGTGATCGTAAAATGACGCTTACTACGTCCCAACTCGATTACGACATGTTGTCGGGAATTGCTCATTACCCTAAACCAGGACGTATCGTCGACAAAGAAAACATACTGACCAGCCGCGAAGGCTATTACGATACGCACACAAAATTATTCACATTTCGCCAGAATGTCCGCTTAGTTAATCCAAAAGGTACGCTTACGGCTGATTCGCTGCTATATAATTCGCTGACCCGCATTGCTACGTTCCAGGGCCCAACCCGAATTACGAATAAAGATGGCATTCTGACGGCTGTTGCCGGAGATTACAATACCGTTACGGGAATTTCAAACTTTCAGCGTCGCGCTACGGTGGAAACACCTAAATATCAACTTACTGGTGATTCGCTCTACTATGACAACATATCGGAATTAGGGGTTGCGAAAGGCAACGTAGTAATGATTGCAAAAGACAAAAAAGCAGTCATTACAGGCGAACATGTGCGGTATAATGGGAAAATAGGAATTTCGAGGGTGACGGGCCGACCTGTTGCCAAAAGTCTGGCCAATGAAACTACTAATGACACGCTTTACCTACGTGCCGATACCTTATTTTCATTCGATAACAAAGTAACAAACACGCGCCGATTTCTGGGCCAGAAAAACGTATTTGTTTATAAGTCAGATCTGCAAAGCAAGTGCGATTCGTTGATTTATGACACCGCGGATTCGACGATTTATTTCTACAAAAAACCAATTGTCTGGAGTCAAAATAAGTATCAGATGGAAGCCGATTCGATTCGGGCGTTGATGAAAAATAATCGGATCAATACTTTATTTATGAAGACAAAATCCTTCGTGATTTCGCTCGATACGTTGAAAAATTTCAATCAAATCAAAGGAAGGACCATTACAGCTTATTTTGAAACCAAAATCATCTCAGCCACAGCAACATCCGCATCAGTAGTCCAAACAAGCAAACAGGTATCTGGTACAGCAATAAATGCAAAAAATGGATCGGTTTTTGCAACGAATTCGGTAGCAAAAGGCGTAATAGATGATAAAGACGCTAAACCAGCTTCTACGACGGCTCTGGCACGAGAGCAAACCTCACTTGACTGGGTAATTGTGGAAGGAAATGGACAAAGCATTTATTATGCCGTTGACGATAAGAATAAAATGATTGGACTAAACCACGTGGAGTGCAGTCGAATGAACATCGACTTTAACGATAACAAGGTTGGTCAGATTCGATTTTATGGAACGCCTGATTCGCAGTTAATTCCGCCGAAAGAAATAACTTCCGAGAATGAACAACTCGATGGTTTTCGGTGGCGTGACGCGGAAAAGCCAACCAAAGGGCAAGTTTTATGGATAGAAACTCCGCCTGCTGAGACTCCTGGGATTAAAAAACCAGTAAAAAATAAGTCAAAAATTAAACCATTGGCTCAAAAATTCGTTCAAAAGGCAAGAAATTAGGCCGTTTAACAATTTTTTAGATAATAGGCCGTTGACTTTGTCTTTTATCGTGGATAGGTTTGTGTTGAATATTTGTGCATTTGTAGAGGACTTTCATGAAACAATTTATACTTATTGGTGTATTGTCGGGCTTGCTAATGGCAACTATCCCGCTCCGAGCGCAGGTCGCTCAGCGGGATTCTGATGGCCGAAAGGGAAGCCGACTTGAGCTGGGCCGCGCAACGAAAACCAGCACAAGCACCGTATCGAATAAACGCTTTTCGGTGGTGCCTAATCCGGCTCTATCGAACTACGACCATCCCATAACGGTCAACAAAAACAAAGCCATCAATGAGCACTACCGCGCCTTGTTGATGCCAGCCACCAGCGCTAGAACTGGATCGTCTGTTTCGACCGATTTAGTAGCAGCCGCTCCTCCCAGCGAACTACGTTCATCTACACCCGTACAAGAAGGTAGCAACCGGATGTACACGAGCGATAAACTCTGGGTGTCGAACGTATATCCGAATCCTGCTGACGACGTTGCCGAGTTAGATTATCAGTTCAGCGGTTCAGTTGGTGAAGCAAAGCTAGTGCTGCTCAACGTGTTGGGCGCTCCCGTACCGGGCTACGAACTGAACCTAGAACCTAATGACCGGAAAGTCAAAATTGTGACCAGACCTCTGGATACGGGTTATTACCTATATCAACTCACGGTTGATGGCAAAAAAGTAGCTACCAAACGGTTGCTTGTCCGCCACCAATAGTTTGCCAATTTGTTAAAATTACATAAACAGGCTAAGCCTTATTTATTTTTCAGCACTATACCGGGCTACATCGTCGTTGAAGCGGTGTAGCCTGTATTTTTTTTGTATCTTTGCAAACGTATGCAACACCGTCATATTGGTAAGATTCTGCTGGGGGCCTGGGCCATCTTTTGTTTAGGCTCATGCAGTCCGTTCTCAAAATTGCAGAAAAGTGGGAGCGATGACGAAAAATATAAGGGTGCCCTCAACTACTACAAAAAAGAAGACTGGTATCGTGCAGGTTTGCTGTTCGAAGAACTGATTCCTGTATTGAAAGGTAGCACCGAGTCGGAGATGGCACAATTCTATTATGCCTACACCCAGTACCGCCAGCAACAATATCTACTGAGTGCTACGCTCTTCAAAAAGTTTTACGAGACGTTTGCCCGCTCGGAATACGTGGAGGAAGCGATGTATATGTATGCCAATTCGTTGTACAAAGACACGCCCTCTTTCAACCTCGACCAATCGAATACGTTGACTGCTACGTCGGCTCTGCAAGACTTTCTAAATACGTATCCTGATAGTAAATACAAAGCCGATGCAACTAAACAAATCCTTGATTTGCGCGGTAAACTAGAGCGGAAAGCCTACGAAAAAGCTATGCTGTATTATAAGACCAGCGGCTTTAATATTGCCTCCTACAAATCAGCCGTAATTGCGATCAATAACTTTCAAAAAGAATTTCCTGATTCGGAATATAACGAAGAACTTGCATTCAAGAAGGTAGACGCTGAATTCAGTTTGGCTCAGAACAGTCTGGAAACCAAACAAAAGGAACGTTATCAGGAGGCAATTAGTTATCATCAGGCATTTGTAGATAAATACCCTAACAGCCGATTCCTGAAACAGGCGGAAAAGATGTATGAGATCAGTCAGAAGGAAATCGAACGTCTCAACAAGCTGGAGCAGGAACACGAACAGGAAAAAGAACGCCAAAAAAATCTCAACCGACCCGCCAAAGTAACGGCAGCAAATTAATTTTTAAGTCAGGAATATTCAGTCGTCTGAATCATCGCTGCCGACTGGATATTTTGAACTATCGACTAGCAACTATATTATGGCAACCAATCAATCTATCATTACCCGCGATAACGATAAAATTGCGGCTCATACTGGCAACCTGTACGAATCAGTTGCGATTATTTCGAAACGTGCCCGGCAGATAGCTACTAAAAACAAAGAAGAACTGAGCAACAAACTATCGGAGTTCGTTTCAGCCGTCGATAACCTCGAAGAAGTATTCGAAAATCGTGAACAAATCGAAATTTCGAAGTTTTACGAGCGGATGCCGAAACCTACATCAATCGCTACTGACGAATTTTTGGAAGGTAAAATTTACTGGCGTTACAACGACGAGCAGCAGTAGTAGTATCAGCAGGTATTCTGTTTACAAAACCGCATGGTACGTCGCCGTGCGGTTTTGGCGTTTTAGTTATTATTCTCTGTTTCAAGTTCCAGACGATCTTCAACTTTATTAACTTGTTGGGATAATCTGGGCTACTAAACAAGGAATCTGAAACATCTTTTTCGTGAAAGGCAAACGCGTTCTTCTTGGGGTATCTGGCAGCATTTCCGCGTATAAATCGGCCCTGCTCGTCCGTCTGCTGGTAAAAGCTGGAGCTGAGGTTCAAGTAGTTATGACCGAGTCAGCCAAAGCATTTATTACTCCTTTAACGCTTGCTACGTTGTCGAAGCGCTCTGTTTTGTCTTCGTTTGTAGGTTCTGAAAAGGAGAGCGATGGTCGATGGAACAACCACGTAGAATTAGGCTTATGGGCCGACGTAATGGTAATTGCTCCGGCATCGGCACATACACTGGCTCGTTGCGCTATGGGTTTATGCAATGATCTTCTATCAGCTATTTATTTATCGGCCCGTTGTCCGGTTTATTTTGCTCCTGCAATGGACGTCGATATGTATCGGCATCCAACGACAGTTGAGAATCTACGGCGGCTGGCTTCTTTTGGTAACCATATTATTGAGGCTGAGCATGGTGAGTTAGCGAGTGGGCTAGTTGGCGAAGGCCGTTTAGCCGAACCAGGGACCATTGTGCAAGTGCTACGTGATTTCTGGGATAAATCGGACGTAATAGAAGAAAATACCGCAAAGATGGCTCCCGCTACGTTAGATTCTTTACGTGGGAAACGAGTACTGATTACCGCAGGTCCAACCCAGGAAGCGATTGATCCGGTACGTTACATCAGTAATCATTCGACCGGGAAAATGGGATATGCCATTGCAAAAGCCTTTTCCCAAGCGGGAGCCAACGTAACGCTTGTCAGTGGACCCACTGCGTTGCCCCTCCCCGCCCCGACTGTACACCGTATAGATGTTCGTTCGGCACAGCAAATGTTTGAGGCTGCTCTGGCTCATTTTGATCAAGCCAACGTAGTAGTATTAAGTGCAGCTGTAGCTGATTACACACCTGCACATCCAGCCGATCAGAAAATCAAAAAAAAGGAGTCTGTTTTTTCGTTGGAGTTAACTAAAACAACCGACATTGCAGCTACGTTAGGAACAAAGAAACAGCCGGACCAATTGATGATGGGGTTCGCGCTGGAAACCGACAACGAACTAGCTAATGCTCTCAAGAAACTGCACAGTAAAAATTTAGACTGGATTGTCTTAAATTCACTGCGAGATCCAGGTGCGGGTTTCGGGCACAATACCAACAAAATTACTGTTATTGATAAGGACGAACAAATTCATGAATTTGCGCTGAAATCGAAAGACGAAGTGGCACAGGATTTGGTCGTACTAGTAGCGAAAAAACTTGCTGTATGAAACAGGTAGTCTGCTTATTTTTTCTGATTGGTTGCGTATTTTCAGCCCGGGCTCAAGAGCTTAACTGCCAGATAACCATTAATTCTGACCAGTTATTTGCCCAGCAGAAAACCGATTTTTCGTATGTAAATCAGTTAAAGGGCATTATCACGGAATTCATGAACAACCGGCGCTGGACTAATGACCAGTTTGCCGTTGCAGAACGTATTAACTGTTCACTCTCTATTAACCTTATTAAGTCGCTGACGCAGGGCGCTTTCGAAGCTACAGCTCAAATAACTGTGACCCGGCCTGTCTACGGAACGAATTATGAAACTACTGTTTTTAGTTATGTAGATCGGGCTTTTAATTTTGTTTATCTGCCAACTACACCTGTGTATTTCCGTGACAATCAATTCACTGACGATTTAACTTCGCTACTGGCCTTCTATGCTAATATCATTCTCGCGGTTGATTATGATACGTTCGGAAAGCAAGGTGGGAATCCCTACGTTCAGCGGGCTTTTGCAATTACCAATCTGGCTCAGCAAGGGTCGCCTAATGGCGCATGGCAAACCGGTGGTGACCGTCGGAATCGGTACTGGCTGATTGAAAATATGCAAAATCAACAACTAATCCCGTTTCGCGAAGGGATGTATACGTATCACCGCATGGGTCTCGATGTTTTCGCATCCAATCCAGTACAGATTCGTAAACAAATGCTAACCTTTCTCAGCACGATCCGTACCATTGGCTTGCAATTGCCTAACTCGGTGTTAATCAACTCTTTTTTCGATGCGAAATCGCAGGAGCTGTACAACGTTTTTTACGAAGGAACGCCGACGGAACGTAAACAGGCATTTGATTTACTGTCGTACCTAGATCCGGCCAAAACAGAAAACTACAGAAAATTAATCACCTTAGGACAGTGAACTGCCAATAAATGAATACGGTGAAATGATTAGTGTATAATTATCAACTGATAAACATTAATCGTAATACATTATTCATTTACTTATGCCTTAGTCATTATATGCTCTCCCATTTATTGATAAAAAATTACGCCCTGATTGATGAGCTTTCCCTCAGCCCCAATCGGGGTTTAAACATCATTACGGGTGAAACAGGTGCGGGAAAATCCATCATGTTGGGAGCCATCGGTTTATTACTGGGTAACCGGGCCGATACACGCGTCCTCTACAATCCCGAAAAAAAGTGCGTAATAGAAGGCACATTTGGCGTTTCGGGGTATATCATCGAACAAATTTTTGAAGATGAAGAGTTGGATTATTCCGATGTATGTATCGTCCGTCGGGAAATCAGCGTAAGTGGCAAATCGCGGGCGTTTGTCAATGATACTCCCGTTAATTTGGAAACGCTACGTCGGGTAACAAGCCAGATGATGGATATTCACTCACAGCACGATTCGGTGTTGCTTGGCTCTAATGAATATCAGTTGGAAATTGTTGATACGTATGCTCAGAACGACAATCTGCTACGTAGCTATCATACTGATTACCAACTCTATCGATCAAAAAAAACGCTTTATGACCAGCTTCAGTCTGAAGCGGCAGCCATGCGTAAGGAGTTCGATTATAACAATTTTTTGTACGAAGAACTCGTAAAAGCGCAGCTACAGCCTGATGAACAGGAATCGCTCGAACAGGAATTGACGATTCTGGAAAATGCTGAAGAAATTAAAGAAAGACTTCAACTGGCCTACGAATATTTAGACAATACGGAACAGTCAGTTATTGACTTTTTAAAAGGTGCAGTCAGTAATCTGGCTTACATCAGCAAGCTATCAGATCAGTATGAGCAGTTACAGCAGCGGGCGCAAAGTAGCCTTATCGAACTACGTGATTTGGCCGACGAAATCAGTACTGAACAGGACCACGTCGAAGTAGATGATACGCGTGCCGAAACCATTCGTGAGCGGCTAAATCTGATTTACCAGCTTCAAACAAAACATCAGATAAAGGACGTAAACGGACTGATTGCGTTACGTAACGAACTCGGCCAAAAAGTAAGCAAGGTGCTGAACCTGGATGATGCTTTAGCTGAAGCCAAAGCGGCTGCTACGTTAGCCTACACGCAGCTTCAGGTTAGTGCTGAAACGTTGTCGGCTTCGAGGCAGACCGTTTTGCGCCCTATCGAAACCGAGATTGGGGGGCTGTTATTCGATCTAGGAATGCCCAATGCATCACTTCAGATAGCTGCGGAAACTGGAAAGCCAACAGCAACGGGTGTAGACACCATTACGTTCCTGTTCAGTGCCAACAAAGGCGTCAAACCACAACAACTGAAAAACGTAGCTTCTGGTGGTGAATTCTCACGGCTGATGATGGCTATCAAGTATATTCTAGCCAGTAAGCGGTCGTTGCCAACCATTGTTTTCGACGAAATTGACACGGGCGTTTCAGGTGAGATTGCTATTAAAATGGGGAATATGATGCGTGATATGGCTCATAGCCACCAGATTATTGCCATTACCCACTTACATCAAATTGCGGGTCAGGGTGTTGAGCATTACTTTGTCTACAAAGACAATTCGTCGGATAAGACCGTTAGCCGTATAAAAAAATTGACGCTGGAAGAACGTATCCAGGAAATCGCGCAGATGATTGGCGGCAAGAATCCGTCGGCCAGCGCTCTCAAAAATGCCCGCGAAATGCTGAAACAGCGTGCTATTCCGGCTACCAAATGAAACTAAAATCGTTCTTTTGCCGTCCCTCCTGCGTCAGGATGACAAAAGAACGAATCTATAATTTAATCACTTCTATGAGAAAATTTAACTTAGCCCTGGCAGGCTTTCTTCTTATCACCGCTGGTTTTGAGTCCTGTAAATCCGGTGACGATATAAAGGAAGCTGAAAATGAAGTGTTTGCGCTCCATGACGAAGTTATGCCCAAAATGGACGACATTATGCGGCTTCAGAAACAACTGAATCAACGCGTAGCAGCGATCGACAGCGTTAAAGAAACCGGCTCGGCAACCACAACGCTACGAACCAGCGAAGAAAAAGCACAGGCCAGCCGCTTGCTTTTAAACTTAAACGTAGCGGATAGCCTGATGAGGGGCTGGATGGACCATTATAATGGCGATACGTTGGCTAAACTGTCGTCGGATGATGCGCTACGTTATTTGAGTGATCAAAAAGAAAAAATTACCGATGTTAAAACAAAAGTTAAATCCAGTATTGACCAGGCTACGCAGTTTCTACAAAAAAAGTAACGGCACTACGTTACTGCTTATCCTGACAACGCTTTTACTACGTTGTACTTCATCCGATGATAAACTTCCGATTCTGGGAGAACGAGAAGCCGTTACTAAAACAGTTGACGGCAAGACAGTTATAGATTCTGTCTATCATAGCATTCCTGACTTCAAATTTGTCAGTCAGTATGGCGATACCGTCACGGCTAAAACAGTAACGGGAAAAATATACGTAGCGGATTTTTTCTTTACGACCTGCCCGACTATCTGCCCCAAAATGAAAGTGCAGTTGAAGCGAGTTTACGAAAAATTCAAGGGTAACCCGAACGTAATGCTATTGTCGCATACCATAGACCCGGCCCACGACTCGGTCTCGGTGCTTAACCAATTTGCCAAAGATCTGGGCGTAACTGATCACCAATGGCTGTTTGTGACGGGCGATCGTGAGAAGATTTATGACATTGGCCAGGGCAGCTATATGGTTACGGCACAGGAAGATAGCTCTGCTCCTGGTGGTGTTGTGCATAGTGGAGCATTCATTCTCGTTGATAAAGAACGGCACATCCGGGGCATTTACGATGGTACCACTGAGGCCGGTGTTGATAAGTTAATTAATGATATGAATCGGCTCCTGGCCGAATACAAATCATGAAGTATAATTTTCCTGGCCTTTTCACAATTATTCTCGTTCTCACGACTGTGTTTGCCTGTCAGAGCGAAGAGGAAATCAAGCGGCAACGATACATTACAGAAGGCATTCTTATTTACAAAAATAATTGCGCCAACTGCCACCAATCGAAAGGGGAAGGGCTGGCAGCACTCTATCCGCCACTGTCAGGTTCCGATTATCTGGATGATAAACACAGTGTTATCTGCCTTATTCGTTACGGTCAGAAAGGACCAATTGTAGTCAATGGTAAAACGTATAACCACCCCATGCCAGCTCAGCCGCAACTTAGCGATTTAGAAGTAGCCGAGCTTGTTACGTACATCTACAACGAATGGGGAAATGAAAAAAAGTTGATAAACGTCACCGACGTAACGCCGATTTTGAACGAGTGTAAAAAGTAATTGAAGGGACTCTTATCACTCAAGCAGTTGGAGGCTCCTTAAATTCCTCCTTCCATATTGAAAATTCCGGTTGGCTTGCGGATAGAGTATTGGGAAAAATCTTGATTGGCATCGAGCCCGACGCCGTACAGTTTCTCTCCGGTCTGCTGACTGAGTACGGTCACTCGCTTATCTGTGTATACTTTTTTTGAAACTGGGTTCCAGGTGAGTTCAGGCGTAAGTAGTTTTTCCTGTTTCTGCTTATTGATAACCACTACGTTACCCATTACCGTGTACAAATCTTTTACCCGATCATAGCGGCCTGAATCAGAACGTAACGTAGTTACCTCATCGCCGGTTGGTCCATAAAATACAATATTGACAGGCTTAGGGTATTTTCGATTGTCGTTTTCGTACCGATACTGCTTGGCCGTAGTCAGCTTCACTTTCAGCATAGCATTCTCGCTATACAGCAGCTTTACGTCGTTGATTTCTTCAATAGGTCCAGTGTACCGGGCGACGTTTTTAATTTTTTTGGGTTCCTCGCAGGCAAGCAGTAAATAATTAAAAATGACTAATGAGCAATAAAAAGTCCAACGAAACCAAACAGGAAGCTTCTTACTCTTTAGGGCAATTATATTGCATTCGTCATTCATCATTCAACAATCTTGTTTAGTCGACCACTTGCTTGCGGAACCACCAGTCGTTTAGGGAGAAGCCCAGTGCAAATCGCACGTACTGTTCCCGAATTTGTGTTCCTGTTAAGACGCCACGCTGGCCGCCAACGATAGATAGTGTTACGTGGTTGACTAAATAAGCACCCAATGGTAACGATAAACCGATACTGCCGTTTATGTCTGTGATCTGGGAACCGTTGACGCGATAAGGCATTTGATTATACTGAAAACCAGCTCGGTACGTAATCAAATCACGGTAACGCATGGAACTGGCTTTAGGTGTGTATTCGATACCAGCGGCTATGTTCATAGCATCAACAAGATTTCCTGGTTTATTGTCGGCCGTGCGGTAGCGACCCCACTGCTGAAACCCTACGTCAACACCAAATACCAACGTATTGTTTCTTTCCAGACTAATGCCGAAGCGAGCCTGTTGCGGCAACGTTACCTGACCATTCGAGTTGAGTCGAATGGTATCCGGGGCTGCCAGGGCCTGGCCCGCCAGCGTTGTTTGCTGATAAATATCGGTTTGACGCGCGTTGATACGTGTCTGTGGGTCATACGTAGCACCTACGTTCAGCGTCCAGGCTTCGGTTAGTTTCGGGCGCCAGGCAGCTCCTAAACGCCATACGATATCGCTATATGTTGTCCGGCTCAGGCGATTCACCCGTAAATCTTCGGAACTGATATAAGCGCGGGAGTCGGATGAGTGGGTTATGTTTCCGAAAAGAAACGAAGCATCTACACCAGCGTAGATATTTTTCGTCAGACGGAAACCATTTCCAAGCGTAGCTTTATTCAGCCCGCCTTCTCCTTTATAATTGTATTCTGCCGAGAAGTTAGTGCCAGGAACAAGCTCTTTTTGTTGCGTATTATAGTTAACGAACGTATAAGGTCGCAGGCCCAACGATATATTCCAGCGGGAATTGGCCGGGAAAGCCAATGCCAGATAGCCTAAGTTCCCCCCTGAATTACGTTGACTTTGTCGGCCATTATTAATATTTTGACTTAAGCCTTTCGATTGAGCTATTAGTCCTACTTCAAAAACCGTAAATCGCGACCGACGCGCTAATAACGCTGGATTCTGAAGATTTAAGTAAAA
This sequence comes from Spirosoma flavus, assembly GCF_054778555.1. Classification (NCBI taxonomy): domain Bacteria; kingdom Pseudomonadati; phylum Bacteroidota; class Cytophagia; order Cytophagales; family Cytophagaceae; genus Spirosoma; species Spirosoma flavus. The sequence continues at coordinate 600,404 of NZ_BAAGZL010000002.1, forward strand.
CGGGCTGGCGTTACTCACACCAACGCCCCCCATACCCATATTGGTTACGTTACCTTCGCTATACGTATCGCCAATTCCCAGAGCAGAATAGGGCGAGTTACCCAAACTCTGCGCCCATACTGCCGGCGATGTTGCGGCAACAGCCAGCAAACTACTACTTATTATCTGGCGTACCTGTCTGTAAATTCTCAACATTATGACGTAAAATTCGATTCAACCCAATCAGCACGAGTTCGGGAACTACAAATATCGGGGGTTTCAGACGACTTTCAAAAAACGAAGCATCACCCCCACACACCAAAACCACTACGCTTGGCCACGTTGACCGATAGTATTCTATGAGTCCATTCAGTTCAAACAGCATCCCATTGAGAACACCGCTCTCCATTGCCTGCCGCGTATTCCTGGCTATCACAACTGGCCAATCCGCTGCTACGTCTGTACTCGTTACCTCAATCATTGGCAAACGAGCAGTCTGCTCATGCATCGCCCGAAAGCGCATCCGTACCCCCGGCGAAATCAGTCCACCCTGAAACGTAGCATCGGCGTCAACAAAATCGGCGGTTAAACAAGTACCCAAATCTAGCACCAGACACGGTTCGCCTGGAAATAAAGTAACGGCCCCGACTGCTGCTGCCACCCGATCTGCCCCTAACGTAGCGGGCGTATCGTAAGCCTTTCGTATGGGCACGGCCGTTTGCGAATTCAGTATCAGAATAGCGGCCTGCAAATCCGTTAGCTGAGTACGAATTTCTTCAGCGGGGCGGCTTGTCGACGACACAATCACCTGCTTCACGCTACGTTGCTTTATATCAGCGAATAACGTATCAATAGACACGTATCGTTTTGTTTCCAGCAGGGTTGCTCCATCGAACCAACCTATTTTCAAACTCGAATTTCCCCAGTCGATCACCAGATTCAGCGGTGATGACGTAGCAGTGGGAGATTTGCGTTCCAATTCCATGAATACTTGAACAGCCAACGTTGATTTCGGCCACAAAATTTGTAAATCTGTGGCGAATTAAGTTTTTTTAACGACAGAAACAGTTCGGGCCTGTTATTTGTATATGTATTAGTGACTGACGGGTCGTACACCGGAACTTGGCAGGCAAGTTTATCTCTGAAAAGTGTTTATTAATTTAAGCTGATTGGGGAAACATTTGCCTAACAATAACGTTATCTTGACAAAACCGGAACAAACTAGTACATTTGTTTCCATCAAGCTAGCGCGGCAGGTAGTGCTTTTTGAAAGCCGTAACTCATATTCAGCAGTAATACCTACGGCAGACCAGCGCAACATCGCATCGTCGTTTTCTAATTAGTTTGACAACCGGCCTGTCTGGCCCCACCAGAACATTAGGTTCGGAATCATAAAATCATCCCAGTTTAAAATTTTGGTTCTTTTTTCACTACGTAATTACCTGAATCTGTGAAGGTTAATTTTATTAACCACTCAGTGTTCCTACTTGATGGACCGCTGTACTACCTGATTTTCCGCCAGTCAATCAAAACAGTCTTTTCTTATTTCAACAAGTCCCAATTTCCATCCTTACCGCTCCAACGGTCCTTTAAAGGTTTATCGCTAACCTGACCTCTATGTATAACAAGGAAGATTTAAGTATGAAACTCCTCTCGGAGCTTCAACCAATTGCCGCTGAATTTGGTATTCGCGACACAGCTAAATACACAAAAGAAAAACTTATTCTGAAAATTTTAGGCGAACAGGCGCTTCGACCCGGACCGGAAGAAACGGCTCCCGTTGTCGAAACTCCGCGCAAAGGTCGTCGCACGAAAACAACCGAAGCCGTCATTGAAACGCCTACACCGGTAAGCCCACCAGTTGATATAACGCCGGAAGCTTCGGAAACACCGAAACCTCGTGGTCGTACCCGCCGGGAAACTGCTCCGAAAGCCGTTGAAACTACCGACGTAGCACCAACTCCCGTTGATGAGCCTGTCGTGCTAACGCCAGAGCCTGAAGTTATTGCTACGTCTGAGCCAGTGGTTACTTCGTCTGAACCTAGTACGTTGCCAACCGAAACGCCGGAACAACAGCCTCGTATGCCGCGCTCCCGTATCGATGAGCCACGGCCAAACAACCAACAACTCCGTAACCGGAACGATAATGGCCGTGATGGTGGTCAAACAAATTCGGGGGATTCTAATACACCATCGAACGACCGGAATTTCCGCCCCGGTTCTCCACGCAACGAACGGAACGGGCGGCCTGATTATAACCAGTCACGTCCTTCACGACCTGATGGAAATGGTCAACGCGACAACAATCGGCAACGATTTGAGCCCAACCGTGAAGGCGGCCAACGCGATACTGGGCCACGCGACGGCGGTCAGCGGGATAATAATCAGCGCAGGGATCAGCGGCCTCGTACCCAACGTGTGGCAAATGATGAGCTAACGCTAAATTTTGGCGCACATCACGATGACGAGTTTCTGACGCCAACCGTTATTTCGGCCGACACAGCTCCAAATATTGAGCCTACAAACGCTCCTGTAAATGTAACTCAGCCGGCGGTTGAAGCGCAGGAAAATCCTGAAAATCAGCCTGTGCAACCCGGTCAACCCGAAACGAATCAGGCCGGTCAGCCTAATCTAACCGGTCCTTCTCGTGAAGCGCAGGAATACCAGAATCGCATCCGTCGACAGTATAATCAGCACATCCGGGAGTTCGACGGCATTATTGATAATGAGGGCGTACTGGAAATTATGCAGGATGGCGGATACGGGTTCCTTCGTTCGGCTGATTATAACTACCTGGCCAGCCCCGACGATATTTACGTATCGCCTTCGCAGATTAAACTGTTTGGCCTGAAAACAGGTGATACGGTACGTGGAGCCATTCGCCCACCGAAAGAAGGTGAAAAATATTTTGCCCTGCTACGTGTTTCGACCGTAAATGGGAAAACGACGGAAGAAATTCGTGATCGGATTCCGTTTGAATACCTGACTCCGCTTTTCCCCGACGAACATCTTCGGTTGAGCAACCGTCCTGAAAACTATTCATCGCGCGTTTTGGACCTGTTCGCCCCTATCGGGAAAGGCCAGCGTGGGATGATTGTGGCCCAGCCTAAAACGGGTAAAACGGTACTACTTAAGGAGATAGCCAATGCCATCACGCAAAACCATCCCGAAGTTTACCTGATTGTGTTGCTGATTGACGAACGTCCGGAAGAGGTGACCGACATGGCACGTAGTGTAAATGCTGAAGTGATTTCTTCTACGTTCGATGAGCAGGCCGACCGGCACGTAAAAGTTTCGAGTATGGTGTTGGAAAAAGCCAAACGGATGGTTGAATGTGGTCACGACGTAGTAATTCTGCTCGACTCCATTACACGTCTGGCACGTGCTTACAATACTGTTGTTCCCTCCTCGGGTAAAATTCTATCGGGCGGTGTAGATGCCAACGCTTTGCACCGACCCAAGCGATTCTTCGGTGCCGCTCGGAACGTAGAGAATGGCGGTTCGCTGACAATTATTGCTACCGCTCTGATCGACACAGGTTCGAAAATGGACGAAGTGATTTTCGAAGAATTCAAAGGAACCGGTAATATGGAGCTTCAGCTCGACCGAAAACTAGCCAACAAGCGAATTTATCCGGCTGTCGACGTACTGTCATCCGGAACACGTCGTGAAGATTTGTTGCTGGACAAAGAAACGCTGCAACGTGTCTGGATTCTTCGTAAACACATGGCCGATATGAATCCAATGGAAACGATGGATTTCCTGCTCGATCGTATGAAAGGCACCCGTACAAACGAAGAGTTCCTCATTTCAATGAACCGATAGTTCATTAATTATATACCAATAACTAAAAAGGCGAGACTGCTACGTAGCAGTCTCGCCTTTTTTTAATCAAGAATTAATAGTACTGGTAAAACGAATACATTCTTTTGCGGGCGAGCGATGCTTAACTACATCATTATGAGCCTATTTTACCATTTGGGTTTATCGATAAGATACGTGTTGCTACGTTCAGTTGTTCATTCCATTCACAACTTATCAAGCCTATTCCTATTTCTTCATGAAACACTTTCTGGCAGGCCTTCTCCTGCTTCCTCTCCCCTGCCTGGCTCAGGACATCAAAGCGTATCAGAATTACGACTTTGTGGCTGGCGACAAAATTATTTTTGCCGATGATCTGGCCGATTCTCCGTTAGGGGAATTCGATCTACATTGGAAACTCATTGAGGGACAAGCGGTTGTTAATAAAGCGGGCGACGAAAAAGCTTTCTTTATAACTAAATATTATACCAAAGTGGCTCCTCGGTTAAAAACACCAGCCTATTTACCCAAAAACTTTACCGCTGAATTCGACAGTTATCTCGATGAGTCCTACGACAGTAACGAAGGCATTTACATTCAATTTTTGAATGGCGCAGAACCCGTTGTGAGTATTAGATCAAACCGTGATTATTCGGTGTTTGATGGTCCTAATACTAAACTGAATGGCGAATACCCTAAAGCTATTGCAGCCGAAAATTACCTTAATAAGTGGCACCACTACGCTATTGCTGTGCAAGATAACCAGGTGAAAATTTACTGCGATCAGTACCGAGTGCTGGTCGTACCTGAAGTTATTTTTAAAGCCACTTCGCTGTTAGTCGGTGGCGATGCCAGCGATGGCAAGAACATGATGTTCCGCAATTTTAAGCTGGCTGCCGGGGGCGGTATGAATTTGATCAGCAAAGCCTTTACAGATGGGAAATACGTTTCGCACGGCATCCTGTTCGACGTGAATAAAGCGACATTGAAACCACAGTCGATGGGCGAAATCAACGCCATTGTGAATGCCTTGACTGCTAACCCTAGTCTGAAGGTTGAAATTAGCGGCCACACCGATTCAGACGGTGACGACGCTAGCAACCTGAAGCTTTCAGAAGCTCGATCTAACACTGTTAAGTCGCAGCTTGTATCAATGGGTATTGACAGTAACAGACTCACTACCAAGGGGTATGGCAAAACAAAACCCATTGCCGATAATGCTACGTTCGAGGGAAAAGCCAAGAACCGCCGTGTCGAATTTGTGAAGCAATAATACCATCAATTAGGTAAAAAAAAGCCGCGCCAACTAGAACAGGCACGGCTTTTTATGCTTTACGGAGCTACTATCTTCACTTACCTAGATAACTCCTACTTGACGACGATACAAAAATGGTGTGGATAGAATGTCTAATAAGTCGTACAGAGTTCGTCAAATTAATCTTTCAGTTGTGTGGATAATGCTTTATCAATACAAAATTCGCCTTCTAATGATTGACAGACAATCCCCCTAAAGGGGGATTTTTTTATCTAAGAATCTGCTTTCTTTTGTGGTACTAAAACCAACCCGTATGCGAAGGCTTATTCTAGGTCTTTTATTTTCATTACTCGTTTTCCATAGCCGGGCGCAACCTTGTGTTTATTTAGACAGCCTTACTACCGGCTCATATGTGTCGGACTGTCTGATGGCTTTCACCGACTCTCTTGGCACCCGCACTATTAATCAACTCGATCTGAACAAGTTTAAACCGGTAGGCTCACATCAGCCTAATTTTGGTACAGATGGGCTTGTACATTGGCTCACATTTACTTGCCAAAACACGACCAACAGCGTCCGCCAGTTTATACTGGAAGTTGACATCGTGTATGCCGATGAAATGAGTTTTTACGTACTGGATGGGCAAAAAATCACTAAGAAAATAGAACATGACAGCTGGCATATCCCGCTCTGGGATCGGGAAATCCCCTCACGCTATTTTGCCTTTCCGCTTCATCTTCAGGCGCATCAGTCAGCACGAGTGTTCATAAAAGCGCAGGAACGTAGTGGTACGTTAATTACACCCATCCGAATCTGGGAGAAACCTGCCTACGAATATTATCATGCCACTGAAACTACGGTCTTGCTGCTACCCGCCATTATACTTCTCTTTATTGCGACGGCTGGTTTGTTATTGTTTTTGACATCGAGGAATGTTATCTGGCTCTATTACGCTATTCAGGCTTTCGGGACGGCAATTTATAATCTGAATATCGAAGGTATGATGGCTCATTACGCACCCGAGCCGTTTAATCAGATAAAAGGCTATGCGCTGGGCGTTTCGATGAGCTATATCGCTAACCTGCTTTTCACCCAGCAATACGTCTACAAACGACTCCCTAAACCGATTCCGTGGCTTAAATGTGCCTGCTATTCCGTCATTGGTATACAGATTTGCTGGTTTTTATACGTGCTTTTAACGCCTTTTCAGGAACGTAATGCCGATATAGCGCTGATTCTAACGGGCTTTACCGCTGGTTTTACATTCGTTTACCTGCTCGTCTGCCTGGTTGCAGGGAGTTATGAAGCCCGCTCGTATATGGTCGCGATTGCACCGTTTTTGTTTATTGTGGTGGTTCGCGTGCTGGATAGTGCCGACCTCATTACTACGCAGGACTGGCATTATTACCTCCGTTACTACGCCCCATTATTCGAGATTATCGTGTTGGGAATCGGCACTATTCAGCAATTGATCCGTGAGCGAGAAGCCACCCTGATCCAATTAAGTCGTGCAGAACGTGAAATCATAACCGCTCAGGATGCTGAGCGTCAACGTATTGCCGCCGATTTACACGATGACCTTGGAGGTGTTATTGCCACCATTAATCACCAGCTTACCCAAAGTCTCTACGCAAAGACATTAGCAGAGCTACAGGACAAAGTGGCTGACATTCAAGCCATTTCAGCCCAGGCCGGTGATAAGGTACGTAGCATTGCTCATAACCTGATGCCACCAGACTTTGAGCGACTTGGCTTGGTTGAGAGCGTACAGCAACTGGTACGTTCGTTGAACGACACACGATTCCAGTTTGCTACGTTTGGCGAACCCAGGCGCCTTTCACCTGAAATTGAATTGAACGCGTATCGAATTTTGTCAGAACTGATTCATAATGTTCACAAACATGCTCAGGCTCAGCAGGTTTTAGTGCAATTATTATTTCATACCGATGGTATAAGCCTGGAAGTTGACGATGATGGTGTTGGACATAAGATCACAGAAAATGCAGGAAGATCGACCGGAATCGGATTGAAAAATATATCTTCAAGGGTCAATTATCTAAATGCTCGCTGGCACACCGATACCAGCGAGCAGGGTACGACCACCCTTATTGAGATTCCTTATGAGTACGTCTCAGGTAAGTATTCTGATCGCCGATGACCATCGCATGTTTAATGACGCTGTTGTCAGCATGTTACGTCCTATTTTTGGACCAATCTGGCAGGTTTTCGATGGTTCTGACCTAACCTATGCAATCCAGAGACACAATCCTGAGTTACTGCTTCTTGACATTAATTTGCCGAATCTCAACGGATTGGAAGCGGCACGTATCATTCGTCAGACTGTACCGAGCTTACGAATCATTCTAGTTACAATGTACAACCATGTTCATTTTGTAGCTGAAGCAAAAGCACTTGGCTTAGAAGGGTACTTGTTGAAAGATTCGCCTTCGGAAGTGCTCATTCAGGGAATTCATTCCGTATTGGCAGGCAACTATTTCTTCGATCCCAAACTCCAGAAATTACCCGATTCATCCGACGATTTTGTAAAAGGCGCCATGCTGTCCCGGCGCGAAAAAGAGGTTATTCAGGGGCTGGTTTCCGGGAAAACCGCCGAGCAGATTGCCGATGATCTATCCATCGCCTTTGAAACTGTAAAAAGCCATCGTAAAAACATTTATTTGAAGTTAGGGATCAACAGTATTGTTGAGCTTGTACGTATTAGTCGTTCCCAAGGCTGGGCGAAATAAGCTACGAGGCTGCTGATACAAGAATACGAGAATAGGCGGTAGCAGGATCATCACTCTTTATTCCTTAACTTGCATAAAAGTCAGAAAAAGTATGAGGGATTTGATTCAGTACGCCATTCCGGGTTTTGTCATTCTGTTGGTTGCTGAAGTCATTGTAACGGCTAAACAGCAGAAAGATTATTACGACGCCAAAGACACGGCCAGCAGTCTATCGATGGGTATTGGCAACGTTATCATCGGGTTTGTCGGGAAACTAATTGTTTTTGGTACCTATTCGTTGGTGTATAAATTTCGGCTGTTTACCGTCGACATGACCCAATGGTGGGCGTGGGTAATCTTATTTTTTGCCGACGATTTTAGCTATTACTGGTTTCATCGAATCAGTCACAGCAGCCGATATTTCTGGGCATCGCACGTAGTGCACCACTCGTCAATGAAATATAATCTTGGCACGGCGCTACGTCAGACCTGGACGGGTAATATTTCAGGAGCATTTGTTTTCTGGATATGGCTTCCCTTGATTGGATTTTCGCCAGTGGCCGTCATGACCATGCAGTCAATCAGTCTGTTGTATCAGTTCTGGATTCATACAGAGCACATCAACAAATTTCCGTCTCCCATCGAATTTATCTTCAATACCCCCTCGCACCACCGGGTGCACCATGGTTCCGATCTGGATTATCTGGATAAAAATCACGCGGGTATACTCATCATCTGGGACCGTCTTTTCGGTACGTTCCAGGACGAACATAAGCGGCCGACGTACGGACTAACGACGAATATCAATACGTTTAATCCGGTACGTATTGCCTTTCACGAATGGGCGGCTATTGGGCGGGATGTCCGTCGGGCGGGTTCTTTCGGTGCAGCTATCGGTTACATTTTCGGACCGCCGGGTTGGAGTCATGATGGGTCGCGTAAAACAACGAAGCAATTACGAGCAGAAAAGACTTCAGAATCAGTATTACATGAATAAAATTCTACAAACACTAATTGCTATCAGCATGGTAATTACCTGGATAGCTACATTTTTTATCGCTTTCGGTTCTCCAAGTCTCCTTGGCAAAACGTCCATTTTAGCGAGCGGCCTATTGATAAACGTAGTACTGGGAATTGTCCACAGTTTCGTTAAAACGCGGGCTGGTAGTTTTCAGGAATGGCTGAGCAGCTAATCAATCAATTTTTTTAACCCAGTACCCCATTTTTCAGTTAGTAAGGCACTATGGTTGCTGCCTTTCTTATAGCCTGCAATTTACTGATTGCCAGCAGTGATACGTTAATACCGACCGACTCGGCACGTCTAAAACGGCCGAAGCTGTCCCCTGCCTTCAACCTTGATTTTCGCGATTCATTTCTTGAACAGCAACACGTCAACGTTTGGGGTGTAAACGCCGGTATTCAATTTGGCCTGAAACGACACCAGATTACGCTCGGGTATTACTGGATTAGCTACGCTACGTATCTGCGCCTGATCAACTGGAGCCGAGCAGCCTCCCGACGTATCAATCTGGATTATTATACCCGCACCGATATGTGGTTTATGAGCCTTTTGTACTGGTTCAACATCACCAATAATCAAAAGTGGCAAGTCAGTATTCCCGTCGAGCTGGGCGGTGGAGTGGCCAACGCCATTCCGCTAAATCTTCGGGAAGAAACGCCGAGAGACCGGAGCCGCCGTGATTTTTTTGTTCCCTTGCAGGCAGGTGCTTATGCCCAATGGCGAGCCACCCGCTGGGTTGGCCTGAGTGCGCAGTTGGGTTACCGACTTTCCGTTTTTCAGACGGCTATCGATCAGAACTTTAACGGCACCTATTACAGCATAGGCGTTACGATCTACCCTGCGATAGTTACCGACCTATGGCGCTGGATACGAAAAGGTGACCGGATTTCGCCCGTTCACCCTCCGCAGCCTCGAAAATTACCAACTCTCTAAAAATCATTAACCGAATACGTAGTAGAAACCACCCGGTTCCAGTCGGGATGCCGTTTTAGGTAAGCGGAAACGAACGGGCAGAGTGGTACGATTTTAAGGTTGTGATCTTCAATATAGTGCAGTACGCCATCTACAAGCTTCGAACCAATACCACGCCCCTCCAGGCTGGGGTCTACTTCGGTGTGCGTTAGCGCTAACGTATCGTCATCTACTTTGTGGTAAGCCACAATGGAAAGTTTGCCATCGGTTTCTAATTCGAATCGGTGTCGTTGTGAGTTGTGCTGAATGCTGGAAGATTCCATTATGTTCGTTTATTTGTTATTCTCACTACGTAAAAATAAGGGTAGTTGTTCAACACGATCAGCGTATTTTGTATTAACGCTCAACATCTATGAAACCAATTATTGTAAGCTGCGACTCGTCTGATGTTATTGATTTCTTCGACTATCAACCTGAAGTTCATGACGATTTTGGCTTTCCACTTAATCTGACCATCGGGATTGAGGGGCAAGAAGGAGCCAATAATTTTCAGCTCATGGTGGCTACGCCGAAGTATATTCAGCGAACGCATCCTAACCAGTCGGCTGTTCTGCTACGTCATTATCTGGTTGTATTTCAGTATGATTTCAATGAGATTCTGGATATAATTAATAACTACGTTCGTTCGATTGAAGAAGATTCCTGGGAAAAAGTAGCCGAAAAAATTGGCAGGATTGCTCAATGGGAATTTGAGGATTATAAACCGTTTGTCGAACCTATATAAAAAACGCCCACTATTAATCAGTGAGCGTTTTCAATATCAGCAACGTAGCGTTTCTTACTTATCGCCAGCCGCCACCCAAGGCGCGGTACGTATTGACAACTGCGTTCAACTGCTGCATCCGAGTTTCGAGTAGCTCCATTCTGGCATCTAGTACGTCGCGCTGGGTCAGCAGAACTTCCATATAATCGGCTCTGGCTGAAGTAAATAACTTAACCGATATGCTGCTCGACTGGGTAAGTGCCTGCACCTGGCTGTTCTTCGTATTGTACTTTTTTTCCAGGTTATCCATGTTCGACAACTGATTAACCACTTCGATGTAGGCACGTAGCACCGTCCGCTCGTAATCGTAAACAGCCTGAATCTGTTTGGCGCTGGCACTTTTGTAAGTAGCCGTGATAGCGTTTTTATTGACCAGTGGTCCAGTTAAATCACCTAACAAAGACGCAAATAATGATTCGGGCAGATTTGCCAAATAGATTGGATTGTAGGCCATCACACCTAACTCGGCCGTAAGACGTAGCGACGGGTAGAAATTGGCTCTCGCTACGGTCACATCGATTTTGGAAGCCTGCAGCCGTAATTCAGCCTGTCTAACATCCGGTCGATTTTCCAGTAATTGAGTAGGTACGCCAGCCTGAACTTTAGCAGGTATTAAGGTGCCGAAATTCTGAGAATCACGCTGAACAGGTTGCGGAAACCGACCAACCAGGAAATTAATCCGGTTTTCTGTCTCAACAATCCGCTGCTGAATTTCGTACTGAAGGCTCTGTGTTTTGTACACTTCGGCCTCAAACCGACGTACTGCCAGTTCCGTTACTTTGGCCGCTTCCTTCTCTTGCTTGATAATGGACAGGGCATTATTCAGAATTACAAGGTTCTGCTGTATTATAGTCAACTGATTATCAAGCGACATCAACTCATAATACGAAGTAGAAATTTCGGAAACCAGATTGATAACCTGGAAATTCCGCCCCTCAACAGAACTTAAGTAGTTGAGAACAGCCGATTTCTTCGCATTCCGCAGTTTGTGCCAGATGTCGACTTCCCAGCTGGCGAAGGCCCCAAAATACGAATTGGGCAAAATGGTTGGCGTAGGCTTACCGGGTTTGATTTCCGACATCTCATCCGCGGCCCCTTTACTGGTGTAGCGAGATACTTTTTCAGCGCCACTTCCGCCACCTAACGTAACAAACGGTTGATATTCCCCCGTCCGGGCCAATACTTCGTTACTGGAAATCTGAATTTCCTGCAACGTAATATTTAACTCCTGATTGTTACGTAAAGCCGTATCAATCAGAGTTATCAGATTAGGGTCGGTGAAATACGCCCGCCATGCCGTTTTTGCACTATTGGTTGAGTCCTGCGAGTTGTTATAACTCGCAGGCACTGCTCTATTTTCGGTTTTCTGAATCAGCCGGGGTACACTACAGCTGACACTCATTAGGGTAATAACTATTATCCCTAACCCGTTCGCTATTAATTTTTTAGTCATTGACTTCGCTTTCTTCAGGTTGCGGAAAATGGTCTACTGAATGAACCAGGCTATCGGTTAACGAATCGTCTTCTTCACCTTTAATCAGTTGTCGGCCATCTGCCAGATTACCAAATATGTAGTACAATCCAGGGATGATAATGACTCCAAAAACGGTTCCGAATAACATGCCGCCCATCGCTGAAGCACCAATGGTACGGTTACCAATAGCACCGGCACCGGTTGCAATAATCAGTGGTATCAAACCGGCTACGAAGGCGAATGAGGTCATCAAGATCGGGCGGAAACGAACTCTGGCCCCTTCGATGGCTGCGTTCAGAATCGTTTCGCCCTGCTGGCGTTTCTGAACGGCAAATTCCACGATCAGTACAGCGTTTTTACCCAACAGACCAACCAGCATAATAAGACCAATCTGGGCGTAGATGTTGTTTTCCAGCCCCATCAGCTTGAGCAGCAGGAACGAACCAAATACCCCAACCGGCAGCGAAAAAACAACGGCTAACGGAATGATAAAGCTCTCATACTGAGCAGCTAATACCAGATAAACGAAGGCTAATACAATCAGGAACACGTACAGCGACTCATTGCCCCGAATCGATTCGTCGTAAGAAAGACCTTCGAACGCGATGTCGTATCCACGTGGCAGTGTCTTGGCGGCTACTTCCCGGATGGCGGCAATAGCATCAGCCGTCGTAAATCCTTTCGCGGGAAGCCCCTGAATAGCAGCCGAGTTGTACAAGTTGAACCGGGTAATCTCGTTCGGCCCTTGTCCTTTTTTCAGCTTCATGAACGACGAGTAAGGCACCATTTCACCCGCTTCGTTTTTCACGAAAAGCTTCAACAGATCAGACGGAAGTCTACGGAAACTTGGGTCAGATTGTACATACACTTTAAAGAACTGGTTGAACTTAATAAACCCTTGTTCGTACGTACTACCGATCATGATGTTGAGGTTATCCATCGCTTTGCCGATAGACACGCCCTTCTGCATGGCCAGCTGATTATCAATCTCCAGCTCGTATTGCGGATAGTTCGCAGCAAAGAAAGAGAACAAGCCCGTCAGCTCTTTCCGCTTCGCCAGATTATCCATGAACTCCTTCTGGATTTTATCAAACTCCTGATAATCAGTATCAGATGTTTTGTCCAACAAACGCATTGAGAAACCACCCGACGTACCAAATCCTGGAATGGCTGGTGGCTCGAAGAATTCGACCGTGGCTCCGAGATCTTTCGATTTCACCTCCAGCTCTTCCATGATCTCTTTCACGTTCTTATCCCGCTCCGACCAGGGTTTCAGGTTGATCAGACACGTACCAGCATTTGAACCCCGGCCTTCCGTCATGATTTCATAGCCAGCCAGCGAAGAAATCGACTCAATTCCTGGCACCTCTTCACATATTTTCTGAAGGTGTCGCGAAACCTGGTTTGTTTTTTCCAACGTAGAGCCTGGGGGCGTCTGTATGATCGCGTAAATCGTACTCTGGTCTTCGTTCGGGATAAAGCCCGCTGGCAAAACCTGATTCTCGTAAACGATACCGGCGCAGAAAGCAGCTAAGACAATGAACGTAACAACTCTACGGTTGACGATTAATTTCAGCAAGCCAACGTAGCGCCCGGTCATTTTATCGAAACCCCGGTTGAAACTATCGATTCCTCTTGACAGGAAGTTTTTCTTGCGCTCGTGTCCATGATGATTTTTTAACAGCATGGCACACAATACAGGCGTAAGCGTCAGAGCGATCAGGGCGGAAATCACGATGGAACTTGCCATCGTAATCGAGAATTGCCGATAGAACGTACCAACCGGCCCCGACATGAACGAGATGGGCAGGAATACTGACACCATCACCAACGTAATGGCAATAATGGCACCGCTGATTTCACCAAGCACTTTCCGTACCGCACCAAAGGGCGTAATATGCGGCTCTTCTTCCATCTTGGCGTGCACGGCTTCCACCACCACAATGGCATCATCGACCACAATACCGATAGCCAGTACCAGCGCAAAAAGTGTAATTAAGTTGATGGAAAGCCCAAACGCCTGAATCACAAAAAACGCCCCAACCAACGATACCGGAACCGCCAGAATCGGAATTAACGTAGAGCGCCAGTCGCCCAGGAAGATGAACACCACCAGAGCAACAAGCAAAAACGCGTCACGTAGCGTGTGAATAACCTGTTCGATAGAGGCATCCAGAAACTGCGATACGTCGTAACTGATTTTATAGTCCATCCCCGGAGGAAAGGAACTTTTCATTACGTCGAGCTTCTTTTTTACTTCGTCAATTACCTCACTGGCGTTACTACCATAGTTTTGACGTAGCACGATCGCTGCCGAAGCATGACCATCGAGGTTGGAATAAATATCAAAGAATTCACTACCTAATTCAACTTTGGCGATATCCCTCAAGTGGATACTTTCACCCTCGGCATTGGCTCGGATAATGATACTCTCATATTCTTTCGGCTCGTTATAACGTCCTTTATACGTCAGTACGTATTCCAGCGATTGAGCTGCGATACCGGAACTTTGACCGATCCGGCCAGGACGACCGATGATACTTTGCTCGCCCAACGCCTTCATCACTTCTTCTACCGAAATATTATAGGCCCGCATGCGGTCAGGGTTTAGCCAGACGCGCATTGCATAACGGCGACTACCTAGTATTTGCGCCCGCGCTACCCCTCTGGTCCGCTGAATTTCAGGGATCATTTTAACGGTAGCGTAGTTGAACAGAAATTTTTCGTCAATGCTCTCATTCTTTGAATAGAGGTTGACGTACATCAACATACTGGGCTGAATAGGCGTAATGATAACCCCCTCACGTTGAACCAGTTCTGGCAAAAGCGGCATTACCTGGTCCACCCTTGTTTTCACCCTGATAACGGCGTCGTTCGGGTCGGTTCCGGGTTCAAAAATGATACGTAGAGTAGCTTCACCGGCGCTGGTTGCGTCAGTAGCAATATAACGCATATCCTGAACCCCGTTTATGGCCTGTTCCAACGTAATAAGGGTAGATTTCACCAGTACGTCGGCGCTGGAACCGGGATAGGCAATAAAAATATTAACGGTCGTAGGGGCAATATCCGGAAACTGAGAAATAGGCAATTGCCTGATAGCCAGCACACCGATAAAGACGATCATGACCGATATGACAATAGCGAATACAGGTCTGCGTATGAATTTACTAAACATATCTCCTGGTTTTTAAACGGGTTGAGTTACTCGGCATACAGGCTCAAATTCGAGATCACAGAAGCGGGTTCATTGTATTTGTAGGCTATTTTCTGATTTTCGCGAACCTGACGTAAGCCTTCCAGAAGGATCTTATCATCTTTGTTCAGACCCGATTTAACCACAAAAATGTGAGGCAATTCCGCAGCCAATTTGATCTCTCTCGACCGAACTTTATTTTCTTTGTCCAGTACGTATACATACTTTTTATCGAGCACTTCAAACGTAGCTTTCTGCGGTATAATCATGGCGTTCCGAAGCGGCAATGTCATCTGGATGTTACCCGTTTCGCCGTGGCGTAAGAGACTTTTAGGATTGGGGAACGTAGCACGGAAGGCGATGTTACCGGTTTCGTTATTGAAGTCAGCCTCAATTGTTTGCACTACGCCCGGATGCGGAAACACCTGATTATTAGCCATCAGCAGGTTTACATTGTTCAGGTTTTCCTGTTGGGCGTGAGTCTTATAATTCAGGTACTCAGCTTCCGGTACGTTGAAGTACACCCACATTTTGCTGTTGTCCGACAACGTAGTAAGCAGATCACCCTCGTTGACAAGGCTACCCAACCGCACTTGAAAGTGATCCATAATGCCGTCGAAAGGCGCTCTCACTTCGGTAAAACCTAAGTGAACCTTTGCCAAAGACACTTCAGCGTTTGCTTTGTCAAGTTTTGCTTTCGCAAGCGCCAATTCGTTTTTCGAAACGATGTTACTATCGGCCAGCGCTTTTGTGTTTTTAAATTCAACACCAACAAAATTGGCTTCAGCTTCTGCTTTTTGCAGTTCGGCCTGATATTGAATGGGCAAAATCTGGAACATAAGTTGCCCTTTCCGAACATATTGGCCTTCATCTACATAAATTTTCTGTAGATAGCCCTTCTCCAGTGCTCTTAATTCAATATGCTGGATAGAATGAACCTGACATACGTACTGGTTCGTAATGGTCGTATCTCTCACTAACGGACTGGTAACCTGAAACTTAGCTTCTTCTTCCTTCTCTTCTTCGTGATGTGAGCAGCTTGTGTTGCCTAGTAAGGCACAAACGCTCACCAGTATGAGTACGAGGCCTTTTTTCATGATCTGTTTATGGTTGGTTGTCACAACGTAGTATGGTAGCCACCAAGGGGGTTTGTAGTTTGAAATCTATTATTTTGACGGGGGATGCTGAACGATAACTGCCTGATCTGGCGGTGCATTAGTAACTGGTTCAAACCGACGTATTAGACTATCTTTCATTAGATTATCGCGCTGGCAATCGGAAAGCCGTTGTTGCCAAATTGCCTGGTCTGCCGGATGTATTACGTTGCCTAACTCGTCTTCGTAAACGATCAAGTGTCGGCTCTTTTCATACAGCAGAAATCCATTAAACGCCAGTGAAAGCGCTAGTGCCAGTCCAAAGCCATAGAGCAAAATCAAGGGGTAACTCCGGCGTTGCATAGCTTAATGTCATGTTGCTTTGCTCCAAAGCAAATACCAAGACATTAAAACGACATGAGAAGCAGATTAGAAGATATTAGAAAAGTCTATAACCAGGTTCATTGCAATACTGTAAAGAGGCTTTATTATAAATATAATACTATTTTTTACCCTAAAGAGGCAATATATTAGCTATTTGGGGCTGAGATAAACCACATCCTTAAATCTTATTATAAACGGATTAAAATTAAAAAACCAGACCGCATTGGTCTGGTTAGAAAGCGCTAATTATTTCACCTGCGCCGGTTATTAACGAAAAAGCTTTAATGATTATTGACCCAATCGAACGCTACTATCCATATTGAAAAGGAGTCGTCGACTGGCATCAAATGTAATTTGCATTGCCGTAGCCTGGTAACTGGTTGGAATTGTCACCACATGCTTTACCTGAACAAAGTCCGAAATCTGCGGAATTCGGCCACAATACCAAACACTGGGATCATTCCAAATGCCTGTTTTGACAGAATAAATGACAGTTTGGTTCGGAGGAAGCATTGTATTGACATTATAGATAAACGTAGCGGGTTGTCCGAGACATTCGGTTTCAGGATTAAATTGCCGGTCATTGTTGAGATCAATATAAGGCGTAAATGTTTCGCGCAGAGTTCCAGGAGTGTTTAGATTGAGCAACGTATAAGCACCATAAGTACGGTTGAAATATTCAATCCCTACGTCTGTCGGTGTCCGTTGTGCTGGTACTGGTATACCTTCAAACGCTACATTTCCGTCCGAGTTCATTTGCTCAATAAAGCGTAGATTAGCCGTTGATCCGTCGGAAGTTAACATGCTTACTACCATTTGACCGCCGTGGCATAAGTTTAGGGTAGTGGCTGTAGGCGAAGCGTTGGAGACAACTGCCGTATTGCTGCTCGAAACTGTAAAACTGAATATAGAAGGACACGTATCAGCAGAAGGAGAGGAAATAACCTGTCCTATAGGTAAGCCATTTGCATAACTTGTAAATTTCAGAGTAAATAATAATCCGCTAGTAAGTAAGAAATAAGGTAAAAAATTTTTCATAAAGGTTAGATAATTTGAGTTAATTAATCGTGAATGAAAACATGAAAACAGTTGAGTGCAATCTACTATAAAAAGTATTTATCACAGAAACTCTATAGAAAATTATATATTGCTTATTCTTTCAACTGTACCCTGACATATCCCTAATAACCTTTAAGCCATAATTAAGGAATGGCTTAACATTAAGATCAGTGTGTTATTTGCTTAAAAATTCACGGATGAGCTTAAAGGTTTTTGCGGGCTCTTCAACGAACGTATTGTGGCCACTACGTTCAAACAGCACAAATTGCGCCTGGGGGCAAAATTCTTTATACTGCACCGCCATCCAGGGAACTGCCACCCGATCAAACCGTCCCGTCATAATGAGTATGGGCATTTTCAGATTTTTCAAGACCGGTCTATAATCAAAGTTTCCAATGTCATTGCCAACGGTAAAATCACCATCATTACCCACCATTTGATAATACAGTTTCGTGTTGTATTTATTGGGGTACGCATAGTTTCGTGGCGTATTGAAATACGTAGGATTGTAGGCGTACATAAACTCGTAGGGTATGCGCGAATAGATTGCCTGATGTACCGGATCGCTGGATTGATATCCCTGTTTGCGGACGACCATCAATGTATCCCAGACTTCAGGATAGTTCGTCCTTATTTCCTTGTTATAATTGTCGTCATTTTCCTGCCACATGGCATTACTATGACAAGGAGCAGACAGCAGCAAATGACTCACCCGATCGGGATATTGCAGCGCATACCCCTGTGCGACCACAGTGCCATACGAATGTCCGAGAACATTTATTTTGGTAAAACCCATTGCTTTTCGCAATCCTTCAATGTCCTCAATATCTCGTTTTAAGCTATATTCTTTCACGTCTTTAGCCGTATCCGACTTTCCTCTGCCGAAAGCGTCAAAATAAACGAGGGTGCAACTAGAATGCAACGTATCAAATCTTCTTAAACCCGGATGCGCACCACCCGGCCCTCCCGGGATAATGAACAAGGGATCACCTTTCCCAAAACTGACCGTCCAGATTTTCGCCCCATTGACGGTATAATACTTCCCATCGGTTCGACTATCCGGAAACGTTTGGGCCAACAAACAGTGAATATTCGTAAAAAATACGATAGAAGCAATGAGCACACGCATAGCGAATCGTTGTTTACTAAGCTGTTAGACGTTCAGCAAAGCTAGAACAGTCGCCAGGTCTGTGCCACTCTAAATGAATAAGCAACGTAGTATCAACCCTAAATACCGTTTTCAACGCGTTAAGTCGCAAAACGAGGAGATCGTCAGAAACTACAGATTACCGTTATAAAAGTTCCGTCTTAAGTTTGACTAGGTAAGCTGATGGTAACCAGAGTGCCCTGGTTCAGATTGGAGATGATCTGGATAACGCCCTGATGCAGGTCAATGATTTTTTGCGTTACGGTCAGGCCGATACCGTAGCCAGGCACACCTTCTACGTTTTTCCCCCGGTAAAGCGGATCGAGTATGTGCACAACATCGGCCTCGGCAATCCCTCGTCCCTGATCCGATACGTTCACAGTGATCTGGTCGCCCTTCGCCTGCAGTTGTATCGAAACCGCTTCACTCGAATATTTACAGGCGTTATCCAGTACGTTCAGAAAAGCCGTCGTGAGCAACGTAGCATTTCCTTTTACAGTAAAAGTTTCTTCTGAGCCTGTCTTAAATTGGAGCGGCAGGTTACGGCCCGGATATTTCGTCTGCACCTGACTGATCGCGTTGAGCAGACAATCATCTACCTGAATTGTGGTCAGCGCAACGGCCCCATCTGTCACTTTGGCTAAACCCAGTAAACCGTTCGTCAGCGCGATCACTTTCTTGAGCTCGTCCACGGCTACTTCCATACTATCGCGCCAGTCGACCGGATTCTGGTCGTAACGTAATGATGTTTCCAGCGTTCCTAACGTATTAGTGAGCGGGGTACGTAGCTCGTGCGATGCGTGCGAAACAAAGCTACGTTGGGAAACAAACGCGTCTTCCAGCCGAAACAGCATCTGATTAAACGTCATGGCAAGCTGGGCAATTTCATCCCGGCGATTACCTTCATTTACCCGTTTGTGCAGGTGTGTAGCCGTAATCTGCTCTACCTCATCCACAATCTGAGAAATAGGTTTCAGCACCCGACCAGAAAAGTACCATCCTGCCAATACAATCAACGCAAAACCTAACAGATTGGCCAGCAGCAGAATCTGCTGCAACGTACCAAGTTTGGCCAGACCGATTCGGTCGTAACCCGATGCAAAAATGTAAAACAATTGCCCCCGGTCGCGGTAAGGCAACGAGATCGATTCGAGATGACCACTTCTGAATTGAGACAACGACGTAGTGTCCATCAAGGGAATTTTTTCTTTATAATAGTCCGACTCTTTTAAGTTTCGGTTCGTAAATACCAGATTGTGACGGTCATCATAAATGCTGATCTGCTCTTCCACAATGGTGAGCAAATCGGTACGTACCATATTTTTAAAAAAGTTATCGTGCAGATGCCGTCGGGAAATTAACACCCGCCCAGCCACACGAGCTTTCGAGAGCAACCTGCTATAAAATTCCTCCTGCCGATAAAGTGAATAAAAATACCAGACCAGCAACGACAGCGTGATCTGAATGGCTGTAGCCAGCAGCGTGAAAATGATGGTTATCCGATTCCGAATGAGCATGGTAAGGATGTATGATGTATGATGTAAAATGTATGATATATGATGTATGGGATGCTACGTCCTTTTGTCGAACATACATTTTATATCATACTTCATACATATTTTTCAGCCTTCACGAAGAACATATCCCATTCCCACCATGGTATGGAGTAACTTGGGGGTAAAACCCTTGTCGATTTTCTTTCGCAGGTAGCTGATATACACGTCGATAACGTTTGTATTACTATCAAAATTCAGGTTCCAGACCCGTTCGCTGATATCAACACGGGAAATGATTTTTCCCCGATTCAGCATTAGGTATTCCATCAGAGCATACTCGCGGGTAGTTAATTCAATACGTTTGCCAGCGCGGGTTACAGTTTGCGTACCCAGATTCAGCTCTAAATCAGCCAGCCGGAGTATCTGCGTATGCTTGGGGCTGTTCCGACGGGTCAACGCTCGGACACGCAACAGTAATTCCTGAAACTCAAATGGTTTGGCCAGATAATCGTCGGCACCAGCGTTAAAGCCATCCGATTTGTCGGCCAGACTGTCCAGCGCGGTTAGCATCAGTACAGGAACACCCTCGTTTTCAGAGCGAATCAACTGACACAGTTCAAAACCGTTCATCTGCGGCAGATTAACGTCTAATATGATGATGTCATACACACCCTGTCGGAACAGTGACAGGCCGGTACGTCCATCATAAGCAATTTCGACTTCGTAGCCCTCGGCCGACATGCCTTTACGGATAAACGAAGCCAACCTTTCTTCGTCTTCAACTAAGAGAATCTTCATAAAAAGGGGTTCGTTGATACGTTATATTCACTACGTCAGATAGGCTGTTACACGTTCTACGTAAAAAAAGGACTGCTTGTTCAACTCTACCGTTGTAATTTGCGGCACGTTCTTCTTTATCCTGTTTATGAATCGCCTTGACCGCCTGACCGCTATTCTGATTCACCTGCAAACCAAACGGGTTGTTCGCGCTCAGGAACTAGCCAACCGCTTCAAAATCAGCCTGCGAACGGTGTATCGGGATGTTCGGTCGCTTGAGGAAGCGGGCGTTCCTATCGGCGCGGAGGCAGGTTTAGGTTATTTTCTGACGGACTACCATCTGCCGCCCGTTATGTTCTCCACGGCCGAAGCCAGTGCCTTACTGTTAGGCGGCAAATTAATCGACCAATGGGCTGATGAATCAGTACGTACCGAATTCGAGTCGGCACTTTTCAAGATCAAATCTGTACTAAAAAAGGTCGATCAGGAACACCTGGATAATCTCGACGCGCATATCAACGTAGCGAAACCCCGTTTCCAGCAACCGTATTCCGACGATTTATTGAGTCATATTCAGCATGCTATTGCCCAAAACCACGTACTGGAACTTCTCTACCATTCGCTGTACAAAGATGCCGAAACCCGACGCGAAGTTGAACCTGTTGGGCTGTATCATTATCGCTTGAGCTGGCATCTAATTGCGTTTTGCCGAACGCGTCAGGATTATCGCGATTTCCGCATCGACCGCATTCGCCAACTGACTGATACAGGCCAACGATTCGCCCGTCGGGAGCGATTATCACTTCAGGAATATCTCGATCGATTGGGAGTCGACATGCCTGTAACGGACGTAACGATTACGTTGCCCAAATCAGTAGGTCGTTATATGTCAGGCGAAAAATACAGCTTTGGTTTTCAGCGGGAAGATGACCTTGGCGATTCTGTTCGGTTGCATTTTCAGACGCCCTACCCCGAAGGACTCGCCCGTTGGCTGCTGATGTTTGGCCGATCCATAACGATTGAACAGCCCGATACCTTACGTACCACCATGCAGCAACTGGCCAACGAAATACAGGCGCATTATGGAATAAGCGAAAGTGTGAATGAGTGAATTGCTCACGGCAGCGCTATTTCGCCCTTAAATACTACTGACATACAGTTGTCACTACGTTAGCCGAACTTTGACGTAGCAAAACTTTTCAATTATGCGCAACGATCTTATTGTATCTCAGTCCATCAACATCAACGCCAGCCCCGATAATGTCTGGAACGTATTGACCAACCCTGCCCTCATCAGCGAATATCTGTACGGCACCGAAACGGTAACTAACTGGAAGCCAGGCAATGAAGTAATATTCCAGGGTGAATATGAAAATCAGTCGTACCGCGACAAAGGCGTAGTGCTGGAGAATGTTCCGAATCAGCTACTTAGCTACAGTTACTGGAGCGGTTTTTCCGGGGCCGAAGACAAACCTGAAAATTACGCGACTATTACGTATACCCTAAAACCCATCGACCGCACTCAAACTGAATTCACCTGGACACAACAGGGATTCGCCACCGAAGACGGTTATAATCACTCGCTGAAGGGCATGGATGGACTGTTGAAACAGATAAAGGAAATTGCGGAGAGGTAAATAAAGAGTGAACGTGTGAATGAGTGAAAGAGCGCTGGCGTCAGCAATTCGCTCTTTCACTCATTCACACGTTCACTATTTATTTAAACGCCGGTATACCCGTTATCTCAGCGCCTAAAATCAGGAGTTGAATATCATGTGTACCTTCGTAGGTACTGACCGATTCGAGATTCATCAGGTGTCGCATGATGGGGTATTCGCCGGAAATCCCCATCGCTCCCAAAATCTGACGTGCTTCGCGGGCGGTACGTAGCGCGATCTCAACGTTGTTACGTTTTGCCATCGAAATCTGGGCGTTTGTGGCGCGATCTTCGTTTTTCAACGTACCAAGTCGCCAGCACAACAGTTGGGCCTGCGTAATATCGGTCAGCATTTCAGCTAGCTTTTTCTGCACCAACTGAAAACTGGCGATGGGTTTATTGAACTGAATACGTTCGAGAGCGTAGCGACGCGCCACTTCGTAGCACTCCATGGCCGCACCCAGCGCCCCCCAACTGATGCCGTAGCGAGCCTGCTCCAGGCATTTCAAGGCACTTTTTAGACCAAAAGCATTTGGCAGCATATTCGTTTTAGGAACCTGTACGTCCCGGAAAATCAGTTCGCCGGTGCTGCTGGCACGTAGCGACCATTTGTTTTTGATTTCATTGGTCGAGAAACCTTCCATACCGCGTTCCACAATCAACGCCCGAACTTTACCCTGATCGTTACGTGCCCAGACGATGGCAATATCGGCGATGTTGGCGTTAGTAATCCAGAGTTTAGAGCCGTTCAGCAGGTAGTAATCACTACGTTCGATGAAGTTAGCTTCCATGCCACCGGGGTCGGAGCCGTGGTTGGGTTCGGTGAGACCAAAGCATCCCAACAGTTCGCCCTGCGCCAGTTTTGGTAAGTATTTCTTCTTTTGTTCTTCGGAACCGAACGTAAAAATTGGGTACATTACCAGCGAACTCTGCACTGAAACGCACGAGCGCATCCCCGAATCGCCCCGCTCAATTTCCTGCGTCATCAGACCGTACGAAATCTGGTCCAGCCCTCCCCCACCGTATTCAGTTGGAAGCGTCGAGCCAAACACACCAATTTTCCCAAACTTTCGGACAATATGTTCTGGAAATTCGCCCCGTTGCGCATAGTCTTCGGCAATGGGCGTTATCTCACGTTTCACAAAATCGCGCACGGCCGACCGAACCAGCTTGTGTTCGGCCGTCAACAGATCGTCAAGACAGTAGAAATCGGGTGACTCAAACGAATCAACCTTATTTCGGGGAGGGGTGAGGGACGGTGTTTGCATAGTAAAAACAACTCAAAACAGGCCCGCTTGTTGGTATAAATCCCAAAAATTCACCCGCATTCCGCTATTTTTTAGGTAGCGAAATACGGGTGAATCAATTGAGTGAAAAGAAACGTTTTTATATCGGCGACATTTCTCGCAAATGTCCTATTATTTAGGCAGTTCGGTCAACGGCGCTACGTTCAGTTCGAAGCCAGCGTACCCTTTGTTCTGGTTAATTCTTCCTTTCGAATTTCCATCGATGGCGCTCTGAGGTACCGGCCACAATACGTGGTATGGACTTATTTTATATTCGTCGCCGTGCCGGGTAACAACACCTTTGTTATAGAAATTGCTCTTCTCCATGACGCGATCATAGAAGAAATTATTATCCGAGAAGTTATTCAGACTATAGGTTTTGCCGTTGTAAGCCGGTTTGCCCGTTTGCGCCAGAATGTAGGCGATACGTGTTAACTCGGTTTTGCGGGGTTCCTCGAAATACAGCTCACGCGCCCGTTCGTCCAGAATGGTGCCAATGTTGATTTTATCTGCTGTCAACGGACTGCAACCCGCCCGGGTTCTTACCTGATTCAGATCGTTGGCAGCATTGGCTAAATCGCCTTTCCAGAAATAGGCCTCGGCACGTAGCAGATACGTTTCGGCCAGTCGGAACACGTACCAATCGGTATGACCACCTACTGCCTGAACGCGTTCTGGGTCGGGGATAAACAACTTATAATGAGGCCAATCGAACCAGCAACGTATCGTATCGATGGTAAGCAGGGCACCGGCGTCGGTACGTAGCTGAAGTTTTTTGCCGTAATACGTATCCTTGCCTTTGAGCGCCGGATTGTTATATACCAGATCCTGCATCCGCATCCAGTTGCCAGGCGCATGGCGCAAATCTTTTGGATCATCCCAAACGCCGTGCGTCGAGTAATACGTTGGCCGCACCCGACCGATGCCCCGTCCGTATTGATTAACCTGGTCAATCTCAATGGCATACGTATCAATCGTACCGCGATTACCGCTCGGCGTGTTGATGTTGTTGTGCCAGAATGGTACCGTATTACGCATTAACTGAATGCCGTCAGCAAAATTGCCATCAATCAGCAGTCGGTCGATCACCATCATAATACCTTCGCGGTTGGTCGGTATTGATTTGTTTTCCGGACGGTGCAAATCCCAGATTATGTTCTTGGTCGCATCACCAGCCGTTGCCCCGAACCGCGTTTTCATTAGGCTGTGTGTACCACCATCGATCACATTACTGGCCGACTTAATCGCGTCATCGAACAGGCCAAGTGCCAGGTTAATTTTCGTAAGCAAATGACTCACAGCGCCTTTGTTCACCGTTCCTTTATCGGTATTAGCCGGAACCCATTTCTCGGCAAACTCAAGGTCTTCCTTCATTTTCTTCAGAATAACCTCTCGCTTGGTCGTCTGATAATCCAGTTTTGGCTCGGTAGCCTCGTTCAGAATCAGCGGTACGTCGCCAAACTGGTGCGTCAGTCGATAATAGCGCGCTGCCCGGTGAAAATAAGCCGCCCCAAGGAGTTCGTTGCGTTCCTGCTCCGATTTGTATTTCGGCTGATCGATACGTGTGATGGCGGTGTTCGCGTACTTGATTCCTTTATACCCTTCAGTCCAGTACCAGCCGATTTTGTTGTAATCGCCACTGTTGAGCTGCGCGGTCGGCGTAATCTGCAAATTCATGTTCTGCGCCGGACCCGATTTATCAGTGGTTCCTTCAACGGCGATGTCAGAAAAAATTGCTTCCGTTACCATCGGCGGAGCATCACCGTACCATTCGATGCGCATGTTACGTTCGCAGGCAACCAACGTAGCCCGTAGTCCGGCGGCATCGTTAAAGGTGTTTTCGGGTGCAAAAAAGGACAGCGGTTTCGGTTCGAGCCAGGATTTATCGCAGCTCGTCAGCGTGGTTACCAGCACCAACGCACTCAGCCGAACACCCTGTTTTATATGGTTCTTATTGATTTTCATGATGTTAATTAATTCTGTTGGATAACAGGCTTATAGCGAAATATCGAGTCCAAGTGTCAGGATGCGGGGCGTCGGTACGTTGGCTCCATCGTCGTTTGGTTCTGCATCCCAGAAATTCCAGTTTGGTGCGTAATAGCCTAGGTTCCGGCACGAAGCAAACACTTTCAAGTTCTGAATGTGCGCTTTCTGAACCCATGTTTTGGGCAGGGTGTAGCCCATCGAAATGTTGTCGAAACGGATGAACGAACGGTCGCGGTACACAGAAAATCCGGTAGCACCGCCTT
This sequence comes from Spirosoma flavus, assembly GCF_054778555.1. NCBI lineage: Bacteria > Pseudomonadati > Bacteroidota > Cytophagia > Cytophagales > Cytophagaceae > Spirosoma > Spirosoma flavus. The sequence goes on from NZ_BAAGZL010000002.1 coordinate 626,737, forward strand.
CGCTGGAATACAGCCGGGCGTACTCATTGGTGGGGTTGGCTTCGGTCCAGTACGGTATTACGTAAGAGCTGGTCCGGTCGAGGAAGCCGTCGATGTTTTTCGCCTGGTTGTAAGCCGCTTTGTGGCCCCAGTACGAATACAGCACGAACGACACGTCGAAATTCTGGAAGAATTTGAATTCGTTACGTAGCGTCCAGCGATACCGTGGGTTGGTGTAACCCTGGAAAACTTTGTCGGCATTGGTGTATTTTCCGTCGTTGTCTACGTCTCTGATTTTGAAATCGCCCGGACGGACGCCGTATTTAGCAGCCTGTTCTTTTTCGGCCACCTGCCATACGCCATCGACCTGGAAATTCCATATTTCATCGATGGAATGACCGATGAACCAGCGATTTGTTACGTCGTCGATTTCTTTACCGTTCTTGTCGTAATCGCCATACAGGTGAACAATTTTATTCCGGTTTAACTGGAAGCTGGCAGTTGTACGCCAAGCGAAGTTCGGTTTGTTGATGTTCACCGAGTTTAACTGAAACTCAACCCCTCGGTTACGTACTTCGCCGAGGTTGTCCATTACAAAACTGAAACCCACTACGTCGGGCAGCAACCGCCGGACCAGCAAATCGGTAGTGGACGAGTTGTACACTTCAATCGAGCCGTCGATCCGGTTGTTGAGCAGGCCAAAATCCAGACCCAGGTTCAGCGACGTCGTACGTTCCCATTTCAGGTTTTTGTTCTGCATCCGGTCTACGTACAACTGGTTCACCTGATATACAGAACCATCGGGTTTCACGTAGAGATACTTACCAGTCGTCAGGTTAGAAAGTGCTACGTAGCGACCGTCGGTTCCCAGATCGCGGTTACCATTGCTTCCCCACGACAGCCGCAGTTTACCATAATTCAACCAGCTGCTCTTGAAGAATTTTTCATCCGTAAACACCCATCCCAAAGCCGCCGACGAGAACGTAGCACGCGGATTCGCCTGCCCAAACGCCGAGTAACCATCGCGCCGGGATGACAGAGTTACCATGTACCGATCTTTGAACGAATAAAACAGACGCGCCATCAGACCATCGCCGGTGCTGTATTCGTCGTTGCTGGTTACGGTGGGCGCCGTACCCGTGCTGATACCGTGCCAGATCAGCACGTCGCTGGGCAGAAACCCCTTATTGGTCATGGTGTTATCCCATTTCTGGTATTTCTCGGCGTTTGCCAGCAACGTTACGTCGAAGTTGTGCGAGCCAATGTTTTTATTCCATTTCAGGATGTTGTCAACCTGCCAGTAGTACGTCTTGGCTTGTTGGCGACTGGCGGTTCCACCCGTAGCGGTATAATCGGCGTGTTTCGACGAAATGGCGTTATACCTTTCATAAAACTCAAAGCGGGGCGTGAAATTCATCCGATACGTAATGCCCAACGGAAGTTTCAGGTTGCCGAACAAGGTAGTGTTCAACGTCGTAATCTTGATACGTTGGTCGGTGAGGCTGGGGGTATAATATGGATTGTTACCGCCACTGGCTTCGTTGTTTGGGCGCCATTTATACGTACCATCATCGTTCAAGGGTGACCCCCAGGGCGAGAGCGTTCGGGCCAAATTGTAATCAGCCACAACTGGACTTTCATCGCGGTCAGCAAACTGGGTCGTCATCCCTACCGACAGATAGTTGGTGAGCTGACTTTCCAGATTGATCCGGCTGCGAACAGTTTTGAAGCGGTCTCCCCAGATAATTCCCTGATTGTCCAGGTATCCCAGCGACATGTAATACGACGTACCGTCTTTTCGACCCGAAATGCTAACGGTATGATCCTGGCGCATCCCATTCTGGAAAATCATATCGTACCAGTTCGTGCTTTTGCCCGCCTTGTAGTTTTCAATTTCAATAGGCTGCATACCTAAACGTTGCAGCCAGATCGTCGTTGGGTCACCTTTCGAACCATCGTAAGCCAGCCACTGATCGACGGTTACACCAGCGGGGAGGTTATTAGGGTTATCGAACTGGCCTGGTTTATACGTAGCGTTAATATTTTTCATTACGTCACTTCGCCAGGACACAAACTCGTTCGGACCCAACACCGGTTGATTTCGCGATACGCTGGCCATACCAATATTGGTGTTGATATTGATGACCGGCTTACCTTCTTTCCCTTTTTTAGTTGTGATCAGGATAACACCACTGGCCGCTTTGGCACCAAAAACAGCCGCCGAACTCGCGTCTTTCAATACGTCAATCGTCTCAATATCATTGGGGTTAATGTCTGACAGTTCACCGTAATAAATCGCTCCATCGACAACCAGCAGAGGGCTGGTAGCCGCATTCAGCGAGTTACGACCCCGTACGAGCAGGCTACCCCCGCCCTTTGCCGACGGCGACATACCAACGTTTAGACCGGCAATGTTTCCCCGGAGCATATCCTGCACGGAGTTCGGGTTTTCGTTGTCGAGTTTAGCCCCGCTGATTTGCGACACGGCTCCCGTCAAATCGCGTTTTTTCTGCGTTCCGTACCCAACCACCACCACTTCGTTCAGCATTTTCTGGTCGCTGGCGAGCGAGATATTGATTGTGCTTTGGTTACCAACCGTCACCTCCTGCGCTACGTAACCCACTGCTGAAAAAACCAGAATCGTGTTGTCATCGGCCACGTTAAGCTTGAACCGTCCTTCGGCATCGGTTGTCGTACCATTGGTGGTATTTTTCACGACTACAGTCACACCAGGCACAGGCGTATTATCTTCTTTCGAAAGAACCTGTCCCGAAACGGGTTTGTCAGCAAACAAACCCGTAGTTGTGTATAAACCGATGGCCGGTAATGTGGTTGCCCAGATTGGAAAGGAAGGCAGTAAGCAGCCTGTCAGCACACCACAAATCAGAACTTGTCTTATAGACAAGGTAGATTGTTTAGTCATAATTAATTGATAAAATGGAGCTTAGGTTAATCTGGTATTAAATCAATATTAACTCAGTTGTTGAAGAAAGGTAGTTGATACCTGTAGATCTTAAGATGATACATATTAAAGCGATATTAATTATATACCTACTACTATTTTCTGCCAAAATCAGCGACACATTATTAAAGAAACGTTAACGCGTTTAGGTAGTTTTTCTAAATAGACAAAGGCGATCTTTGCCGACAGTTTTACGTGTATAGTTGTACTCTATTCTTAAAAAGAAGTTGCTGAAAAACGTATAATTCTTGATAATGAGATTACTATCCATTACAAAAAATTTATTAGATATTCAACATGTAAATATTAAGATTTTGTTATTAATTATACCATAACTAAGTAGTAATTTTGAATCGTTGAGTAATTTTCCTTTTAATTTAACCAACCTCTTATGCAATTTATCTACCATTTTTCCCCTCCACTTTTCCGGATTGGGGTTCTGGTGGCAAGCCTGTTTTTGGCTTCACCAGCCTTAGCTGACAATCCACCTTTGCCTGTTACAATAGCCAATTTGCCCCGTAATGAGAGCCCTGCTGCCGATGTAACTGTTAGCGGTCGCGTTACGGATGCAGCCACCAATGAAGCCCTGGCCGGCTGTAGTGTTGTGATCAAAGGTACACAACGGGGCACGACAGCCGACGCCAACGGTAACTATAAAATTGTAGTGCCCGACGGCAACGTAACACTGGTGTTTGGTTTCATTGGTTTCGTTTCGCAGGAAATCGCGGTTAACGGACGGACATCCATCAACGTAGCACTCAGCGCATCAGCTTCCGAGTTGTCGCAGGTAGTGGTTATCGGTTACGGAAGCGCATCGAAAAAGGACATGACGGGCGCTGTAAAATCCATCAAAAGTGCGGATTTCAACCGGGGTGTCATTAACTCACCTGAGCAGCTGTTGCAGGGTAAAGTGGCGGGCGTAAACGTTACGTCGGCGAGTGGCGAACCGGGTGGTGTTCAGAACATTACGATACGTGGTCCGGGTGGCGTTCGGACGGGCAGTACGCCCCTGTTTGTGCTCGACGGTATCGCGCTGGACAATTCGAGTACGGGTGGTGCTACGAACCCGCTCAACTTCCTGAATCCGCAGGATATTGAGTCGATCGACGTACTGAAAGATGCTTCAGCCACAGCCATTTATGGATCTCGCGGGGCAAATGGTGTGGTACTAATTACCACCAAGAAAGGAAAGTCTGGCTTTTCAACGATCAATCTTTCGTCGAGTTTAGGAATTTCCAATCTGGCTCGTCCGCTGCCAATTTTCGGTGCCGATGAGTACCGTAAGCAGGTTACGGCGGTGGGCGGTGTGTTGGAAGATTTCAAAGGATCGACCGACTGGCAGAAAGAAATTTCGCGGACGGCCTACACCTGGAATCACAATCTGTCGTTCAGTGGCGGTGGTGACAAACTAACGTATTACGGTTCGTTTGGTGTTCAGAATCAGGAAGGTGTCTTAAAAGGCAGTGATTTGAAACGGTATACCGGACGTATAAACGTATCGCAGAAATTTCTGGAAGATCGGTTAAATGTTGATGTAAACCTGACGGCATCATACACGCTGAACAACCGTCCGCCCATCGAAGGGATGCTCGGCGGTGCAATATCGGCCAATCCGACTTTACCGGCTTACGATGAAAAGGGGGATCCTTTCCGATACCAAAGTGGTACAAATCCGCTCATTACGCTGGCATTGAACCAGGACATTACAACGATCAATCGGGTTGTTGGCAACATTTCACCGTCTTTCAAAATCACGAAGGATTTGGTGTATAAGCTCAATCTTGGGGTCGACAATTCGAGTTCAGTACGTGATCTACAATCGTTACCCAGCGCGGTTCCGCAACAGGATGGCCGACTAGAAACGTATTACCGCACTAATCGCAATACGTTGATTGAGAACTACTTCACCTATACATTAGCGAAGCAGGATCACAATCTATCAGCGCTTTTGGGACATTCCTACCAGAAAATTTTCGTTCAGGAACGTAGTTACAGCATCAACAAATTTCCAATTTCTCCTATCCAGCCGATTTACAATCCCGGACTTGGTCAGGATTTGACGCTGGCGAACAACAAACCCGGTGGTTTTGCCATTGAAAATGAGCTGCAATCGTTCTTCGCTCGGGCCAATTACCAATACAAAGACAAGTATTTGGCTACTGCTACGGTGCGTGCCGACGGTTCATCTAAATTCGGTGCCAACAACAAATACGGTATTTTCCCATCGTTTTCAGTGGGCTGGCGTTTGAGCGAAGAAGCGTTTCTGAAATCGGGGCCATTCACCGACTTGAAACTGCGCGCTGGTTGGGGACGTACTGGCAATCAGGAGATTCCGTCCAAGATCACCCAAGCGCTGTTCACCTCGCAGGTGTCGGCTGCAACCAGCTACCCGCTCACGGCATCTGGCCCTTACCCCGCCGGTACGTCGTACTCGCGACTGGCCAACCCGGACATTCAGTGGGAAGTATCGTCGCAAACTGACTTAGGTATTGATTTTGCTCTCTTTAAAGGAGCACTTTCGGGCTCGGTGGATTACTTCAACAAAATCTCCAATAACATTCTGCTTGAAGTTATTCCGTCGGATCCAGTGCAGCCTGCCGGTACGTTCTGGACCAACGTGCCCGACATGACCATCACCAATAAAGGCCTTGAGTTGGATTTAAACTATCGCTACGCTAGTCTGAGCGGTTTCCGATTCGACATTGGCGGTAACATTACGTTTATCGACAACGTAGTGAAAAACTCACCCTATACGGTGATTCCTTCTGGTTCGGCGTCGGGTTCGGGACTGACGTCGGCTACGATCAACGGTTATATCAACGGGCAGCCGATTGGTACGTTCTTCCTGAAAGAATTTACGGGTTTCGACGAAAAAGGAATCAGTACGTTCCGGGACACTGACGGCGATGGCATCGTGACCGACAAAGACCGGGTTGCAATTGGAAGTGCCCTACCCACAAAGCAGTTCAACCTCAATACTAATCTGGCTTACAAGGGTTTCGATCTGGCTATCAATTTCAATGGCGTATCGGGCAACAAGGTTTATGATAATACGGCCAACGCCAATTTCTACAAACTGCGGCTGTCGAAAGGACTGAATACGACCCCTGAAGCGATTCAGTATACTAACGAGTCAATCAACAATTCGGCACCGGTCTCGTCCCGGTATCTGAAAAATGGCTCGTTTTTCCGACTCAACAACATGTCGCTGGGGTACAACCTCAATCCGAAAAGCATTGGTATTAAACGCTTTATTTCGGGAATTCGCCTGTCGGCTACGGGTCAAAACCTGTTTGTCATCACCAAATACGACGGTTACGACCCTGAGGTTAACATCGACCGTACGATCAACGGAATTTCATCGTATGGTATCGATTATCTCAGCTATCCAAAAGCCCGCACGTTTGTGTTTGGTCTGAACCTCACTTTTTAGCATTAAAACCTATGAATAAGAAACTTATATCCATGTTGGCCCTGGTTAGCCTGTTCGTGGTGAACGGCTGTACCAATCTGACAGAACGCGTACTGGATGAAGCGTCTGTAGCTGGTCTTTCGGACCAACAGGCTGCTGATGGCATCATCGCTCCGGTTTATGCTCGTCTGCCAGATATTTTCCTGCATACCAACTACTTCGCGCTTCAGGAAATCTCGACCGACGAGGCCATTCTGCCTTACCGGGGCGGCACCGACTGGGGCGATAACGGTATTTATCTGGCCATGCACCAGCATACGCATACCAGCACTGACCCTAACATACGTAGCACCTGGAACTTCATTTTGCAGGGTTTATCGCGCGCTATTATCGCTTCCAATACGTTGCCAACGCTGAACACGGCCGCAGCCAAGACGTACCTGGCCGAAGCGCGGGGAATGCGGGCTTACTACAATCTGCTAACGCTGGATTTATTCGGGCTCGTGTTCGTGAAGGACGATCTCGGTGCTACGTCCAGCCTTTTGCGGGGAGAACAGGCCGTCGAGTATTTGAAAAGCGAATTTCTCGCTGTTGAACCCAATCTGGAAACAACCGTTGGCCCTGGCCGACTGTCGAAAGGAGCCGTTTGGGGCTTGCTGGCGCGCCTGTATCTGAACGCAGCCGTTTACCGCGACCGCTACGCTACGCAATTCACGTTCAAGTCGGAAGACATGGACAAAGTAGTCGAGTATTGCGACAAAATCATTAGCTCGGGGCAGTATCAGCTTTCCAAAGATTTCTTCTCGATTTTCAATTCGGATAATCACGACAATAAAGAGCTGATCTTTGCCGTCGACCAACGGGCTGACCTGAATGGACACAACCGGATGGCTTATTTCTCGCTCTCTGGCGACCAGTTTCCAATTCCGGCTTATCCGAACGCCAACGGTACTGATGGACCGGGTATAACGCCCGATTACTATCGAAGCTGGGTTAACGCCTACGCGCCCGCCGACCCATCGGTAGACCCACGTTTTTATAAGCAAAATCTTCGGATTTACTCTAATCCAGCCGATTCGTGTGTAGCAGAAGCCGATTTCAACGTAAACCGGGGCATTTTGCGCGGCCAGCAGTATGGCCTGATTCGTCGGAACGGCGTGTTCTTAAAATGCCCCGATGGTAAGTTCAAAGTGGCTAAACTGTATCACGATACGCGTAACAGACCAACACAGCCAGTTGATTTCACTGAGCAAATCGACTTCACAGTTGCGGGTAGTAATTACAATACGGGCTACCGGGTTGAGAAGTATGAATTCAGCAAGAAATCGGTGAGCGGCCGGAACTTCGGTGAAGCTGACATTATCATTCTGCGGCTGGCGGATATTTATTTAATGCGGGCTGAAGCCAAGCTGCGTAAGAGCAACGATGCCGCCAGTGCGCTGGCCGACGTCAACGTAGTAAGAGCAGCACGTAACGTAACGACGCCCCCACCCGCTTTATCGTCGATGTCACTGGATTTATTGTTCCGGGAACGAGGATTTGAGCTGTACTGGGAAATGGTACGTCGTACCGATATGATACGTTTCGGAAAATACGAAGGCACATGGACCGAGAAAACGAACACAGATAAGTTCAAGCGTATTTTCCCAATTCCGCAAACAGCCGTAGACGGTGCTTCGAACCTGCCGGGTTACTTGAAGCAGAATGACAGTTATTAACGATTATGCTACGTTAGCACTACCTAAAATGGTGCCAACGTAGCAACAAAAAATGGGGTGCCAGTTTAAAAGCTGGCACCCCATTTTTTGTTTGACTAACGCGTACGGTCGGCCGTGCTACGTCACGCCATTACTAACCCTTCTTTGTTGTATTTATTTCGGTATTCAATAGGCGATAAGCCAGTGATTTTTTTGAACGTAGTGCGAAAAGCTTTGGTGTCGGTATAGCCAACATCATACATTACTTCATTGATATTTTTTCGGTTGGATTCGAAGCTTTTTTTGGCCACTTCTACTTTTACTCGCTGAATATATTCAACTACCGTATTAGCCGTCGCCTTTTTAAAACGTCGTTCCAGATTTCGGCGGCCAAGTGCTAGCATATCGGCTAGTTGATCGACGGATATTTTATCCTGGAAATTTGATTCAATAAATTCCTGCGCTTTTTTCACAGGTTCATCTTCGTGTTCTTTCTGTCCCTGAAAAATAATGAATGGCGACTGGCTATGTCGGTCAATATCAATCATGAACGCTTTCGCGATGATAATGGCTACGTCGCGACCGGCAAACTTTTCAATCAGATAAAGAATTAAATTCAGATACGAATAGGCTCCGCCACTTGTGTAAATTCCATCTTCTTCGGTCATTATTTTATCATCGACCAGATTTACATCGGGAAAAATGCTTCTGAATTCACCAGCCATCCGCCAGTGGGTAGCGCATTGTTTTCCATTCAGTAATCCTGTTGAAGCCAACAAGAAAGCGCCAATACAAAAACTGGCTACTTCTGCGCCAGTATTGTATTGTTGAACAATCCAGGGGATAAATTTTTTATTCTGTTGCAGGTTACTTGAATGCTCACCGTGAATAGCCGGAATAACAATAAGATCTGTCTTTTTTATATCCTGAATAAGTGCATCAGGCGTTACAGAAAATAAACCATTTTGCTGCTTAATTTTTTTGGAAATACCTACCAATTGAATTGAGAATAATGGTGGTTTTCCCATACTCGTCAATAGCTTGTTAACTTCGGAAAAAATCTGGTGCGTTCCTTCAATATTTGTGAGGCTGGTATGCCCGATGGGAGTAAGAATAGATACGTGTTTCATGGGATAAAAATAACCAAATCTAGTGTCGGAACCAACCCCAAATTCGGTACATTTCTCCTTATTTTAGCCTATATACGGAGTTAATTTTGCACTAGTGAATAACCTGCGTTTTTGCAGTATTATCAGTGAACGTAGTGTCAATAATTAACCATAGATAAAAATCAACTATACCAAAACACGTATCATGACACAAGTAACTATCTACCTGCGCGCCTATAATGCACTGTACAAAAACTCGTTAAATTCTTTTTCGTCAGTTATGCAAACGATGCACTTTCTACGTAGCTTAAGCGGTCTCTCCTCCTTCTTTTTTACTGGCGCGATTTGCCTGTTTGATGGTCTGCTCAATAGTGTCCCATTGTTCCGACGTAACGCTTTCTAAATGGCTAAATTCACCCGCCATCAAGACCTCACCCCCGTCGATAGTGATGGTTTCTCCGGTAATAAATCCGGAATAATCCGACAGTAAAAAAGCGGCCAGATTAGCCAGTTCGCCGTGTTCGCCTACGCGCTTAAGTGGGATTCGGCTAACGGGGTCCATAAGTTTTACTAAGGGTTCGGGAAAGAGCCGATCCCAGGCACCTTTTGTCGGAAATGGACCGGGCGCAATGGCGTTGAGTCGAATGCCGTATTTACCCCACTCGCCCGCCAGCGATTTTGTCATAATTAACGCTCCACCTTTCGCTACCGCCGATGGCACTACGTACCCTGAACCCGTAGTCGCATACGTAGTGGAAATATTCAGTACGGTACCCGGAATTTTGTTCTCAATCCAGTATTTACCAACCGCCAGCGTAAAGTAATACGTTCCTCGTAACACGATGTCGACGATGGTATCAAACGCTTTGTACGACAGTCGTTCGGTTGGGCTGATGAAGTTTCCCGCTGAGTTATTCAGAAGCCCGTCGATATGTCCGAAACGTTCGATGGTCTGTGCGATAACAGCTTCGATTTCCTCTGGCTTTCGCACATCGCAGGCAACGGCCAAAACCTGCCCGCCTGTTTCATCCGTTAACTCCTTCGCCGTAGCCTCGATGACAGGCAACCGACGGCTGCAAATCGTTACGTTCGCGCCAAGTTCCAGCAGATACCGGCTGATCGATTTCCCAAGGCCCGTTCCGCCCCCGGTAACAATAATGGTTTTTCCTTTCAGCGCATCTTCGCGCAGCATTCCGGTAGCGTTCATAAGTAAAGAGTGAAAGAGCGAAAGAGCGAATTTGTTGAGTCCAGCGCTCATTCACTCTTTCGCACTTTATTTAATATCCTCGATCTGATTTTTTGTTAAACTCCGCTTTGCGTTTTTCGAGCGTGGCCTGCATGGCTTCCGAAAAATCGTCGGACTGGAGTTGACTGGAGTTCCAGACCGCTACGTATTGCAGGCCATCTTCGATGGATTTATTCAGACTATAGTTGAGCACTCGTTTGGCACCCTGTACGGCCGAAGCAGGATTGTCGGCAATCTGACGAGCTAACGTGGTAGCAGCTTCGAAAAGCTGGTCAGGCGTATCGTAAACGTGGTTGACCAGACCGATACGTTCGGCAAAAGCAGCATCGTAGTCGGCGCCGGTAAACGCCAACTCGCGCGTAAATCCCTGACCAATAATATGAGGAAGGAACTGGAGTCCGCCAATGTCGGGCGTGATGGCCAGTTTCGCTTCACGCAGACTAAACTTTGCATCACGCGAACACAACCGAATATCGGCTGCGGCAATCATGTTCAGACCACCTCCAATGCACCAGCCATGTACGGCCGCAATAATCGGTTTAGGCGATTCGTGCATTTTCTGGAAACCCGACTGCATCTGACGGATCATCATCATAAGTTCTGCCCGCGTGTGCGCCAATACCGTACCAGTGGTCATGCTGCTTAACCGAGGCATCATCTGCGCTACGTGCAGTCCGTAGCTGAAGTGGTCGCCACTGCCCCGGAAAATAACGCAGCGGATGTCGGACATCCGGTTGATTTCGTCCATGGCCTGAGGGAGTTCCTCCCAGAACTCGGGACCCATGGCATTGCCTTTACCCGGTCCCAGCAACGTAACGGTCAGTACGCCCTGATCGGTGGTAAACGACAGTGATTGATACGCCTGTCTCATAACGTAGTATGCTTGCATACGGTTTGTTGTAAAGGTAGCAGAATAACCGAATACAACGCAAACAGTACTACGTTGGCAGGGCGTATACTATGAAGCTGATCTTGTAGAGCGTTTCGTCGCGTAGCGACTTAATGTTTGTAGAACATCATGGACTAAATTAGCCACTACGTCGCGTAGCGACCAAACAACAAATAAAGTTTGGTCGCTACGCGACAGACAAAATAGATATGAAAAAGACAGATGGCTATAGACATTAGGTCGCTACGCGACGAAACGTCCTACAGGATTAGCCTAAAACAGAAAGGATGGTAAATCCATTAGCCCACAACACTAATTTTGTATGGTCCGGTAAATTTTAGTTTTCCATCCAGTTTGATATTTTTCACCATAACATTCTGGTTCACCGTAACGGTATGAGCCGCATTTACTTTTACGTATTCGTTCGCAAACGGCATCCGGCCAACGGTCCAGGTGTTTCGATCCTGCCAGTTGCCTGACGCAACAGTTTCGACCGTATCGGAAAAGAGCGAAACCGTCGGGAAATCGTGGAAAAGCAACGAACTCGTGGTCGTGCGGTTGGTGCCGAACCAGTCGTTCAATACGTCGGTATACACCCGCCGGAAATCGATTTGCATCGGAATATCCTTGTTTCCATTGGTACCAACCAAGTTCGCCAGATCAGGATTCTGGCCGATGGTCCGGTGTTTTACGCTGCTACCAAACACAAATACAGGCGCTGCAATACCGTGATCGGTGCCTTTCGAGTTATTGGAATTGGCCCGGCGTCCAAACTCCGAGAAAGTCATGCCTACCACCCGGTCTTCTTTGCCCATGAGGTTCAAATCCTGCTGAAAAACGCCAATAGCATCCGAGAGTTTTCCTAGCAGAAGGGCATGTGCGCCAACCGTTACGTCTGTATCAACCTGCGTCGAATGCAGATCGAAACCGCTCAGCGACACAAAATAAATTTTCGTTTTCAGTCCACCATCAATCAGCCGGGCCACAATTTTAAGCTGGTCGGCCAGCGAGTTTTTAGCGGTAGCATCCGGGTAAGTCGCCCGATTGACACCCGCATCGGCAGCGGCTTTGATTTCAGTGGCGTAGCCCACCGACAGTGCCTGTTGCCGCCGGATGAACGAAATCAATTCACCCGCTTCACAGCATGGCAAATCGCCGGGCGAAGTTTGTCCGCCAGAACCGACCAGTTGATAAAAGCTATTCGGGTCACTCAACGCAATCCCCATCGACTGCTGACTCCCGAGCAGGGCCGTAGAGGTCAAATACCCAATCTGAATGGCCAGTGGATCTTCCATCTGAGTGTTCGGATAGCCCACCGGATAGCCCGGAAATCGGTTTTCCAGATACCGGCCAGCCCAACCCGAATCAGAGGTCTGGTTGGAATCGACGGCAGTCATCCAAATGTCGGTTGCCCGGTAGTGCGACTGATCGGGGTTAGGATACGAAACTGAGTGGACAATCGACAGTTTTCCATTATTGTACATATCCCGCATCTTGGTCATAGCCGGATGCAGGCCCGTAGCCGGATTGCCATCCAAACCCAGCACGGAGTTTTGCGGGATAGCGATATTGCTACGTAACCCATTGTACAATGAATACTGGTCGAGCGGAATTACGGTGTTGAGGCCGTCGTTTCCGCCGTTCAGATAGATTATGACCAATACCCGATCGCTGGCGAGGGCGGTTGTTCCCAGCAAGGATTGCACCAGTGCAGACTGTCCCGACATGGCTTTCAGTCCAAATCCATTCAGCATTACCGGCAATACCGACGCCGAAGCAGCCGCTAAAAAGTCTCTACGTTTCATGAGTCAATGAGCGAAAGAATGAAAGAGCGAATGAGCTGCCGGATGGCTTTCGCTTTTTCTCAATTAAAAAAGGTGATACTCCGCCATGCGAAGCATATACTTCATTAGATTTTGGAACCGGTACAGAACTGCGTTTTTATAGTTGGTATTCGTAGGCGCCCCCCGATAGCGATTCCATTCAAATTGCCAGGATGAGCACTGAAGCCCCTGCATCATGATCGTATTGATCAGGAAATCTTTCTGCGTTTGAAACAGATCGGTCGCAAACAGATTTTTGGCAAACAAATCCAGTACGTCCGTACAGGAAATGGACGGCGTATTGGTTACATCCGAAAAGTTGGGCTGTATTGCGGTAACCCACGCCACCAGATCGATGCCCATTTTATAACCGGGTTTCACCTGAAGCCATCGCCAGATGTAGGCATCCGTGTAATCACTACGTAGGGCGATGGTCGTCGTATTCATCCAGATTCGGGTGTATCCCGTCTGGTAATATGGCTCGTAACCAAACACCGATGGCTGGTCGATGAGGGCCATTTGCAAATCACGCATCCGCCAGAACATGAAATCGAAATACACCTTGAAAGCGGCATAGTCGGTCGTCATATCCGGCACCGGTTGGTTGAAAAACCGCATCGCGCCCACCGCCAGATCCGCCGGTGACTTGATCATCGCCCCGATGTTGGTCGTATCAAAGAAAATCTGGCTGGTTAGCAGCTTGACAATGACCGGCTGAATCGCATAGTTGTTGGCTGGACTAGCGAAGAAATTGGCCAGGGGAATGATAACATTATCTTCAATTGTCTGGTCGACGTTGGGGTTAACGTACCACCGATACAATTTGCGGCAGATGAAGCGGGGACACTGAGGATGGTTCAGCAGCATGGTCACCAGATCAGCCAGTTCCTCATCACCCGCCGTCGCTGTCGAACGCCCAACAATAGTCGTATTGCCGTAATTTGACGAAAAGACCTTATTGGTTTTATCGTGCTTAGTAAGGTTGAACGTAGTACCGAACGTAGTAGAGCCGTTAACCCAGTAGTTTGTGTATTTCCAGCCGGTCAGCACGCGGGCGGCTGTTTTTACGTCGTCTTCCGTATAATTCTTATTTCCCGCAAAGTCGAAAGCGCCTACCGTAAATAACTCCTGAAGTTCGCGCGCATAGTTTTCATTGGGTTTACCGACCTCATTTTCATTCCCATTAAGGTAACGTAGCATAGCCGGTTCCTTGCTGATCTGCGTAACCAGCGAGCGAAAATTACCCAGGGCATTGTTACGTAGCAGCAACAGGTATTTATTCACAAACCGGTAATCATCAACCACTTCACGCGTAGTAACAAAGTGGTTCTGCCAGAAGAGCGTCAGTTTGTCGAGCAGACTAGGCGGAGCGGTTTGCGACGTCATCAACCCCATCCACCAATACCGCAGATAATGACCAAAATCGAAATTCCGATCGCCATTGAACGGTTTGTCCAGATACGTCTGTCCAGCCGTCGGTTTTGTACTGTCTAGATCAACGGGGGGCGGGGGCGAATAATTGGCGTTGTTGATGAGTTGCTGAACAGCGGTAGCCGCCGTCAACCCGGTAAAGTTGGTGATTTCGGTCTGTGTAGGACCGAACGTAGCGCGACGCAGTAGGTGTGCGGCTGTTTTAGCCGTCAAAGGTTGAGTATACTGATCCAGATATGGCATTAATCAGTACGTTACGTTACAGAAAAAGTTGAATCGATATTTATTTTATCCGAGTGATGGGGGACCGTTTAATCAATAAAACTAAACCAAAAAAACGAATTATGCTAACATTAATTCCATTTTAATTAAAGTTTTGTTTACCTTTTTCAATAATAGTAAATATAAAATAAATAATTGACTGAAACAGAGGATGTAGGTATTTTTACTCTGTATTACTTTCACTACTCAACTAACAAATATGGTACTCAGCCATACGTAGCACGAACTTCATCAGATTCTGCATTCGAACCAGCACCGCGTACCGATAGCCGGTATTGGTGGGCTCCGTACGGTAGGCGTTCCATTCAAAATTCCAGGAGGTGCGCGGCAGATTCTGCATCATAATCGTGTCAATCAGGAAGTCGACCTGGGCAGTGAATAATTCGACAGCAAACAGATTTTTAATGAACGTATTGACAATTTCCGTACATGTAACGGCGGGCGTAACAATGACATCTGAAAAGTCGCCGGTGGGCGATGCGGCTCGCTGTAGTTGCGTAGCCCAGGCCACTACGTCGATGCCCATCAGGTAATCTGGCTTTACCTGAAGAAAGCGTAGTACGTAGGCATCGGTATATTGGTAACGATACCCGATTGTTGTTGCATTAATCCAGACTCGGGAGAAACCTGTCTGATAATAAGGTTCGTAGCCAAATACCGACGGCTGATCCATAATGGGCTGGAGCATATCCTGCATTCGATAAAACAGAAAATCACCGTAGATTTTAAAAGCCGCATAGTCAGCCGGTAACGCAGGAACCGGCTGGTTGAAAAACCGCATCATCCCTACGGCCAGATCCACAGGCGCCTTAACCATCGCGCCAATCGTTGAATTATCAAAGAAAATCTGGCTGGTCAGCAGCTTGACAATGACCGGCTGGATCGCAAAGTTGTTCGTCGGACTGGCAAAGAAATTGGCCAAGGGAATAATGACGTTGTCTTCAATAGTCTGGTCGACATTGGGGTTAACGTACCACCGATATAGTTTGCGGCAGATGAAACGGGGAGTTTGGGGGTGACTCAGCAGCATGTTCACCAGATCGGCCAGTTCCTCATCGCCCGCTGTCACTGTCGATCGGCCCGTGATGACTGTATTCCCGTAATGACTCGAAAACGTTTTATTGGTTGTATCGTGTTTGTCGAGCGCAAAGTGGGTCGTAAAATCGGTTGAACCGTCGTCTTCAAAGTTCGTATACTGCCAGCCCGTCAGTACACGGGCAGCGGCTTTCACATCATCTTCGGTATAGTTTTTATTCCCTGCAAAATCAATCACACCTACCGTAAACAACTCCTGCAGTTCTCGGCCATAATTCTCATTCGGCGACCCGACAACATTCTCATTTCCATTAAGGTAACGTAACATAGCGGGGTCTTTCGTAAGCTGAATAACCAGCGTGCGAAAGTTGGTAAGGGCCCCGTTACGTAACAAAAGCAGGTATTGGTACAGGAATCGATAATCGCCAACTCCTTCGCGCGTAGTGACAAAATGATTCTGCCAAAACAGGGTAAGCTTATCGAGTAAACTGAGGGGTGCAGTCTGAGACGCCATCAACCCCAACCACCAACAACGCATGTAATGACCAAGCTCAAAATTACGACCGTGGTCAAATGGCTTATCCATATACGTCTGTCCCGACGTAGGTCGATTACTTTCAAGATCGACGGGGGGCGGGGGCGAATAATTGGCGTTACTGATCAGCAACTGGACAGCTGCAGCGGCCGTCATCCCGGTGAAATTGGTGATTTCGGTCTGCGTTGGTCCGAACGTAGCACGGCGCAGGAGGTGCGCAGCTGTTCTAGCCGTCAATACAGTTGTATACGGATCTAAATAAGCCATTAACAGGGAGTTTACCCCAAAAATAAAAAGAAAAATGGCCTGTCCAGACAATTCTGACCTCTTACTGCCAAAATAACCGGCAGAAACGCTGAACTTGGCGTACAAAAAATGCGCCGTTCCTGCGGCAGTACCTAGCCTATGCAATTTGATACACTTGTCCTCCGCGCTACGCATCAGCCCGATGCAAACACTGGCGCCGTTGTTCCTCCACTATATTTATCGACAACGTTTGCCCGGAACGAAGCGAACGAACTACCTGCCGGCTACCTCTACACCCGAACCAATAACCCTACCCGCGAAGCCCTCGAAAAGGCATTAGCCGTCCTCGAAGGTGGCGCTGTCGGTATGGCATTTGGGTCGGGACAGGCGGCTACTATGACATTGCTACAGGCGCTACGTCCCGGCGATCACGTACTGTTATCAACCGATGCTTATTTCGGGACACCCGCCCTGCTCGAACATATTTTTCACCCCTGGGGGCTTACGTATACGCGAGTAGATTTAAGCGATTTGGCCGCTGTACAAGCGTCTATTCACGAAAATACCCGGCTAATCTGGTGCGAAACGCCCTCGAATCCCCGGCTAACGATTCAGGATTTAGCCGCAATTAGCGAGATAGCTCACGCAGTAGGCGCGTTATGCGTCAGCGACAACACCTGGGCCACGCCCGTACTCCAGCGCCCCCTGGCGTTAGGTTGCGACGTAGTAATGCACTCAACCACCAAATATTTGAGCGGCCACAGCGACGTATTGGGCGGGGCGCTGATTTTTAAGGATGATAACGAATTCAGCCAGCGTGTTCGGCAGATTCAGGGACTTTCGGGAGCGGTTCCGTCGCCTTTCGACTGCTGGTTAGTAAGCCGTGGAATAAAAACCCTGGCGGTTCGGGTTCGGGCACAGAGCGAAACCGCGCAACGTATCGCCGAATTTTTAGATGGTCATCCGGCGGTGGAAATGGTACATTATCCCGGCTTGAGTCACCATCCTGATCGAGCGCTTATTGATCGGCAAATGCTCGGTTCAGGGGCTATGCTTTCGGTTCGGGTAAACGGTGGTGCCACCGAAGCTCTGCAATTCATTGGTAAGTTGAAGCTTTTCACCCGCGCCACCAGTCTGGGTGGTGTCGAAAGTTTGATCGAGCACCGGGCCAGCGCCGAAGGCCCCAATTCTACATCCCCCGCCAATCTGCTACGTATTTCGGTCGGTTTGGAGCATGCTGACGATTTGATTGATGATCTACGGCAGGCGTTAGATTAGGCCGCGACAGGCTCTGGCTGTCGCAGTCACCATAGCGACTAAACCAGTAGCTATAGCCCACAGCCAGAGCCTATGGGAGCCATTGAACTAACGTAACACCTACCGCCGAAACCGACGTGGCAACACGTTCGGCATAGGCTTTATAAAACTTGGCATTTCTTCCTGGCGGAGATTCTTCTGAAAATGCCGATAGGGACGTAGCGCACTGTAGTACGTTGACGTATCGGGGACTTTCACGGGCATATTGTCTAACGTAGCACGCAGTACGTAGTTCGGGTCGGAATGATAGCGGTAGAATGAGTTGTTTGGTCGGGCGTTGGGTATCACATCCGGCGGGAAAACGGATGGTACTGAATCGCGTCGGATAAAAGACGAAGACACCTGCGCATGAGCAAAACCCGACAGGAAAAGGAGTAACAACGTAACGCGCTTCATAACATAATATCCGTTTAGCGAACAACTAAATTAATAGACCCGTTCTACGTTCAAAACGTTGCAAAACGGCCGCAATGGTCTCTACGAACTAAAGATAATAGGCCGTGGTTTTGTAACCGTATTGAATATACCTACGAAAATGAAAATTGCACTTATAGCCACCTCATCACGCCCAAACAGTAATTCGCTACGTTTCGTGAATTACCTTCGGCACTTACTGACCGATGATGGTCAGCATGAGGTTTCGATTGTTTCTTTTGAGAATTACGATATACCGTTTGTTGGTCAGGGAACGCTTCAGGCGGACAAACTAACTCCCTTCCAGCAAGAACTGATTAGTGCCTGGGAAGCTGCCGATCTAGTCATCTTTGCCATGCCCGAATACAACTGGACGGCTCCGCCACAAGCCACAAACACCATCCATCAATTGGGAGGGCCTGTTTTCAAGCACCTTTTCGATAATAAAGTCTTTGCGATGGCCGGTGTTTCGAACGGGCGTGGTGGTCGGCAACCGGCACTGGACATGACCACAGTGGTGAATAAACTGATCAGCTTCACCAACAGCTACTCAATTGTTTCGCCAAAGCTGTATGAATCGCACGAAACGGCCGTCAATCTGGATGCCGAAGGCCATTTTATCGGTCACGAGGTTTACGAACGTACTGTCCGCTCCTTCGTCGACTATACGCTCAACGTAGCACAACGCTGGCAGGTAATGGTTACTGAGTAGTTTTAAAGAGCGAAAGAGCGAATTTCTGGTGCCAGAAATTCGCTCTTTCGCTCTTTAAAAATGGTTATTTCAATTTCCCCATCTGTTCTACGTTCCGGCGCGTATCGATACGGCTGGCTTGAGCCATTTCCATTGATTTTTGAGCCGCTTTCTGTGCGTCAGCCGTTTTCCCCGCCCGTCGATAGGCTTCGGCTTGTTCGTAGTATAGATCAGCCTGCTCTTTTGGCGTTGGTTTCAGCGCCAGACCTTTATTGACCCATTTTACTACTGTCGGTACGTCGGAAACATCGGGACTGCTGCGGTTAAAAAGCCGCGAAATATACAGATACTCAGGAACCGTTAACTGGTTCGAATTGACTTGATTATCCATCCGTTCCGTGGCTTTAGCCGTTTGTCTGGCCCGGAAATACGCGTTCACTTCTGGAAGCAGCGTCCGGTTTGCGGCTATCTTGGGGTCGATACCAATTTTGGCTAATCCCTGCCGAATTTCAAGAATTTTGGCCGCCGGAAACTGTGCACCACGGCTGCTGTACAACGACGACATCAGAATATTTTCACCCACGTTCTGGACTTCCTGCGCCCCGTAGTTTTTCCGGAATGCATCAATATGACCAAGTAGATACGCAAACATCGGATTTTCGTAGTCCAGTACTAATTTTTGCAGGGCCAACCAGTTCGTCTGATTGGTATAGGTGGCGGGGGATTGCTGTTTAGCGTATTCGTTCATGGCCGCCATATTAGCTACGGTGTCGCGCGTAACCCGGGCAAACATGGCATAATCAATCAGAAAACTAGTTGACCGTTCGCCCTGCTGAAAGCGCGATTTCATGGTCTGGCTACGCGCCTGTGGGTCCAGCGCATTGGTACCATGACGTATCACCTCATCGGTCGAATTATTGCTCATGGCGAAATGCACCATATTTTGCTGCGGATCGAAGTACAGAAACAACGGCAGCGATGGCACAAACAGATGCCGACTTTCTAAAAATTGGCGCGTAGCTGGCTGACCAATATCCAGTTTCGTGCTCACGAACTTGCTATTGTAAAACTTCCCAACCCGAGCATCTTCCAGCGTCGGAATAAAGCTCTGACAAACGTGGCAGGTTGGTGAGAACACCTCGACAAAAACCGGCTTTCCAGCCCGACGAGCTTCCTGAAACACTGCACTAATCGGAATCTGCCGGAAGTTGATACCACCCTTTTGCCCAAGAGCAATGTTTGCTACGAATAATAGCAGAATGACTTTTTTCATGAATGGAGAATAATAGTGATAAACAGGCATCAGCAAATTAACGGCCAACCTGTTGACTTCTTATTTCCTGTGGGAAATGAATACTGTAAAACGTTTAATAACAAATGGCTCGTTTACCAAATAAGCGCCTATTATTCAACTTCCTACCATTACGCATTCTTCATTTCACCTGATTTATTAACCTTGCTTTTCCTGTTGCTTAATCTCCTCTTCGAGCCGTTTGCTAAGCACCTTACAGGTATTTTCAATGTCGTTGGCCATGCGTTGGTCGCCTGTTGCATTTACCGCTGTATCGGCAATGCCACTCATCATTTCAATAAGGAAGCGCTTCATATCCACCACTTCCATATCCTTGGTCCAAAGGTCAATTTTGAGCGTACTATTGTGGTAATGGTCCCAAAGGGCAATGGCAATGGCACGCGTATCGCTTAAGCCTTCGTTTGGGTTATCGGTGGCTTCCCAATAGATTTTATCGGGGATATTCTGGTTGTCTAATTCAACCGAAAAATGAATGTCTGATTTTTTCATAGCCACAAATTTACGCACTATGCCCCAAAACCTCTTCGTTAAATTGATGGAGATATTCGCCAAATGCCTTTCTTGACTTTTGGTTATAGAATGACGAATGGTGCGGTACGTTCGCTGAAACCAGAGCGATTGTTGATTGGAATGTTATTCAGCCTGCTACGTTAGCGGGTTCGTACAACAGCCAGTCTCCGCATAATTTCATTCCGGTTTCCTTCCGGAATAGGTAGTGAGTTTGGCTGATTGTGCATGTAAAGTTGGGTTCGCTCCAATCGCACTACATACTCCAGATTGATCAGATGTGAGCGTGAAAGCCGATAGAATTCAGTCGTTGGAAAGTACTGAGCGAGATACCCTAGGTTCATTGTAAATAGCCGGGGTTTATCTTCATCGGCCATAAACACTTTTACGTAGGACCCTTCGGCCATCAGGTAAACGACCTGACTTTTCCTGATTTTTTCGTAGCCTTTTTTTGCAGGCAGATACAGATTTTCCGATTCCGCTACGTTGGTTTCCTGTTGCTTTTTAGTATGATTCAGATAGGCCAGCTCGACCTGAAAAGCGAGTTCGTTATGACGAAACGGCTTTAGCAAAAAAGCGGCTGGCAACGTATCTTTTGCCTGCTGAAATACCTCAGGTTCCGACTGTGCAGTGAGGTAAATAATGGGCATCCAATGGATTTTCAATAATTCGCGAGCGGTTGTAATACCATCCACTGAAGAGCCGCTTAATACAATGTCAATGATCGCCAGATCAGGTTGTTGCTCAACGGCAGCTAACGCTTCCTGATAATTTCCTGCAATAGCAATTACCCGATGCCCGGCACGTTCGAGGGTTTCCTGAATGTCGACAGCGGTTATAAATACGTCTTCTACCAGCAAAATATTTAGCGAACTATTCATGAAACAACAGTAAAATTTAGGTTAAATACGGTTCCGCTCTGGTTTTTAAATGAATAGGTACCCCGCAACTGAGCGACCTGTATCTGAATCAATCGCATCCCAAATGACTGATGCGTTTTTGCCGATAAGTCGGCAATGGGTACCTGTGCAAGCCCCGGTCCATTATCGGCCACCCTCAGGTAGATTCGGTTCTTTTGCTGTTGGCAGGTAATCCGGAAAGCCGGTTCTTGATGGTCAGCAAACGCGTATTTGCAGGCATTAGTAGCCAATTCGTTGAGTATCAACCCTAATGGCAGCGCCAGATCGGCCAGAATACCAATTGGCTCCACCTCATAAACCGGCTGAATATACGGATAGCCAAATGACAGCAATACGTTCTCGACGAGTTCTGGAATAAATTCGGCCAGGTTTATCTGCGTCAACGTATCATTATCGTAGAGTCGGCGATGCAGAATGGCCATAGTTTCGATCCGTAGCTGACTAACTTCGGTGGCTCTTTTGGCAGCACTGTCGGTCAGGCGATTAGCTTGTAAATTGAGTAGGCTGGAAATAACCTGTAAGTTATTTTTTACTCTGTGATTCTGCTCTTTTACCAATGCTTCGTTACGTATACTGATCCGTTGATTTTTCCGATAAAGTCGATAAAAAACAATACTCATAACGGCCAGAATTAGCAATAGAGCGATCATGGTAGCTATAAATCGTTGCTGCACCTGCAAATTCTCCGAACGTAGCACCAGTTCTTTCTGCTGAGCTTTCAGCAAGGCTTCTTTTTTCTCTGTTTCAAATTCGAGGCTCAACCGCGTAACGGCTCCATCGCGATCAGTAATGTAATTGTTACGTTCCAGTTCATGAACTTTTTCACCATACTCATAGGCCTTCTTCCAATCACCCGTTTTCAGATAAAAGTTGCGGTAAGTCAACTGCAGCAACATACGATCACTATACGAATTGGCATACGTACTATTTTTCAGATGGCGTTCGGCTTCAAGAAGTAAGTGGCTAGCCTGACTCAGTTTGCCCATTTCCGAATACAGGACTGCCATTGCCAGCAAAATAGTAAAGTACTGACTTTTTTCTTCGGTCATAGCCAGACTGAGCGCTTTCCTCAGATGTATCATAGCCGTGGTATCTTTTTTCTCGTACCATAGCTTTTGGCCAGTTTCCAGGTGTCGATTTAATATATCTAACGGCTTTGTACTAACGCTTAAAATAGCTTCGTCGAACTGCCGATAATACCTGGTGGAATCCAAGTTAGCTTTGGGCAAATCAGGTTTTTTCCCTCCCTCCGACCAGTCTCGCTCATAAATATCACCTATGGTTCTATAAGCTCGCGCCAGTGCTGTTTCTGACTTGATGCGTCTGGCGGTATGCAAAGCTAATTGAGCATACTGAACTGTTTTTTTATAGTCGCCCTGCCGAAACCCACTTCGACTAATCCACCTGTATAAACGAACCAGATTTTCGGAATCGCCCCGTGGTTCAATAATTGCCAGCGATTTAAAAAACCAGCGTTGCGAAGTCAAAAAATCACCAGCGCTATCAAAAGTTTTCCCGTATAGATAGTACGCTTCAGCTAATAAGAGAGAGTCTTTAGTTACTATCGCTTTTCTGTAGACCGTGTCGGCCCAAAGTAATTTATGCGGCTGTAAAGGCAATATAATCGGTTTTTGGGCAAGGCTCCTGTAGCCCGTCAGGCAGCCTAACGCAAGTCCCCAGGCAAAAAGGAAACATGGAGCAGACAAACGCATGTGGATAGACAGTCTGGTTTTCTAACCGAAAGTACAGGCAAATCAAGGTAGTTACAAGTAAAATATTCTCGTTGCGTAAAGTCGGCATTTCATAAAGAAAAAAGCCTGATAGGTAAAGAATAGGAGGAAATTTATTCAGAAATAAAGGAAATTTGGCTGTCATCAATCTCATCTGTCATTACTCAAAGAGTCAATGAAAATTAGAGAATGATAAATTTCTATCCACATCATTTTTTTTATTTGTCCCTATTGGCTACAGTTTTACTCAAATAAAGTATTCTTCCCCATTGATTTCAGAAAAGTGTATTTATCGTAAGTCTTCGGCCTAGTTGGTCGGCAAACGGGCGCGTAAAACCTGTACCTTCGCCCAAAAGAACGTAACGCTAATGTATACGCTATACGCCATTCCCAACTGCGATACCGTCAAAAAAGCCCGTACCTGGCTGGCCGAACATGGGGTTAATTATCAATTTCACGACTACAAAAAGCAGGGCATCGACCAGAAAACGATTGAACACTGGCTCACCCAAAAGCCTTGGGAAGAATTGGTAAACCGAGCAGGCCAAACCTGGAAAAAACTCCCCGACAACGAGAAACCTACTGATAAAGAAGGTGCTATTGCGTTGATGCTCGACAAAACTTCCGTCATTCGACGACCGCTGATTGAAGCAGATGGTAAGATTGTAGCGCTGGGTTTTAATTCTGAGCAATACGCGGAAACGTTTTCAGCCTGAATTAGGGTTTTCTGGTAAAACGTACCGTAATGGAAAAGCGAACGCTGGATTCACCGGAAGCTATTAAGTTTCTGGTCGATTCGTTCTATGAAAAAGTGCAGTCAGACCCATTCATCGGTCCGGTGTTCACCGACGTAGCACAGGTTGACTGGAATGCGCACCTGCCTAAAATGTATGCGTTTTGGGAATCGATTATCCTGGGAAATAATCGGTACGACGGGCACCCGTTCCGCCCGCATTTACTAATCAATCAAAGCCATACGCTAACCACCAGCCATTTCGAACGGTGGCTACAGCTATTTTACAAAACGCTGGACGAGAAATTCACCGGCGAAACTGCCGAACAGGTGCGCCAACGCGCTACGCAGATCGCGATAGTCTGGAGCAAAAAACTGGAGTATATCAACGAATAATGTACAAGGCTCACTGAATGATTCAGTGAGCCTTGTACATTATTCGTTTTCCGGCCGTTTTACTGCTTCGAAAACACTCGTTTCAACAGGTCAGTAACACGAGCAGCTGGATTTTCGCGGATTTTTTTCTCTTCCTGAGCCACCAGAATAAACAGCCCATCAACGGCTTTGCCCGTAGCGTATTCAGTCAGGTTTGGATTCGCTTTCTGCACAAACGGTATCTTATTGTACGTATTGACCAGATCCGAATAATACTTTGTCGCGTTATTTTTCCGTAACGTACTGTCAATAATCGGTGTAAATTCAGTCACTAGTTGCTGCCCCGATGTCCGACGAAGATACACAGTAGCGGCATCATCTGTACCGCCCAAAATACCAACCGCATCCTGAATGGTCATCGACGTAATAGCCTTCACGAACACAGGAGCCGCTTTTTTAGCCGCATCCTCAGCCGCTCTGTTCAACGACAACTCGAACTGATCGACCTGTTTACTAAACCCAATTTGACGGAGCTTATTTGCTACGTTCTGCGCTTCGGGCGGAAAAGCAATTTTTAAGAGTGGGTTTTTAAAGTATCCGTCCAGTTTCGAAGCCTGATTCGAGCCGTTCGTAACGCCGATACGTAACGCTTCTTTCAAGCCAGTAGCAATATCTGTATTCGTCAGGCTTCCCGACGTACCAGCCGACGGTTGCGTAACGGCGTCCAAAATCTTACCAAAAACGCTTCCACCCGACGATTTCTGGCGTGTGGAATCCTGAGCAAAACTGGGTTGACTCAATATAAAAGCCAACAGGCCGGCAGTAATTATGTGTTTCTTCATTTTCCAATTAATCAGGTTGCCATTTCATAACGGTCAATGGCCCTAAATCGTTTTTTCGTACTTTTGACAAGAATAAATGTATAATGTATAATGGTTAATGAAAAATTATTTTCACCTGTCTGATTATCAGATAAATAAATTTTCCATTACCTGTTAGGAAGCACCCAGCATAACATTATTCATTATGCCGCACGGGCGACTCTGATTACTCATTATTTATTAACGAATGACCAACATGATCCGTGCCGAGGTCATTACTATCGGCGACGAAATTCTCTTCGGTCAAATCACCGATACCAATACCCAGTGGATTGGTACTGAATTGACAAATATCGGCATCCGGCCAGTACGTAAAACTTCGGTTGGCGATCAGACCGACGCCATCCTGAACGTCTTGCAGGAGGCACACCAGCGAGCCGATGTTATCATTATTACGGGTGGACTTGGCCCAACTAAAGACGACATTACCAAGAAAACGCTCTGCACGTATTTTGGCGTGGACATGGTACGTAACGAAGAGGCTTTAGCATTGGTTACTGGCTTTTTCGAAAAGCGAGGCCGCGCCATGACCGACCTCAACCGCGCCCAGGCCGACCTGCCTGCCAATGCCGTTTATATGCAAAACGACTGGGGAACAGCGCCCGGAATGTGGTTTGAACACGAAGGTCGGGTCTACGTATCGCTGCCGGGCGTACCGTTTGAGATGAAGCACTTGATGACGAACCGCATCCTGCCGAAGCTCACTTCGTATTTGCAGACGCCCATCATCAAGCACAAAATTATCCGGACCGTAGCCATTGGCGAATCGTTCCTGGCCGAACGTATCGAAGCTTGGGAAGATGCGTTACCTCCTCATATCCGATTGGCCTATCTACCCAGTTTCGGCGGGGTACGGTTACGTCTGACCGCTACCGGCGACGACAACGCCCAGCTCGACCGTGAACTGGCGGAGCAGGTCGAAAAAGTATTGCCGCTCATCGAAAAAAACGTATTTGGTTATGATGGCGATGAACTCGAAACTGTCATTGGCCGGTTATTGAGTGAGAAGCAACTATCGTTAGGCGTGGCTGAAAGTTGCACGGGTGGGTACGTATCGTCGCAGATTACCAAAGTACCCGGTTCGTCGGCGTATTTCTGGGGGGGCGTCGTCAGTTACAGTAACGTAGTGAAAGTAAATCAGTTGGGTGTACAGTCAGCTACGCTGGAGCAGTTCGGAGCCGTCAGCGAAGAAACCGTTCGCCAGATGGCGGAAGGCGTTCGGAAGGCACTCGGCACTAACGTTGGCATTGCCACAAGTGGCATAGCTGGACCCGACGGTGGCACACCCGACAAACCCGTTGGCACGATCTGGATTGCCTGTGCAACCGACAATCGAACCGTTGCCCGCCTGCTCAAACTCGGCCAGTACCGCGAACAGAACATTCAGCTAACCACTACGTATGTGCTGAATTTGCTGCGGGAAGAATTACTTAGTGATGAGCGATGAGTGATGAACGATGAGTGACTTCTAAAACTCATTGTTTATCACTCATCGCTCATCGTTCATCACTAAACAATATGGCTCTCATCGATATGGTGATGCCCAAAATGGGCGAAAGTATAATGGAATGCACGGTCATCAATTGGCTCAAAAAGCCCGGCGACCGGATTGAAGCGGACGAATCGGTGTTGGAAGTGGCTACGGATAAAGTAGATACGGAAGTACCTGCCTCGGCAAGTGGCATTCTGAAAGAAGTTTTAGTAAATGACGGAGACGTAGTGGCCATTGGCGCACCTATTGCCCGCATTGAAACAGAAGCAAGCGTCGATGGAGAAAACGTACCAGTAACGG
This sequence comes from Spirosoma flavus, assembly GCF_054778555.1. NCBI lineage: Bacteria > Pseudomonadati > Bacteroidota > Cytophagia > Cytophagales > Cytophagaceae > Spirosoma > Spirosoma flavus. Next base: position 654,055 of record NZ_BAAGZL010000002.1, read on the forward strand.
ATACGCCAACAGACGAACCAGCCGAGACACCAAAAGGCATCGGCGACGTTGCCAACGTAACGGCTCAGTCGAAACCGAGCGACGTAGCAGAAAGCGAAGTTGCTACGGCAGCCAGTGAACTCGAAGCTAACATCGCTGCCCTCAGCAGCCCGGCATCTACCGGAAAACCCGGCCCATCTTCTGGCGTTACGTTGCTGGACAGTCCTGTTTTCGCAAATCGATTCTATTCGCCTTTGGTTTTAAGTATTGCCAAAGAAGAAAACGTGTCGCGCGACGAACTCGAACGAATTCCCGGCTCAGGCGCCGAAAACCGGGTTACCAAAAAAGACATTCTGGCTTACGTACTCGATAGAGCTGAAGAACGCGGTTTCGGGGCAAAAACGCCAGCGTCTAAACCTACTAACGGCCAGACCACCGTATCCACTACGTTCCCCGTTGCCAAAAATCCGGTTCCTGCTACGTCGGTAAATGGTCAGACCGATATTATTCAGATGGACCGAATGCGCAAAATGATTGCGCAGCGTATGGTAGAATCGAAGCAGATTTCACCCCACGTTAGTTCGTTTGTAGAGGCCGATATGACGTCGGTGGTGGACTGGCGAACCAACGTTAAGGATCGTTTCAAAAAGCAAACCGGTGAAAATTTGACGTTTACGCCCATCCTCATCGAAGCCGTCGTGAAAGCCATCAAGGACTTCCCGATGATAAACGTATCGGTCGAAGGCGATAGAATTTTGGTCAAAAAAGCGGTGAACATTGGCATGGCGGTAGCCTTACCCAGTGGTAATCTCATTGTACCGGTTATTCACAATGCCGATCAGTATAACTTGGTCGGGCTTGCCACAAAAGTGAACGATCTCACCCGACGCGCCCGCGAAAATAAACTCACTGCCGATGATCTGGCTGGTGGTACGTATACCATTTCCAACATTGGTACGTTTGGCAACCTGATGGGTACGCCGATCATCGTACAACCACAGGTCGCCATTATGGCTTTTGGTGCTATCGTTAAAAAGCCCGCCGTCATCGAAACGCCCCAGGGCGATTTCATTGGCATTCGGCAACTGATGTTTCTCTCACACTCCTACGACCACCGTATTGTTGATGGGTCATTGGGCGGTCAATTCGTCCGGCGCGTAGCCGATTATCTCGAACAATTCAAACCTGGATTTAGCTGATTTAGAGATTTTCAGGATTTTATTTTCGACAAAACCGCTTCGAAGAAGCGAAAGCAAAATCCAGTAAATCCTTAAATCAGCTAAATCTTGGTTCAGACAATATGAAACAACGCATTGCCATTGACATGGATGATGTCATGGCCGACACCCATTCCAAGTTTATTAAGTTGTATCTGGAAGGCGAAATGCCTCGCTATACGCTTGAAGAGTTAAAAGAAAAATCATTCCACGAACTGTTCGACGAACACGAGTATCGCGCCATATCGCAACGGGTTTACGAACCAGGCTTTTTTGCCGACATTCCGGTTATGGATGGTGCCCAGGACGTAATTGCCAACCTGATGGAAAAATATGAAATTTTTGTAGCGTCGGCAGCGCAGGAATTTCCCAATTCATTACGTGAAAAATGGGACTGGCTTCAACAGCATTTTCCGGCAATTTCCTGGCGCCACTATATTTTTATGGGCGATAAAAGCGTCTTAAATACGGCTTACCTTATTGACGACATGCCGCGTAATCTCCGCACATTTCAGGGGGAGGGCTTATTATTTGATGCGCTCCATAACCGAGACGACACGGAATTTAAACGCATGAAATCCTGGCAGGACGTAGCAAAACTTTTGCTATAACGTAACAAAAAAGGCTCCGAGCGCTCGGAGCCTTTTTTGTTACGTTATAGCGCTTTTTACGCTTCCATTTTTTCCTTCTCTTCAACTCGGCGATCGTGTCCGACTTCATACTGTGCCTTTTTGGCTTCAGCCGACGGTCTGAGACGAACGATGTGCAACTTGTGCAGAATGCCAATCATCGGATAAGTTGGATCGAACTCGAACCATTTTGCACCAAAATTCGCTGAGTTAGGGCGCTTGTGGTGATTATTCTGGAATAATTCACCCATCATCACTACGTCCAGAATTAGCGAATTTTTCGATTTATCCTGGTTATCGAAGTTAGAGTAGCCGTATTTGTGCCCGCTCCAGTTGATGATAGCGCCATGTACAGGCCCCATCACGAAATGCACTGGTAACAGGAAGAAAAACGCCCAGTGCATATCCAGATAAATAAAGGCGAAAATGTAAAATAAGCTATATACTACGCCCCAGCCGAGCCGCGACGCCCAAGAGTCGCCCAATTTCTCGATGAAATTCCACTCTGGATAGTTACGGTCAAACTGCCGCTCTACCGTGTATTTCCGGTGAAGGACGGCGTTATAAATGTTTTTCGTCTGCCACATCATCGTAAAGATATTTTTGGTGTGGTGGGGCGAGTGAGGATCTCTTTCCGTGTCGCTGAATGCGTGGTGCATCCGGTGAAGCACCGCATACGCACGTGGGCTCAGGTATGATGAACCTTGAGATAAATAAGTCAGCGCGTAAAAGAACCGCTCCCAGAATTTGCTCATCGAGAACATCTTATGGGCTGAGTAGCGGTGCAGAAAAAACGTTTGGCAGAACAGGGACAGGTACCAGTGTCCAACAAACGCAGCCAATACAAAAATCACAGTATCTCCAATTAAAGGGTGAAATGACGAGGCACTAAGAATATTACTACAAAACTAACGAATTCTTAACAGTTTTGACGCTCTATCCCCAAATAATACTTTATATTAATTGGTAGTTGTTGCGTATTGCAATAGATTGGCGCCCATACGTAATGCTTGCTGACGTAGAGGTTCAGGGTCGTTATAAACACTTTGATCTTCCCAGCCATTGCCCAAATCGCACTCATAGCTGTAAAAGCAAATCAAACGCCCCTGATAAATGAGCCCGAATCCTTGGGGAGCCTTACCGTCGTGTTCATGTACTTTAGGCAGTCCAGTAGCAAACTTGAATTTCTGCTGATACACCGGGTGGTTATATGGTAGTTCCACAAAGTTGAGTTCTGGAAACACTTTCTTCATTTCCCGCCGGATAAACTTGTCGAGGCCGTAGTTATCATCGATATGCAGAAATCCGCCCGACATTAGGTATCGGCGCATGTTCTGAACGTCAGCATCACTAAACGTAATGTTTCCGTGCCCAGTCATATGTACAAATGGATAGCCAAATATGTCAGGGCTTCCCGGCTCCACAATGTCTTCTTCGGGGAAGATGTTCATGCGGAGGTTGGCGTTGGCGAACTTGATCAGGTTAGGCAGCGAGGTTTTGTTGGCATACCAGTCGCCCCCGCCGTTGTATTTCAGCTTAGCGATCTTATAAGCATACTGACCGTTGGCGACAAAAACCGACGACTGAAGCAGAAACAATACAATCAGTAATTTTTTCATGTATTAATAAAATTCAAAATCTGACAGGCGGTCAGGGCTGCCGTTTCGGTACGTAGTCGGTTATGGCCGAGCGTTACCATCTGAAAACCAGCATCTACAGCCTGTGTTATTTCCTTCTCCGAAAAATCACCTTCCGGCCCAATCAGTACAACGTAGCGCTCTCCCTGAATAGCCTTTTTCGCTACGTTGACAGGCGGTTCATGGTCGGGTAAATGCGCTATAAACCGCTGCTCCTCGCCTACCGAGGTCAATAGTTTCTCGAATGGCAATGCATCATCCAATATAGGCAAAAACGACTGTAAAGACTGCTTCATAGCCGCAATTGCAATTTTTTCCAATCGCTCCAGCTTCAGTACCCGACGTTCGGAATGTTGACCAAAAAAGAAACTGATACGTTCAATACCAATCTCAACGGCCTTCTCCACAAACCACTCGATACGGTCGAGGTTTTTGGTGGGCGCTACGCAAATTCGAATGGAAAAAGGACGCGGTTGGGTTGTCTGGGTAGTCAATATCCGAAATTCACACCGTCGGGCATTGGCTACCGTAATAACGGCTGAATGGCGGTTTCCGTGCCCGTCAGTCACAGCAATTTCATGACCTATCGCCAAACGTAACGTTTTGACGGCATGGTGTGAATCCTCTTCGGTCAGAAACAGTGAATCAACCGCTGGCTGATAAAATAAATGCATAGGTAGCAAATGTACGAAATTGAAAGTACGCGGTCGATTCACCACGTTACGCCTATTCCGTTATCTAATAAGCCCGTAACCAACGTAGTGATTCGAGTAGAGTAACCCCGCCAGGTTTTCCATTACGTTCCTTTGGGTACTTATCTTTGAAACAGTACGTTTACTTCGACTGCTTTTTGATTAACTCTTGGGCTTTTTCCAGTTCAAGATCCCTACCTTCTTTTTTATCCTGCCATCGGTAGTGAATCGCATAATCAGGCATTAAACCCCGCCCTCGATTCGATTTAGGGCTGGCTGACGGAACACGAAACAAGGGAAACTTGAGCCATAATTGCGTATTGGGCAAGGTAAGCGTCTGATTAATACCGCCACTACAACCCGCCTTGCCCCCGCCGGTTTCCTGACCAATCACTACAGCCTGACGCTGTGACTTGAGCGCAACAGCGAGTAAAGCGCCCGCTGAGAATGTAAAACCACTCGTTAGTAAGTAAACTTTACCTTTAAAAACAGGCTCACTTTGCGGTTGGAGCCAACCAGAGCCACCAGTTTTGAAATAAAATCGGTTCCCTTCCTGCCGTAAATAGGTTGTATTATCTGCAAACAATTGCTTGGTTTTAGCATCAAAATATTGGCTAAATGATGGAGTATTCGGGTTTCGTAACGTAGCCCACGTATCGCCAATTATTTGGAAACGCGTGTGCATCATGTAGCCCATCAAATTTGCGGCTGACTCTACATTTCCGCCTGGATTTTGCCGTAAATCGATGATTAAATGCTGTATATTTTGCTCATTCAGCTGCTTAAATACCTCTTTATGAAAGGCTTCGGCATCGTCATAACCAAAACCATTAATGGTTAACAACGCTGTTGCCGGAACGTCTGACAGTACTTTTAAATTACGCATTCGGTCAAGCTCTTCTGCACGCTGCCGGTCAAGATTGGCCTGATTCTCAGCTTCTGTCAGCACTTTCGGCGCACTAAACGTTGAATCGGCTGAAGCTGATTTCTTGGTTTTCTTGTAAACAGAATAGTGGGCTGATCGGCCATCTGCCGAAACGATTGTCAGTTGAAAAGGCTCTTTATTGCCATAGTATTCCCAGGCTACATCTTCCAGCACATGCCAGTTCAAATAATACTGTTTTAAGGACTGATTATAGCCATCAGCGGACTGAATAGATTTACCTTTTTGACAGATCGCGCTTATTGGATAACCATTTATGTGGGTGATTTCATCGCCTGCCAGTATAGTCGAATCGCTGCTTTTATTGTTGATTATGAATAACCGATTTTGATCCAACCAACTATCGAAAGGAAGGTAGGAAACCGGTGGATCTTCGCCTGGAGCCATTAGTAAATAGGTATGTCCACACCGAATAAGTGTTACAACAGGTGCCAGTACCTGATAAAATTCGCGCTTGGTTAACGGCTTTCTAATCTGATACGTAGCCTTTGCAAATGCGTCGTCAATCTCCTTTTTAGATGTGTACCAGTACAAACTTGGATGCGCTTCTTCCAATGCTTTTTTGAGCAAACGAATATCCTGTTTGAGTTGCGCAACGGAGTATTTAACCCCTGACTTGGGTGATTGGCTATGAACAAGCGAGCATCGAATTACTACGTAAAAAACGGTTAAGTATAGTGATCTCATCAGCGCGTATGGAGCCAAAAAATAAAACAAATGCTAGCAGATGTAGCGCTACGTTAGAAATCCGCAATGAGGTTCGTCTTAAAAAGCTTAATAGCAATCGCCAGTAGAATAATACCGAAAATTTTACGTAACACAGCTAGCCCTCCCGATCCAAGTTGTGTTTCGAGCCAGCCCGACGATTTCAGGACCAGATAAATAAGAATTAGATTGAGAACGATGCCGATGATGATATTAACGATCTGATATTCGGCACGTAACGAAATTATAGTGGTTAACGTACCGGCTCCGGCGATAAGCGGAAAAGCAATCGGAACGATATGAGTAGCCCCGCCGGTATCGATCTCTGACTTAAAAATGGTACGTCCCAGAATCATCTCCAGTCCAATCAGGAAAATAATCAGGGCTCCCGCCACCGCAAACGACGCTACGTCGACGCCGAACAGTTTCAGCAATCGTTCACCAACGAACAGAAACGACACCATCAGCGCGCCTGATGCGAACGTAGCCCGTTCAGCCTCAATTTTCCCCGATTTGCGACGTAAATCGATAATGACAGGCAATGAGCCTATTACGTCGATAACCGAAAACAAAATGAGGGTAACGGAGATAATTTCTTTAAAATCAGGCATAATCGTTAACGTAGCACGTTCGCATTAGTAGTCCACGTTTCTAAAAAGCGTTTCAATTTATCAATTTCTTCGTCCGTTATCGCCGGAAAATTAGCGATTCGGAATGTAGTGTTTTTCCAGTCACCGTAGCCGTTTCCGAGCGTAATACCTGCTTGTTGGGCGGCTAATTTGATCGCTTTTATAGCCGACTCGCTTCCTTCCAAAGCGATTACGGTATCTGAACGGGTGGCAGAGTCATCAATCAGTAATTTGAAACCGGTGCTACGTGTCTCGAAAAATGTATACCAGTCAGACGCCCGTTTTTTGGTCATCAGGTCAATTTCTGCAATGGGCTGAACCTGCTGCAGCACGCGCATGAGCAGATAAATTCCCAGTCCATTGGGCGTGTAAGGCGTCTGAAACTTTTCAAAATTCTCGTGAATAAAGAGAAGACTGTTGTAGTGCGCATTCTCACCGATTTGCTTCGCCCGTTCGAGAGCGGCTGGCGAATAAATGAAAACAGCCAGTCCTGCTGGTAATCCAAAACACTTTTGTACCGACGCAAACCAGACATCAGCAAGCTCCCAATTAAACCGAATCCCGGCCATCGACGAAACGGCATCTACTGCAATTAAACCCGAAAAATCACGTCGGAACTGGGCTAGCGTTTGTTCATTGACCTGCGTGCCGTTCGAAGTCTCATTCTGGACAATACACAGTACATCGGCTTCGCTCAAATTCAGGGGCGGTTTGATCCGATAGGCATATTCGGCCCATTTTTTACCGAATGCCCCACTGAATGGATGCAGACTCGCTTCTGAGGTCAGTGATTGCGCGACGATTTCCCAGCACTCCGTTGCCGATGACACCAACGCTACGTGGTACTCAGTCGGTACGTTCAGTTTTTCATGGATCAGACGAATCGTTTCTTTCACGATGTCCATGAAACCCGCACTCCGGTGATTCATGCTGACAATACCCTGACGTACTGCATCGACCGCATAATCAGCCACTTGCGGATACACTTTCGAAGGACCGGGATAGAAGGTTATCATGGAAGGAAGTTATAGAGTTGTAGGGTTATAAAGTTGTAGAGTTATAAGGTTGCAGAGTTATAATTTTCGCGAGCACGTCGGTCAACTTTATAACCGTATAACACTACAACGCTACAACTCCAATAAATACCTGATTGCCAGTTCGTAGCCTTTTAAGCCAAGCCCAGCAATAACGCCTTTGCATTTGGCAGACAAATAACTGTGATGCCGGAACGACTCGCGGGCGTGCACGTTGGAAATATGTACCTCTACTGCCGGTGCCGTAATCGCGCTCAACGCATCGGCAATGGCGATGGACGTATGGGTATAAGCACCCGCATTAATGACGATTCCATCGATGTCAAAACCCAGCTCGTGAATTTTATCAATCAGTTCGCCTTCGTGATTCGACTGAAAATAGCGAAGTTGCACCTCTGGAAACAGATCTTCGATGGTTTTGAGGTAATCGACAAACGAACGATTGCCATAAATGGTGGGCTCTCTCTTGCCTAGCAGATTTAGGTTTGGGCCGTTAATAATCAGAATCTGTTTCATGCCAGTAGCCAGGACGTAGCGTCCGAGTAAAGATTAATTTACGTATGGCCGGACGTAGCGTCCAGCTTAACACCATGTGGCAAAGTTATATAAACGCCTTTAAGAATTACCTGAAGCTGGAACGGTCGCTGGCCGAAAATTCGGTGGAAGCGTACCTGCACGACGCCGAAAAATTATACGAATACGTACTACTCACCGACCCCGCCAGAACACCCATGCAGGTAACTGAGAAGGAGTTGATGAATTTCCTGAAATACTTGGGCGAGTTAGGTTTAACGGCCACAAGCCAGGCCCGGATGCTGTCGGGACTGAAGTCATTTTTTAAATATTTACTGCTCGAAAACCTGATTCAGAAAGACCCTACCCAACAGCTAGAAGCTCCCAAATTAGGGCGTAAGTTACCTGATACGCTCAGTTTTCCGGAAATTGAATCAATCCTGCATGCCATCGACCTTTCGACTCCCGGCGGCACCCGCGACCGGGCAATGCTGGAAGTTCTCTACAGTTCAGGGCTGCGCGTTTCTGAACTTTTAAACCTGAGATTGACAAACTGTTTTTTCACGGAGGGATTTATCCGCGTACTGGGCAAAGGCGACAAAGTTCGGCTGGTCCCAATCGGCGAAGATGCTATGCACTATACCCGAATTTACGTAGAACACGTTCGGGGCCATTTGCCGGTTCAGAAAGGTGACGAAGACACTATTTTTTTAAATCTACGCGGGAGCCAACTGTCGCGTATCTCGGTGTTTACAACCATCAAGAAACTGGCGTCTGAGGTCGGCATCCTGAAAACCATCAGCCCCCATACGTTTCGGCATTCATTTGCCACGCACCTCATCGAAGGCGGAGCTGACTTACGGGCTGTCCAGCAAATGCTTGGTCACGAATCCATCACCACCACCGAAATTTACACTCACCTGGATAGAGATTATCTGCAACAGACCTTGCGCGAGTACCATCCGAGGAGTAAGCGGTGAACATTGTAGCGTTGCATAATTATGCCGCACCAGCCTCGAATGTCTAAAATAACTCATTCACATACACAATCACACCCAACGAAATACGGAAGGCTGCTACGTCGGCTTTGTCAGTTTGTTCGATACCATTCAACGTAAGAGGTGATTTAGCCCCGGCCTGAACGCTACCGTTCAACGTAATGGCCACGGGCAACGCCACAAAATAATTGAGGCCCGCACCTACGTGTAGAGCTCCTCCCTTGAAAATGAGATTATCGCGTCGGCCAGCGTTGTTGAGAACCTGATCTACTTTACCCGTCTGATACGTATAACCTACTTCTGCAAAGGGACGTAGCGCGTGGGTCGTGGCCGAAAAATTAAAACGTAACCCGCCCGTTACGTGCGAAAATTGAAATGCTTTGGCCGCTATGTTGTCGCTATTTAGGGTTGATAAGTTGTATTGGGCGAAAATCTCGTAGCGTTGAGTGAAACCATAGCCAGCTCGTACGCCAAAGCCCGGCCCATCCCCTGCATTTTCATCCAGAAATTGAAAATAATCAGACGACCAACCCATGTAATGTCCTGAAAGACCGAGACTAAAGCCTTCCGTAGTTGATCGTTGCCGAATGGTCTGCGCGTGTATAGTCGTCGATAAGAGAAGACCAAAGGTTAACATCAGGAAAATAGATCGGAAATGGTTCATGGCTGTGTCTTTTGAAAAGATTATGTGTATGAATGAGAATTATGAGGTGGTCAGAACGTAATGACGTCATCGCCGGTACGCACTTCGAAGGTTTGTCCAGACCGAAACTGAACTGGCTGACCCTTAGCTTCTTCACTAATTGTAGCCGAACGTAACGAGATCCGTTTGCCGTTGACTGCTTCTACCGAATTGATTCGAAACTCGAGTAGGCTCTTCTTGCGGAACACCTCGCCGTCGGCCCGTTTGATACGGCTGATTTCTCCATACGCCGTAGCACCACTCTGAATCACCACTTCGCCATCACTCACTACCGGCTCGGTAACCCGAAAGCGAATCGACTGCCCTTCCTGAGCACCATCGGATGAAAGGCCATCGACCAGACTCAGGCTTACCCGTAACCGGCGGATAGCAATGGATTTGTGGGCGCTTGAGCGGGGCGTTACCGTTTCAGGAGTCGGTTCAGGTTTTGTGGCCGGCGTAACTGGATTGGCGGGTGTTTCGACTGGAGAATTTGTCGAGGTTGGCTCTGGTTTCCCGACAATAGTGGGCGGGTTGCTATAGGGTCTAGCATTAGGGTTTGCGGTCCTTGGTTGCCGGATTACTGGCTCTGATTTTTTCACAACAGGGACAGCAGGCGCTGGACTCAATTCCCGGACTTGCGGAGTTGATACAGGTGTATTATTTTCCTCCGTTACGGTGGTAGTCAATACTGGTTCCTGATTGGTCGGCTCGATACGTTCCGTTTTTGGCGTTTTCTGATTGGCTATTAATACGGCCTTCTCCTTAATGGGCTTTTCTTGTGAACTGTCGAATACGATCAGGCCAATGAACAGTAAAGCCAGAAGCATAAGTCCACCTGCCAGAAGGGTTTGCCAATTTTCAGCAGCCCACCGTTTCATAGGATTGATAGGTCCCAACTGGGTATCTGCTGATACTAATTTCGTTTCCAGAAGCACCGTCTGCCGAACGGGCTGAATATTCATAATATCGGCGGCAGGAGCAGCGGGAGTAAGTTGGGCTGGATCGAGAACAGACAGTTGCGAATAATAGGGTTGCAGAGCTTTTTGAAATTCTTTGGCATCGGCAAACCGTTTTGCTGGATTTTTGTCAAGTGCCTTATGCACAATGGCTTCTATCTCTTTCGGGATATCGCCGTTTAGCTTACGTAGCGCAATCGGCTTTTCCCGAATGATAGCCTGCATTAGTGCGAAATCCGTTCGGCTGGCGAAGGGCAATTTACCCGAAAGCAGTTCATACAGCAAAATCCCGATGGCATAAATGTCTGAAGAGGGTGAAGGGGCTTCACCCTGCACGAGTTCGGGAGCCATGTATTCAAGGGTACCTACCAGCCGATTGGCCTGCGTCATCCGCTGATTTCCGATGACACGGGCAATACCGAAATCCATCAGTTTAACCTGTCCTTCTGGTGTCAGCATCAGGTTGGCGGGTTTGATATCGCGGTGTAGAACGCCTTTTCGATGGGCGTGTGCTAAGCCTTCCAGCGCCTGCCGAACAACCTCGGCGGCTACCGGAACCGATAACCGGCCCGTTTTGCGGACAAGCGTTTCCAGACTGTCGCCTGCTACGTATTCCATCGCCATGAAATAGTCGCTGCCATCCTGCAAAAAGTTGTAGACAACGGCAATATTGGGGTGGTTGAGCCGGGCCAGAATCATGGCTTCGTTGCGGAAACGCTCCGTGAAAGACGCCTGGTTGACAAGGTGCGTATGGAGCATTTTCATCGCAACAGGGCGTTCAAGGTGCGTATCGGTGGCCTGATAAACAGTGCCCATCCCGCCCTCACCCAGCAGCGATTCAACGCGGTAATGATGAATGAGTCGGCCTCGCATTGGTGGTTGCATGGTAGAAGTCATTGAAGAAGTTCAATATCACGGGTGAAAGGGACGTCAATTTCGCGGGTTTCTTTTGGCGATGGAGCCTCATCAGCCATGATACGTTCGGCCAGCACAATCGTAATGTTATCGTGGCCACCCCGGCTTTTAGCTAGGTTAACTAACTCATTAGCAGCATCATGCAGGCTTTGTTGCTGTAATAGGCTAACAAAATCGGCTTCCACGCAATACTCGTACAAACCATCCGAGCACAACATCAGTCGGTCGCCGTTGTCGAAGGGTAAAATGCAGCGGCCCAGGTCGATCTGAACGTTGGCTTTCGTGCCCATTGCCTGGGTCAATACGTTACGTTCGGGGTGGCTGGCAGCCGCTTCCGGGCTTATGTCTCCCTTACGTAGCAATTCCTGAATGTAGGTGTGATCCTGCGTTATCTGAATTAATTGGCCATTTTTGAACAAGTACGCCCGACTATCGCCAACATGCGCAAAGTACAATTGCTGTTCATGCACCACGATGGCCGTACACGTAGTACCCATGCCCCGAAACGTATCGTGCAAACGAGCTTCTTCAAAAATCTGGCGGTTCGCAATCTGAAACGCCCGCGCCAGATTCTTTTCAATGGTTTCGTTATGCTGAAAATATTCCCGACTCACGAGTTCAGCGGCCATCTGACTGGCTACTTCACCGGCTAAATGTCCGCCCATACCATCGGCAACCAGCAACAGATACCCTTTTGTCCGACGAATGCCTTCGTCTGCCAGCCGGACAAACAGGCCGGTATCTTCGTTGTTCTGGCGCACATTGCCCAGATCGGATACGACCACGGCGTTTACTTCGCCAGTGGAGACTGCATCCCCTGTAGCTATCGTTGATACGCCCGCCGGCTCGATAACTGATTCGACGGTTTCGGGAAGTGATGCGGGGTCGTTTTGCCCGAATAGCCGTTTGATGAGATTTTTCATGTGTTAGGAATTGCTATCGGTCAAAGTAACACTGGTATAAATTCTGTACTTCGGGATCAATCGTAAACTGCTGTTCAACGCCCTGATGGCGAATGGTAATCGGCAAAACCTGGCCGGGTGTTCGTTTGACAAAAAAAGGCTCCTGAGTCTGTACCGTCCCATCGGGCAGAACCAACTGGATGTCATAGTCAGCGTTTAGTACTTCAACCCGAATCTGTTCGTATTGCGTGACAGGTGCTTCGGTTGTTACGTCTCCTGCTTTTTTTGTTGGATTGGTTGCCCCATGATTAGCCCAGAACATCATTAGTATAATACCCAAAACGGCGCCTAGAAACCAGTAACGATACGTGCGAATAGAAGCGGAAAGCTCTTTTAAAGGGAATGTAACTAAAGCCAAAGCATTTTGAGCAAGTAACTGTGAATCAGCGGGCTTGTCCAACATTTTGATCATGTTAGCAGCGTTGGGCCGTTTGTCCGGATTGGCGTTCAGGCAACTGCCGATTAACGTAGCCAATTCTGGAGAAAGTGCTGGATTCAGCATTTGAGGGCGTGTAAACTGCCCTCGTTCAATTTGGTGGCGTAGAAGAAGCGGATTAGCCGCATCAAAAGGTAAATGGCCCGTCGTCATTTCGTAGAGCAGGACACCCAGAGCCCATACGTCTGATTTAGCATCAACCTGTCCGCGAAACTGTTCCGGGGCCATAAACTCGGTCGTTCCAACGGTGTGTCCAACTTTTGTCAGCTGTGGTGTTAAACGGCTTTTGGCGATACCGAAATCCACCAGTTTCACTTGCCCATTTGGCTGAATCCGAACGTTTGAGGGTTTCAGATCGCGGTGAATAATGCCCATTTGGTGCAGGTGAGCTATCGCGTTGGCCAGTTGTTTGATGATTCGGGTAGCTTCGTCGTTGCTCAAGCGATCTCTCCGACGTATCACTTCATCAAGTGACTGACCTTCAACCCATTCAATAACTAAGGCAGGCCGCTCATCAAGTAAGTTAAAGTCATACAGGGCGGCAATATTTGGGTGCGATATCGAACCCTGAACCGACGCTTCATTCCGAAACCGGGCGGTAAACTCTGGCCGGTATAACACTTTCACCGCTGCCAGTTTTCCCGTTTCGATATGGGTGGCTTTAAACACCTCTCCCATTCCTCCTGCCCCAACGTAGTCGGTCAGGCGATAGCCAGCAACAACACGGTAAAGAAATGGATGAGAGGGTGACATGAGCGTTAAATTTTATGTGTTAAAATCGTCTTGCCTAATTGTCAAGTAGGTTTACTCTACCACTTGCCGGCGGCCCATCAGTTCCAGACCGTATTTGATAGGGATAGCGAACGTAATGCGGGTAGCGTCTTCGTGGCTGGTGCTGGCGGAGAAAATTCCGATGGCGTTGCCTTCGCTGTCGAATACTGGGCCACCGCTGTTGCCAGCACCCGTTGCGTTGGCTGTAAGTTGATAGTAATCACCAAATTCGCTATAGTAAGCGGCAGCTTTGCCCATTGTCTGACCACGTAGTATTTTACCAACATTACCAGGTGTTACTGTTACGTCTGGCACTTTCACGATCTGCGGATTCCGGTTTGAGAAGTCTGACGAATACTCTCCCACGTATACGTCCGGCGAAATACCAGGGTAACCCATAACCGTGATTGGTTGACCTGGAGCGACCGTTTTATCGGCGTCACGTAGTTTAACCGGAGCCAGCGTTTCGGCAAGGCCAATTTTGATAAGTGCTACGTCGTGTTTGCTCGATACGATGGGTTTGCCTTCGGCGGGGAAACGTTGCTCGTTTTTGTTAAACGTAACGTCCATGTAGGTATTCACGCCTTCGATCAGTTTACCCGACATTGGTTTTTTACCAAAGAACTGGGTTTCAGACGGTACCCAACGGAATTCCTGAACAGGTTGCGCACTGAACTCCCAACCTTTAGCCCCTTCTACCAACAGAATACCAGGGAACGCATCCTGCGGGAAGCTGTAGTACGAATTCCAGGCAGCTGCTACGTGGCGGTTGGTCATAATGTGACCTTGTGGCGATACAACGAAACCCGTTCCGCTGGCGCCTGCCATGGCGATGGGCTTACCAACGGCTACGTTACGTTTCAGGCCTAGTAGCGGTTCAATTTTACCCTGTGCGGTTTCGATGTACACCGCTTTGTTGACGATACGTCCATCGGGTAGTTTGATTGGCATATACTCATGGTAAATGTCGTCGCCAGTATTGGTATGGATGAGTTTGTAGCCAAATTCGATGAACACAACTTTGCTGGTGTTAGAAGAAGCGATCTGCTCGGCCGATAAACCTGTATTAGCAGCTTTGACCACTTCCGTTTTTTCGTGGTGATGCACATGCACGGTTTCGGGCTTGATGTTATCCTTGAACATAAATGCCAGCCCTGACAAAACTACCAGCAGGGCCGATACGCTCAAGAGTACCGATGTGTTGGTTTTCCGCCGTTCTGTACTCATCATCCGTTCTACCGTCTGCTTACCCAAACCAACTTTAGGCGGCATAGCCAGTTCGTTCTCATTTGATCCGCCTACGGGTTCGGTGAGCATCAGTTCGGTGGTGGACTTCATCGATACCGGAATATCGACAATGCGAGTACTCATCATCAGTTCGGCCGGACGTGGATTCAGATCGAACTGGAAAACGGGGCCGCCCTGACCCAATTGAATTTCGTCGCCGGGCTGAACTTGGGCCGAACCAGCGATGCGGCTTTTGTTGACGAAAATACCATTGCGGGAATTGTTGTCGATCAGCGTGAAGGTGAAGGGCTTACCCGACTCACGGACAATTTTACCATGCTCACGGGAAACGGCGGAGTCGCGCTCGGGATCGAAACGCACTACGTTGGTAGCGGCCCGTCCGAAGGTCAATTCATTGTATTTTTTGTAGTCGAACTCTTCGACCTGGTTTGCTTTAGTACCGGTTAGGTGACGAATAACGTAGCGGTTAACAAGAGTTGCCATGATTTTCTGTATGTCTTGGGGTAAGAAATTGTTGTCGTTTTGACTGATACAAAGTTGGCGGATGCTACGTCGGTGGGAAATCGGGGAATGCCCGGATATTGGGGGCGGAAAACCTATATTTTACATCTATAGGAAAACCTATAGACTTGTTAAAGTGTGGGTTAATGAGCGAAAGAGTGAATGAGTGAAAGTGCGAGTAACAGGAAGCAACAATTTGGGCTTATAACTTGCTATTGAGGCAGTTAAATGCAAGTTTTACAGTAACGAAAGTGTGAGAACTAATGACTATCCAACCGCTCTTTCGCTCATTCACTCTTTCGCTCTTTAGAACCGTGCGTCACCTGTTCCTCTTCTTCTTGACCATTTCGTTAGTTTCAGCGCAGAACCCTACTATTGATTCGCTACGTAATCAGCTCACCAAATTGTCTGTCGACAGTAATCGTGTGAAAACCATGCATGAACTGGCAACCAACTTATGGTGGAACGGGTATGATTCGCTGGCTCGGCAAACGCTTTTCCAAATCATGCCTTTAGCCAGGCGAATCAAGTACCAGGAAGGCGAGATACGGGCACGATTAGCGCTGGCACGTATCGAAGCGGATTATTTATCGGACACTAAATCGGCTCACGCTCAACTGGATACCGCCTTTAAGATGGCAATAGCTATTCATAATCTATCGCTGGAGGGACAGGTCTATTTTCGACGGGCGCAACTGTATGAAAATCTGGAAAGTAAAATTCCCGAGTCCAGAAAATTACTGCAAAAAGCGCTACAAACGCTTCGAAAAGCCGGCGATCGGCGTTGGGAAGCCCAGGTATATAATGATATGGCCATCATGCAAATGGGCGAAGGCAAATACGTTGACGCGATCAACCTCTGGCTGGATGCCCGTCGTATTCAGGAGTCGATAAAAGATTGGAAAAGCCTTCGCAGTACGTTACCTAATCTGGGGGCGGCTTACCTGAAATTGAACCGTTATGATGATGCCATGGCTTGTTTTAATGAAGCCGAAAAAATTGCCGATCTGCTTAATGATAGAACTGTGAAGAGTTTCATTATACGCCGGAAAGCCGAAGTCCTCGAAAAAGAAGGTAAGTATCAGCAGGCGCTGGACATCTATCTGAAAGATTTGAAACAGTGGGAAGTTTCTAATCAGTCGAATTCGCTCTGCCGACTTTATGGAGCCATAGGCAGAATGTACATCCAATTAAAACAGTACGACAAAGCTCTTTATTACAGCAATTTAGCCCAAGACTTAAACCGAAAAATTGTCGCTAAAGACATCGAAACCCTGGATCACAGCGCGCAATCTAATTTCGGGAAGATATACTTAGCCAAGAAGCAATACGCTAAGGCCGTAGAAGCGGCAAAAGTGGGCCTACTCTGGACTAAAGGCATAAAAGAAATGCGTCCCGAACGTACCGAATACGTTCGCCAATTGGCTGATGCCTATGACCACCTAGGACAACCGGCCAAAGCACTCTATTATTTTAAATGGTATAAGGCTGAAGCAGATACGATGCTAAATGAAGAAGCTTTGCAAAAGGCAACGGCGGCCAGCATGACCTTTGATTTCGAAAAAAAGCAGCAGGTCACTCAATTGAAACAGGCTCAGCAGGAAGCCCAAATCCAATCGCTGGAAAACGATAAATTGGAACAACTCCGTAATTTTCTGATTGCGCTGCTGGTGGTCGGAGCTGGAATTTTGGTTTATGTATTCTGGAATAATCGGCGGTTAAAAAGTAAAAATGTAGAATTGTCGGAGAAGAACGCTGAAATTGAAGCAGCTTTATACAGGGGGCAGACGATTGAGCGGAAACGGGTAGCCAGCGAACTACACGATAGCGTAGCAGCCAAAGTATCGGCCCTGAAATGGCGATTCGAAGCCTTTGATACGGCCCGATTCGATGACGATCAGATGAAAGAACACGGCCGTCTGCTCGAACACATGGGCGAGGTTTACGACGATATACGTACCATCTCGCACAACCTGATGCCGGAGATTCTGGAGAAGCAAGGTTTGCAGGCCGCGCTCATCAAACTGACTGATACGCTGAATGTGCAGAACCGCATTAAGTTTATGCTCGAAGTCGATCAGTCGGGCGAGGATGTGCGGGGGAAAACGGCTTACGAACTCTACGCCATTACGTTAGAACTCGTCAACAACATTCTCAAACACGCCAAAGCGCGTCAGGCCGACATTGCCCTGCTACGTCAGAATGGATTTCTAACCTTGACCGTGCAGGATAACGGGCAGGGCATTGCCAGCGGAAAAACCCGGAATGGCATTGGTTTACAGAATATTCAGTCACGGCTGGAGCGGCTGGGCGGTACGTGTCAAATTTCGAACCGGGAGCAGGGCGGCACACAGGTTAACGTGCAGATTCCGATTGCTGCGTAGGAAATCACTCATTTAATAAGCTTTCTACTTCTGCCTGTAAAATAGGGAGTTGTCTAATAATAATGCCCCAAATTATTTCGTCGGAAACAGAATCATAGCCATGTATAATTCTGTTTCTAACAGCAACAATTTTACGAGAGTCGGTAATGTTAATTTCTTCGCTTTGTTTTAGAATCCGGGTCATTGCCTCGCCAATAATTTCTATATTCCGTTCAACAGCCCGCTTTGTTCGTAAATCTTTCTGATAAATCTGAAACTGCTTAGGAGTATCTATGAAAAAGCTTTCAATCTCATTAATTGCAGTTAAAATATCGTAAAGCCAAGCTTTTACGTTATCGTGCATAAATTAATTGTTTTTGCTCATTAATTTTTTCCCTAAAATATGGATTTCTGATTGCCTTTTCTTCTAATAAATCGACAGGGCGTTTCAGAATTTCTTCTAATGAAAATTTCAAATCGAAGTAATTGTCCCCATATTCCAAAACGTCGATCGGCATGAAATCAACTAATAGGTCGATATCACTACTACTGCTAAATTGATTTGTAAGAACAGACCCAAAAGCATATAAACTCTTTACGTTATGGGAAGTACAAAGCTTCTCAATTGCCGCATTATATTTTTCAAGATTATTCATGTTAAAACAATCTATTTAGAGTTTCTGCGTAAAAGCATCTTCTTTAAAAACTCAAATTTACGAACACTGACTATTACAGCAACCCATGCTTCACTGCATATTTAATAATACCAATTGAGTTTTTGACGCCCAATTTGCGAAGGATGTTATGCCGGTGCGTTTCAACGGTTCCGGGGCTGATGAATAACTTATCGGCAATGGCGTTGGTCGATAATTCCTGCGCCACGAGTTTAATGATTTCAATTTCTCGGTCGGTGAGCGGAACCAGTGGAGCCGGGGCTTCATCCGTAGAACGTACCGGCTCGACAGGCAACGCCATTAATTGGCTCATCACCGATTCAGAAAAATATTTTTCGCCCCTGGCCAAAGTTTTTAATGCCCGTTCCAGCTCGGCTTTCCCGGCTTTCTTCATGACGTAGCCTGAAATACCCGCCCGAAATGCCTCCCGAATTTTATCGGCATCTTCCGAAACCGTCAACATCAGCACCTTGAGCTGTGGAAACAGTTGACGAATCTGTAACGTCAGATTGATACCATTCAGGTCGGGCATGTCCATATCGGTTAGCAGGATATCGACTTCATTTTCTTCTATGAAACCAGCAACGTCGCGGCTGTCATTGAACGTTCCAACAACTTCAATGCCATCAATACGGCTCAGGAGCAGCGATAAACTGTCTAAAATAATTTCATGGTCATCAGTTAAAACGACGCGAATTGGAGCAGACATGGTACGTATGGGCCAGTGTAGAGGAACAGGATTAGCCAAAGATAAGCTGTGATTTGACGTTTGGCAATTCGCCTAGTTACTCTATACTCTTAGAAATCACCGAAATGGAAAAACTTTCCGTGTTACGTTCCCGTTTTAATTTGAATCCTGCTCTTCTGGTTCGTATTTTGACGGCATGTACTCTTTTATTCCCCTGGTCGTAGTGGCCTGTTTCCTAACAATGTCGGCTTGTGCTCCCCGCTATAAAGGTCCCGTTACGGATCATTTCGACGGAAAGAAATTCTTTAATCCAGGCATGCCGGAGCGAACATCCGGCGGTTTACTGAAATGGATGTTCAATCGGGATAAAGGCCCCTGGCCGGATCAACCCGATGCCTACGTAGGAGCTAAACCCGCTACCCGCATTGAGGGCGACAGTCTGGTGCTTACATTCGTTAACCATTCTACGTTCCTGATTCAAACCAACGGCCTGAACATTCTGACTGACCCTGTCTGGTCGAATCGGGTTGGTCCAACGTCGTGGCTGGGTGTCAAACGCAAACGGCCGCCGGGTCTTCGCTTCGACGAACTCCCTCCTATCGACGTAGTACTGCTGAGCCACAATCACTACGACCACCTGGATATGCCAACCCTCAAAAAGCTAGTTAAAGCGCATAATCCGCTCTTTGTGACACCGTTGGGCGTATCTCATCTCCCTAAATCTGCCGGTGGACGTATCAGTAAAGAACTCGACTGGAACGATACGTTAACCATAAATTCAAAGCTCTCGCTTAGCTGTACACAGGCTCAGCATTTCAGCAACCGGGGACTTGGTGACCGCGACGAAACGCTCTGGTGCGGGTATCTGCTCCATACAAGTTTCGGCACTACGTATTTTTGCGGAGACAGCGGCTACGGGCCTCATTTCAAACACATTGCCGAACAGGCCGAACGTAGCATAACCGGTCCAATAAAACTCGCTCTACTCCCAATCGGCTCTTATCGGCCAGAATGGTTTATGGCTCCCGTACACGTATCACCTGCGGGTGCCGTGCAGGCGTTCATCGACAGTAAGGCTAAACAGGCCGTAGGCATCCATTTTGGTACGTTCCAGCAAGGGGACGATGGCCTGTTCGAACCTGCCGACGATTTAAAAAAAGCGCTTCAGGAAAAGAACGTACCACACGAACAATTTCTGGTCCCGAAAGAAGGGCATCCGATGGTGTTCAAATGAACGTAGCACGGCCGGACACGGCCCTGGAAAACTGTAATTCCAGCTAACGCAGCGGGTTTCGATAGCAACGGTCGACCGTCCGCGTTACTAATCCTCCTGAGAAACCATACCCACCTTGCTTACTAATTCTTCCAGATCAAGCTCCTCAGCAGGTGTAGTATCAGCCTGAAGTACCCGTTCCATATAAGCCAGCGCATCCTCTTTATGGCTGGCTTTTATGGAGGTTACGCAGTCAGAGGGTATGTTAAGTTTCAGGTCGCGCATGTAGGCGTCGTTGGCCGTAAACAAAACGCACGAGTCAGTGCTCATACCCGTCAGAATCAGATGCTTTGCTTTAAAATACGTCAGTAGTGTATCCAACGTAGTAGCATAAAAAGCTGAATTCTTCGGCTTGAGTACGAAATAATCATCCTTCTCTGGTCTCAGTACTTCCGCCAGATTTTGTCCCAAAACACCATCGTTCAATACGTGGTCGGTTACTTCCTTGAAATCAGACCGCCAGCGACCAAAGTTATCGTTGATATAAATGACGGGAATACGTAGTGTTTTGGCCTTCCGTTTCAACGTAGCAATACGTTCGGCAATACGTTGGGCGGGGCCTAACAATTCATCGCCACCCGGAAATTCCAGGTCATTAATCATATCAATAATCAGCAGCACAACCGGCGATGAATCCGGTACGTTGCCATGGAGGTCTCCCTCTTTTGTTTCCATATACGTTACGTTTATTACAGGCCATACCTACGAAAATGGCCTCGAACACTCAAACAAAAAAATATAGTAATTGGCTAATCACATCCTAAAATATTTAGGGTATGTGGCTCGTCCCCGCCAACAGAATCTTCCCTTTCGACTACAACGTTTCGACTTTTGGCTACATCTGTTTTTTTATCCTTGCTGAACTTTGCAACAGAAAAAAACAGAAACCATGAACTTAGACAACAATACAATTTTAATCACTGGCGGAACGGGCGGTTTCGGCCTTGAGTTTGCGTCTAAACTTATTGACCTCGGAAATACGGTAATTATTACCGGCAGAAACACCCAAAAACTACAGGAAACCAAACTAAAACTTCCTGCGGTTCATACCATACAAAGCGATGTGAGCAAAGCAGAAGACATCGTCAATCTGTATAACCGGGTAACTCGGGAATTTCCTGACCTTAACATTCTCATTAACAACGCCGGGGAAATGCGCAAAATTAGCCTGAATCAGTCCCACGATCTGACCGACATTACCCGCGAAATTGACATCAATCTCATAGGACCGATACGTATGGTTCAACAGTTTCTGCCGCATTTAAAAAAGCAGAAAAACGCTTGTATTCTTAACGTGACGTCGGGTATTGCGTTGATGCCGTTTCCGATTTCGCCCATTTATAGTGCGAGCAAATCGGGACTCCGTTCGTATACGCAAGCATTGAGGGTTCAATTAAAACACAGCAATATCAAGGTGATTGAATTGGTAGCTCCGGGAAGTTCTACACCCTTAAATGAGAAATTCAAAAACGAGGACGGCTTTAGTGCTAGTGCATTGATGGCTCCCGATAAAATTGTTGATGCGGCTATTAAAGGAATGAAAAACGACCAGGATGAGGTCTATCCCGGACTCGCCAAAGTAATGCGGATTTTGAGTCGAATTGCACCCAAATTTTTGATTGCACAATCGGGCAAAATGGGCGCGTCGTTTATGTATGGAACTAATCAAACTACCAAATAAAAATGAAAATCATCAGCATCATACTCCTATTTATTTCCGCATTTCTGAGCCTGAAACATGGTTGGGATGCCTTTCAACCGACCACTGCTGAACAAACAAAAATGATGGCCGATTTAGGCATTACAAAAGGCATCATGCCGTATTTTGGTGTACTATCAATTCTTATTGGCTTAATGCTGTTTTTTCCACAAACATTTTTCATCAGCAATTTATTGAACGCGATTACCATTGTATTGATAATGGCATTTTCTCTAAGAGCAGGAAATACCACCATGGCTTTGATCGAAATACCTTTTCTTACAATGCCGTTGTTGTTAATTTGGCTGAAATATCCATTCCGATTTTAAAAATTAAATTGCAATATGAAAAGCGTAAAACCCTATCGAATAAAATCAATTACTGAAGGCCATCGACTAACGAACCTTCCCGAGCCGCATCATCCACTAATCAGTATTGTTGATGTGTCAGAGTTAAAAAGTAACGCCAATATAAATGCCGTAATTTTCGACTTTTATGTTGTATCGCTGAAACGTGGTTGCGACAAACTTCTTTATGGACAGCAGCAATATGATTTTGATGAAGGAATAATGGCTTTTGTATCACCCGGGCAGATTTTGCGGGGCGAAGAAAACGGTGCTCATTCAAAGCTGAAAGGCTGGATGTTGTTTATCCATCCCGATTTTTTGTGGAACACCCCACTTGCCAAAAAAATTAAGCAGTATGAATACTTCAATTATGCAGCAAACGAAGCATTATTCCTTTCCAATAAAGAAGAAAATACCATCAACGGCATTGTTGAAAATATAAGACAGGAATACCAGGCAAATATTGACAAATTCAGTCAGGATGTCATTATTGCACAGCTGGAATTGTTGTTTACCTATGCGCAACGATTTTACGAACGTCAATTCATAACCCGAAAAATTACCAACAGAAAAATTCTGGATCGTCTGGAAGAAGTATTGACAGATTATTTTAACAATGACGATCTACTTTCCAAAGGACTACCTTCGGTTCAATACATTGCCGATTCGCTTGCTATTTCTACTAAATATTTAAGCAGTTTGCTGAAACAACTCACCGGGCAAACTACCCAACAACTCATTCACGAAAAGTTAATTGAAAAAGCCAAAGAAAAGCTATCTACCACCGAATTATCAATCAGTGAAATTGCTTACGAATTAGGCTTTGAACATTCACAGTCGTTTAGTAAAATGTTCAAAAGCAAAACCAAGCAATCACCCCTGGAATTTAGGCAGGCTTTTAATTAAATACTGAAAAAATAAATTGAAAGATTGCCAATTTTCGATAACGCTACGTTAGATCTTGAAAGCACGAAAATTTACGTAGTGACTTTGATGGCTGAACTGATTTTTGTACGGATATCCCGTCAGTCTAAAACAAGGAGAGTTGACTTGAACGAACGAAAGCGCCTTCGTGCTCGAGCAACCATTGTTTTCGCCAAAGCCCACCCGCATAACCCGTCAGTGACCCGTCCGAACCGATGATGCGGTGGCAGGGTACGACAATCCAGAGTGGGTTTCGTCCGTTGGCAGCCGCTACAGCCCGTATCGCTTTCTCGTCGCCGATACGTCGGGAAAGGGCCAGATATGACAACGTAGTGCCAAACGGTACGTTCAGCAATGCTTGCCAGACGCTTTGCTGAAAGTCTGTTCCGGCTGGGTTCAACTGAAAATCAAATATTTGGCGCGTACCGTCAAAATAGTCCTGAAGTTGACTAATTGCGTGTTGAACAGGCTCTGGCAACGTATCGGTTGGTTCATTTGTCGGCAGTGATTCAGGGACATCGATGCAGGAAATAGCCGAAACACCACGTTCATCACCAATGATACGTACCAAACCAAGGGGAGACTCTAATACTACAGTTGCCATACTATTTACTACTACGTGCCGAAGATACAGAAAGCCCACCGCAGACGCAATGGGCTTTCTGTAGGCCCCGACAGGCTCTGGCTGTCGGAGTCGGGTAAGTGACTAATTACATCCGGCAACTCCGACAGCCAGAGCCTGTCGGGGCCAATATCTACTGATTCGTCGATAGTTTCAGAATTTTGCCGGAACTGAGATCGCACAGGTATAATTCTTTCTTCTGATCTTCACCAAAAGCAGATATAGAACCTGCACTCCTGACTATTTCCTGATTATCAGCCGCTTTATTGCCATTCATCGTCAACGCCCAGACACGTCCACTGGCGTAGTCGGCATAAACGTATTTCCCGGTTAAACCTGGATTCGAGGGGCCACGGTACACAATTCCACCCGTAATTGATACGTCGCCCTGACTACGTCCGTATTCGAAAACAGGCGCAATGAGTTCTGCTGCGTTTGAGGTATTACCACTGGCATTATAATCTCGGGTACCCTCCTTAACCCGCCATCCGTAGTTTCCGCCTTTGGTAACAATATCAATCTCTTCGACGGAATTCTGACCAACATCACCTACCCAAAGCCGCCCTTGATCATCGAAGCTCATGCGCCATGGATTCCGTAAGCCATAGGCAAAAATTTCTTCGAGATAGCGACTGGAATTTCCTTTGAACGGATTGTCAGCCGGAATACCATACTGACCTTTTTCCGTACTGTTAACATCCACACGTAGTACTTTACCCAACCAGCTTGCCCGGTTCTGGCTATTGTTTTGCGGGTCACCCCCACTACCGCCATCACCCGTTGCTACGTATAGATAGCCATCAGGCCCAAACAGAATTTTTCCGCCGTTGTGATTCGTATACGGTTGCTCGAAACGAAACAAAATCACTTCGGAGGCCGGATCAACCTGCGTAGCGCTAGCCGACGATGCTTTGAACCGACTGACAATCGTTTCGCGCGGGTTGTCTTTCGTATAGTTGACGTAGAAGAAACCATTTTGCTGAAAATTAGGGTGGAAGGCCAGTCCAAGTAGTCCCATTTCGCCACCCGACGCTACTTTCGATCGGATGTCCAGATACGTACCGGCCGAAGCGGTATTGACGTCATTTTCGAACACGCGGATACGCCCGGTTTGTTCAACCACAAAAACCCGGTTCGTGCCATCATTAGCAAATGTATATTCTACCGGAGATTCGAAAGTTAATTTTGGGTAGGCATTGACGGTCGTTACTTTGGCCGCTCCAGTGCCTGTGTTTGTTGAATCGGTTGTAACAACGTCGTTGCTGCTGGTCGGTTTACAGGCCGACGCCACAAACCACGAAACAATCGACGTAGCCACCAACGAAATGACAAACGTGGTTATCGTTTTAATTAACATGACAATTTGACTCATTTGATTACAAATTTTGTCTGCAAATCAGATTCCAATTAGAGTCGGCGAACTTTGCGGCCCACTTTTTGTTCCAAAATCAGGGAATTAGGCAACAGAGTACTCGTATCTATTCGTTAAACGAATGATCGGCAAGGTGTAGTGTTTCCCCAGAACGGGGTGTGGCCTCCACGAACAATGCACAAATTCCTTGTCTTTTTCTCATTTCCTGACGCCATACACTCGCTAATCGTATGACCACCGGTACCAGTAGTTTCTTAGAACACCTGCAAACCCAACGGGCACGCTACCGTTACAGACTTCCATCGCGGCCTGATGCCGGCCGTTTCATCGACCAGCTTATGCGGCTGTTGTTTCCGGTTACGCAGGACTGTAAATCGGTTTCGCAGCATGTCGAGGAAACGTATCAGGCACTACAGGATCAGCTCACCAACCTGATTTGCCCACTCGAAAAAAACCTGACCGAAAGTCCGGCGACGATCACCGGCCGTTTTTTCGAGCGTCTCCCGGCCATCTACGACAGTCTGCTACTCGACGCACACTCAATTGCCGATAATGACCCCGCTTCAATTGGCGTTGAGGAAGTTGTGGCGGTGTATCCCGGCTTCTACGCCATTGCCGTTTACCGGATCGCTCATGAGCTGCTGCACCTTGGCGTACCGCTTCTGCCCCGCATGCTGACCGAATATGCCCACGGACAAACCGGTATCGACATTCACCCCGGCGCTACCATTGGTCGGTCTTTCTTCATCGATCACGGCACGGGCGTGGTCATCGGCGAAACCACGATTATTGGCAACAACGTCAAGATTTATCAGGGTGTTACGTTGGGCGCAACCTACGTAGCGAAATCGATGGCGCAGAAAAAACGTCACCCAACCATCGAAAACAACGTAGTGATTTATGCCAACGCGACTATTCTGGGCGGTCATACCGTAGTCGGTCACGATTCGGTTATTGGCGGTAACGTCTGGCTCACCAGTAGCGTAGAACCCCATTCACTGGTTTTCCATCAACACCAAACCGACGTTCGGTTAAAATCACTGGAGTCTCTCGAACCGATCAACTTTGTGATCTAGTAAAAGAGACAAAACGACCTGCGGAGACAAGACATACCTTGTCTCTACTAACCCATTCACGACTATTTATGAAATTTCCTTCCATCCTCGCTACCATCGGTCAAACTCCTCACGTACGTATCAACCGGCTATTTCCGGGTTATGATGTCTGGACCAAACTGGAACGGGCCAATCCCGGTGCCAGTATTAAGGACCGGATTGCACTGGCGATGATTGAGGATGCCGAAGCGAAAGAACTGCTCAGGGAGGGAAGTACCATTATTGAGCCAACTTCGGGCAATACCGGTATTGGTCTGGCGATGGTAGCGGCCGTGAAGGGCTACAAAATTGTGCTGGTGATGCCTGAATCCATGAGTGTCGAACGGCGCAAAATCATGGCTGCCTACGGTGCCGAATTCGATCTGACACCACGCGAAAAGGGGATGAAAGGTGCCATTGAACGGGCGCATGAGCTAGTTGCTTCTATACCCGGCGCCTGGATGCCCCAGCAGTTTGAAAACCCGGCCAATATCGACGTGCATATACGTACCACGGCCGAAGAAATTCTGGCCGATTTCCCCGATGGTTTCGACGTATTGATTACGGGAGTTGGTACGGGTGGTCACATTACGGGAGTTGGACAGGTTTTAAAAGAAAAATTTCCGGCGCTGAAAGTCTTCGCCGTTGAACCTGAATTATCGCCGGTACTTAGCGGTGGCACACCGGGACCACACCCAATTCAGGGCATCGGCGCGGGATTTATTCCTCAGAATATGCATACCGATTTGCTCGACGGTGTAATTCAGGTCAGTAAAGAAGAAGCCTACACGATGGCACGACGGTCGGCTCGGGAAGAAGGCACTTTCATTGGCATTTCGTCGGGGGCGTCGCTGGCGGCTGTTGCGAAAAAATTACCAGATATTAAGCCTGGTAGCCGGATCTTAACCTTCTGTTATGATACCGGCGAGCGGTATTTATCGATAGAAGGTTTATATTAGCCGTTCTGTCTCTCAGGCGATTCCGCTTATAGCCATTCCTTTTACTTATCCATTCACATGGGCCGATACCCATTTGTATCGACTTTTAATCAACGTTATTTATGCATAGACAAACAAATACGTATCGAATCATAAAGGATTCTATCTTTATTGTAGCTGGTGTATTCAGTGCGGGTCTAGGGATTAAAGGCTTTCTGACATCCAGCAATTTCATCGACGGGGGCGTCACGGGCGTTTCCATGCTGATGGCTAATCTGTTCAAAATCCCCCTTCCTTTCTGGTTGCTCATTATCAACCTGCCCTTTATTGGTCTTGGTTATCGGCAATTTGGCCGTCAGTTCGCCTTGAAAAGTACGCTCGCTATCGCCGGGCTCTCAATCAGTCTGGCCGTTGTCCCTTACCCAGACGTAACACCTGATTTTCTTCTAACCTCAGTTTTTGGAGGATTCTTCATTGGTGCAGGTATCGGTCTGACTATTCGCGGTGGCGCCGTTCTGGACGGTACGGAGATTGCCGCCCTGCTCATAAGCCGAACGAACCCAACGCTCAAAGTCAGCGACGTGATTCTAGTACTGAACGTATCGATTTTTGGTGCTGCGGCATTCTTTCTGGGTGTCGGCCCGGCACTGTATTCGATGATTACGTATTTCGCAGCCTCGAAAACGGTCGATTTTGTGATTCACGGTATTGAAGAATATACAGCCATTCTGATTGTCTCGAAAAATCCGGAACCCATTCAGCAGCAAATTATTGAGCGAGGCTGGGGTATCACTATTCTTCGGGGCCACGGTGGCTACGGCAAGCACGGAAGCCACCAGGAAATAGACAGTGTATTATACACAGTTATTACACGACTGGAAATCAGCCGGCTACGTTCGATGGTCATTGAATTAGATCCCAATGCTTTTATCATCCAGCACAGTGTTGATGACGTAGCAGGGGGTAAAGTAAAAAGCCTGCCTATGCACTAGACCAGAACACTGGTTATAATGTCTCTAACTGCTTGAAGACGGGGATTAACGGTCGTCCTTTTTCGGATAACGTATACTCAATGTGTAAAGGCTTTTCTTTAACTATTACCTTGTTCAGATACCCCTCTTCCACTAATTCTTTCAGAGAAGAAGCGAGAGATTGCTTATTAGCTCCCTCAATTTGACGTAACAACGTATTGAAGCGGAGCGGACCGTTCAACGCTAGCCGAAATAGCTGCGGCTTCCATTTTCCGGCAAGCAGCTTTAACAGCTCTTCGGCAGGACAGCCATTATCATTTTCTTGTACTTTTCCCATAGTCAAGTTTTTTTGACTAATTGACTTCACCTAAAACCTGCACCAACTTTGCGGAAAAGTCATGTGTTAGAGTCTGGTAGAGACATTTAACAAAGGTACTTCAGAATTACAGGTGAAAGCCTTATCAAAAAGATCTAAAATGGATTTAACATGGATTTAGTGAAATCCGTTTGACAGAAACTCAAACTAAAATGGAAAATCAGACTATCAATCCGCTGCTGTGTGATCTGGAAACGGGTCAGTGCCAGATTCCAGATTCATCAACGCTCGACGTAGCCAATAAACCGAACAAAGCACTAAAAATTATTTACTATACCGACCCCATCTGCTCGACCTGCTGGGGAATCGAGCCACAATTGCGGAAACTAAAGCTTGAATATGGCAACGACCTTGACATAGAATACCGTATGGGCGGTCTATTACCAGACTGGAGTTATAACAGTGGAGGCATCAGTAAGCCTTCCGACGTAGCACACCACTGGGACGAAGTCAGTCAATATTATGATATGCCTATCGATGGTGATATTTGGCTCGAAGATCCGTTGCCTTCTTCTTATCCACCTTCGATTGCTTTCAAGGCTGCTCAGTTACAGGATGAAGTGAAAGCAATTGAATTCCTGCGCAAGATGCGCGAGATGGTTTTTCTGCAAAAGAAGAACATTACGAAGTGGGCGAATGTGGCGGAAGCGGCTCAAGCGGTTGGGCTGGACAGTGCGCAACTGAGAATCGATTACGACGGCAAAGCCAGAACGCATTTTAAGGACGATTTGGAGCTCGGCCGGCAATTGGCAGTGCGGGGATTTCCAACCTTGTTCTTTAGGGATGATTTAGGAAGACAGGAAGTTGTCTACGGATTTAAGCCCTACGATTTATTCGAGAAAGCTGTTCAGGATCTGCACCCATTAGTAGTAAAAGAAGCTTTTGATACACAATGGCAAAGCTTATTCTCAGTGTATCATTCGCTGACGGCCCGTGAATTTGCAGAATTGTCGGGCATGTCCCGGCAAGAGAGCGAATCTTATTTACAGAAATTGGCGGCTGAGGGTGAGTTGAGCCAGCTCGACACGAAAAACGGTAGCTTGTGGAGCAATAAGAATTGAGCTATAACACGATAAGTAGACTCGTGAAAACTATTTAGATCGATATTTTTTAATTCATTAATACTCTGAAAGGGACTTTGTCTAACTACAAACAAAGTCCCTTTTAGAGTATTTGCGTGTTATGAGGCTGCAAAGAATCCAAATTCTTTACGTTCAACTATTTATCTGAAGCAGATTCAGCTGCAACGCCCATAATTTCCTGCATTTTACTTTATTTTCCTCCCGCTAAAACTCATTTTTAGCCGCTTGTGGAGAAGTGCCGCGCTTCGTTCATAACGATTCGTCTTTTAAACGAAATTCGTTTTTCATCAACCTAAACATTACTCCACATGGCGTTTTATCTACGCGCTGGCCTTCTTTTCTGCTTATTTCTCACCTGTCATGTAGCATCGTACGCCACAAAAGATCCGATTGTTTCGGGTTCGGTACGCGATGAGCATGGTGCTAAAGTCGAATTCGCGACTGTTGCGCTGCATCGGGCTACTGATTCGGTCGTCGTAAAAACTGAATTCAGCGACGAAAGTGGTACGTTCCGATTCGATAAACTTCCGGCAGGAGAATATTTCGTATCGGCCTCGCAGGTTGGTTTCGAACGAAGCCAGACAGCTACGTTCATAATCGCTTCTATCGACCAGACACTCGCTCCTATTCAGCTCAAGCCCAGTCAAAAAATGCAGTTGAAGGAAGTGACAGTACAGGCTCGGAAACCGCTTTTCGAGCGGGAGATCGACCGAATTGTAGTTAATGTTGAGGGTAGTCCGCTCAGTGCCGGTGCTACGTCGCTGGAAGTGCTGAGCCGTGCACCGGGCGTTACGGTTGACCAGAATGATAATCTGGCGCTACGTGGGAAACAGGGCGTACTGGTACTCATTGACGGCAAGCGCGTTCCAATGACAGGCACCGAACTCGGCGATATGTTGCGGGGTTTACCGGCCAATTCGGTTGAGAAAATTGAACTCATCACCAATCCACCGGCCAAATATGATGCGGCTGGTGGTGCTGGGATTATCTCCATTAAATTAAAAAAAGACGGTCGACAGGGGACCAACGGCAGCGTTAATATGAGTTATGGGTATGGCCGTTACGGCAAATTCTCCACGGGTCTTTCGCTCAATCACCGGCATAAAAAACTAAACTTATTTGGTAGCTATAATTACAGCGACCGCAACGTGTATACACAGCTTAATTTGCACCGAAACTTCTACCAAAATAATCAGTTTGCGGGCAGCAGTGATCAGGCGAATTCGGGTAAAACCAACTACACTACGCATACATACCGCGCCGGTCTGGATTATAGTCTTTCGAAGCGAACATTGGTTGGAGTTGTAGTAAACGGACTGGCAATGGATGCGGAAGCCAAGCTCACCAACGCGACCCGGACCGCCGACGAGAAGAACGCGTTACAATCTGATTATCAATCAGCTAATCGCCGAACACTATCGATACCGAACCGGGCGCTCAACGTCAATTTCAAACATAGTTTTGACTCAACCGGACGTAGTGAATTAACCATTGACGGCGACATTGCCCATTACGAAACTCACCGGCTGCAAACGCTGGCCACTACGTTCACGCTGCCGGTACGTCCGCCCACTACGTTGTATGGTAACCTGAACGGCGCGCTGGACATTCGTTCAGCAAAAGCTGATTTCACCCATACGTTCTCCAACAAATTACGGCTCGACGCGGGCGTGAAAATGAGTCGGGTACATTCAGATAATAACGTACTGTTTGTGAACATCAATGAAGGAGTCAGCGTCATCGACACGGGAAAAAGTAACCAGTTTCGGTACGACGAAAGTATCGATGCGCTCTACGTTAATCTGAATAAAACGTTCAAAAAATTAACGATTCAGGCGGGTCTGCGGGGTGAACAAACCAACGCAACGGGTTATCAGGTAATTGGCAACACGGGTTTCGAACGCAATTATTTTCAGTTGTTTCCGAGTATCTTCTTCAAACAATCGGTATCGAAACTGCACGATTTGAGCCTGTCGCTAAGCCGACGTATTGACCGGCCGACATATAACCAGCTAAACCCATTCCGGGCCTATATCGACGCCACTACGTATTTCACCGGCAATCCGTCACTCTTTCCGCAGTTGAGTTATAACATCGAACTGACGCATACCTTTAAACAGAAATTTGTTACGTCGGTGATTTATACTCGGACCGATCAGCCCATTATTGACGTAATACAACCCGCCCCCGAAGGAAACCGCCAGGCCGTATCAACCTTCCAGAATCTGACTCGTTCGGAGTATTTCGGGATTACGATGGCCGTACCGGTGCAGCCAACTTCCTGGTGGACAATGGATAACAACGTAGTAGCGTACTACAATCGGTTTATCGGCAATCTGGCCGGTACGTCTATTAATCGTGGGATACCAACGTATACCATCAACAGCACCAGTACGTTTACCCTGGGGCGCGGCTGGACTGCCGACTTATCGGGCCGGTACCAATCGCGGGAACTGTATGGCTTTCTGGACATCCGCCCGCTAGGGCAATTAAACGTGGCCGTGCAGAAAAACATGTGGGGTAAGAAAGGCACGCTACGTATGAACGTAACGGATATTTTCTACACGAATCCGGTTCACGCTACGGCGGCTTATGCGAATTACGTGGAGCAGTTCGATCAGCGGCAGGACACTCGGATTGCGACAGCGTCGTTCACGTATCGGTTTGGTAGTGATACCATTGCTCCGTCGCGTCGTCGGACGGGGGGCGCAGAAGACGAAAAACGCCGGGCTGGTGGAGCGTCGTAAACGTACAGTATGTTAATCGTCAGTCAATAGTCATTATTTTTTCAATCTTGATGACTATCGACTGACGACTATTGACTTAGCTGTGCAAACCCCTCAATTGTTATTTCGGGTTTTCCCAGATCGGTCCAGGTCTGCTCGGCCTCGAATGTTTCCGGATATTTATTAATGGCTTCAGTGATGTGCCATCCATAATTTGCCATGGTGTTGAACCATCCTACAAATTTCATCAACGAGGCAGGGGCTGTCAGTACGCGCAGTTTTTCTTTCGAATAAGCCGCTACGTAACGTTCTGCCGCTTCGAGCTGAGTCACTGGTTCTGGTCCCTGAATTACGTATTCCTGCGGAACGCCTTCTTTCGCCAGGAACAGCGCTTTGGCTACCTGCTTCCCGTAATCCTGAGCGGCAACGTACCACTGTTTTATGGCTGATCGACCAATAAGCAACACCATGTTGCCGGCACGTTGTTGGCCGCTGATCGTTTCCATAAAACAGGATGGATAGAAAATACTGTACGGAATGCCTGATTCTTTCAGAAGACGAACGGCATTCTGCTTGATGTCAAACGCCCACCAGTGAAATCCGTTCGTTTCCTGGTAACGCATGACGATCGATGCCAGATAGGCAATCCGCTGAATTTTTGCCTGACGAGCAGCCTGAATCAGATTTACAAGCCCTTCACCCTCGGTATGAAAGTCACTCTGTTTTTCCGTTTGCTTTACGGACAGGTTCAGATAAACGGCATCCATTCCCTGCAAAGCATCAGTCAGGCTGGCTACGTTTTTAACATCACCAGGCACGACTTCAGCTTGCGGAAACAGCGCATTCGCCTTCGCTACGTCTCTGGCTATGATACGTACGGTATGCCCTGCCCGAATGAGTTCAAGCGTAACAGGATGGCCGAGCATACCCGTTGCGCCAATAATGGCGACACGCATAAAGACCAGAATGTAAGCGTTTTAGCTCAATTGACGTACAAATCGACGCATCGTTTCACAGTAGATCTGCTCCGACTGTTCAACGGGTTGCTCATCTTTAAGCAGCATCGCCAGCGTAATCATCCCGTGTGATAGTGACCACCACTGGTAATAAAGTCGTTTGATACTTTCTTTCGACTTGGGAATGAACGAGAAAATCGTTTGGCAGACAATATCACTAACCGCCTGCATCATCTCGGATTGACAAACCGGCATCGTGCAATAGGCACCGTCCAGATTGTACATTACCTGATAAATTTCGGGTTGCTGGCGAGCGAATTCCCACTGCGCCACGGATATTTCGTACAGGCGTTTTTCGGGGTCGCGGTAGAGTTTGAGGATACGGTCGTATTCCTGGTAGAGGTGACGGAAACCTTCGTTGCGAATTTCATCTAACAGCACATCTTTGCTGTCGAAATATTCATACACTATAGGCGCACTGTATTCAATGGCATCGGCGATTTTACGAATCGAGACGGCCTGCCAGCCCTCTCGTCGGGCAATCGACTTGGCCGTTTTTACGATGCCTGAGCGGGTCTGCTCACGGCTTCGCGGCTTGCGTTCGATTATTTCCATAAGTAATAGGTACTCAGTCTTCAGTTAACGGTGTTAAATTGTGTGTAAACTACATATTATGTTAATACTGTCCAAAGTATCTGGCAGAATTTCAAAAAAAAAGTAATTTACTACCAATTACACACTCGAAATTTTCATAAGTATCTGTTTTGCAGACTAACAGACGAACCTGTAGCCACAATATCAGTTACTTGATTTTTCAGCAAGTAACCAAACTGCTTCATCTCCCAGTTGATACGTATCACCATCAGTCGTTCCGTAACAACCGATCACTGTTAGGCCTGCTTCAGAAAACAAATGAACCAACTCAGCCAGCGTGTACACGTAGTACTGAGCATTACGTTGCTGAATTTCACCCTCACGTACGTAGGTAAGTTGAGCGTCTATCCTACTGGCAAGCGCGTCGTATTCATGCTCCGCCAGGAACAGTATATTGTCCCCCACAGGTTGCCAATTACGAGCTTGATAATCAGGCAGTATTGATTCAGCCACCATTTCTGAATGAGCCAGAAAACGACCTCCCGGCTTCAGTAAATCGGCAATTCGGCGCAGAAACGAAAGCATTTCGAGCCGGGGAAAGAAACTGAAACTATTACCTAAACAATACGCGGCATCGAACGATGCCGCCTTGCCAAAGTCAGTGAGGGGCAATGTCAGGAAATCACCAGCAATGGCATTGATTGCCAGTTTATTAGCGCTGGCCGTTGTTTCTAGCTCAGCAATGTATTCCGGTGAAATATCGACCGCTGTTAATCGGGCTCCCATTCGGGCAAGTGGCAACGCATGACGACCGTATCCACAGAAGACATCCAACAATCGGTCGTCGGGGCCAAATTCCAGCGTTTCAACCAATAATTCGAGATCGAGATGCGTTTGTTCATCAGTTTGGGCGGCCTTCCAGGTTTCCTGCGGCAAACCGTAAAAAAAATCGTGATACCACATAAATAAGCAGTTTACAATTTACAGCCGTGAGTTTACCGTTGTCTATTACTGAGTAGTTTATCAATAACGACAAACAACTAATAACGGTAAATAGTAAACTGTAAACCCTAGTATTAACGCAATGAAATAAGTCCGATGGCGAGGATGGCGAGTACCAACCCAATTTTGTTTAGATTTGAGAGTTTCTCCCGAAAGAAGAGCGTTCCCAGCAAAGCAGCCAGCAAAATAACACCGATGTTATAAAGTGGATAAACAAAAGCACCGTTGCTGCCAAATTCCGATAAGGCCAGCAAGAGCGTATAAAAACTCAGAAAATTCGGGACTCCCAACGTAACGGACGCCACCAGATTTTTACCTTGAATCGTTTCTTTCCCCTGAATAATACGTACCACGAGCATCAACAGGCCAGCGCCAACAGCGCCCAACACCATCGTCAGCATAACCTGAATCGTCTTATCGGTCGACGAAATGTACCGGAGGTTCATGTAGTTAATCAACGTATTGGTGATGCCGTATAGTAGAAATACGGCCACCGGAAGTAACACGTTCAGGTTCATCGGCGTTTGCCCGGAACGTACCGCCGTCGGCTCATTTCCAGTTTCTGGTTCTTTTTTATATGTACTCAAGCCCACGGCCACCACTGCCAGTACCAAACCCAGGTAATTCAACGTACCGAACGTATCAGTTCCCGTTTGAAAGACGAACAGACTGAAACAGACCGGAATAACCAATGACAAATTATTGGCAAGCGACGTAGCGGTGATGCCCACTCGCTGAGTCGATGCGCCCGACAGCAGAAACGTAATGATAAACCCCACACCTAGCCCCAACGCCAGCCAGGTCCAGTCTTGCGCGAAATCGACAGAAAACGTCTGCCCCGCAGGCAGGAGCAGCCAGCCGACCAGAAAACAGACCGGATAATTGAACACAATGGCCTGAAACGTATTGACTTCGTAACGTGGAAACAGCCGGAAATTGAGGAGCAAGAGAACCGATAGTACAATGCTAAGCACTAGAAAGAGCATGGCGAATCGCAATTTTCGGACGAAAATAATAGCACCAACGGCTTGTCCGTATATCTTTAGCTGGTTTCGTAACGCTTTCGACGTAGCAATACGTTCGTATCGCCTGAACAGACCTTACTTTTGCGACAAGCTTATTCTCACGTTATGCGGATTTGGGTACGGGTTTTATTGCTTTTTCTGTTAGTTCGATCGATGTCAGTGTTTGGTCAGCACAAGCTAACGCTCTCGGTGGCCAGTGCACCCTCGTATGTGCATACTGCTTTTAGTTACCGATACCTCTATCCCGACAGTGATGGCCAGATTGTGGAACCCATTTTCATGAATGGCGAACGGTGGTTGCCGGGGATTCAGGCAGGCCTTACGGCTACGTATACCTGGGAACCGGGCTGGTCGGTTTCGTCGGGGATCTGGTATCACCAACTCACAACGCGTCAGGTACGGCAAGCCATTGCGGGAAACGGACGTAGTACTATTCGCTATAGAACCATTCGTGTACCAGTCCTGCTTCATTTTCGGATGAATCAGAAGCGCTTATCGCCTTATTTTTCGTTCGGTACATTTCTCGATTTTCCGATACCCTCGCGGGTAATTGCCGAACGTGAAGGTTTACCCACTCAATACCTCCGTCTCAGCGCCGACTCAGGGCCAATCTTTCACATCATGCTGGGCGCTGGCGGTCAATACCGGCTTAATGAACGGCTTTCCCTCACCCTACAACCGCTGGCATCTTACAAACTGGGCCGATTTGGCGGGGCCGATACGAACGACCCGTCGTATGAAATCAGTATGCTGGCGCAAATCGGCTACACGTTTTGAGTTTGCTACGTTCGGGGAATCTATTTTTTCTCCAGCAGTTGGTTGACCAGGCGTTTCAATTCATCGATCTCAGCCTGTTGCTGCTGATCCTTTTTTTCCATCCTCAGCAATTTGTCCTCCTGCGATTGATTGGTTTTTTCCAGTTGAATACTGTAAAGCGTGAGTTCCTCAATCTTTGCCAGCAACGTAGCATCCATCTTCGCTACGTCGATACCTTGTTTCACTACGTCTTTAGCCGAAGGAACGCCCGGCAGATGACCGTGCTGACGGACGTAGCGCTCCACTTCGGGCAAATCCTTTAGCCGATACGTAGCATCAAAAACGTAGTCACTCCACTCCGAGGTATTTTTCACCGCTACTTTGACTTTCTCGGTTAAAATCCCCTCTTCCACAAACAGCTTATAGCCCGAAGGAGTGTGTGCTACGTTGCTACCGATGATGACCGCAGCATTCTGAGCACTTTGCAGAAACGTACCGCTACGTTGCCACAACGATTCCGAAACGCCTTCCCGGACCGAGCTGTTTATGCTACCTAAGACCACATCTCCAGCCGAATTTACAGTCAGGAACTTGTACTGGTTTGTAACGGAAGCTGGCGAGCTGCTGGTTAAGTTGGTCAACCGCAAGCCTGATTGGTTGGCAATACCCTGGGTGATTTCCAGCTTGTTCTGAGGGGCCGAATTACCGATGCCTACCTTTGAACCCGGTGCTCCCAGAATGACGGAGTTACTGACGGTGACAATGGCATTGACACCGATGGCTGTTGCGTTGTTGACCGTGGGCCCATTCGTACCAGCACCGAAGCCAATAAAGGTATTGTAATTGCCGCCCCCATTGCCCGTGTAGTTGGCTGCCCGGCCGATGTAGGTGTTGTTCTGGCCGGTAGTGCTGCCGTAGCCCGAGCCATCACCAATGAAGGTGTTACCCAAGCCTGATATATTGTTGTAGCCGGAGCCATTGCCAATGAAGAGGTTATACGAGCCGTTACTTTGAATGCCTGCTGCGTTGCCCATAAACAGATTGGCAGTGCCGGTGGTGTTGTTCAAACCAGTTTGATAACCAATGAACACGTTATTGCCAGCAGTGGTGTTTGAATTACCTGCCTGATGGCCAATGAACACGTTGTTGCGACCAGTGGTATTGTTTGACCCAGCAAAAGAACCCAGGAACGTATTCTGGCCTCCGGTTGAATTCACATTACCTGCTGCATAGCCCAGGAATGTATTTAGGCTTCCGGTTGAATTCAATTGACCTGCAAGTGAACCCAGGAACGTATTCTGGCTTCCGGTTGAATTGGCGTAGCCCGTATAATAGCCAATAATGACGTTTTCAACGCCCGATGTGGTTAGCATCCCTGATCTATAGCCCACAAATGTGTTACCTGTGCCCGTATTACTTTGCCCGGCAAAGGCACCCAGGGTAACCGTACGGCTTCCTGCATACGTACCCGCATAAGGTCCCAGGGTTATGTTTGATTTTCCATCAGCACTAGTCGATGCGGTGTAGTAGATACTTTCGGTTTGTTGAGCCAGGGCAGGGCTCATTAAAGCACCTACGCAAAGTAATAGAAGAGTTTGTTTCATCGCGTCAGAGATTTCATTTTATCAAATCTAGCTGAAAACGAGTCTGATTCTGATCCACTTTTACTTTCCGGCAGGGTTGGCAATGTAGAAACAGAAAAGCAGACGGGCGGTGCTCATCTGCTTTTCTGTTGAATTTTCGTTTGATCTTCAGCTTTTCCGATAGTATTTCCATTTCCAGTTTAATGCTCTGAAGCATTATTCTCAATAAACAGAAGAAACAGGTAATTGCTCGGCCTTTGCAAACGCGGCCCGATAGCCTGCTTCAATCGACGCTAATTCCGTCTTTTTGTTTTGCCCGGTCAACGCCCGGTGAAGCCCCACCATCGACCAGCCATTACCTGGGTTATGCGCTAAATCCTGTCGGTAAACGACCTCAGCTTCCTGCCATTTGTTCATTTCCAGCAAATACGCACCTAAAAACTGTCGGGCGGGTAAAGGCCAGTCGGCAGGTTCGGTGTAAATTAATACGTCCTCAATGGCAATTGCCTTTTGTAGGGATGCCAGCGCCTGATCCTGCTTTTTGGTGGCAAACAAAATAGAAGCATTCAGAATATGCTCCGCAAGTTGAGCCGATGGGTATAGAGCATTAAAAGGGATACGTCGCTTTTTCAGAATCGGGTCTTTCAGTCGCTCCCGAAGCAATTGCAGCTGCTGCTCCGCTTCAACCGGTTTGTTGGTACGTATCAGGGCCATTCCTCTCGCAAAATGATCCAGCAGATTTGCGTATGGCCAGTTCTGATCCGGTTTAGGCGTAGCTAACACCTCGTTCCATTTCCCCAACCTGACCAGCGTGAGCGACGGCAACATGTATAGATACTGATCATACGGATTATCGGCAACGGGCGCTACTGATTTGCGGCAACGTAGCGCATCGATTAATCCTGTTTTGTACATGCCTCCCGTCAGGGCGCAGTACGTCTGCACGGCAAAATAATGGGGCGAATGCTTCACTAATCCCAGGTTCGCAGCCAGTGAATCGTACGTAAGCAGATTGTCATCGGCCAGATCATTGACAATCACTCCTTGTAGAAAATACCCGTTACGTTGGTATTCATGGCTCGACATATGGACCATGTGCGCTACCCCCGGAAAGAGCGTTTTGAGTCGATCAGCGTTTGGAAACGCTACTTCCGGATGTTTAGAAGCTTCCGTAAGATGAATATAATAGTGCAACGCTCCCGGATGATCGGGCGAAGTTTCCAGTACGTTCTTGCTGATATCAACAACCTCCTGCGTCCAGGCTTTGGGCGTACCGTCATTGTTCCAGAAGTCCCAGGCGTGCATCAACATAACTGCGTCAACGTACAGCATTTTGCTATCGGGGTCATTAAACTCAGTAATCAACCGTCGGGTTGCGTTGGCGTAGGCCTGATTTAATTGTTTACGTTGCGCATCTGCCGGGTCCGAATTGTAGCGGGTATTCATCACCTCAATCAACTTTTTCTCTTTTGGGGTGGCCGAAGCAGCTAGCTCGTTCATGCGGCTCAGAATGGTCGACATATCGGCAGGAACCTTGTATAAATGAGCCGAATTATAGTACGGTCCACCTGCCAACGCCTGCCCCCACCAAGCCATCGCCGACGTAGAATCCAATCGGGCAGTTTCCTTAAATGAAGCCATAGCTTCCTTCATGTGGTAGCTATAATACATGGTCAGTCCCTGATTGAAATAAAATTGAGCGCTATCGACGCGGGTAGAGATGGGATACGAGTACGCTCCCCAGCCGGGTAGCGGTACGATGAATTTCCCATTTTCCATCGGAGAAATCAGGCCATCTGCACCCGCTCCGCACATAACGATCGAGTTGTTTTTGTCACTCTTTCCGTCCAGGGGATTCGTCAAATTGCTCAAAACCAGGAAAGCGCCTGCCAGCAAGGGCGTTATGAGCAGCATTAGAACGTATTTCATAGCCGTATTTTCGATGCATTGTCACGTAGTATCCGGGTTCACACTCGCTTCTAAAGCGTTTCTCCGACCCGGTTTCGAGACGAACGTACTAATTAATCCAATCCCGGCAACCATTTTTTGACTATTTGGTAGCTCTTGTAAACCCTAAACAGTCGCTTTCAGAGTGACTGTTTTCTGCGTTTTTTACTGACAGTGATTATGGTCAGGCTGACGTAGTAACGTCCCATTTGCGTTAATTTCTTCTTATAGATGGAGAAGAGTTAATGGCTGTTCCTGGCAAAAACGCGTTTTGTTTTCCTGTCAATTGCGTCTCCTCTCTCATTTATTCTATAAATAGTCGTTGTTTAGACGCCATTACTTAGAATAATACAATCTTATCAAATACCACTTATCGCCATTTTTTGGTGGTTTATACCTCAAAATCTACGCTTGGTAAGGTTTTGATTGTTTACTGAGACTTCTATCCCTCATCTTTGTATCATCAAACACAAACAACTACTACTAATGAAAACGAATTTTTTGCACATCAATCGCCCGGCCCGCCCTCGCATTATTGAAGTAGGTGGCCCAGTAATCGGCCTTCGTGGTCGTACAATTTACCGGATGCGGGTCCGCTAAGCGGCTGCTTCCCTGGCGGTGAGCTCCCGATAAATGGGAGCTTTTTTTATGCCTTCCCCGTTCATTTTCGTACCAAAAATACCAGACCTAAACTCATTACAGACCAACAAATAACTATTCGAGTACTCCGCGCATTAAATTATAACGAAATACCTGTAACCGCTCATTGACGTTTCCAACAAGAGTTAGCTTACCGCCATCTTTCATACGTAACGAACAGATTGATTTTGCCTCTTTATCAGCTTGTATACCAGTATATTTGGATATCTTAAAATTCCCGTGACCGTCTCCCACCAAAAGTGAACCTTTCGATGCGTCATGCCAGCCGCCGATGGTTTCCGATGCGTAGGAGTTACCAATGAGCAATGCGTCAGTGTGTCCGTCTCGATTGAAATCGTCGGCCAGAATACCGTGTACTGGGGCAAATTGGGTTTCCTGTGGCAGCGGATGCGCTTTAAAGCTGCTACCAATATTTTCAAAGTACATTGTTCGGAATTCAGTCGCCTTAAGGTGATACGCTGATTTAAGCTCATCTTCCGTAAACGATTCGTTGAACGTAGCATTTGCATACGTCTCGAAATTCGGGAAACGACGTTTCATGGAGGGAATCTGCGCCGTAAGCAAATCGCGGGTTTGCCGTATCCATTGCTTCCCCTCGTTGTAATACGTCATAATCGGATCGATACGTCCGTTTTTATCAAAATCGGCGGCAAACAACTCCATCGGCTGTTCGGGCGACGCTTTGTATTTGGTATTCAACCCCAGATTTCCAGCCATTAAATCCGTATCGCCATCGTTGTCAAAATCGGCAGCAACAAGCGAATTCCACCAGCCGGTGGCTTTGGGCAAAGGGCTTTGGGCAGAGGGGCTGGAACGTAGCAGATACGGCTTCAGGTCTTGCCCTTTGTCCAAAGCCCTTTGCCCCTGGCTACCTCGCAACACCGTAATTTGCATCCATTCGCCACAAAGGGCCAGGTCTTGCAGACCATCTTTGTCGAAATCAGCCCAGACAGCCGACGTAACCAGGCCAATGTTTTGTAGTTCAGGAGCGGCTTGCGCTGTTACGTCGATAAACCGACCGCGTTCATTTTTGAGCAAAAAACTTTTGGCCTGCATCGGATATTGCCCCGGAATTAGCCGACTTCCGCGAAACAAATCGAGGTCCCCATCATGGTCAAAATCACAGGCAGTTACGCACGAACCACTGTTATTGATGGCGGGTATTGCCTGACGGGATAGCGTTAAATGACCTTGCCCTTCATTTATGTAGAGCCGATCCTGATAAGCGTCCGACGGACCATTGGCGTGGCTCCCACCGCTGACTACATACAAATCCTGATCCCCATCCTGGTCGGCATCGAAAAACAAAGCGCCTGTATCTTCCTGGTTTACATTTTTAGGAAGTTCCGTTTTTGTAAAATGACCATTCGATTGCTGGAAATACACATAACTTTTCTGTCCAAAATCCGAACCAATATAGACATCCTCCAAACCATTTCCATCCACATCTGCGACTGCCATCGGCGGCCCATTCTGCGAATGTTTATGTGGTAGTAAAGGCGTCTGCGCAAAATCATTAAACTCACTTTCGACATGAACATAATCCAGACCAAGGTCAGCGGCAGAAACTTCCTGAAAGTAAGCGCGCGACGTAACGCTACGTGGTTTGTACTCCCCAATTGGCTCATAAGCGATACGTAGCAATTGATTCGCTTTGACATTACGCAGCATCTGATACGTTCCATTATTCCAGATGACCTCCACAGAATCAATTACCGACGTATCACCCAACCCAAAATGCAGGTAAGGCTCGACCGACGATACGTATCCCCGCGTCGGATTGAACTCAGCCGTTTGCGTATGATTTCCGTAATACACATTGACGCGGGTTCCCTGCGATGGATTCCGTTCGAGCGCCAATCGAAGCCACGAATTAGTATGCCCCTTGTCCTCTGCCCTTTGCCCCACACTATTTTCATACACAAAGGCTTCATCATCAATAGCATTGATTACTACGTCCAGATCACCGTCATTATCTAAATCAGCATAAGCAGCCCCATTGGAGAAATTTGGCGCATCAAAACCCCATTGCTCCGATACATCCTCAAACGTCAAACTGCCTTCTGCACACCGATTTCGGTAGCAGAAATCAGCCAGTTTTACATCTGGAAGCTCCATCAGCTTTTTGTAAGCTTTTTTATTTTTCTCCTGCTCATCACCAAAACCTCCAGCGTGTAAATCAGCCAGATAAGCCGTGAAATCCAGATTTGTTACGTCGCGCCGATAGCCATTGGTAATCAGTAAATCACGATACCCATCATTGTCAAAATCAGCGAACAACGGCGCCCAGCTCCAATCTGTCCTATCAACCCCTGCGAGTTGGGAAATTTCGGAGAAGCCCATCTTCCCTACACCCAACTGCAACGTATTGCGCATGTACTGAGGCTGGTAACCCATTTGCAAATCCATGCGAAATCGGTCGTAATTGTATCCGGGCAGCATCATTTTCTGCCGCTGATTTGTGTTTGGCAACATATCGACGACCATGATATCGGGCAGCAAATCGTTATTGATATCGGCAATATCGACACCCATTGCGTTGTGTGTCTGGTGCTTCAGATAATCAGCCGCCCGATTTGTGAACGTACCGTCTTGATTATTAACCCACACCAAATCATTCGACAGAAAATCATTCGCGCAGTACACATCTTCCCAGCCGTCGCCATTCAGATCAGCAATGGCAATTCCCAACCCATACCCCTCCGTCAGAATACCAGCCTCACGGGTAACATTGGTGAAGTGTGGGGTTGGGCATGGGGCATAGGGAATAGGGTTAGCTTCTCCGGATTTCATATCCTTAACCCTCTGCCCAGAACCCTTTGCCCCTTGCCCTCTGCCCTCTGCCAAACACCCATCATTTCGATACAGCCGATCGTTGCTGGGCGCTTCGCCGTTTACCATTTTCGGACGTAGCGCATTGCGATTGTATCGGTCGAGGGCGTTAGTCAGTACGTAGGCATCGAGGTCTCCGTCGTGATCGTAATCAAAAAAGGCGGTTTGGGTACTGTAACCCATGTCGTTCAGGCCGTATTCGCGGGCCATTTCCAGAAAGCGAACGGGACCACCTTTTTTCTTTGTCTGATTGATAAATAGCAGATTAGCGCGTTTGGTCGTGTCTTTGTCGTAACCCGCTACGCTCACGTAAATATCCTGCCAGCCATCCTGATTCAGGTCAACAACCGTAACGCCCGTACACCAGGCATGCGTCGTTACGCCCGCCG
The DNA here is from genome assembly GCF_054778555.1 of Spirosoma flavus. Taxonomy (NCBI): domain Bacteria; kingdom Pseudomonadati; phylum Bacteroidota; class Cytophagia; order Cytophagales; family Cytophagaceae; genus Spirosoma; species Spirosoma flavus. Next base: position 698,398 of record NZ_BAAGZL010000002.1, read on the forward strand.
ATTCCGTTACGTCCTCGAAACTGAGTGGTGATTCATCATCCTTTCCTTTGCTTAGGTATAACCGGGACGAAACCTGATTTCCCGTAAAAAAAATATCCTGCCAGCCATCATTATTGAAATCACCGATACCGACGCCCCCACCATTGTACAAGTATTCAAAACGCAGAATATTCACCGAATCCGATTCCTGAATTCGGTTATTGAACGTAATGCCGGTCTGCGATGAGGGGAGTCGCCGGAACAGTTTTGGCGTCGAGGGTTTATGTCCAACAGCCCAGGCTAATGAAGCCACTACAGGAATCAGGAGCAAAAAAAGTCGTTGCATGATGGATCAGGCGAAGGGATTTACAACGAACCTCGGTCGATAAATTGCATCGGAATGCGGACGGTCTGTTTCTGATTCTGGGCAATGATACTCGCCAGATTTCGCCCAATCGTCGCTACGTCGGTTTTTATCACCGAAATACCTCCGCCCAACACCGATTTGTAACTGGCATCGTTGAATGATACAATGCCTAGTTCATGGCCTAGCTTCAAGCCTTTTCTGCTTGCGTCCTGAATAGTCGTTATTAAATCGTCATCATCTACAAGCAGGTAAGCCGATCCTCGTTGCAAAGGCGCTTCATGAACGTCATCCAACACTTGCCCGTTTAGATGATGCGTTTCCGTAAATTCCAGAAATGCACTGTACCAGTCAGCGGGAATGTATTCGTTGTCGGTCGTGACGAAATTCAGTATGTGATAGTTACGGAATGTAGCGGCATTCGCTTCCAGAATAGACCGGAAATGTTCGCCACAACCGAAACGTACTGATGCGCAGTTTCGCGGAGCCGTTGCCGTTGAACCATCCAGAAAAATGAGCCGGTCAGATGGGATTTTCTTCAGCAATTCAGCTAAGTCGCAGATTTCGCCCAAATGGTGCGGCATCAGCACGAAATAATGGTAATTACCCGCCTGTTTTTCAAGCCCGTCGAGCAGGTAATCGCGCTGGTATTCGTAGGCATAAATATCGACTTTGTAGGATTTGCCTAACTGTTCGCTAACTGCCTTAAAAATAGCTCGATTGGTTTCGCTTATGGCCCCCGTCAGGAACAATACTCGTTTGACGATTTTACCGTGCGAAATGAAAAATCCCTTTCGGTACAACGACGTAATGTGCCCGCTTTTAAGCAGGTTGCAATACGCTTTTTCGACCGTAGCGCGAGCCAGATAATACTCGGCACTGGTTTCGTTGATACTCGGCAGTCGGTCGCCGGGTTTGAAGATACCGGCTTCAATTTGAGCAATAACGCCATTGATAATTTGTTGGAATTTGGGCGTTTTTCCGTTTTCGTCAATCCGTAAAAAAGATTCGTTGCGAATCGCAGTTCCCCCAATCATAATCGTTGCGGTTGGTGATTTATTACATCCAGCCGATACCCAGAACCAGCAACAGCATAATCAACAGGACAATCAGAGCTTCGAGCAGATAGCTTTGTTTATCGCTCAGTAGTTGCCTAAGCTTGCTGATATAATGCCGTATCAGTCGGGTAAAGGCCATAGGTTGATGCCGAAACGAAAGTAGACTGATGCCGAAAAATCGACTTGGACGATTTGTACAAAAACTTAGATGATAATTGCAAAGGGGCTTTTTATTACGAAAACAGCCCAGATACAAGGTGTCTGAGCTGTTTATTCTAAACCTAGCTTATGCAATTGCAATAGGCTTTTACCAACCTAATTTGAAATCTTCCCTGTTGCTGTGTCCTCACAGCAACTTATGCGGTAGATAATGTATTGCTGACGCATAGGTCGCTGTGAGGACACAGCAACGGGAGGTAATGTTTTTCGTATATTAATACCCCGGATTCTGCTTGACATTTGGATTAAGATTCGTCTCGATGTCAGGAATGGGGTAGTACAGATTTTTTTCCACCTTGAAGGCTACGTCGGTACGGGCTGAACTCCAGTTAAAGGAAGCCAGATTGATTTTACCAGCCATATGCCAACGACGTAAATCGAGCCAGCGGCTGCCTTCTTCTCCGGCTAATTCACGTAAGCGTTCGCCCATGATCCAGTCGAAAATTTTGGCTTTGTCGGTTTCGGTAGCCGCGAAATTAGCGGGCGATGTACCGCCTTTTACCATTTCCCTAGCACGAGTACGTACCTGATTGATCAAACCAATCGCTTCCGTTGTCGAACCACCTGATTCCAGAATCGCTTCAGCTTTCAGCAGCAGTACGTCGGCATAGCGAAGAATGCGAGGATTATTGACCGACGCTACGCCCGACTGCGATTTCTGATCGCCCGTATGCCAGTACTTGTAGAACTTAAGAGTTTGCGGTTCAAACGTAGAAGTAATACGTGGGTCGCCAGCATCGAAGGCTTGCGCTAATTTCTGCGTAGCGATATAAGGCGCTTGGCCGCCTAACTGCGAGCTATTTTCGTACCAACCCCAGAACGCCGACGTAGAACCGACGCCGTTCCGCTGAAAATCATTGGCCAGCCACACGTTGTCAAAATCGGGTTGCGAAGCTTGAAATTCAAACAGCGATTCGGCATTGTTCTCGGTTTTTACATCGAAATTATCGTTGAAATTCGGCACCAGACTAACACCCGATATTTTGTTGAATGCCGTAATGGCCGCCGTAAAATCAGCCGCTGCCTTCTTGGCCGATGCTCTGAATACCAACGCTTTCCCTAACAGTCCATTCGCCGAATTGCTGGTCACGCGCCCACGGTTAGCAGCATCCCAGGTGGCAGGCAATAACGTAGCAGCATCGGTGAGGTCTTTAATCGCCTGATCGAGCAGTTCAGTATCTTTTGAACTCGGCGGAGTGATTTTATCCGGCGTCTGAATCCGTTCTGTAATCAACGGCGACGTACCGTAGTAATTCCAGAGCAGAAAATTTGTGTAGCCGCGCAGAAAAAGCGTTTCACCACGAAGCCAGTTTTTTAGATTAGCCGTTTTGATAATACCTTTTTCGGCATCCAGTTTCTGTAACGCCGTGTTAGCCCGGCTAATTAACTGATAAGCAGTCCGATAAAATACCTGATTCTGACCCGTTGAAGGCTGTAACGTACCAAAAATCTCGAATGCATACGTACCTGTCGACGTAATATCATCGCCCGGTAACTGCCAGAAACCTTGTATAGGCGAACCCGCATTAAACCAGTAATAATCAGTCAGTTTGGCATATACACCCAGCACCGTCTTGTTAAAATCAGATTCTTCGGTGAAATATGACGCTTCGGTTGGTGAGAGCGGTTGCAGGTCGAGGTTTTTCTCGCTGCAACTTGCGTAAAATAGTGTCGTAAAAACGACGGTCAAGACAACGATTATCGAATATTTTTTCATGTTCAGGAGTTAGAAAGTAGCCGAAATACCCATGGTGATCGAACGTACCGGCGGAATCAAATCACTGCCGCCCCGGTCAATATCCTCAGGATCAAGACCTGTCCACGGCGTAACGACAAACAGGTTCGTTGCGCCTACGTAGGCACGTAGGCCGTTTATGAAACCAAGCGAGCGTGTCAGCGAAGCAGGAAGTGAGTAGCCTAACTGCACGTTTTTCAGGCGCAGGAAAGCGGCACTTTCGACAAAGCGGTCAGAAAAACGGTTGTTCCCAGCTGGGTCTGAGCGAACGGCGCGAGGCATCGTGGTGGATGGATTTTGCGCCGTCCAGCGATTCAGGGTGGTTGTCCATTGATTACTACCTGCGCCACTCATGTTTTCACCAGCCGCCCGCCAGCTATTGTAGCGATACACATCACCAACTCCCTGAAAGAAAATCGACAGATCGAAGCCTTTGAAGCTGCCGCCCAGGCTAAATCCGTAATAATATCCGGGAATGCTGCTACCCAGGAATGTCCGGTCGTTGGTGTTCACTTTGCCATCGGGCGTTTCCGAACGAATTTGTCCGGCATCTTTCGGATCGCCATACACATCCTGAAAATACATATCGCCCGGCGCGAAATTGTTGTTGTTGATTGCATCCGAATTTTTGGCCTTCCACGCATCGATTTCGGCCTGATTCTGGAAAATGCCACCTTTTTTATACCCCCACAGATAATTCATTGGCTGGCCCACTTCGATACGTCCATACTCGTTTCCGAAGGGAAGATTCTGGAATGTCGACTCGACGCGATTTTTCACCGTGGTCAGGTTACCGGAAATGTTGTACCGAAAATCTTTGCCCACCGTACCGTTGTAGCCAAGCTGAAATTCCATCCCGCTGTTCCGTACCGAGGCAATGTTTAGAATCGGCTGGTTCTGATTACCCACGCTAGCGGCCAGGTTTGCAGCCTGCAAAATCCCGGAAGTCAGGCGATTATAATATTCAACCGTAGCCGTCAGTTTCCCTTTCAGGAACGATCCATCAAAACCTAAACTGGTCGTTTTGCCGATTTCCCAGGTCAAATCCTGCACTGGAAAATCAGGCAGCGACGTGCCGTTCAGCAACGTACCAATCCCGTTTCCATTCCCCGAACCCAGTGCGTAATCGGGCGCATCAGAAACGAGTGATAGATACGCAAACGAGCGCGTTTCCTGATTACCCAGCTTGCCCCAGCCCCCGCGAATTTTTAGGTCATCGATGAACGTAGCGGTTTTCATAAACGGCTCAGCACTGATCCGCCAGGCCAGCGAAATCGCCGGGAACGTACCCCATTTATAACCCGGCGCAAACCGCGAAGCCCCATCCCGACGAACCGTTGCATCAACGTAGTACCGGCTGGCGTAGTTATAGCTCACGCGTCCCAAATACCCTTGCAACGCGTTTTGGTCGCGAAACGAACTGACATTGGTATACGGTTGTATGTTCGTCAGGCTTCGAAATTCTGGCTGGGCGTACTGAATCTGCGACGCGCCACCCTGCAAAAACTCATACGTGTACTTCTGGTCCATCGCGTTCAACAACACATCGACATTATGATCGCCAAACGACTTTGTATAATTGATACTGAACTCTTTAACAATGTTGGCATTTCGCGAATGCCGCTCACCATAGGTTCCTTTTGAGGTGCCATCACCCACCGAATACGGGTTACCGGGATTTTGCAGGAAGAGGTAATTATTGACCGCTGTCCAGTCGTTACGTCGGTTATAATACCAGTCGACGCTGAGCGTACCTTTGAATTTCAATCCCAGAATCGGCTCAACCTGCACAAACGCCGTTCCGATATTCCGTAGCAGCGAATAAGTTCGGTCGGACGTAGCGACCATACCGTAGAGGTTGTTGTTCGTTTCCGGCCCCCATAGCAACGTAGTGGCGTCGACAACGAAAGGCGGAATAGAAGGCAAATACTGCGGCCGCGACGTAACGGGTGTTCCTAATTCGGGGTTCGGCTTGAAAGTTAAATTGACAGATGGCGCGTAACCCAACGGCCCGTTGGGATCGTAGATCTGCTGCCAGGGCGACGTTTCAGCCGCATACTGTAACGCGCTTGGCGTGTTGTCAACCGCTTCAGAGTATGCCAGCCGATACGTTAATCCGGCCGACAGATATTTCGACACTTTCGTATCGACGTTCGTAGCCAGCGAATACCGCTTTAAACTGTTCTGAATCAGAGGCCCTTCGGTATTCGTATACCCTGCCGATACGTAGTACCGCGTCGCATCGTTACCGCCCGAAATCCGAAGGCTGTAGTCCGTATTGGGAGCGTTTTTGTTCAATAAGGGCGTTTGCCAGTCGGCAGTGGGTTTATTGCCTAGATAAGCCGCGTTGGTGGGGTCGAATTGTACGGGTAAGTTCTTGGCTTCGTTGGGGTTATTGGCGTAGGCTTCGCGGTAGAGCGCCACAAATTGCGGTACGTCGAGCATATTCAGTTTCTTCGTTACGTTCTGAATGCTGTGCGAAATCGATACGTCGACTTTTGGTGCACCGCGCGCTCCTTTCTTGGTCGTAATCAGGACTACGCCGTTGGCGGCCCTTACCCCATAAATAGCCGCTGCCGACGCATCTTTCAGCACAGACATCGACTCAATATCGTTGGGGTTAATCATCGACAATACATTCACATTCCCCCGAATGTCGCGGGTGACCGAACCACTGGCATTATCCGTTCCCGAACCATATTCCGTCAGCGGAATACCATCCACTACGTAAAGCGGCTCAGCGTTCCCGAACGTACTAACCCCCCGGATACGTACCTGCGGACGCGCCAGTGGACTACCTCCTGGTGTCGATACGTACACGCCCGCCATCCGGCCTTGCATGGCCAGTTCCGGCGCCTGCGCAACGCTCTTACTGATTTCTTTGGAAGAAACCGTTGAGATAGCTCCCGTCAGATCTTTTTTCTCCCGCGAACCATACCCAATAACTACAACTTCGCTCAGCGAACCTTCTTCGGCCGCAAGGGAAATGGTATAATCATTAGCATTGGTGATCGGCACTTCTTTCTTAATGTATCCGACAAAGGAGACGACGAATTGCTGCGCGGAGTTAGGTACCGACAGACTAAAATTACCATTAGCATCGCTGGTTGTCCCTTGCACCGAACCGGCAATTACGATATTGGCACCCGGCAAGGGTGTGCTGTTGCCCGCGTCGAGAACCTTCCCTTTTATGGTCCTGGTTTGTGCATAGGCGCTACTGAAAAGGAGTAGCAAGATCACTGCCATTACCAGATTTCTGGGAATAGAGTAAGGCTGATTCATACGTGTCGTTGGGATAAATATTTAGCTTTCTGACACGAAAATTGGTATCATTAAAAGATACCTTTGTCCTATTCTGTCATAGGTATGCGCGTACTGAAGTCGCTTTTCTTGATTCTGTTTTTAGTTGTACCAGTCTTTGGACAGGTCTCGTTTGAGCACCTGACTACGGCGGATGGCTTGTCGCAGAGTACGGTTTGGGCGATTGTGCAGGATAAAAAAGGGTTTATTTGGATGGCTACGTCCGATGGACTCAATCGGTACGACGGATACAGTTTTAAAGTGTTTCGGCGTCAGCCAGGTCTGAAGAATAGTTTGCCAATCAGCAACATCGCAGCACTCTACGCCGATCAGCATAACACAATTTGGGTAGGGCCGCGTAATAACGGCCTGTGTCGGCTACGTCCTGATGGCGAAACGTTTGACCATTTTCCGTTGCTAACACCAGGAACTCCTGATAGTCAAGTCAGTATTTCCTGTTTTGCCGAAGCTAATAATCGGCTCTGGATTGGTACGGCAGAAAAGGGATTATTCTATTATGATTATGCGACGCAAAAAGTTGACCGTTATGCTGATGCCCGAATCGGTACGTCGGTCACGGCCTTGTATCGGGATGAAGCTGGGCAATTATGGATTGGTACAACACAAGGAACAGTATTGGCATTCGGCCCTCAAACGGGCGAATTAGCCTCATATGCCATACCCTTTACAGCCGACGTAGCCGCTCACCATCGCTCTATTAATGTCATCAAAAAAGATCATCTGGGTCGTTTTTGGGTGGGTACGCATGGGCGCGGGCTATTCCAGTTTGAGCCAGATACAAAACAATTTCGTCAGGAATTTATCAAGCCCGGTGTGTATGAAACCGTCAATGTCATCACTGACGTAATCGACGATAAAGCGGGCAATCTCTGGGTAATGACCGATTACGGAGCCTGGTTTTACCCACAGGGCAATTCCGACCGGAAAGTTTATCTGCTGCCCGATAGCGAGGACAGTCATAGCCTGAGCACACACGCCTTAAAACGAGGGCTTTGCGATGCCGACGGAAATCTCTGGATTGGCTCCTGGCAGGGCGGCCTTAACATTCGTTACGCCCAACCCGAGCGGTTCAGTTCGTTCCGACACGAACCCCACAATCCACAAAGTTTGCTGGCCGACCGGGTCACCGCTGTTACGTATGACCGTCTGGGCAATCTGTGGGCGAGTTCCATCAAAGGATTAACCGCCATTTCACCCAACCGACAACAATCTCGTCGGTTTACGTCGGCCAATTCGCCGTTAAAAGCCAACGACGTTAATGTATTATTCCGAACGCCAACCGGCAACGTACTGATCAGCACCTGGACAGCCGGATTTTCGCTGTACAATCCTGACCAGAATCGGTTTACGCCGTTTTTGTTGCCGGGTAAAAGTAAGTCGGTGAAAGCGTTTACTGCATCGAAATCGGGTCGGGTATGGATTGGAAGTCATGAACGGGAATTGTATCTGTTCGATGAAAAAAACGGTCAGTTAGAACCGGTCATGAGTAATGCGTTAACGCAAATTTTTCAAAAGTTCGATCTTAACGTATTAGTCGAAGATGCGTCGGAAAATTTGTGGATTGGTACGTATAATTCAGGGTTGCTACGTTGGAATCGAAAAACGGAGAAGATTCGCCATTTTTCCAGTAGCGATAAACCAGTAGCGCTGGGCAGCAACAGCATTACGGCCCTTTATATTGATGCGCAAAAAAGACTCTGGGTTGGCACTAACGGCAATGGACTTCAGTTGTTCGATGCTCGCACCGAAACATTCCAATCGTGGACAACTAAAGACGGGCTGGCCAATAATTTCATCGCCAGTATTCTCGAAGATGATCAACAAAACCTCTGGCTATCGACGAATGGCGGTATTTCGTGCTTCAATCCGAAAACCCATTCCATTGAAAATTATGATCAGAGCGATGGCCTGATTGGTAAAGAGTTTTTGCCCGATGCCTGCACGCGACTACCATCTGGTGAACTAGCTTTTGGGAATATGCAAGGGCTAGTCGTTTTCCGTCCCAAACGGGTACGGTCGAACACAACGCCCCCGCTGGTTTATCTTTCTGATATAAAACTCTTTAACCGCCCAATCAATCCTGCCGATAGCGATGCGCCAACACAGCTGGATATGACCGACGTAACGAAACTGGTTTTCCATCCTTTCCAGTCAGTTTTTACCATCGATTTTACGGCGTTGTCGTTTCTGCCGCACCGTAACATCCGGTATGCGTATCAACTTGTGGGTTTCGACAATGACTGGAACTATGTTGGCTCGCAACGGTCAGCTACGTACACCAACCTGCGTGAAGGGGATTATCAGTTTCTGGTTAAAGCCGCTATTGGAAACAGTGCGTGGAGCCAGCCCAAAACTGTGCAGATAACTGTACTGCCGCCCTGGTACCGGACGTGGTGGGCGTATCTGTTGTATGGATTATTGTTTGTGAGCGCCTTGCTGACCTTCCGTCGAATTGTCAAAATTCGGGAGCAATTGAAAGCCGATATACGTATTAAGCAACTAGAAGCAGAGTCAATCAAAGCACTCGACGATGCCAAAACCAGTTTCTTTACCAATATCTCGCACGAGTTTCGAACGCCTTTAACGCTGATTCTGACGCCCTTAGACAAACTTGTTTCAGAACCAACCTTTGGCGATCGGCTTCAACACCAGTTTCAAACCATCCAACGTAACGCTCAGCGATTACTACGTTTAATTAACCAGTTATTGGATTTATCGAAGCTGGAAAGCCAGAGTTTAGTGCCCGATATTAGTCGTAACGATATTGTTCCATTTGTGGAACGGATCGTTCATTATTTTGATGAGCTGGCTGAAAGCAAACGAATTACGCTGTCGTTTAGGAGCAATTTTGATACGTTCGATGGTTTTTTCGATGCAGATATTGTTGAGAAAGTGATTTATAATCTGCTCTCTAATGCGTTCAAGTTTACGCCACAGGGTGGAGAAATTCGGGTAAATCTGGCGTTTATGCCAGCCGAAAAAAGCGTATGTATTACCGTAACTGATACGGGAATTGGTATTTCGCCGGGAGCGCAAACACATATTTTCGAGCGGTTTTATCAGGTGGCCGAACAGCATACGCAAAAGAAATCGGGTAGCGGTATTGGCCTTGCGCTCACTCGCGAGCTGGTTGAACTGCACAAAGGAAGTATTACCATTGAAAGCACTGAAAACGTGGGTACTACGTTCACTGTTACGTTGCCGCTCGATGCGCAGGCATTTCCGTCTGAGTGGGTTTCGCAATTGCATGAGATTCTCACAGAATCCATTCAGCCGTTGTTACCCACTACGTTGCCAGAGCAAGTCACTACGTTACCCACCAAAGCGCTACCAATTTTGCTGGTGGTTGAGGACAATGAGGAACTTCGGCAGTACCTGAAAGAAAGTTTCTCAGGAACGTATCACGTACTAACTGCTGCTAACGGTCAGCAAGCTATTTCACTGGCGCAGAAGCACATTCCCGATCTGATTCTGTCAGACTGGCTGATGCCAGTCCAGGCCGGTCCCGAAATGGACGGAACCGAACTTTGTCAGGCAATTCGATCTAACGAAAAAACCAGTCATATTCCGTTTCTGCTACTGACGTCGCGAGCGGCTAACCAGAGTCAGATTATGGCTTTCGGCACGGGTATTGACGATTACATGACCAAACCGTTCAATCTGTCGATTCTGGAAACAAAAATTAAAAGTCTGATCCGAAACCGTCAGTTACTCCGTGAAACCTGGCAGAAAAAAATACTGGCCTCTCCTTCCGACGTTCAACTGCCTCCTATGGAAGAATTGTTCATCCAGAAAGCCATTTCCATCATCGAAGCCCATATCGACGACACTCATTTCGACGTAGAGCAACTGGAAGAAGCAATGAACATGAGTCGGATGCAACTCTATCGGAAACTAAAAAGCATTCTCAACCTGTCGGGTGCGGAATTTATCCGGCAAGTGCGGCTGAAACGAGCAATTCAATTGCTGGAAAGTGGTCATTATAACGTATCGGAAGTAGCCTGGCAAGTCGGCTTCAACGATCCGGCTTACTTCAGTCGATGCTTTAAAAAAGAGTTTGGCAAAGCGCCACAGGAGTTTTTGATGAAGGTATAAGTGACTTCTGAAGTGGCTAAAATAGCTGAAGGAAGTCAGTGGCTTTCAGTACAGGAATCTTTTGGAAGGGGTGCAAAATCAATAAATCTTCATCGCCACTGATAATGCAGGAAGCTTGAGCGGTTAAGGCAAGAGCTAGATACTTATCATCTTTTGGGTCACGACAAGCGGGCACGGTTTCAGTTACCTGAATTTCATGAAATCGACTTAAAAATCGGTCTGCAATTTCCTCCCGTGCTGCCAAACTGAAATATTTATCAAATTTACTTCTGAACAAGACATCGAGAAATTCGAGCCACGTTTCATTTGAATAGACAATTTGACCAATCGAGTCCGCTTTTTTCAGTGCCTGAGCATTGGTTGATAATGGGGATAAAGCCGCGCTAATAAGTGTATTGGCATCAAAAACGAATTTACATTTCATTCAGAATTTGCGCCAGTATTTCGTCAGAAAATCCTTTTTCTTCGGCTTCAGCCCGTATTTTTTCCAAAAAAGGCCAGAGGTCGTCTTCCTGCTTATCTAATAAATCATTTAGAAGCTGGTCAAATTTTTCGGAGATACGTTGTCGAATTTGTGGATTGCTATAACGCCATTTGCGAGCCGTGTCGTTAGCTACCTCAAGAATAATTCGGTCCATAAACGTAGTAATTAATATAGATCAAAAATACGACTAAATGCAGAAAGTACGTACCGAACATCAACGGTTCGGTTTACTTCAATGTCGACAGATACGTCACTAGATCAACCAGTTCCTGCTTAGAGAGCGCTTCGCCAAAAGACGGCATCATCGACCGGGGTGCTTTGGCTTTTGATTGAATATCAGCTTTACGTAGCGTTTGCGTGACACCACCGGGTAATTTCAGTACCAATTCATCATTCGATTCACTGCTGAGCAGACCCATGAGTTGACCACCGTCGCGGGTATGAATTTGATACGTTTCGTAGCCGTAATTAATACCTTCATCGGGATAAAGAATGGCACGAAATAAGCCTTCATTGGAAAGTTTTGCGCCAATTTTAGAAAGTTCGGGACCGAATAAAGCACCTGATTGCTGTACCCGATGGCAGGGTTGGCAGTTTTGCGCAAAAATCGTTTTCCCCTTGCTGGCGACACCGTTTTCGTGGACGAGTAGATAAACGGGTGGCAACGGTTCCCCATTTTTACCGGCGGGTTTGGGCAAATAGTCGGCTGCTTCACGCTTGATTTCGTTACGGAAAGCCCCGAACAATACGCTACTGGCGGTCGGTTTTAATGCGTCGGGAAACGTTTTTTTCTTCACTTCATCGAGCAAGGCGCGTTCGCCAACCCAACTACTTCCCAATAAGCGAACCGCTGTTTTGCGAAGTTCGACTGGGCGTGACTCATCCAGCATTACGCCACTCAGCAACGCCAGCGCATCAGGACTTCCGTTGCCTTTGAGCGCTGTCATGATTGCTTCGGCGGTGGTATCGTCGTGCAATTGCTGCTTAACGAATTCTCTCTCACCGAATTTCCAGAGTAGTTGCATGGCTTCAACACCGACCTGTCGGGCAGCGCAGCAGCGTACCAGATTGAGCAGTTGATCGCGTTTATCGGTCAGGTGAAATTTCTCGACCAGATGCACGTAGCTTTCGGTTTGACCAGCTGTTTTTAACGCTGCTTCGAGCGACTGGTTCAGGATTTCGTTACGTGCTACATTGTTTCCGTCCATATGTTCCAGCGCCAGTCGCTGAATATCAGGGCGAGAATCGGTCAAGAGTGAACGTAATACGTCGTTTTTATCCGGCGATCGATGAAAATCGAAGGCTCGGAAATAGCGTAGCGTTTCGGATACGTCGGGGGTTTGCCGAATAAGTTGTCCTAATAATGGCAAGGCTTTTGCCGAACGACTCCGCCAGACAATAGCACGACCAGCGGGTTTATTCCAGTTGGCTCCAACTTTCCGTTGCCAGGCATCAAAACAAGCATCGGCACTCAGGTCGGAGCCGATGCCGAGTGCTTCCAGATACCAGCGATCTTTGCCTGTATGCTGCATCGCCAGCGTCGCCCACGATTCAGCCGCTTCGGGCGTTTTCAGGAAACGTAACGCAATCGCCCACTCTCTACGGACTTCGGGCGCTGGGTCTTTGGCCAACGTAGCACACAATTCAAACGGAAAACTTTCCCGCTGTCGAGCTGTTCGCAAGGCAGTGATACGTAGATCAGGGTTGGGATCACGTAGCGCTTGTTTTAAATAGGAATCGCCCGTTGATGGCAATTTTGTTAACAACCACAACGCCCGCGCTCGCCAAACCGGATTCGTCGATTGATACAATTTCTGCAAACTACTTTCTGCCTTGCTCCCCATTTTTTGCAAACTCACCCAGGCTTTCCGACGTGCTGCCCAGTTCGGACTTTTCAGCGCTTCAGTGGCGGATTCGGGTGTATTGAAGCGAAGTTTCGGAGTGCGATAGGTCGCTTTGCCGCCATAACTTACCCGGTAGATCCGGCCTTTATTTGCATCAGCGGCAGTGCCTCCGCCGATACCGGGGTCGTACCAGTCGGCTACCATTACTGAACCATCGGGCGCTATGCTCACATCAACCGGACGGAACCATTGCTGGCTGCTTTTCAATACGTTATGAATAGTAGCTTTATAGCCAGCACCTTGTTTTTGCGTTGTATATGAACGGACTACGTTGTACAACGCTTCGGCATGAAGCAATTGATTTTGATACAAAATCGAAAATTGGGTTCCTTCGTACACACACAAACCCGCTGGTGAACCCGCACCCGTGATCAGCATGGTTGGAATAACGCCAGGGTCGTTCTGATGCCAGTGCCGTTCGGGAACGGTTTTCTCCAAATTGGTGCGCGAGGCAGTCCAGGCGGCTCCGGTCATTTCGTCGGCAAAACCGTAGTTGCCGTATTCCATGACGTAGTCAATCCGGACGGACTGGTTGCCGTCATCATCGTTATCCGACACCCAAAGATTGCCGAACGAATCCAGCGTTGGTTCGTAGTGATTTCGGAAATTATGCGCGATGGTTTCCAGTTGGCTACCGTCGGGATTGCAGCGTAGAATCAGGCCGTTACGGTATGGATTCCCTTTGCCGTTTACGGGGTTACCTGCTACGTCGATGACAAGTTTGCCATGTTGGTCGCGGACTTCTCCACCATTGTTCCCCATCGAAAAATAGAGTTTACCATCGGGTCCCCAGAAAGGTGCGTGGATGCCATGATCGCGCGCTCCGAATCCCGAAAACAACGTATCGATACGGTCAGCGTGATCGTCGTGATTGGTATCGACCAACATCAGCAAATAGGGAGCCTGCGCCAGATATACGCGGTCTTCGGCCAGCAGCAGACCCATTGGCGATTTCATACCAGGATGCTCGAAGAAAACGGTACGTTTATCGGCTCGACCGTCGCCGTTTGCGTCTTCCAGAATGACGACCTTGTCGCCTTTTTTGTCGAATTCAGCGGGTGCTACGTCGTAGTTATGTGATTCGGTCACCCAAACGCGTCCGCGCTCATCCACGTCCATATTGGTTGGATTCGTCACCAGCGGTTCGGCAGCAAACTGCTGAACTATAAACCCTTTGGGCACCTGCATCGTTGCCAGCGCTGCCCGTGGATCGTGTGGGTCTGGCAATACGTTGATGAACCCAAATGCAAGGGTTATAGCTACGATAATACCCGTCGATATTCCTCTCTTCATACGTCCTCTTTCGCCAGCATATCGGTGGCCTCGGTATCTTTATATTCTTGTGTGAGTTTTTTTAACTCTCGTTTCAACTGGCTAATAATGGCCTGATTTTTAGGATTGGTGTAATCATTTTTCATTTCGTTCGGATCGGTTTTTAGGTCGAAAAACTCCCAGGATTCACCATTTCCGTAGAAATAAATCAGCTTGTAGCGCTCCGTCCGAATACCGAAATGCGCCATTACGCGATGGTCGTACGGATATTCATAGTAGTGATAATAGACGGCTTTTCGCGATTCGGCGGATTTGGGTAGCGGTAGAAACGATTTCCCCTGCATATCGGCTGGGATTGGAACGCCCGCCGTTTGCAGAATCGTTGGCGCAAAATCGGTGTTGACGAAAAGTTGTTTCGTTCGGGTTCCGGGTTTGAGTTTGGGCGGATAACGTACCAGCAACGGCATGTGGAGCGATTCTTCATACATAAACCGCTTGTCGAACCAGCCATGTTCGCCCAGATAAAAGCCCTGATCCGACGAATACATAATCAGCGTGTTTTCTTTCATGCCGTGCTTATCCAGGTAATCCAGCACACGCCCTACATTCCGGTCGACGGATAAAATGCAGGCCAGATAATCGTGCATGTAGCGTTGAAACTTCCAGTTGTCCAGCGCTTTACCGGTCAGATTTTGATCTTTAAATGCTTTATTGAGTGGATCGTAATAGGCTTTCCAAGCCTTGAGTTGCGCCGGATTCATGCGTTTGATAATCGGCATGGTATCGATATCGACTTTCAGGTCGAGGACGAGTCGCATGGTGGGCGTCGCAATCTGCATATCCTGATGCTGAGCTGCTTTACGGCCTTCATACGTATCGTAAAAAGTCGCTGGCATTGGAAACGTTTTGCCATCAAACGCGTGTAAATCAGTAGTGTCAGGTTGCCATTCGCGGTGGGGTGCTTTGTGACCAATAACCAGACAGAACGGTTTCGACGCATCGCGACCGCTATCGAGCCAATTCAGTGCATCGTCAGTAATTACGTTTGTCGCATAGCCTTCTTTCCGAACGGTTTTGCCATCCATCTGAATGAAATTCGGATTGTAATACAGCCCCTGGCCGGGCACAACTTCCCAGAAATCGAAATATTGCGGAGTAGCTTTCAGGTGCCATTTACCAATCCAGGCCGTTTGATAGCCAGCCTGTTGCAAATACTTCGGGAACATGGCCTGACTGGCATCGAAGGTTCCCTGATTGTCGCGATGGCCGTTCATGTGGCTGTATTTACCCGTCAGCAACGTAGCGCGGCTGGGCGCACAAATTGAATTGGTGCAGAACATGTTCTCGAACACAGCCCCTTCGCGCCCAATTCGATCAATATTGGGCGTTTTGATATATGGGCTGCCGTACGCACTAATGGCTTTCAGCGCATGGTCGTCGGAGAAGATAATGATGATGTTCGGCCTCGAGGGCGCTACGTCCTTTACCGGAATCCGACTAAAGGCAGCGAGTACAATTAGCGTTACAATGCCGAAAATGAGTTTGGTAATTCGAGTCATGTCATACCTTATTTTAAGACAATATCGCCCGTTTGGGCATCTAAAAGTAAGGTTGATCCGCGTTCCAGCGGAATCGTTATAGATTTTCCACTTCTCAGACGTAGCGTTCGCGTGCCACCATCTTTGGTATGCAGTAATAGCAAACCGCAGTTGGCGTAGGTAAAATCGTTACGTTCGTTGTAGATGTGACAACCTGCCTGCCTGAAAATTTCCCGAAATCCATCCGTTCCGTTAAGAGGCAATCCGCAGAAAATCGACGTAAACTCTTTCAATTTTTTACGGGCCATAATGACTTGCTTGCTCGTCTGCAATTCGGCCAGCGGTTCGGCCGTTTTGTCATTCACAGCCACGAGTGGCTCCACCGGACCGCTGAATTTGTAGTCGTAAGCGGGTTTTAGGAACGTAACGTTTGGCGTTTGTTTACCGTCGATACGTTCCAGATTCATTCCTGTTAGTGATTTCACGAAGGCTAAATCGAGTCGTTCACCGTTCGTATAGCCCGTCAAGTAATTCCAGACGATGGTACGTCCTCCTTTCGCTACGTTGTTCTGGATGAATGTTCGCTGCGCTTCCGTCAGTTTGTAGACATTCATGAAAACCACAGCTTTATACTGAGCTAGATTGACCCGATTTAGGTCGAAATCGTAGACATGGTCACCAACCGCGCCGGAACGCATGGCCTGCTCAATGGAATGATCCAGTACGTTGACGGTAATGGGTAACGGAGCCGATTTTAAATAATAAAACACATCCTGACTCCAGACATAAAGCACATCAGCCTCAGAGTGATACGGAACGGCAATCCGTTTTTCGAACAGTTCTTTTTCGGCCTTCATAGCAGTCAGATACTTCGGATCGTCCCACCAGCCAAAGCCTTTCTGCGGACCAAAATCATAGAACCAGAAGCCAATTCCCCGCATCAGGGGCAATAGTGCACAACGCTTCATGATACTGGCATAGGTAGTGTCGTAGCGCGAAGTGTAGCGTATGTTTTCAAAATCATTCTTGTACAAATAGCCGTTGTCAATTTCGTCGAACCAGAGTTTGCCGTGAAGCAAAGTCGATTCGATAATGCCGCGCGAATTTCCGGAGCCGCCCGCTTTTCGGCTATCGGGCCAGTACGTTTGCGGGGCCGATAAATAGTCGATGTACGGACTATCGAGAACTTGCTGTATAAACAGGTGACCACCAACAGTTTGGCGATTAAACGTCATATGCAGGTAACCGTAGAAAATACCCGTAACCAGCGGTCGGGGCCAGTTTTCCTTTGCTAGGCGGCAGAAATAGATGGCATCATCGGCAACAACTTGCTGCTGGGCGGTGAAGTAATCGATGGTACGTTGGTCCTGAACGGGATCTTTGAAAAAACCATCCTGCGTTTTGAGTCGCTCGGCTACGTTGGGTACTGTCGCATTATCGAACGTAGTGCTTGTCGATTGCCAGGCTTTTTGGATTGCCGAAACCGTTTTGTATTTGGTCTTAAGCCAGTTGCGAAAGTAGCTCGTCATGGCCGGGCCTGTATCCGGGTCGTGTTCGATGAAGCCCCAGTAATGCCATTCGCCATAAATGCCTCCCGCTACGTGCATACCAATCAAGGCATTGCCTTCAGGCGTTTTCGAGAGTTTTTGGCATAACTCAAACAGTTTCTGACCAGATTCCTGTCGCCAGCGTGTCGATGCCAGACTGGCTCGTAAAGCTGCATGAATGTCGTGTTCTTCGTTGTGATAAGGTGGTCCGGCTAACAACGTAGTATCGACGTGCGCATCAGCATATTGGGTGCATTCTTCCGGATGCGCTTTGTTCCACCAGAAGGGCGCGTTTACATGGATACGTAGCACGACGCCCGCATCTGGACATTGATCAAGGACGCCCCGAATTTGTCGTTGTGCTTTCTGAATATCGAGCGTATCGGCGTTTTTATACCAGATATCTTCGAACCACAAATCAACCTGAAACAGCCGGAATCCAATCTGGCAAAAGTTGTTCAGGTTTCGGGCGGGCACTTCCTCCCACGACCAACGTCCGCCGTATGCGTGTGTGAGCGCGTAAAACGTTGGCGTTTGCGCTTGTCCATTCACAAACAGTGTCGGCCGGCCGTTAAACGGCTTTATTTCAGCCGATTTTGGTGACTGAGCCAGCAGCGATTGATAGCAAATAATCAATAAAAGGGAGATTACAAACTTCATCAGCACTATACTACGTCGATGTTTTATCATTTCGTTTTGCTCTTCAACCAATCCATCAACTGTTCTTGATACTCGCCGAGATAATTGTGTTCAACGCCTTCGATTTCTTTCCACCACAGCTTTACCCCCGCCTTCAGAAAGTCATCTTTGAGTTTGCGATTCTCTACGTTCAGCCACTCTTTTTCGCCCCAAACCATCCAAACCGGCACATTTTTAAATTTAGCAGCTTCATCATAGGTCACGTTTTTGCCTAATGCGGCTGAGTACATTCCGACGGCAGCCCAGCGGTTCATCGTTTTCTGAGCAATACGGAACGTACCACCGCCACCCATCGAGAATCCGTATAGATATTGCCGTTTCGGATCGGTTTTGAATTGATTATCAAAATCTTGTAGACATTCAAAAATGTCGGTTTCGGCGACGTTGCGATAGCCTTTGTCACCCCGCCCCCAGGGTAAAATCATAAACCCTTCCCGGCGACTCATTTGGGCTGTAGCGCCCGCAGGCTTTGGCTGGAGATAGTCGTATAGCATGTGCCAGGGCGGATTATTCGTTCCACCACCACTGCCATGCAGTTCTACGTAAAACGGAAAATCGGTTTTCTTGGTCGCAAAACCTTTTGGCAGAAATAGCCAGTAATAGCTATTTTTCCCATCAGCCTTGGATTTGAAGGCCATAATCAGGGGCCGGGTGCCCTGAAGATATGTTTCCCATTTTGCACCTTCACCCTGCAAAAAGGCCAGTGTACCCACGGCTGCCTTAACTTGTTTATCATCAGGACGTAACCCGTGCGTCGAGTCCAGGCTCATCAGGATAACCGATTCGAAGTGGCGTTTCAGAAGTGGATTTTTCTCGTTTGCGGCCAACGTCCGTAAATATGCCACTAACTGCTGTATCTCATTTCGCTCGCTTGCCAAGGGCAGTTTGGATGCTTCACTAGTTGTATTCGAGGTAGCTGACTGTGCATAGCTAGTGATGTACGTAACTACCAGAGCGAGTAACAGAGCGTATTTTCTATACCTAAATGCGAACGTATTCATCCGATTTATGAGATTCATGTTGCAAACAACGTGTCCTGAATGGCTTACTTATCCTGCTTTATCCTGACCATCGACAAGGCAGGACAATGGCCTGATCGTAATCGTCTTACTTGCAGCTAATTCGTTTATAGTCTATCAAGAACTATGAAATCGCTTTATAAAGCCCTTCTACTTTTCGCATTCGTTATTAGTAGCTTATCCATCAGCTTCGGTCAGCAGCAAACTCAGTTTGGCAAAGGGACTGATGAGTATGGCACGCTTTTCAATAGCCTGAAAGATCAACTTATTCATACCCAATATCGAAAAACGGTTCACTTCGGCGGGAAGGAACGTAAACAGTTTGTGCAATGGATTCGGGATCATGTGCACGTAATGAAAGCCATGAAATACCTGGAACCGGATATCAGTACGTTTTGGCAGTTTTTCATCGAACAGCAAACGCCCGAAGGGCTGTATTTCGATTACTACTACCCGATGGTAGCGCGGGAAAATCACCGGCTCAATCTGTTTGAAAAGCGATATTGGAAAGTGTTTGCCCGCGATACCATTCAAATGCATCGGCTGCCAGTTGAGGCTGATTTAGAGTATTTAATGGTCGAGGGCGGACATTACATCTGGCAGGCTAACGGTGGTGATACGTCTTACATAAAAACCTGGATTCCCCGACTTGAAAAAGGAATTCGTTATTCGATGACCGATCCGCTACGTTGGTCCAAAAAATACCAGCTCGTGAAGCGCGGCTACACGCTCGATACGTGGGATTTTATGCAGTTGCCCACCACGCGAGCCGAATATGTAAAACAGGGAAAGGATGTACAGACTGGCATTTTCAACATCGACGAAAATACACCGATGGGCATTATGCATGGTGACAACAGCGGTACCTATGCCGCCTGTCGGCAACTGGCCCAACTTTATACAGCTTTAGGAAACGTAGCAAAAGCAACGTATTGGACGGAACAGGCCGATGGCATTCGGAAACGCACGAATGATCTTTGCTGGAACGGGAAATATTACGCGCACTTTGTCCCCGACGATCCGGTCCCTTCCTATCTGAGCATGGACCAGAAAAACACGCTGAGTTTATCGAATCCGTATGACATCAACCGGGGATTACCGACGGATGATATGGCTCAGTCGATTATCCAAACGTACCAGAGTCTGAAAGAAAAAAACGTAGAAAATTCATTTGCGGAATGGTTTGGCGTCTATCCGCCAGTTGAGCCCAGTTACGCGGATTATCTGCCGGGCTCCTACATGAATGGAGGTGTCAACACCATTGTTGGCGGAGAACTTGCCAAAGCCGCTTTTCAGCATGGTTTTGAAGAATACGGCGTAGATATTCTGAAACGCATGATTGAGTTAAATGAAAGTCACGGTGGCAAACTTCCCGTATCCTACAAACCCGATGGTACGGTTGACGAAGGCATTCCCGACAACTGGGGACAAGCGGCCATTATGAGCGCGATGGTTGAAGGATTAGCTGGTGTAGTCGATTTGGGCCACTCGTTCGAACAGGTTGAACTGGCTCCGCGATGGTTATCCGCTGGGAAAAACGAAGCGGATATCACTATTGCGTACGGTCCATCTGGAAAATACGTTCACTATGATTATCAGCACAATCCGCAACGCAAAACCATTACGTTGTCCATTGACGGAGCGTCAAAACAATACAATCTCCGCCAGCTTCTACCAGTCGGGAAACGCTTGAAACGCCTGACAGTTGATGGTAAAGCAAACGCTTCGACGCTCCAAGTAGTACGTAACAGTCAATACGTTCTGGTGAAAAATATACCAGGTGGAAAGCACTCAATACAGCTAACGTATAAATAATTGATCCGCTTCAATATGACTTTTAAATCCTAATTGAAGCGGAGGATACTGCATTTTAAGAACTCGCTTGAGTATCTGGCCGACATCTTTTACAGGTTACAGCGCCAGTTTTCAATTTTTCCTCCAGCTTTTGGGCGGCATCTTTGGCCTCTTCATAAGAGAAAAAACCGCCGTGCCAGCGGCCCATAGCATTGCCTAAAACATTGGTTTGCAACCCTCTACCGTAATTACAAAAGGGGCAATCTTCCAGATGGAGCGTGATTTTAGGAGTGCGATAATATGCATAAAAATACACTCGTTTATTGTTGACTTTATTCATTGCAATAGGTGCTATTGACCTAATTATCAGGTAATAGACTTTTTTCAGGTTGTTAATAAGTACTCACTCTACTATTACTCATGACGAAAAGCGACTCGCTATAATTCTCGGTTTAATCACAATTACAGTTTTTTAACACTTGCCTAAGCTGACTTTTCAACGTTTGCCAGACGTGGTATTTTCCAGCAAAATCAGTGGGAGATTGCCGTTCCAGTTGGGTTTAAATCCGACTTCATTCAGAAATCCCCGCGCATAATTGCCCAGTACTACGTCTACATCGCCATCGTGGTCCCAATCCTGCGCGTCCATGCAAAGCCACCGGCCGTATTGACTCACTGGAACGGCGTGTGGCTGAAATTGGGCCGTTTTCTGTTGCTCAAAATAGATGAACGTTTCGGCGGGTTTATTTTTCAGATCGGCGAAGAACGCAATGGTCGCTACGTCCAGATCGCCATCTTGGTCAAAGTCAGCAGCCAGCGCTTTCGTACAGCCGTTGATGGGATAGAAATATGTTTGCTTATACTGCCTATTTCCCTGATTAATGAAAATATAAACGCCGTGAAAGGACTTCAGAATACGGGAATAATCGCTGTTATCGCCACAGGTGTAGAGAATATCCAGACGCCCATCTTTGTTGAAATCGACTAGCTGAAAGCTCGTGGAGCCATAAACGGGTGGGAAACGCAGCAGATTTTGTTCCGTAAAACCGCCTTGCTGATCGTTGGTAAACAGCCAGATTCCTTCATCGGCATGCGCGAACAGGGTCATGAAATCGAGCCAGCCATCGTGGTTAAAATCGCCCGTGATGGTCTGCGTAGCGCCGGGGACTTCTTTAATAATCAACTTGTCAAATTGGTGATCGCTACGTTGTTTGAGCCAGTATAATCCGCCTGCATTATGTCCAAATCCACAAACAAGCCAATCGGTCAGGCCATCGCGGTTGAAATCGCCGGGCGTAGATTGGATAGGACGTGGCAGTTGCTGCGCCAAGGGACGTAGTGAAGCATTCGCTGATTTGTTTAGGTCAATTTCCAGCACTTCGCCAACGGGTTTGTCAACGGCCAGCATGGTCCCGATGCAGGTGAGCAATGCCTGACCAGAGCCTGTTACGTTATGTAGAAACGTAGCATTAACGGCAGGCGATGGCAGTTGCCGAACAAGCGTTGATTTTAACGTAGCATCCCATCCATAAAGTCCACTGCTGGTTTCGTCGCTGCTATAGATATGTCCACCAGTAGAGTCAATAGCGACCATTGTTGTAGTCGCGAGTTGGTCTTTTATTTCGGCAGGTTTTACCAGTTTAAAGATTGACCAGTCGTTGACGAGAGGCACTGAAGGAGTCGCTTTTGCGAGTGTGTCAGGGGCCAGTTTTTGGTAGTAATCAATCAGCTTAGTCCAATCTTCGAGCGAAATGGCCGCCGTAGATGGTCGGAAATAGTGGGTTTTCTGCCAGACTTCCAGCCCTAATTTCGTTGCCATTTCTGGTAATACATGCTTCTGCCAAGTTTCTTTATCCAGCATTTCAGGCGAAACCGGTAAATGACACGTACCGCAATATTGCTGAGCCAGTTTTTCACCCTCCAACGTCGCTGGATTCTGCACCTTTCCAGATGATTCCTGCCCGGATTGACAGCTGGTAACTCCGATCCACAAAAACGACAGGGCACAACTCCAGAAAATAACAAATGACAGTCTTTGCATAACTGATTCGAATTAGCGTAACCATTGACCGACTATAAATAGAAAAAAGGCAGCACGGCGACTGCCTTTTATCCTTACTGAAGGGGTGGTCATTAATATTTAAGTAACACTGTATGCAGTTCTATGTACCAGCGTTCACGCCCGAGAGCCGTTCGATTATTGTACTTATTCTTTAGCTGCCCTGGCGACTCCCAGACGTGGACGCTGGTACGAATTAGGCCCTGACAGGCTCCGGCAACTCCGACATCGGACCGCCGAAGCGGCCGGAGCCTGTCAGGGCCTACCACTATTAATTATAGCCAGGATTCTGCGTCAAGGACGATTTCCCACCGGAGGTGCTCAGGTCAATCTGGCGTTGCGGAATTGGGTAGTAATCGTTCTTCCCACTCACAAAACGTCCACCCCGAATATCGGTTGCTATCGTGCTTTCGTACGTGAAGTAGTTGTTCAGCGTAGGTTCAGCGATTCCCCAACGTACCAGATCGAAGAAGCGGTGACCTTCCATCGCCAGTTCAAGTTTACGCTCAAAGTAGATGGCTTTCAGAGCGCCGTCTTTGCCTAAGCTGGCGAAGCGGCCCGCCGGATAAACCTCCATTTTGTAGTTCGCAGCTGGCGTATTTGTGTATCCGGAAAGTGGAGCCGCATCGTTCACGTACTTGTAGACAAAATTGACCGGATTAGCCGCCCGCGCCCGTACCTGATTGACGTAGGTCTGCGCCTGTGCCAGATTGCCCAACTGTGCTTCAGCTTCGGCCGCCATCAGAATTACATCGGCGTAACGTATCAGGTTCAGGTTAATCGCTGTACCCGGAGCCCACGAGTGCTGATCGGAATACTGGTTCTGCGTTGCCTGCATATATACGTGTTTTTTGGGCGAGTATGGCCCCGCATACGTTTGACCTGGGCTCCGAATCCAGTCGGCTCCCGGGTGATTTCCCCAGTCGAGATAAGGCAATCCACGGCGACCAATGGTCCAGTCGATACGTGGGTCCAGATTACCAGCGTCGGGCGTGAAGGGTTGCGTAGAAGCAATTCCCTGGTCGTTTTTCACCGGGTGCGTATTGTAATCATCCAGATACGGCAGGCCCGTTGCATCGGTCCGGTACGAGTTAGCTAAATCCTGCGAAGGCTGATAGAAACCGCAGCACCGGAACGGACTATTGCCGTACGGATAATTCAGCATATCGCCCTGATTGGCGCTGGCAATGGTTCCGGTTCCGTCGTTCGCTACCATCTGAATTGCGAAAACTGACTCCGAATTGTTTTCGGTAGCTGCGTCGAAATTGTCGTGGAATTTCGTCACCAGCGCGTATTTCAGGCCATTGGACGTAACACCCTGACTTATGATCTGATCAAACAGCGCTTTGGCTTCGGCAAACTTATGCTCGTACAGATACGTCTTCGCCAGATACGTAGCAGCCGCCCATTTGTTCGCCCGACCCACGTCTGACTGCGTATTGGGCAGGTTGTCCATCGCGTATTTGAAATCCGCTTCGATGTTCGGCCAAATATCAGCGGTGTTGGTTTGACCACTAGCCGATGACGTCGTGATGGTTTCGTCGATCCAAGGCACTTTGTTCCACATTTTCTTCAGTTCGAAGTAGTAGTGCCCCCTTAGAAAACGCGCCTGAGCCGCAAAACTGGTTTTCTTCGCATCGGTGATACCCGTAGCTTGTCCCAATATGCGCAACGTAGCATTCGTCCGGTTTACACCTTCATAAACTGTCCGCCATTTGCTGTTGAAATAGCCGTTGCTGGCATCGGCCGTGAATTTGGCGATGGCGTCAACGGCGGGCTGGTCGCTACCGTCGCTGCCTTTGTGCGCTTCGCCACCAGCAATACTGCCATAGGTCCAGTTGTCGGGCGAGGCTTCCCAGGCATTCCCGCTGGCGAGGTTCAACGCCGAGCCGTTGTTGTACTGGCCATCCAGAGCCGCGTAGGCACCAGTCAGCAACGCATCAACGCCACTTTCGGTAGCCAGCGTCTGGTCACTCAGCGCGCCCTGCGCCGGAATTTCCAGACTGTCTTTACAGGAATCAAACGTCAATACAACGGCCGTAACCGCCAGGATCGCTATATATTGTGGTATTTTCATCGATTTGAGTTTAATAAGCATTAGAACGTAACATTCAGACCAACCAGGAACTGACGCTGGTTCGGATAAACGCCCTCGTCAATCCCGAACGACGTAGTGGTCGAGAACGACTGGTTCAAACTACCCCCCGAGCTGTTGTTGGTGTTGGCCGTCGTACCAATCTCAGGATCAAGACCCGAGTATTTGGTGATCGTGAACAGGTTAGCCGATTGCACATACACGCGCAGTCGCTCGATGCCCAGTTTTTTCAACGTAGCAGCTGGAAGCGTGTAGCCAAGCTGAGCGTTTTTCGCGCGCAGATACGAGCCGTTTTCTACGAAATACGAGTTTGGTACGTTGGCTGAGCTGAACGAACCCACCGTTTCCTGAATCGGTGCTTTGGCGTTGTGATTGTCAGGTGTCCAAGAATCATACAGCGCCGTTCTGCTCTTCGCACCCTGGAAGTTTGCGTTGAAATCGGTCCACCATCTTACGTTGTTCCAGATATCGTTGCCCTGCGTTCCGTAGAAGAAAATGCCGAAATCGAACTTCTTATACGTAGCACCCAGGTTCAAACCATAGCTGAATTTTGGGTTCGGATTGCCCAGATACGTCCGGTCAGCGTCCGTAATCTGTCCATCGCCGTTGGTGTCTGCATACCGGAAACGACCAACTGCTACGTCATTCTGATAAACCGAACCCGCGTTTCCTGTCTTTTGCTGAACCTGAGCGTTAGCCGCATTAATTTCTTCCTGCGAATTCCAGAATCCGACCGTTTTGTAGCCATAGAACTGGCCAATCGAGTGGCCAACTGCGTTCCGAACAATGTAGCTACCGTTGAACCGGCGACCTTCCTGATCGAAATAATCAATGCCTTCGGCCAGCGAAACGATTTTGTTGTTATACGTAGTGAACGTCAACGTAGCGTTCAGTTTTAGATCGCTGCCAACATTGAAGTTCGTAGAAGCCGCCAGATCGATACCCTGGTTACGCATCCGTGCTACGTTCACCGCGGGTGCTGTACCCAGACCCGCCGTGCCCGCCAGTTCGAGCGTATAAAGCAGGTCGCGCACTTCTTTGTTGTAATAGTCAACCGTCAGGTCAAGTTTGCCTTTCCAGAGGCTGGCATCGAAACCAATATTGGCGTTGATGTTTTTCTCCCATTTTGCATCGGGATTACCGATACGTGTCCGCTGGAATCCTAACGTATTAGACGAATTTGAGCCCGTAATTGCGTAATACGACGAGGTACGGTCACCGCCATACGTCGTGTAGGCGTTGGCCGGATCAACGTTCAACTGGTTACCCATTACGCCGTAACCCCCACGGATTTTCAGGTCGGTCAGCCAGGTCAGGTTACTCATGAAAGCCTCCTGTGAAATCCGCCAGCCCGCACTCACCGCCGGGAACCAGCCATACTGGTAATTCAGGAACCGCGACGAACCATCCCGACGGATCGTAGCCCCAAGCAAATACCTGTCTTTGAAGCTATAATCGACCCGGCCAATCAGCGAGAACAGCGCGTCAGAATAACGGCTGCTGTAGTTGGTTGGCGTACCCGAACCCGTCGACAAGTTGGTGAAGTTAGGGTCGAACGAGAAGTACCCCTGCGTGTTACCGCCTACGTTACGTCCCCGGTTCTGATACGCTTCCGTACCAACCAATACTTTCAGATCGTGCGTGTTATTGAAATTGTGCTGGTACTGTACCGTATTGGTCCAGGTCCAGTTGTAGCCGCTGAATGTATTTTCCGTGTACGAATTGGTCGTTGTGTTTTCCTGATTCTCGTAAGTTGGGTACGAAAACGAGTTGAAGTTACCCATGAATAGCTCCCCCCCGAAACTGCTGCGCGCCGTGAAATCTTTCAGAAAATCGACCTCAGCGTACATATTTCCAAACAGACGGTTGCTCAGGCCCCGGTTGTTGCGGGTACGTTCCTGAATAGCTACCGGGTTGTTGGCGTTACCCAGTCCCTGCCCGTAGCCACCAGCGTAATTTCCCATGATGTCGCGGACAGGAATGATCGGCTGTTCCCGAAACGCCATACCAATAGCGCTACCTTCCTGCAGGGCGTTGATACGTGGGTTGTCCGTTACCGAAAAAGCCAGATTTTCACCCACGCGGATGTTTTCGCGGATGTTATACTGGCTGTTGGAACGTATCGTATACCGTTTCAGATACGTATTGAGCAACGTTCCCTGTTGATTGAAGTAGTTGAACGAGAACAGATAGTTTCCCTGATTACTACCACCGCTAACAGCCAGATTATGGCTTGTGATTGGTGCCGCTTTGAAAATCTCGTGGAACCAATCCGTTCCGGCTTTGTTGGCGCGAGTGATCCTATTGAAAGCGTTGTATTGATCGGCGCTGGTATAATTTGGGTTTACATTATACTTCGATGGATCAACAGACGGATCACCTTCGTGAGCACCCTGTGGCGCAATATAATCCGGCAGAACGGGCGTTGCGCCACTACCATAGAGCGGATCATTGATCGTTACGTTCGGATTAGCGTTACGTAACGCGTTGAATTTCAACTGAGCCGTTTCCTGCGGATTCAGCAAATCCCATACGTTGCCACCTTTTGGTAGCTGCGTTCCGTAATACGCGTCGTACTGCACTTTAACCTTACCATTTCCGCGACGGGTCGTAATGATAATCACACCGTTAGCCGCCCGCGACCCATAAATCGAAGCCGAACCCGCATCTTTCAGCACCTGCATCGACGCTACGTCATTGGGGTTGATATCGTTGATATTTTGCGTTGGAACGCCGTCTACTACGTATAAAGGCTGGTTGTTACCAAACGTGTTAAGACCCCGAATCCGAATCTGCGGAGCCTCGCCCGGCTGACCCGAACCCAGCACCGTAACACCCGAAGCGCGACCCTGTAACTGGTTGGTAATCTGCGCCGTTGGCTGCTGCTGCAATTCTGCTACGTTCACCACGGCAACGGCGCCGGTCAGGTCTTTTTTACGTTGCGTACCGTATCCGACTACAACGACCTCGCTCAGCGAACGAACGTCGGTAGCCAGTTGAATATCTGGCAGGGTTGTGCGGTTGTTGATGGCAACTTCCTGCGAAGTGTAGCTGATTGACGAAATAACCAACGTACCATTTCCGTCGGGAACGTTCACCGAAAACCGTCCTTCGGCATCAGTGGTGGTACCTACGTTGCTGGTTCCTTTCAGCAACACCGTCGCGCCCGGCAGGCCAGCGCCTTTTTCATCGAGAACCCGACCCGTGACGGTAATGGGTGGGGCGAGTTTTTCGACGTTTGGGCCAGAAACCGCGTTTGTGGACGCTTTTTCGGCTGCCCGTTTCAGAATGATGGCTTTGCCACTTGCTTCATAACTGATCGACGCAGGGCCAAGAATTCGGTCCAGTACGTCGGAAAGACGCTCGTTGGTGAAGTTCAGCGCGCCGGTACGTTGCTGAGCGAAGATTCGTGGGTTGTACATGAACTTCACATCTGCTTCCTTACCAATGCGGCTGATAGCTTGTTCTAAGGTTAGGTTAGTCAGTTGAATACTCAACCGCCGATTAAGTAATTCCTGACCGTACGTATCGTGAGCCCGCGCCATAGACGCGAACGTAGTGACGGCGACAAACAGGTAAAAACTGAATCGCATAATTTTGAGCAGCCTTTGCTGCATTTCTATAGGAATTGTCATATTTTTGAATTGAATTGTCGTTTTAACTCGGCAAAAAGAATTCCCTTACCCCCGTCAGGAGGTGCTTTTTAGAGGAGAGCAATCAGGGGAATGACTCTGGAGTCAGTGGTGTTGGCGCATCGCTGACTCTTTTTTTGGTGTCAGTTTAGGTGTTTTTTGGGCATAGGCAGGGGTGTTGAGTTGAGTAAATTTATGGGCATCCTTTGCTGTTAATTAAAATTTTTCCGTCCATCTGTTCATACTGCGCATCCAGCGTCTGACAGATCATCGCGAGCTTCTCGAACAGCGGTTCATCATCCAGCGAAGCCGTCAGGTAGCAGTTTTTCATAATCTCCGCGTCGAAAACAATCTCGACACCATAGGCTCTCTCCAAAGCGGCAAAAACTTGGGAAACGGGCGTAGCGTTGAACTCAAACATAGACTGCTGAATCGGCATATCGAGCAAGGTTGGCGAATCGACCAGCGAACGTACCAAACGGCCTTCTTTCCGGTCGAGCAGCACCCGCTGGTTGGGTTCCAGCACCATGCCAATCAAATGTTTTGATTGCTGTTTCTCCAGTCGTTCTTTGTCGGAGCGTGTAAACACCGACACTTTGCCCGTCTTAACAATCACATTCACCGGTTCTTTGCCCATGGCCCGAACGGTGAAACTGGTTCCCAGAACTTTAGTAATCAGGTTATCGGCATATACGAAAAACGGTTTTTCAGGATTTTTAGCCACTTCGAAAAAAGCCTCACCGACCAGATAGATTTCACGGTTGGGATGCTGATCAAACTGTTTTGGGTAGCTAATCCGGCTGCCCGGCTGAAGCAGGACCGAACTTCCATCGGAGAGCAGCACCAGCCGATTTCGGGTTGATGTATTCGTAACTTCGGCTAACGGCGCTGTCGAATCAGCAGTTAATTGATGATAAATTTGGGAGGCAGGGTCAGCCGTTTGCCGGTTCCATTGCCAACCTAATCCAATCGTCATAATCAAAATTGCCGCGGCTACAGCCCACCGCCAGAATGTTGTCTGGTACCAGACTGTTGGTTGGCTGATCACCACCGGCGCGGTGTCTTCCAAAATGAGCCGAATATTTTGCCGAAGCTTACTGGTTGGCAAACCAAACGTATCGCCCTGAATAGCCAGCAGAGTTTCTTTAGCTTTTCGGTATACTGGTGCCTTGTCTGGGTAACGTATCGGAAACTCTTCCCACTCTTGATCGACTTCAGGCGATGCTTCTCCGGCTATCCAGCGTCGGAACGATTCATCCTCCAGAAAATCCCGTAACTCAGAATGATTAAATGTTTTCATCAAAAAACGCTATTGACTGGCCCTTTATATAGACAATTAGCGAGGGAGAAGAATATACCCTCCCTCTTTCGACTTTTTTTAAGTTTTTTTGACGTAACGGATGATGGCCTCAGGAAAGAGCCAAAAGCAATAGCGACAGGGTAAAGTTTTCCCAGTGATCGCGCAGAAACGTAAGGGCTTTGTGCAGATGATTCGACACCGACTGGCGGTTGATATTCATGATCTGGGCAATGTGATCGACCGCTAACCCTTCGAAGTAACGCAGGTAAAGCGCTTCCTGCTGACGGACAGGCAGGTGATTGATTGCTTCTTTTACTCGGTGCACCGTCCACTGCTCATTTTCCAGGATGAATGATACGTCCTGAAAATTCTGTTCAGCCGCCAGATCTGCCGCTTCGTCTTCAGCCACCCAACCCCGGCGATAGACCCGCTGTAATTCAAGCAGCATTTTATGCCGGAACGATTTGAACAGGTATTTTCGGATGGAATCGGTGGTGCCCAGCGATGTTCGTTTCTCCCACAGATAAACAAACAGGTCGTGGAGACAGTCCTCAATCAATCCGACATCTTTGGTGAATCGGGTACCAAACCGGAATAGACTATTATAATTGTTCGTAATGATCTGCTCAAAAGCTATCCGGTCTCCTTCTCTGAACTGTTGCCAGAGCTGTTGATCGGAGGGAGAGCCAGTAAGCGGAGCAACGTCAAGCATAAGGGTACTTTCAAATTTAATACGTAGCAATTACTTCATTTAGTGATAATACTACGTTCCTAAAACGAATTCAACGTATCAATAATTACTACGTTGTTAGTACTGCCATCGTTTCAGTTACGTCAAGTAAATTTCAATACGTTCGGTAAGCGCTGGCCTCTATAAACGTAATGTTAACAAGATCAAATTGGTGCCAATCTGAAGATAATTTATCGACTTTATACGTAACAAAGAATAAGTCACCAATTGCAGCCGCCAGCGGTTATCTCACAGAGTCGATGGCGAGAAAAGTTTAGTATTAAAACCAGGACAAATCCTCACCACTACGTATATAGGTAAACTTATTCATGTAATAACTTTATCATTAAATGCGCAGGCTACACCCTATGCCTATTTACACCAACGTTCTTTTATGACTCGACTGGTACTGGTTGCTTTACTGACGATAGGGATCGCGACGGCTCAGGCTCAGGTTCTTTACACGCTCTCTGGTACAGTTCGGGATTCGACTACGCGCCAGCCCATTGTACGGGCCGCCGTTGTACTCGATTACGAAAAAACAACTACCGGCACGTACACCGACGATCAGGGGCGATTTTCGATTCAGGCCCGGCCGGGGCAGCACGTTGTTGTGGTACGTAGTCTGGGTTTTGTGCCTTTCCGAACTACTATTTCCCTGCGCGAAAATCGAATTTTGAACATACTACTTCCTTCAGTATCAAGTCAGTTGGAAGAAGTGGTCGTAACCAGTAAAGGATATGATCGTAACGTTCGGCAGCCGCTACTGGGCGTGAGCCAGATTAACATTGCTACGTTGAAGAAAATGCCGGCCGCACTGGGGGAAGTCGATATTTTGCGGAGTCTGCAAATGCTGCCGGGCGTGACAAGTGTAGGCGAAGCGGCCAATGGCGTTAACATCAGGGGCGGCACTACCGATCAGAACCTGATTCTGATGGACGATACGCCCATTTTCAACCCGACGCACATGTTCGGGTTGTTTTCGGTTTTTCCGCCCGATGCTGTTGGTGGTCTGGATTTGTACAAAGGCAACGTACCAGCGCGCTACGGGGGACGGGCCGCTTCGGTGCTGGACATCAACCTGCGCAATCCCGATTTGAATCAATTTCGGCTGAGCGGGGGCGTCAGTTTAGTCGCCAATCGGCTAACGGTCGAAACGCCGATTGTAAAAGGCAAACTCAGTTTGCTGGTATCGGGTCGGGGCGCGTTCAACGATTTTCTGTTGCGATTAGTCTCAAGCCGATTGGACAACATCCGGGCTAAGTTTGGCGATGGTGCAGCCAAGCTGTTCTGGCGCCTAAACGATAAGAACACCGTGACCGCTATGGGGTATTTAAGCCAGGATTTGTTCCAGACCAATCTGCTAGGGAGTTTGGCCAACATCAACGCGGTCAATACGCAATACGCCCAGCAAACGGCCAATGGAATGGTACGTTGGTTTCATGCGTTCAACCCCCGCCTGAATGTGCAGACGACGGCGTTGGTTGCCCAATACATTCCGAGAATTATCTCGACGGAAGATAGCACCGCCAATCAGGTCATCCTAAAACAATCGCTGCTGCAACGGCAGATTAAGTCGAATCTCAACTATCAGCTGGATAATCAGAAGATTGAGCTGGGTATCAGCGGCACGCACTACCGGCTGAATCCGGGCGAGTTGATACCGGGAAATAGCTTAGCCGTCAATTACCAGAAAACGCCCATCGAAAATGCAATGGAACTGGGGATTCATGCTGAAGACGAAATCAGTCTTTCTGATAAACTGGCCGTGTCGGTAGGGCTGCGCTACTCGCATTTTCTGAACCTGGGGCCATCCGTCGTGCGTCAATACCGTAACGACGGACCGGCAAATGGCGAGGTTGCCGATGTAACAACGGTGGTTGATTCGGTGGTGTACGGAGCCGGAAAAGTGACGAAACAGTACGGTGGTCTGGAGCCGCGGCTGGGCCTGCGCTACGCACTGACGCCCAATTCCTCGATCAAAATTGGCTACAACCTCATGCGGCAGTATTTGCAGGTAATTACCAACACAACCACACCGCTGCCCACCGCCCGCTGGAAAACAGCTGACGAGCATATTCAACCCCAGGTAAGCCAGTTATGGTCGGCGGGGTATTTTCAGAATTCGAAAAATAACATTTTCGAGATGTCGGCGGAGGTGTACTGGCGGAGTACCCAACACATTTTAGACTACAAACCGGGTGCTGATTTTTTGCTGCAACCCTACCCGGAAACGCAACTGTTACCCGGTCAAAGCAAAGCCTACGGGCTGGAAGTGATGTTTTCCAAGAAGAAGGGCGAGCTAACAGGTTGGGTGAACTACACTTACGCCCGCACGCTCAATCAGGTGAATCAGGGAGTCGATTTTCAGCAGCAGATCAACAATGGCGACTGGTACCGGGCCAACTACGACCGTCCGCATAGTCTGAACATCAGCCTGAATATTAACCAGGGAAAACACCACAGTTTCTCGTTTAATTTTGCCTATAGTACGGGGCGGCCTTACACGGCACCGGAAGGTTTCATTCGCTACCAGAATCGGACGTACCCCTATTACGACGAGCGCAACCAATACCGGATTCCCGATTATCACCGGCTGGATTTCGCCTGGAACATTTACAATCCGAGTATGAAAAATCGGCGCTGGCAGGGGCACTGGACCTTTACGGTTTATAATCTGTACGGCCGACGGAACGTATACTCCATTTTTTACCGGACAGAAGGGCAGGCTACCAACCCATACCGCCTGAGCATCTTTGCCGCCCCCATCCCGAGTCTGACGTACAATTTCGAGTTTAAATAAACCATCTCAACCATATGCGTCCGGTGTTCATGATACTGCTGGCCATGCAGTTGATTTCCTGCGTTGATCCTGAAGAGGGAATCACACGGGGTACTGTAGACGTATTGGTGGTCGATGGAATTATTAACAACGTAGCAGAACCGCAGATTATCCGGCTGAATCGTTCAAAATCCGATCCGTTTTCGGGCCGCACTAGTTTTACACCCATTTCAAAGGCAACAGTCGACGTAGTGGTTGATTCGGCCGACGTTATCCCCTGTCACGAAACGGTCGATGGGACGTATCAATTACCTTCGGATTTCAAAGGGCAGGCTGGCCATGCGTATCAACTGCGCTTTACATTGGCAGATGGAACGCGGTACGTATCGGATCAGCAGATATTACCCGCCTATCCGGTACCATCGATTGACAAAGTGACCGCTCGGTTTAGCCGGACAAGCCTGTTCCCGCCACTGGATGGTTCCTTCGCGGCAGCCCACGATTTATTTATTGAACTCAGGGACCCCGCCGAAGCCCATAATTACTACCGCTGGGACTGGAAACTCTGGGAAAAACAGGAGTGGTGCCGGACCTGCCAACAGGGCGTTTATTCCATATATGGCATCCGGGATAGTCTGGTCAGGTCGAATTCTTCGCAAGGGAATTATTACATCTACACGGCGGATAATTCGACCTCGCTCGAAGACTGCTACCATGAATTAACGCCACCTCCCTACTCAAACCGGTTTCCACTGCCCGATTATGCCTATGATTATATGTGCCGGACGCAATGCTGGGAAATTCTGTATGGGCCTGATAGTCAGGTTTACGATGATCTTTATACAAACGGCGGTTTAATTACAGGGCTCAAGGTGGCGCAGATTCCGTTTTATACGTATAATTCGTGCCTTATCGAGATTCGGCAGAGTTCACTAACGGCAGACGCCTATCGGTATTTTAAAGCCTTTCAGGACCAGGCGCAACGTACCGGCGGACTGGCCGACACGCCACCGTCGGCATTAGCAGGCAATGTGAAAAATATAGCTGATCGCAAAGAAGTTGTTATCGGCTTTTTTACCGCTGCGGTTTTAACTCCCTTCCGGTACTGGCTCGACCGCAAAGATGCGTTTGGCGTATCGTTTGGCGGCTCCGGGCCAGCAGGTTATAAAGCAGAGTTGTTTTATGCGCTGAACCGACGCCAGCCCATTGCCGAACCTATTCTGCCCGCCGTCCCTCAAATGGTGATACGTAACAGCCCGAATCGGCCCCCAACCGCTCTTTGCCTCCCCAACAATAATCGAACCCCACGTAAGCCGGAAGGCTGGCGGGATTAGTCCTGTAAACAACCGGTTTATGCTACGTTATTCTTCCGTGCTACGTTCGATTGGCTGGCTACTCGGCGGGCTCCTAATTGTCGGGTTGCCTGCCGCCTGCGTGGACCCCGAAGACCTGCTCCTACACGGCACGAACGACATCCTGGTGGTAGATGGCACGATCACTAATCTGGCTGAAGCGCAGGTCATTAAGATTAACCGATCAACCGCCGACCGGCTGACGGGGCGCTTCGGGACACTGCCCGTTACGAAGGCACTAGTGGAAGTGGTCGTCGATTCCTCACAAGTGATTGCCTGTCATGAAACCATAGATGGCTCTTATCAGTTGCCCAGCGATTTCAAAGGACAGGCTGGTCATGCGTATCAGCTCCGCTTTACCCTCAGCAATGGCACCCGCTACGTTTCCTCGCAGCAGATTATGCCTGCCGTCTCGCCTATTTTAAAGACCTACGCCGAATTTAATCCGCAAAGTTTGCCGGTTGGCCAGCTGGGTAATTTCCGGGCGGGTCATGATATTTTCATCGACACACAGGACCCGCCCGATCAGCGAAACTATTATCGCTGGGACTGGACACTTTACGAACGCCAGTACTGGTGCAAAAGCTGCTATCAGGGTGTTTATTCTGTGTACAAAGTGATTCCTCGCCAGTATTTATACGGGTACTATTTTGTGGCGGGCAACGATCTTTATGAAGATTGCTTCGCCCCTCCAGTTGGTCAGGAAGCGTCTGACGCGCCCTTAGTAAAAGGTGGCTATTGGTATTATGATTATCAGTGCCGAACGGCCTGCTGGGAAATACTGCGGAATAATTCGATTAATTTATTTGACGACCAATACAGTAATGGCGGACTGCTTACAAAGCGGAAAGTGGCCCAGATACCGTTTTACCAGCACGCGCCCTGTCTGGTCGATATTCGGCAGGTAGCATTGACTAAGGATGCTTACATCTACTTTAAACGGTTTCAGGATCAGACCCAGAATACGGGCGGACTGGCCGATACGCCCCCAAGTGCTTTGCCCGGAAATGTGCAAAACGTAGCGAACACACGGGAATCGGTAGCCGGGTATTTTACAGCGTCAGCCGTTGCGCTGATTCACCAATGGCTCGACCGCAAAGATACCAAAGGAATTCCGCTAGGGGCCATGGACCCTCTAGGGCCGCATACGAACGTAGGCGACGATCTGTTCTATGCCCTAAACCTTCGTCGGCCTTACCCTGAGCCTTCGCCCCCATACACTGGTGCCCGCGAAGAACCCCAGGTACGTATCTGGCCCAACAACGACCGTCCGCCAACAGCTCCCTGCGGCCCCAGCGAGACCAAAACACCCTATCAGCCCGAAGGCTGGCGCAATTAAGTTAGGTTGTAAGGTTATAGAGTTGTAGCGTGAATAGGTTTAAACTTTTAGCCAGTTCCTTAAAACCTTCAACCCTACAACTTTACAACATTACAACCCTACAACTTTACAACTTTCACCTCATGCCTCAATCTGCGTTTCGGTATCAATTACCCAAAAAAGCCATCAAAGGGGATTGCCCAAATTGCAGTCCTAGGCACCGAAAGACACTTAGTCGATACGTCGATACCCAAACCGGAGAACCCTTACCCGACATCTATGGGCGATGCGACCGGGAGAGTAACTGCGGTTATCACCTCAATCCGTATCAGAAAGGCGCATCGGGCCTATCGTACTATGAAGAAATAAAAGCGCAGTTTAGCCGCCAGCCGATACCGAAAGAATGGTTTACGGTGGCCGCAAAACAGAAATACAAAG
The DNA here is from genome assembly GCF_054778555.1 of Spirosoma flavus. NCBI lineage: Bacteria > Pseudomonadati > Bacteroidota > Cytophagia > Cytophagales > Cytophagaceae > Spirosoma > Spirosoma flavus. The sequence continues at coordinate 735,132 of NZ_BAAGZL010000002.1, forward strand.
GAACCACAAAACAAAGCATCATTACGTATCTGATTCAGAACGAAGGGGCTACGCTCGAACAGGCCGAACGGGTGGTGGCCTTTCTGTTTGAGGAACCCATTGCCCGGCCAGGGCCTACTGTTACCCAACCCGAGCCTGGTCAGGTTTTCGCAATCCCGCAGGAGGTGTTTGAGCAATCGCTGGGGCATTACGATCGGAATCAGTTTGCTTATCTGCTACGTCGTCATTTTGGGCACGATGTAGCTGCTACGTTGCTGAAACAGTTTACTATCGGTACGTCGGGACGTTGGCCGGGAGCGTGTGTATTCTGGTACGTCGATGAGCAGCAGCGCGTTCGGGGCGGGCAGATCAAATTATTCGACGATACGTTCCATACCGTCAAATACGTAGTGAAAGATGGGGAGAAGCGTAGTAGAACGTCCTGGGTGCATTCGGCCTATGCGCTACGTTGCGATCGGCTGAATCTTCCGTATCCGGACTGGCTGATGGCTTATCTGGACGAACGTAATGACGTGCAGAAATCACCCTGCCTGTTTGGCTTACCCCAGTTACGTAACGCTCCGGCAGATCAGCCTGTCGCCATTGTTGAAGCACCCAAAACGGCTGTCATCAGTACGTATTATTTTCCTGATTTCATTTGGCTGGCGGTGGGTGCCCTGTCATACCTGAACGCCGAGCGATTAGCGCCACTACACGGACGGAAAATAGAATTGTTTCCTGATTTATCGAAAGACGGCAGCGCCTTTGACCGCTGGAACCGAGTTGCCGGTGAATTACTGGGACAAGGGTTTCAGATTACGGTGTCAACGTATCTGGAAGACAATGCGACTCAGGATGAAAAAGATGCCGGCCTCGACTTAGCGGACTTCTTATTGGAGCAGTGGATTGAATACCCGCCTGACTGGGATAGTTAGCCGTTCAACCCGCATCCGCCTTAATGCTATTGTTGACTGACGCTAAAGTCTGTCTCGGACGGAATAAAGAGTAACCTGCGACGAGCGCAACTTCCAGCTCCTGACAAAAGGCTTTTCTTAGTCCAGAGTTATCTCATCTCGATTAATTGCACCCAAACCACCGTGAATAGCAATTATATACATCGTTAACGTAGTGGAATAACTGACAACACAACCTCAACTGATCGCTCAAGGTTGTAACTTCGTTTAGTTATCGTTTCTGTAATCGATCAACGAATCTGGGAAATTTCGTTGATCGATTACAGAAACGACAAAGCTGAACTTCTTGAAACACAAGAATACGTCGACGGTGCTTATATACTTGGTGATCCGCCGGTTACCTGTACGGTACTACCAGTCATATAACTTGAATCTTCGGAAGCCAGCAATACGTAGGCGGGAGCCAGTTCGGCGGGTTGGCCGGCTCGCTTTAGTGGTACGTCCTGGCCAAAGTTCTTCACTTTTTCCGGGTCCATGGTCGCTGGAATCAGCGGAGTCCAGATCGGCCCTGGTGCTACGCAGTTGACCCGTATTCCTTTTTCGGCCCATACCTGAGCCAGATTGGCCGTAAAATTCTGGATGGCCGCTTTGGTGGCGGCATAATCCAGCAGCGTCGGGCTTGGTTTATAAGCGTTTATCGACGTAGTATTTACGACTGTACTACCTGGCTTGAGGTGTTTTTCAGCCGCCCGGCACAGGTAAAACATCGCGAAAATATTGGTCCGGAATGTGCGGTCTAACTGCTCGTTTGTAATATCCTGCAAGGAGTGCTGCGCCATCTGATAAGCGGCATTGTTAACCAGAATATCTAGGCCGCCCAGTTCGTCAACCGCTTGCTGAACGAGCTGTTCGCAGTGGGCATCGTCACTGATATCGCCAGCCACTAGCACCGCCTTTTGGCCAGCTTCCTCGACGTACCGAGCCGTTTCACGGGCATCTTCCTCTTCATTCAGATACGAAATCAGTACGTCGGCTCCTTCGCGGGCAAAGGCAATCGCTACCGCCCGGCCAATTCCTGAATCACCACCGGTAATAAGGGCTTTACGGCCTGTTAATTTTCCAGAACCTTTGTAGGACGTTTCGCCATGATCGGCCTTGGGTTGCATTTGAGATTCACTACCTGGTACGTCCTGTTGCTGATCAGGCTGGGGTGGTTGCGGATACTTTGTCTGTGGGTCTTGCATGGCAGACGTTGTGTGCTGAGATGTCATAGTTATTCAGTCAATGTTACACGGTATATAGTGTTAACCGATTTTTATAGACAAGAGAAATCAAAATCTTCCTGAATAAGGAAACGGCCGTCTAATTGAGCCACTAAAACCAGTTATGAAACCTTATACTACGTTCGGATTCACCGTGTAGTTGATGCCAGAAGGTTTGATACGTATGATGTGACTCCACAGAGGTAATGACCGCACCGGTCACCGCATACGACCACATCCCTCAACTTTGCGTCTCCGTTTTAAGCCTCAATCACCGTATTGATACGTTCTAAAAACCCGGACACGAAACTTTTTCAACTTCGTTTACCATGAATTAATCCCAACGCCATAAACGAAAGTACACCCCGCGCCGGCGGACCGGCCGAGTTCAAAGCCGATGTGTTGCAGCTAGTCCCCAATGGCGAACCCATCATGGCCGTTGCTCGCAAGATGGGTATTAGTGATTGGCCCACCATGCCTATTCTAGACGAGACCAATTTTGACCGTCTCCAGTTTCCTGAACTTAATGGCTTGGGGGAAACAATAAAACAGGTCGATGTCATTTTCGCGCCAAGTGAGCAATGGATGCTTTACGAGCAGGAAATACCCAAAACAGAAATTATCTGGTACATTAAAAAATAATGTCGTGTCCCCACCTTTAGAAAGTGGGGATTTTTTCAACAAGATGACTCGAATAAACGCCGACTAAATTCTGAACTCTTTCTTAATTAGATCTTAGTACGAAATAAAAAGACAAAAACAGGCAGTTTAGTAGGTATATAGTAATCAGCATCTTAACACAATTTAACTGTCATTTCCTGCCAAAATGACAGTTTTCAGGGCTTTCTTCGTAAATTTGTAAAAAAAGCCGATAGTCGTCAGTCATTAGTCAATAGGAGCTTTTCTACTAATGACCAATGTTTGACGACTGTTGACTAATGACTTTTATTGATAATGGCTCTCATTCCCGAACTGACCATACTGCAACCGGCTGATAAGGAACAAATTGACCTGCCTCGCACTTCAGAAGACGAACTAGCGGTAGGTAAAAAGCGGCTTTATATTGAAAGTTACGGTTGCCAGATGAATTTTGCCGATAGTGAAATTGTGGCGGCTGTAATGCGTAACGCCGGTTTCGCTACTACGTCCTCGGCTGAAGAAGCAGATCTTATTTTTCTTAATACCTGCGCCATTCGCGACAACGCGGAGCAGAAAGTACGTAACCGGCTCAAACACCTGACCGGCCTAAAACGTCAGAAACCCGAACTTCTGGTTGGAATGCTCGGCTGCATGGCCGAACGACTCAAAACCAAGCTTCTTGAAGAAGAAAAAGTCGTGGACATTGTGGCGGGCCCCGACGCCTACCGTGATATTCCGAAACTGGTGGAAGAAGCCGAATCGGGTCAGAAAGCGGTGAACGTATTCCTTTCGCGCGAGGAAACTTACGCTGATATTTCACCCATTCGCCTGAACTCCAACGGGGTAACGGCTTTCGTATCCATCATGCGGGGCTGCGACAATATGTGCAGTTTCTGCGTCGTGCCTTTCACCCGTGGCCGCGAACGTAGCCGCGATCCACACAGCATTGTTCGCGAAGCTCAGGACCTTTTCAACCAGGGATATCGGGAAGTGACGCTGCTTGGGCAAAACGTAGACTCGTATAAATGGCATGAGCAGTCCGAGGAGTTGGCTGAAGGAAATGGAATTGATTCGTCAACACAACCTTCTGCTCTTACCCCTCTGCCCGCTACCACTACGTTTGCCAATCTGCTTGAGATGGTGGCGCAAATCCATCCAGATTTGCGGGTGCGCTTTTCGACATCACATCCGAAAGATATTACGGACGATGTGCTGCACACGATGGCGCGCTACGTAAACATTTGCAATTACATTCACCTGCCGGCCCAAAGTGGTAATAGTCGAGTACTCAAGCTAATGAACCGGACGTATGACCGTGAGTGGTATGTGGGTAAAATCGACCGGATTCGGGAAATTCTGGGTGAAGACTGTGGTATTTCGACTGATATGATTTCGGGTTTCTGCACTGAAACAGAAGAAGAACATCAGGAATCGCTGTCGCTAATGGACTATGTTCATTACGATTATGCCTACATGTTTGCTTATTCAGAACGCCCCGGTACGTTGGCCGCAAAAAAATACGTGGATGATATCCCTGAAGAAGTTAAAAAGCGCCGTCTGAACGAAATCATCGCGAAGCAACTAACCCATTCTGCTGAACGTAATCAGCGGCATATCGGGCAAGTACAGCGCGTTCTGATTGAAGGGCCATCTAAACGGTCCGACGATTTCCTGTGCGGACGTAACGACCAGAACAAAATGGTTGTTTTTCCCAAAGGAAATTTCCAGAAAGGCCAGTACGTCAACGTATTAGTCACCGAATGTACATCCGCTACGTTGCGGGGCGAGGTGGTTTAACTGTTTCCGGTTTCAGCCGGTACGCCGGCGTGGCTAAAACCGGAAACTTGAAACAGATACAATGAACAATCAGGAAATTCAAAGTGTAAAACAACGATTCGGTATAATCGGGAATGCACCGGCACTCAACTACGCCATCAACGTAGCGATGCAGGTAGCAGCTACTGATCTTACCGTACTCATTACCGGCGAAAGCGGTAGTGGTAAAGAATCGTTTTCGAAAATCATACATAGCCTGAGCGCCCGAAAGCATGGTCAGTTTATTGCCATCAACTGCGGAGCTATTCCCGAAGGCACAATTGATTCTGAGCTTTTTGGGCACGAAAAAGGCTCTTTCACGGGGGCTGTCGATGCGCGGAAAGGGTATTTTGAAACAACCAATGGAGGCACCATTTTTCTGGATGAAATTGGCGAGATGCCACTCGGTACACAGGCTCGTTTGCTACGTGTGCTGGAAAACGGGGAGTTTATTCGAGTAGGTTCGTCCAAAACTCAAAAAACTGACGTCAGGGTAGTAGCCGCCACGAACGTCAACCTGATGGATGCCGTTGAAAAAGGGAAATTTCGGGAAGATTTATATTACCGGCTTAATACAGTTCCCATCTACGTACCGCCCCTACGCGAACGTGGCACTGATATCGAACTCTTGTTCAGGAAGTTCACTACTGATTTTGCCGAACGATACCGAATCAAGCCGCTTCAGCTCACCGAAGATGCCAAAGAAACTTTAATGGCATTTCCGTTTCCGGGCAACATTCGGCAACTGAAAAATATCGCGGAACAGATATCTATTCTCGAATCCGATCAGAATAAGGCCATCGACGGGCCGACACTAGCAAAATATTTGCCACAAGCGCAACAGCCTAGTCGCACGATGGCATTGTTTCCGTATGCAAACGGCAGCACAACTACTGAAAGCTTCTCTGAACGCGAACTGCTGTATAAAGTGCTGTTCGATATGCGCCGGGATGTAAACGAACTGAAGAAACTAGTTCGTGACGTATTGGGTAATGAACAGGATGGCCGGCAGATTCTGCACACGCACAAAGATCTGTTCGACTCCATTACACCTGATGTCGATTCTCGGCCGTCTACCGACATAACCCGTTTATTACCAGCCACTAACGGCACGTTACGTACTGACACGCCACCCTCCGAAACATACGGTAGCCATCCACCTGTGCAGATTTTCGAAGATGTTGACGGTGACATAAATGACGTAACAGTTGAAGACGTCAGCCATGAAACCGAAGAAGATGATTCGCTTTCGCTGGAACGGCAGGAGAAAGAAATGATTTTGAAAGCCTTACGACGTAACAACAACAAACGGAAGTACGCGGCTCAGGCACTTGGCATCTCCGAACGGACGTTATATCGAAAAATTAAACAGTATGAGATTGATGAAGAGTAAGATAAACGTGATGGGTGATGAGCTAAGAACGATGGGTGTTAACAGGTATCGCTTTATTTTGGTAATCATCGCTCTTAGCTCATTACTCGTCGTTCAATCTTGTGGTATTTACTCGTTTACGGGGACGACGCTTTCGCCCGACATAAAAACCGTAACTGTCAACAACTTCGTACTGGCTACGGCAGGGGGACCAGCTAACTTGCCGCTTACATTTAACGAGAAGTTGAAAGAATATTACCAGCGTTATACAAATTTGAAAGTTGTACCGGCAAACGGTGATATTTTATTAGAGGGCAATATTACGGGTTATGAACTGCAGGCAGTAGCCCCCACTGCGCAGGATCAAGCTGGGGTTAACCGCCTACAAATCACCGTTTTAGCTAGATTCTATAATAACAAAGACGAAACCAAGAATTTCGAGCAATCCTTCTCTTTTTACCAGGATTTTCCACAGGGTCAAACACTTAGTCAGAATGAAAGTCGGTTGGTGCCGAAAATTTTGGATCAAATTGTGCTAGATATTTTTAATAAAACAGCCGCCGACTGGTAACAAAAGATTTACGGGGGTAGCTGTAGCGATTTACTCGTGAAAAAAGTAGTTTAGCGAACCATACAACGTAACACTGGGCAGTTTCACTCGTCAATGACCGTTTCCTGTGCAGACACTCGATAAAGAAACCTTTTCATACTGGGTTACTCACCCTGAAGACCTCACGGTAACCGACCTGAACCAGCTTCAGGAGAGTTTGTCAATGTACCCATATTGCCAGTCGCTTTATACCCTGACGGCTAAGGCAGCTTCAATTCACCAGCGTACTCAGGCCGTTACGTTGATTCGGCAGGCGGCTGCCCATGCCCTCAGTCGGAACGCGTTACGCAAGCTGGTTGATAATGAATTTCAGTGGTCTACCAATTTACTGTCGAGGCTCAATGAATTATCGGCCAAGCACGTACCTATTCCCGACGATTATCAGCAAGAAAGTTACGCGCTCTTTAAGTCGAAACAGGGCTTTAGTGGAGGCTTTCCGAAATTGCAGCTTCTGCGTTTGCCCAGCATGCCCACGCCAGAAGACGCCACGCTGAGCGAAACAAATCTGCAAAATGAACTAGCCCAGATTGCTGAACCACCAGTTGAACCACTAACGGAAGCCGATCTGGCCCGTCAGCGTCAGTTTGAGCTGATTGAAAACTTCATCAAAAACGAGCCGAGTATTTCCCGCATTTTACCCAAGGAAACAGCCGATCAGGAAGATTTAACCAAACGGAATAAAATAGTCGGAGGGCCGCTAGTGACCGAAAGTTTTGCCAAAGTTTTAGAGAAACAAGGAAAATTTGATAAAGCCCGCGATGTCTATAAGAAACTAATGTCGAGAAATTCAGAAAAAAAGGCGTACTTTGCGGAAAAAATGGCTGAAATGGAAAGCCGACGAAAATCATCAGAGAGCTGATTTTTGCGTTTCTCCAGATAAGCAAAGGCATTAACTAAACATACGTAACATTTTACATGGTAACGGCAATCATTGTTCTTATTTGCATTCTTACCGTACTGCTGGTTTTAATCGTTCTGATTCAGAATTCGAAAGGCGGAGGTCTCGCGGGTGAATTTGGTGGTTTGGGTTCGAATCAATTAATGGGTGTGAAGAAAACAACCGACCTGCTCGAACAAATCACCTGGGGTCTTGGCATTGCCGTAATGGTCTTGTCGCTAGCGTCTTACGTTATGGTCGACCGCAGTCAGGCGGCAATCATCAACAGTGCAAACGTAGACCGGGCGCAAACCCAGACGCTACCAGGCGCTGCTGCACCAGCACCAACCGCTGCTAACGGAGCTGCACCAAGTCAGGCAGTTCCAGGCGCGCAATCGCCGGGTGCTTCGACCTCGGCACTGACACCTCAGAAATAACAGCTGAGCACGTAACAGCATAGAGAGCCACGTCCGAAACGACGTGGCTTTTTTATGCTACAGCCTGTGCCAACAGTTGCTGCGCAATAGGCAGCAACGTTTCCTGAACGGGATACGTCCGCTTACTCTCCAGCGTATACGTAGCTGGATTAGGCAAATCCCGATACCGACGTATTAAATCGAGTTTGATGTTTTCGAACGTATTAACCAGACTCTTACGTACAGCTTCTACGTAACGTAGCTTTACTACCCGTCCTCCTGGCTCCTTCTCTGAATAAAGAGTTATGGAAAAGTAATAAACCTGAGTTTCAGACTGATTTGAGGCATGAAGCAGTAAATAGCCTTCTTCAGGACGTAGGGGTAACACGCCTACAGGCATTAGAGTCATCGAACGGGCAATGTTATCCCAGCGCTGATGCCCTTCGTTCAACATGGCCTGAAATCTCGGAAGGGCAAACTCCATAATAGCATCCATTTCGGCCATAAATGCCGGATCGGTCACTTCCGATTTGTATTCAATTCTTGGTGGTGGACCAGTAATTCGGTTAATACGTTTGGGGAAAGCGGCATTTAACGTACCTTTGCCCCTCGAAAAACGAACACCAGCGTTGTAATGATCGCGTAGTTCAGGCAGATCTGGACAAAGTTTATGTTCGGTGAAGTTCTGCTGAACAGCTTGTAAGTATGCCATCACGACATATTTCTGGTATTCGGCATCGAGCCAATTATGTGTAAACCAGTCAGATTGTAATTTTTTCATAGGCCAAAATCAGCCATCTGGTGGGCAGATGACAAGGTTAATGTAGGCAATCGCAGATAAAATACCAAATTCTATTTGCTTAAAAACGCACTTTTCCCAAAGGAAGTACAGCGAATAGTTTAATTGGCAGTATGTCAGAGTGAAAGCTGAAAATTTGACAGTCTGACCGGGGTTGGCACAAAAATTGGCGAATGCCGAACCGGGACCGCCACTGCGGTCGTATGAATTCAATAGTACACAAACAATAATAACCTTAATCAACTCATTACTATCATGGTAGCAGAAACGGAAAGCGTTAAAGTGAACGTGAAACCGCTGGCCGACCGGGTGTTGGTAGAAGCCGCTCCGGCAGAAGAAAAAACCTCGTTCGGGATTATTATTCCTGATACAGCGAAGGAAAAACCCCAGCGTGGTACGGTCGTTGCCGTTGGCGCAGGTAAGAAAGATGAGCCGCTGACGGTTCAGGTGGGTGATACGGTGTTGTATGGCAAATATGCTGGTACAGAGATCACTGTTGATGGCAAAGAGTACCTTATCATGCGTGAATCTGACATTTTCGCAATCCTGTAATTTAATGATGAATGATAAATCGGGGCCGCCCGTGCGAATAGATGATGAATTGTCCCTAAGTATTGCAATTCTCGTTCATTCGGTTCATTCATAATTAATCATTCATAATTCATCATTAATCAACAATGGCAAAGAAAATATTTTTTGATACCGAAGCTCGTGAGCGCATTAAGAAGGGTGTAGATACCCTCGCCGACGCAGTTAAAGTAACACTGGGTCCTAAAGGACGTAACGTTATCCTTGACAAGAAATTCGGCTCGCCTGCCATCACCAAAGATGGTGTGACAGTAGCCAAAGAAATTGAACTGAAAGACGCCATGGAAAACATGGGCGCTCAATTAGTGAAAGAAGTAGCTTCGAAAACGGCTGATTCAGCTGGTGATGGTACGACCACCGCTACTGTACTGGCGCAAGCTATTTATTCTATCGGTGCCAAGAACGTAGCAGCCGGTGCAAACCCAATGGACCTGAAACGCGGTATCGACAAAGCAGTTCAGGCTGTGACGGCCAATCTGTCAGAGCAGGCACAAACCATTGGCGATGACTTCGGTAAAATCGAGCAGGTAGCTACCATCTCGGCTAACCACGACGAAGAAATCGGTAAGATGATTGCCGAAGCCATGAAGAAAGTAGGCAAAGAAGGTGTAATCACGGTTGAAGAAGCTCGTGGTACCGAAACGGAAGTTAAGACCGTAGAAGGTATGCAGTTCGACCGCGGTTACCTGTCGCCTTACTTCGTGACGAATACCGAGAAAATGGAAGTTGAACTGGATCGTCCGTTCATCCTGATTTCGGAAAAGAAAGTTTCGTCGATGAAAGAATTGCTTCCAGTTCTGGAGCAAGTTGCTCAAACCGGCCGTCCTTTATTGATCATCGCTGAAGACGTTGACGGTGAAGCTCTTGCTACGTTGGTAGTAAACAAAATCCGCGGTGCCCTGAAAGTAGCGGCTGTAAAAGCTCCTGGTTTCGGCGACCGTCGGAAAGCAATGCTGGAAGACATCGCTATCCTGACAGGTGGTCAAGTTATCAGCGAAGAGCGTGGTTTCAAACTCGAAAACGCATCGATCGATTATCTGGGCCAAGCTGAGAAAATCCTGATCGACAAAGACAACACGACTGTTGTAAATGGCGTTGGCGCGAAAGAAGACATCACAGGCCGCGTAAACCAAATCAAAGCACAAATCGAAAACACTACGTCGGATTACGACCGCGAGAAATTGCAGGAGCGTCTGGCTAAGTTGTCGGGTGGTGTTGCTATCCTTTATATCGGTGCTGCTACCGAAGTTGAGATGAAGGAGAAGAAAGACCGCGTTGACGATGCGCTGCACGCAACGCGCGCTGCCGTTGAAGAAGGTATCGTAACGGGTGGTGGTATCGCCCTGATCCGTGCTATCCCTGCACTTGATAGTGTCAACGCTGGCAATGAAGATGAGAAAACGGGTGTTAACATCATCCGTCAGGCACTGGAATCTCCGCTACGTACCATCGTGGCTAACGCTGGTGGCGAAGGTTCTGTAGTTGTCAATAAAGTAAAAGAAGGTGACGGTGGTTTCGGCTACAACGCGAAGAACGATACGTTCGAAGATCTGTTCGCAGCTGGTATCATCGACCCGAAAAAAGTATCTCGTCTAGCCCTGGAAAACGCAGCGTCTATCGCTGGACTGTTGCTGACGACCGAATGCGTTGTTGCTGATGAGCCAGAAGAAGCTCCAGCAGGTGGCGCCGGTCACGGTCACCCAGGCGGCATGGGCGGCATGATGTAATCATCTGAACCCGGATTTAACAGGTTCAAGGATTTACATGATTTTATAAAAAGCTCCTGATCTTTCATCAGGAGCTTTTTTGTTTATGCCAATATCTGCATTTACTGCTTTCTGAAAAACTAAACTTTTGATACGTCTTTGGTAACACCAGCCGTTAGTAAGGGCAACGTAACGCGGAACCAGCCTTGGGTTTCTTCAATACGTGGATTCGAGGAGTTCAGCAGTCGGTATTTATCGGTGATATTATTCAGCCCTACCCCATTCGATTCGACGCGCACGTTACGTCGCTGGATGTTGTTTTCGACAATTAACTGACCTTCTGACGTAGTATAAATGCGGATAGTCAGTGGCTCGTCGGGTAAGGCGCGGTTGTGCTTGACCGCGTTCTCAACCAGTAATTGCAAAGTCAGTGGTGGAATAAGCGACTCAGCCAAGGCATCTGGAACGGATATCTCAGGAAGAATACTACCACCGAACCGGGTTTTCAGCAAGTGGAAATAAGATTGGATAAAGTTCAGTTCAAGGCTGAGCGTTGTGAGTTCCTGATCGGTCGCCCGGAGGAGATAACGATACACACTGGATAACTCGTCCACATAATCAGTGGCCTGCTGCGGATTTTCATCGATAAGCGAAGACAGTGTATTCAATGCGTTGAACAAAAAGTGCGGATTAACCTGACTTTGCAACGCCTTCATTTGCGCTTCGATATGCTGCTGCTTGAGTTGTTGAAGTGCCAGATCAGCCTGGAGTTGACGGCGTAAGTGCTGCTCGCGTTCGCGCAGGAGTTCCTGCTCAGCCATTATCTGTCGCGTTGCCTGCTGCCGCTGCCGATACGACAATCCCAACGATACGCAGGACAGGTCCATCAATATACCCAGTTGCATAATAAAACTAGGATGGATAGGTAAGGGAAGGTGATTTAGCCTCTCAACCCCCAAGTCAGTATGAGAGAGAAGTTGGATAGACGCCCCTATTTGACCTGCCCACAAGGCTAACGTTCCTACGAAATAAAAGCGGGCCAAAATGTCTGTCCGTTTTAAATGAACTATAAACGTGTATAAAATGGACAGATTCGTGCCAAGCATAATAATTGTCCGGCCGATATTTAATTGTAATTCATGCCACCCAGTTTGCCACAGGGACGAAAACAGGTTGAAATATATCTCGGGCAGAATCATTATCACCCACGCCCATTGCATGATTCGATACCAACGTAGCAGTCGGGGAGATGCGCCCAGATTAAGGAACGTAATGGCCAGTTCCAGATATAATACCGAGAACAGGTTAAACGGAATAGTCCGCACAAAAGCCAATACATCAGGAGCCGGACGTAGTAGTTCTACGCTGAACGAGATCATCCAACAAAAAATATACAATCCGTAGAGGAGATAAATCCGCTCCCGACGAGTGATCCACTGAATCAGATTGGCCACTAGTATAACCGTAGTAGCCCCAGTATAGAGCAGCAGCCATTGTTCGTAGGAAGGCAAGCTTAAATTCATGAATCGGCACTACATAGTTCAAAACGAAAATACACAAAAGTCGCTTCACATACCTATTTTTCCAGTGTACCGGATTGCTGGCTGGGACGTAGCAGAAAGCCGTCAACTTTGGGCTACATTCAGAAACAGACAACGTAGCTCATGACGCCCCAGCGCATTCTCTTCGCAACTGTACCTTTCAATGGTCATTTCAGCCCCCTCACTGGTCTTGCTGTTCATCTTCATAACCTTGGCCACGATGTACGTTGGTGGTCATTACGGTGAGCGGGTCAAAAAACTGGATTTGATCCATTACCCAACAGTGAAAGCTTAGGTCATTAATCAGGAGAACATTGATGAGCTTTTTCCGGAACGTAAGACAATTAAAAATCCAGTAAAACGCGCCCGGCTCGACGTTAAAGAAACGTTATTAAATCCAGTTCCGGGCTACGTCGAAGATATGATGGCTATTCATGCCGAACGGCCTTTTGATCTGATCGTTTATGATCTGGCTTGTTTAGGCGCCTTATTTACACAACAATTGCTATCCATTAAAGGTACTAACTATCGATTTTTATCGTAAACAGGCACAGCAGTTGAGCGAAGAATTTAGACGGTATCAGCCAAATGAGCTAGCTACCGATTACATCCATAGTTTTTTTGAACACAAACAAGAGTCGGCCATAGCCAATTAGTCAGTTTGCTTAAAGCTGACGTATTACTAAAAAATCAAAAAGCCGCTAGTTTAGCGGCTTTTTGTTGTATAAGTGACTGGCAGTGGTTTAGGTTAGTGTAGTACTACTTTTTGATTCAAACCTTTGATACTTTTGAACGTCGTTACGTCTATAAAAAACGCATCGTGCTTATTCATCGTTAAAGCCTAATACTATGAGGAGATTCTTTTCGGCAGACGGTATTTCTCAAGAAAGTGGACTCGCTTTTATTCGAGTGATAGTAGGATTATCTCTCGTGTATCACGGCTGGGAAGTATTTGACCCTATTCAAATGAAGCAATATGCAGCCTGGGATACGTTTAAAGAATCAGCTTCTCCTTCATTTATGGTTTATCTGGGTAAGGGCTCCGAATTGGTAGCGGGCATTTTGCTAACAATAGGACTATTGACAAGGCTAGCGGCATTACTTACGATTGGCACCATGCTCTACATAACGTTTTTTGTAGGGCATGGAAAATTCTGGTATGAAGACCAGCATCCTTTTTTGTTTGTACTGCTTGCCCTTGTTTACTTTTTTACCGGCGGAGGAAAGTGGAGCCTCGATAGAATAGTTTTTGGCCCTACCCGGACGTAGGATTCGAAGCGAAAAGCTACGTAGTGATTACTTAAATAACTTAACGTAGTGAACTCACTAAACTTGTTAGCGAATCAGGACCTTATATAAACAAAAAAGCCAAGCGAGACACTCTCTTGGCTTTCTGATTTACTCAACGTTATGAAAAACTTTTCTTTTCGACACAATTATAAAACAAAAATAATAAAAAAAATATTCCACAGTCAAAAAAAAATCTACTCATTCCTTAAAACCCTAAAAATCATCTAATTATACAATTTGTTTATAGGTAAAAATACCCGGCATTGTCTACTTAGGCCATACTTATAGCCGGACCGTTCCCTCATAGAATTCCGGACTACCAAACTACCTTTCTATTAGTAAACGATGAGCTTGGCTCCATTGTTTACCATCTTGTAAGTGGATTAGGTATAGTCCGGTGGGTAAATTAGTCAATGGCAATCGATACGTTGTCGATTCTTTCAGCTGGAGCGCTTCCGAACGAATGCGCTGGCCAGTCGGAGAAATTAGATGTAATTGGATTTCCGTAGGTTCGCTAACTGGGATGTTTATCAATACGTAATCCTGAGCTGGATTCGGGTAAATTGTCACAAGATTCCCAACTTCTTCGCCAACTCGGCCACCTGCCGAACAGCCAACGGTTTCAACTTTCCAGTGTTGCGCATAAGCACCACTCAGTGAGTACTGGATAACAACTCCGCCTTCATCCTGACTGCCTATATCGAGCATTTTATTGGAATGAACGGCCTTGAGCGTTGAAAAGCCATCACCAACCGATTGCATCAACCACCGCTGATTTGTGGCCGATGATACGCTGGTTGCCTGCGTTATCATGGCCCAGTCGTTGGTAGCCGCATTAGGTACAGTAAGCGCTTTGCCGCTATGAATAGCGACCAGCTGATACGTATTGGCCACACCCGTTGTACGAAGCTCCCATTTCTGCCACACCTGATTAGCAAAGGTTCGTTGCTTAACCGGCGCACCATCCGTTGTTGAGGCTCCTTCAACTTCCAGCGATTTCCCGCTGATTCGATTTGTGATTTTATAGCAAGTTGAAGCGGATGTCGGTGGTGCGACAGTCGCACTTGTACAGCCCGTCGCTTCAATTTTCCAATACTGTACGTAGGCCCCGCTGGCTGCATATTGAATTACCATAGCGCCTTCATCCTGATTAGCTATGTCGAGCAATTTATTGGAGTGAGCGGCTTTTAAGGTCGAAAAGCCATCGCCATCCGTTTGGATAACCCATTTCTGGCTCGACGCATTTGTATTAGTCGTCTGATTTATACTCGCCCAGTCGTTGGTAGCCGCATTCTGAACGGAAAGCACTTTGCCACTATGTTGAGCCACCAACTGATACGTATTTGATCCCAGCGATAGAAACTTCCACTTTTGCCAGTCCTGATTGGCGAACGTATTCTGTTTTACGGCGGCTCCTTCAGCTGCCGAAGCGGCTTCAACAGTCAGCGACCTGCCACTGATTCGATTCGTAAGTTTATAACAGGACGCAGGGTCATAAGCGCCTGGTGACGTAGTAGTACTAGTGGTGCCCGTTGTTAACGACACCTCTACCCCACCCGACCAGGCTGTTCCTGCCCTGGTAAACACCCTGAAATAGTACGTTGTCTGCGGGCTCAGATTAGTAACTGTCACCATACTGGCAGTGCCACGATAAACGACCTTTCCGCCTTCAATGGCTGAACCGTTACCCGTAAAATCGGAATTTGCCGTATACGTTGTGCCCGATGGCCTGTCCAAGAAACTACTTCCCGACCGAGCAGCAACGAGAACCTCATCGAAAGGAGCGATCGGCGACGACCAGTTTAAATTCACATTCGTATTGGCATTCAACGTAGCAGTCAGGTTACGTACCGCCAGATTTGCCGAAGCGCAGTCGGGGTAAATCTTTACCGAATCAGTTGCCGTCAACCCGCCGTTATCCGTTACCTGAACTTTGATGAGGTAATAATACGTATCACCGTCGCAGCCAACTGGCGAAATTTTAACGCTGGGCGAAGCCTCCGTAACTACCGGCTCAGCATGCTGGTGATTGTTGTGGCGCAAAATGACCTGCCAGCTATAAGCCAGACTAGCCGTTGCTTCGTCGGTAACCGTAGCTTTTAACTGATACGTACTTTCCTTGTCTAACGGATATAAACTTCCATTAACTGGAGCCGTAATTTTCACGGTTGGAGCTGTGTTGTTCAACGAAATGACCTGCTGCTGACTGGCCGTTTGCCCCTTCGTATCGGTAACAGTTAGACGTACCGTGAAACTGGTGGTACCCGTCCCGGTAAAGGTATGCGACGGATTGGCTAAAGTAGAAGACGTATTATCGCCAAAATTCCAGGCATACGTAAGCGCGTCACCATCGGGGTCGCTGGAACCATCGCCTTTAAATTGTACAGTTAATGGGCTACTGCCCACCGTTTTGTCGGCAGTTAAGACGGCAATTGGTGGCTGGTTTGTTCCATAACTGATTTTCCGGATTTCGCCGTTGTTGATATTGGTATAAAAAAGCGTGCCATCGAGTGGGCTGATCTCTATATCAACAACGCCATTGGTGCCTCCCGCCGGCACAAAATCATTCACAGCCGTTACGGCTCCATTGCTATTTAACGTAGCATATTTTATCCAGTTAGCTCCGTAATCGGCGAAATAATACTTGTTACGATAGGCTGTCGGAAAGTTCGTGGCCGTGTAATAAGCGCCCCCTGTAACGCAATTTCCTTTGAAAGGCGTACCGGTGGCGGGTGAGCCGCTTGAGCCAATTACTGAAGCCGTTGTGGTTGTGGTTCCCAGTACGGGCACACGGGCCGTAGCTTGTGTATGATGCCAATCCAGCAAAGGTAGGCTGTGAACGTAGCGTCGCTGTAGCCCCGCCAAGGGCTGACCACTACACGGGTTCAACACCGTAGTCGTGCCGCTGGAAGCCTGCTTCAATAAGTTTGCAAACGTCAGATAGGGTTTGTTACAGGTATTAGTTGGGTTGGGTTCGTCACGGTTTTCTAGTGTCTGAGCCGCAGTTGAGTATGAACTTTGCTCCAGAATACCTTCAAAGATTGGCCATCCAGCATTCTCTCCTCCCTGTTTTATAAGGTGTGCATCCTCCCAGGTCGACCAGCCTACATCACCCACAAACAAGGTCCCCGGATTTCCATTCGCCGGATTTGTACTACCGGTACCCGGCTGAAGCCCCATCCGATATGGATTCCGGAATCCAAGCGCCCAAACACGTGATTGTGGAGAACGTGGAGCGGCTGAATTATAAAACGGATTGCTGGAAACACCATCGCCAGTGTTTGGGTCCAGACGTAGTACTTTGCCGCAGAGCGACGTAATCATCTGCGCGCGAAACGCTCCTACGTTCTCGTTAGTCCGCATGATACCATCGGTAATGGCTTGCTGCCAGTACGTATCACTCGAGCTGCCTTTATCAGTGGTATTATAACTGGCATTATCGCCGGTCGATACCAGCAACGTACCATCGGTTCCAAACAGGACTGTTGCACCCGCGTGCGATTCGTGGGTCAATGGAACACCTGTAGATTTCGTTTCGCCAAGGAGTATTTTCCGAGTGCTTACATCGGCCGCCAGTACGTTGTTCGTCTTAACAACCTTATAGCGAGTAAGTCGGCTTATCGTGGCGTTGAAATACACGTCGGCGGTAGGACTGTAAGAGGCCGTACCAAAATAGAGCAGGTGGTGGCGGTCTACTACGTAGTAAAGGTAAATAAGGCCGTTTGTAGCGAAATTCGGGTCGAGACACATGCTTAACAGACCGAAATCACGCCAGTTCCCAACTTCCTGGCTAATGTCCAGAACGGCAGTTGTCTGCTTAACGTATTGAACGCCGTTCCAGTCTGATACCCAGACACGTCCGGCTTTGTCCCACACAAAAAGCTGCTTACCATCGGGCGAAAAGATGGTGCCCATGGGCGTGGTATAGCCATTTTGAACCAGACTATTGTTGAAACCAGTGGGCAATTGACCAAAGGTCAGCATTGAACGGAACGTAAGCAGAATAGCTAGTATAAAGCCGAATGATCTGCGGGAACGTAGTAACAGAGAATCAACGTACAAGTTTTTCATTTATGGGTAGTTAAAGGCAATAAAAAACTAACTCCCTCAAAAGGAGGCATTGACATTCCAGAAAGAGCGTGTTGGATTAAGCGATTACCATTCCGTCCCGAATAACTAATTTTCGGTCCGCCAAGTCGGCCAGGTGCTCGTTATGCGTAACGATGACCAGCGTCTGACCGAATTCATCGCGCAGCCGAAAAAAAAGCTGATGAAGTTCTTCGGCATTTCGGGAGTCAAGATTACCGCTGGGTTCATCGGCGAAAACAATCGCCGGCTGGTTAATCAGCGCCCGGGCAACGGCAACCCGCTGCTGCTCCCCTCCCGACAGTTGAGACGGTAAGTGGTCGGTGCGGTCACGTAAACCAAGCATGTTTAGTAATTCATACGCTCGTTCACGTACCTGACTCTCAGCCGTTCCTGCAATGAATCCGGGCAGACAAACGTTTTCGAGCGCTGTAAATTCGGGCAGGAGGTTGTTGAATTGAAACACAAATCCGATACGTTCATTTCGGAATTTCGCCAGTTGTTTGTCGTTCAGCGTAAAGACGTTTTGCCCGTCGATCAGCAATTCACCCGAATCAGGCCGGTCGAGCGTTCCCAGAATCTGGAGCAATGTAGTTTTGCCGGCACCCGACGCGCCCACAATCGAAACCACTTCACTCGGTTCGATACGTATATTAATTCCTTTCAGGACCGGCAGATTTCCGTAATTCCGGCGTATATCGGTTGTTTGAAGAAGCGACACTTGTTGAATGATAAATGATGAATAATAAATGATGAATGATCGTGTAGAAAAGAAGAGGAGAAATCGCTTTTAGGTGATAACGTTCATCATTCATCATTCATCATTCATCATTTCCTGTTAACTTGCCGCGCAAAAATACGATTTCCAAATCTCCTTGTTGCAGTTACCATGAATATACACGAGTATCAGGGTAAAGAAATTCTCAAAAAATACGGCGTTCGCATTCAGGAAGGCATTGTAGCCGAATCGCCAGAGAAAGCCGTCGAAGCCGCCAAGCAGATTATGGCCCAGAGCGGATCAAAATTTGTCGTTGTAAAATCGCAAATCCATGCGGGCGGACGTGGTAAAGGTAAAATCGTTGGCAGTGAACAACGGGGTGTTGCCCTTGCCAAATCGGTTGAAGATGTACGTGACATTGCCAAAAATCTGATTGGCAACGTACTGGTCACGCATCAGACCGGCCCTGAAGGAAAAAAAGTAAATAAAGTACTGGTTGCACAGGACGTATTTTACCCCGGTGCTTCTGAACCGAAAGAGATGTATCTCAGCATATTGCTCGACCGGAGCAAAGCCTGCAACGTAATCATGGCCAGCACCGAAGGTGGCATGGACATTGAAGAAGTGGCGGAGAAAACCCCTGAGAAAATCGTGAAAGAATGGATTGATCCGGCCGTTGGCCTGCAATCGTTTCAGGCACGTAAGGTAGCATTCGGACTAGGACTGGAAGGCGAAGCTTTCAAGGAAATGGTCAAATTCGTTACGTCGTTGTACAAGGCCTATGTTGATACCGACGCATCGATGTTCGAAATCAACCCTGTCCTGAAAACATCGGACAACAAAATTCTGGCTGTCGATGCTAAAGTGAATCTGGATGATAATGCGCTGTATCGTCACCCGGATCTGGCTAATCTACGCGATATCTCAGAAGAAGATCCCCTCGAAGTAGAAGCATCGGCAAATGATCTCAACTACGTTAAACTCGATGGAAACGTTGGTTGTATGGTAAATGGAGCCGGACTGGCAATGGCCACTATGGACATTATCAAACTGGCAGGTGGTGAACCCGCAAACTTCCTCGACGTAGGCGGTGGCGCTAATGCCAAAACGGTTGAGGCTGGTTTCCGTATTATTCTGAAAGACCCGAATGTAAAGGCTATCCTGATCAATATCTTCGGTGGTATCGTTCGTTGCGACCGCGTAGCAACTGGTGTTGTGGAAGCGTATAAAGCTATCGGTGATATTCCCGTGCCGATCATTGTTCGTCTTCAGGGCACGAACGCGGCTGAGGGTGCGAAAATTATTGATGAATCTGGCCTGAAAGTACAGTCGGCGGTTGAGCTGAAAGAAGCTGCCGAAAAAGTACGCCAGGTTGTTGAGTCGCTATAAGGAGTTTTCTTTCTAACTAATCCAGAACGTAACGAAAAAGCCGGAGTTTATGCTCCGGCTTTTTCGTTACGTTACACTCTACAATTTAGCGACGGGCGCTTGCGTAATATTTCTGCGCGTCAGGCAGTAATTTCTGCAAATCAGCAATCCGACGCTCATCGGAGGGGTGATCTGAAAAGAATTCAGAAGACGCTTTGCCACCACCTGCTTTCGCCATTCGCTGCCAGAACGTAATGGCTTCGGCTGGATTGTAACCTGCCATGGCCATGAAAATTAATCCCAGGTGATCAGCTTCGGATTCCTGCTTACGGCTATGTGGAAGCCCACGACCAAACTGATACGCCAATGGACCTACGACTCCGATCGCTTGCTGAAATATTGCCTGCGTTTGAGGGGTACGCGCCGACGTAGCAATACCGGTTGCCACCTGGCCAGCTGATAACAACCCATTGGCAACCAGGCCTTCACTCATGCGTTCATTACCGTGTTCTGCAATCGCGTGCGAAACCTCATGGCCTAATACAGTAGCCAGACCAGCCTCGTTTTGGGTATAAGGTAGAATACCGGAGTAAACAACAATTTTACCACCTGGCATACACCAGGCATTTACCTGACCACTCTGTACAAGATGGTACTCCCATTGAAAACCTTCGAGTCGTTTGTTATAGCCGTTGGTGTTCATATACGTTTCAACAGCCTGACGAATACGATTTCCGACACGGTTGACCATTTCAGCGTCAGAGTTACTGGTACTGACCACTTTGCTTGTATCCAAAAAGGCCTTGTACTGCGTAAAGCTCATGGCGAGCATATCGTTGTTTGGCACCAGAATGAGTTGCTTTCGCCCTGTTAACGGGACTTTCTCACAGGCTGTCACCGCGAAGGCGATTGACAGCATGACAATAATGGCTTTTTTCATTTTTTAGTGTTTTTATAGTGACTGGGTATTCTGACGTATAATGACCTCAAACCTACCCGATTTGTTCAAATTTTTCCCTGATCCATGCGGTCAGGGCGTCTTTAGTCCTTAGATTTGCAGCTCATCTACAGGTTTAAATTCTGTCTTTATATAGATGGACAGAATGTCCGCGTTACGTCTATGAAAATCATTTGTGTTGGTCGAAACTATGTTGAGCACATCAAGGAGTTAAATAATGAAACACCCGACGACCCGGTTATCTTCCTGAAACCTGAAACGGCCATACCACTAAAAAATGAGCCGTTTTTCTACCCCGAATTTTCAAAAGACGTTCATTTTGAGGTCGAAATCCTGGTTAAAATCAACCGGGTTGGTAAGAATATCGACGAAAAATTTGCGCATAAATACTACGACGAAATCGGCATTGGCATTGATTTCACAGCGCGTGATGTACAAAGTAAACTGAAAGCCAAAGGCTTGCCGTGGGAACTGGCAAAAGGATTCAACGGCTCGGCGCCTATCTCGCAGTTCGTACCCAAAACCGATTTCCCAGATTTGCAGAATCTGAATTTTCAGCTTGATCTGAATGGCGATACGCGCCAGCGCGGAAATACGAGTCTGATGTTGTACAAAATCGACTACCTGATTTCGTTTGTATCTCGGTATTTTATGCTTCAGCAGGGCGACATCCTCTTCACCGGAACGCCCCACGGCGTTGGCCCCGTTCAAGTTGGAGACAAACTCACGGCCTCCATTGAAGGGCGGAAAATGTTGGAGGTTGACGTAAAATAATTATTGCTTGTCAGGTAACCGACGCTACGTCCTTATCTGAAAAATTAGTTTGCTTTTGAGACGATTTATCATTCTCTGCTTTCTTGGGATTTCAGTTGCCAGTGGCCTGACATTTGGTCAGAAAGGAGTCGTGCTTCCGGCACAGCCAGCCCAGCCATCGGCCCCGACGGCTTCCGTGTTGGCAGGTATTATTCAACCCGGTTATTTTCTGTTTCCCATTCAACCCGGTGCTATCAACTCGCTGTCGGGGGGCATGGGCGATTTACGTCCGAATCACTTTCATGCAGGTATCGATATTCGTACGGGTGGGCGCGAAGGACTGGATGTTCACGCGGCTGCCGATGGATACGTATCACGAATTGCAGTATTTACGGGTGGATACGGTAACGTAATATTTATCAAACACCCCAACGGACTAACAACTGTTTACGGTCACCTTCGCAACCTGAACGATACGTTAGGAACGTACCTACGCACAAATCAGTATCAAAAGAAAACGTTTGAAATTGACCTTCGTCCGGAACCCGGCCAGTTTCCGGTGAAAAAAGGTGATGTGATTGCTGCATCAGGCAACACAGGCGGCTCGGGTGGACCACACCTGCACTTTGAAATCCGCGATGGGAAAGACAATTTGATTAATCCCTTGCTATACGGGTTTACAGAAATTAAAGACGACGTACCGCCTTATTTCGAACGGGTCGCCCTGAAAACCATGACCGCTACGTCACGTATCAACGGTGAATATCAGCGTATCAGCTACGTTCCGGTTCGGCGTGCCGACGGTACGTTCACGATTACACAACCCATTACTGCCTCCGGATTGATCGGGATGGAGGTTTTGGCGTACGACAAAACAAGTGGCTCGCCGTATCGCAATGGCATTAGTTGTCTGGAAATTAAACTGGATGGCAAAGAGGTGTTTGCCTACAACATGAACAGCTTCCCCAATGAGCTGACTCGGTTCATGAACATCCACGAAAATTATGAAGTAGAGCAAATGAGTGGTCAGCGGTATCACCGGGGATACATCGCCGATGGTAACGTATTGAATCTATATAAGTTACCTAGCAACGCGTCGTATCGCGGTCGATTGCCCCTACTCGATGGGCAACCGCACGAAATCACGCTGACACTTTTCGACGCTTACGATCAGGCTACCCGACTCATTTTTACCGTCCAGCCTGAAGCTCCTTCAGTTTTGCCAATTTCACCCGATTCGGCAGCAGTTCAGGCAGATGAGAACGTAGCAGACGTACCGACAAAAGAGCCTTCAGTAACCATCACAACGGATGAAAATGTACTGAAACTAGCTGTCAAAAATGTGTCGTTAACGAATCCACCAAAAGCCAAACTCATTACCGGACGTAACGTAGCAGAGCAATCTGTCAGCTATGTACGTAACAATCAAGCCATTTATCTTATAGATTTGCGCTACGTATTACCCGACTCCGTTCAGTTTGGCCGGGGTGTGGTTCGTACGAATCTGAAAAAGCGGATTGTTCCCGGACGTAAAGAGACGGTTGTCGATGGCAATAATCGACTGGAATTCGGCGAACGAACGCTTTTTGACACACTTCATCTGGCCATGCGCCCTTTGCCAACGGGTGGTTTGGAAATTAACCAGCCAACCATTCCGCTCAACGATTATCTGACGGTGCAGTATACGCCAACCTATCCAATTGCGATTGACACCGCCCGAACCAAAGCGTACTGGGTGAGTGGTGGCCGCGAGAGCTATCTGGGAGGCACCTGGAACAAAGGACGTATTGAATTTAAAACCCGTTCGCTAGGGCGTTTTCAGTTGATGACCGATGCTAATCCGCCAACGGTTCAGATTCTGAGTGCAACGCCAACTGGTTTTTCGGCCCGTGTTCGGGATGATTTGTCAGGAATTGCCGAGTTTCGGGCGCTGGTCAATGGCGAGTGGGTATTGATGCAGTATGATTATAAACGAGCGTTAATTTGGTCAGATAAACTGGTTCCTGGCGAGTTGTTCGAGCCGGGAGCTGAAGTGCTGGTTCAGGTGAAAGATCGTTCGGGCAATATTGGCTCCGATACTACTGTCATTCAAGAGCCCCGGCGAGTAGTTACCCGTAAGGCAAAAACCAAAGTATCCAAGCGTAAGCGAAGTAGACGATAAATTGTTCCTATTTCAATCGGGCCGCCGGAGCGGTTGAAATACGAAACCATTAACCTGAAACAAATATGAGTTTACAAATTGGCGATCCCGCCCCCGATTTTACGAGCATTGATCAGAATGGTCAGCCTGTTAAATTATCCGATTATCGGGGCAAAAAAGTAGTCCTATATTTTTACCCCAAAGACGATACGCCGGGTTGCACTGCTCAGGCCTGTAGCCTACGCGACAATTACGAGAAACTACAATCGTCTGGCTATGAAGTTTTGGGCGTTAGCGTAGATGATGAAAAGTCGCACCAGAAGTTTAGTAAGAAATTTGATCTACCCTTCAAACTTGTGGCCGATACTGACCATCATATTGTAGAAGATTACGACGTATGGAAAGAAAAGTCGATGTATGGCCGAAACTTTATGGGCATCGTTCGCACTACGTTTGTGATTGACGAAAACGGCATCATTACCGAAATCATTCGTAAAATTGACACCCAAAACCACGCAGACCAGATTTTAACGTAACGCGGACTGAACGTTCGCCTTCATTCACTCATTATTTGCGGACAAGCAGTCCGCGTTACATATGGAAATCGAAACACTCGAACACATTGCTACCGCCGTACGGCGCGATATTGTCCGCATGGTTGCGGCTGTTAATTCTGGCCACCCCGGCGGTTCGCTCGGCTGCACCGACTTCATGGTTGCACTTTATTTCGACATCCTCCGCTTAAAGCGCGATGCCGATGGCAAGCCAATATTTGACATGAACGGTCGCGATGAAGATCTTTTCTTCCTCTCAAACGGCCACATTTCGCCGGTTTTCTATTCGGCACTGGCGCGCGCAGGCTATTTCCCGGTTTCTGAACTTGCTACGTTCCGCAAACTGGATAGCCGGTTGCAGGGGCACCCAACCACGGCTGAACACCTGCCTGGTATACGTATCGCATCGGGTTCGTTAGGTCAAGGTTTGTCGGTAGCATCTGGGGCAGCGTATGCTAAAAAGCTCAACGGCGACGATAAGCACGTATACGTACTAATGGGTGATGGCGAACAGCAGGAGGGCCAGGTATGGGAAGCGGCTCAATTTGCCCCCAACAAAAAACTCGGTAACCTAACCGCCATCATCGACCTCAACCACGCCCAGATCGACGGGTCTACTGACAATGTCAACGACAACCGTGATCTAGCGGCAAAATATCGCGCTTTCGGCTGGCACGTCGACGAAATGGACGGCAATGACATGGCTGACGTAATAAAAACACTACGTAAGTCTCAGGAGAATCCAGACGTACCGACCATGATTCTGATGCGTACCCAAATGGGTTTTGGCGTCGATTACATGATGGTAGGCCACAAATGGCACGGCATTGCCCCCAACGCCGAACAACTTACGCAGGCGCTTAATCAACTGCCATTGACGGTGGGTTACTCGGATTATTAATAGGCTCAAACAACCAGAGGTTGTTTCGGCCTTTACGTATGCAAATCAAACGCCTAGTCATCGAAAATTTCAAGTCCATTGAACGGATTGAGCTCATTGAGCCAAATCCGTTCACGGTCTTTGTCGGCCCCAACGGGTCGGGCAAATCGAATATTTTCGAGGCTTTGGAGTTTGTGAACGTAGCATATAAATATAAAGAAGCAACAAGTTTGTTTGGTGGATTAGAAAACTTACAGAGAAAACAGAATAAATCGTCAGTTTTTAATTTTGACGCTGATTTAGGACAACTCCGAATTTCTTCTAATAGCTTTTCTGGTATTGCTTCTTATGAAGCGGCAACATATATAGAAAGCTCTCAGACGCTATCTTATGAAGGAGACACTTACCAACAATTTTTGGATAGATTTTTACGCCTTTTTATAGGTAATCATAAAATCCTTAAGTTAGGTAGGAATGATGATCAACGTTTATCTCTTTCAGCAGAAAATCTCGAAAAAGTACTAAAACGTATTCTTACAAATAGTACGCTAAAGTCTGAAATCTTCGAATGGCTTGATTTATTTGTTCCCGGCTTTAAGTCTGTTGAAGTTGATGATCGTGATGAGCTTCACTGGTTTGAAAATTCATCTTCTGACTACTTCACTAAAGAACTCATCTCAGATGGTACCTATAATATTCTTGCTCTATTAACGGCTGTTTACCAAAGTGATGATAAACCCCAGTTTCTCTGCATTGAAGAACCTGAAAACGGCCTTCATCCGCAGGTTGCAGGTGAACTAGTTGATTTCTTTCGAATTATGTGTGAAGAACGGGGTCACTACATTTGGCTGAACACGCATTCCTTATCAATGGCTTCACGAGTTAGACCAGAAGAATTCGTTGTTGTAGACAAGAAAAACGGAGCTACTACAACTCGACAATTTACCGATGACGACTTTCGCGGAATAAGGACTGATGAAGCCTGGCTTACGAACATGCTAAATGGAGGTCTGGCATGGTAAACGTCGGTTTTATTTGTGAAGGAGACACAGAGGTAAAGATTGCTAAATCAGATGCCTTTCAACAAATGCTGAGCAACCTTAATTTGCAATGCGTATTTCCAATTGAAGATGCAGACGGTAATGGTAATCTATTACCTCATAATATTCATCCAAAGCGGCAAACGCTTGAAATTGCGGGCGCCGATTTAATCTTTATCTTAACAGATCTTGATGAAGACGTAACAATTCGTAACACCCGACAGCGAATAGGTGAATTTCCTAACCAACACATTATCGTAGCAGTACAGGAAGCCGAAGCTTGGTTTCTAGCAGATTCTGTTACACTCAGCACTCTGCTTGGTAAGTCTGTCTACTTTGAATTTCCAGAGCGCGAAACAGAGCCATTCGAAATAATTCGCCAATTATTTATCGAAGAAACCGGACGTGGCGTTGGCACAAAACCTATCCTTGCCCGTCGGATGCTAAAATATGGCTTTACCATCGAAAATGCAGCCCAACACCCAAATTGCCCTAGTGCTAATTATTTTTTGACCAAATTGCAAACCCTCGCTTCGGCGAACTGAAAATAGACCATGAAAAAATACGAATACACAGATAAGAAAGATACGCGTTCAGGATTTGGCGCGGGCATTGCCGAACTCGGAAAAACCCACCCCAACGTAGTGGCACTGACCGCCGATCTGGCTGGTTCTTTGAAACTGGAAACGTTTATCAAAGAGAATCCAGACCGATTCATTCAGTGTGGTATTGCCGAAGCCAATATGATTGGCGTATCAGCGGGCCTTACCATCGGTGGTAAGATTCCGTTTGCTACTACGTTCGCCAACTTTGCTACGGGCCGCGTGTATGACCAGATTCGGCAGTCGGTGGCGTATTCGAATAAGAACGTGAAAATCTGCGCTTCACACGCAGGTGTTACGTTGGGCGAAGATGGCGCTACGCACCAGATTCTGGAAGATTTGGGCATGATGAAAATGCTGCCCAACATGACCGTCATTAACCCCTGCGATTATAACCAAACCAAAGCTGCTACTATCGCCATTGCCGACCACGAAGGGCCGGTGTATCTGCGTTTCGGGCGCCCGGTAATTCCGGTATTTACCCCCGCCGATCAGAAGTTTGAGATTGGTAAAGCGTGGACTGTGAACGAGGGTAAAGACGTATCGATTTTCTGCACGGGGCACCTGGTTTGGGAAGCGATCAAAGCGGGTGAGATGCTAGCTGAAGAAGGAATCGAAGCCGATATTATCAACATTCACACCATTAAACCGTTAGATGAAGAGGCTATTTTGGCCTCGGTAAAGAAAACGGGTTGCGCGGTATCGGCCGAAGAACACATGCTGAATGGTGGCTTAGGCGACAGCGTAGCACAGGTTTTAGCTCGCAACTACCCTGCTCCACTTGAATATGTAGGTGTGCAGGATACATTCGGTGAAAGCGGTACGCCCGACCAACTGATGAAAAAATATGGCCTTACCGCCGACAAAATTGTTGAGCAGGTAAAGAAAGTAATGGCAAGAAAATCGTAGAGAAAGAGCAAGCACTTTCTCATAACCGAGCGGTTCTGTTGCCGAACGGTTTATTGCTGACGCTTAGGAGACAGGGCATGCCCTGTCTCTACACATAAAAAAATGACTGACGAAGAACTTCTCGCTAAATACCGCGACCCGTCGAGCCGGAATTATGCCTTCAACCTGATGGTACGGAAGTATCAGCAGAAGATTTATTGGCATATTCGGAAGATGGTTATCGATCACGATGACGCCGACGATCTGGTGCAGGAAACCTTCATAAAAGTCTGGAATAGTCTGGAACAGTTTCGGGGTGATAGTCAGTTATATACATGGATATATCGTATTGCTACGAACGAGTGCCTTAATTTCCTCAATAAAAAACGGCGACGCTTTTTTCTGCCCATCGGCGACGTAGAAGGTGAGTTGATGGAAAAGCTCGAAAGCAGTTCTGAATTCACTACGTCGGGCAATGAGCCTAGTGGCGAGGAAGTGCAGATGAAACTCCAAAAAGCGTTGTTAAAATTACCGGACAAACAACGTTTGGTGTTCAATATGAAGTATTTCGATGATATGAAATATGAAGAAATTGCCGAAATTACCGGTACGTCGGTTGGGGCACTGAAAGCGTCGTATCATTTGGCGGTAAAAAAAATCGAAGATTATATAACAAATACGGATACAACGAATTAAACCTCAGCGTGTCGGGACTGTCAAACTCTCAAACGAGAACAGAATTGTGTAATTGATACACCACCATGAACAAGTATAATAACATTCGGCTTGATGAACTCCCACCGGAGCACCCGATGCGGCAAAATCCGTTTGTTGCGCCAGATGGCTACTTCGACGACTTACCTTCGCGGGTACAGGCCCGAATCGCTCATAAGGCGAAACCAGCCTTTCGGATCAGCTGGTCGTGGCAGCGTTCGGTGGCGTCGCTAGCGGGCGCCAGTCTGATTGCTATACTGGTCTGGCAAACCTTGCCACAACGACAGGAGTCGATTGGAAACGAAGCGCTGGCGGGTGTTAGCGACGATGTGATTGCCGCCTATCTGGATGAACAAGGTATCAATGCTGATGAACTGGCCGACAGCCAGCAACTGCATTCGTCGTTAGGAAGCGATACAACGGCAATTCAATTTTTGAACGTAGCACCGACCGAAATTCAGCAGTTGATCAATGAGCAGAAACTGATTGATAAGTCAAATCGCGACTCTTGATTTTAAGAATGGTTAATTTCACCACAATGAGATACGCATGGATTGGTTGTCTGGTTGGTCTGTTGTTTTTAACGACCGCCGTTAAGGCACAGAACGACGTCAACGGACGCCAGAAAATTGAAGCTGCCAAAATTGGCATGATTACGAATCGGCTGAATCTTACCACCGATCAGGCTCCGCAATTTTGGGCGATTTATAACGAATACAACGGCAAAAAGCAGGAGCTGAACCGACGTGTTCGGCAACTGAATAACGCCCCATCGCGCAATTCGCTGACCGATGATCAGTTGGTTAATGGCCTACGGGAAGTAAACTCAACCAAACAAAAACTTGCCGATCTCGACGAGGAATACATGAGTCGATTCCTGAAAGTCATCAGCCCGGCTCAGTTGGCGGAGCTGTATAAGACGGAGCAGATGTTTAATAAAATGCTGCTTAATCGATTGAACCAGAATAATTAAGAACCGGGATTTAACAGATTTAGGGATTTTCAGGATTTTGCTTTCGCTTCTTCGAAGCGCTTTGGTCAAAACAAAATCCTGAAAATCCCTAAATCTGTTAAATCCCGGTTCTGACTAATAGCGCACTACTTTAAAGTGCGAGATGCCGCCATCGAAACGTATCGTTATTTTTTTGGAAGCAGCATCATAATCGGGGCTTACGTACTCTCCTCCACCTACGCTCGTAAAATCATCGAGTTGCTCGATGTTCAAAGCGCCATCTTTTTTGATACGGCAACCGACCGACTTCGGAACACGTACCGTTACGGAAGCCGCACCTACATCTAGTTTAACATCAGACTGATCGGCTTTATCACCTAATTTGAGGTCCAGTTCGGCGGCTCCGGCGGCAAGCTTCAGGTTTTTCACAACATAAGCGCTCAAATCCAGATCACCTGTGCCAGCGCCTAATGCTACGTCCATACTCCACACAGGCGTAGCGTTCAGATGGACATCCATCCGATTTTCGAATTTACCGTCTTTCCAGTCAATATTCTGACTGTCTTCTGTTGGCTTTAACTCAATAGTCGGGATATGAGTCGTCTCGTCGCGGTCAACCGACATTGAATAGATACCCGCTGTCTGTTTGGTATCAGCTTTAATCAGTTCGCTGCTTGGATCGCTGATGACAAAACGACCGGCACCACCGGCCAGCTTCAGCACCGCTTCACGCGTATCGGCTTCCATTGCTTCTGAGAACGTATTGGAATGCGATTCCAGGTTTCCTAACGAGCGACGTTCGCGCTCCGACCGGTAATCGTCTTCATTGTCATCATCATCGCCATTATCATGATCATCGTCATCATCATCGTCGTCGTCATGATGCCAGCGCCAATTGTATTCGTCACGATCCCGATGGTGCGAGAAAAACCCGAATAACGTAGTGGGCACAGCCACGGCTAACATAACCGTTGTGATAAAAGCGGCTTGACTATGACGCCGTTCCAAAATTATATGGGCACCCGCCAGAATCAGCAAAAGTGGCCATAAGTTCACTAAACTGTGCCAATCGACATCCAGCCATCCTGCCCGGCGGGCCAGAAGCAGTACGCCAAGTGTCAGCAGAAAAATTCCCCAGAATAATCCGTTTCGTCGTTGCATGACAGTAAGAAAGAATTTTGTGTATAAAGTAAGATGTATGGTGTACGAGTATAACTCAGAATGTATACACCATACATTCTACTTGAAACATCTGGTTTACAGAGTTCCGTTTGGATCGTTTGGATTGCTGCCGTAATTGGTGGTGTTATCGTAAGGCGGTTTAATCCGGTCTTTGAAGATTAACCACAACCCAATCGCAATCAGGAAGAACGGCCACAGATCACCGAAATCAATATCCAGATAACGGTCTAAAAGAAAAATGACGCCAAGAATAATCAGGACAGCCCCGCCGACGATACTGCGGTCGGAGGCAGGTTTGTTGGGATTGTAGGGATTCATGGAAAAATAAGGATTAGAAAAAGCCGTTGATTGAACTACTGCGCCGTCCGAACGTCGTTCGGGAAGCGCAATCCACAGGATAATGTAAATAATAATTGCCGGAAAATGCGGCAAAAAAATACCGATTACAAACAGTACGCGTACCAAAGCACGGTCAATGCCAAAATATTCGGCCAGACCAGCGCATACACCCCCTAACTGGGCCTGGTCGGCAATACGTTCTAATCGCTTGTTCATGATTTCTAGTTGTTTAAATCGATGTAAACCTAGCAGATAGAGAAGCTCGAAGAAAACAGAATTGGAAGAATGGACGCGGCTATGGATAGATGTATGTTTTCAATGATAGTAGGTAATACATAGTAGCACAAAGCAGAGAAGTTTGTTTAGCGAGTAAATGGTATGGGTCCTTTAAGCGTCGTACCTGGTTTCCATAACTCCTCCCCTATTTTCTGCCCTTACCCATATATCTCAGGCTAATCTACCTCTATAGCCTCCAGAACATCCATTAGTTCGCCGAACTCCTTGTTACCGGGCCGTTCTTCGTCGCCCCCGCTTAGGGCAATACCACGTACGGGTAAATCTGTCAAGAGTTCATGTACATTCTCGACAGATACGCCGGTTCCTAGGAGGATCGGATAGCGAGCAGCTAACCGTTGGATGATTTCTTTGAAATCGGCATCATAATGAAGTGATGTATTACTTTCGAGCAAGATATAATCGGCCCCGGTAGTGCTGGTCCGAAACAACGTATCGAGTTGATCGAGCGTCATTAATGATACATCAACGCGAAGGATAAGTGGACGGCCAAACGTAGTGAGGTAGGGTAATAGAGCCGCTTCATCTATTTGTAATACGTCGGGTTGATACGTAGTAAGTAGTTGCTCAATCTGTTCAGGGTCGATGGATGTTGTTTCGCCAACGATCTGAACGCCAGCCACCCACGATTTTATTTCTTCAAACTTTTTCGGGTCAACGTAATCTGATACATCGGCATCCATCGAAAAACCGAGCATATCAACGCCCATGCCTGCACAGTAGCGTGCATCGCTGAGGTTTGTTACGTTAGAAATTTTAACGAGCGTTTTCAGAGCCATAATTGAAGTGAGCCGAAACAATACTACGTTCTCAGCATAGGCACAAAGGTAGAAATGCTATCCGTAATATTTTATTTCCGCGCTGAGACTTGCCCTGTGCCATAAATGAGCACGTAGTATTTCATAAAAAAACCCTGATGAGATAGCAGCAACCACTATCTCATCAAGGTTTTTCAGCTTTCTAATATGTGCTACGTTAACGCTGTGCTACGTTAGCCGTGAACTTGTCAACTTTATTGGGAATTGGTTTCAGTGACATCAGATACGTGTATATAGCCCCTAAGTCCTCCTTTTTCATGCCGCCGTACATTGTCCAGGGCATGATCGTCTGGAAGTCATTTGGCCCAACTTTGTTTGGCTTGTACGTACTATCGGCATAGGTACTGAAACGAGTAATAAAAGCCTCTTTTGTCCAGCCGCCGATACCGGTTTCTTTGTCAGGCGTGATGTTTGCCGTATATAATGTACCGCTCGGCAACTTAAAATCACGACCACCAGCAAACGATTTTTCTTTGATAATCTGCCCTTTATCCACCTGCGTATGGCATTCTACGCAACCAGCGATCATGACCAGATATTTACCTGTAGCCAGCTCATCTTTCGGATCAGGCATTGGCTGCGGTTCCGCTTTTTGCGGAATGGTATTCAGGATGAAATTAAACGGGAAATCGGCTTTAGATTCCGCCGGTTTGTTTTCGATAGGTTTGATACTACGTAGATACGCAACGATACTTTTAGCGTCTTCATCGTTCATTTTACCGTAATACGGATAAGGCATTACCGGGAAAAAAGCATGCCCGTCGCGGCTGACGCCCGTAGTGATAGCCCGATAAATTTCACCGTCACTCCAGCTGCCAATACCGGCGGGTGTAATGTTTTTCGACGTAAAAGAACCAGGAAAACCCATCCCCTGATTGAACATTTCTCCTCCTTTCCCTAATGTTCCAGGTACTAATGGTGCTGAAAATAAGCTGTAGTCGCGTGTACTGTGGCAGTCCATGCAGACTGTTACGTGATTTGCCAGATATTCACCTCGTGCGATACGTTCTGGGGTTCGTTCTATCGTAAGAGTTGGTGCATCGCCCACATTAGGTAACGCCAGTTTAACATAAGCCAGCACACCAAGTACAACCAGCACAATGACGCCAACTACAATACTGATAATTTTGCCTACTTTTTTCATGTTTGGTTTAATAAAGAGGAGTAGAGATAATTTGATCGTTAAATTA
The DNA here is from genome assembly GCF_054778555.1 of Spirosoma flavus. Lineage (NCBI taxonomy): Bacteria > Pseudomonadati > Bacteroidota > Cytophagia > Cytophagales > Cytophagaceae > Spirosoma > Spirosoma flavus. Next base: position 768,416 of record NZ_BAAGZL010000002.1, read on the forward strand.
TTGATAGTCAGAAAACAATAAAAATGAAACAGTGAAATTAATTATTAGGCGGTCATCTTATTTGACCAGCTATTTTTGAGCAGTCTGCACAATAGCTTCAGCTACGTAGCCAGCAACTAATTTACTGGCTGGATAATTGACAAATTCATCAGCCAGCTTCCGAACGTTACTGCTGTTAAAGCAATCGTCACTACGTTCATCATCGGACAAATTCTGTACGAAATCGGACAATTGGTTTCCTATCATATACGCCCAATCAGGCTAAAAACGCATTTTTTACAGATTGGCAGAGCATTTGTTCTACAGAAGTTGAATATATACAAGCTACGTAATGAAACGAACGTATCTGGGCGAGTTTGAAGAGGTAGTCCTGCTGACGGTTGCCGTCCTGAACGAAAGGGCGTACGGCGTCGCCATTACCGATGAACTGGATCGGCAAACGGGCCGCTCGGTGAGCATCAGTGCCGTTCATGCCGCCTTAAGCCGACTTCAGGAAAAAGGCATGCTATCCTCGCACATGGGCGATGCAACCGCCGAGCGGGGTGGTCGGCGTAAACGGTTGTTTACAGTTACGGCACTTGGTAGCCGCACACTTCACGACATCCGTTCCATGCGCGACCAATTGTGGAATTCAATTGAACCCAATGCTTTACCAACCATCGGTCTGGCTGGTTCATAACCCTCCCTCTGCCCCGAATCTTATGCCACATACTCCCCGAAACGTCGGACCGCCCCGCCTGGCTGATCAACTGCTCGAATGGTTTTGTGCTCCTCATCTGCTGGAGGAGGTGCAGGGCGATTTGTATGAACGCTACGTTCGGGATGAGCAACGTAGCGGTACGTCAAACGCCAACCGTCGATACTGGTTCAACGTGCTACGTTTCATGCGCCCATTTGCCATCAAACGACGACCATCTGACTATTTACAACCGATTTTACTCCATCCGATTATGCTACGTAATTATTTTAAAACCAGCCTCCGCAATCTGGCAAAGAACAAAATCAGTACGTTGATTAACCTGCTTGGACTTACGCTGGGCGTTACGGCCTGCCTGGTTATCTACCTGATTACCAATTATGAACTTAGCTACGATACGTTCCATCCTGAGAGTGAGCGTATTTACCGGCTGGTTGGTGAAGCGCAATACGGCAATCCAGGCGATAAACATCCTGTTGGCTTTGTACCTAACGCGGTTCCGGCAGCGATTCGGAAAGAAATTGCGGGACTAGAAACAGTGGTGGCTTTCCATAATATTAGTTCCGACGTATTGATTCCGGATGGAAATGAGAAGCCAAAGCGATTCGAAAATTCTCATAGTGAGATCGTTGTCGCAGAGCCGCACTACTTCGATATTTTCAAGTACCAATGGCTGGCTGGTAACCCGCAAACGGCACTCAATGAGCCATTTAACGTAGTACTCTCGGAGCAGAAAGCCCGTACCTATTTTGGCGATCTACCGATTGAGAAAATGATCGGTAAAGAAGTTATTTATCAAGATTCGGTTCACACGAACGTAGCGGGGATTGTGAAAGGCTGGAGCCAACCCTCCGATTTCATATTTACCGATTTCATTTCGTTTGCCACGATTCGGGCGAGTCAGTTAAAGAAAGGCATAAATCTTGATCAATGGGATGATATCTGGTCGGCTTCGCAGGCATTTGTCAAATTACCGAAAGGCGCTACCCCTGCTCAATTCACCACTCATTTCCAGCGCTTTGGCAAAATCCATTATGCAAAAGAGTTTAAATATACGCCCGCCTTACAGCCTTTATCTGACCTCCATTTCAATGAAGATTATAGAGACAATTACTCCCGAAAAGCCCATTTGCCAACCTTATATGGGCTGATGGCGGTGGCTGGGTTTATCCTGCTGATTGCGGCCATCAATTTCATCAATCTGTCGACGGCTCAGTCGGTGCAGCGGGCCAAGGAAACCGGTATTCGGAAGGTGATGGGCGGCAGTCGCGCCAGTCTGGTTGTCCAGTTCCTGAGCGAAACGACGTTCCTGACACTGATTGCGGTTCTGGTCGCTTTAGTACTCGTCAAACCGATTTTAGCTGGCTTCCAGTCACTGATACCCAAAGGGTTAACGTTCGATTTATTCAGTGTGCAAACGGTCGTATTTCTGCTCGGCGTTACAGTCATTACGTCCCTGTTATCCGGATTTTACCCATCCTGGGTTCTATCATCGTACGTACCGGCGTTGACGCTCAAAGGTCAGACGGCTTTGACGAATGGGCAAAAAGGGCATTTTCGTAAAGCATTGATTATTTTCCAGTTTACGATTTCGCTCGTGTTTATTATCGGTACGTTGATGGTTGGTCGCCAGCTTAGTTTTATACGAAATAAAGATCTTGGCTTTTCGACGGATGCGATACTGGAAGTTCGTCCCCCTTGGGGCGACCGAGAGAAAGGATCTGTGCTTTTGCAAAAAATCAGGCAGTTATCGAACGTTGATCGTGTTACGCTCGAATGGTTTCCGCCCATGGGTCCTGCTTATATGGTCACGAAGTTGAAATACCAGCCACCTAAAAAACAGGCCATCGAAGCGGACGTATCGGCAAAAGTTGGGGATGAAAATTTTATTCCGCTCTATCAGTTACGTCTTCTGGCCGGGCGCAACTACGTCAAAGCGGATTCTCTTCGGGAACTGGTCATTAATGCTACGTATGCCAAATTGCTTGGTTTCCGCAAACCAGCCGACGCGCTGAATCAACTGATCGAGTGGCAGGGCAAAAAAATTCCGATCGTGGGTGTAGTCGCTGATTTCCATGAACAGTCTTTTCACGAAAAAATTAATGCTACGTTCATTGGCTACATGCCCGGACAGGCACGGAATATTGGGATAAAACTGCGGACAAAGGGTAAAGACATGGCCGATGTAAAAGTAACGCTAGCCAGCCTGGAGCAGCAATGGCAGAGTGTTTATCCAGATAACAAGTTCGACTATAAATTTCTCGACGATTCCATTGCCAGTCTATACGAAAAAGAGCAGAAAACCGGTCAGCTCGTCAATACGTCCACGCTCATTGCTATTCTGATTTCGTGTATGGGACTGTTCGGGCTGGCAATGTTCACGGCTGAGCAACGTACCAAGGAAATCGGCGTTCGGAAAGTATTAGGCGCATCCGTTGGCAGTATCATTACGTTGCTGTCGAAAGATTTTCTTAAGTTAGTGGTCATTGCTCTCGTCCTTGCTTCACCCATTGCGTGGTGGGCCATGAATCAGTGGCTGAAAGATTTTGCTTACAAAGTCGACATTGAATGGTGGATATTTGTGCTGGCGGGCATACTGTCTATCGGCATTGCGTTACTGACAGTTAGTTTTCAAAGTATCAAAGCCGCGCTGGTCAATCCGGTGAAATCGTTACGTGCCGAATAATTACGTAGCGACAAGGCATGCCTTGTCGCATACCAATCCAAAGCAAAAAGATTCATGCGTCAGTTGCGTCTTCTGATTTTCATCTGCCTGTTTGGTTCAGCGAATCCATTGGTGGCTCAACAATCTGTCCCCAGCTTCCCACCAACCGATTCATTGCGGTCGATAACGCTTCCACCCCAAATTGACCGGGTGCTCCGTGATTACGAACGCGAATGGGGCGCTGGTAATGCCGAAAAGCTAGCCAGTTTATTTACGCCAGATGGGTTTGTTCTGCAACCTCGCCGACCGGCTATTCGCGGTCAGGCAAACCTAAAAAATGCATATAGTAATTCGGGAGGGCAACCGCTTTTTCTGCGTGCACTTTCATTTGCACAAGGTGGAGATGTCGGTTATATCATTGGCGCGTACCGGGCAAAAGCAGAAGGACCCGATATCGGAAAATTTATTCTCGCCCTTCGCAAAGGTACTGACGGTCGCTGGCTGATTGCCGCCGATATGGACAATGGTGTGAGGTAGTACGGAACATGGGGGTAAGGGCATAAAATTAACTATCTTATGCCCTTACCCCCATGCCCTCTGCCACTTTACTGCCCGCTCCCGTAGATTTTGCGGAAGTTTTTCACGCTTTCGGCAATTTCGGGACCGTTGTTTTCCCAATGGTATTCATATTCAGCCGAAATTGGGCCTTTGAATTTCTGCCTTTTCATCTCGGCAATAACTTCAGATACTTTACAATCACCGGTTCCCCATACTACGTCGTGGTATTTCCCGTCGGGCGTGTCTTTCTTTACGTCCTTAAAGTGCATTCCCAGTACGTGTCCGTTTAGTTTTTTCAGGCATTCGACCGGGTCAAGTCCCGAACGTACCCAGTGCCCGATGTCGGCGCAGGAACCAACGTATTTACTGCCGCCAATGGCCGCCAGCACCGTATCAGGATGCCAATAGCGCGATGGTTTGGGGTGATTATGCAGCGCTACGTTGATTTTGTATTCATCGGCTAGTTTCCGAACCAGCGGCATTTGTTGTGGAGTCGGCTCGGAGTTGATATTCTGAATGCCCATATCTTTGGCAAATTCAAACAGCGTTTTCCATTCATCGTCGGTTTTGGGATTCACTACGCCATACGCCACAATGGTTAGCCCCCGCTCTTTAATTAACTCTTTGACAGCCTGACGTACCCCCGCGTCCATCGTAAAGTCCATCTTGGCTTGCCCGCCACCACCAATGGCCTGCCCCGGAAAAGCTTCGACATATTTCAAGCCACAGCTATCAATTTTCCGGATCGCTTCGGCAAAGTGGAATAAACGGAACGAATAAGCTTGTGCACCCAGTTTCCAGCCTGCTTTATCTTCGGGACTTTTCTGCGCCAGGATGCCGCTAAACGTGGCGAAAAATAAAGCTCCGCAGAGCAGGATTTTGGTCAGATGTTTCATTATCAGAACAGATTTTATTTCTGACTAAAAGTGTAGACCGAATGGCGTTTACCTATCCTGCCACAAACGGCATTTACGTAGTAGTCAACGTAACAAAACAGGTGTCGGCCTTTCCTCACCGCGTCAATTACAGGCAGACTGAGCCCGTTCAGGCTTGTCCCATACCGTACGTTCTTTGTCCGAAACCGGACAAAGGAATACAACCTACTGTCTCTACAAAAGCCATTTCCAGCCAATCAGGTGGCATTTTACATTCTGGCAGATCATTTGATCAGCAAAACTAGAACTTATAAACGACCATGAAACGAACGTATCTGGGCGAGTTTGAAGAAATTGTTCTACTAACCGTTGCCGTACTGGAAGGTCAGGCATATGGCGTAGCGATTACTCACGAAATTAATGAGCAGACGGGTCGTTCGGTGCGGCTCAATCAGATCCACGCAGCCCTGGATCGACTCGAGGATAAAGGTATGGTGAAGTCGGAAATGGGTGAACCCACCGCCGAACGAGGTGGTCGTCGCAAGCGACTGTTTACGGTAACTGCGTATGGCCGTAGAACGTTACAGGAAATTCAGGAAGTACGGGTCAGTTTCTGGGATCGGTTGTTAAGCCCCCTTAAACCGGCGACAAGTCTATAACCTGGGGCATCAAGTAACTCCGGCACCAACCCAACCCCTAATGCTCTATGCGCAACACACCACCCCGCCTAGCCGACCGACTACTACGTCTGTTCTGCGCTTCTGATCGATTGGAAGAGGTGCAGGGGGACTTGCATGAGGAGTTTGCGTATCAGCTACGTCGGGTGGGGGAACGGCGAGCGCGATGGCGCTACTGGTGGGACGTAGTAGGGTTTCTCAAACCAACATTTTCACGAAAACGACAACCTGAAACGTATTCGACAACTTTTCTAGTAAATCCGATTATGATCCGTAATTACCTTAGAACAGCCTGGCGAAATTTGGTTAAAAACCAGTTCTACTCGGTCATCAACATCACGGGGCTGACCGCTGGTCTGGCTGTGGGCATGCTCATTCTACTCTGGGTGCAGGATGAACTGAGTTTCGACCGTTTCCATCAACAATCGGCCAACATTTACCGACTTGAAAACTGGGCCGGCACGGGTAGCAGTCGCCAAATCTGGACGTCGACCGTAGCGCCAATTGCCGAAATGGGCAAAAAGGAGCTGCCGGAGATTAAACAGGCCGTTCGCTTATCGTACAACTACATGTACACCTTGTTTAAATACAAGGGCAAAACGGTTAATGAAGAAAATACAACTTTCGCCGATCCGACGCTGTTCTCGATGTTCGACTTCCCGTTGATTCAGGGAAATCCAGCGAATCCATTTCCGGATAATCACTCAATTGTACTGACGGAAAGTACGGCGAAACGGTATTTCGGAAACGACAATCCAATTGGCAAAGTCCTGACAAATGCGCATAATAACGCGTTTAAAGTCAGTGGAGTAATCCGGGATTTTCCGAAAAATTCGAGCATCCGTCGCGATATGATACTGCCAATTTCGCTGCTGTTCGACAGTATTTATCGCGCACGTACGGATGATCGTAATCAGATGAATGACTTTTCGCAGTTCAACTACGATACGTATTATCTGCTGCAACCGGGAGCCTCCAACGATAAACTGACCGATAAACTACGTACCATTCACCTACGCAACAAACCCGACGATACCGACCTGACGTATCTGCTGCAACCGCTTTCGGCTATGCACCTGTATCGGGCCGATGGCAGCAATGGCGGTATCGAAACGGTACGTATGTTTTCAATTATTGCGCTGCTGATTCTGGTGATTGCCTGTATCAACTACGTTAACCTTTCTACGGCCCGTTCCCTGCTACGTTCCAAAGAAGTAAGTATGCGTAAAATTGTGGGAGCCGCTAAGAGTCAGTTATTTATGCAGTTCCTGATCGAAACGGCGCTGCTGTTTGCGCTGGCAACGGTACTGGCATTCGGGTTGATGTATGTGCTACTACCCGCTTATAACCAGCTATCGGGCAAAGAACTGGTGCTGGATTTGTCAGACTATCGACTCTGGCGGCTTATTGGGTTAACGATTGTTGGTACACTGGCGGCATCGAGCATCTATCCCGCGTTGCTACTCTCGTCTTTTGAACCGCTGAAAGCGCTGAAAGGTAAAGTGTCGCCCCGTTTGAGCGAAGCTACGTTCCGAAGAGTGCTGGTCGTAACGCAGTTTGCCGTATCGGTAATCCTGATTGCCAGTACGTTAATTATCAGCACTCAATTAAAATACATCCAGTCGAAAGAGCTCGGCTATGACAAAACGCACGTGTTTGGCTTTTTCATGCGGGATGACATGAGCCGGCATTACGATGCGGTGAAAGCCGATTTACTGAATCAACCCGGTGTAGCGGCCGTTACGCGGGCCAGCAGTAACATTGTTCAGCTTGGCGCGCAAACTGGCGATAACGAATGGGTTGGCAAGGAAAAAGGCGAAACCATGTTTATTCGGCCCGTTGCCATCGACAAGGATTTCATTCCATTTTTCAAAATGCAGCTGTTGCAGGGCGCCAATTTCAGTGGTGCACCGGCTGATTCGCTGCACTTTATACTGAACGAAACCGCCATTAAACGCGCCAGACTTGACAACCCAATCGGCAAATCGTTCCGATTGTGGAAGGACAAAGGCACGATTGTCGGCGTGGTGAAAGACTTTCATTTTGAATCCATGCGACAAAAAATAGAACCAGCAATTTTCTATTATAGACCTAGCCAGATGCAGGCATTGTATGTCAAAACAACGGGTCAGAATGCACAAGAAGCGATTGCCGCAACGCAACGTGCCTACAGGCAATACAATCCAGATTTCCCGTTCGACTACGCGTTTCTGGACGATTCATTCAACCGGCTGTATAAGTCGGAACAGCAAACGGGATTACTATTCAATGTGTTTGCGGGAATAGCCATTCTCATTTCCAGCCTGGGTTTGTTTGGGCTCGCTACGTACACGGCGCAGGTACGGACTCGCGAGATTGGCGTCCGTAAAGTATTGGGAGCCAGCGTGTCGAGCATCATTCAGATGCTGGCGACGGATTTCATCAAACTGGTACTCATCGCTATTCTGATTGCTACGCCCATTGCCTGGTATGCCATGAGCCAGTGGTTGCAGGATTTCGCCTACAAGATTGACGTTCAATGGTGGGTCTTTGTGCTGGCAGGCTTCCTAGCGCTTGCCATCGCCCTGCTGACCGTCAGTTTCCAGAGCATCAGAGCCGCGCTGATGAACCCGGTAAAATCGTTGCGTTCTGAATAATCCCGTAGAGATAAGGAATACTTTGTCTCTGCAATGAACAACTAAACAATGAACCCACCGAAAATCGCCGACCAACTGCTGCGTCTCTTTCTTTCTCCCGACCGACTGGAGGAGGTACAAGGCGATTTGCACGAGGAATTTGCGTATCAGGTACGACGTATCGGTGAGCAACGGGCACGCTGGCGCTACTGGTGGGACGTAGTGGGATTTATTAGACCATTCTCCAGAAAACGACAAAAAATACAGTATTCAACAACCACTTTAATGAGCCCGACTATGTTCCGAAATTATATCAAAATTGCCTTTCGTAACCTTGCCAAGAGCAAGTCGTTCTCGGCCATCAATACCCTCGGCCTTGCGTTAGGCATGGCTTGCACCTTGCTGATTCTCCTCTGGATTCAGGACGAACGTAGCATGGATGCGTTTCATGCAAATAAAAACCAGTTGTACCGGATTTACATGCGCGAGTTTTTCAGCGGAGAAATGCAGGGGGTCATCTGGACACCAGGTCCGCTGGCGGCTGAGCTAAAAAAAGAAATCCCTGAAATTCAATATGCAACGGCCTACGAATGGCCAAGCCCTCAAACCTTTTCGGTTGGTAACAAAGTAAATAAACAGGTGACCAACACGGCTGGACCTGATTTCTTCAAGATGTTTAGCTTCAAACTCTTGCAGGGCACAGCTGAAGCCGCGCTTAAAGGCCCAAATAGTCTGGCAATCTCCCAAAGTATGGCCGACGCTTTTTTTGGGAGCCCCGAAGCCGCCATTGGCAAGTCAATCCGGTTCGATAATAGGAAAGATTTGCTGGTGACAGCTGTTTTCGAAAACCTGCCGAAAAACAGTACGTTACAATTCGACTGTCTGCGAAACTGGGATGGGTACGTTGCCGATGGCAATGATTGGGCGAAAGGCTGGGGAAGCACCGATCCGCTTACATTTTTCATGCTTCGCCCAGACGCCGATCCGGTGAAAGTGGAAGCCAAAATGAAGCACATGCTCGACAAATTCAATCGCGACGAAGGCAAGCCATTTCATACGGAGGTGGCCATGCAGCCTTTTCACGAATATTATCTAAACAGCAATTTCAAAAACGCCCAGATCGACGGCGGACGAATCGAGTACGTACGATTATTTAGCCTGGTTGCGGTCTTTATCTTACTGATTGCCTGCGTCAATTTCATGAATCTGGCCACGGCCCGATCGGCTAAACGAGCGAAAGAAGTGGGCGTTCGGAAAGTTGTCGGGGCGATGCGTTCGCTGCTCATCGGGCAGTTTGTCGGCGAAGCGATGCTGCTGACGGTATTCTCCGTTTTTCTGGCGATTTTACTGGTTGGTTTAATCTTGCCTGCCTTCAATACCCTCACTGGTAAACAAATCGTCCTTCCTATCAATGAGCCTGCTTTTTGGGGCGGATTAGCTGGATTAACCCTGCTGACAGGACTCGTCGCGGGTAGTTATCCCGCCTTTTTTCTGTCGTCGCTGAGCCCTATTCGCATATTGAAAGGAACCCTGAAATTCGATACGAAATCAACCTGGCTTCGGCAGGGATTGGTCGTTTTTCAATTCTCGCTTTCCATTATTCTCATTGTCGGGATGATCATTGTTTATCGACAAGTCGATTATACACAGACCAAAAATCTGGGTTATGATCGCGAAAATCTTATTCACTTCCCGCTGGAGGGTGAGCTGGCTAAGAATTACGATGTCCTGAAATCGGAGCTTGGGCAGCTTCCGGGCATAAAAGATGTATCGTACATGACTGCCGATCCGGCGTCTAACGGCGCAGGTACTGAAGGCATTAGCTGGCTGGGCAGCGATCCCAATGATAAAGTTCGGTTTACGCCTGTAGGGGTCGGTTTTGATTTTGCCAAAACCATGAATATTCAGGTTCGGGAAGGGCGGGACTTCTCCAAAGCATTTCCGGCTGACTCCAACCGCTTTCTGATCAACGAAGCGGCCCTGAAGATCATTGGCTATAAGCAACCGATTGGAAAACCCATAACCTGGGGAAAACAGAAAGGAACCATCGTTGGCGTAGTGAAAGATTTCCATTTTCAATCGCTTCACACGGCCATTCGGCCACTTATTGGTTATCTCCGAACAAGTCGTCTGGCCGGAAATGTCAATGCCATTGTACGTATTGAAGCCGGAAAAACAACTGAAGCTCTCGCCCAAATAGAACGTATCTGCAAGCAGTTGAATCCAAATTATCCGTTTACGTACACTTTTACCGATCAACAATACGCCCGTCAATACCAGAGCGAGCAGGTAGTCAGTAAGCTCTCCAATTACTTTGCGTTTCTGGCTATTTTCATTTCCTGTTTAGGCTTATTCGGCCTCGCTACGTTCACAGCCGAGCAACGTACTAAAGAAATCGGCGTTCGAAAAGTGCTGGGCGCATCGGTGACGAGCATCATTGGTCTGCTCTCGAAAGATTTCCTCAAACTGGTTGCTATTGCCATCCTACTGGCATCGCCTGTCGCGTGGTGGGCCATGAACAAGTGGTTACAGGACTTTGCCTACAAAATTGATATTGAGTGGTGGGTTTTTGCAATGGCTGGTCTGGTTTCGGTCGTAATCGCCCTGCTGACCGTCAGTTTTCAAAGCATCAAAGCCGCCTTGGTCAACCCAGTAAAATCGTTACGTTCCGAATAATTACGTAGCGAGAAGGCATGCCTTCTCGCTACAAAAACAAATCAAATCCATGCACCCACCCCACCTAGCCGACCGGTTGCTACGTCTGTTCTGCGCTTCTGATCGATTGGAAGAGGTGCAGGGAGACTTGCATGAGGAATTCACGTATCAGCTACGTCGGGTGGGGGAACGGCGAGCGCGCTGGCGCTACTGGTGGGACGTAGTAGGGTTTCTCAAACCAACATTTTCACGAAAACGACAAACTGATACGTATTCGACAACTCAGTTTGTGCAACCAATTATGCTACAGAACTATATAAAAATTGCGCTACGTGCGCTCTGGCGCAGCAAAGGCTATGCTGCCATCAATGTATTTGGCCTTTCGGTGGCTTTTTGCGTCTGTACGTTTTTGTTTCAGATGGTATATCGTCAACTCACCTTCGATTCATTCCATAAGGATGGCGACCGAATTTTTCAGGTGTACCGCTTCAACAACAACTCAGAGAAAACGAGTCGCTCGGGGAGTATGCCGATGCCCTTAGCACCTGCATTAAAAAAAGAATACCCGGAGGTGGAAGCCGCAACCCGATTTGTGGAGAGCAGTAGTTTGTTCGACTATAAAGGAAAGTTTGTCGAAAAAAATCTTAAATATGTCGACGCCGATTTTGTAAAGGTCTTTTCATTTCCCATGATCAAGGGGAATCGTTCACTGGCGCTACAAGACCTAAGTAGCCTGGTTATCAGCGAAAGCACGGCCCTAGCCATTTTTGGCACCGTAGACCCAATTGGCAAAACGCTACGTCTGGGAAGAGATGGTAATCAGCGGGAATACATAGTTACAGGTGTTCTAGCCGATTCGCCTGACAATTCGTCAATTAAGTACGATGCTCTGGCTCGTATCGAAAATTCGTTAGCCTATCAGAATTCTAAAAATCAATGGGATGCTTACAACCACACAGCTTACGTAAAGCTGGCGCCAAACGCAACGCAGGCTGCCCTTGAGAATCGACTGAAGCCTTTTGCGCAGAAATATTTTACCGTTGATCTGGAGAAATTAAAAAAACAAGGCGTCAAGCCCGATGAACGGGGTGACCTGGTTGCTATACGTTTTCAAAAACTCGCTAATGTTCACTTCGACAGAGAAATTGCCAGTTCTAGTGCCCCAGTTGCTCTGGTTTATGCCTTGCTGGGCATGGCTGTTTTTATATTGCTGATTGCCAGTATCAATTTTATTAACCTCAGCATAGCTCGCTCATTTACCCGCGCCCGTGAGGTAGGGGTTCGAAAATCGTTAGGGGCCGTAAAAAACCAGTTATTTGCCCAGATTTGGGGCGAATCGGCGCTGCTTTGTCTGGCGGGCTTCATTTTAGGTACGCTTCTCGCTATTCTACTCGCACCGGCTTTCAATGCCTATTTTAATGCGAAAATCGTTATGGCTTATCTCCTCCAGCCGGGAGCCATTGCGGGTATTTTATGTATGTTTTTGCTGGTCACGCTGGTAGCGGGTGGATATCCGTCCTGGCAAATGACCAAAATCAACACTGTTGAGGTCTTAAAAGGTAAGATTACCGTAAAACGACCAGGCTTCCTGCGTAACTCATTGATCGTAACGCAGTTTACCATCTCATGTCTACTCACCTGCTGCACAATCTTCGCCATTCAGCAGGTCGATTATTTGCGAACAAGGCCGCTGGGTTTCGAGAAAGAACAAGTGATCAGTATTCCGGTAGGTAATAAATATAGTGGACGACAGTTGGTACAGCGCCTGCGTAACAAACTTAGGAACGACCCATCCGTTCTGGCCATTTCTGGTTCGGGCGTAAACTTGGGGCGAGGTAAAGATGGCTCTACGTCGAGGGGCGTTCTTAGTTTTACGCATAAAGAAAAAGAAATAGCAAGCGACTGGCTTCTGGTCGACTACGATTACCTTAAAACACTAAATATCAAACTACTTTCTGGACGCGATTTTAGTCCTGCCTTTCCTTCTGATTCATTAGATCGGGTCGTCATTACAGAAACAATGGCGAAACAACTTGGCGAAAAAGACCCCGTTGGCAAGTTCTTCCAGACCGATACAGCGGGATCAAAAATTCAGATTATCGGGCTAATTCCCGACTATCATCTGTATTCACTTCAACAAAAGCCGAAAGCCATTACAATGCACATTTCGGCCTCAGAGGCAATTAGTTACATTTTCGTACGGGTCACTCCGCAGAGCCTAAACAGCTCGATGGAAAAGCTAAAACATATTTGGCCCGAAATAGCGCCGGGCGCTGAATTTACCGGGACGTTTGTCGACGAAAATATTGACGCCTTATATCGGAACGAGGAATCGATGGCCATGATTTTCAGTTTTGCATCCGGCATTGCGATTCTCCTGTCGTGTCTGGGTTTATTTGCCGTGGCGCTGATGGCCATCGAGCAACGCACTAAAGAAATCGGCGTTCGTAAGGTACTTGGCGCAAGTATCCCCGGTATCATCCTGTTGGTATCCCGCGATTTTATAAAACTTGTACTTGCAGCTTTAGTCATTGCAGTGCCTTTAACCTGGTTCTTAATGAATCAATGGCTATCCGAATATCCCTATCGTATCGAGTTAAGTTTATGGGTTTTCGGATTAGTAGGCGCTGGGGCCGTCGTCGTGGCGTTGGCAACGATCAGTTTCCATAGTGTCAAAGCCGCCCTGATGAATCCGGTAAAATCGTTACGTTCCGAATAACAGACGCTACGTAGCGACAAGGCAAGCTTTGTCGCTACAAACCAAAAACCATGCACCCACCCCGCCTAGCCGACCGGTTGCTACGTCTGTTCTGCGCTTCTGATCGACTGGAAGAGGTGCAGGGGGACTTGCATGAGGAATTCACGTATCAGCTACGTCGGGTGGGGGAACGGCGAGCGCGCTGGCGCTACTGGTGGGACGTAGTGGGGTTTCTCAAACCAACATTTTTGAGTAAACGAAAAACTGATACGTATTCAACAACTCATTACATGTACCCTGTCATGATTCAGAACTATATCAAAATCGCCTTTCGAAATCTTCAGAAAAGCAAGGTATCGAGTTTTATCAACGTACTGGGTCTCACGCTCGGCCTGGCATGCTGTGTGCTCATTACGGCTTACGTTTTAGATGATCTGACATACGATCAGTTCCATCAGAAGGCAGATCGAATCGTCTTATTTCAGCAGTTTGAGAATTCGGCCAGTAGTGGTGGCAAGTTTGCTACCGACTTAAAACAGCGTTTTTCAGCCGTGTCGGATGCGGTGCGTTTGACACGAATTAAGCCATTGATCGCCAATCCCCAATCGGCGGCTTATGAATCTAATTTCTGGTTTGCAGATAGTAGTGCGTTCAACGTGTTTACTCTACCGCTGGTGCAGGGCAACCCAAAAACGGCTCTGAATGAACAATATGGAGTGGTACTATCGGAAGCGATGGCCCGAAAGTATTTTGGCGTCGAGAATCCGGTAGGGCAACCGCTACATATCAACAATAAGGCGACGCTTCACGTAACGGGTGTGCTACGTAGCCTCCCCACCAATTCGCACCTGAAGATCGATTTTCTGGCTAACTACGCTAATGCCAATGAATTGGCTGGCTACGAAGTAACGAACAACTACTGGGGCAGCAATGATACATGGACGTACCTACTACTGGCTCCGGGTACCAATGCTGCTACGTTAGAAGCCCAATTTCCGGCCTATCTGCGGCAATTAGGCGATCCTAACGTGAGCGTCTGGAAACTCAATCTGATTCCGCTCACGGATATTTATCTTCGTACGAACCTGGTGGCTACCAACCGGCTGACCTACGCCTATGTGTTTGCCATCGTGGCCCTCCTTATTTTGGGATTAGCCTGTTTTAACTACGTCAATCTGGCAACGGCGCGTGCCACACAACGGGCGAAGGAAGTAGGCGTTCGGAAGGTGTTAGGTTCATCTTTTGGGCAGTTATGGGGTCAGTTTCTGGGCGAAACCTTGCTCTTTCTGGGCATTGCCGTTATACTGTCGGCAGGTGTTGTGATACTGGGACTGCCATTATTCAACCAATTGTCAGACAAGCAATTAACCATTCAATCGATGATCAGCGGGGAACGTATCAGTTGGTTGATGGCAGGCCTTGTGGTTGTTGGGTTATTGGCAGGGAGTTATCCGGCTTTTGTGCTTTCATCGTTCCGTCCTATTGCCGCCCTGACCAGAAGCCGACTCCCAAACGGCGGTAGCGGCTGGTTACGTAAAACGCTGATTATAGGGCAGTTTTCGGTTTCCATTGGCATGATCGTGGCCACATTGGTGGTTTACCAACAATTGCAGTTTGTCCAGCAACGTAACGTTGGCTACCAGCGCGACCAAATTCTAACCATGGATTTACGGGATGCTTCTGATCAGACAAAAGAACTGTTTAAGCAGCGCGTATCTCAAATACCGGGTGTGGAAGCCGCTACGCGTGCATTTAGCCTACCGGGAAGCGGAAGTTTGCGTGGCGAAAAACTTGTCAGTGAGTACGTTCCGAAAGGTTCGCAAACGGGTGGCATCGGCCATCTCAGCGTCGACAGTGATTTCCTGAAAACGTTCGGCATTCGGATTGTAGAAGGTCGTAATCTGGACCCGAACCGACCTGCCGACAAACAGGCTTTTTTGGTAAACCGGGCCGCCATGAATTATTTCGGCTGGAAAAATATCAACGGAAAAATGACTGGCTACTACACCTATGGGTATGATCCGGCCAACCCGAAAGGATACCGCGAAATACCGCTGAAAGGGCAAGTTATCGGCGTAATCGACGACTACAACCACGCTAATCTGAAACAGAAAGTAGAACCCATGATTATCTCGCTCAATTCGGGTTGGGAGGGTCAGCTTGCAGCCCGGATTCAGGCGGGGGCCATTCCGGGCACCATCCAGCAGATACAGCAATTATGGCATGACCAATTCCCCGACAAACCCTTTCTGTACGAATTTCTTGATGATAATTTCAACCGGACGTATCAGGTTGAAACACGTACTGGACAGATCTTCGCCCTGTTTGCGGGCTTAGCCGTGCTGATTTCCTGTTTAGGCTTATTTGGCCTTGCGACGTTCACCGCCGAACAACGTACCAAAGAAATTGGTGTCCGGAAAGTACTGGGTGCCAGCGCGTTCAGTATTGTTACGTTGCTTTCTAAAGATTTTGTTACGCTGATTTTAGTGGCAATTGTGATTGCATCGCCTGTTGCGTGGTGGGCCATGAATCAATGGCTACAGGCTTTTGCTTACAAAATTGATATTGAAAGCTGGGTGTTTGTGTTGGCCGGTGCACTAGCCTTATCGACTGCGCTGATCACGGTCAGTTTGCAAAGTGTAAGGGCTGCGTTAATGAATCCGGTAAAATCGCTACGTAGTGAATAAAGGCATGAAGCGCGGGGTATAGCCGGGTTTACCCTATGCTCCGCGCTTCATGCTCTATGCTATTTATCAGAATGAACGAGGCCAGTTCGGCAACTAGCAGATTGAAATGGGTAGTGGTTATATCGCCTACCAGATATGCCAGAAAGAGTTCATCGGATAGCACAAAAGCACCCCATAAGCCCAGTGTGATACCAAATGCCTGATGGATTGCCGTTTTGTGAGATGGTTGTTGCTCAAGCGTTTTCAAAAAGGCTTTCCAGAACAGAAAAGCGCCCAGTGCCTCCCAAAGAATTACTCCAGCGAACAGCCCAACAGCCAGCCAAATGGGTGACTGGTAAACAGCCAAGACCTTAACTATCAGTCCGTAATTTCCAGAGGCAAACGTCCAGTCTGCCGGAAGAACCGCCAGGTTTTTTAGGGCATCAGCGCAGTTACTGAGCAGTACGATGGAGAAATAAAGCGCCCAGAATATCAGCAAACCGGCACGGATGCGATTAGTAATAGCCTGCATGACAGCTTTCGGCCGTAGAGAAAGGCATGCCTCATCGCTACGATATGCCCTATTTTTTCAGCAATTGTTTCACCATCGATTTTAGCTCATCCACTTCGGTTTTTAGCGTCTGAAGCTCCTGCTGTTTTGCCTTATCTGCCTTCTCCAATTGAATGGTATAAAGCGTCAGTTCTTCAATTTTTTCCAGCAACGTAGCATTTAATTTAGTCAGGTCGATTCCCTGTTTTACTACGTCGTCGGCCGAAGGGATACCGGGCAGATGGTGATGCTGTTTTACATACGCGTCAACCCAGTTCAGCGAAGGCAGCCGGTAGCCGGCTTCGAAGACTTTATCGCTCCATTCCGCGCTGCTATTGATACGTAATTGATACTGCCCTTTGACCACTTCTCCGCGCTCATTGACGGTCAGAAACTGGTCTGTTTTTGCGGTGGCCGGGCTGCTGGCTGTGAGTCGAGGTAAACGTATGCCACTGTTGTTTTCTTCAGGAGCAACTACTTCCAGGCGAGCCGTAGGTGCTGACGTACCGATACCCACGTTGGCATTGTTCCCTAAAACGACGGCATCGCTGATGGCCACGTGGGCATCGGCACCAATTGCCGTTGCATGATGGAGTTCCATCGATTCAGCACTTGTCTGATGACCAATCATGGTATTGCTTCTGCCCGCCCATAATCCCCCACCCGACTCACTCCCGATAATGACATGATGACCACCCTGCCCTTTGCCCGTCTGCGAATTATAACCGATCAGTACGTTGTCATTACTGGTGGTAACAGTTGTTCCCGATCCGGGGCCAATAATAATATTGTTGTTTCCGGTAGTGGCGTTTTGACCAGCTTGTTGACCTATATATGTGTTGTTATTGCCGATGGTATTAGCGGCCCCAGCGTAGTAACCCAGAAAGGTATTTTGCGCACCTGTTGAATTAGCAAGGCCAGTATAGTATCCTAAAAATGTATTGTTGTACCCGGTTGAATTATTATAACCCGTATAATATCCCAGATACGTATTATTAGCACCCGCTGTATTCGAATAGCCTGTGAAATTGCCTACAAACGTATTGTAACTACCCGTCGTATTCACGTAACCAGCCCGGTATCCGATAAATGAATTATAATTACCCACTGTATTAGCTTGCCCCGCAGCGTAACCAAGAAAGCTGTTGTAACTCCCTGATGTATTTTCCCGTCCTGCGGCAAATCCTACGAAACTATTCTGAATACCAGAGCCGTTGCTGTTTCCCGAAGCATAGCCAATAAATGTGTTATTGGAGCCTGAAGCATTACCAGTTCCCGCACTATAGCCCAGAAACGTATTGTAATACCCTGACATATTGCTATTTCCCGCGTAGGGACCAACCAGCGTATTATACATACCAGGGTTTGACGAGTTGGGCGTATTGACAACATAGTTAGTCTGTGCCCGCAGAAGGACTGGAAAACAGCCCATTAACAGCATGAAATACGTAAAGTTTCTTTTCATAAGGTTAAACGAATAGTGCTAGTCAATTACCTGATTGTTTACAACTAATTGAATAAGCCGAAAATGAAATTAATTACTACTTGATTTTCATTTTTGCATCAATCGATTAACAAGATAAACATTATCCATATTGATATTGCAATATGGATAGTTACATTTTCAAGAAGCTTTATTAAACGTTTACAATAAGTATTGATTTATGATCCAGTCATTGATTTTAGTTACCATTTTACCCTTGTTACGCTCATTCATTTAATCCGCACCTGTCATTAATTTGGAAACGCTTAGCCAATTTCTTCACGCGCTTTCGCCCATCAGTGAAACAACATGGCAACGAATAGAGCCGCTGTTTGTCGAAACCCAATTAAAAAAAGGGGACTATTTTATTGAAGAAGGTCAGTTGGCTACTCAGTTTGCGTTTGTACAGTCGGGAGTAATTCGCGGTTTTTATCGTGATCAGCAGGGTACCGAATACAACAAGCATTTTTTCGTATCTCCCTCTATAGTGGGCGGATATACATCGCTCATTACCGGCAAACCCAATCAGATTATCCAGCAGGCATTAACCGACTGCCAACTTTTACAGGCTAACTATCAGACTTTTACGGCACTTTACGATTCATTTCCTGATCTGGAACGGGTTGGTCGGCGATTTGCCGAACGATATTTCGTGGAGAAAGAACGAAAAGAAATTGAAATAGTACTGCTGGATGCCGAAGATCGTTATCAACTATTTCAGGAACACTATCCGGGTTTGGAACAGCAGATTCCACAGTATCATATTGCATCATATCTGGGTATTACACCCACGCAGTTGAGTCGCATTCGAAAGAAATGGGCACGGCCCTGATTTCTTTACCTATGTATATGGATTTCACTACGTTCCACCAGAATTTTGCTACGTTGAACATCCCAACCACACGATGCGCCGTTTCACTCAGACGATACGTTCATTACAGCTTGTTTCAGCACTTATTTTCAGTTTTTCTCCTTTCGTTCACACTACGTATGCGCAATCACTGACCAACAAAATAGATAGCTACGTTCGGGCACGACTGGACAAAAGCAGCGTTCCGGGTCTGGCTATTGCCGTAGTGCATAATGATACGTTGCTGTTCACGAAAGGCTACGGGCTAACTACTACTAGTTATCCGGTTACACCCAACACACCTTTTGGGATTGCCTCGCTCAGTAAAGCATTCACGGCAATGGCCATTATGCAGTTGGTTGACGCAAGGAAGCTATCACTCGATGCACCTGTCGTTCGGTACGTACCTTCGTTTATCATCCGTGATAAACGTAGCCAGTCGATAACCGTCCGCCAATTGTTGCATCAAACCAGCGGACTGGCCGATACCGGATTCCCGGAATTAGCCTTTCGCGATCAGCCTGCTACGTTGGATGAGGCAACTGCCCAGTTTAAACATGCGCGACTGGTTAGTGAACCCGGAAAGCAGTATCATTACCACAATCCGAATTACCGGTTGCTGGCGAAAATTGTGGAGTCGGTTAGCCATGAGCCGTTTGCCTTTTATTTGAAGAAACACATTTTTCAGCCCTTGCACATGACACATACCGGCGATGTGTCGACCACAGCGTCGTTTTATACCGGTTCGGAACCGATGGATAACGGCCATATTTTTGTTCTCGGAAAACCCATTTCGAAACGGGAGCCGGATTGGTTTATTGACGGGGCCGCCGGGATGCGCTCTACAGCCACCGACATGGCGCACTGGCTCAGTTTCCAACTGGCAAATGGACGTGCTGGCGATACGCTGCTGATAAGTCAAAAATCAATGGCGCAGATGCATACTCCTCCTTCTGGAACAGCCATGCATTATGGCATGGGGTGGATATTACGTAGCGATTCAAGTCTGTATCACAGTGGTATTCTCTGGACGTACAGTGCTGAACAGCTTCTACTTACCAAAGAAGGCTATGGCGTTGTGATGCTCTTTAACAGCGGCATCAATCCGTATGTTGATTACCATTCATTTCTCCGGGGGGTCACCGATATCATTAGTGGCCATGAGCCCGAATTGCCAACCTTACCCGAATGGATTTTACCCATTGGCGTTGGATTTATTCTACTGGTATTCATCAGTTTAGCTATCCGACAATTATTCCGGTTCAGCTATTGGCGAGAAACGTATCGGCAAAGGCCCGTTTGGCGTTCGTGGCTATTGTTGCTCATTCGCCTGATCCCTTTCATTACATTTCTGCTGATTCCAACGCTGCTTACTGCGATCAGTGGTCGTGTTTTAAACTGGGAACGTATTTTCCTGATGATGCCCGATGGCGTGCTGGGTTTCGGCCTGATTGCCTTCCTGAATCTGGCAATTGTCGTTAGCCGTTTGGTCAGAATTTTCGGGCAAAAACGTATGGCTAACGTATCAATTTAACCGGTAGTAGAGCGAAACCAGTCCAGTCGAGTATATTTTTGAGTCGGTCAGCGTCAGTTTGATGCGGTCGTGAATGTTATTGAAAAGTGGTTTTCCCGCACCCAGAACAATAGGATGAACCGCCAGAAATAATTCATCCACCAGTCCGGCATTCATCAACGAACTCGTTAAATCGGCACCGCCGAACAGCCAGAAGTCTTTACCGGGTTGATTTTTCAGGGCGTTGATTTCCGTTTTAAGATCGCCACGTATCAACTCGGCCCCCTCGCCTACTTGGGTTAATGTGTTCGAGAAAACGTATTTTTTGTACGCCGAAAATTGATAATTACTAGCTTCTTCGGCTGGATTATTCATCAACTCGTAGCTTTTTCGACCAATGAAAATCGCGTCGATACGCTCCAGAAATGCATTCAGACCATAATCCTGATCGGTGAAACACCAATCGTATTCGCCATTCGGGCCTTCAATGTGGCCATCCAGACTGACGGCCAATCCTAAAATAACCTTACGCATATCGTTGTTTGTTCGTTTCGGCAAATGTGCAGACGAACTGATTTCCGTAATTGTAAAAATCGGACATCAGCATAAGATGTAGTTCGTCGACAGCAATTGGCGCGGAGTCAAACCCGAATAATCTCGACAGGCGTGGATGAAATGCGACTGATCGTAGTAACCACTGGCATAGGCAATCTCGGTGAGGCTGTAGTCAGGGAAAGATTTAAGTTGTGTTAACGCCTGTTTAAACGTAGTGATACGAGAAAACTCTTTGGGCGACAGACCGATACGTTCATTAAAACGACGTATCAACTGTCGGTTGCTGACCCCAACCCAACCGGCCAGTTCCTCCAGCGAAAGCTGACCATGCATTTGCCTGATCTGCTCGATGCAATGCGTAACAACCGGATCATACGTACCGTTTTTCGCCAACCGCCGAATCAGATATTGCTGAATAAGCTGAACGCGCTGCGCCATCGTTGGGGCTTCGTCAACGTAGTACTGCATTTCGTCGGCGCTACGTCCCCACAGGTCACGCAAGTCAACAATCTGATTAGCAACTGCCTGCATCGATACAGGAAAGAACGGATAGGCATTTCCACTCGAAAAACAAACCGATACAAACGATACGTTACTCAGCGTCCGAACGTCCATAAAATGACTCATTCGCGACGTAACGAAGCTCCTGCCGACGTGGGTTATCTTCCCAGTCGACGTAGCGACTGTCTGCGGTTGGTCGATATTTACGAAAAGCTCCACGCAGGTGTCAGGCAGCACCCGGATTGGGGGCGACGTAGCGGCTGGTTTGTCGTTTTCGATCGAACAAATTTCTTTGACAAAAGGCCTCAATACCGGAGCAATATCGTACAGTCGAAAATGCATCATTCAAAGGTACGCATTTCCAAACGTACCGATTGCTCCTGTCCGGTTTGCGGACAAACGATGTCCAGAAACGGACAGTTGGTTTCGCCAATGTATATGAAAAATGGCTCCAATTAACTCCAGATGGCCTTGTCAGGTATTGGCACCGCATTTGTTCGGCATTATCGTATAAAATAGTCAAACCATGAAAAGGGCCTTTCTGGGGGAATTTGAAGAAGTGGTATTATTAACCGTGGCAGTCCTTGACGAAGGAGCCTACGGCGTAAATATCACACAGGAAATTGAGCAGAAAACCGGTCGGTTGGTCGGGTTCAGCACGGTGCACACGACCCTTCAACGGCTGGAAGAAAAAGGATTTCTGTCCTCGCAGATGGGCGGAGCTACGGCAGAACGGGGTGGGCGTCGGAAACGGTTTTTCACCGTTACGTCGGCTGGTCGGCGAGCGTTATCCGAAGTTAAACAGATACGTACTGAACTATGGAATGCCCTGCCCCCACAGACATTACAACTGATGGGTGGGTGAGGTAGTGCTAGGCAAAGGGCATTGAATACCCCTAAACTCTTTGCCCAACGCCCCTACCCTATGCTTAAACTCCTATGTCCTATGCAATACTCACCGCCCCGCTTTGCTACCTGGCTGCTGAAAACCTTCGGCCATCCTGATACATCGGAAGAGGTACAGGGCGATTTGCTGGAATTGTATCAATACTGGATCCAAACGGTGGGGCAACGTAACGCCGATTGGCGGTATAGTCTGAGTGCCTTGAAATTACTGCGGCCACTGGCTAAACGGAAGTCGACTGAACAGTACACAACATTTTTTCTAAGTCCCACTATGATACGTAATTATGTAACCGTTGCTTTTCGAAATCTGATTCGCAACAAAGCCTTTTCAACGATCAACCTGCTGGGTTTGGCGCTGGGCATGGCCACCAGTCTGTTGGTGCTACTATGGGTGCAGGACGAACGTAGTAAAGACAGTTTTCACACTAACGGCAAATACCTGTATCAGGTCTACGAACGGCAGCAGTTTGATGGCAGAACGGAGGCTTCCTATGCAACGCAGGGGCTGTTGGCCGACGAACTCAAGCGTGTTGTTCCGGAAGTGCAATTCACCAGTGGTCTGGAAGAAGCCTTTCCATTTACGTTTCGGGCGGGTAATGAAGTAGCCAAAATGATGGGAACATTCGCCGGAGCTGATTTTTTCAAAATGTTCAGCTATCCACTTCTGAACGGCAATCCTAATACTGCTCTAGAAGGCACTAACGCGATTGCAATTTCCCGGAAAATGGCCGATCAATTCTTTGGAAGCCCAGAGCAGGCCGTTGGAAAAACGATACGCTACGAAAATAAAGAAGACCTGACCATAACGGCCGTTTTTGAAAATATGCCCGCCAATTCGTCGCAGCAATTTGATTTCCTGCGTACCTGGAAGGCCTATATTCGCGACAACGGCTGGGTTAACAATTGGGGAAATTACAACCCGACTACGTACATCCAGCTACGTCCAGATGCCGATCCAGCTAAGGTAGAAGCCAAAATCAAGGATTTTACGTATCGCTACAAGCCAAGAAGTGAGTCCTTTCAGGAAGAGCTGGCGCTACAACCCTATCCCGAAAAATACCTCCATTCGACGTTTAAGAATGGGCAACTGGAGGGTGGGCGCATCGAATACGTCCGATTATTCAGCTTTGTAGCCATTTTCATTCTGGTCATTGCCTGCATTAATTTTATGAACCTGGCTACAGCTCGTTCGGCCAGACGAGCGAAAGAGGTCGGCGTTCGTAAGGCTATTGGTGCGGCCCGTTCGTCACTAATCGGTCAGTTTGTGGGAGAGGCCGTTCTGCTTACGTTCTTTGCGATGCTGCTCGCGGTGGCGCTGGTTGTACTGATTCTGCCGGCCTTCAACAATCTGACTGGCAAACAAATCCTTCTGCCGTTCAACCAACCAATCTTCTGGGCTACACTCCTGAGTTTACTTGTACTGACTGGCTTTCTCTCAGGCAGTTATCCGGCACTTTTTCTATCGGCGCTGAATCCGGTTCGGGTATTGAAAGGTAGTCTTCGCTTTAGTCCGGCCACAACGGCTTTCCGAAAAGGGTTAGTGGTGTTCCAGTTTGGGCTTTCTATTCTGCTGGCTGTAGGTATGATTGTCATGTATAGGCAAGTGAATTACATTCAGACCAAGAATATCGGCTACAATCGGGAGAACCTCATTTACATACCGCTGGAAGGCGAACTCGTCAAAAAATACACGCTATTTAAGGAAGAAGCGAATCAGATGCCGGGCGTTCTGACGGTATCCCGGATGCGGGGCACACCCACTGTCATTGAACACCATACTGGCGATTTCACCTGGAAAGGCAAAGATCCCAATCAGTCTATCCGATTTGCGGACGAGACGGTAGGTTATGATTTCGTAAAAACTATGGGCCTGAAACTGAAAGAAGGACGCGATTTTTCCAAAGCGTTTGGCACCGACTCAGTAAGCTTTCTGGTCAACGAAACCGCGTTAGCCAAAATGGGCTATAAAACCGGCCTCGATCAACCATTGACCTGGGGCTCACGGCAGGGCAAGATCATCGGCGTATTGAAAGACTTCCATTTCAGTTCGATGCATCAGACCATCGAACCATTGGTCGTTCGGCTGGACGAAACCCGTAACTGGGGAACAATTATCGTTCGCGCGGAAGCGGGTAAAACGCAGGAAGCGCTGGCCAGTCTGGAAAAGATTAGTCAGCAGCTCAATCCTAATTTCCCTTTCACGTACCAGTTTTCTGACCTGGAATTTACCAAACTGTACCGAAGTGAGCAGATGGTCAGCCGGTTGGCTAATTACTTTGCGATTCTGGCCATTTTCATTTCGTGTTTGGGATTGTTCGGACTCGCTACGTTCACGGCTGAGCAACGTACCAAAGAAATTGGTGTCCGTAAGGTGTTGGGTGCATCCGTCAGCAGCGTCGTGACCCTACTCGCCAGAGATTTTCTGAAACCGGTTCTGGTTGCTATTCTCCTGACAACACCGGTTGCTTGGTTCGTAATGAATCGCTGGTTGCAGGATTTCGCCTACAAGATCAACCTCGACTGGTGGATGTTTGTGCTAGCGGGTGGCCTGGCTGTCCTGATAGCCTTAGCCACCGTCAGTTTCCAAAGTCTAAAAGCCGCGTTAGTCAATCCGGTGAAGAGTTTACGATCTGAATAATTACCAATACGTAGCGACGAGGTATGCCTCGTCGCTACACAAAATAATCTGATGACACCGCCCCGCTTTGCTACCTGGCTGCTGAAAACCTTCGGCCATCCTGATACATCGGAAGAGGTACAGGGCGATTTGCTGGAATTGTATCAATACTGGATCCAAACGGTGGGGCAACGTAGCGCCAATTGGCGGTATAGTCTGAGTGCCTTCAAATTGCTGCGGCCACTGGCCAAATCGAAAAAAGCTATCGAATATCCTCCACCTTTTTTACTAAGTCCTTCTATGTTACGTTCCTATGTAAAAATCGCCTGGCGAAATATCAGACACGCCAAAGCATTTGCGCTTATCAATGGCTTCGGCTTAGCACTCGG
The DNA here is from genome assembly GCF_054778555.1 of Spirosoma flavus. NCBI lineage: Bacteria > Pseudomonadati > Bacteroidota > Cytophagia > Cytophagales > Cytophagaceae > Spirosoma > Spirosoma flavus. The sequence goes on from NZ_BAAGZL010000002.1 coordinate 793,886, forward strand.
AATCGCCTGCGCTTTGCTGGTGTTTATGGTCATTCTGCACGAAACCAGTTACGACCAACAACTACCTAAAAGGGATCGAATCTACCGGATTGAAACCGTCAACTCGAGTGAACCGAATCCCCATCCCGGCACCTACACCGAACTGGGTGTTGTATTACCAAACGAAGCGCCTGAATTTGAAACCATAGTGCCTATTATGAATCTATGGCAACGTGGCTTGTCGATACCAGTCACCGGCGAAATTTTTAAAGAGAAGGTCGTCTTCATCGGGCAGGGTATTTCCCATTTGCTTGATTATAAATGGCTAAGCGGTGATGCCCGTACCGCACTTTCGCAACCCAATCAGGTTGTGATTACGGAGTCGTACGCCAACAAGTTTTTTGGTACCACGAACGTTCTCGGAAAAACCATTCGCTACGATAACAAGCAGGATTTACAGGTATCAGGCGTACTAAAAGATCACACTCAAACCACGAATTTTCCGTTCGACGTACTGGTTTCGTTTCCTACGCTCAAGCGTGTAAACCCCGATTATGACACACACGGCTGGAACGGTTTTGGGGATAATTTTCAGATTTTCGCGCTGCTGAAGCCCGGTTTTACGCCCGACCAATTGACCAAACGATTCCACGCCATTCAGGTCAAATACCAGAAAGACCCGAAGACAATTGAGCATCAGCATTTTGCGCTGAATCCATTGTCAGACATTCACTATTCGTTCAATTTTAGTGGTCGACAGGCGAATCCGAAGCTCCTCCGAATGCTAGCCTTAATTGGTGCGTTTGTACTACTGATTGCCTGTATCAATTTCATCAACCTGACGACGGCGCAGGCGCTTAAACGAGCGAAAGAAATTGGCGTTCGGAAAGCAGTGGGCAGTAATCGTTTATCGCTGATCTACCAATTCCTGACCGAAGCGGGTCTTATTACGTTTCTGGCGGCCTTGTTGTCAGTCATACTGGCGTGGCTAACCCTGCCGTCTATTGCCACAATGATGGGACTTCCGCTCACAACAACCGACCTGATTACCTGGAAAGTGGGCGCATTTTTGGTTGGTTTAGCCACTATAACCAGCCTGCTGGCCGGAACGTATCCCGCCTTCCGTCTCTCTGGCATGCCGCCGATCTGGGCGTTGAAAAACAATACGTTACCCAGCAATGAACGTAGCGTTACCTTACGCCAAGGACTAGTCGTTGTGCAATTCACTATCTCCATGATTTTGATTAGCAGCGCGTTACTAATCAACCGACAATTATCGTTTTTCCAGAATGCCGATCTTGGCTTTAATAAAGCAGCCATCATTACGGTTGGCTTACCCAGTAATGAACCAGAAAAACTGCAAACGCTACGTGCCCAGTTGATGGAATCGCCCCAGATTAAAGATGTCAGTTTCTCGTTCAACAGTGCTTCGGCTGAGAGCAACTGGATGCAAGGCATTCAATACCGAAAAGGGGCCAACCCCATCGAAATTAAGACCCAGATGAAAATGGGCGACTCACATTATCTGGATACATACGGAATTAAGCTATTGGCTGGCGAAAAGCTCAAAGACACTGATACGTCGTCGGCCGCGTTCAAGGTTCTCGCCAACGAGATTTTCCTGAATCGAATGGGCATTGACCAGCCGCAGGCCGCCATTGGGCAGAAAGTATATTTTGGCGACGGGAATCAGTTTGCTACCATTGTTGGCGTCGTTAAAAACTTCCACGTAAATTCATTACACCAGAAAATCGACCCGACTATCATGCAGGTCGTGCCCAACAATTTTTATCAGGTTGGCATCAAACTTCAGAGCGAGGCTCCAACTGTTCAGGCGATTCAAACAGCTTTAGCCACCATCGAAAAGTCGTGGAAAGCTACGTTCCCGAACCAGTTATTTGGGTATGATTTTCTGGATAAAACTCTGGCGGATGCTTACAAAAATGAAACCCGCACGGCGCAGCTCATCGAAACCTCTACGTTAATTGCCATTCTGATTGCTTGTTTAGGCTTGTTTGGTCTGGCCGCTTTTATGGCCGAACAACGTACCAAGGAAATCGGTGTCCGGAAAGTACTGGGCGCATCGGTGACCAGCATCATTACCCTCATGACTAGGGATTTCCTGAAGCTGGTGCTGATTGCCATGCTGATAGCCTCGCCCATTGCCTGGTACGCGATTAATCAGTGGCTGCAAAATTTTGAGTTCAAAACCGAAATCAGTTGGTGGGTATTTGCCTTAACCGGCCTGCTTATGGCTCTCATCGCCATGCTCACGGTGAGTTACCAAAGCACCAAAGCCGCGTTGATGAACCCCGTGAAATCGCTACGCTCGGAATAAATACGAATACCTAAAGACAAGGCCTGCTTTGCCGCTACACAAAATAATCCTATGACACCGCCCCGTTTTGCTACCTGGCTGCTGAAAACCTTCGGCCATCCTGATTCGTCGGAAGAGGTACAGGGCGATTTGCTGGAATTATATACGCACTGGGTAGAGACAGTGGGGCAACGTAGTGCTAATTGGCGATACGCGCTGAATGCACTGAAACTGCTACGTCCCCTAGCCCGGCGAAAAAACAAAGAACAGTACACAACACCATTCTTTCTGAGTCCAATTATGTTACGTAATTATCTGAAAATCGCCTTCCGAAATTTATCACGGAACAAATCGTATGCGACGATTAACGTATTAGGTCTTGCACTGGGCATGACCTGCGCTATTTTAATTTTCACGCTGGTCAGCTACCATCTTAGCTTCGACAATTTCCATGCAGACGCAGACCGGATTTATCGACTCGTAACTGAACAACACCGCGAAACGGTTCACTATTCACGTAGCGTACCTAGTCCGCTGGGGAAAGCTTTTCGGAACGATTACACCTTCGGCGAAAAAGTGGCCCGCGTTGCTACGTTCGATGACGTATTGATTACCCTTGAATCGGGGCAGGACAGGCAAAAATACCAAGAAGAGCATGGCGTTGCGTTTGTCGAAACGGACTTCTTCGACATCTTCAACTACCCCCTGCTGAAGGGTGACAAGGCGACGGTTTTGACGCAACCCAATACAGCCATTATGACTGAACGCATGGCCCGTAAATATTTTGGCGATGCCAATGCGATTAATAAAACATTTCATGTAGATAACAAGGTAAGTTTCAGAATCACAGGGATTTTGAGAGACCTGCCAATCAACACCGATCGCCGAACAGAAATCTATGTTTCTTACAATACACTCAAACAATTTGATGAATGGATGGCCAGCGATGACGCCTGGGGAGGTATCACGAGTGCCATGCAATGCTACGTTAAACTTCGGCCCGGCGTAGCACCAACTCAGGTAGAAAGTTTGCTGCCGGCTTACGTCAAAAAGTACCGGGCGAAGAGCAAAAATGTACACGTTTACAAGCTTCAGCCGCTCACCGACATGCATTTCGATGCCCGCTACGGTGGTACTATGACCAAAACAAACCTGTGGGTATTGAGCCTGATCGGCTTGTTTTTAATTATTACAGCATGCGTCAACTTCGTCAATCTGGCAACGGCCCAAGCGCTGAATCGGTCGAAGGAAGTGGGCGTTCGGAAGGTTCTCGGCAGTATTCGCGGGCAACTGTTCTGGCAGTTCATTTCCGAAACCGGCCTCATTACGGTTACAGCGGTCGTGCTGGCGGTCGTTCTCTCGATGTTGACACTTCCGTATGTGAATGACTGGTTTCAGTCGCGGGTACATATTAATCTTCTCACCGACTGGCGATTAACGCTATTTATCCTGGCTGCTACGTTGTTCGTGATTTTCTTTTCCGGCTCCTACCCTGGCCTGATTATCGCTCGTTTTCAGCCGGTTATGGCGCTCAAAGGAAAGCTTTCGCAGCAGAACATTGGCGGTTTTAATATTCGTCGGTCACTGATTGTTACGCAGTTCGCCATTTCGCAAATGCTGATTATCGGGGTGATTGTCATTGCGAATCAAATGCGTTACGCCAAACAATCCGATCTGGGTTTTAATAAAGATGCCGTAGTGATGCTTCCGATCGCAACGGGCTCCAACCCGCAAACAATGCATACATTAACCGATAGGCTATCCAACGTTTCGGGCGTAAAAAACGTGTCGCTATGCAGAGCAGCCCCTTCGTCTAGCAGCAATTGGACAACCTCGCCTACGTACGACAATCGAGCCGAACCGGAAAATTTCAATATCAACGTACGAGCCGCCGACGATCACTACGTTCCGATATTCGAACTGGATTTGGTTGCCGGACGTAACATTTTCCCTTCCGATTCGATCAAAGAATTTCTTGTCAACGAAATGTTCGCGAAGAAGCTCAATCTTAAATCTTCCGACGAAGCGCTTGGTAAAATGCTGAGTCTGAACGGAGGTAGAATGAAAGGACAGATCGTCGGCATTATCAAGGATTTCCACGACCTCTCCTTCCACGAAGCGATCAATGCCGTATGCATTGGCTCTGACATGGATAATTACGATTATTATGCCGTAAAAATTGACCTGGCCAATACGCAGCAAACTCTGGCGGCCCTTGATAAAACCTGGAGCGAGATGCACCCCGACCAGGTTTACAGTTATGAGTTTCTGGATGATCAGATCGCCGAATTTTACGAAACCGAATCGTTGATGCTGAAGCTTATTCAGGCCTTTGCGGCTATGGCAATTTTCATCGGCTGCCTTGGTCTTTACGGACTGGTTTCGTTCATGGCTTCGCAAAAGACGAAGGAAATCGGTATTCGTAAAGTGCTGGGTAGCAGCACCGGACAAATCATCTGGATTTTTGCTAAGGAGTTTTCGCGCCTGATTCTGATTGCCTTTATCGTGGCCGCTCCTGTTGCCTGGTACGTTATGAGCGCCTGGCTCAAAAACTTTCAATTCCAGATCGGCATAGGCGCCGATGTGTTTATCATTGCCATCGTCGCTACGTTCGGAATCGCCTTCCTGACCGTTGGATATCAGGCCACTAAAGCGGCATTAATGAATCCGATCAAATCGTTACGTTCCGAATAATTAGGTCCCTGTAGAGACCAGGCATGCCTTGTCGACTTTGCGTCGTCCCTAAAACGAGGGTCGATAAACCATCTCATCAACAGCCCCATCCGTTCAGCAGACAAGGCATGCCCAGTCTGCTGAACGGATGGGGCTGTCTTCATTTGCTCAATAAATCTAATTGCCTAGCCCGCTGTATCCTTTTGTCCAAGATAATGAATTGCGTACTGGAACGTAGCGCGCAAAGGTTCATTTCAATTCACTATGTCTGTCCATCTGCGTACAGAAAATGTCCGTTTCTGGACACTACGTATCACTAACCTTCGAGCAAAAACGGCCATTCCTGAATCTGGAAGGCACTTTTCTAGTTTGGCCGGGCATTTGATATACCGAAATAGATAATATAAGTTGTCGGCTTATTTCTAATCCAATTCTAGTTCATGCGACGTAGCGATTTAGGAGAATTTGAAGAGGTTGTACTGCTGGCGGTTGCCGCGCTGTCGCCGGGTGCCTATTCAGTAATCATTGCTGAAGAACTTGAAGCAGAAACGGGAAATTCGGTCAGCACGGGCGCTGTTCATGCCGCTTTGCAACGACTAGAACAGAAAGGGTACCTGACATCACATCTGGGCGAGGCCACTGCTGAACGGGGTGGTCGCCGAAAACGACTATTTACGGTGACGGCCCTGGGCGGTCGTATCCTGAGCGATGTGCGGGCTGTTCGCAATCGGCTCTGGGATCGAATCATTCCCAATATCCGGCTGGAGTGGAGTTAATAAGCATGGGACAGAGGGCGTGTAGCATCGGGTAAACCAACGACCCCGCCCGAAACCCTTAGCCTTATACCAATCTTCCGCTGCTTTTATTCCTCTGCCCTATGCTACGTCCCCGCTTCGCTGATCGTCTGCTACGTCTGTTTGTTGCTCCTCACCTGCACGAGGAGGTGCTGGGCGATTTGCACGAACGCTACGTTATACGCGCTAAACGACTGGGCGTGACGAAAGCACGTCGAAAATACTGGATCGATGTACTGACGTATCTGCGCCCGTCGATGATGAAACGTAAACCAACTGACTACTCCACCCCCAGAAGTTCTGATATGCTACGTAATTATCTCAAAATCGCCCTTCGCAACCTGATCCGGCAAAAATCGTATTCGGTCATCAACATTGGCGGGCTGGCCGTGGGTATGGCGGTGGCTATGCTGATCGGTCTGTGGATTTATGATGAATTATCGTTCAATAAATACCATAAGAATTACGACCGAATTGCGCAGGTCATGCAGAATCAAACCATAAACGGCTCTGTATCAACCGCCCCCACGGTTCCAATACCACTAGCCAATGTATTGCGCACTACGTATGGCAGTAATTTCAAGAATGTGGTATTATCCTCCTGGACAGAAGGGCACATTCTTTCTTTTGGCGATAAAAAATCCTGGCGAAGTGGCAATTATATAGAACCCCAGGCACCCGATGTATTTTCTCTGAAAATGGTTAAAGGCACACGGGCGGGTTTGCAGGAGACTTACTCGATTATGCTCTCGGAATCGGCAGCGGACGCCCTTTTTGGGAGCAGCGACCCGTTGGGTAAACTCGTTAAAATCGATAACCAGACTGCCGTTAAAGTAACGGGAGTTTATGAGAATTTACCCTACAATTCGCAGTTCAGTAATCTGGAGTACATGGTTCCCTGGCAGGTGAATGTGGCTATTCGGGACTGGGTAAAAAATTCGCAGCAAAAGTGGGATAATAACTCGTTCCAGCTTTTTGTCCAGCTTGCCGACAATGCCGATATGGATCAGGTTTCGGCGAAAATTAAGGATGCAAAACTGGCGTATGTCGATAAATGGTTCGCCAAATTCAAGCCTGAGATTTTTCTCCAGCCGATGCGTAACTGGCATCTGTATTCGGAGTTTAAAAACGGCGTAAACGTTGGTGGTCAAATTCAGTTCGTCTGGCTTTTTGGTATCATCGGCGTATTTGTCCTGTTGTTGGCCTGCATTAATTTCATGAATCTGAGCACGGCACGTAGCGAGAAACGGGCTAAAGAAGTTGGCATTCGAAAAGCGATTGGTTCGGTACGTTCGCAGTTAATTAGCCAGTTTTTAAGCGAATCCTTACTGATTGTTTTCATCGCGTTTGGGCTTGCTCTGCAGCTTGTAGAACTGATTTTACCGTTCTTCAACCAGGTAGCCGCCAAGCAGATGACTATCCTTTGGTCAACGCCTATTTTCTGGCTATTAGGACTCGGCTTTACCCTACTTACAGGCTTGATTGCGGGTAGCTACCCTGCTCTGTATTTGTCGGGATTTCAGCCCGTTAAAGTATTGAAAGGACCATCCAGTCCGGGCATCTTTCGGGTTGGGCGTTTTGCTTCGCTGCCGCGGCAGGTTCTGGTTGTGGCTCAGTTCAGCGTTTCTGTTACCCTCATTATCGGAACCATTGTTGTGTTCCAGCAAATTCAGCACGCCAAAAATCGCCCAATTGGTTATGACAGGAGTGGGTTGCTTTACATACAAACTACTACGCCCGACATCCATAATCATTTTGATGCCTTTCGGAATGAGTTAATCCAGGCGGGGGCGGTTACCGAAATCGCGGAATCGGAAAGTCCGTTAACGGGAATCTGGAACTATAACGGCGGTTTTGACTGGGATGGCAAAGACCCGAATCAACAGCCCGATTTTGCCGTCATCGGCGTAACCCATGATTTCGGAAAAACGGTCGGCTGGAATTTTAAGGAAGGGCGTGATTTCTCGAAAAAATTCAGCACCGACTCAGCCGCAATGGTCATAAACGAAGCGGCTGTAAAATTTATGGGGCTGAAAAATCCCGTTGGCAAGGTGATTCGCGAAGGTGATTTGCGATACACCATTGTGGGAGTTATCAAGGATATGGTGATGAACTCGCCTTATGAACCTGCCCAACAGACGCTGTTCTACATCAGTCGTTTCCCAAGCAATTTTATCAATATCCGCATTAATCCGGCCATAAGTGCCAGTGAAGCGGTGAGTAAAATTGGAAACGTTTTCAAAAAATACGCTCCGACGGCTATTTACGATTACAAATTCGCCGATCAGGAGTACGCTAAAAAATTCGCTACCGAAGAACGTATCGGTACGTTGGCGTCCTTCTTCGCCATCCTGGCCATCTTTATCAGTTGCCTGGGTCTGTTCGGATTGGCTTCCTACGTAGCCGAACAACGTACCAAAGAGATTGGTGTGCGCAAAGTGCTCGGCGCATCGGTACTAAACGTGTGGGGATTGCTCTCGAAAGATTTTGTCAAACTGGTTGTCGTCGCATTTTGTCTGGCATGTCCGGTCGCCTATTATTTCCTGGGCAACTGGCTCCAGAAATACCAGTATCATACCGATCTGTCCTGGTGGATTTTCGCAGGTACGGGTGCGGGTGCCTTGCTCATTACGTTGCTGACGGTCAGTTTCCAAAGTATCAAAGCGGCATTAATCAATCCGGTGAAATCGCTACGTAGTGAATAAAACATGTAGATAAGGCATGCCTTGTCTACACAAAAAATACAGAACCAATGCCCCCACCTCGTCTCGCTGATCGCCTGCTACGTCTGTTCTGCGCTCCTCACCTACAGGAGGAGGTGCTGGGCGATTTGCACGAACGTTACGTCATGCGGGCGGAGAGGTCGGGTAAAGCGAAAGCCCGACGACGCTATTGGCTGGACGTACTGGCTTATATGAGACCCGAGTTTATTCGACGAAAACCATCGGAATACCCGCAACCAACAAATACAACTATGCTACGTAATTATCTCAAAATCGCCTGGCGGAATTTAATGCTGAATAAAGCATTTACTGCGATTAACATGCTAGGGTTGGCCATTGGCCTGACCAGTTTTATGTTCATTGCCGTATTTGTGTACAACGAATTAAGTTATGACAGATATCCAGCTAAAGCCAGCCATCTCTATCGTGTACAACTTTCGGTTGTCGGCAACGGCAACGTAGAAATCTACCCTAATGTCGACATGGCTGTTGGCGAGGGCATTCAACGAACTTTCCCCGAAGTAAAAGCGTCGACGCGGATGGGACCTGCCATCGATTATATCCAATACCGGGAAAAGCAATTTAAAGAAGCGCACCTGGCCTTTGCCGATTCCAATTTCCTGCAATTGTTTTCGATCCCGCTAATTAAGGGCAATGCCGCGACCGCTTTAGTAGCGCCCAATAGTATTGTTATTTCGAAAGAATTTGCCGCAAAATACTTTGACGACGAAGATCCGATTGGCAAATCATTGGCGGTAGGTACGCAACGAGAACCGTTTACTATAACGGGGCTCATCGATAAGATACCCGACAATTCGCATTTTCATGCGGATGCCTTTATGAGTTTATCGACGCGGCATATTACCAATCCAACCTGGAGCAACCTGGGCTTTTTTACCTATCTGGAGTTGGCCGAAAAAGCGGACCCGAAAAAACTGGAAGCCAAATTCCCGCAGCTTGTAGCTAAATACGTAGTTCCAGAAATACAACGTGATATGGGTGTCAGTCTGGCTGAAGCGCAGAAATCGATTGAGACGTTCCGCTTCTTATTGCAGCCGCTTACCGACATCCATTTGTATTCGAACACCAAATACGAAATGGAGCCAAACAGTGATATTCAATACGTCTATATTTTCTCTGCGTTAGCACTGTTTATCCTTTTATTGGCCTGCATCAACTTCACCAATCTATCGACGGCTCAGGCAGCAAAACGTTCTCGGGAAGTGGGCATTCGGAAGGTAATGGGATCAATCAAAAACCAGTTAATCTTCCAGTTTCTGACTGAATCCGTACTGCTGACTTTTTTTGCAATGGTATGCGCTTATGGTCTGATAATCTTGCTATTACCTTACTTCAACCAGATTGCCAACAAGTCCATCGACCTCTCATTTTTTCTAGACTACCGGGCAATTCTTGGGCTATTTCTAATCAGTTTGCTATCCGGGATAATCGCGGGCGTTTACCCTGCTTTTTTCCTGTCATCATTCAGCATCATCAAAACGTTAAAAGGCTCTTTTTTCGGAAAAGGCTCGCAGAAAAGACCATTGCATAACGGGTTAATTGTGTTCCAGTTTTCAATTTCAACGATTCTGCTGATTGCAACAATCGTTGTCTATAAGCAGCTTGACTTCATGCAAAATAAAAAACTGGGCTACGAAAAAGATCAGGTGTTAGCCCTGCCCGATACACGTCTGCTAGGCGATAAACAACTTGCCTTCAAGGATCAACTTTTGCAGAATCCGCATGTTGTTTCGGCGAGTCTATCGAGGTTTGTACCGGGTGGAATTATGATGGATGGAACGCAGATTTATCCAAAAAACGAGACATCGAACGGCGTTGAAATTCACACCAATATTTATCACGTTGACTATGATTACCTGCGCACATTAGGTATCAGGATTGTGCAGGGCCGGAATTTCTCGAGAGACTTCCCGACCGATTCCATTTCCGGCGTACTCATCAACGAATCGGCGGTTCGTGAACTAGGCTGGAAAGGGGTAAATCCGGTTGGCCGATCTGTCGTTCGCTCGGGGAACCATGAGTTCAAAGTGATTGGCGTCGTAAAGGACTTCAACTACGTATCGGTCAAGCAGAAAGTGGCCCCGCTCATGCTGATGATGGGCCGGAATGCAGGTGGTATCGTTTTGAAAATCAAAACCACGGATGTGACGGATTTTCTGGATAACCTAAAACAGCAATGGGCGGCTTTCAATCCGGGTGGCCCGCTGGAATTCCATTTTCTGGACGATCAGTTTGCAAGTTTCTATGCCAGTGAACAACGTACCCAGCAGTTGTTTTCGGTGTTTGCCATACTTGCTATCATCATCGCCAGCCTCGGTCTGTTTGCACTTTCAGCCTTCGTAATTGAGCAACGTACCAAAGAAATCGGCATCCGCAAGGTAATGGGTGCCTCGGTGCCGGGCATTGTGCAATTGCTGGTCAAAGATTTTGTGCGACTGGTATTTATTGCCGTGGTCATTGCCGCGCCAATTGCCTGGTATGCCATGCACAAATGGTTGCAGGATTTCGCGTATCGCATCGATGTCGAATGGTGGATGGTCGCTCTTTCTGGTTTGATGGCCCTTTCCATTGCTTTGCTGACGGTCAGTTTCCGAAGTATAAAAGCGGCTCTAGTGAATCCGGTAAAATCGCTACGTTCCGAATAACCGACCCGCTACGTAGTGTATAGACATGTCTTGTTTCATAGCCGGATGGTTTGTGGCTGACGCACAGGGGACAAGGCATGCCTTGTCTCTACAAAAAACACAAAACCAATGCCTCCGCCCCGTTTAGCTGATTACCTGCTACGTCTGTTCTGCGCTCCTCACCTACAGGAGGAGGTGCTGGGCGATTTGCATGAACGCTACGTAGTGCGGGTGAAACAGTCAGGTGAAGCGAAAGCCCGGCAACGCTATTGGCTGGACGTACTGGCTTATGTGAGACCCGAATTTTTAAGGCGGAAACCCTCAAAGTTTCCCAAACCAACAAATACAACCATGCTACGAAACTATCTAAAAATTGCACTCCGGACCCTTGCTAAACATAAGGGATATTCGGCTATCAACATCGCTGGGCTTTCCGTGGGTATGGCGGTGGCGCTACTCATTGGGCTTTGGTTATGGGACGAAATTTCGTTCAACAAATACCATACGAACTACGATCGCATTGCGCAGGTCAAACAGAATATGGTAAACAACGGCGAAACACAAACCTGGAACACAACGCCTTACCCATTAGCCGAGGAACTTCGAAAACATTATGGAAGTGATTTTAAATACGTGGTACTGGGGCGTGAGGAGGGCGACCATATTTTGAGTGCTGGCGATGAAAAATTCACCCAGCGGGGCATGTATTTTGAGCCGCAGGTAACCGACATGCTGTCGCTGAACATGGTGAAAGGAAGCCGAAACGGACTGAAAGAGCCAGGCTCGATTCTATTGTCTGAGTCGGTGGCAAAAGCCTTTTTCGGTGATGCCGATCCAATCAATAAATTGATGAAGATCGACAATCGACTGGATGTGAAAGTAACGGGCGTTTACGAAGATATTCCGCGCAATTCTACGTTCCATGAGATCACGTTCATGGCGCCGTGGGATTTGTATTACAATAACACAGAATGGGTGAAAAATTCGCCTGACCCCTGGCGACCGAACGCATTTGTCACTTATGCGCAATTAAACGAACGAGCTGATTTTGAGAAAGTTTCAACTAAAATAAGAGACGCTAAACTCAATCGGGTAAGTAAAGAATTAGCTAAGAAAAAACCCGCTATTTTTCTACACCCAATGAGCCGTTGGCACCTGTATTCGGAGTTCAAGAATGGTGTTAACGTAGGTGGCAAAATTCAATACGTCTGGTTGTTCGGCATTATTGGCGGTTTCGTGTTGCTGCTGGCGTGTATCAACTTCATGAATCTGAGTACGGCCCGTTCAGAAAAACGCGCTAAGGAAGTGGGCATTCGCAAGGCCGTTGGTTCGGTGCGGGCGCAATTGATTTATCAGTTCTTTTTCGAGTCGTTGCTGGTGGTATTTTTTTCGCTGGTTCTCGGCTTACTCTGGGTTCAGTTACTGCTTCCGGCCTTCAATGACGTAGCCGATAAAGACGTTCGTATTCTTTGGACGAATCCAATCTTCTGGTCAGCCTGCCTGGGATTCAGCTTGTTGACGGGTTTGATTTCCGGAAGTTATCCGGCATTTTATTTATCGTCGTTTCAGCCGGTAAAAATTCTGAAAGGCGTTCGTTTTCAGGCGGGGCGCTGGGCTGCTATTCCCCGCAAAACGTTGGTTGTCATTCAGTTTACAGTTTCGGTCACCTTAATAATCGGAACAATTATTGTCTTCCGGCAGATTCAGTTTGCCCAAAACCGACCGATTGGCTATGATAGCAACGGGCTTGTTGTTGTACCAACGGTTACGGCCGACATTCACAACCACATTGATGCCGTTAAACGCGAGTTACTGCAAACCGGAACCGTTTTGGCGATGGCTGAAGCCGCTACTCCGCCCACCGAAGTGTGGAACAGCAGCAGCGCATTCGACTGGAAAGATAAAGACCCGAATCTGTCGGTTGATTTTCCCGTCGTTGATGCCTCGTATGACTATGGAAAAACCATTGGCTGGAAACTAAAAGATGGGCGTGATTTTTCAAAAGATTTTCTGACGGATTCAAGCGCGATTATTTTAAACGAAGCCGCCGTAAAATTCATGGGATTACGTAATCCGGTAGGCGAAATCATCCAGTGGTTCAATCAGCCGTTCAAGGTGATTGGCGTGGTCAGGGATTTGGTCATTAATTCGCCTTACGAACAGGTGAAGCCTACTATTTTTCATCTGGCAACCTATCCCGGCGGGAACGTCATCTTAAAGCTTAACCCCCAGTCCAGCGCTGGCGATGCTTTAGAACGTATCGAAACTGTTTTCAAGAAATTTAACCCTTCACAACCTTTTGACTATAAGTTCGTTGATGAAGAATTTGCCCGAAAATTCGGTAACGAGGAGCGTATCGGCAAACTGGCGAGCTTCTTCGCTATCCTGGCCATTTTCATTAGCTGCCTGGGGCTGTTTGGCTTAGCGTCGTTCATAGCCGAACAACGTACCAAAGAGATTGGTGTGCGGAAAGTATTGGGCGCATCGGTTGCCAATCTGTGGAGTTTGTTATCCATGGATTTTGTCGTGCTGGTGGTTATTTCCTGCGTTATTGCTACCCCCGTTGCGTACTACGTTCTTCAGGAATGGTTGCAGAAATTCACGTATCACACGGCTGTTCCGTGGTGGATTTTTGCGGCATCGAGTATGGGTGCCTTAACAATTACATTGCTAACGGTCAGTTTTCAAGCCATTAAAGCCGCCTTGATGAATCCCGTTAAATCACTACGTTCTGAATGACCGACGATACGTATCTACGTAGTGACAAGGCATGCCTTGTCACCTGACCGGATGGTTTATTGCTGACGCACAGGAGACAAGGCATGCCTTGTCTCTACAAAAAACACAAAACCGATGCCCCCACCCCGCTTAGCCGACCGCTTACTACGTCTGTTCTGTGCACCTCACCTACGAGAGGAGGTGCTGGGTGATTTACATGAGCGCTACATGGTGCGGCTCAAACGAGGGGGCCAAATGCACGCCCGACGACGTTACTGGCTGGACGTACTGGCCTATATGCGACCCGAATTTATTCGACGAAAACCAACTGAATTTCCCAACCCTACAAATGCAGCTATGATACGTAATTATCTCAAAATCACATTTCGAACGCTGAGTCGAAACAAACTTTATACTACGCTGAACGTAGCGGGTCTGACGTTTGGCGTTACGTGCTTTTTATTGATCGGTCTTTATCTATTTGATGAATTAACCTTCGATCAGCAACACAGCAACGCGAGTCGAATCTACCGGGCGATTCAGCACAAGAAGGGTCCAACCGAAGACCTTACCATTGCCGCATCGAGTTTCAAAGTGTCGGAAGAATCGAGGAAAAGCATTGGCGAAATCGAAAATACCGCTCGAATTGTCCGTGTTGGTCGTGCCAATCTGACAAATCCCGAAAACAAAAATACGTTTCAGGAAACCGTGGCTTATGCAAATAGCGGTATGATGGAAGTATTTGATTTCGAGACCGTTGATGGCAACAGCAAGTCGGCTTTGACAGAGCCGAATTCTATTGTAATCGTCGAAGAATTTGCTCAACGCCTGTTTAATACGTCTCAGGTAGTTGGTAAAACGTTGAGTCTGGAATTCATGGATAAACCCCTGAAGATAACGGCTGTATTAAAAAATCACCCCCGCAATTCAAGCCTGAATTTCAATTCACTCATTTCTGAAGCAACGATCATTCATGATGATGATTTTACCCAGTGGATCTCAAAATGGGATTCCCAAATTTTCATGACGTTTTTCCTGCTGAAGGAAAAGGCCAATCCAGACGTAACAGCCCAAAAAATCACGGATTTGCTCAATCGAAACGCCAAACTTGAACCGGGCACGTCGATGAGTTATACTCTGCAACCACTGGCCGATATACACTTGTATTCGGAACACATTATCGATGGCGCCCGAAACTCGAACGTAGCCGAAATGGGCAAAGGAGTACTACTGTATATCAAGGTATTTGCGGTTGTCGCGCTGTTTGTGCTGCTGATTGCCTGCATTAATTACATGAATCTGACGACGGCAAGAGCGTCGAACCGATCGAAGGAAATTGGGGTACGAAAAGCTAATGGCGCTTATCAAAGCCATCTTGTCAAGCAATTCCTGACTGAATCAATTGTCGTGACGACGATTTCGTTCCTGCTTGCGATTATCATCGTAAATTTATTACTACCGGAGTTTAACGAATTTACAGGCAAAGAACTGTCGCTTGGTTTTAGCGCTGATTATCGAATCTGGCTTTACGCCCTACTTGCTCTTATGCTTGTTGGTTTACTATCAGGTAGTTACCCAGCACTTTTACTATCGAGATTCAGCCTGTTGTCGTTGCTAAAAAACCTTAAGCTTCAGAGTAAAGGTGATTTATCGCTACGGAAAGGATTGGTTGTGTTTCAGTTTACCATCTCGGTGGTAATGATTATTGCGACTATCGTACTGTTTCAGCAAATCCGATTTGCTAACAATAAAGACCTGGGTTTCAATAAAGAACTCCTCTTGGTAGTCGATATCAATTCGGCAAAAATCAGAAGCGGAGCCCAAACCATTATAACGGAATTCAGCAAAATACCGACAGTGAAGAACGTATCAACTACGTCGCGCGTACCCGGCGAGTGGAAAACCCTTCCGACTGTCCATATCCGGCCAGAAGGAAATTCGGAGGAACATAAAGTCTCTTATTTATTGGGCGTCGATAAAAACTTTGCTAAAACCTTCGAAATACAGGTGCAGAAGGGTCGTAACTTCCTGAATGCGAACGATTCGGCCTCTGTCATTCTCAACGAAACAGCGGCTAAACTGCTGAACATTAACGACGTATCGGGTCAGCTAGTTGAGATTCCTGATCGCAGTATGGGTGGAAGTTACAGTCCGCTGGGTACTGGTCAAACGTTTCATGCGCGGGTCGTCGGCATTGTCAAAGATTTTCATTTTCAGTCGCTACGTGAAAAAATAGCGCCGATGGTGCTGGCCTATCAAAACAACCCGGTTCATACCATCGATTATTTTACCTCTCGTGTGGAAGGCAAGGACATCCCGGCAACATTGGCGAAAATGAATGATGTACTAACCAAAATCGACCCAACGCACTTACTAGAATATCATTTTCTGGATGAACAACTGGCCCGCTTTTACCTCGAAGATCGACGTCGCGAAACGCTGCTGATCTGGGTAGCGTTGGCGACTATTTTCATTGCCTGTATGGGCCTTTTCGGACTCGCTACGTATGCCGCCGAGCAACGTATTAAAGAAATTGGCGTTCGGAAAGTACTGGGAGCCAGTGTTTTTAACCTGACAGCCTTACTCTCCAAAGATTTCCTGAAGCTGGTGTTGATTGCCAATGGCATTGCTTTTCCGTTAGCCTGGTGGGCCACTAATCGATGGTTAGCCGAATTCGCTTATCACATCGATATCGAATGGTGGTTCTTCGTCATAGCTGGGCTATTGGCTATTGCTATTGCGCTGGCTACCGTCAGTTACCAGGCTATCAAAGCGGCCCTGGTCAATCCGGTAAAATCGTTACGTAGTGAGTAGCATTGGGTTAGGGGCGCAGGGTTCGATTAATATCCACCCTATGCCCCTAACACCAAGTTCAATGCCATCTAATACACCACTATACTGGGTTTGTCAGACTTTAGTTTCTGGTACGGATTGTTCAGGAACTGTTGTGTCAAACGGTTCCAATCGGAGCCACCAACGCCATGAGCACGATTTTTGAACAATACGCGCTGGCTGTTAGGCATATAATGATGAATCATGTCGATATACAGCGGACGGACGGCATTATCCATTTCACCATCGGCCAATAGAGCCGGCTTCGTTGAATAAAAGGGCTGTTTAGTTTCTGGTTTTATGGGGGGTACGTTCCAGCAATCACACATGGCTCTGTACACATCGTTGATGTGATATCCTTTCAGGTACGGATAGATATCGTAAAGCTGCTGAAGTACTTTTTCGCTATAATAAGCGGGCTGGTCGGCGCAATACACGGAAATTCGCATCCCCGAAGGCCCATTATTTCGTTCGAGTTTATGCTCCAGATAGGGTCGTATGTATGGGTCATGGTTGCCTTTAATCATTTCTGTGATGGCGAATGGTACATTCTTCATCGACGTATTGACCAGAATGTCCAGCAAATCGCTACGTGTGTACTCGATACGTAGCGTATCCGTTTGTCCCTTTGCTACGTATGGCATTGCAAATTTTTTGCCGCCAATAGTTGTAAAATACTGCTCGAATTTTGTCTTCAGATTACCGTAGCGCGCTTTATCAGTCGAATCGCTCTCAGCGTTCCGAAACAGTACGTTCAGCGCTTCGGCAAAATTAGCGGGCTCGTCTTCATCAATTGGAACAAAGGTCGGAAGCGGTGAATCCAGAACGAGCGAGCGGATCCGCGACGGGTCGCGCTGGAGTACCGCCGTCATGAGTCCTCCGCTATAGGAACCTCCGGTCAGATTAACGGAATCGATACGTAGGGTTGCGAGCAGATCGTGAATGTCTGATACTGTTTCGTCGGTATTGTATCCGGCGAGGTCAATTCCTTTGGCTTCCAGCGCTTTTTTATAGCGCTTTACCCCCACGACAATCATACTATCCTTATTCAGATTTTTCCGATACGATTCTTTGATTGCATTACTTAATTCCTCACTCCAAAGATTTGGAATGGCAAAATGGGTACCACGCTGCTCAAAGGCGATACAATCGCGGTCGTTGATAAGTGGCGATTGACTAGCACCTCTGGCCCACCCTAGCGAACTGCCACCCGGTCCACCGGCGGTAAACAGCAGCGGGTCTTTTTTCTTGCCGGGATTTTTACTTTCTACCAGAATGAATGGCAATTTGATGGTCTTTCCATTTTTCTTTTTCCGATTTTCAGGCACGATCATATACGCGCAACGAGTCCGAAAACTGCTGTCTATTTTAACCTGACAGGGGCAAGTTTCCAGTTTACGGACGACACCAGGCTGGCCTTGAACGTAGGAAAATGAGAGAAGAGAAATTGCCGCTAAAAGCAGGCGGGTCGAAACCAGATTCATTAGCTGTCGAATTAATTTTCGACAAAACAACGGGTTGAACGACAGAAATTTTAGTAAAAAACGGACAATCTTAACCGATGTGCTGGCTTAACTTTTTGCCCGTAAACTTGACGACGTCTTTGTAGAAATGACTCATGTCGTAATAACCAAAGTCATAAGGCGAGAAGCAGTCTTTATTGGATACGTAGTTAGAAAGTGCTGTTCGGGTTCTAACCAGCGACAGGAATTGTTTGGGCGGGGTACCGATAACCCGGTGAAAATAGCGGTTGATGGTTTTCGACGTAGCGAACAGTCGATCAGCGAGTTGGCCCGTGCTTAACACCATACCACTCTCATCGAACGTACCGATGGTCGTCGAGACGAATTGCCGGTAGTGATCCGTCTTTTTCTGCTGGTTGTATCGATTCAAAAAGTAGTACTGAAACAGTTCAATACGTTCCTCGAACGTGTCAAGTTGTTTAACCTGCTGAATAAGCGCTGCTGGCAAAACCGTCGCCAGATTGACAACCTGATCTACAAACTGCACCTGATTGATTCCCAGAATTGCTTCCAGTCCACCCGGATAAAACTTGATAGTGAAAATGTAATCAGTAGGCAAGTTATGTCGCTCCACGATGGTATTTCGCAGAATCAATACGTCTGTATCTTTCTGAATCAGATACTGTTTCGCACCGACGGAAAGTTGATAGGGTTCGCCCAGATTAACGTAGCAAGTAGGCGACCAACTCGGAAACATCTTCACTGTGAACTGATTATCAGCTACGTAGCGATACGTCTCTGCCGCCGATGATTCAGAGAAAAACTCAACATAATCAGCCAGCTCGTTGGTTGGTACGTAGAAGCGATACAGCTTTTTAATATTGTCGAAAATCTCCGTCATCGTCAAAAGTCCCCAAAAACCTTTTTGCCACCCGATGTTAACGTAACGCCTTTTACGGCCCCCGTTCCCCGAAAGCCATAAACCAGCCCAACAATCTCCGTTTTTTTGGTGGGAAGGGAGGCCGAATACACCACCTTATCATTGATGGTATAGTACAGTTTTTTCCCATCGCTGTGACAGGCTACGTGCACCCAGTTCGTAAAATCGACGCCTAATCCAGATAGATCGGTATTCTTTCCAGAAACACTCCGCGCGCCGTCCATTAGCATCAGTTCAGACACGCAGCCTTTTGTGGAGAGGGGTATTGTAATGGGCATATCGTTGGTCATCAGTACGATCCACGATAGCTGACAGGCGGCAGCTCCTTCATCATATTCATTTTTCACGTCGCAGCTAAAGGCGAAATCCGTAACCGGTACGGGGTTGAAATTGCCAACATTGAAATACTTTACCAAAGGTGCTTCTGGCTGTAAGGTTACGTTTTTCTCCCGGATTGTCGTGATAGGTACGCGCAATTGCTTCTGTCCCAGAAATTCAGCCGGTTTCAAATAGATCGGAACAGGTTTCTCGTTGATGGTGGCTAGCCAGCCATTTGTCGGTATGAGTAGCGAATGTTCCTTCACAACTTCGTGACCAACAATCAGTTTCGCACGGTAGAAACCAGGTTCGTAATACATAGACGTGTGCGTGTGTCCATCTTTACCCACTACGTCCCGGCGGGTCTGATCCCAGGACTGCTGTATGTAAACCGAATCGGTTGGCGAGGCTGATGCATCGTAGGTAAAAACAACTGAGTTCGGAATCGTTCGGGTCAGGGGTTTGCTACTAAAGCGATATTGAACGCCATCAATCTGTGGATGTTTCTGTTCAAACGCCAGAATCCCCATCAAGGCGATCACAATTATTACTCCCGCAATCCAGCCTAGCCTTTGCCAATTGATGCTACGTTGAGCTGGCTTTTCCACTATGGATTCAACAGAAATTGGCGATTCTATTCTGACTTCCTGCGACCGAACAAACTGCCGCCAGTCGGCATAACCGGCAAACTGTGCCAAGGTATTCAACGTAGTGCCGCTGGGCATATGCTGATAATCAACCCTTCCCCAGATTCGACGTAGCGTGCTCGCACTCAGCGAAACCCCTGTTTCGTCCAGAATCCGTTGCTGAAGATTGTCAAAATCGGCGCTGATCCAGGTTTCACTCGCTCCCCAATCGAGTTTCTGTTCAATCAATTGCTTGCAGCGGATCAAATCTGTCGACTCAGAAAGCATTGTAAATCAATGTGATAAAAATTGAAAAATCTTGAATGATAAATGATTTTACGCAGATGCCCTCTCTCGATACGTTTGCCGACACATTGTCAATCAGCCTACGAGTTTACATTTTTTTACAATCAATCCGATGCTGCCCGCGGCCTTTCAAACAATCTTTTATCACTTTTTCACTAATCCGAACAGTTTAAACACAACCCTTATGAATCGATTCATTTTGCTTCTTTTTGTCCTATTTCCACTGGTGCAAGCTACGTATGCCCAGAAAGTACCTGTACGCAAAACGGGGGAACTACACATTCCGATGACAGCCGATAAGTGGATTTTTGCGCCTGGACAGGTCGAATTTATGACTGGCAAAGAGGCTGGTATTATGAAAATACTGAAAGGGCCTAAAAGTATAGTTCTGAAAGACGTTACGTTCAGTAATGGGACCATTGAATACGATGTCGAACTCACAGGCCCCGGTTTTCCAGGTATCAATTTCAGAATGGATGCCGATCATCAGAATGGCGAAAACTTTTACCTCCGTTCGTTCGGTAAAGTGACACCCGACGTCCGCACTACGTTGCAATATGCTCCCATTTTTAATGGAATGAGTATGTGGGATTTGACGGATGAATATCAGACGGGCGCTGCGATGGCTGAAGCCGGTTGGAACCACGTAAAACTGGTCATTTCGGGTCGGCAGATGAAAGCCTATGTCAACGACATGAGCAAACCGGCGCTGATTGTCCCTGAATTTGAAAGCCCGGCAACGGCGGGAGGAATATCATTGAGTGGGTCGGTCAATTATGCCAATTTGGTTATCAAACCCGATGTTACTGAAGGCATTAATCCTGAGGCTGGTTATAACTTTCTTACGCACGACACCCGCTATTTAAGAAACTGGCTTGTTAGTGAGCCCGTCGTTTTTCCGTTTGGTAAAGAACCTGTGACCGGCGTACAAAGCACCTATGGGAAAGCGGGGCCGGCCGAGCTACCCGACAGCACCACGCGCTGGTCGCCCATCAAAGCTGAGAGTCGGAATATTGTTAACCTTAGCCGAAAGTATGCGCATAAAGATGGAGAAATTCGTTTGCTGGCGTGGCTCAAAACCAGTATTCAATCCGACAAAGCTCAGGACCGGCTGCTAAACCTGGGGTTTAGTGATGAAGTATGGGTCTTTATCAATGGGCAACTGCTTTACGCTGACAAAAATTATTTCGGAACACCTCAGCAGAAATTCCCTGGAGGCCGGTGCACAATCGAGAACACGAGCCTCAAACTACCTCTGAAAGAAGGCAAAAATGAGATCGTGATCGGGCTAGCCAATTATTTCTACGGATGGGGCATTGTTGCGCGTCTGGATGATACGGCCGGGATTCAACTCATGAAATAAACACCACTTTTTTTATCTCTCTGAGCATGTTACGAAACTATCTTCTCATTGCCTTGCGCAATTTCCGTCGCCAGAAAGGCTTTTCGCTGCTGAACATTGCCGGACTGTCGATTGGACTGGCCAGCGTTACGTTAATTTACCTCTTTATTATCGATGAACAGGAATTCGACCGTTTCCACCCCGACTCCGATAATCTATATATTTTAGGAACGCACCGCAAGCAAAATGGAGCCGAGCGAACATCGGCCTATGCGCCGGGCGCGTGGCTGAGCGCGCTACGTACTCAATTCCCGGACGTAATTGGCGGGGCGCAGGTGATCTCGATGGGGTATCCGGCTTCGTTCCGGGATCGGCAAAAAGACAAAATTCTGCTTTCGGAAAACGTTTTCTGGGTTACACCCGATTTTAAAGATGTGTTTTTCTTCCCGCTAAAGTATGGTGATTCGAAAGCGGTTTTCAACAAACCTAATGGCATTGTTTTGAGTAAGTCGATTTCAGAACAATTTTTCGGTGATCAGAATCCCGTTGGGAAAACACTGGAAATCAGCCACATCTATGCGACGGATAATAAATACATTCCGCTCACGATAACGGGTGTACTGGAAGACTATCCCGAAAATTCGCATATCCAGCCCGACTATCTGATTAGTACCGGTATGCTACGTCAGATGATGACGGCCAATGGGAAGAACTGGCTACAGAACTGGGGCAATGGCCCCGGCTATTTTCTAACGTATCTGCACACCAAAGAAGGCGCTGATATTGAGAAAATTACCAAGTCATTCAATCAGGTCGTTGAGGCCAATCTGCCCAAAGATCCTACGGGAGAGATGGGACCGGCGATACGTCCGCTGAAGAACGTTCACTTCGACCAGGAGTTGAAGTCGAGCTATAATAACAGCCGGATTGGCGACATGAAATACCTCTACATTTTTGCGTGTACGGCCTTACTCGTCATTATCATTGCCAGCATCAATTACATGAATCTGGCCACGGCAAGGGCAGTTCGACGGGCCAAAGAAATCGGGTTGCGAAAAGTGCTGGGCAGCAATCGCCGTCAGTTGGTGTGGCAGTTTCTGGGCGAATCGCTGCTTACTACGTTCGCGGCCTTATTGATTGCGTTAGTTCTAGTTATCAGCCTATTACCATTATTTAACGTAGTAGCGGGCAAACATTTTACCCTGGTCCATCTGGTGCAGGGTAAACTGATTGGCGTTACGTTGGGTACTACGTTGCTGGTAGGTCTGTTGGCAGGAAGTTATCCCGCGCTCTACTTATCAGGGTTGTTGCCGATCAGCGTCCTGAAAAATGCCCGGTTTTCCAGCCGCAGTTCAGACCTGCTACGCAGAGGGTTGATTATTGGTCAATATGCCATCACCATTTTGCTCATTATCTCGACCGGCGTGATGATGAAGCAGATGAATTTTATCCAGAGTTCGACCTTGAGCAAGACTGGCGATCAACTGCTTTCGATACGTTGGTCGGGGATAGCGACGATGGATCAATATCGTTCGTTGAAGCAGCGCATTCTGGAAGATTCTGAAATTCAGGCCGTTACAATGGCGAATCATTTACCGAATCAGGATTATTTTGGTTCGCTGGACCACGACGTTACGTTCCCGCAAAGGGGCAATCAGTTATACCAGTGGGCAGGCATGAATGGCGATTTCGACCTACCGAAAGCGTTTAATCTGGAACTGGTAGCTGGTCGAACATTTCGACACGACAACCCAGCTGATTCAAGCGCGTATTTGCTCAACGAAAGTGCAGTTAAAGCCTTGGGATTATCGCCGGATAAAGTGCTGGGCATGCAGCTTACCATTAAGCGGCCTTTTCAGGAAATGAACCAGAAAAAGGAAGGAACCGTCGTTGGCATTGTGCGCGATTTTCCTTTTCGCTCCATCCATCACACGATTTCCCCATTGGCTATCAGCGCCCGCCCTGACCCCGAAGATCGGATTGTGTACGTCAAACTACCGCAGGGAAAATATCAGGAGAAGATTGCTGAAGTGGAAAGAAAATGGAAGCAGGTGCTGCCCGACGTAGGTTTTGGTCACTGGTTCATGAGCGAGGAATTCGGGCGGATGTACGAAGGCGAAACCCGAATGTCGGGCCTATTTAAAGCGTTTTCCTTACTCTCCATTCTGATTGCCTGCATGGGATTATTTGGCCTATCATCCTACCTGGCTGAGCGACGGATGAAAGAGATTGGCATTCGCAAAGTGCTTGGCGCTACGTTACCGCAAATTCTTGGTCTTCTGTTCAAGCCCTTTCTTACCTTGCTAATAGTAGCCTGCCTACTCGCCATACCGATAGGCTGGGTAATGATGCACAAATGGCTCCAGGATTTTACGTATCGTGTCGATCTGGATGTGGCTATTTTTCTAGTCAGCGTTGTTCTGGTTCTTCTGTTAACTATCGCAGTGGTCAGCTACGAAACGTTACGGGCCGCACTGGTCAATCCTATAAAAAGCCTGCGTGTGGAGTAGAGACCGGTTCACCGTTGGGGAGGCATGCTTTTGTATATCCCTAAAATCCCTGCTAAAAAAGAAAGCCAGACGACGCGAAGTCACCTGGCTTTTGGTTCGCTTAATAGATCAGTTAATTCGAAAAAAGCAGGTGCCTTTCACAGCATCCCTATCTATCAGCGACTCACGAATATAAAACGCCATAAGGTTATGAATTGTTCGTGACTTGAAAAAATGACTGATAATTTTTCATTTTTATTAGTACTATCCTGCATGATAGCACAAATTGCTTGTCCATGTCCGTACAATTATTGTCCGTTTGTGGACAAGCCTCTCGAATCAATTATTAACAAAAGCGGCCTTTGCTGCACGGAAAGGCCGCTTTTTAATACTGGCAAGCCATTTGTTATACATTTACGCAACTAATCTTCGGGTATGAAAGGAACCTATCTGGGTGAATTTGAAGAAGTTGTTTTGCTAGCCGTCGCTATACGGTCGGGCGATGCTTACGGAGCCGCAATCGTCAACGAAATTGAGCAGCAGATGAACCGCTCGGTCAATCTGGGAGCTGTGCATTCGGCACTAAACCGCCTTCAGGAGAAAGGGCTGGTTAATTCTGAAATGGGTGGAATGACGTCCGAGCGGGGAGGTCGCCGAAAACGGCTGTATTCCGCAACGGCCTACGGTCGGCGGGCGCTGGAAGAAATTCGTCAACTGCGCAATCAGATGTGGGAGGCCATCCCCCGAACCGCCTGGTCATAAACGCTATGAATCCACCCCGTTTCGCTACGTCCCTGCTCCGTTGGTTCATCGCTCCACATCGAACCGAAGAGATAGAGGGCGACCTAAATGAACTATTCCAGCAACGTATCGTCGAGGTGGGTTTGCAGGAGGCCCGCTGGCGCTACGTTCGGGATGTGGTGAGTTCGCTACGTCCTTCCCTAATGAAGCAGGAAAACACTAAATGGTTAGTTAAAACGGATCCTAAACCAACAAATACAACTATGCTACGTAATTATCTCAAAATCGCCTGGCGAAATCTGCAAAAAAACACGGCCTACTCCGTCATTAATATTGGTGGGTTGGCTGTAGGTCTGGCGGTTGCCATACTGATTGGACTTTGGATGTACGATGAGCTGAGTTTCAACAAATACCATCCGAACTACGACCGTATTGCCCAGGTCATGCAACATGCTACGTTCAATGGCAAGATTGGATC
Organism: Spirosoma flavus; assembly: GCF_054778555.1. Classification (NCBI taxonomy): domain Bacteria; kingdom Pseudomonadati; phylum Bacteroidota; class Cytophagia; order Cytophagales; family Cytophagaceae; genus Spirosoma; species Spirosoma flavus. The sequence goes on from NZ_BAAGZL010000002.1 coordinate 819,270, forward strand.
GCAGACCGCTAATCCCGCCGTAATGGCCCCCGAAATCCGGGCGAAGTATGGCAGCAATTTTAAGTACGTAGTACAAGCATCCTGGCCAGGGTCGTATGTGTTGTCGATAGGCAATAATCACGTGTTGAAGGAAGGCATCTATTTCGAACCAGACGGCCCGGCTATGCTTGGCCTGCGCATGAAGCATGGAACGTATGCCGGTTTGAAAGACCCTTACTCGATTATGCTATCGGAATCGGTGGCCAAATCGCTCTTTGGCGACGCAAACCCGGTGGGCAAATCGTTGAAACTCGGTCGGAAATACGATGTAAAAGTAACCGGAGTTTATGAAGACCTGCCCTACAATACATCGTTTCGGAAGGTAAAAGTAATTATGCCATGGGCGTTGTGGCTGATTGACAACACATGGGCCAAAACGATGAAAAATCCCTGGGGAAGCAATTTTAGTCAGACGTTTGTTCAGGTGGCCGACAACGTTGCCCTGGAAGATGCATCGAAGCGAATAAAAACCGTAAAATCTGATAACCTGGACAAAGAAGATGCTAAATCCAAATGGTCGGCTTTTCTGCATCCCATGAGCAAATGGGAGTTATATAATGAATTCAAAGACGGCGTTAATACAGGTGGTCAAATTAAATACGTCTGGATGTTTGGCATCATCGGCCTATTTGTGCTGATTCTGGCGTGCATCAATTTCATGAATCTGGCCACGGCCCGCAGCGAGAAGCGAGCCAAAGAAGTAGGTATTCGCAAGGCGGTTGGCTCGGTACGTTCGCAGTTGATTAATCAATTTTTTGCCGAGTCGTATCTGGTCGTCCTCCTGTCGTTTATGGCTGCTGTGTTGCTGGTACTGTTGCTGCTGCCCGCTTTTAATGAAGTTGCCGATAAGAAAATCGAGTTTCTCTGGACAAACCCCTTGTTCTGGCTGATGGGCCTGGTATTCATTGGCATTACAGGTTTATTGGCGGGTAGCTATCCGGCTTTTTACCTGTCATCGTTTCAGCCGCTGAGCGTATTGAAGGGAACGTTTCGGGTGGGCAAATGGGCCTCAATTCCCCGCAAAGCCTTAGTTGTAGTGCAGTTTACCGTTTCCATCACCCTGATTATCGGGACGATCATTGTCTATCAGCAAATCCAGCATGCCAAAAACCGGCCGATTGGCTACAACCGGAACGGGCTGGTGAGCATGGGGGCGGAAAAAGAAATAATCGACCATTTCGACGCCTTTAGAGCTGAATTAAAATCGGCTGGCGCCGTCGAGGAAATAGCCGCTTCGAGCAGTCCGCTGACGGGCGTCTGGAATTCGAATGGTGGTTTTGATTGGGAAGGCAAAGATCCTAATCTGTCGGTCGATTTCCCCAACTCCAACGTAACCTATGAATGGGGTAAAACGGTGAACTGGAAAGTAAAAGAAGGCCGCGACTTCTCCCGTGCCTTTGCCACCGACTCATCGGCCTTTATCATTAACGAGGCCATGAAGCAGTTTCTCCCTTTTAAGGACCCGGTCGGCAAAATCCTGAAATGGGATGGCAAGCCCTACACGATTATTGGCGTGGTGAGCGATATAATGGCTGAATCGCCCTTTTACCCGGTTCGACCTTCGCTGTATCACACCAATTCGGACAATCATTGGAATATGACCATTCGCCTGAATCCTGCTAAAAGTTCGAGTCAATCGATGGCGCTGATTGAGCAAGCCTGGCGGAAATACGTACCGAACGTACCGTTTCAATACGAATTCGTCGATCAGCAGTATGGTAGCAAATTCAAATCGGAAGAACGGATCGGTACGTTATCGGCCTACTTTGCGGTGCTGGCTATTTTTATTTCCTGTCTGGGTATTTTCGGTATGGCGAGTTTCGTCGCGGAGCAACGGACTAAAGAAATCGGCATTCGTAAAGTACTGGGTGCCAGCGTTATCAACCTCTGGCAGCTGTTAACCAGAGATTTTGCGCTGCTGGTCCTGTTTGCCTGCCTGATAGCTTCCCCTATTGCCTACTATTACCTCGCCGATTGGCTCAAGGAGTATGATTACAGGGTCGAAATTTCCTGGTGGGTCTTTGTTGTAGCGGCCGTTGGTGCTTTGCTGATCACCTTATTAACCGTTAGTTATCAGAGCATAAAGGCAGCCCTGATTAACCCCGTAAAATCGTTACGTTCCGAATAACCAACGACATTACGTAGAAACAAGGCATGCCTTGTCTCATGGCCGGATGGTTTTTTAAGGAATTGTTAATGGCTGACGCCTGGGAGACGAGGCATGCCTTGTCGCTACGATTAAACAAAACGAAAAACCTATGACCCCGCCCCGTTTTGCTACGTTCCTGCTGCACCTGTTCTGCCCGCCCCACCGGGCCGAGGAGATGGAGGGCGATCTGGACGAGCTGTTCCAGCAACGTATCGAAGAGCTGGGCTTTGGTCGGGCGCGCTGGCGCTACGTTCGGGATGTGGTCAGTTTGCTACGTCCATCGTTAATGAAACGACAAAAAATTGACTACTCACAACCAAATCCAGTAACCATGCTACGTAATTATCTGAAAATCGCCTTCCGCAGTCTGGTCAAGAACCGCGTTTATTCGCTGATTAATACGGCAGGGTTGGCATTGGGTATGGCTACCTTCGTGCTTATTGCCGAATACGTAGCGTTTGAACGTAGCGTGGATGGATTTCATACAAATCTGCCTAATCTGTACCGGCTTCTGATGGATAACAACCGACAGACCTACTCCCAACAGGCTCCCGGAGTAGCGGTAATTGGAAAGCAGCAATTTGACGAAATACAGGATTATTGCCGGATCGCCAATGGTGTAAGTGATGGGATCGTAACCTGGGCGGGAACGGGCAAAGCTGATCAGAAATCTTTTCGGGAAACCAGTACAGCCTACGCCGACGGCAGTTTCTTTTCATTGTTTTCTTTCCCGCTGACCGACGGTTCACTTCTTTCAATTCAGCAACCCAACGTAGTAGCTATTTCGGAAACGGCTGCCCGAAAATATTTTGGAGACAATCGGGCAATCGGCAAAGTTCTGACCCTGAATAATCAGTTTGGCAAAACAGCTTTTACCGTTGGCGCGGTTTATCGGGACTTCCCTACCAATTCTGACTTCCGGGCTGACATGCTTTTTTCGCTCCAAACGCTGGCAAGTCCGGCTGGTCTGAATGGCAACGATTGGGCCCGGCTGGACAACCTCGAAAGCAACTTCATTGATACTTATCTGCTGCTACGTCCTCAAGCTAATTACCTGACTCTTGAAACGAAATTCAATAATTTCAAGAAAAAACTAAAGCCAGAAGATACGGAACAGATTCGGTTGCAGCCTGTGAAAAACATGCACCTGGCCCGGTCGCTGAGCGACTATTATCAAACCAATGGCAGCCTGCGTTTTGTATACCTGCTGGGTGGGATTGCTCTGCTCATTTTAGTAATCGCCTGGTTTAATTACATCAATTTATCGACAGCGGGCGCCCTTAAACGAGCTAAAGAAGTCGGAGTCAGAAAAACTGTTGGAGCGGGACACGGTCAGTTAATAACGCAGTTTTTAAGCGAATCGCTTCTGTTGAACGTATTGAGTCTGATTTTGGCATTCGGCCTGATTGCATTGCTGCAAGAACCCTTTAACCAACTGACAGGACGAACATTATCGACCGACGTCTTGCTACGTGGTAATTTCTGGGCATTGGCCGTAGGGTTTCTGCTGGCAGGTACGCTCCTGTCGGGTGGATACGTAGCATTTGTGCTGACTAAATTCCGGCCGGTACAAGTACTAAAAGGAGCGCTTAGCCGAATGGGACAGGGCGTTACGTTGCGGCAGTCGCTAGTTGTGTTTCAATTCAGTGTTTCGGTAGCGCTTATGGTTGCCACGGGGGTGATGCTACAACAATTGCGGTACATGCAGACGCAGGATTTGAGCATGAAACTCGACCAGTTGCTGGTGCTGCGTGGCCCCGACGTCGGAAAAGACAGTACGTTCAACAAACGCAGTGGAGCCTTTCGACAGTCGATTGCTCAGTTGGCGTCGGTTCAGGCGTTCTGCACGTCGGGCAGCGTACCGGGCAACTGGTACAACTTTAGTGCCGATGGCATTACCCGCCCCAACCCTCAGCCGGGTGATAACCAGAAGTCATACGCCGTTGTTAATGCCGACCACCGCTTTCTGGATACGTATGGCATTAAGTTAGTTGCTGGCCAGAACGTAACGGCTGCCGAATGCGACAAATCCTGGAACGATGTCACAAAGGTCATGATTAATGAGCGGGCCGTCGAGCAATTAGGGTTTCTGAACGTAGCAGCGGCTGTCGGTCAGAAAATCAAATGGGGAGAACGAGAGCTTGAGGTCGTGGGCATAGTGAAAAACTACCACCACCAGTCACTCAAGCAAGCCATTGAGCCCATCATTTTCATTCCACAAACCAGCGTCTTCTACACAACTGTCCGACTCACGACGGACCAACTGCCTGCCAAAATTGCTGAGCTGGAAAGGTTGTTCAGCCAGTATTTCCCCGGCAATCCATTCGACTATTTTTTCGTAGATGAACGCTATAATGAGCAGTACAAAGATGATCGACAGTCTGAACGAATATTTACCATAGCCTCGCTACTGGCCATTTTTATTGCCTGCCTGGGTCTGTTCGGTCTTGCTACGTACATGACGGAGCAGCGCACTAAAGAAATCGGTGTTCGGAAGGTACTCGGTGCTTCTGTTGGCAGTATCGTTACGTTGCTTTCCAAAGATTTTCTGAAGCCGGTTGTCATTGCCATTGTGATTGCGTCGCCCCTTGCATGGTGGGCCATGCAGCGCTGGTTGCAGGATTTCGCCTATAAGATTAACATTGGCTGGTGGGTGTTCGGTTTGGCGGGGATGTTGGCGGTAGGCATTGCCCTGGCAACCGTTAGTTTCCAAAGTATCCGAGCCGCGTTAAAGAATCCCGTGAAATCGCTACGTTCGGAATGACCCATCTAGAGCCAAGGTATGCCCTGTCTCTACACATTCTTTCTTATTTTGGAGTAAAAAAACGGTTTTGAGCGTCAGTATCAATGCATTCGACCTGATTGTCATTCTGGGTATCACGCAAGGATTGCTCTATGCAGGCTTGTTATTTTCCCGATATGGCCAGTACGCCAGCAAACGTTTGCTGGCGTTGCTGTTGTTGGTTTTCAGCGTATTGAGCGCCAAAATTTTGCTACATACACTGGGTTTGTGGCAGAATCCGACGCTACGTTATTTTCCACTTGCCTTCGACCTAACCATCCAGCCGCTTTTATATTTGTACGCCGTTGCGCTGACGCAGAAACAGTTTCGGCTCAAATCGCATCTGATTCATTTTGTACCCACACTGCTTTTTTTGCTTCACGCCATCATCGTTTATACTCAGACTCAAACGACAAATAATCTCCTCCAAAAAGATATTCTGGCCGAAAGACTAGCTTTTAACAATGTTAAACAGATCGAAGATTATCTGTCGGTGCTATCGGGGATAGCTTATGGAATCCTGAGTTTACGTCGATTAAATAACTATCGGCAGTGGCTTTTCGATACAATTTCTGATACGGCGTATCCGACCTATACTTGGCTTCGTAACGTAGTGATTGTCAGCGGTGGCGTTGGCCTATTACTGACAGTCAACATCTTTCTCGATACCGGACTAGGGTTCACAACGCGCTACTTTCTGCACTGGCAGTTGTTCTACGTTTATCTGTCCGGCTGCATTTATTACCTGGCGATTATGGGTTATCAGCAGCCGCCATTCGAAGTGGCTTTTGATACGACGAACATTCGCCCATCCGAAAATCGAGCGTCTACGGGAGTAGACGTAGCACAGATTCAGGCTATAAAATCCCGGTTGGAAACGGCTCTTGATCAGGAACGTGTTTTTCTAGATCCTGATCTGAGTCTGAACAGTCTGGCCGACCAGCTAAACGTATCACCTAGCGTATTATCGACGGTCATTAACAGCGTGTTCGGCAAAAGTTTCCGAAGTCTTATCAATGAACGTCGGGTCGCCGAAGTGACGCACCGACTGACCAACCCAACCTATCAGCACCTCTCCATTCTCGGTATCGCGCTTGATTCAGGCTTCAATTCTGAGGCAAGTTTCTATCGGGTTTTTAAATCCATCACGGGTTTATCACCCCGACATTTAGCGGAGCAACAGACTCTCAAAACACATAGTAAGGACTCTCAAAAGCCAATTTGAGAGGAAAGACACGGTTTCATTGGATTGTTTTGCCTCGAATCCTAGCAAAATAATCCCGTATGAAACGCATCATTTTTTGCCTGCTGATGACGACAAATTGCATCGCTCAGCTTCAACCGCCTGTACAGAAGAACGCCCCCTTTCTCCTGAAAACGAATTGGGATCAGTTTGGCCGTTACGCCCGCTACGTTCCCGAAAACCACCTACTGGGTTGCTGGAGTACAGCGTTGGCTCAAATTTTTTATTACCATCAGTTACGTCCCAGCGGTATTGTCCATTACCAATGTTCAAAAGGTTACGTCATCCGCGATACGTTGTCGAAGCATCCGTTTTCGTGGGATCAGTTTGCCCCTAAAATTGACTCAACAACGCCAGCGGTGGCCCAAAACAACATCGCACTTTTTTCGTACCTAACCGCCGAAGCGATACGTAAAGATTTTGGAACGGGTCACTATCTGGAGCTGGTCAATCCGGTTGGGCAGATTGAAAAACACTTTCCCTGCAAGGCTGAATTCTACGTATCGTTTACGGAACCCATCCCGCTATCCCAAGATCAGCTGGCCGCCATCTCCCGGCAGGAAAACATTCAAAACGTAGTACAACGCGCCGACGTAGTGAAGCTGATACGTCGGGAAATCGACGCCCACCGGCCTGTCTATTTTCACTTCGGCAATTTCACTACGTATGGCCATTCGACCGTTATTGATGGTTACCAGCAGGAAGGCGACACGCTCTGGGTGCACATCAACTATGGTTCCAGTGGGCAACGTAGCGGCTGGTACGACCTCTTCAAACCCATCGACGTGGCAGACGACATCAAACTCCGCGCTTTCGTCACTATTCGGGCAATCTAGCATTGGGCAATCGGGTGGGGGCATCGTGTAATCACTACCTCTCTTTGCTCCTACCCCTACGCTGCGTTAACGATCTTTCTTTTTGCCGTACTTGATGTTGAAGAAATAGCGTGTTAAACCATCCTGATCGTTCTGGACTTCCATCCAGTTTTCCATTGCTCGTCGAAACGCCGTCAACGTAGCACGGTTTTCCGGTGCACCTGCCAGGTTTGTTAGTTCGTAAGGGTCTTTTTCCAGATCATATAACTCCTCAGCGGGGCGCTGCTGATACGCCAGAACACGTTGCGCAGCTTTAGGATCGGTTTTGGCTTTTTCGACCCAACTATCCCAGTAATCTTTGCCATCTACGGGCTTAGCATTGGTAATGTGCGTCGTATACGTTCGTTCGGGTTCAAGGTTCATAATGTACTTGAGACGACGCGTCCGAATGCTACGTATCGGGTAATAATTGAACGCACCGTAACGCGTATCGGCTGTATACGTAGTGAAAATGGTGTCGCGATGCGTTGTCTGATTTCCGGTTAGCACAGGCAGAAAACTCCGGCCATCCAATCCGTTTGGGACGTTGCCACCTATGGCCTCCAGCAGCGTAGGCAGCACATCGACCAAAGGAGTCATCGCGTCGGTTGTACCGGGTTTTATTTTTCCCGGCCAGCGTACCAGCATCGGCACGCGAATGCCCTGATCGTACAGATTCCATTTACCAAAGGGCCACTGAGGTCCATTATCCGTCGTATACAGAAACAACGTGTTATCGGAGTAGCCGTATTTCTTCATCGATTTTAGACATTCGCCCACCGTTTTGTCCATATCCGTTACATCGGTGTAATACTTCGCCCGCACTTGTCGCGTTACGTCGGTATCAACCAGGAATGGCGGTACGTCAACAGTCTTGGGATCATAGCCGTCGATACCCGGCCAGGGAACGTGCGGGTTGTCCGTCGCAACCACCAGAAAAAGCGGTTTCTGGCCTGGTTTGGCGTGAGCAGCCAGTACCGAGTCAATTTTCGGGTAATCCTGATCTTTCTTTTTCAGGTAGATGTAAGGATAAGCCGATTGCGGCCAGACATGGTCTTTTCCCGCCAGAATCGTTTGATAGCCAAGCTCCTGCATATACACAGGTATCGTTTTGATTCCGGCATTGATCTTACTGTGGTTGGGATGCGCGCCGTTACGTGCCGGCATCAGTCCCGTACTGATTACAGCCCTCGATGGTACACAGTTTGGCGTATTGCAGAAAGCGTGCGTAAAACGTAAACTTTCTTTGCTCAGCGCGTCCAGGTTGGGCGTTCGAACGACTTTGGCGCCGGCAAAACCAGCATCTTCGTACCCATGATCATCGGAAATGAACAGGATAATATGAGGTCTGGAAGCTAGTGGATTTTGTGATGACGAAGTTAGCTGTGGTTTGGCAATGAAGAATCCACTGCCTGTCAACGTAACAATGACCAGCCAAAGAAAAGAATAACTGAGTTTTGTCATATAAGGTACTTTTACGGAATCGGGTGGTGTTTGCCGTTCTATCTTCAAAAAGTTCTCTGACAAAAAAGCATATAAACCGCCCTGTTCTACCTTTAGCTACGTAGCAGCCTACTACGTAGTGAAAATTTATAACCAAGTTTTCAACTTAAGATGAAGCTTACAACCTTATTTATTGCCCTACTTATCTCTTTTGAAATAGCTTCGGCACAATCGTCAACCGGAGCGGCATCCCAAAATTCACCGGCTAAAGTGCCGCTTAACATTGAGAACGGTAAAAACGTATGGATGCTGACCTACTTCCGGCAACGTTATCCGACACGTATCGAGATTGATGCACAGGGCAAAACGGTTGAGGTTCCCCTCCCCGACCCAATGTTAATCAACAAATTACATATTGCTTTATCCTCCGATGGCCGTCACTGGACACCGCTGAACGATAACAAACCCGTTTGGGAACATCATGTTCGTGATCCTTACGTACGCCGGGGCCCCGATGGCGTTTGGCGTATCTTATCGACAGGTGGCGGGAGAGCCAATGACCGGGAGAAAGTGGGGCCAAGCTGCCTCTACATTACATCTAAAGACCTGATTACCTGGCAGGTTGAAGGGAATCTACCCTTGATGAAAGACGTACGTAGTGACTCTGGAACCTTGGCGCGAAATATCTGGGCGCCAGAGTGGTTTTTTGATGACCGAACCAATGAATACGTATTAATCTGGTCGTCGTCTTTTAAAGATGCGGGCTGGAAAGAAAGTCGGCTCTGGTCTTGCCGAACGCGCGATTGGAAAACCTTTACGCCAGCCAACGTCTTCTTTGCTCCTCCCTACTCAGTGATCGACGGAACCCTACTGAAAGAAAAAGGAACGTACTATCTCTTTCACAAAGAAGAAGAATTTGGCGCAAAAACGGGCGAACGGCGGTCAATCCGACTGGCTACGTCGAAAAACCTGGAAGGTCCATACAGTGTGGTCGAAGGGCCGTTGAACAAGGGGCAAATTGTTCCGGTCATTACCGAGGGGCCAACGGCAATAAAAGACCCCGTTAAACCCGGCTGGCTGCTATTATATGACTATTGCATGACGAACCGTTTTGGTGCTTCTTATTCGCCGGATTTGATTCACTGGACCGTCGAAGACGATGTAAATTTTCCGTCGGAAGCCCGGCATGGCTGTATTTCAATGTTAACTTCAGACGAAGCGAAAGCTTTAGTTAGAGCGTATCCGGATAAGCCTTAGTGCATAACCCGATTTGCGTTATCCGCGGAAGGACTTTTTCTAAAATTGACTGAATACTTTTGATTACTCATATCGTTATGAAGCATTTAGTAAGGCTTATCTTCTTTTTCGCAGTAGTCATCAACGTACAGGCCCAGAATGGGTTTCAGGCCAACTACGACGAATCAAAAGTTCCAACTTATACGTTACCAGACGTATTAACAACAACCACAAATCAGCCCGTTCGCAGTAAACTATCCTGGGAAAACGTAAGACGACCCGAAATCATTAAGTTATTTGAGGAGAATGTGTATGGCCAGATGCCCAAATCCTATGACCGGCTCAGCTACTCGATAAAGAATGAGAATGCCCGCGCCATGGACGGCAAAACGACCTTGAAAGAGGTGACTATTGAGGTGATTAATCACAACAAGCCATTGAAAATCAACCTCGTACTTTTTGTGCCGAATCAGCAAAAAAAGCCGGTCCCGGTATTTCTGCTGATTAATAATCGGGGGAAAGACAATATGGACCCTACCCGTGTTCATAAAAGTGATTTCTGGCCGGCTGAACTGGTTATCGACGGCGGGTATGCAGTTGCGGCTTTCCATGTGAGCGATCTGGCTCCCGATGACACCGCCAAATACGTCAATGGCGTGCTGCAACTTTATCCGGAACAATTGACCGCTCCCGACGGCATGAAGGCTATTGGCGCCTGGGCCTGGGGAGCAAGTCGCGTACTGGATTATTTTGAGAAAGATAAAGCTGTAGATGCAAAGAAAGTAATGGTTGTGGGTCATTCGCGGGGAGGCAAAGCGTCTTTATGGGCGGCTGCCGAAGATCAGCGTTTTGCGATGTGCTTCACGAACTGTTCGGGCAATACTGGAGCTGCTTTATCTCACCGGCGATTTGGCGAAACGATTGGCCGAATCAACACCGTTTTCCCTCACTGGTTTGCCACCAATTACAAAAAGTACAACGATAAGGAAGAGTTATTACCTGTCGATCAGCACATGCTGCTGGCCGCCATCGCTCCCAGACCGCTGTATGTGACCAATGCGTCGAAAGATTTGTGGGCTGATCCTACCGGAACTTATTTGTCGTTGAAACTGGCCAGTAAAGTGTATGGATTATATGGTATTAACACCAATCTTCCGTCTGATCCACCGGGTATAAATCAGCCAGTTATGATTTCGCACATGGGGTATCATAACCGCGAGGGCGAGCATAACTTGACAGCTTACGACTGGAGCAATTTCATAAAATTTGCCGATCAGCATTTTAAGAAAGGAAAATAATTAATTGCCGCTGTACTTTCTGACCGCCGAGCCTGGGTTGCACAGAATAAAATGACTTGACTATTGAATGCTGTAAATTCGCAGTTGAGAGTATTGCGATTGGTATAAGCTGCTTCATGGATGCTGAAAACATAAGACTTTTTCTCGCTAAATGAGCTAAAAAATTACCCCTGGTTTTTGGCCAGGGGTAAATAAACTGACTTAACGAACGGTGGCTTTTATGACCGGACTATAATTGTATTTTGCCACGGCCGTTGTTCGTACACCCACCCTAAAATAATATTCTCCTTTGGGCAAATGGGTTTCCGACCATTTAAACGTGAACGTTCGCGGCACGCCTACGATACTGGCATCCGTCGTGGCCGATGGAATGTCCTGACGCCAAAGATTAATGTAATACCCTGACGTATTAGAACTGACACTTTCGTCGACAATCGCGTAATTATTGATCATGAAAATCACCTGCGAAATTTTCGTGGTCGTATTGGCCGCCGGTTTCGTAATGGTATACGTAAACGTACTATCGGCGATACTTGCTGACACCCGGTAATAAGGTGTTACCTTAAAATTCACTTCGGTCCGATTTCCATCAGACAACTGTACGGTCGCTGAATCGGCGGGTTGATAGAGAAACGCTCCGTCGCGAGGGAAGGCTTTGTACGTACCAGCAAAAAACTGGGTAGCTGAAAATTCACCATTGGCTTTCAGTTCGATATCGGTTGTACCTGGGTTCGGATATTTAGCCTTATCCCATTGGATAAACCGCACGGTTCCCCCGCCGGGTTGCCGGAGTTGCAGGGCCTGACCATTTTCTGCGTCGGTCAGTTTACCGTAGATGCCAGATTCGGGCTGGACAAAATTGTCCCATTTATTACAACCACTGAACGTAACGGTCAGCAGCGAAAAGAGTCCTAAAAGTTGTCGGGTCTTCATGAGTTGATACATTTAATAGCCAGGGTTTCCGTTACCGAGTTTAGAGCCTGCCTTACTACGTTCGGACGCTGGAATCTGGAAGTAATAATCCTTGGCCTGATACGTTTTGCCACCGCCATTGGGCGTTTTTTCAAAGACATAATCTTTGGCGTTGACGTCGTAGTAGATATAAAGTCCACTAGGAATCCAGCCGCTGAATTCGGTGGTTAGTGTGCGCCATCTGCGTAAATCCCAGAAGGTCCGGTTTTCAAAAGCCAGTTCTACCGAGCGTTCTTTGCGGATTTTGTCCCGGTCGATGGTCGCCAGAGCGGCTACGCCCGCCCGTGTACGAAGCTGATTAATAGCCCCGAGAGCCTCCGAAGTCGGTTTGCCCAATTCAAAAGCAACTTCGGCGTAATTCAGCAGCACCTCGCCCAGGCGCATATCCAGCCAGTCCGTTTCCGACGACCAGTCCACGCATAAATTGGCGGGGCGCGTAGGATCTAAAAACTTCTTCTGCCAGAACGTAACGGCCCCGTTGTTCGAATTGCCCGTTGCGCGAACCGAATTGGCCGTTGGAGCCGCTACGATTTGTCGCTTGTCAATATCAAAATACTGATTGAGGCCGGTACCGTTGTATCTCACCCCGTTGTAAATAACCCCGCGTTGCCCGGTAATCTCAGCTCCTTTAAATGGGCTTCCGGTTGAAATAATGGACCCGAAAAATCGTGGGTCTTTATTCTTAAATACGTCCTGTGGATTTTTGTAGTGAACATACGCAGTGGGGGTGCCGATGTTGAGCGTACCGGGCGTTCCATCAACGTAGTCGAACCGCTCGGCCATTTCCAGGGTCGGTGTCATCCGGTTGGCGTATCCGATGGGTGATTGGATTACCACTGGCAGCGCCATCAAATCCTGCGAGTGCGTCCGGCGGGTCGATTCATAGTCCCAGCCCTTGCAGAAAATCGCTTCCGAATTGCCCTGAAGTTCGTAAAAGAGCAGTTGAAAGTTCTGCGCCTTATCGTTCGGATACTTGTTGAACAGACTGTATTTTCCGTCATCGATGATTTTCTTCGCGGCATCGTAGGCAGACTGGAGATACGTAGTGGCCTTCGCCGGATCAACACCTACCAGCCCATCCAACTGCACCGTTCCGAACTTAGCAATGGAACCGGCATGCAACATGGTTCTTGATAACAGCGCCAGCGCTACGTATTTATTGGCTCTTCCGTAAACACTGGTTGGCGGTAAATTGGCCGCAGCAAAATCTAGATCCGATTTAACCAGATCCCAAACCTCAGCCTCTTTGCTACGTGGCAGATTGAGATCAGCCGCCGTGCCATCCGTTATGTTTTGCGGCTCTAGTAAGATTGGAACGCCACCCCAGAATTTCACGAGCTCCTGGTAGTAATAGGCCCGTACAAATTTGGCTTCTGCTACGTATGCGTTTTTGGTATTCTCAGGAATATTGACCGTGGCGATCTCTTTGATGAACGTATTGACGTTACGTATTGCCCGATACAGTTTCCCCCAGTTCTCGTCGTTATTTGACGCGTTGGTTGAATTAGTCGTTTCCCAGGTCCAATTGGAAGTGTAGCCATCGCCGTTGGCCGGAAATTCGCCAAATCGCCCGTTGCAATAGCTAAAATCTTCAATCGGTAAGTCTTTATACAACGTAGCAAAGTAAGCTTCAACAGCCTCGGGACTATTATAAACCTGTTCGGGACTTAATAAATCAACAGGTCGTTTATCCAGCAAGCTATCGTTACAGGCATATAAACCGCCGATGCACAGTAGGATCAGGTATTTTTTAAAACTCTTCATCGTCGTTACGTATTAAAAAGAAAGTTGGACACCCAGATTCAGGTTCATCGTCAGCGGATAATTGTAGCTGTACAATCGGTCGTCCGTGTATTCCGGATCAACGAAATCAAGCCCCTTCGACCAGGTAGCCAGATTGTAGCCGTTGGCGAAAACGCGTAGCCCTCGGATGTGCGCTTTGTTGAGTAATTCTTTGGGCAGACTGTAGCCAACTTCGAGGCTTTTCAACCGCAGATACGTAGCATCGAACCGCCAGAATTCGTTGCTCTTGTAATTCTGCCGCTGACCAGTCGAGGGATATTTACCCGGAATCCACTCACTGGCCGCATCGGCTACGTTCGAACGGTGCCAACGGTCGTTGAAGATCGAGATTGGGTTTGATCCAGTATTACCCGAGGAAAAATAGAAGGGTCTTGACAACTGATCCTGATAAGCCACCTGATACATCGTTGCCCCCTGGAACAAAACCGCTACGTCGAAACCTTTCCACGACAGACTAATATTCGTACCGAAGTAAATAGACGGTTTACTCTGACCACGCCCGATGACAGTTTCGTCCAGGTTATTAATAATGCCATCGCCGTTTAAGTCAACGTAGCGAATGTCGCCTGGCAGGATTGTCCGGTTGCCGGCTCCGTCCATGATGGGCCAGTTTCTGATTTCTTCGTAGCTGGTGAATTGGCCGTCGGTTTTGTAGCCCCAAACGATGTCATTGAACCGACCGGCGTTCCGATTCCGCCAGTAATCGTAATCGCTGTTGGCGGGCGTTTCTTCGCGGTAACGATACTGCGTTCGGGCGTAACTCATGTTGGCCGAGATCGAGTAGTTGACGCCCTTGTACTTGTTCCGATGGCCCAGCACGATCTCAAAACCCTGCGTGCGGTCTTGATTGATGTTTTCCTGCGGCAGGTTTACCCCATACGTAGCGGGTATCGTCGAGATACGGTCAGCGAGTAAGCCGTCCCGGTCGCGCCGAAATACGTCGGCTTCAAGCGTTAGTAAGCCATTCCAGAAAGCGCCCTCGATACCGAAATCGGTGGTGGTTGAGGTGTACCACGTAATGTTCGGGTTGGCTGAGTTTTTAAAGCCAAGTCCACCCACGAACGTAGTGCCGAACTGGTAGCCACTGCTCGGGTACGTATAGCCCGTCAGGAACTGGAACGAAGAACCGGCAATACCGTCATCACCCAAAATTCCGTACGAACCGCGCAGTTTCAGGTTGCTGATAAATGGCGCGTTGTTGCGAATAAACGGTTCTTCGGAAAGCCGCCATCCAGCCGATACGTAAGGGAAGAAACCCCACCGACTATTCTTTGGAAAGCTGGACGAGCCATCATACCGGAAACCCGCTTCGGCCAGATACTTGCCCGAATAATCGTAATTCACCCGACCGACGTAGCTCATGTTAGCGCTTGAGCTATAACCCGATCCAATAGCGTCCGTCTTACGGTTACCGGCCACAAGCTGATCAACGGCGTCAATAATAAATTGCGTATTGGCGCTGTTGCTGTTGTTCTCCCGGTCGATTTGCTCATACAGTCCCAGTGCCCCAATGGTATGCTTGCCGAACGTATTCTGGTAATTAAACGACAACTGAATATCGTTACGTTTACCCTGTCCAAAGGCTTCCGTTAACCGGGATGGCGCCAGGTGGCCATACGCTTTTTGGGTCAGCTGAGTCGTGACCGGGTCTACTACGTAATCGTACTGATTGTACTTCTTGGTGAACTGCTTCCGGAAACTATAGTTGATATCGTAGGCATACTGCGCTTTGACACTCAACCCCTTAACGAACGGTAGATTGTAGGTCAGATGGAAAGTCGAGGTCAGAAACTTCTCGTCATTTTTGTTATACCCACTGTACGCTTCCGAAAAATCGGCGATGGGATGGCTTAGCGAACTCAGTGGCTGACGCAGGTAATTAGGATCGTTGTTGGAGTAAAGCGGCTCGGTTGGGTCCCACTGCCAGACATTTTTTAACAACGCCCAAATCGCCTGACTTGGCTCTTTGCTGATGGAGTTGATAAAGGCCAGATTTGCGCCCATGGTAAGCCCTTGCGTCAACTCCGCGTCGATGTTAAACCGGAGGTTATACTTTTTACCGGTCATAATATCCGAATTGAAAAGCCCCCCTTCGTTGAAATAACCTGCTGACGCAAAATACCGAAGCTTGTCAGTGCCGCCGTTCACCGTCAGGTTATGCTGCTGCTGACCGGCCCGATCACGCATGACCGCTTTCAGAAAATCCGTACTGGCCAGCTTTCCACTCTGAAAATCGGCCAGTTGCTGATCCGAAAATCGTGGGGGCGTCATCTCCAGCCGATTGCTGATGTTATTGTTGATCTGCATCTCATTGAAGAGACTTGCGTACTGGTAGGCATTTGACAGTTGCGGATATTGAGTGATAATCTGTTGCCCGTAGTGACCCGTGTAGTTCACCTGCACTTTACCCTGACTGCCTTTCCGGGTCGTGACCAGAATAACGCCATTAGCCGCTTTTACGCCATAAATAGCCGCTGTAGCATCTTTCAGGACCGATACGCTTTCAATTTCGTTCGGGTCTAACCGGTCGAAACCCGCTTTGTCCCGCTGTACACCATCGACAATAATCAGTGGTCCGCCCGTCTGATTCCCGTTAATATCGTTCGGGTCGGTGTAGCTAAAACCCCGAATATCAATCTGCGAATCATACTTGCCCGGCTGGCTCGACAACTGCGTCACCCGAACGCCGGGAGCCCGACCGGTCAACGTATTAGTTACGTCGCTGTTGGCGTTGATCACCAATTCTTTATTGTTCACCTGAGCAATGGCCCCCGTTACGTTCACTTTCTTCTGAACGCCGTAGCCGACGACCACAATTTCATTCAGTGCCTTGGCATCTTCTTTCAGCGAAACTTCGATGCTTGTCTGGTTCCCAACTTCGACTTCCTTCGATTCATATCCGACAAACGAAAAAACTAAAATCGCCTGACCATTCGGCACACTTAATGAATACGTGCCCTTATCGCTGGTCGTCGTTCCACGGTTCGACCCTTTTAAGACGACACTCACACCTGGCAATACGCCCCCCTTTTCGTCAACGACTTTACCAGTAATGGTCCGGTCCAGTGGGGCGCGATTCAACGAGGAAGCTAACGCCACGTTCGTTAGTGTGCTGGTCGATACGTTCGTATGGCGGGCCAGTAAGTGTTGTGCTTCTACGTTCAGTGTGAGTGCTACGTTCAGTAGTAGCGTTCCCCAAACGGATCGGCGAATCAACCTCCTTATTCTCCTTTGGGCAAATAAATTTCTGTGCATAAACCCGGATTTATTTGGATTAAACATGGCACGAAGAACGCCGGAGAGGGTTAAAAATATCTTAATAAAAGCTTAACAATTAGACTAAAAGGCTATATTTTGTGAATTTTCTTATTCTTTTTGAGGATAATAAGCCACTTTGATAGCAAGCGGATAACTGGTAACTTAGAGGCAGTATCGTGTAGAGAATTCTTGTAACAACGCATTCCAGCAGGAATTTCTCCACACGTAGCGATCCGTTTATAAAGCTGAATACAACTTGGCGATCCTTCGAGAAATATATTATCGATTCGTACGTAGCGTAATGGTGCTGTTGATGGCTTCAACCGCCATCCATGCGCAGACGTATGGATTACGATTTGTTGGCCACGAAGAAATTCAGGACAGCCGCACCTCACTGAACCTCACGCCTGAGCATCCAATCTGTCTGAAAGGTGATGCAGAGGTTTCGTTTGATTTGACCCTGGTGCCTAATTACACAACCTATTTCGGCTACATTTTCAGAATTATTCAGGACGATAAACAGAACCTTGATCTACTCTACGAGCAAAAGTCGAAAAGTTTTAAAATGATCATTGGTGATCGGCTGGCTCAATCGGTTATCCGTCTCGATTCGGCGCACCTATATAAACAGTGGAACCGGTTTAGTATTAAGTGGAATACAAGCCAGCATTCGTTGCTAGTTTCTGTAAATAACAAGCTGGTTATCAAAGACAACGTATCGTTTAAGAATGAAGGTTGTTACAAGCTATTTTTCGGGAGTAATGAGTTCGGGCAATTCAAATCGAAAGATTTGCCCCCGATGAATATTAAAGACATTGTTCTGACAGAAAATGGCCAGCGAAAACACGTCTGGCCGTTAAAGGAAATAAACGGCACGACAACCAAAGACGAAATTGATGGACAACTTGCTACGGTCAAAAACCCGGTCTGGATCAAGTCGTTGCATAGTGAGTGGAAAAAGAATAGCCAGTTTTCGATGAAGGGCTATGCCAACGTAGCATTTGATCCTGTTACCGAAACGGTCTACGTTATTGGCTCTGAAAAACTGTATCAATACGTTGTTCCGACCCACCGAAGCACCGTTCAGGACCATAAAAATCCTCCTCTAAATCTGTTTCGGGGCAGTCAGGCCATTTTTAATCCATTTAATCGTCGGCTCTATAGCTTTTTCGTAGACCAAAAGTCTGTATACAGTTGCAATCCAGCTACCAGAGACTGGACTGCGGAGACGGTTTCCCCCAGCGCAATTAACGTAACCGAATATTGGCACGCGAATAAATTCATTTCCCGCTCTGATTCGTCGCTGTATATTTTGGGTGGTTATGGCCAGTTGACCTATAAAAACAGAGTGTTACGTTACCGTTTTGCCGCCAAAACCTGGGATACGCTTGCTACGAACGGTAATACGTATACGCCACGTTATCTGGCCGCTCTAGGTACAACTTCCACCACTGATACGTCTTATATCATTGGTGGTTACGGAAGCCTGACCGGGGAACAGATGCTTAATCCCAAAAACTCGTATGACGTATTGGAGTACTTAACAAAAACCAATACGTTCCGAAAAGTCTATGAACTGAACGTACCGAAAACGGATTTTGCGTTTGCCAACTCGTTGATGATTGATACAAAATCGAAGGAATATTACGGTCTTATTTTTCCCAATCAGCAGTTTAAGGCGCAGTTGCAATTGATTCGGGGCTCATTGAATAAGCCATCTTACGAGGTAGTGGGCAACCCTATCCCCTACTCGTTTCACGACATTCACTCATACGCTGACCTGTATTACTGCCCTATTAGTCAGAAACTTATCGTCGTTACGTTGTATCAAAATGAGGAAGCTCATACAACCGATGTAAAGCTGTATTCTATTTCATTTCCGCCTAATGCGTTAACGGTACAGACAGCTCAGGAACAACAGGCAGTTATCCCCTATTGGTGGTACGTTATCGCTGGTTTAGGTATGGTTGCTCTCTTCATTTATATTCGCCAACGACGCCTACCAGTTAGAAAAGAACCGGTTTCGAATCAAGATCAGCCACTATTAAACGATACGTTACCTCACACAACCCCATTATCGACGCCGGAAGTCCCCTCGATTCTACAGCCCTTGATTAAGGAGCCAGCCTTGCAGTCTAGTATTTTCTTTTTTGGCAATTTTCAGGTACTCGATCATTCAGGCATCGATATAACAAAGTCCTTCACTCCTCTTTTAAAAGAGCTTTTTCTGCTACTGGCGCTCAATAGCATTGGTAAACAGCGCGGAGTAGCCTCCGAAAAGTTGAACGAGATTCTCTGGCCTGATAAGTCCGGTCGGGAAGCCAGCAATAACCGCTCTGTCAACATCACGAAACTGCGGAATCTGTTGGAGAAAGTTGAGTTTTGTTCGCTTTCTAAGGAATCGGGCTATTGGAAAATCGAGTTTAATTTCGACCAGCCGCTCTACGTTGATTATGAGCGGTATATGACTATTATAAATAATAATATTCTCCTAACCAAACCGGCAATTATGGAGTTGGGCGAGATTACAAAACGAGGCCCGTTCTTGCAAAACACCGAATATTACTGGCTGGACGATTTCAAGGCCGACATTTCAAACCGGATTATCAATACGTTCCTGAAGTATGCCAATACGTTAACCATCAGCGAAGATCCTGAGCTCTTACTTCAAATTACAAACTTCATTTTTGATTACGACCCTGTCAGCGAAGACGCTATCATTTTAAAATGCAAGGCCCTGTCGTTGATGGGCAAACATTCGTTGGCCAAAAACACCTTCGAGCGATTCCTCCGGGACTATAAAGCTATCTACGGGGAAGAGTACGAGCAACCCTTCTCTGCCATCATCGATTAAAACGTACCTGTTCTACGTTGTATGGAAGTTCGTTTGGTTGCTTAGTTAACAGGACAAATTGCGTTTTTATAAACTTTAATAGATCTATTTGTAGAAATTAAGGTTTTATTAAGATTTTATTAAGGTAATTATGTTATTTAGTATCAGATAGATCCAAAAAAATAATGGATTTATAAAATTTTTAATACCATTATCAGACTAACACAGTAGAGAGCAGCAAGTATTAAATCAACGATTCTGCTTTTCATACGTAAAACTCACCGTGTAATGGGAGTACTCAAGCAACTAA
This sequence comes from Spirosoma flavus, assembly GCF_054778555.1. NCBI lineage: Bacteria > Pseudomonadati > Bacteroidota > Cytophagia > Cytophagales > Cytophagaceae > Spirosoma > Spirosoma flavus. The sequence continues at coordinate 839,490 of NZ_BAAGZL010000002.1, forward strand.
CGTCGATTAGGAAAAATCCAGAAGTAACTTCGGAGTCGCTGGAGCTAGATGCGCTATTTAAGGAATTCTACGACCGGCTTGTCTACTTCTCAGGACAGATACTCCGGGATCAGGCACAGGCTCAGGACATTACGCAGGACGCTTTTATAAAATACTGGCAGGAACGGGAAAATATCTTTCCCACCAAGGTTGCCATCAAAAACTACCTCTACACAACAGTACGTAACGCTAGTCTGAACGTAATACGGCATAATAAAGTCGTAGATGATTACTGGTTACGTAACGGTCTTTCAGAGTCGGAAGAATTAACCATCATGGACGCAATAATCTCCTCCGAGGTCCTGGCTGAACTTCATTCGGCTATTGAAGCGCTACCTGCTAATTATCGCACGATATCTGAGATGAGCTATCTGGAGGGCAAAAAAAATCAGGAGATTGCTGACGAATTAGGCATGTCAATCAACACCGTCAAGAAGCAAAAACAGCGGGCTCTTGAACTGCTCCGAATGCGACTCTCGCCTGAATTGTTTTCACTATTAGTTACTATAAGCAGCAACTTCCTATAAACCCCTTATTATCAAAGCCTTGATTTCTATATAATTCAATTCAACCTTTCTGCAGAAAATATTTTCTTTAAATTTTATATTTCCTTTATCCTATTCCCTGGTCTGCGTGTCTCTATGAGGTAACGCAATACCATGGATAATTTTAGCCATTATTTTAGACAGGGAGATCTGATTGCTAAGTATCTTAAAGGAGTGCTGAGTGATCAGGAACAGAAAGAGCTGGACGATTGGATTGCCCAAAGCGATCACAACCGGGCTCTGTTCATCAAGCTGACTCAGGAGTCGACGATTAGTAATGAGCTGGAGGCCTTTGGTTCATCTGACAAAACCGAAGCTTGGGAAAAAATAGCTCATGAATCCGGATTTAGTTCGCCTAAGGATGCCTCGTATATAGGTATACGTTCACTACGTTACGTTGCTGCCGCTGCTGTAATACTTATAATAGGATTGTTAATTTACCCGTCATTCAAAAAGCAGAATTCTCCCAAACCTGTTGCGGAAAAGCCGAAAGATTTTGCTCCTGGTGGTAATAAAGCAGTGCTAACTTTAGCCGATGCATCAAAAATAATTCTCGACGATGTAGCTGATGGTCAAATCGCCCGGCAAGCCGACGTAGTGATTACAAAAACGGCTGATGGGCAACTCTTGTATGGAGGAGGTTCAGCAGGAGTTTCTTCTAAAGTATCCCCTGCGCAACCCAGCTATAATACGATTACAACACCTCGCGGTGGCAAGTTTCGGATTATACTTCCCGACGGAAGCAAAGTCTGGTTAAATGCCGCTTCGTCACTTAAATATCCCACAAAATTTACTGGCAATGAACGCATTGTGTCGCTCACAGGCGAGGCTTATTTTGAGATAACGCCCCAGAAAAATGCCCGTAAGCAGTCGATGCCTTTCCGGGTACATTCAGCCAGCCAGGTTGTTGACGTATTGGGCACGCATTTCAACATTAACAGTTATTCCGATGAAAGCAGTGTTAAAACGACCCTACTAGAGGGCAAAGTTAAGGTTACGAAAACCACCCCAGACCGAGCTGAAAACGCGACCGAAATTATCCTTAAACCCGGTGAACAGGCTCAGCTATCCGTCGACAAAAAGCGTAAATTCAACCTGGTTACGAAAGTAGATCTGGAAGAAACGATAGCCTGGAAGAACGGGCAGTTTCAGTTTAAAGATACGGACCTGCCTACCGTTATGCGACAAATTGCCCGCTGGTACGACGTAGAAGTTGATTTTCAGGGCAAACTGCCGGATACAAAATTTAGAGGAAAGATTTCGAGAGACGTACCACTCTCCCAGATTTTTCAAATTCTCCAGTTGAGTGGCATCAACTTTAAAATTGAAGGAAGAAAAATAACCGTAAGATCCTGATCGACAATTGCTAAACTGGGCAAGGCTCGGAATAGCCGCGGAGTTTCTCATAAAAAAAGCCGGAATGTGTTGCGAGCACTTCCGGCGAAAGGCTGGGATTTCTCTGCAATGAGCAGATAAGCAAAACCTGTTGACGTACAAGTTTTTACCAACCCCAAACCCGTACAAAAGTATGAACTATTCTACTTTTTACCTACGTCTGTGCCAGTCCGAACGCTGGACGCAGCTTAGGCAGCGAATGACTCCCCGACTGACCCAAATGAGTCGGGATACGAAACGAACATGGATTATGCGACTCAATCTCACCAGCATATTCTTATTAGTCGCCTGTCTGCATATGTACGCAGCCGGGTACAGCCAATTGATTTCGCTGAACGAACGTAACGCACCACTTGAAAAAGTGATGATAAAGCTGGAAGAACAGAGTGGTTATTCCTTCTTTCTGCAATCGAACCTGCTCACGATCAGCAAACGGGTTACGTTACGGGTGAAAAATACGCCGTTAGAAAAAGTACTGGATGAAGTATTCAGAAACCAACCATTAAGCTATTCCATTGTCAGTAAGACGATTGTCATCAAAAAGAAAGAAGAAGCCGCACTTTTTGAGAAGTCGATTATTAACAGAGCCAGTAGTATTACCCTGGCCGACATCGAGAGTAAACCAGGTCTGCCGGAGCTGCAGGTTGGCCTGATCCAGAACGTAAAGCGGGCACTTACTGAAATTAACGGGAAAGTCACGGATGCAAAAGGAGACGGATTGCCGGGGGTAAGTGTGGTCGTTAAAGGCACTACTACTGGAACAACAACTAACGTGGATGGCGTTTTTTCATTAAATGTGCCAGACAATTCGGGAAGACTGGTTTTCTCGCATCTGGGCTACATCTCTCAGGAAAAAACCTATATTGGTGCCACTACAATCAACGTAGTACTGGCGGAAGACTCCAGAAATATTGATGAGGTTGTCGTTACAGCTCTGGGTATCAAGCGGGAATCGAAAACGCTTGGTTACGCCACGGCAACGGCAACGCCCGAACAGATTGCCGTTAACAAAACCGCGAATTTCATGAACGCCCTTCAGGGCAAACTGGCTGGTGTAAACATCACGCAAATGGGCACGGGGCCTGCCGGAACGACGAAAATACGTATTAGAGGGCAATCTTCCCTTGGCGCCGAAAACAGCCCGTTGATCGTTGTAAACGGCATTCCGATTAACAACAGTACGTACGGAATTGGCGGGAACAACCCAACGCGCGGTACGGGTACTTCGGACGGGGGCGACGGTTTATCGAGCATCAATCCCGACGATATTGAAACGATGAACGTATTGAAAGGTGCTGCTGCGGCTGCCCTTTACGGAGCCCGTGCTAAAGACGGCGTCATCATGATTACTACCCGAACCAAGGGGGCAAATCGGGGTATTGGCGTCGAAGTTACGTCGAACGTTACGTCCGATTCACCACTGGATTATACTGATTTTCAGTATGAATACGGGGAAGGTGAAAATGGCGTTCGACCGACAGCACCCAACCCGACCTCGGGCGTGTGGAGTTTCGGTGAGCGTTTTCAGCCGGGCATGACGCAAATCTTATTCGATGGCGTTGAAGTGCCGTACGTACCGCAATACAATCGGTACAAGAAATTTTACCGCACAGGCTACACGTTTACTAATACGGTTGCGGTATCCTCAGGAGGGCCTAATGGCGGTTTTAACCTGTCGATTTCGAATCTGGATAATACAAGTATCATTCCGAATTCAGATTATCACCGCAAGACGATCAACCTTGGTTTTACGCAGAATATTACACCCAAGCTGATCATCTCGGGCAACGTCAACTACTCGAAAGAGAATAACCGAAATCCGCCTGTCATTTCGGGAAACGGCTTTAACATTGCGCTGGTCATCAATACGTTATCTAATTCCATGCCGCTGGATTTACTGGATCAGAAACGGTATGATGCCGCCGGAAATGAAACCGTTTTTTCGCGTTTCCGTAACCGGACGAATCCGTACATTTCGGCTTATGATCGCTTCGAAAACATTACTCGCGACCGACTTTTTGGCAATATATCCGCCCGCTACAACTTTACAGACTGGCTGTATTTGCAGGCCCGAGTTGGGCAGGATTATTTCGCCCGAAACCGCGATTACAATAACCCGACCGGAATCGCTTTTCTGTCGCCGGCTCCGGCGGGTTTTTTCAACGGCATCTATAACCAGGAAGCGGGTCATTTTCGGGAAATCAATGCGGACTTTCTGTTGAGTGCTACCCGTAAATTCAAGGATTTTGGCGTCAACGTAACACTCGGCGGTAACCAGCGCTACGTCCAGTCTGATTTGAGCAGCGTATACGTGCAGGATTTTATTGTGAAAGGACTTTATACCGTGGCAAACGGTCGGCAGAAAGAGCCCGGATTTACCAACTCAGAACGTCAGATCAATTCATTGTATGGTGCCGCTGAGGTGTCGTATAAAGAGTTTTTATTCCTGAATGCCACGGCTCGCAACGACTGGTTCTCTACGTTATCGCCCGAAAACCGGAGTATTTTGTATCCATCGGTCACGGGTAGCTTTGTTTTCTCGCAGGCCTTCGATAATCTGCCCACCTGGCTGACTTTTAGTAAACTTCGAGCATCGTATGCGCGGGTGGGTAGCGATCTGGATATTGCGCCCTATGCAAACCGGCTGTTTTACGGCGTCAATGCCAACCTGTTTACCAGCTACGACGGTAGCCTTCAGCCGCTTGGCACAATTAGTACCGGTACGATTCCCAACGCCAGTCTGCATCCGATGAACGTATCGGAGGTGGAATTTGGTACCGAATTGAAACTGTTTCAGAATCGGGTCGGCGTCGATCTGACGTATTATCAAAAACTGAGTTCTGATCAAATCTTGGCGGCTCAAACCTCGGATGCGTCGGCCTACACCAGCCAGTTGATTAACGTAGGGAAAAGTAAAACGCAGGGTGTTGAATTGTTGCTGACGCTGGCGCCGGTTCAAACGACGAATTTTCAATGGAATGTCAGTTTCAATGCGTCCTACAATACGTCGGAAGTGCTGAAGCTCGGGAACAGCGATAAAGACGTAACGATTGGCGGAAACCTTCGCTTTGTTGTCGGTCAGCCCCTAGGCCAAATTTATGGCTTCGGCTATCTACGCGACAGCCAGGGCCGGCAAGTGTTCGACAAAAACACCGGTTTGCCGCTACGTACGCCCGATCTAATTCGGCTGGGAAGTGCCCTCCCCAAATACTTCGGTGGTATCACGAACCAGTTCAATTATAAAGGCATCAACCTGTCGTTTCTGATTGATTTCAAGCTGGGCCACGACATGTTCTCGCAAACAAACTGGAACGCGTATCGGCACGGACTGCATAAGGCCACGCTGGTGGGTCGGGAGCAGAACTACGTCATCGGCGATGGGGTCAATCCCGGCGGGGAAGTCAATACTACGAAAGCTAATTTACAGCAGTTCTATTCGATCGATAACACTCAGATTCGGGAAGGATTCGTTGAGAACGCTGGTTTCTGGAAACTTCGTCAGGTGACGCTTGGCTACGACTTCACCAAGCTTCTACCTAAAACATTCTTCATTAAAGGCATACGGGTTAATGCGGTCGCCAACAACGTATTGATACTAAAGAAATGGATTCAGAATATTGACCCAGAGGAGTTTAGCAACATTTCCGATACGTCGACCGGGTTAGGTGGCGACGGTGGTACGCCCACTACCCGCAGCATTGGTGTCAACGTAAACCTTAAATTCTAAGCCATCATGAAAAAATTAGCACGCTTTCTGGTTTGCCTGCTCACAAGCACTCTGCTGCTATCCAGTTGTGATAAAGGCTTCGACGATTTGAATACCAATAAACTCGTTCCAACATCGCTGGACCCGGTTTATCTGATGAACTCCGCGATTGCCAATACGTCTTATCCGCTCACGACGCTGGTGTTTGAGATTGCCATTGTGCAGCAGGTCGTTACGCCATTCGGCGGAGCGTTGGTCGGCGGAAATCTGAACATCGATAACCGTACGCGGAATTCGGGAAACTGGCAGCAATATTATCGGAATGTACTGAAATACACGGCCGATGTGAAGACGGCAACGGCTAATGATCCGGCCCGGTCGAATCTGTATCAAATTGCCCGCATCTGGCACTCGTACGCCAGCATGTTGCTGACCGACTCCTACGGTGATGTTCCCTATAAAGAAGCCAGTCTGGGTTATATCAACGGCACTGTTTTTCCGAAGTATGACGCGCAGCAGGCCATATATACGGATATTTTAAAAGAGCTGGATGAAGCTTCGGCTGCACTGGATACTAAAAAAGCGGCTTTCAGCAGCGACATCCTGTATAACGGGAACGTAGTACGCTGGAAAAGCTTTGGTTACTCACTACTGTTTCGGGCGGCCATGCGCCTGAGTAAAGTAGATCAGACAACGGCAAAAACCTACGTAGCCAAAGCCGTGGCTGGCGGGCTGATGAAAGCCTCTGACGATGATGCTATCATCCGGCATTCGTCGCAGTACCTCAATGCCATCGGTGATTTTCTGAACGCGGCCGAAGCCAACAACTACTACCTGGCTGAGCCTTTTCTTAATTACCTGAAAAGCAACAACGACCCGCGTTTGGCGTCTATCGCCGTTCGCTACGTTGGTGCAACCAGCGGCCCTAATCAGGTGGCTTCGCGGGCCTCTACCGATCCAAAAGTACAGATTGGAATGCCCATCGGGTACGATAATGGAGCCATTGGCGGTGTTGCCAAAAATGCTGGATTAGCCAGTTTTTACGATTATTCGCAGTTAGACCGTACCCGCCTGGGCGCAACCACAGCTCCCGTTTTCCTGGTTACGTACGCCCAGACGCAGTTGTTATTGGCGGAAGCCATTGCACGGGGCTGGGCCACGGGCGACGCAGCCGCAGCGTACGCCAACGGCATCCGCGCCCACATGCAGAGCATGGCAAAATACACGGATCGGTCGGCGATCAGCGCGGCTGATATTGCTACGTATCTCCAGTCGCATCCGCTCGAAACGGGCAAGGAGCTTGAGCTGATCAATACGCAATATTGGGTGGCCTCTTTTCTGAATGGACCCGAAGCCTTTGCCAATTTCCGACGTAGTGGTTTTCCGGCGCTGAAACCGAATCCCTACAAAGGCGAAATTACCGAAGCGTTCATCCGCCGACTCACCTACCCTGATTCCGAATTATCTGTTAATGCGGGCAATGTTCAGGAAGCGATTCAGCGACAGGGGGGCGACAAAATGGACACACACGTTTGGTGGGATAAATAAGCAGAAACTGCTCACTTAGAACGTAGTAGTACGTTGGCTTTCAACACGCTACTACGTTCTAAGCGAACACGTTTTCTTTATTTCGCTTCTATTCGGCACAATTGTTTTACATATTTCTATGAACCGTTTGAATCGTAAGGGAGCAATCTTCGGACTGGTAACAAGTGGCGCTTTCATTGCCAGCATGGTAACAGCCGAAGGTCCGCTATCGACCGGTAAAGATTGGCCCAATTACGGCGGCAATAAGGCTGGAAATCGCTATTCGCCACTGACCCAAATCAATACCCAGAACGTAACGAACTTACAGGTCACCTGGATGTATGACGCGTCCGAAAAACCCGATGCGAACGGACGTCGGCGCGACCGAGCGATTCAATGTCAGCCAATTGTGGTGGATGGGATTCTCTACGGCACTACGCCTGACCTGAACCTCTTCGCCCTGAAAGCGGGAACTGGCGAACAAATCTGGAAATTTGAACCATCACGTAACGACCGGCGCAACTCAAATCGGGGCGTTGTCTATTGGCAAAGCGGTTCAGACAAACGTATTCTGTATACGGTTGGCGCCAGTCTTTACGCCATCAATGCCGCAACGGGTGAGTCGATTTCCAGTTTTGGCACCAATGGCAAAGCAGATTTGCACGAAGGTTTGCAAACTGGTCTGGATCATGATGTAAGTAAGTTGTCGGTAAATGCTACGTCGCCGGGGATTGTGTACCGGAATACGTTTATCATCGGGTCGAGTGTGTCGGAGTCGGGTGATGCGGCACCCGGCCATATTCGCGCTTTTGACGTAGTGACGGGTAAACTGAAGTGGGTGTTTCACACGATTCCGCAGCCGGGCGAGTTTGGTTATGATACGTGGCCAAACGATGCTTACAAGAAAATTGGGGCTGTTAACAACTGGAGTGGCATGTCGCTGGATGAAGGCCGGGGCGTCGTGTATTTCGGAACCGGCTCGCCTGCGTCTGATTTCTACGGTGGCGACCGCAAAGGCCAGAACCTGTTTGCCAATTGCATTATGGCGCTGGACGCCGAAACGGGTAAACTGAAGTGGTATTACCAGACCATCCACCACGACCTTTGGGACCGTGACCATCCCTGCCCACCGAATCTCATTACGTTGCAACGTAACGGGAAGAAAGTTGATGCGGTGGTTCAAACAACCAAAGATGGGCTGGTATACGTACTGGATCGGGATAAAGGAACTTCACTTTTTCCAGTAGAAGAGCGTAAGGTTCCTATCAACGGTTTACCCGGCGAACATCCTTGGTCAACGCAGAAATCTCCCCTTAAACCGCTGCCCTCAAACCGGCAAGTGTACACCGAAGCCGACATTACAGACCTTTCGGCGGAAGCGCACGCGTACGTAAAGGAGCGTTTTCTTCAGCTAAAAACGGACAATAAATTTGCTCCTCCAACGGAGAAAGGCACACTGCTTTTTGGCTATAGTGGTGGAGCCGAATGGGGCGGCAATGCCATCGATCCATCAGGGATTCTTTACCAGAATGTCAACGAAGAACCCTGGGAACTGATCATGACCAAACGCGCAGATCTGGCGCAACGTAACGTGCCTGTTACAGCGGGAAATGCTTTATACATCGCAAATTGTGCCGCCTGTCATGGGCAGGACCGACGAGGAAGTGGCCCCGAATTACCTTCACTCATCGACATTGGCAAAAAACGATCAGTGGAAGAAATCAAAACGCTCCTGAAAACCGGAAGCGGTCGGATGCCTTCGTTTAGCCATTTATCAGAGAAAGATCGCGACGCGCTTATCAGTTTCCTGCTGAATACCGAAACCAGTTCGGCCAAAGTTACTCAGACCTCATCCGCTACGTCCACTTCGGCGACTAAAAGTGGCTTCCCCTACGTACCAATGTACGTGAGCAAAGTCTGGCAACGCTTTACCGATAAAGAAGGCTATCCCGGTATCAAACCGCCCTGGGGTACGCTGAATGCCATCGACCTGAATACCGGCGATTACCTCTGGCGGGTTCCGCTCGGGGAGTACCCGGAATTGGCCAAGAAAGGCGTGCCTACCACCGGAACCGATAGCTACGGCGGTCCACTGGCAACAGCGGGCGGACTGGTGTTTATTGCCGGAACGAAGGATGAAAAAATCCGGGCGTTCGACAAAAAGACGGGTAAGGTTATCTGGGAATATCAGCTTCCGGCAGGCGGTTTTGCAACACCCATTACGTACGAAGTGGCAGGAAAACAGTACGTTGTCATTGCCGCTGGTGGCGGAAGAGGACAGAAAATCGGCGGAAATTATATCGCCTTTTCCCTGAAAACAGAACGCTGATTTTTAACTGGCAGATTATAAATCAGTACTACGTAAAAGACGTAAAATAGCTTTTCAAACGAACAGATTTCTAAACCATTAACCGAATACACTTTTATGTCAAAGCCAGAACTACAATCAGAAACCACCCGTCGTAACGCCTTGAAAATGATAGGTATGGGATCAACTGCAGGCATCTTCGGTCTTTTCGATAGCCCCAAAGCACGCGCCGAAAACTACGTAACACCTGCCTATGCGAAAGGAACAACCCCGGTCACAATTAAAAGCGTACGCGCCATCACGACAGCCCCGGGCGGTGCCAACCTGGTGATTGTGAAAGTCGAAACCTCCGAGCCCGGCTTGTATGGGTTGGGCTGTGCTACGTTCACACAGCGGGCGTTGGTTGTGGTACCGGCTATCAATACGTATCTGAATGAATTTTGCGTCGGCAAAGATGTCGATAACATCGAGGATATGTGGCAGTCGGCTTATGTCAGTTCCTATTGGCGGAATGGCCCTGCGCTTAATAACGCCCTTTCCGGTCTCGATCAGGCACTTTGGGATATCAAAGGAAAACGAGCGAACATGCCTGTCCATCAACTACTTGGAGGCAAAACCCGATTTGCCGTCGATACGTATACGCATGCTAGCGGACCAACTCCCGAAGCCATCGCCGACAAGGTTCAGCAGTTTATGGAGATGGGATTCCGGCATGTGCGTATTCAGCAGGGAGGTTATGGTGGCGTCGGTGCGATGAATGATATCAAACCTGATTTTAAAGTCGCCGGATTTGGCAAAGAAACTGACGATTTTTCCGATCAGAAGACGTACCTGAGACGGGTTCCGAAAATGTTCGATACGGTACGCAAACGTTGTGGTGAAACCGTGGAGTTGTTGCACGATATGCACGAACTAACGGAGCCCATCGATGCGATCAACATGATCAAAAGTCTGGAAGAGTACAAACCTTATTTCATCGAAGACCCCTTCTCGCCCGAAAACACGAAGTGGTTCAAGATGTTACGGGAGACTACTGCGGTACCCATTGCCATGGGTGAACTCTTTAATAACATTAACGAGTTTAAAGAGCCGATGGCCAATCAGTGGTTCGACTTTATCCGCATTCATATTTCTCAGATTGGCGGAATCACCCCTGCCATGAAGGTAGCCCGATTGGGCGAATGGTTCAACGTTCGTACCGCCTGGCATGGTCCCGGTGATACGTCGCCTGTGGGGCACGCGGCCAACAATAGCATCGATATTGCGGTCTGGAATTTCGGAATTCAGGAATCGCAGATGTTTAACGACCGGGTGAAAGAAGTATTTCCGGGTTGCCCGACGATAAAGAATGGCTATTATCAAGTGAGCGATTCGCCGGGTTTGGGAATTGACATCAACGAAAAAGAAGCGGCCAAATACCCCATCGGAACCCGTTCGCGCTGGACAGTACGTAAAAGCGACGGCACCATTTTAAGACCGTAACGCAATTGGCTAAAGTTTTCCAAAGAAAGCTTTAGCCAATTGAAGCATTCCGGCATTCATTAAGACTTTGTTAAGATTCCATTAAGTACGAAAATCGTACTTCGGGATCTTATTTGCCCAAAATAAGCCAGGTAACCTACCAGTTTCACTTCTGATTTATGCAAATACCTACCGATGAAAGCACTACGTCATAAACGGAGACTATCTGGTTATTGGCTGGTCCCTCTCGTCCTTTCAGCCTTTTTGGGTCTCGCTATGATTGGTCTGAAGGGAGTTAATCCACGTATCAACCAGCACATTTCAGACTCGAACTGGCCCCAGTACGGCGGTCGACCTGACCAGTCTAAATATGTGAACCTGAGCCAGATCACGAAGCAGAATGTTGGCCAATTAAAGGTTGCCTGGCATTACCCGACGTCCGATAAGGTCGAGTATTTGTTTAATCCGATTATTGTCGATGGGGTCATGTACGTACTGGCGAAGAATAATTCGCTGGTGGCTCTCGATGCGGCAACGGGCAAAGAGATCTGGATACACGCAAATCTGAATGGAATCACCTGGCGAGGCATTAATTATTGGGAAAGCAAAGATCGCAAAGACCGGCGGCTGCTTTTCTGCCTGAACAATACGCTACAGGCCATCGACGCACAAACGGGTAAGTCGATTCTGAGTTTTGGCAACAATGGTTCGGTTTCGCTGCGGGAAGGATTGGGCCGCGATCCGTCCACCATTGGGCGGATTCAATCGACAACACCCGGCGCTATTTTTGAGAATCTGATCTTATTGGGTTCGTCACCGGGAGAAAACCTGTTTTCAGCACCGGGGCATCTTCGGGCATACGACGTAGTGACCGGCAAAATGGCGTGGGTTTTCCATACGATTCCACATCCGGGCGAGTTTGGCTACGATACGTGGCCGAAAGATGCATACAAATACGTCGGCGGGGCTAACACGTGGGGTGAAATCACGCTCGATGAAAAGCGCGGTATTGCTTACTTCCCCGTCGGGTCGCCTACGTATGACTATTATGGCGCCGACCGAATCGGCAGTAATCTATTCGGCAACTGCCTGCTGGCGCTCGATGCCCGCACGGGCAAACGGCTATGGCATTTCCAGACCGTTCACCACGATCTTTGGGACTATGACCTGACGGCTGCTCCACAACTCCTGACCGTCCGCCATAAAGACCGGTCTGGCGGGACAAAGTCAATTGACGCTGTAGCAATTGCAACGAAACAGGGTTTCTTGTTTGCCTTCAATCGGGTAACGGGTGAGCCGTTGTGGCCTATCGAGGAACGGCCCGTCCCAGCCAGCAACATGCCAGAAGAACAAGCCTGGCCAACGCAACCTTTTCCGACCGTACTACCTCCCTTCAATCGACAGAACGTAACGGTCAACGACATTAATCCATACCTTACGGCGGAAGAACGGGACAACTGGAAGTCGCGAATGGCAGCCGCCCGGACCGGTTTATTTACACCTATTTCCGATCAGTATGAGGTAATTGCCATGCCCGGAGCCGTGGGTGGCGCTAATTTTGGGAACACAGCCGCCAACCCTCAAACGGGGATCATGTACGTAGCGGCTCAGGAATATCCATCCGTTTACCGGCTCGCCAAAACCGAATTGGGCCAGGCCGCTCTGTCCGCCGATCAGATAACGCGGGCAACCAGTACATACAAAAACTACTGCCAGTCGTGCCACGGTGCTGACCGGACGGGTGTTGTTGGGCCGTCGCTGGTAGACCTCGGTACGCGACTCAATTTCGATAATTTCAAAGCGGTAGTTGGCGTGGGTAAAGGGCAGATGCCCGGCTTTCAGCACATCGATGAACAGACATTGAGCGCCCTGTACCGATTTCTGGGCGGTACGATTGAATCTGGCAGTCGACGTCCACAGAGTGCTCCATCGGGTTCGGTAGCGATGCCGGATGGCCCTGTAGTGGCTTCTGGGGGTGTCCCGAACGTACCAAGTGGATTTACGGCAATGCGTCCGACCAACGCGCTACGTGCCTATCCTGAAGACGTAGCCAGACCGGCTAACAAATACACAACCGGGTACGGTCTGGAATATTCCAATCTGCTGAGTCCGCCGTGGTCGTTTATCGTCGCTTATGACCTGAATGCCGGAACGATTAAATGGAAAAAGATAATCGGGCAGGACATTCGAGTGTTGAAACAGGGCGGGAAAGATACTGGTACGCCCATCGGTTCGCAGCGGAAAGGTATGATTGTTACGTCGACCGGGCTACTGTTTGCTACGTCCAAAGGCGGCAAAATATACGCTTTCGACGCCGAAACAGGCCAGACGCTCTGGACCGGCGAACTACCCAAAGAAACACAGGGACTATTATCCATGTACGAATCGAAAGGACGCCAATACCTCGTCGTTAGTTCCACCGCCAACTTCACCGTCGAGAGTGTTGCGAAAGGCGATACAAGTGTCCGAGCTAACGGACTGCCGCCGGGCTACATAGTATATGCACTTCCTGAGAAATGATCGCCTATATTTTTTTATAATGTTAACCGGTCCGCTGGTTAGCATGACAAAAAAATGAATCCTTATTCTATGGAACGAAGAACATTTTTGATCAATACGTCCGGTCTGATACTAACCGTCTGGACTTCACCGGCATTCCGCCCCGTGTCTGCTGACAAAATGGAGCGTATCGCTATGGGGACGGTTTTGTTTCGCTACCGATTTAAACAGACCAAGCCGAAAGAAACAGCCACCATCGCTAACGAACTGACATTGCTGGACGTACCGACTTATTACAAAAAACGGTTTGGCATTCAGCAACTTGAATTCTGGAGCAATCATTTCGAATCGCTCGAAAAACCGTATCTGGATCAGCTTAAAGCCAGCATGAAAGCCAGTTCATCGCGACTGGTGAACGTACAGGTAGACAGCGCATACGACTTAGCGGCAAACGATGAAACCGAGCGGCAACGGAGTCTGGCGCACGTCAACGAATGGATGGATGCCGTGGCTTATCTGGAGTCGCCCTGTGTGCGCATCAACCCCGGCCGGGCGAATGGATCGGTGGAGAAGAGTATCGAGTCGATGAAGGCAGTAAATGAGTACGCCAAACGTAAAAAGCTTATTCTGCTGACTGAAAATCACTTTGGTCTGGAGATGAATCCCGGCGTACATGTACGTATTGTTCAGGAAGTCGGTCAATCCACTCCAGAACAAAAAAACATCTATACCCTTCCTGATTTTGGCAATTATTCACAGGATGCCCGCTTCGACGCTTTGGCGAAAATTATGCCTTATGCTTACCTGATTTCCGCCAAAGTGGACAGTTTCAACGAAAACATGGAGCATACTTCCTACGACTTCGACCAATGCGTACGTCTTGCCGAGCGGATGGGATTCAAGGGAATTTATTCGCTGGAACAGTATAGCGGCAAGTACCAGAATCTGGATTACGAGAAAGTAGCCGACTGGCTGATCGAGCACGTAAAACGTAACATCTAGGCCACTAATCAACTCACTTTGTGAAAAATCTACTGTCTTGTCTCCTGTTGCTCAGTGTTACCGCTACGTTCGGGCAGTCGGGTGCGTCGGACGCTAAAGCTGGAAGCGGACTAACGTTTGTTCCAGATGTTACGTTTAAAGGCTCCAACCTCAACGGCTGGCACTCACTGGGGCAAGCCAACTGGCGAGCCGAAAACGGTGAACTAGTCGCTACGTTGAAATCTGGGGCTCAGTCAGGCTATCTGCTGCTCGACCGTTCCTATCAGGACGTAGGATTTCATGCACAATTCCGCTGTATTGGCGGGAGCGAAACGGGGGTATTGTTTCGGCTGGAGAAAACAGCCGAGGGGCTGAAAGGAATCCTGGTATCGATTCGGGAGACAGAAGTTGGTTCTTACCGCGTTACGTTGGATGCTCAGGGGCGCGAGTTGACGCGTGAGAAGTTACGTTCGGCGGGAAGCATTGTTCGACTGGCCCCTCCGCCCAAACCTAATGAAACTACCAATAATGCAGCCGCAAATCGAAACCGACGTCCAGCTTATTTTGGGCTAAAACTGCCCATTTCCCGCGTAGAAAGCAGCTTTCGCCCGAATGACTGGAATCAGGTCGAAATTTTCCTGGACAACAACATCATCCGCACATTCCTCAACGATAGTGGCGAAATGGCCGGGGGTGCAGCCGACGAAGAGGCCGGTCGATACGGTCCTATCGCGTTGTATGCGAGTGGCACCGGCGAAGTTCGGTTCAAGGATGTCAGCTATAAAGATGCGGCCATACGCACCATGCCTACGGAGAAAACGTCGGCCCGTTTTCAGGTGCAACGTATCAATGATATGTACTATTCCTGGGGCGCCGGTGCGGGTGATTTCAACCGGGATGGCAATACCGACGTAGTGGCCGGTCCTTATATTTACTATGGCCCTGATTTTACCCAGTCGCGGGAAATTTATCCGGCTTTTTCATTCAATCCGTCGAAAGAGTTTACGGACGTTAATTGCCAGTACGCTTACGATTTTAATGGCGACGGCTGGACGGACATTCTGACGGGGCCACCCCGTGCTACGTTGTATCTGAACCCCAAGGGCGAATCGCGTCGCTGGGACAAGTTCGAGGTCGTGGTTCCTGTCCAGACGGAAGTCTCGTTGTTTAAAGACATTGATAATGACGAAAAACCCGAATTGATTTACGGGGCGGAGGGTGAACTTCGCTACGCCAAACCCGATCCAGCCGACCCAACGAAACCCTGGATTGTGCATGCTGTCTCCGAAAAAGGCTATTTTCTGGCGCACGGCATTGGTATTGGCGACATTAACGGCGACGGACGTATCGACCTGGTTAATCCGAACGGCTGGTGGGAGCAGCCAACCGCTGATAGCCTTGGGAAATTATGGAATTATCACCCGGAAGCCTTTGCCCGATACGGTCACCGGGGGCCGGGCGTAGGCGGTAGCATGATGGCCGTGTACGATGTCAACGGCGACAAACTAAACGACGTAGTGACGGGCCTGAATGCTCATGGTTTTGGCTTAGGCTGGTATGAACAGCAACGTAGCGCCGACGGTAAAGTCTCATTCGTACAACACATCATTAGCGACGATTTCTCCACGAAAAACGCGGGCAACGTAACGTTTTCGCAACCCCACGGCTCGACGCAAGCCGATGTCGACGGCGATGGTATTCCCGATTTTATTGTAGGAAAACGCTACTGGTCGCACCTGGACAACTACTTCGACCCCGACCCATACGGGCCTCCGGTGCTGTACTATTACCGAACCGTTCGTAACCCGAAAGCACCGGGTGGTGCTGAGTTTATTCCCGAACTGATTCACAATCGATCGGGTGTCGGATCAGACGTATTGGCTACCGACCTGAATAAGGATGGCGCAATCGATATCGTTACGTCCACCGATCGCGGTACGTTTATTTTCTGGAATCAGAAAGGACAAAAGCAAAGCCGCAAGACGAATTAACGGCGTAACGTAGCACTATGTCTAATTAATCTGTCAACACAGAAAGGCAAAACCTACCCGCTACCGAGCAATCCATAGTAAAATATCTATACCATCCAGACACTAAACGAGTTAGTAAAACCCAGAACAAATGGGCGTTAAACCAGCCCCCTTATCATTATGAAAAAGAGATTACTCCTCTCCTTTAGCTGTTGGCTGCTGGTCACCATTGTTTGTAAAAGCCAGTTGACCGAAGTTAAATACGACGAAAAAGGTTGCCTTTACACCAGTTACAAAGGCTTGGTAATGGCCGGTTATCAGGGCTGGTTTGCGGCTCAGGGCGATGCCTCTGATCGTGGCTGGTATCACTATCAGAAACGGGGCAAATTCGAACCCGGTTTTGCATCAATTGACTTCTGGCCTGATGTGAAAGAATATACGACTACCTATAAAACAGCTTTTCAATTTGCCGACGGAAGCCCGGCAACACTTTATAGCCCCTACGACGAAAGCAGTGTCGATCTGCATTTCAAATGGATGAAGGAGTATGGTATTGATGGTGTGTTCATGCAGCGTTTTCTAGCCGAAGTGAAGTCAGAAAAAGGTAAACGGCATTTTAACAAAGTGCTGGAAAATGCCCTGAAAGCGTCCAAAAAATATGGTCGTGCTATCTGCATTATGTACGATCTGAGTGGCTCAACCTCGGCAGATATGGATTTGCTGGTAAAGGATTGGGAGGAAGTGCAGCAACTTTTTTCACTGTTCAACAACAAGCAGAATCCGACGTATCTGCGGCATAACGGTAAACCACTCCTCGCCATCTGGGGCGTGGGTTTCAACGATGGCCGCCGATACACGACCGCCGATATTCAGGCGCTGGTGGATCGGGTTAAAGGCCCGACAAAGAAAACGTCGGTTCTGCTCGGAGTGCCTTATTACTGGCGGACAATGACCAAAGACACCGAAGCGTCGGATTTGCTCCATCCGCTCATCAAAAGTGCTGATATTATTATGCCCTGGGCGGTAGGTCGTTATAAACCTGAAACCTATGCGAACGTAGCGGGCAGTACGTTGTCAGAGGACGTAGCATGGTGTAAGTCCGCAAAAGTTGACTACGTACCGCTGGTCTTTCCAGGATTTAGCTGGGGCAATCTCAAAAACAACCGCAGTGTCTACAACCAGATTCCTCGTCTGGAAGGCGACTTCCTCTGGCAACAGGTCGCTGGAGCAAAAACAGCGGGTGCTCAGAGTCTTTACGTAGCGATGTTTGATGAAGTTGACGAAGGAACCGCCATTTTCAAAACCCACAAAGAAGGCGATTTGCCCTTGAATGGCGAAGGAAAATTCGTTGGTATCGAATCGAACCTGGATTCGGATTATTACCTCTGGCTTACCGGGCAGGCGGCACAGTGGCTTCACGGCAAAAAAGGATATTCTTCCCAAAAGCCAGTTCGCAGCAAATAAACGTAGTGCAGATTTTAGGCGTTGAAATTTACAGTTGCTAAAGAACTAAACTTAAATCGAAACTAAGCCGAAGCTGATTATTGTTGGTACCTTTGCGCGTTAGTTATAGTAGACTAACTTAATCACAGAAAATCGGAGGGCTTTGAACCCTTGCGGATACAACAATGAGCAAACACGGACGAATTCTGGTCGCCATGAGTGGCGGCATCGATTCTTCGCTGGCAGCAGTATTGCTACACGAAGAAGGCTACGAGGTTATTGGAATGACCATGAAAACCTGGGATTATGCCTCATCAGGCGGTTCCAAAAAAGAAACGGGCTGTTGCAGTCTCGACAGTATCAACGACGCCCGCAATATTGCCGTCAGCCTGGGATTTCCTCACTACATTCTGGATATACGGGAAGAATTCGGCGACTACGTCATCGACCATTTTACCGGCGAATACCTCGAAGGCCGTACCCCAAACCCTTGCGTGTTGTGCAATACGCACATCAAATGGGATGCCCTTCTCCGCCGGGCCGACCGTCTCGATTGCGAGTCCATCGCCACCGGGCACTATGCGCATATTCGGGAAGAGAACAATCGGTTCGTGCTCTCGAAAGGCGTTGATACGTTAAAAGATCAATCTTACGTGCTCTGGGGCGTATCGCAGGAAAGCCTGAGCCGGACAAAGTTACCGTTGGGTCACCTGCGGAAATCCGAGATTCGGGAGATGGCGAAAGAACGGGGCTTTATTGAACTGGTTACTAAATCAGAATCTTACGAAATCTGTTTCGTCCCCGATAATGACTATCGTGGTTTTCTGAAACGACGCATGCCGGGACTGGAAGCCGAGGTTGCCGGAGGCAATTTCGTGATGGAAGGGACTGGTAAAATTCTGGGCAAGCACCAAGGTTACCCGTTCTATACCATTGGCCAACGGAAAGGACTGGGTATGGCATTCGGACAACCTATGTTTGTTACCGAAATCCGGAAAGAAACAAATGAAGTTGTGCTGGGCGTGGACAAGGATTTGCTACGCGATGGCATGATTGTCCGTAAACTGAACTTACAGAAATACGACCAGATTGCCGGGCCACTCGAAACCGTTACGAAAGTGCGCTACAAAGATCCCGGTACGTCGGCAATTATTTCGCAAATCGCCGATGATGAGATTGAGGTACGTTTCCATGAAGGCGTTTCGGCCATCGCACCGGGACAGGCTGCCGTTTTTTACGAAGGCGACGACGTAATAGGTGGCGGCTGGATCATGAAAAGCTTCCGTCAGCAGGATGCCGAAGCGCAACGTAGTGAAGCACAATTCGTTTAGACGTAACAATGAACGTAGCACCCGATACGTATCGGGTGCTACGTTACGTTAAATTGGCACGGTCATTCTCTTTATAGAGCAAACTTTCTACCAATGAAAAAAAATCTGCTGATAGCGATTGTCCTGATTAGTCTTGCGCACACCCTTTTTGCTCAGGCACCAACCAGTTCAGCCCCCAAAGGTCACCCGAATCCTAGTGGCCCCGGCTGGAAATCGCTTTTCGGTCCTGATTTATCGGAAGCTTCCTTCCCGAAGGGCGTGTGGGACTTTGATGATGATGGTGCTCTAACAGCTACTGCCGATAAAACCATCTGGACCAAAGTTCCTTACGATGATTTTGTACTAGACTTGTTCTTTAAAACCGCCAACGGTACGAATAGTGGTGTGGTTGTCCATGCCAGTGATACCACCGACTGGATTCCTAATGCGGTAGAAATCCAGATTGCGGACGACTACGCCCTAAAATTGCCTGACACGCCAACGAATACGCAATGTGGCGCTTTCTTTGGGCATCAGGCACCTACCAAAAAAGGCGTTGTTAAGCAGCCCGGCGAATGGAACCGCTATACCATTACGTGCCAAGGGAAAATGATTTACGTTGTGTTGAATAATCAGCTCATCAACACAATTGACCTGTCTAAATTTACATCGGCCAAGACCAACCCTGATGGCACTGCCGTACCGGAATGGCTTAGCAAACCTCCGGCCGAACTGCCGCTACGGGGCTACATTGGCTTGCAGGGCAAACACGCCGGCGCACCCATTTATTTCAGAAATATCAAGATTAAACCCCTTTAGTCAGAACCGGGATTTAGATAGTATGTCAACAGAACCTGAAACTCGTCATAGCCACGTTTTACCCGAACTGCGGTTTTCGCTTAGCTTACTCTACATAGGCCGTTTGTTGTTGGGTATGACGCCTTCATTACCCAATCAGGACGATAAGCTGGACGCGTTTGACGAACGTATTGAAAGCGTTACGGATGAGCTGGTTTCCACTGAGTTATTGCATGAGGCAGCCATTCTGGCAGGAAATATCCTGCCCGACGTATCACTCGACAATCGCGTTAATTAACCCGTGATGCGCTTTATTTGCGCTTTCAGGCGTTTTCGCTGACTTTACAACCTGTCTCATGGCCAATGCTCCTTTTGCCGCTCTGTTCGATATGGACGGCGTTTTAGTTGCCAATACCAATTTCCACATCAATGCCTGGCTTCAGTTTGCGCACAAGCATGATCGACCACTAACGCTGGAGCAATACGTCGAAAACATTAACGGGCGCGTTTCTGCGGATTCGATGGCCTACGTTTTTCAGCGCCCAATCTCGCCCGGCGAACTGATTGTGCTGACTGAAGAAAAGGAAGCTATTTACCGGGAATTGTATAGGCCGCATCTTCAGCCTGCGCCGGGGTTAATTGATTTTCTGAACGCGTTAAAGGCGCAGCATGTCAAATTAGCGGTTGGTACGTCGGCTCCGGAAAGTAATGTTCATTTTACGCTTGATGGCCTTTCACTACGTCCTTATTTCGATGCCATTGTGGACGCCAGTATGATTCATCACGGCAAGCCCAATCCTGAGATCTATCTGACAGCCGCCGAGCGTGTGAACGTATCACCGGATCGCTGCGTGGTGTTTGAAGACGCCCTTGCGGGCATTGAAGCAGGCCTTCGGGCAGGTATGGTTGTGATCGCCCTTGCCACGACGCACACACGTGATGAATTGGCGGATACTGGCGCTACGTTGATCGTAGATGATTTTACGCAATTGACGGTTGATTCCGTTCAGAAGCTGCTACGTTAGTCTATTCAGTATTTGCCCTTCGTTAACCGACTTACGGCTTTGTCAGTCGTTCTTTGACCAGGTCGGTAAGCTGACGAAGGGCAGTTATTTTTTCGGGAGATAATTTAGTTCTGGTCAGCCAATTGTCGAACAAATCAAAACTCCAGCCATACACTCGGGCGGGGTGCTTGGCCAGATAATCCGTAAAGTGAGTGGTGGCCTGCGTTTCGGTCTTTTCGTTTTGAACGATGGACAAACAAGTGGACAGGTACTCTTTTAATATCTCGAAACCATCCCGAAGCTCTTTGTCGTCCACTTTGTTCATGGCGTTCTTTGCTTGTGTATATCGGCCGGTTAGTAGTCCTAATTCAACAGCGGTCAGGCGAATGCCCGGATCGGAGTAGGGTAGTTTTTCATACAGATCCATTGCTTTACTAAAGCTGGAATCGGCCTCGGCCTGTTTCTCTTTTAAGGCCAGATATCGTCCTTTCTCCGTATAAATCAACCCACTAAGTGGCGTTTGGTCGAGGATTGGTACGTATCGTTCGGCCTGTGTTATGGCCTTGAGCGCATCATCCTGTTTTCCCAGAATGCCCATAATTGCAGCTTTCTGTTGCCAGTACGTAGCCAGGTTTCGATTTACACCCAATGTGTCCATAAGTTTATCCTTCCGGAGTTGCGGAGCGTATTGAATGGCTTTATCGTAATCGGCTAGTGCCTCGGCGTATTCTTTTCTAAAAAAATGCATACTAGCCCGCTGGGCATACGGCATGGACAAAATGGTATCAGGAGCATAGTCAATCGCCTTCTCCAAAGCACTCATTGCTCCCGACCAATCGCGCGTTCCGGCTTTCTGGGCAGCTAATTGCTGGTAAGCCATCGTTACCCGTCGATTGGGTTTACGCAAGCTTCCTAGTGGCAGCAGTCCAGCGTCGACAAAACCCACACGCAGGCCTTCTTTATCGTAAAAATCCCGATTCAACATGTCCGGAAGTTGATTCCCCCATAACGAAACGGCATTTAGTTTGGGAGCGTCCAGAATATTGACGGGTAGTTCAGTCAGTAAATTATTATGCAACCGCAACAGGCTCCAGTTAACATCTTTCCAGGAAAGAGCTGGTAAACGGCTGATATTGCATTCGGTGAGGCTCAGGGTAAATAACTTGTTCAGTTTAGCCAATTTTAAGAACGTATCGTCGGCATCGAGCTGGGGTTGCCGCTCAATAGCTATATTCCAAAGGCTGGTACAATAAACCAGGCTATCGGGTAGTAGCTGCAATCCGCCAGTACTTCCTTCCGTTACCTTATCTTTCCCTGTGATTCTCAGAGTAATAAGTTTTGTTAACCGTCCAATTGAATTAGGCAATCCTTCCAGCTTGTTTCGATCTAAAGAAAGATTCATTACGTCCTGCCAGCGGCCAATGCTGTTTGGTAAAGCAATTAACTCATTGTTACTCAGCGTTACCTGGCGAAGTTTGGTTAAGGCACCTATATTTTCGGGCAAAAGTCGTATCTGAGTTCCCATGATCGAGAGCGTTTCCAGATTACGCAATTCACAAATTGACGATGGTAATTCGGTTATTGGGTTTGCATCAATCGACAATTCTTTCAGTTTCACAAGCCCTCCCCAATCTGCCGGTAACGTAGTTAGTGAATTCGTACCAATCTGTAAGGTATAGAGGTTTTTCAAGCGAGAAATACTGCCTGGCAGACTTTTTAAGCGATTATTACCAATAAACAACACCTCCAGAGAATCGATCTGTCCAACACTGTTCGGCAATTCCTGCAACTTATTATTATGAAGCGATAGAAAATGAAGTTTCCGGAGTCTCCCAATATCATCAGGCAGCCGTTCCAGGTTATTATCAACAACGTTTAACGATCTCAAGTCCACCAGTCGGCTCAGCGATGCTGGTAATTGAGTCAGTTTATTTCGGGACGCCTGTAATGAGGTTAATTTCACCAATTGACCTAAATCATCAGGCAAGGTAGTTAGCTGATTTCCAATAACATTCAACTGATTTAACGAATGCATTTGCCCGAGATCAGGCAATCGAACTAACTTATTCCCGTCCAGACGCAACTCTTGCAGGGCAGTTAACTGGCTGATATCAGCAGGCAGCGACTCCAGTCCGCAATTGTTCAGAGACAAACTTTTCAACTGACGTAACGCCCCTATTCTAACGGGCAATCGATCCAGTTTCAGATTTTCGATACGTAGTTCCGTCAGTTGAATCAACTGACTAAGGCACTCAGGAGCTTTTAGTAGCGTTCCCCGCCCCAAAATCCGTAATGTGCGTAAGTTTGATAATGCACAAATGCCTGTCAGATCAATTGGTTGATTAAGTTGAATCGTGAGCCGTTCCAGATTCGACAGACTGGCGAAATCATTGGCATTTAGTACCAGTTCTGCATTATTGAGCAGATTAAACTCTTTAAGATTACTTAATCGATTCAGATTCAATTTTCGTAACTCACAGATATTATCTATCGTCAATATTTTCAGCCCGGGAAGTCCATTGATCGTTTGCTGGAACGTAGTGGTATCGACCTTGAAAGCCACCAGCGACAATTCGTTTAATTGTTTTAAGTTACTGAATGACTGCTGGTTAATAATCCAGTTTTGACCAGTAATTTTCAACGCTTCCAATTGGCTCAGCTTATTCAGATCAAGTAGTACCGTATTGGTTGACGGTATATACATCTGATTAAGGTCAAGCATTTTTAGACCCGACACCTTTTCTATAGACGATTGCCAAAGGCGATAATCGCCATTGAGCCGTATGTCGGTCAGTTTTGAAAATCGCTGGATTTTTTCGGGTACAGTCAATAGCTGAGCGCGATCTTTTTTATTCCCTTTTGATGGGGCTTCAAAAACAATTAACCGCTCCAGAGAGGACCAGTCCTGAATAACCTGAAATAAAGAATCTGTCTGCCCAGTTGTTAACCCATTCAGATTTAACAGACGTACCGTTTTCAGTTGACTTAACGTAGCGATATTACTCTTTTTCCAGACCTCTTTATCGATTGATAATGCATCGATCTTTCGCCCCTCTTTAGCCTGTTGAAGCAATTCATCGAAGGTTTCGTAGGTGTAGTCATCACGATTGGAATAAGTACTTATCGAGTACTCAGAAGGTTTGTAAATGGGATGCCAGATACGTAATCGATCGAGTTCTGACAAAGGTTTTTGGGTCGGCTGAGCTATGCTTTCTATGGACCAGATCAGGAGAAGGTTAGCTAGACTGAACCATCGGGTTTTCCTGTTGAACAGCATATTTTGTGTATTTTTGCAGTTGTGTCTATAATGCTCACCCGAATATACAACCGTTGGTTGAATCGGCAACTCAACCATAAATCGCACTGATTAAATGTCTTTTATACCTGCCCGTGAGGGCTTTTTCTTTCCGTCAGAGTGGCATCCGCACGTAGCAACCTGGCTTAGCTGGCCACATACCGAAGCATCCTGGAGCAGCGAACGTCAGGAATTGATGTTTCCGGCTTATATCGACTTCATAAAAGCCATTGCTGAAAGCGAACAAGTATGCATCAATGCTCACAACGACATTGTGATACAGGCCGCAAAGCTGCGTCTGCTGGCTGCCGGAGTCGATATGAGCCGCATTACGCTCCTACCCCACCCGACCAACGATTCGTGGTGTCGCGACCACGGCCCGGCGTTTCTCATCAATCCCGAAAAAGGCGAGCGAATGATTGTCAATTGGGGGTATAATGCGTGGGGTGGTAAATATCCTCCCTACGACCGCGACGACCTGATTCCCATCGAGATTGCGCACTATCGGAAACTGGAATACGTAACGCCGGGCATAATCATGGAAGGTGGTTCGGTAGAATTTAACGGAGCGGGAACGGTGCTTACCAGTCGGGCCTGCCTGCTTAACCAGAACCGGAACAGTCAGCTGACGCAGGAGAAAATCGAGCAATATCTGTGCGACTACTACGGTGTTCAGCAGGTGCTTTGGGTGGAAGAAGGTATCGTGGGCGATGATACCGACGGCCACATCGACGATACGGTACGTTTCGTGAACGAAGACACCGTTCTAGCCGCCTACGAGCCAAACGCCAACGACGACAATTACCCGTTTTTGCAGGAAATCCACCACGAGCTAAAGCAGATGCGATTGTTGAATGGCAAACAACTCAACATTGTCGAACTACCCATGCCCGACCCGGTTGTGAGTGATGGCTTACGCTTGCCGGCCTCTTACGCTAATTTCCTGATTACGAACGGTTCTGTTATCGTACCAACCTTTCGTTGCGCGAAAGATCAGCCGGCCTTGGACATTATCGGCCAGTGCTTCCCGGATCGTAAAGTCGTCGGCATCGACTCAACTGATATAGTTTGGGGATTAGGAAGTTTTCACTGCCTGAGCCAGCAGGAACCCAGTATCTGAACCGGGATTTAGCTGATTGATTAGGTGATTCAAAGAAGCGAGAAACAAAATCCAGAAAATCCATCAATCTGCTAAATCCCGGTTCAGACACCCGGTTCAGACATTCCCTAAAATCCTAAAAATCCCGGCCGTGTCGGCGGTCCGATCAGACAATATGCGCCAATACCTTCTCTCCCTCCTAGTTCTCCTGAGCAGCTGCGCCCGTCAGCCTATGTTCAGGGCTGAATTGGTGCCCCGTTCGCTGAAAGCTACGAATCTGGAAGAAACTATCAGTCGGCACGATGAGCTGATGATGGCTTATTCGCTTACGAGTTATGATGCTCAGAATAAGCCCGTTGGCGTTGTAAATGGCGGATGGGGCGTGGGGTCTCTACGGAAAAATCAACAATTGGATTTACAAGCGGCTGGCACGGGAAAAGCGAAGCCAATCAGCCTGGAATTGCCTAAAAATGGACGTATTGTGGCTTCGGTTGTTCTGATAGAAGTGGATGACTATAGCCGGGCTAAAGAAACCATGGCAAAGATTCAGCAGGTTCACAACGTAGTGGCGATTCCGGTGGGTTTGCTGGTAGCCGCCACTGAAGTGCTTACACCATTGAAGTACGTATCGGCGGGTCTGATGGCAACCGGCGTAGGGCTGAAACTGGTTGACAAACTCGACGACGATGATTTATTGGGCCAAAGCAGTATGGAACTTCGCGAGGCCGATGTGCGCCAGAAAAAACAACGGTTTGTACACGTACCGGCTGAGTTCACCGGGCGACATATGCGCGACGCCTTTGCCTATCGACTGGAGTACGACATTCTGCTGAACACCGCGAAAATCCGGCCGGTTCGCCAATAAGCTACCGTCTGAATCGTTGATAATCATAGCGAATGTTTTTTCTGGAAACTTGGTTTTCAAAAAATGGCAGGTATTCGCAAATCGGTTGCCAACGCCAAACCCACAATCTATAACCCTATTTTTTTACCCGACGCTATGCGCCATTTCACAGGAGGTATTCTGCTGGCACTGCTCGTAACGGCCTGTAAAACACCAGCGCCAATTGTGCAGCAAGCACCCCCGAAACCTGTTATTCTATCGCTTGGAAACAAGTCATTTACAACCGACGATTTTTTCCAGTCGTTCACAAAAAATCAGCTCTCTTCCGACTCGACTCAACGTACTGACGTAAAAGAGTATTTTGATTTATACACGAATTTGAAACTGAAAGTGCTGGCCGCCGAGGCCGAAGGGCGTGACACAACCGAAGCATTTCGGGAAGAAATGGCCACGTACCGCAAACAGCTAGCGCAGTCGTATTTAACGGATAAAGTACTGGTTGAATCGATGGCGGCCGAAGCGTACCAGCGCATGCAGGAAGAAGTCAACGTATCGCATATCCTGATTCCTGTATCGGAAGATGCACTGCCCGCCGATACAACTAAAGCTTACGAAACAGCACTGTCGTTACGTAAACAGGCATTAGCCGGTGCCGATTTTGCCCAATTAGCCCGCGATCATTCTCAGGATGCCAGGACGGCTCAGAACGGAGGAAGTCTGGGCTATGTGTCGGCCTTCGGCATCTTTTATCCCCTCGAAACAGCGGCTTATACCCTATCCAACGGTAGTATTTCGCAACCGGTACGTACCCGATTTGGCTACCATCTTGTCAAAGTAAACGGGCGCCGTCCCAGCCGTGGACGGGTACGTGTAGCGCATATTCTGGTACGTATCAGCCCCAGCGCCGACGAAGCCGGTCAGAAAGCGGCCCAGGAACGTATCGATGCGGCTTATGCTCGTCTGCAGGCAGGAGAATCATTTGACGTAGTTTGTCGGGACGTATCAGATGACGCTACGTCGAAAACCAATGGTGGCGCTTTGCCCATCTTCGAACCAGGGCGTTGGGTGCCAGCCTTCGAAGATGCTGCTTTCGCCCTGGCCAAACCGGGCGATTATTCAAAACCAGTCAAGACTAATTACGGCTGGCATATCATTAAACTCATCGAACGAAAGGGATTGGAACCTTATGCAACAATGGCCCCTTCGTTACGTCAGCGCGTCACCACCGACAGTCGGGCCGACGTAGTACGGCAGGCTACCATTCAGCGGCTCTGGACTGCGTATACGGTTCAGGAAATGGCTCCCGTTCTCGAACAGGCCCTTACCAAAGCCGACAGCACTTTACTACGTGGTCAGTGGCGGTATACCGAACCTCTCGACCCGACACTTCAGAACAAAACCATTCTTACGATTGCGAATCAGCCTTACACGGTCAACCAGTTTTTTGCGTATGTCCGGCAGCGGCAACAACCCCAGCGAAATCCGGTCATGGCGGCCAACGCGTCGGCTGGTGAAATCACGGCTACCGGTTCGCCAATGATAGCCATGCGTCGATTATTTGACCGGTTTGTGGGCGACCAGTTGATGGCCGTTGAAGAGCAGAATCTGGACAAAAAATCGCCGGAATTCCGGGCGCTTCTGAATGAAATCCGTGACGGGGTACTGCTTTCGCAGGTGATGGAACAGAATGTCTGGGAACGCTCAATGGTCGATTCGACGGGACAGCGACAGTATTTTGAACAGAACAAAGCGAAATACACGTATCCGGAACGCGCTGTTGCTACGATCCTGGTTGCCTCAACCGACAGCTTACTTCGCCAGTCAACAACAACCCTTTCGGGTAAGCCACCTTATCAGCTTCGACGGTCGGCAGCCACATTGCCTTTCGAAAAAGGGCAGACAATTCTGACAGCCCGCCAGCGCGAAAGTTTGTTCGATATTGTTGTGATAATGAGTAACAATCCGAACTACGTTATTGAAGTAACGGGTTCACACGACCCATCCGAACGTGATTCGGTATCGGCGGGGCGCATCCGTTCGGTGGTTGGTTATTTACAGAAAAATGGGGTGGCGCTACGTCGTATTATGGAAAAAGATTACCAGGGTGCACGGCCCGGAGCGAGTAGAGATGACCAGCGGAACGTAACGTTTCAATATTTTACTACGGCCCGAGAGGATGTTATCAAGACCCTGAATAGTAAGAACGCTACTACGTCGATTCCGTCGCCAATCACCATAACGACAGGCACTTACGCCGAAGGTGAATCTCCCTATCTGAATGCCATCGAACAGTGGAAAGTAGGTGCTACGTTCATTCGGGTGAACAACAAGCCCACAGCCGTTATTATTGACCGGATCGAACCAGCGCGCGCGAAGACGTTTGCCGAAGCGCGCGGAACGGTTATCAACGAATATCAGGCAGTTCTCGAAAAGCAATGGCTGGCTCAGCTCCGACAAGCCTACCCAGTGAAAGTGAATGAAGAGGAAATCCGGAAACTGGCCAAGTAACAAGGGTTCGGTTGGTGACCAAAGCAGTTATAAAATTTGTTAAAACACAGATGGCCTGCCTTTCTGTGCGTATCTTTAAAACATGAAAAAAGTAATCAGTAGTGCGCTCGTTATTTTGGTTGGTTGGGTTCTAACCTCACCTACCTTCGGGCAGGGACAGGGCATCAGCCTCAATAAAATTATCGCCAAGGTAGATAATTACTACGTGCTACGTTCCGATCTGGAAGAAGCTTACCAGTCGTATGTAGGTCAGAATCAGACACCTCCACAAAAATGTCAGATACTCGAAAGCCTGGTCATCAATAAAATGATGTTGGCTAAAGCTGAGATTGACTCCGTTGTCGTCGACGATAAGATTGTCGATCTCGAACTCGATCAGCGGATGCAGTACATGATCCAGCAATTTGGTTCGGAGAAGAACATTGTGGAGGCCTACGGAAAAAGCCTGGAAATGCTGAAAAGCGAACTGCGGACACAGGTTAAAGACCAGAAGATTGTTCAGAAAATGCAGCAAAAAATTACGACCGACGTAAAAGTTACTCCGCGCGAGGTTCGTAAATTTTTCGAAGCTATTCCAAGAGACAGCCTTCCCTACATGCCTGCCGAAGTTGAAGTTGGCCAAATCGTACGCTTTGCCAAACCAACTAAAGAACAGAAAGATGCGCTTCGGCAACGACTACTCGATATCAAAAAACGGGTCGAAAATGGGGAAGATTTCGGTAAACTAGCCAAAGAAACGTCGGAAGACGTAGGTTCGGCGGAACGTAACGGCGATCTGGGATTTGCGAAACGAGGCACGATGGTGGCTCCTTTCGAAGGTGCCGCTTTGAAGTTAAAGCCCAACGAGATGTCGGATGTGGTTGAATCTGAGTTTGGTTTGCACCTCATCCAACTCATCGAGACGCGGGGTGCCGAATACCACGCCCGCCATATTCTGTTACGTCCCGACTACAACCGCCTGGACCTAAGCGGCCCAACGAAATACCTGGACAGCCTGCGGAATCTTATCCAGATCGATTCACTCAAGTTTGATAAAGCTGCCCACGATTATTCAGAAGACAAAGCGACTGCCGATGCTGGTGGCCTGATACGTGACCAACAGACGAATAGCACCCGCCTGCCTATGGACCAAACCATGGAATATGCCCTGTTTCAGATGCTCGACACCATGCAGGTAGGTAGTATTTCGAAGCCTTTGCCTTACCGTACTGAAGATGGTAAAAGTGCGGTACGATTGTTGTATTTCAAGGCCAAGACGGCTCCACATACGGCTGAATACTCGAAAGATTTTGAGAAATTGCAAACCGTTGTTCTTCAAAACAAAAAGAACCGAGCCATTGACGACTGGTTTAAAAAATCGGTTGCTGACGTCTATATAACTGTTGACCCCGAATTCCAGAACTGCCGAATATTTGGCACCACGCAGAATAGTGCGGCCAGTACAGGCGGAAATGAATAAGGAGTTGTAAGGCTATATACCGGGCTGCCGATGCGGTTTTAATGTTATAGCGTTAGAAAGTTTGCAGGTAACGTATCATCCACCTTACAACTCTTTAACCTTACAACGTTATACCTTTACAACATTACAACTTTACAACCTTATAACTGAACCATTGTGCCTTACTCATCAGATGTAGCTGCTGCCGAAGCCCTGACTAGCTCTTACCAGAAACTAAAAAATGAGATTTCAAAAGTCGTTATCGGTCAGGATGATACCGTTCGGCTTTTATTAACGGCCATTTTCTGCCAGGGTCACTGTCTGCTGGTTGGTGTGCCCGGACTAGCCAAAACCCTACTGATCCAGACCATCGCCAGTGCTCTCCACCTCGATTTCAACCGCATTCAGTTCACGCCCGATTTGATGCCTTCCGATATTCTGGGTTCAGAAACTCTCGATCAGGAACGTAATTTCAAATTCATTAAAGGGCCTGTTTTTGCCAATATCATTCTGGCCGACGAAATCAACCGGACACCACCTAAAACGCAATCGGCCCTGCTTGAAGCTATGCAGGAGTATGCGGTAACCATTGCCGGTCAGAAATATGATCTGGGCCGCCCTTTCTTCGTACTGGCTACTCAAAACCCAATCGAACAGGAAGGTACATATCCTCTACCGGAAGCCCAGCTCGACCGGTTTATGTTCAATATTTACCTAGATTATCCCTCGTATCAGTCAGAACTGGATATTGTAAAAAACACCACTTCCGACAAACTGTACGACGTTCAACGGGTAATTACGAGTGAGGAAATTCGGGAATTCCAACATCTGGTACGTCGCGTACCTGTGGTTGATAACGTAGTAGAATATGCGGTGAGCTTGGTGCATAAAACTCGTCCTAATACCGATAAAGCTTCCTCAGATGCTAATCAGTACCTGGAATGGGGCGCTGGTCCACGTGCTTCGCAGGCGTTAATTCTGGCGGCCAAATGCAATGCCTTGTTAACGGGCAAGTATTCGCCGGATATTGAAGACGTAAAGGCGGTTGCCCTGCCGATCCTGCGCCACCGGGTTGTCCGAAACTTTAAAGCTGAGGCCGAAGGTATTTCCGTTGAGCAGTTGATCAAGCGACTGCTTTAAATAGCTGTAAAGCTGAAAACTGAAGGGTTATTAAGTTGGCTGACGCATGAATTGCTTTCGCGTCAGCCAACTTAATAACCCTTCAGTTTTTCAGCTTTACAGCTATTTAGTCTTCATCATTTTCTTTATTCGATTTCGCCAGGTAATCGTCTTCGCCCATACCGGTTGAATTGTCGTCTACACCGGTTGGTTTTACGTTCTCCGTTTTTTCACTGACTAATACGTCAGCTTTTCCATTCGGTTCGTCCTTTTCTACTTGTTCGTCGCGGTTCATAACGTTGTTGAGTTTGTTACCCAAAACAACTACGTCCTGCCTGAATAGTTACTAAAAATTAGCTTTTGACCTGCCATATATCATTTGGTGAAATGGCGATAGCAACGGTTTGGCCACGCTGCAGGTCACTACGTTCGGTTAGCAGTCGCAGCGATACGTAGCGTGAAACCTCTACGTCGATTTCGTAATGACTTCCCTTAAAGTAAATCGCCCGAATTACAGCCGGAATTCCTGATTCCAAAAGTTTTATTCGCTCCGGACGCAGGCAGATTAACTCCGTTGAAAGTTCTAACTCAGACAATCCGAGCAATTGACAATATTTTGCTTTGACGATGTTAACCGGACCGGTCATCCGCGCAGCATAAGCATTTGCGGGATGATGATAAACATCGACGGGAGCGCCAGTCTGAATCAGTTTCCCATCGCACAGAATACCCAACGTATCAGCAATCGACAGCGCGTCAGTTGCGTCGTGCGTCACAATCAGGCAGGCGGTAGCTGTTTCGTCAGTGGTGTCGTGACGTACCAGATCAAATAATAAATCACGAACAATGAGCCGGTTAGGTAAGTCGAGATGACTAAATGGTTCGTCGAGCAGCAGTAGAGCCGGTTTGTCGGCAATGGCGCGGGCAATGGCCGTGCGTTGCTTCTCTCCGCCAGATACCTGACGGGGAATTCGGTCCTGCACGTCGGTTAACCGGCAGAGTTTCAGCAGTTGGTTTACCCGAAAATCGCGGTAGCTTTTCTCGAAAAAACGTAGCGCATAAGCGATATTTTCACGTACTGATACGTTCGGCATCAGCTGGTATTCCTGATGCACCAATCGAATGGACACGTGACCCGGCACCAGCACTTCCAACGGCCCTTTCACACGCTCCCCGTTGAGCCGAACTTCACCCGAATCGACATCGGCTAACCCCGCCAATAGATTCAATAACGTACTTTTTCCCGAACCACTCGCGCCGACTAGCGCCATGATACGTCCCGGCTCCAGGCTGAATGATACGTTCCGCACCGCCCGAACATCCGTATAGGATTTGGTAAGTTTAGTAGCTGTTAACAAGCGGCTATAACTCTACCAGTTTGTCATAAGTTTCCGGTCGCCGATCGCGGAAAAATTGCCAGACGCTACGTACTTCGTCGATCATATCGAGGTCGAAATCAGCAATCAGCAATTCATCTTTATCTTCCGACGCGCTGGCAAAAATCTGACCGCGCGGGTCAACAAAATAAGACGTACCATAGAACCGCCCAAGGTTCCAGGGCTTCTCCTCCCCTACCCGGTTGATGCAGCCCATGAAATAACCGTTGGCCGCAGCATGTGCGGGTTGCTCTAATTTCCACAAGTATTGTGAAAGTCCAGCCACCGTTGCCGATGGATTGTACACAATTTCCGCTCCGTTCAGACCCAGGCAACGTGCCCCATCCGGAAAATGGCGGTCATAACAGATGTAAACGCCTATTTTTGCGTACTGCGTCTGAAAAACCGGATAACCGAGATTTCCGGGTTTAAAGAAAAATTTCTCCCAAAAACCGGACGTATGCGGAATGTGATTCTTTCGGTATTTGCCTAGATACGTACCGTCGGCATCGATCACCGCAGCCGTATTGTAAAGCACTCCAGCCTGCTCTTTTTCATAAATCGGAACAATCATGACCATGCTATATTTCTTCGCATACTCGGCCATCCGTTCGGTGGTTGGCCCTGGCACCGTTTCCGCAGATTTATACCACTCCGAATTTTGTCCCGGACAGAAATAAGGGGTATTAAAAATCTCCTGTAAGCACAGAATCTGCACCCCTTTCTGACCGGCTTCTTCAATAAGCGGCAGGTGCTTTTGCACCATCGCTTCTTTAATTTCATCAATAGAGCCCTCGCCTTCGGTCTTCGGCAGGCTCATCTGTATCAATCCCGATTTTATGATTCTTGGCATGTTTATTTAGTTTAGGGGTAGAGGGGTAAGGACGGAGAGACAAGCTAATCCCATGCCCTTATCCCTCTGCCCTATGGTATTAAATCTTCCCGCTTACTTTGTTACGTTTAATAAACTGACCGTACCCCTTATCTACCAGGCACTTGTCGTCGTCGATGGCGACGGTGCCACGTAGCAGTACGGTTTTTACTTTGCCCGTCAGCTTCCAGCCTTCATAGGCCGAATAATCGACATTCATATGGTGCGTTTTGGCTGAAATGGTGTGCATTTCATTTGGATCGAAGATAACAATATCGGCATCGCTCCCTACAGCAATAGTTCCTTTTTTGGGGAACATACCGAATATTTTGGCGGGGTTCGTACAGGCCACTTCTACGTATTTGTTTAAGGTGATTTTTCCCTTGTGAACGCCCTCGCTATAGAGTAATTCCATCCGATTTTCGATAGCCGGATGCCCGTTCGGAATTTTGGAGAAGTCATCTTTCCCCATCTGCTTCTGCTCCCACATAAACGGACAGTGGTCGGTGGCAACAACCTGAACGAGACCCTGATTAATACCGGCCCACAAGGTTTGCTGGTCTTTCTTTTCCCGCAACGGCGGACTCATGACCCATTTCGCGCCTTCAAAATCTTCCCCGTAAAGAGACGCATCCAGGGTCAGGTATTGAATGCAGGTTTCAACAAACACTTTCTGATTTCGTCGGGTCGCATTACGTACCGCGTTCAGTGCCCCTTCACACGTCAGGTGAACGATGTAGCCGGGGCAGCCGGTGTAATCAGCCATATCGGTAAAACGGCCACTAGCTTCACCCTCAGTAACTTCAGGTTGAGATAAATAATGGTAGCGTGGCGACAACTTTCCTTCGGAACGGTGTTTGGCCGTGAGGTAGTCAATGACGTCGCCGTTGGTGGCGTGAACCGTTACCATGCCGCCTTGCTTTTTCACTTCCTGCATCAGACCGACCATCTGTCGGTCGTCAATCATGAGAGCGCCTTTATAAGCCATAAAGGTTTTGAACGACGTAATACCTTCGTTCTCAACCATCTCTTTAATTTCAGCTTTCGAACTATCGTTGAAATCAGTAACGGCCATATGAAAACTGTAATCGCCCACCGCCGTACCCTTAGCGCGGGAATTCCATTCGGCAAGAGCTTCTTTTAAGGAATGCCCTTGTTTTTGCAGGACAAAATCAATGACCGTCGTTGTTCCTCCGAATAGAGCCGCCCGCGTTCCCGTCTCGTGCGTATCGCTCGAAAACGTACCCATAAACGGCATTTCTAAATGGACGTGCGGATCAATACCTCCCGGAAAAACCAGCTTCCCCGACGCGTCGATGACTGTATCGGCTTCCACTGTGAGATTCTTTCCTATTGTCGAAACCGTTTCTCCCTCGATGAAAATATCCGCAACGTAATCGTCAGAAGCCGTAATAATCCGGCCATTTTTTATCAGTACAGACATAGTAATTATTAACTTTTCTCAACAGGCCTAAAACTGTATCAGGCCGTAGTAAGCTGAGGTTTTTGAACAAGGTATCGCCCTCGCATCAGTCCCAAATACACGCCACCGCTCACCAGAAATCCAACGAACCAGGCGTAGTTATACAACTGCGTAATCCAACCCGGCACGCTCTCAGCCGACAAAGCACCTATCGTTACCAAAAAACCAGGAATATTGGGAAGAATACCTGCCAGCAACGCCCAGATAGCTGCTGAATTGAATCCATTTTTAAAACTATACATACCCGTTTGACTATATAAATCGCTGACAGATAGCTGTTTTTTCCTGAGAAAATAATAGTCAGCAATCATAATGCCGCCTACCGGTCCAAGTAGGCTCGAATACCCAACCAACCATGTAAAAATGAAGCCCGTTGGGTCGGCGATAAGTTTCCAGGGAAAAATGAGCATGC
Organism: Spirosoma flavus; assembly: GCF_054778555.1. Classification (NCBI taxonomy): domain Bacteria; kingdom Pseudomonadati; phylum Bacteroidota; class Cytophagia; order Cytophagales; family Cytophagaceae; genus Spirosoma; species Spirosoma flavus. Next base: position 874,921 of record NZ_BAAGZL010000002.1, read on the forward strand.
CAATAACACCCGTAATATACCCACCTTTCCGGAAGTCGATTTTCGAGGGAGCCAGGTTGGCAAAATCGTTGGCCGGACTCACGATGTTGGCGGCAATGTTCGTTGCCAGCGTCGAAATGGCAACCGCAATCATGGCAATACTCACCAGAAGTTTACTGTCAAATTTTCCAGCCAGCACAATGGGGTCCCAAATCGTAGTGCCGTAAATAATCGTTGTGGCCGACGTAACAACTACGCCAATAAATGAGAACAACGTCATGGCTGGCGGAAGGCCAATAATCTGACCATTCACCTGCGCCTGCTGACTGGTAGCGTACCGCGTAAAGTCGGGAATGTTGAGCGACAACGTAGCCCAGAAACCAACCATACCCGTCAGTGCCGGAAAGAAGAACGCAAAGAAGGCCGACGAGTCAGCAAATTTGGCAGGTTGTTGTAAAATTGGCCCCAATCCATTTCCGACTGAAATGGCCCAGAACAGCAGTGCAAGTGCAGCCGCTGGCAGGAAGAATGCTTTGAATACCAGTAGTTTCCGAATACTATCTACACCGAGATACACTACGTACATATTCAGCGCCCAGAACAGCAGAAAGCAGATCGCCGGTCCCGTTTCCAGTCCGAACGAAGCCGGAAAAATTCGAGGCAACGTTTCCAGCGACGGAATCCAGAGACGTAGCATCTGGTAGATCGAAAAACCACCAATCCAGGTTTGAATACCGAACCAGCCACAGGCCACAATGGCACGTAGCAACGCCGGGATATTAGCCCCACTGGTTCCGAAACTGGAACGTACCATCACCGGAAACGGAATACCATATTTCGCCCCCGCGTGACCGTTTAACACCATGGGAATCAGCACAATGGTATTACCGAGAAAGATTGTAAAAATAGCCTGCCACCAGTTCATACCACCCTGAATCAGCGAACTTGCCATCATGTACGTAGGAATACACAAACTCATGCTAATCCACAGAGCGGCATAATTCCAGGTTGTCCAGGTACGCTTCGAGATGGGCACAGGAGCCAAGTCCTCGCTATACAGCGAAGACGATTCGTCTACTTGGGTCGATGATTCTTCCAATTTCGCTGACACTGTATTCAAATTTTGATTAACAAGAGGTTAAACGACAAACTACGTATTTTCAAGCCATTTTCAACGTATCGAAGACCATTTTCTTGAACATCGCTTCATTGGCTTCCACACAGATCGTTGCGTTTGGCTGCTTTCCCCACACGCCCAACTCATCGATGGCTAACGCGCCCAATGTCAATTCTCCGCGTGTTTCGATATCAACAAAACGGTTTACCTTTTCAGTCACTATCGACGGGTCAATAACAGCCGCTATGGTTATGGCATCCGGATGATTGGAGCCGTTCATTTTCTGGTGCTCCATACAGTACTTCCGCCGGATTCGATTGATTTTCAGAAAGAAGTCGGCGTATTTGGTGCCCAGCTTTTCAACTTTCGCATAATCTGCATCGGTAAACACTGAGCTTTTCACGCTTACATCGAAACCAACAGTCGTTAGCGGAATTCCTGACTGAAACACCACACGCGCAGCTTCCGGATCGACCCACGCATTGTACGTAGCACCCGGATTGATGTTGCCATAAAACTTGTAAAAGCCACCCATGAAATAAAGTTCTTTCACTTTTTTCATGGTAGCAGGCGCTTTTAAAATGGCCAGTGCTACGTTGGTCAGCGGTCCAATGGCAACGATTGTTAACTCATTCGGGTATTTTTCGACCAGTCGGATAATCGCATCAACGGCGTGTTCCTGCTCTGGTTTTTGCTTGGCTTCCGGAAAAAACGAATCACTCATACCATCGCTGCCGTGCACATACGTAGCGTTTCCGTGTACCTGACGCACCAGTGGCCGCGCCGAGCCCTGATACACCGGCACCTGCCCTGACTTACCAGCCATTTCCAGCGTATATAGCGCGTTTTTGGTTTGCTGCTCGAAGCCAACATTTCCGCACGTAATGGTGATCGCTTCCACCTTCAACCGTGGCGACGTAACGGCCATCAACACCGCCAACGCATCGTCGGTTGCTGTATCGCTATCCAGAATGATACGTTTAGGCGAATCGGCATTCAGTAACGTAGCATTTTTCCCAAACGCTACTGCTGGTAACAAAGCCGATGCAGTCCCCACCGATACGGCCTGAATGAACCTTCGCCGAGTTGCGAACATAAAATTGTCTAGTTAATACAATGAAAAATGCACAATCAAAGAGGAGTGCCGGATAAGCCTGCAATATCCAATCATTTTGCATTATTCAGTGTATTTTGTCCATTACTAGACGTCTGCTACGTACTCGTCAGCAATGGCCAACGCTTCACTGATAATAGCCAACCCCTCGTCTATTTGCTCTTTCGTAACAATAAGGGGTGGGGCGACAAATACGTAACTCCAGCGAACGAAGGTATACATGCCCAGCTCCTTAATTTTGGCCGCTACTTTGCTCATAACCGCCATTTCTTCGGGTTTGGCGTTGAACGGGGCCATCGGTTCTTTGGTCTGCCGGTTTTTCACAATTTCGAAACAGCCCAACAGACCTGTCGTTCGGAAATCACCGATGCAGGGGTGTTTTTTTTTCATCAATTCAGCCTGCTCCGCTACGTAGCGACCCATTTCAGCGGCATTCTCAATAAGGTTATCGTCTTCGTAAATTTTGATGGTTTCGAGCGCGGCTGCACATCCGACCGGATGAGCGTTATACGTCATACCCGTTGCCAGAACCGTATCATTGTATTTAGCAGCAATTTTATCGGTCACCATCAGACAGCCAAAAGGCAGATAGCCACTTGTGATGCCTTTCGCCATCGTGACCATGTCGGGCACAATACCGTGATTTTCAAACCCAAACCATTTACCGGTACGTCCAAAGCCACTCATTACTTCGTCAATGATGAGCAGGATTCCGTACTTGTCGCAGATTTCGCGAACGGCCTTCAAATACCCCACCGGATATTGCAGACAGCCTGATGTACCAGATTCACCCTCAAGCAGAAAAGCAGCGATGTTACCCGGTCCTTCGTAGGCAATGATACGTTCTAGCTGCTCCACCGAATCCGTCAGCATACTAGCTTCGTCGTGGTTCCAGCGATACTTATACGGAATGTCAATATGCACAAAATTAGGCGACTGCTGCGAATCATCAGGCAATTTACGCGGGTCGCCACCGACAGAAAGAGCACCATACGTAGCACCATGATACGATTGGTAGCGGCTCAGAATTTTATGACGTCCCGTGTACGAACGCGCCATTTTCAGCGCAGCTTCTATCGACGTAGCACCGCAAAGGGTGAAGTAGGCTTTGTTTAAATCGCCGGGGCATATTTCGGCCATTTTTTTACCCAAGTCGCCCCGAACTTTGGTCACGCAGTAAGGCGTTACGTAGCTCACCTCCTGCATCTGCCGGACCACTGCTTCTGTAACACGTTGATTCCCATGACCGATGTTTACATTCATCAGGCCCGACGAAAAGTCGATATAGCGTTTCCCGTCGTAATCATAGAGGTAAACGCCCTGCGCATATTTTACGGCAATAGGCGAAATCCCTTTTTGTTTACTCCAGACGAAAACCGTTGAATCAAAATTGTCCTGAAGGACTTCCTGCGTTTCGGAAAGTGTTTGTGTATCAAGCATGTAGTTATAAAGTTATAGAGTTGTAAGGTTATAAAGTCGTAGAGTTAAGGTTGTAGAGTTGTAAATCTGTAAAGTTCGTGAGTGCGTCAGCCAACTTTATAACTTTACAACCTTACAACTTTATAACTTACTTAGCTCATCCAGTTAATGCCCGCTTCGGGGTTCCATTTGGTGGTACTCTTTTTCAGTTTTGTCCAGAATTCGATGGAGCTTTTGCCAGTAATGTCGCCGACGCCGAAGCGGCTTTCGTTCCAGCCGCCGAATGAAAACGGCTCACGCGGAACCGGTACGCCGACGTTCACGCCGACCATACCCGCACTGGCCCGATCCATGACGTAGCGCGCCATACCGCCGTTTTGGGTGAATACCGAAGCTGCGTTGCCATATGGGTTGGCATTCTCAATCGCCAGCGCTTCATCGACCGTTTTGGTCCGCATGATGCTGATGACGGGACCAAAAATTTCTTCTTTGGCTATGGCCATATCGGGCGTTACGTAGTCGATCACGGTGGGGCCAACATACGTACCATTTTCCTTACCTTCTACCTTCGGACTACGTCCATCAACCAGCACTTTGGCGCCTAAATTTTCAGCTTCGGTAATGTAACGTTCGATACGTTCTTTGGATTCTCGATTAATAACCGCACCCAGATTTTTTCCCGGCACTACGTTACGTGCTTCATCGCAGAGTTTCTCAATAATGTGGTCGACCGGCCCAACGGCAACCATCGCCGAAGCAGCCATACAACGTTGCCCCGCACAACCCGCCATCGACGCCGTGATGTTCTGCGCGGTCATACTCGGAATGGCGTCGGGAAGCACAATGAGGTGATTTTTAGCGCCACCCAGCGCCAGACAACGCTTCAGGTTGCTTGTGGCGCGTTGATAAACCAGTTTGGCAATTTTCGTGGAACCGACAAACGAAACGGCTTCGATGCCCGGATGATCGCAAATGGCTTCTACTACGTCCCGGTCGCCGTGTACTACGTTAAAAACGCCTTTGGGCAAGCCGGCTTCCTGCAACAGTTCAGCTAATCGGCCAACGCTCAGCGGTACTTTTTCGGAAGGTTTGATAATCATGCAGTTACCCAGCGCAATGGCGTTCGGAATAGTCCAGTTGGGCACCATGCTTGGGAAATTGAACGGTACGATACTGGCTACTACGCCCAGTGGTACGTGTTCGGTTCGGCATTCGACACCCCGGCTTACTTCCAGAATTTCGCCAGTTACTATTTGTGGCAATGAACACGCAAATTCGGCTAACTCCGCCCCTTTCTCAATCTCAGCAACCGCTTCGTCGTAGGTTTTGCCGTTTTCTTCCTGCACCAGCAGCGCCAGTTCTCTTAAATTCTTCTCCAGCAAGGCTTTATACCGAAAAAAGACTTGCACCCGCTCTTTAATTGTTGTGCGGCTCCATACCGGAAACGCAGCTTTTGCCGCCTGAACGGCTCTATACAAATCCTGATTGGTAGAAAGTGGAACTGTGGACAACAACGTGCCATCTACGGGTGAAATAACATCCAGAGAACGGTCCGTTGCAGTTTCGACAAATTCTCCGTTTATATAATTTCGAATAGGGGCGTATTTCATAATTATCAAACCGTATCTGCATTATTTGCAGAATACTAATCGCAAACTAAAAATTTTTTAACTACCAACAAATATTTAACATTATTTTTACGCGAGCTTTAATTTCATGGATAAGAATCACGCTACGCTCGATGACCTCGATTTTGCCATTTTAGCCTGTCTGCAAAAGGACGGGCGTATGTCGTTTACCGAAATCGCGGAACGATTGAACGTATCAGTCGGAACAGCCCGCACGCGTCTGAACCGACTCATTGAAGATGGTGTGATTAGCATTATTGGCCGCGTTGATCCCGATAAAGTAGGCTTCGGGGCTTATGCTCACATAGCTGTTTACATCCGGCCTGCTACGTTAAAAGAACACGTAGCGGCAACTATTTCTCAGTTACCCGAAGTGAGTTTTCTGGCCAGTACGTCGGGCGAATACGATTTGGAAGTCGACGTTATGTGCCAGAGTAACAGCCATTTGGTGCAGTTCGTCAATGACATTTCGATCATTGAAGGAGTTTATCAGACCAAAACCACGCTGTATTTTAAAGTCTACAAATACGCCCAGCCTGATTTAGGGTTGTTGAAGTAAGATTGCTCGCATTTGGTATTGTGATTCATACAACGACAAACTACCTACAACACCATTAGATGCCGACCTGTGGAGGCAATTTTCTTATATTTGACCATAAATTATGAGACATGACAAGACAGGCCATTATTGAACGAACTCTCAAAGCAATTAATCAACTTCCCGAAGATAAAGCGGAAGAAATATCTGACTTCGCCGACTTTGTAAGCAAACGTTACGAAGAGCATTTGTTGACCCAAGGCATTCAAAAGCTAACTAATCAGAGCCAAACGTTCGACTTTTTAAACAGCGAAGAAGATTTATATTCAGTGGCAGACTTAAAAGAAGTGTACAATGGCTAAAGGCGACATTGTACTGATTACGTTTCCATTTACTGATTTAAGCGGGAGCAAACACCGACCAGCTGTTGTACTTGCCGACACGAGCCTTGATCTGACCATGTGCTTTATTACGACCCAAACTGGCTGGCAAGAGGCAACTGATGTTTTATTGACACCTAATACGACAAATGGACTGAAGAAACAGTCGCTCATAAGAACCAGCAAAATTGCAACTCTTGACCGGTCCTTAGCTAAAGGGCTCTTAGGTAGACTTACTTCAACAGAAATTGCTGACCTGAATGGCAAGCTTAAGGTGTTATTTCAGTTACCTTAACAAGGCAATTTATTGCATAATGTTTGATATAAAATACGTCTTTACTTCACTACGTCCCTCCGTTTCTTGCGCCAGCGTAGAAACAACCACAAGACTCCCCAGCCAACCAGCGCCAGTGGCAGAAAGTAAAATACGCCAATCATTACGTCGCCCACCAGCCGAAAACCATCGGCAAGGTTATGCCAGATTTGCGCGTAAAATGGCTGTTCGGGACTCAGAGCTGCCTCGGTTTGCTGGTAATACGTTAGGTTGATTGTGCTCAGAGACACCTCGTCTTTGAGCTGGCGCAATTCGGCTTCCTCGACTTCACGATCTTCGCGGATGGTGGCCAGCTGCTCTTCTATTTTCAAAATATCCTCTACGTTACGTGCCTGTTTTAGCAACCTTAAGTACGTTTCTTCGACTGCTTTTTTACTACGTATCCGAGCCTCCGTATCCACGTAGCGACGCGTTACGTCCTCTGCTGTAATGGATTTGGTATCCGTGAAGACGGATTCTTTCAGCACCGATTCCAGCAGCGCATCGAAGCGGGCAGCCGGAACCCGAATAATCAATGCATTCTCAATAGTATTGTACGACTTTGTCTCGTTCGAGCTGGTAATTTGACCGCCCATTTGCTGGACAGCCTGTTCAATAGCTTTACCCGACGCTTTAAATTCATTGACGCGAATACGTAGCTGTGCATTTCGGATGATTTTCCGATTCGCCATTGCCTGCGGTTGCGGGGTTGTCTCGGGCGGAGCTTCTTCATCCGATTCCGGCTCGCTCTGTTCAGGCGATGGGGCTTTCATGGAAGCCATTTCGCGCGGTGCAGTAGCTTGTCTGGTTTTCCATTCCGGCTTCGATTGACAGGCTAGTGTGATAAGTAGCAGGGCAACTATCAAAAATTTATTCATGACCGTAAGATGTAGTTCGACGGTGATTTCCACACAAGATACGTAGCATTTTTACTTCCTTAAAAATGAACATAAATGCTCATTTTTAACTATTTGAACCAATAACTGCGAACGATGAGGGCTTCTCAGTTGTTATCTTGTTATAACCGGAATGGCCCACTGGCCCGGCACTCCCTCGCTTCCATTTTGTATCACTTTCCTTGTCAATTTTGACAAGTCGATGCATTTGCGTCTATATTTGGACGGTCCGACGCTTCGGCGAACCGGGCAGCGATTCAATGTTTTGTCAGGCCCGAAGCTCCAATCCAGGCGGAAAGGGACTTCGTAACACCAACAGCGAAGGTAGTATCAACTTGAATTTTGAATTATGTCAAAAAACTTAGTCATAGTGGAGTCCCCGGCGAAGGCGAAAACCATCGAAGGCTATTTAGGGAAAGATTTCACGGTAAAGTCTAGTTTTGGGCACGTCCGTGATCTGCCGAAAGATGGACTCGCCGTCGACGTAACGAATGGTTTTGTGCCCTCCTATGAGATTTCGCCCGACAAAAAGAAGTTGGTCAGTGAGTTAAAAACGCTGGCAAAATCGGCGGAAGAAGTTTGGCTGGCTACTGACGATGACCGCGAAGGAGAAGCTATTTCGTGGCACTTGAAAGAAGCCCTTGGCCTGCGCGACAATACAAAACGTATCGTTTTCCGGGAAATCACGAAAAACGCCATCCAGAATGCAATTAAAACGCCACGTACTATCGATGTCGATTTGGTGAATGCTCAACAGGCGCGTCGGGTACTCGACCGGCTTGTAGGGTATGAACTGTCGCCGGTTTTATGGCGGAAAATTAAGGGCGGAAGTACGGGCCTGTCGGCGGGCCGTGTTCAATCGGTGGCGCTACGTCTGGTGGTTGAACGCGAACGCGAAATTGACAAGCACTCGGCCAAATCGTCGTTTAAAGTCACGGCGCAATTCATTGTCGATGGCAATAAAGTTCTGAACGCCGAGTTGCCGAAGAACTTTGCTACGTCGGGAGAGGCACGGAAATTTCTGGAAGCCTGCATCGGCGCTACGTTCACCATCAAGAATTTAGAAGTAAAACCTGCCAAGAAATCACCGGCACCGCCATTTACTACATCGACGTTGCAACAGGAAGCTTCCCGGAAACTCAGCTACTCCGTTGACCGCACGATGCGGCTGGCGCAGAATCTGTACGAAGCGGGTAAGATTTCGTACATGCGGACAGACTCAACCAATCTGTCGCAGGAAGCCATCGATAAGGCAACGGCAGAAATTGAGACAGAATTTGGTCAACGCTACGTTCAGACACGCCAGTTTAAGACCAAAAATGAATCAGCGCAGGAAGCCCACGAAGCGATACGTCCAACCAACTTCAACGACCGCAATGCCGGTGCCGACCGCGATCAGAAACGACTCTACGAACTCATCTGGAAACGGGCCATTGCCTCACAAATGGCCGATGCTCAGCTCGAACGTACCATTGTAACCATTGGTATCCGCTTCGCCAATGGTGCACAGCCCGCGCAGGAACTTAGTTTCGACGTATTTGGAGACGATTTCGATGCATCGAAACAGGTACAATTTAACCCACAGAAACAGGCTGAAAATACTACGTTCCCGAATGAGCTGGTTGCTCAAGGCGAAGTGATTAAGTTTGATGGATTCCTTCGCGTGTATCTTGAATCGAAAGATGATGAGGACGATGAAGACGCAAAAGGCATGCTCCCTCCGCTCAACATCGGTCAGATTCTGAATCTGGGACAGATGAAAGCGACCGAGAAATTTACCCGTCCGCAACCGCGCTACGCTGAAGCCTCTTTGGTGAAAAAACTTGAAGAAATGGGCATCGGTCGTCCGTCTACGTATGCGCCAACGATCTCGACGATTATCAATCGGGGGTACGTTACCAAACAGGATAAGCCGGGTCAGGAACGGAAATATCTGGAATACACACTTCAGCAAAATAACATTACCGAAACCAGTGGAAAAGAAACGTTTGGCTCCGAAAAAGCGAAACTGTTCCCAACCAATACGGGTGTCGTAGTTAATGATTTCCTGGTCGAATATTTCCCTGACATCGTTGATTATAAATTCACCGCCACAGTCGAAAAAGACTTTGACGAGATTGCCGACGGGCGGATGAACTGGCAGAAAATGTTGGAAGGTTTCTACGGCGATTTCCACAAGAATATCGAAGAAATTCAGGGTTCGTCGGTGAGTTCATTCAAGACGGGAGCGCGTGAGTTGGGTATTGATCCAAGAACGGGCAAAAAAGTATCGGCCCGGCTCGGTAAATACGGTGCATACGCCCAAATCGGTGAATCGACCGACGATGATAAGCCGCAGTACGCCAATCTGCGTGATGGTCAACTTATTGAAACCATTACATTGCAGGAAGCGCTGGATTTGTTCACGCTCCCCCGTGAAGTTGGTTTCTTCGAAGACAAATCGCTGACCATTGGCATTGGGAAATTCGGCCCCTACGTGAAGCACGACGACAAGTATGTGTCACTCACGCGGGAGGATGACCCGTATACAATTGACGAAGCGCGGGCCATCCAACTGATTCAGGCCAAACGTGCCGAAGCGGTTAGCGAATCCCTTGGTGAGTTCGAAGGAAAGCCAGTCACAACGGGTAAAGGGCGTTTTGGCCCTTACGTGAAATTCGATGACAAATATGTGTCGTTGCCACGTAACGAACCCATGGCCGGGCTTACTCTTGAGCGAGCTATTGAATTGATTCAGGCCAAACGCCAGCAGGAAGCGAATAAATACATCAAGGAGTTTCCAGAACGGCCTGAAATTAAGGTTATGAATGGTCAATATGGGCCCTATCTGTCTGTTGGGAAACGTAACGTTCGCATTCCGAAAGATATTGACGCAGCGACCCTTACGCTAGAAGACTGCCTTAATTTGGCTGGCGAAGAACCAGCAGCCGCCAAAACGAAAGCTCCGTCAAAGGCGAAAGCTTCACCTAAAGCGACAGCCGCAAAGAAAACGACGGCGAAAAAGGCAACAACGAAGAAGTAGCTACGTTGTTTTTTCATTAAAGTGACCGTATAAAAAGCCTTCCCTTTCCGGAGGGCTTTTGTTTTATGCTCCATTACAAAAACGTCGCTATTTTGCGGCCTTAATTTATTTGCAACTATGCACATACACCTGAAACTCCTTTTTTTAGCTACCCTTCTCTCCTTTTCAACCTTTGCTCAAACTGACAATCAATATAATCTGATTCCTTTTCCGGCCCGTTTTTCTGGGCAGAACGGTCAGTTTAATCTTTCTTCATCTACCAAAATCGTCACGTCACCCGCTTCCGATGCAGCTGTTAAGGCCGTTGCTCAAACGTTCGCCAGCCAGGTGAAAGCGGCTAACGGATTGGGGTTAGCTGTTACGTCAACCAGCCCGGCTTTAGCGAAGGGAGCAAACATTTTTCTGTCCTTAAACAAAACACTAAACCTCGGCGACGAAGGCTACAAACTCACCGTTACGTCAGGTCGCGTGCTGGCCGAAGCATCCACGGCTAAAGGGCTTTTCTACGCGGCCCAAACGATGCGGCAACTCTTGCCCACTAATCAAAGTGCTACGCTCACCATGCCCGCCTGCGCCATCACCGACAAACCGCGTTTTGGTTATCGGGGGTTGATGCTCGACGCGTGTCGCCATTTTATGCCAGTGCCATTCGTCAAAAAGTTTATCGACCTGATGGCGATGCACAAACAAAATACGTTTCACTGGCACCTGACCGACGATCAGGGTTGGCGCATCGAGATCAAGAAATACCCCAAGCTGACCCAAATTGGCAGTAAGCGAGCGGAATCCATTATTGGGCAATACTATCAGAATTACCCGCAGCAGTTCGACGGAACTCCGCACGGTGGTTTTTATACGCAGGATCAGATTCGGGACGTAGTACGCTATGCCCAGAGTCGGTTTGTAACGATCATTCCCGAAATCGAAATGCCTGGTCATGGACAGGCTGCGCTTGCCGCTTACCCCGAATTGGGCTGCGATCCGGCGAAGGGTTATAAAGTGTTTACAAAGTGGGGTGTTTCAGATGATGTGTATTGTCCATCTGACAAAACATTCAGCTTTTTGCAGGACGTACTGACCGAAGTCATGGCGCTATTCCCCAGTAAATACATCCACATCGGTGGCGACGAATGCCCGAAAACAGCCTGGAAAAACAGTGCTTTCTGCCAGGATTTAATTAAGAAAAACAAGCTGAAAGACGAGAACGAACTGCAAAGCTATTTCATCCGACGTATCGAGAAATTTGTCAACAGCAAAGGCAAATCGATCATTGGCTGGGACGAAATTCTGGAAGGCGGCCTTGCGCCGAACGCTACGGTAATGAGCTGGCGTGGCACCGAAGGGGGCATTGAAGCAGCCAAACAAAAACACAATGTCATCATGACGCCGGGTGCTACGTGCTATCTCGATAAGTACCAGGGCAATCCGGCTACTGAACCGCTGGCAATTGGGGGCTATTTACCTCTCGATCAGGTATATGCTTACGAGCCAATGCCTTCAGAATTATCGGCGGCTGAACAGAAATACATACTGGGGGTGCAGGGAAACATCTGGACCGAATACATGAAAACGCCCGAAGACGTCGAATATATGGCATTTCCCAGAGCTATTGCGCTGGCCGAAATTGGCTGGATGCAGGCAAGTACGCACAACTTCGAGGATTTTGCCCAACGCCTGAAAAATCACCTACCCCGACTCAGCAACGTCAATTACGCAAAACGGCTGCTGGATATTTCGGCCAGTACGCAGCCTAACGATCAGGGGCAGCTCCAGGTCAAATTGAGCAAGCTGGATATTGATAGTCAGATATTTTACACCACCAACGGCAAGGAACCCAATGAACGTAGCACGGAATACATCGGCCCGTTTACGCTGACGAAAACGGCCACGGTACGTGCCATAACCTCAGCAGGAGAGAAACCCACGGGTGGTCAATTAACGCAGACGTTTACGTTGCACAAAGGCAAAAATAAGCCGTACACGTATGCCATTGCTCTTGGAAACAAGAGCGATGAAAATACCAAAAAACTTACTGACGGCATACGTAGCGAAACACCACGCGACAGACGTCAATGGGCCAATTTTTTCGGTGATATGGACGTAACACTCGACCTTGGCGACGTAACAAGTGTAACAAAAGTGTCGCTGAATTTCCTAAAGGTTATTTTAGAGAAAAATTTTCCACCTACATCGGTCGAAATTGCGTTATCGAAAGACGGGACAGATTTTAAAGAAGCAATCGCGCAACCTGTCAAGTACGAGTTGAACGGCCCTTGGGACATTTTGCCTGTGGTCGCTGACTTTAAAACGGCCCGCGCTCGTTACGTTCGGATTCGCGCCAAAAACGTAGGAGTATGTCCGCCCGAACACCCCGAAGCCGGCCAGAAAACCTGGTTCGCGACGGATGAGATTGTGGTGGAATAGCAGAAGGCTTGGGGCTTGGAACACGGGTGATTATCATATACTTACCGCTCCGCCCATAACATTTTTTACGCATGATCATTCGCAAAAAAATAGTTGTGCTATCTGGGGCTGGCATCAGCGCCGAAAGTGGTATTCCTACGTTTCGGGCGTCGGATGGCCTTTGGGAAAATCATCGCATTGAGGACGTAGCAACGTTCGATGCCTGGCAACGCAATCCGACGCTGGTGCAGGATTTTTATAACCAGCGCCGGAAGCAGGCGCTCAGCGTTCAGCCCAATATGGGGCATCTGGCGCTGGTTAGATTGGAAGAAAAATACGACGTAACGGTCATTACGCAGAACGTCGATAATTTGCACGAAAAAGCGGGTTCTTCGAAGGTGATTCACCTACACGGCGAATTATTCAAATCGCGCTCAACAGTCGATGAATCACTGGTTTATGATATAGAAGGTTGGGAGCTTAAACTCGGCGATCTCTGCGAAAAAGGAGCCCAGCTACGTCCGCACATCGTCTGGTTTGGCGAAGCGGTGCCCATGATGGACGTAGCACTCGATATTACGTATGATGCGGATATTTTTATTGTCGTCGGCACGTCCCTGAATGTATATCCAGCGGCTGGACTCGTGTATGCAACACGTAATGGGATTCCGATATACGTAGTAGATCCCAATATTCCAGAAATGCACAAAAAAGCCAATGTTACGTTCATTACCGAACCTGCGACTATTGGTTTAACCCAATTAGCCGACCAGTTGCTGGCAGAGGCAAATACGTAGTACGTAATCTATTATTTCATCAAAAAGCCCTTCCAGTGCACTGGAAGGGCTTTTTGATATATTCCTGTCTGAGTTTAGTCGAGACTGACCGTCACGCGGTCTGGCTCAGACGCCTATTCTACATTAGCTTTTTCCTCCGTATTTCCGGTCATAAAAGCCTTTGGCCTGTTCTACCCAATTATCGCGTTCGATACGTCCGGGAAAGAATTCAATGATTTCATTGACTTTATCGATGTCTTCTTTGGTAAAATTACCAACCTGTCGAAAGGTATAGATGCCAAGACTATGCAGTTTACGTTCGAGAAACGGGCCAATACCTACAATATCTTTAAGATCATCGGCTTCGGAAGCCACCGCTCGCCCGATCCGGTCAAAATTAATTTCACTGGCGCGCGACGCAATCCGGTTCAGCACGGCGGCTTCTGAATCGGTCGCTTTCACGGCGGCATCGGCTGGTGGAGCCACAACGGGTGGGGGCGTTGAAACAGGAGGTGGTGGAGGTACTACCGGCACATTCACGAGCGTGTTGATCGTAGGGGCCTCATCGGCGGCAATCGGTTCCGGCGTATCGTCGAGTGTAAAAGCGGGCAGGAGCGGGTCGGCAGGTACGTAGGCGGGAGGGGTTTCCAGAACAGGCTCCGGCCGACGATACGTTTCACCCGATGCGGTTTCAGATTTGGACCGACGGCAGTTTTCCAGTTCAACTTCCTTCTCGGCCACCGACGAACGTAACGTACTGATACGTCGGGACAAGACCAGCCGCCCCAACAGCCATCCGACAAAAGCAGCCAGCGCCAGCAAAAGCAGTATTTCAATTATAGCAACCGGACGACTCAAAGGATCTAATCCAAACATGGCAAAATTTTAGTTTAGGAAATGTTCCGGGTTAGTTAGAAGTGACATCTATTTTTTCGCCAAACGTTTTGCCTGACCTACCCAATCGTCACGCTCGATACGTCCGGGAAAAAATTCGATGATATCGTTCACTTTATAAATATCCTCTCTGGTAAAACTAGCGATCTGCCGGAAGGTATAAATGCCAATAGCATGTAGTTTTTTCTCCAGAAATGGCCCGACGCCCACAATAGCCTTTAGATCGTCGGCTTCGGCTGCCGAAGCAAGGCCAATGCGGGAGAAATTGATTTCGTTCGCCCGGTTCCGAATACGATTCAGCACAATTGTTTCTTCATCATCGGCGCTGATTGTCGGAGCAGGAATTCGGTAGCAGTCGTCGACTTCGCGTGTTGTACTCGCCAAATCTCCTTCGAGCTGACGAATGGTACTCTGCCGTGATACGTACCCAATAATAAATCCTAAGACCCCAGCCACCAGCAGCATAATCCACTGCTGCATCTGCGCATCAGGTAAGTTAAGAGGATTCAGTTCAAACATAATCCGGAGTATTTATGAGTTGAATCTTACGATGTTGAGTTTAATGTTCCTGTCAGAACCAGATTACTGGATCACCACCACCGTTACACGCCGGTTGGCTTTCCGCCCCGACATGGTGCTATTGTCGGCTTTTGGTTCTGATTCACCCTTGGCCCTGATTTCGATTTGTGATGATGGAACCCCTGCCTTGCGCAGTCTGGCTTTTACGTCATTGGCCCGATCACGAGAAAGTTGCAGGTTTATATTATCGGCTCCGGAGTTATCCGTGTGGCCGGTAAGCTGGAGTTTTTTGTCTTTGTGTTCCGACAGATATCTAATGGCTTCTTCAAAGAACTTAACCGTTTCCTTTGTTTTGATGTAATTGGCTTCAGCCAACGGAAAATACAGGTCGATGGGCT
This sequence comes from Spirosoma flavus, assembly GCF_054778555.1. NCBI lineage: Bacteria > Pseudomonadati > Bacteroidota > Cytophagia > Cytophagales > Cytophagaceae > Spirosoma > Spirosoma flavus. The sequence continues at coordinate 890,317 of NZ_BAAGZL010000002.1, forward strand.
CAAATATAGACTTAAATTTCTGTCCCTCAGCCAATTCCCTTTCAGTGGTTGCCTCCGTAAGAGTCAGTATAGCGGGGGGGGTTGACGTAGCAGCAGTCGCGACTGGTTCAGAAATTGGGGCCGCAGTCGTTTCCGCTTCGGGCGGAGAACTCGTTTCTCCCGAAAACGCGAAATCGAGACCACCTGACAGCGAATCACCTTTTGCCGTATAGGGCATGCTACGTTCAACTCCTTTGGTGGTGATTGACGCGGCTGGAATGCCCTGCTGCACCAGGTATTGCTTCATGCCTTCGGCGCGGGCCAAACCCAGATTTGCAAACGATGTCGAGTTTAATTCATCGGAGCCATAGTAGCCAATCACCTCAACCTTCCGACCAGGGTTCTTTTTCAGATAAGCTGTCAATTCATCGAGCGAACCACCCAACGTATTCATGTTGGCGTTAGCGCCTGATTTCGCAAACGTGAACTGACCCGGGAAATCGAGACGAAACAGATTTCCATCGGCAATTGTATAGCCATCGGCTCCGGGTGGTGTGGTGGCTTCCGGATCGGAGGTAGAAACCGTTGGCTGGGCATCCTCAACGCATAACTCCTTAATCTTACAGACGTGCCACCAGGTTGAGCCGAGCATCCAGAGGATGAGCAGAATAATCCAGGGAGTTTTATTAGCGAACATAACGATAATTGGACAGTAAGCTGATGCGTGGTTTTGCGCGCTCGTTTGAGACGAAAAAACGGAAAAGGTTGCTCAAAAATAAGCGTAACTATTATAAATGCAAGATTACCAGTATTGTTGACGTCAACAAACAAACTTAGGCTCTCTACGTAGCAAAAAAGTCCATTTTGGGCGAAAAACGACGCGTCAGGAGTGTTAACTTGCAGACTCGTTGATGGATACTGGTTAATGGATAATGAGTTATAAATAAGACAGCAAATCCTCATTATCCATTAACCAGTATCCATTTTACTTTGTCCATTATGATGATCGATCTTCGCAGCGATACTGTTACTCAACCCACTCCTTCCATGCGCGAGGCTATGTTTTCGGCCTCGCTTGGCGATGACGTTTTTGGCGACGATCCAACCGTTAACGCCCTCGAACGTAAAGCGGCCACCATGTTCGGCATGGAAGCCGCCTTGTTTTGTGCATCCGGTACGATGACTAACCAACTGGCCATTCGCACGCATGTGCGCCCTGGCGATGACGTCATCTGCGATCAGCTTTCGCACGTATATCTCTACGAAGGCGGTGGTATTTCCGTTAACGCACTGGCATCGGTGAGTTTAGCAAAGGGTGAGCGCGGGAAACTCACACCCGATCTCATCCGCGAATACATTTACAGTGCTGCTGACCCGCACAAGCCATTATCGAGGCTGGTAGTTCTCGAAAACACAATGAACAAAGGGGGTGGCTGCTACTATACCGTGCCCGAAATTGCAGCTATCCGACGTACCTGCACAGAAAATGGGCTTTTACTGCATCTCGACGGCGCGCGCCTGTTCAATGCATTGGTCGAGACAGGTGAACCGACCGAAGCCTATGGTCAACTATTTGATTCCATCAGTATCTGCCTGTCAAAAGGATTGGGTTGCCCGGTAGGCTCTTTGCTGCTTGGGAAGGCTGACTTTATCAAACAGGCTCGCCGTTTTCGTAAACTGATGGGCGGTGGCTGGCGGCAGGCGGGATTTCTGGCGGCAGCTGGCATCTATGCCCTCGACCACCACGTTGACCGCCTGAAACAGGACCACGCCCGCGCCCGTAAAATCGGCACATTCCTCGAACGCTTACCCGAAGTCCAGGAAATCTTCCCGATCGATACCAATATCGTGATTTTTAGACTTCCCGAAACCATACTAGCCGCCGATTATGTTGACCAGTTAGCCGCCAAGGGCATTCGTAGCGTAACATTCGGCAAACATCTGGTCCGTTTTGTGACACATCATGATTTTACGGATGAGCACCTGGCGGAAATGGAAATTATTCTGAACCGGGATTGAGCAGATTAATGGATTTTCAGGATTTTGTTATGAATGAATGCGCTTCTTCGAAGCGAAAAACAAAATCCTGAAAATCCATTAATCCGTTAAATCCCGGTTCAGAAATCACACATTATGCATATACAAACCAGAGCATTACAGAAGTCCGATTATCATGATTTGAAAGAAACCATGATTGAGGTCTACAGCGGTATTGGGGGCGATTACTGGCCCAAAAGCTCGATTACCAAACTGCTGAATATTTTTCCTGAAGGTCAGTTTTGCGTCGAAGTCGATGGCAAAGTGGTAGCTAGTGCACTGGCTATACGGGTTAAATACGATGACTTCGGCGATAACCATACGTACTTTGAAATCACGGGGGGATACACGTTTAAAACCCACGATGATGAAGGCGATTACCTCTACGGCATTGAGGTGTTTGTACATCCCGATTATCGCGATTTGCGGCTAGGTCGACGGCTTTATGATGCCCGGAAAGAACTTTGCGAACAGCTCAATCTAAAAGGCATTCTGGCTGGTGGACGGATTCCGAATTATAACAAATATGCCGACGACCTGACGCCCCGGGAGTATATCGCCAAGGTAAAACAAAAGGAGATATACGACCCAACGCTTACGTTCCAGCTTTCGAACGACTTCCACGTTCGAAAGGTACTGCGTGGCTATCTACCCGGCGATTCCGAATCGAAAGAGTATGCTACGTTACTGGAGTGGATTAATATATACTACGTCAAAGAGGAGGATAAAAAACCGCATACCGACTCTATCATCCGGCTTGGCGTTATCCAGTGGCAAATGCGACTTTTCAAAAATCTGGCCTCATTTCTGGATCAGGTCGAGTTTTTTGTCAACGCCGTAAGCGATTATCGGGCCGATTTCATGGTATTGCCCGAGTTTTTTAATACGCCCCTGATGGCCGATTTCAACGACCTTCCGGAACCTGTGGCAATACGTAAGCTGGCTGATATTACTGTGTCAGTGCGCGAAAAGCTCTGCGAACTTGCCATTTCTTATAATGTCAACATTGTCGGCGGAAGTATGCCACTCGTCGATGACGATGGTAAATTGTATAACGTAGCGTATCTCTGTCGGCGCGATGGTTCGTGGGAAGAATACCGGAAGATTCACATTACACCTAACGAAGTGAGGCACTACGGCATGGTGGGTGGTTATGAAATCCGCGCCTTTGATACCGATTGCGGGAAAATTGGGATGCTCATCTGCTACGACGTTGAGTTTCCGGAACTGAGTCGGATTCTGTCGCAGCAGGGTATGCAGATTTTGTTTGTACCCTTCTTGACCGATACGCAGAATGGTTACTCACGGGTACGTCACTGTGCGCAGGCGCGGGCTATCGAAAACGAGTGCTACGTTGCCATTTCGGGTTGTGTAGGTAATTTGCCACGTGTACATAACATGGACATCAACTATGCCCAGTCGGCGGTATTTACGCCATCCGATTTTCAATTTCCAACGAACGCTGTTAAAGCGGAAGCAACGCCCAATACCGAAATGGTACTGATTGCTGATGTTGATTTGAGTCTTTTGAAAGAATTACACGAACATGGTTCGGTGCAGGTACTCAAAGACCGCCGAACCGACCTGTATGACGTAACACTGAAAAAGGCAGCCCGAAAAGCACTCAAGCAACGTAAAGCTTCCGCAGATAACGATCCCGAAGAAGTCGCGCCAATTATTGTCGTGTCGGAATAGGATTACGGTTAACGTAGCACTTCCGCAACCAGAATTCCCAGATACGTTCCGATTGCATTGCCAAGCGTACCGACAAGTACGGCTGGCAATTGCAAATCTGGACGATTCAGGCTCCGGGCCAATGCCAGCGCCGACGTAGCACCTCCAATATTTGCCTGAGATGCAATACTCAGTACGTCCCAGTCCTGTCGAAAGAAAGCCCCTATTCCAAACACAATAACGGCATGAATAAGTACCAGGAGCAAAATCATTCCCAAAAGAACAAACGCTAGTTGCCCATCACGTATCAGCGCTGCTACGTCGCAGTATGCGCCGATAACCGCCAGAAAAATATAAACCCCAAATAATCCCAGCAACCGACTTCCCCGAAGTTTATTCACAGCCCGAAACTGCGCTAACGCCAGTGCTAACGTAGTTAAAATCAGTACAAATGGAATAGAAGGAAGCAGAGTGGCTAGCTGCTTCGCCAGAAAAATCGCTCCAAAACCAAGCGCCAACAATATGGCTAAGTCGTTGGGAGCTATTTTTTCTACATCAGTAAATGGGTCATCAGCGGGGGCATCGGTGGTGCTTTCACTAAGTTCAGCAGTAGGCAAATGACGGGGAAAGCGTTGCTGAAGCAGACGAGGTAAAGCTATTGTAGCCACCATCCAGAGAGCCGTCATGATATTATCAGCAGCGGTAGCGGCAACAAACAGATTCCCAGCATTTGAGACCTTATAATGGAGCGCTACAGCATGATAATTAATGCTTCCTCCGATGTACGTACCTGTGAACATACCGGCTAACGCGTAGAAAAGATTTCCAACGGTTTGGGGAGCCGAAAAGGTCCATACACTGATAATTACGCCAATAATTGTACCGACAGACCCCACCAAAAACATTGTCAGCATCGGCAATCCGGCCTGACGAAGGTCTTTCAGGTTTACACTCAGAAGCAGAAGAAAGAGAGAAAACGGTGCTACGTAGCTGAAAATACTGTCGTAAACAGGCGTTTCGGTAGTCGGAACTATACCCAGATTAGCTTCGGCGGCCGTAACGATAATGACCAGCAAGGCCGTCCCGATATGCCGGAAGCCGGGTTTCTTGATGAGCCATTCGCAGATAATAACATTCAGGCAGAGGATGAAGAGAATAAAAAGGGAGTCGGTCACAGCAGCGGCAGGTTTTCCTGTAAAATAGCCAATATTGCCCTAACTGCGCAGCATACCCACATTTTTATTCCCAACGCCTTAACAACAAAAAGTAGTCGACACTCACTTGTAGATCACACGCGCCATTTCCAGCGGCCGGTCGGTGCTCAAAATATCGGCTCCATTATCGACAAACGTTTTGTAGACCTGATAACCTTTGGCGTCGGCCTGTTTGTCCAGATTGCCCAGCGTTCCCAGAATGCAGGCAATTCCTTTTTCGTGCAGAAACGTATATAGCTCAGATTCAGGCTCTTTAACGCCAACAAAAGCAACCATCCGATTATCGGGCACACCTAATTCACGCAGTCGGTCATATTCGGCACGGTTACGTATCGTTACCGAAATCATCAGATTCGGATCAAGCTGGTTGACTTTGGCCGCATCCTGCGCATTATACGTAATAACCGCTACGTAGTTGCTCATTCCGGTTTTCTGAACCATATCAACCACTTTGGCAAACGATACGTTACGTTTTACATCCAGCGTAAACGTAACGGGATTTTTACCCGCCTGACTTTTCCCCCATTGAAGCGTCTGTTCCAGCGTCGGAATTTTGTAAGGCGTTACGTTACCCATATTATCTTCCAACCGAAATTGATCCAGTTCGGCGTAGTTTTTATCGATTAGTTTGCCGGTTCCTGTGGTGGTGCGGTCAAGCGTGGCGTCGTGCATCATCACCATCACGCTGTCTTTTGTCAGATCAATATCGCATTCAATTACAGCCGGATGTGTGGCGGACCCCACCTGATTTGCTACGTAAGCAAACGATTCTAGGCAATTTTCGGGATAGCTCTTCAAATCGCCACCACCCCGGTGAACCGAGATTTTCGGCAACTGACCTGCTTTGTATTTGAAAAATTCGGCAGATTTAGACGTAGCAAGATTGGTAGAGGTTTTTGGCGCACAGGCAGTAACAAACCCAATAAGCCCCAACAACATTAATTTTGCGTTCATTCGCAATGCAGGAGAAAGGAACCGTTCGAACATGTTGACTTGTTGATGAACCACAAATGTACGCGGAATCCCGGCCGAATTCACGGATTTGGCCACCAGAATCCTCGTACGAACTCAATCATCCAAGTAGTATGGTTCCTTTTTCAATTCTGGATTTATCGCCTATTGTAGCTGGAAACACGGCTGCTCAGGCCTTACATAATACACTCGATCTGGCCCAACATGCTGAAAAGCTGGGTTATAATCGTTACTGGCTCGCCGAACATCACAACATGCCGGGAATTGCCAGTGCTGCTACGTCGGTAGTCATTGGCTACGTAGCAGGGGGCACAAAAACGATTCGGGTAGGTTCGGGTGGGATTATGTTACCTAACCACTCGCCCCTGGTCATTGCCGAACAGTTTGGTACGTTGGAATCACTTTACCCCGGACGTATTGATTTGGGACTTGGTCGGGCCCCCGGTTCCGACCAACCGACTGCCTACGCGTTACGTCGGAATGCTACCGGTCCTGATACGTTCCCGCAGGATGTAGTTGAATTACAACGCTATTTTCAACCCGACGACACCAATCAGTTTGTGCAGGCAATACCAGGTACTGGCTTAAACGTGCCGATCTGGATTCTGGGATCTAGTTTATTTGGGGCGCAACTGGCGGCTATGCTGGGCCTCCCTTACGCGTTTGCCTCGCACTTTGCCCCCAAAGATTTGATGTATGCGTTGCATGAGTATCGAACCCGGTTTACGCCCTCTGCCAATCTGGATAGACCGTATGCGATGGTAGCCGCTAACGTAATTGTTGCCGATACCGACGCCGAAGCGCACCGATTATTTACGTCCGTACAGCAACAGTTTCTGTACATTCGGCGGGGAAAAGCCCGACAAATGCAGCCGCCGGTTGACGACCTGGAAGCGTACTGGCCGGAAAACGAAATTATGGCGACTAATGCTATTTTCCGGTATGCCGCTGTCGGCTCTCCCGAAACAGTTCAACGGAAGTTGACCAATTTTCTGAACCAAACTCAGGCCGATGAACTGATTCTCTCCGCGCCGATTTTCGATCATGAGTCCAGGAAACATTCGCTTACCTTGACCGCGCAGGTACGAGACGCGATGGCCGCTCAACAGGCAGAAGCCATTGTTAATTGATGACTAATAAAGTTGTCTGAAAGCGTTTTTGTCATTCTGGTAGAGGAAGAGACCTAAAACTTCTTCCTTTACCAGAATGACAAAGAAAACTCCTAAAAATCGATTCGATCCTTGACGCGAATGCTGTATTCGTCTTTGGGAAAGAGATCAGTATTGATCTCTCCAGTTATTTCTTTAGTTTCGGTTAACAAGCGAATATCATGTCGATAATGGTCTAGTAATGACCAGATATTAATACCCGAACGCCCGTAGTGCCGCTGGCTGAAATCATGTTTTGCGCGCTGTTCAATAGCTTTCCAATCGAGTTGAATAGGCTGATTGCTACCGATCAAAACCAATTTATCGCAATACGCTACATAGGGAAAAACGGTCCGGAACGTATTGAGTACTCGCCCCGTCGGGCACCACGTAACGGCGAGTCCACCCGGGCAGAGCCGGTCACGTATCAGTTCGAAATACTCTTTGGAATAAACATTGCCAGAATAAGCCGAAAGCGGACGAAGCGCATCGGCTTCGATCACATCGTAGCGGGTCTCTCCGTTACGTATAGCGTAGCGTCCATCGCGAAAAACCATGTTTAGTCGAGTATCACGTAGCACGGCGTTTACAGCCGTGTCGCCCACACGACCAGCGTAATCAGTCAGCACTTTCTCCTGATTCGATGCAATTTCAAAACAATCAATCCGACGAGTTTCGGGCCGACCGGCAATGCCATTAACGGTTCCAGCCGAGCCTAGACCAATGACTGCTACGTGTTTCGGGTCGGGATGCATCATCACCGGCAAGGCACCCAGTAGGGTGTGGACAGCGTCGTAATGATACGGCAAACCGCTTTGTCCCAGCCCATTAACAAAGACAACACCCATTTTTTGATCGGGTGTCATTTTGATAACCGAAACTGCCGACTCGTTTTCATCAAACACAAAATCGCTCGGCTTTTCCAGTCCGTTCAGACGCTGCCAAAAATGAGTATTATCGGGAATGATAAAAATGGATAGTCCGAGTGCAATCGCCAGTAAGCCCACCACTAAACCGGGGCTATGTCGACGTATCAGTAACAGGGCTACGTAACCAAAACCCAGTGCAACAATGCATTTTAGCAAAAGCGCAGTGCCTAGATACGCAAATCCGATCCAGGTAACTGCCCATGCTCCCACCGCCGAACCGACAATATTGATGAACTGCAACCAGCCCACACGTCGACCGATTTCGGCATAGTTATTCTGAATGATCGACTGCGACAGTGAGAAACTAAGCCCCATCAGAAAGGTCGGGATACCCAACAGAAACACGGGTACCGCGCCGTAGGTAAACAAACTAAATCGCGGACTCAACACGGGCTCACCACTGGCAAAATAATCCCACAGAAATTGCAGGCCCGGCACTCGTCCAATGGCATTGACAAACAGCCCAATAGACAGCGCTGTATAGCCATACAACACCAGTTGCGCCAGTAGAAACGCCCGTTCCCGTCGGATGGCTGACTGGTAAGATGATCTACTGGTGAGCCACGTTCCAACAACCGTTCCGATGGCCATAGAGCCAAGATAGATTGCCAGCAGAATGGCAAACGTGAGTGAAACCGATTTAATGAGGGTTTCCAGCACACGAAACCAGATTAATTCCAACGACAAAGCCGCAAATCCCGACACCGCATACTGCATCGACCATAGGGCGAGGGGCAGAGGGCGTTGGGCTTGGGGCAAAGGATTTAAGACACTTGGGGTGGATTTGATCGTTGAAATTTCACCTCCTAAACCCTTTGCCCCGCGCACTATGCTCCATGCGCAGACTGCACAGATACCGTTTAGAGCGGCACCGACAAAAATGGCGTTGTCGAATCCGAGCCGACGTACCAGCAGGAAGCCAGTTACAAAAGCCCCCACCGACGCGCCGAGCGTATTGATAAAATACAGCAGACTGATGTACCGCGCCTGTTGGTCCATGTCATCAAAACGGAACGTCCGGGAGAGTACAGGCAGCGAAACGCCCATAAGAAACGTTGGCACCAGCACAATACCGAACACGATGATGTATATGAGTAACGGCTGGCCGGATGGTAATCGATTCGATTGATAGAGGAAGTCGTAAAAAATGGCTTTGCTGAACAGGGCGAAAACCATAATGCCCAGTTCGGCCAGGACAAAATAGCGCAGATTCTGTGTTGAGGTCGAGCGGTCGGCCAGCCGCCCACCGGCAAGGTATCCGATGCCCAAACCGGTCATAAAAGCCGACACAATCAGGCTAATACTGACAGTGTCGGAACCCGTATAAAACACAAGCAGCCGTTGCCAGATTATCTGATACAGCAGCGCGGCAAAACCAGACAGGAAAAACAATAGCAGCACGACCAGCGGCCGCCGGGAAGTAAAGATGTGCATAGACAAGTTACGTAGCGAAGTACGAAAATAAGAAAGCCGACAATACGTCGGCTTTCTTATTTTCAAAAACTCATTGAATATCAATCCAATAACATGATCTAAATAACATACTAGCGCTACGTCCAGACTAGTCTTAAATTACTACGTTCACGATTCGTTTTGGTACCACCACTACTTTTTTCGGAGTTTTTCCATCGAGCCATTTCTGCACGATTTCGTCGGCTAGCACCTCCCGCTCAATTTCATTAGCTGCCCGGTCGATGGCGAAACTGATCGTGGTACGTACTTTCCCGTTGATCTGAATCGGATACTCAAAAGCGTCCTCCACCAGGTAACTCGGGTTGAACGTTGGGAACTGCGCTTTCGAAATGGTACCTGCTTCGTTACCCAGAGCCGCCCACAACTCTTCGGTGATGTGTGGTGCATAAGGCGACAGAATCAACACCAAATCCTGTAAAATTGCCCGCTTATGGCAATTCAGCGTCGACAATTCATTTACGCAGACCATGAACGCGCTCACCGAGGTATTGAACGAGTACGCTTCAATATCACTTTCTGCTTTCTGAATGGTTCTGTGCAGCACTTTTAACTCTGCTGGGGTCGGTTGTTCATCATTTACAATCCACGTACTGCTTCCATCCAGGTTATCTTTATAGAATAACCGCCAGAATTTCCGAATGAAACGATACACACCGTCGATGCCGTTAGTATTCCAGGGTTTAGCCTGTTCCAGCGGGCCTAAGAACATCTCGTACATACGTAGCACGTCAGCACCGTATTTCGCAACGATGTCATCGGGATTCACTACGTTGAACTTCGACTTCGACATTTTTTCAACCTCTGTACCGACAACGTAACGTCCATCCGGTTCAAAAATAAACGTAGCATTATCAGTCAAATCAGGGCGAGCTTTCTTGAAAGCGTCAATATCTACTACGTCATTTTCAACGATGTTCACGTCAACGTGTAAGGGCGTTACGTCCTTCCCTTGAATCTGATTCAGCGACACGAAAACTGGTGCAATTCCCTCCTGCCCCGTTCCTTTCAAACGATACGCAAAATTGCTACGTCCCTGAATCATACCCTGGTTGATAAGCTTTTTGAACGGCTCTTCCTGCGGTACGTATCCCCGATCTTTCAGGAATTTATTCCAGAAACGACTGTACAAAAGGTGCCCCGTCGCGTGTTCGGTACCGCCGATGTATAGGTCCACGTTTTGCCAGTAATTGATAGCTTCTTTGCTGGCGAAAGCGGTATCGTTTTGCGGGTCCATGTAGCGATACCAGTAAAACGACGAGCCAGCCCATCCAGGCATAGTGCTCAGTTCGTAATCATAGATACCCTTATATTTCCAACCCTCGGCGCGGCCCAACGGTGGTTCGCCGGTTTCGGTTGGCAGGTATTTGTCAATGGCGGGCAATTCCAGTGGTAAGTCGCTTTCATCAATCAGATACGGCAATCGACCCGTCGAACCGTCCTCCCGGAAATAAACCGGCACCGGTTCGCCCCAATACCGCTGACGGCTGAACACGGCGTCACGCATCCGGTAGTTGACTTTACCCCGGCCTAAACCACCGTCTTCTAACCAGCTAATCAACGCAGGAACCGCCTGTTGATACGTCATCCCATCAATGATACCCGAATTGATATAGCGACCTTCTTTAGTGTTATCAGCCTGTTTATCAATATCTTTCTGAGCATCCAGAATTGGAATAATAGGCAAGCCAAAGTGCGTCGCAAATGTCCAGTCACGCTGATCGCCCGATGGTACGGCCATCACAGCTCCGGTTCCGTAACCCGCCAATACGTAGTCGGCCAGGAAAATGGGCACCTTCTCGCCGTTGACCGGATTGATGCAGTAGCTGCCCGTAAATACGCCCGAAACTGTTTTTGTATCGGACATACGGTCGCGTTCGGAACGTAGCTTAACCGCGTTTACGTAAGCTTCTACAGCTGCGCTCTGTTCTGGCGTTGTCAATTGCGGAACCAACTCATGCTCAGGAGCTAGTACCAGGAAAGAAACACCGTAAATGGTATCAACGCGCGTGGTGAAAACTTCAATGGTATCCGATGAATCTTCAACGGCAAACTTCACCGAAGCCCCAACGGATTTCCCAATCCAGTTACGCTGCTGCTCTTTCAGCGATTCGGTCCAGTCGATGGTATCGAGTCCCGTCAACAGTCGATCGGCGTAGGCGGTGATACGCATCATCCACTGGCGCATCAATTTTTGCTCCACCGGATAGCCGCCCCGTTCTGAAACGCCATCTTTCACTTCGTCATTCGCCAACACCGTACCCAACGCCGGGCACCAGTTCACCACCGCATCGGCCAGATACGTCAGGCGGTATTTCAGCGTAATTTCATACGATTCCTTCGCCGACATAGCATTCCATTCGGCGGCTGTGAACGTCGGCACATCATCATCGCAAACGGCGTTTACGTCAGTCGTGCCGTTGGTGGCAAACTTCTCCAGCAGCGTTTCGATGGGTTCGGCCCGGTCCGTATCCCGGTTGTACCACGATCGGAACAGTTCCATAAAAATCCACTGCGTCCACTTGTAAAAGGCCGGATCGGACGTGCGTACTTCGCGGGTCCAGTCGTAGCTGAAACCGATATTTTTTAACTGCTCGATGTAGCGCTGCCGATTCTGCTCGGTCGTAATGGCCGGATGCTGCCCCGTCTGGATAGCGTATTGTTCAGCCGGAAGCCCGAACGAATCGAACCCCATCGGGTGCAGTACGTTGAAGCCTTTCAGCCGTTTGTAGCGCGACACGATATCCGACGCAATGTAGCCCAGCGGGTGCCCCACGTGCAAGCCAGCCCCCGACGGATACGGGAACATGTCCAGAACGTAGTATTTCGGTTTGGCAGACTGTTCGTCGGGCTTGAACGTATCGTGATTATCCCAGAAATCCTGCCAGTATTTTTCAACTTTCGAATGGTTGTAGTCAGCCATGTTGGTAACGCGGCCGTGAAGCCGCCAAATTCAATGCGACGTTTCAGTCGCGTTACTAATTTTTGCAAAAATAGCCGTTTAGAGAGACTTTTGCCCATCGCCACCAAAGAGATACTGCCAAATTCCTCGAAATGAGTCAGGAACACCCCCTTCTTCGTCCACACCAAACCGGCATGACTGTATTTACGTGGTGGCGGTCCGCCTGGTTTTGGGGCGTTACGTTGGGCATCCTCACGGCGCTGCTAACCGCCTGGCCTGTGGGCAATTTTCAGTATCCCTTGTCAGATGGTTACGATACTGATCAGTACGAATACGTAGGTTATTTCTTTGGAAAGAACCTCAGACTGTGGCCGTTTCCTCAACTAAACCTGGTTAATACACAGACGTTTTATCCGTACGGCACCAATCAGGTCTTTCTGGACTGGGGCTTCGAACGCGACTACTGGTACGCCTTCTGTTATCGGATTTTCGGAGGTCCGGGGCCTTATTTGCAGTTCTACTACGTATATAGCCTGGTCGTTACATCGGTAGGTACGTTCCTGTTGCTACGTTCCCGATTTAGTCTACCGAAATCAGCATTGGCGGGGTTGATTGTTTCGATTTTCAATTTTTACGCTCTCTTCAAATACCCCATTCACATGAACGTCTGCGTGGCCCACTGGACCGTTCTGTGCATGGTTGCTACGTATCGTTTGCTACTGGACTGGATACAGAAAACACCGATTTCGCTAACGTACTGGCTGCTTTGCGGATGGCTGCACGTTCAGGTTCTTGGGCAGGAACTGGCCTACGTTGCAGGTTACGCGCTCATGTTCACGGCACTTGCCTGGCCCGTGCTGGCGGTAGTTCTATACCGTCGTTTTCCGAGAATAAATGATTGGCCGAGACAGCTAGTTCATTACGTCCAAGATGAATTTCGTGACCGTAAAGCGGGCGTTACTACGTTGCTCTTTCTGATTGGTTTTAGCTTTTGGCTATACGTTCCACTCACGTTGCAAATCGCGTCTACGGCCTGGACATTCAACTTCGACGCCGTTCCTGTAATTCCTTCCTGGTCGCATCCGCTACGTTTGTTGCTGCCGCATTTGCCCGGTCTGGATAGTTACGCCATGCCCTACCAACGTTGGCTGCATGATACGTTCGAGAGTTATGCTCAGGGAAGTCCAGGACTTTACTTAACACTGTTAGCTGGTGTCGGCTGGTGGCAAATCCGCCGAAAAATAGGCCTTTGGTTACCTACCGTATTGATGCTAATTCTGTGCCTAGTCTATCATCCAGTGCTGATACCGTCGCTTAAATTATTTCCCTGGTTCAGCTTCAATCGGCACGGGGGGCGGGCGTCGCTGGTATATCCGGTTTTGCTCTGTCTGCTGGCCTTACCGGTACAATGGCCCCGGCAACGTAGTGAAAAAATCGCGGCTACGTGTCTGGTCCTGTTGATGTGCCTGGAATGGTACACCAGTTATTCCCGCCGACTGGACGAACCCATTAACGTTGCATCAGTAGATGTGATACGTTACTGCAAGGTGATACGTCAGCAACCGGGCGAAGCGGTGCTTGATTGGCCATTCTGCACCGTTGGAGCAGACGGTACTGGCGACAAAGAAGGACTTTGTCCATTTTACGACCATCTAAACGCAGTCTTTACATTTCGTCGTTTCTACAACAAAAGCGGAGTCGGTCAGTATTTCGGACGCCTGCACAAAGACCAGATTCAGCCCTTCCTGCGCGACGGATGGCCCCGCCTACTTACCCCCGGCCGAAACTTTACCGAACAGGATTGGCAGTTCATGGAGCACTTCCTACGAAACAACCATTTTGCCGGGATCAATCTCTATCCTGATTTATTGCCTCCACAGCAGGTAGCCGGTTTTTACCAGCGATTTGGTCGCCCAATTGCAGAGACAAAATTTCCTGCCGCCGGTCGGGTCGTATTCATTCCGATACGTTCTAAAAAAGCGGTTTTATAACACAAGTCTGCAACGTTTTTTTCGTTTTTAACGTAGTACAATTAGAGCCTCTGACAACCGGGAAGCGGGGCCATTTCGCTGCTTTTTTAATTAATAACTCGCTCATTTCCTGTATCCTAAATCCAGCATCACGCATGAAATAACGTTGTACGATTTCATCACGTTTTCCAACAATTTCGTACTAAATACATGCGCTGTTTCACACCGCTTGCCACGTTTACCAACGTTGCTTTGGTCGGGCTTGCTATGCTTGGCTGCCAGTCTGATCAGGAACTAACGCCCGCTAGCTTATCGACCGATTGTCTGGTTAAAGCTTCCACTAACAATGGGGTTGCAATTGCCGGCTCGTATATCGTTACGTATCAACCGAGCCAAACGCTGCCAACCCTTCCGGGCGCGCGACTGGCAGCCGCTGAATCTGCTGCCGAACAAATGCTGGCCAGTCATCAGATGACGAATGCTTCGGTAGATGTACTGGCCTCCGGCGAACAGACAACTTTTCTGGCGCATCTGACCGAAAGTGAGTCCGAAAAACTAAAACTAGACCCTACTGTTACGTTGGTAGAACCCGACCGCATCATGTCGATGTGTAGCTGCGTCGACGTAGCAACGACTTCTACACTGAGCTGGAACGTAAAGCAAACAGGTTATGGCCGGGGCGATTTACAAACGGGCAAAACTGTCTGGGTTATCGATACGGGTATTGATCTGGACCACCCCGATCTGAATGTTGATGCGACACGTAGTAAATCGTTTATCAGCGGAAATTCGTCGGCGGATGACGAAAATGGGCACGGCACTCACGTAGCAGGCATTATCGGGGCAAAAAATAATAATATTGGCATAACGGGTATTGCTTCAGGCGCTACGTTAGTGGCGCTTCGGGTGCTGGATGACGATGGCGATGGGCGATTATCGGGTATTATTCAGGCGGTTAACTGGGTTGCTCAGAACGGTAAATCGGGCGACGTAGTGAACATGAGTTTAGGTGGCGAAGGCACGTCGGCCATACTCGAACGGGCAATTACGCAGGCTGCTAATTTGGGGATTTTATTCGCTATTGCGGCTGGTAACGAAAGCGCAAACGCCAATAATTACTCGCCCGCCCGATTGAATCACACGAATATTTTTACCGTGTCGGCCATGAATAATCTGAATCAATTTGCGTCGTTCTCCAATTTCGGCAGTAGTGTGGATGTGTGTGCGTACGGCGTTCGAATTACGTCGACGTATAAAGATGGCCGCTACGCTACGTTAAGCGGTACGTCGATGGCGGCTCCGCACGTAGCGGGTCTGTTATATATACGAGGCAATGATTTTCCAACCCACGGCACTGTGACGGGCGACACGGATGGAAAACCGGATCCGATGGCGGGTGAATAATTTTTTGTCATTCTTCGTTCCTCGAAATCACAAAAATGCAAAAACTGTTATCAGCTTGGAACCTGCTAACCGTTTTTGCATTTTTAACGCATGAATCCCCTCGACCGACTCCGCCAGAAATTTGATACGTTGACCCAGCAGTCTGATGAAGACTGGCAACTGTTCAGGCCAATTGTGGAATCCGTTACGTATCAGAAAAACGATTATCTGATTCAGGAGGGGCAGGTTGAACGCTACATTTACTACGTAGTGGATGGTATGGTTCGGCTGTTCCTAAATGACAACGGCAAAGACGTATCGCTCGATTTCACCTTCAGCAACGACTTCGTATCCGCTTATTCTTCGTTTCTGACGGAACAACCAACTGAATTTAACGTACAGGCGCTTACCGACGTAACGGCGCTGCGTTTCAACCGGACACATCTGCTGAACCTCTATCAACACTCGCACACCGCCGAGCGAATGGGCAGGCTAATTGCCGAACAGGCCTTTTTACGAAAAACTCGTCGCGAAGTGCAGTTTCTTACCAGCAACGCCAGGCAGCGTTATGTTTATTTGCTGGAGCAAGATCCTACGTTGGTGCAAACTATTTCCGTCCGTCATCTGGCTTCTTACCTCGGCATCGAGCCTGAAAGCCTGAGTCGTATTCGCCGGGAAGTTTGATTTACTAACAAATGTTAGGGGATTGCTCATTGGCCCATGGGAACTTTGTCGTGTAAATCAATAACAAATACGACGATGGCATTTTTCCTTGGTTTAGTATCGTTTGGCGTCCTGTTCTACGGAATCGGCTGGATTACCCAATCCACTTATTTATTTAATCTGCACAACGACGCCTTACTGGCCGCAACGACTATGTTCGTTCTGATTGGCCTTTCGCATTTGCGCAAGCCGGAAGGACTTATGTATATGATTCCGAGCTTCCTGCCGAATCCGCGTCTGCTTGTTTTGTTGTCGGGCGTGGGCGAGATTGTTCTGGCAATTGGCCTGCTTTTTCCGGCGACTCGTTTTCTGGCGGCTTGGGGACTAATTGCCCTCCTGATTACCATTTTTCCGGCGAATATCAACGTAGCGGTCAATAAGCTACCCCCTCCGGGTGGGTTACCAGCCAAACCCTGGTACGTATGGTCGCGGTTGTTGTTTCAGCCTGTTTATATTTTCTGGATATGGTACGCAGCTTTAGCAACTATGTAGCCTTGGTTTATAGGATTATTGTTAGAATTGTTGCATATGTAGCTTGTCTCTGTGTACCTTTGCAACAATCTTCATCATCAAGCGGCACTTCAATGTGCCGTTTTTCATAAAGATAATAATCTATTAATTCCATAGGTTTTATACCTTATGCAAGATCAGGTAGCCCCTCCTACTGATTCAGTTCGGGCAACACCAGCCGCTCTTTTATCAGACCTTGATCTCAACGGCCTGACCATCAGCCTTCAGGGTGAAAATGCCACCCAGCAGGCCGACACGCTACGAGCCGCCTTTCCGGGGGTTCAGATACAAACCGAACACGTCCGACCTATTCTCCGACGGCGTACACGTACTGAAATAGCTATTTATGCATTTGCTGCACTTGCTTTAATGGTTGTCGGGCATTTGCTATTCAGCTACTTCACGCTCGATCGGCTTACCCTAATCGCGAATAAAGTTGAGGTTACACCTGAAATTTTTTACTTCATTCTGGCTGGTTTTGTGGCGCAAATGATTGACGGGGCGCTGGGAATGGCTTATGGTGTAACGGCCACTACGTTTCTGACCAGCGTAGGTATCAGTCCGGTTTTTGCCACGGCCAGCGTACACAGCTCTGAAATTTTCACTTCGGGCGTATCGGGTTACATGCACTTGAAGTTTGGTAACGTGAACAGCCGGTTGTTTAAAATTGTGCTGATTCCTGGCGTTATCGGCGCGGCTCTTGGTGCCTTTTTGATCACGAAACTTGCCGATCTGGAAGTCATATCTAATTACCTTAATCCCGCTATTTCAGTCTATACAGCCATTTTGGGCGTGCTGATTTTACGGAAAGCACTTATCAAACGGGTTAAGAAAAAGCCTGTTCGCCAGATTGGTTTGCTAGCCTGGTTTGGCGGATTTGTGGATGCCATTGGTGGTGGGGGCTGGGGACCTATCGTTAACTCTACATTGATCGCTTCGGGTCGACATCCACGTTACACGATTGGCTCCGTGAACCTGGCCGAATTCTTTGTCTCCTTTGCTTCATCAGTCGTTTTTGCGCTTTACGCCGGCCTCGATAATTATGGGCTGGTCATTCTGGGGTTGATTCTTGGCGGTATGATTGCAGCGCCAATTGCCGCCCGACTAGCGCAAAAACTCCCTGTCAAAACCATGATGATTCTCGTCGGAATTGTGATTATCATCGTAAGTTTGCGCAAGATTATTAAGTTCTTTTAGGCCGTAACAGGCTCCGGCTGTTACGAAAAAAGTACCCTATTGATCACGCAGCCAGAGCCTGTGTGCGCCAGTCAATGAAAAAACAAACCAAAGCCATTCGCATTCAGACGGCAAAATCGCTGAACCGCGAACACTCCGTTCCCCTGTATCTTACCTCAAGTTTTGCTTTCGACAGTGCTGAACAAGGGAAAGCCCTGTTCGACGAAACCGAAGAAGGTAACATTTACTCGCGTTTCTCGAATCCGAACGTAACAGAGTTCGTCGAGAAAGTGTGTATGCTGGAAAATGCTGAAGAGGGCATTGCCACGGGAACAGGAATGGCTGCGGTATTTGCTAGTATGGCTGGTTTGCTAAAATCAGGTGATCACATTGTAGCCTGCCGGGCGTTGTTTGGCTCGGCGCACCAGATCATCACGCAGATTCTGAGCAAATGGGGCATTACGCATACGTATTTGGATGCCTCCGCCACCGAAGCCGAATGGGAAGCGGCCATCCAGCCAAACACGAAGATGGTATACCTCGAAACGCCTTCAAACCCCGGTCTTGAACTGGTTGATCTGGAGATGCTGGGACGTTTGAAGGCGAAATATGGTTTCATTCTGAACGTCGACAATTGTTTTGCTACCCCAATTTTGCAAACGCCTATTGAATACGGCGCTGATTTGTCGGTCCATTCTGCCACAAAATACATGGATGGGCAAGGCCGTGTTTTAGGGGGTATTGTCGTTGGCCGTGCCGATTTAATTCAGCCAATTCGGTTCTTCGCCCGGCATACGGGACCGTCGCTGTCGCCGTTCAATGCGTGGGTCTTATCGAAAAGTCTGGAAACGCTGGATTTACGGATGGAGCGTCACTGCCGTAATGCATTACAATTAGCCGAAGCACTAGAAGGCCATGCCGACGTAGCAAAGGTGTTGTATCCATTTTTGCCATCACATCCACAATACGAGCTGGCGAAAAAGCAAATGAGCGCGGGCGGTGCCATCGTTACGATTGAGTTGGAAGGTGGTTTTGAGCGGGTCAGCGCATTTTTTGATGCCCTGCAAATTCCAACTTTATCATCAAATCTGGGCGATTCACGTACCATCGTTACCAATCCGAACACAACGACGCACGCCAAACTGAAACCCGACGAGAAGTCCGCTTTGGGTATTACGCCCGGTTTAATACGTATTTCGGTTGGTCTGGAAGCCATTGAGGACTTAATCGAAGATTTCACGCAGGCAGTAGAAAAGTCGGCCGAAGTAGTTAAGGAGAAGGTAGCCGAATAAATATCTCGCCTTAACTTCACCCACTATGGTACGTTGCACCTTTATCGTTCTATTTTTTTGCTGCGCATTTGCCCAACTGGCTAATGGCCAAAGCGCTCAGAAACCGCTACGTGTCGGAATCGTTGGCCTTGTTCACGACCATGTTAACGGTATTTTGAACAAAGCCTTTAAAAAGGAAAATCAAACCGATATCGAAATTGTAGGCATCGTAGAGTCAAACCGCGACGTAGTGGAACGGCTTTCTAAACGGTTTGGCTTCCCAACGAGTCTGGTCTATCCGACACTAGCCGAAATGCTGGACAAAGCCAAACCAGAAGCAGTAACGGATTTCGGTCCGATTGCCGATCACAAAAAAACGGTGGAAGGATGTGCACCCCGTGGTGTTCACGTTATGGTCGAAAAGCCGCTGGCCACGACGTTCGCGGATGCCAAACAGATGGAAGCGCTGGCGAAAAAGTACAAGATTCAACTGCTCACGAATTACGAAACGACCTGGTACGGCAGCAATCATAAAGCCTACGCAATTGCCAATACCGAAAAATCTATCGGTGATTTGCGCAAAATAGTAGTGCACGATGGGCACGAAGGTCCAAAAGAAATCAACGTAAGCAGCCAATTTCTAAACTGGCTGACCGATCCTGTTTCCAACGGTGCCGGGGCGCTTTTCGACTTCGGTTGTTATGGAGCGAACCTGTCTACATGGCTCATGCATAACCAGCGACCTACTTCGGTTTTTGCCGTTACACAGCAAATAAAACCAGACATTTATCCCAAGGTAGACGACGAAGCCACTATAATTCTCACGTATCCAAAAACCCAAAGTATAATTCAGGGTTCCTGGAACTGGCCTTTCGGTCGGAAGGATATGGAAGTATATGGGCAAACGGGTTACGTTAAAACCATAGACGGTACTCAGATGCGCGTTCGGCTCAAAGGAGAAAAAAACGAACGTAGTACCGAAGCTGCTCCCGCCGATGCTCCTGCCACTGACCCGTTTGCCTACTATGCAAAACTGATACGTGGAGAAACTAAACCCGATGAATTAACGTCATTAGAAAACAATGTAATTGTCGTGGAAATTCTGGATGCTGCCCGCCAGTCGGCTAAAACTGGTAAGGCAGTAATGCTAAAATAGAAAGTATGATTGCCGAACCTACCACCAATACGCTCGAAAGTTTATCGGAGCAATTACAAGGCCTGAGCAACGTAGAAGCGCTACGTAAATTAGCCGACCTTTTTCCCGGTGAAGTCGTTTTCTCGACCAGTCTGGGTTATGAAGATCAGGTAATTACTGACCTGATTCTGGCGAATGATATCCCCATCAAAATCTTTACACTCGATACGGGGCGGATGTTTTCAGAAACGTACTCGGTCTGGAAAAAAACCAACGACCGTTATGGGATTACCATCGAAACGTATTTTCCGAAAGCTGATGCCGTTGAGAAATTGCTCACAACCAAAGGCCCCTACAGCATGTACGATTCGGTGGAGAACCGGAAAGAATGCTGTTTCATCCGTAAAGTGGAGCCGCTAAACCGGGCACTGGCGGGTAACAAAATTTGGATAACGGGCATCCGCGCTGAGCAATCGGCTAACCGGCAGGACATGACCCAGCTCGAATGGGATGAATCGCATCAACTTTTCAAATTCCACCCGCTGCTGGACTGGACGTTTGACGAAGTGAAACAATACGTTAAAGATCACCACGTACCGTATAATCCGCTGCATGACCGGGGCTTCGTAAGCATTGGTTGCCAGCCTTGCACCCGGGCGATTCAGGAGGGCGAAGATTTCCGCGCTGGTCGTTGGTGGTGGGAAGACAACTCGAAAAAAGAGTGCGGACTGCATACGCACGAGGAAGCATTTAAACCATAAAGAGCGAAAGAATGAAAGAGTGAAAGAGCGCATAGTCGCGTCAGCATTTCGCTCTTTCACTCTTCCGCTCTTTCACTCTTTGAAAAAATGAAACTTGATTATTTAGATCAGCTCGAGTCCGAAGCCATCCACATTATGCGGGAGGTAGCCGGGCAATTTGAGCGGCCTGCCCTGCTGTTTTCGGGGGGGAAAGATTCCATTACGTTAGTACATCTGGCGCTAAAAGCCTTTCGACCCGGTAAATTTCCGTTTCCGCTGGTGCATATCGACACCGGCCACAACTTTCAGGAAGCGCTCGATTTTCGGGATGATCTGGCCGAACGTATCGGCGAAAAACTCATCGTTCGCTACGTAGAAGATACTATTCGGGAAAAGAAACTGAAGGAGCCCACCGGACGTAACGCTACCCGTAACGGTCTGCAAACCTTTACGTTGCTCGACGCTATCGAAGAGTTTGAGTTCGACGCCTGTATCGGTGGGGCGCGTCGGGATGAAGAAAAAGCCCGTGCCAAGGAACGCGTCTTTTCGGTACGTGACGAATTCGGCTCATGGGACCCCAAACGTCAGCGTCCTGAACTCTGGAACCTCTATAACGGACGGATTCACAAAGGTGAGAACGTACGCGTGTTTCCTATTTCGAACTGGACCGAACTCGACGTATGGAATTACATCCGTCGCGAGAACATCGCCTTACCAAGCATTTATTTTGCTCACGAACGCGAACTACTTATCCGCGATGGCAAACTGATGGCTACGGCTGGTGGCGTTATCAAACCCGAACCTGATGACCAGCTTGTGACACGCCGTGTTCGCTTCCGTACTGTTGGCGACATTTCCTGCACAGCAGCCTCCGAATCGCAGGCCGATACGTTAGACGCGGTCATCGACGAAATTCAGGCAACGCGCATCTCCGAACGGGGTGAAACCCGCATGGACGATCAGCTTTCTGAAGCCGCTATGGAAGACCGCAAGAAGGGCGGGTATTTTTGATAAACGAATAGTATAAAATGATCAATGAATAATGTTTGAGTGATTGGGTACATAATTATCCATTTTACATTATTCATTATGCACTCACCAAATGGATCTTCTCCGCTTTATAACCGCCGGTTCGGTTGACGACGGCAAAAGCACGCTCATCGGGCGGCTTCTTTATGACTCCAAATCCATTCTGGCTGACCAGCTCGAAGCCATCGAACGAGCCAGCAAAAGCCGTGACGACGGAGAAATTGACCTAGCTCTCCTAACCGACGGACTACGTTCCGAACGTGAACAGGGCATAACCATCGACGTAGCGTATCGGTATTTTCAGACGCCCAAGCGCAAGTTTATCATTGTCGATGCGCCCGGCCATATTCAGTACACTCGTAATATGGTTACGGGAGCGTCAAACTGTCAGTTAGCCGTAGTTTTGGTTGATGCACGGCATGGAGTTGTCGAGCAAACCCGGCGGCACTCACTAATTGCGTCGTTACTTGGCATTCCACATATCGTGGTGGCTGTCAATAAAATGGACCTGGTTGATTATTCGCAGGATGTATTTTCGAACATCTGCATACATTACGCCGAACTGGCCAAAAAGCTGAATGTACATCAGGTAACATACATTCCAATGAGTGCTCTCAATGGCGACAACGTAGTAGACAGATCAACTGCCATGCCATGGTATGATGGCTTAACGCTATTGGAACACTTGGAGCAAGTGTCAATTGATGATGACGCGCAGGGGAAAACTGAAGAACGTCATCCAGCGCGTTTCCCTGTTCAGTACGTTATCCGTCCGCAAACCGCAGAACTGCACGATTATCGGGGGTATGCTGGCAAAATCACTAGTGGCCTGTTCCGAAAAGGAGATGCGATCACGGTGCTTCCTTCGGGCGAAACATCGACTATCGACGCCATTGAAATTGCGGAGAAACATCTGGACGAAGCCATTTCACCGATGTCGGTAGTGTTGCATCTAGCTACTGATGTCGACATTAGTCGGGGCGATCTTATAGTTCGTTCCAACAGCCAGCCCATCAGCACCCAAACCGTCGAAGCGATGCTCTGCTGGATGGATACGAAGGAGTTTAAAGTGGGCAACAAGTATTTATTACAGGTTGGTACGTTCCGTACCCGTTGTTCTGTGCGAGAAATAACGTATCAACTAAACGTCAATACGTATGAAGAAACGGAAGACGTAGAAAGCCTGAAGCTAAACGATTTAGCGAAGGTAGTACTACGTACCGCCCAGCCCATCAGCTTCGATCCGTATCAAAAGAACCGCGCTACAGGTGGAGCCATCCTGATTGACGAAACCTCAAACGTAACGGTCGGCGCGCTGATGCTCGTAGGCGAAGCGGAGTAACAATTTATCTTTTTCAAACAAAAGCCCTGCTACGTAACAATACGTAGCAGGGCTTTTTTTAGGCTCCGACAGGCTCTGGCTGTCGGCGTCGCGCTGCGACTAACCTATTCTCTACAACCGACAGCCAGAGCCTGTCGGAGCCGATCACTTAATATACAACCACTTGTTAAACAATGCCTTCTGCGCATCGGTGCGATTCGGTAGCGGTTCCAGCCGGTAGCTGGCTAATGGATTCTGCGTCAACGTAACGGTGATTTCACGGACAAATCCAGCCCGGTTTACGAGCACACTCAGCTTATCTCCTACACGACGACCGCTAATCAGACGTAGTAAGTCATCGCCCACGCGAACACTATCGACAGCCAGAATTTCATCACCAACATTTAGCCCATCATTATAAGCTGCTGACCCGCGACGAACGCCGGTTATCGTAGCCTTCCCGTTCGCAACTGTAGTAGCCGTTCCTAAAAAACCATCCTGTGTTCTGGCTGCTACGTTCACTAATTGGACACCAACAGGCTCAAAATAGGCGTTGTAGTTAATTGGATTTGCTGTATTGACAGCGATGTTGAAGAAAGCATCGAGCTTTTTGCCAGCTATCTGCTCGGCTGCTTTTCGAAATTCATCGTCAGTGAAACCGCGTTTCTGTTTCTTATAATATTCGTTGTACAGAAAACGCATCAGGTCGTCCATACTACGTTCGCCGTTGCTGCCCGCCAGAATTGCCAGATTCAGCAATGAACCCAATACACTACCCTTACTATAGTACGAAATAGTGGTGTTAGTCGAATTTTCGTTGGGGCGATAGCCTTTAATCCACGCATCCCAGCTCGATTCAGCCACTGACTGCACGCGCACACCCGGCTGATTTTCAATACCAGTAATATCATTGGCGACGATATTCAGATATGCTTCTGGCGTATGGAAACCGGCCCGACGTAGAATGTAATCTTCGTAGAAAGACGTACAACCTTCTGACAACCAGAGCATATGTGTATAATTCTCATTCTCGTAATCGAATGGTCCAAGGGCTATTGGGCGGATTCGCTTTACGTTCCACAGGTGGAAATATTCGTGCGCTACCAGCGTCAGGAAACCTTTGTAGTTGGCCTCCGTTGCGTAGGCGTTACGGGTCGTTTCGAGCGTTGTCGAGTTCTGGTGTTCCAGTCCACCCCCACCCGGTGGAATGTGATGGACGATGAACGTATAATCAGTACAAGGATGCTCACCAATGACTGTTGCTGCGGCTTCACAAACGCGCTTATAATCAGCGGCTAAACGCTCCTGATTGTACGCCACTTCACCAAACATGGCAACGGTATGCGGAACGTTGGAAGCCGTAAACGTAAAGGTATCGTGATTCCCAATCTCAAGCGGTGAATCGACCAGTATATCAAAATTGGGAGCTTCGAAGGTAAAATCAGTGGTAATGCCCAATTTCTCCGTTACCTGCTTTAGCCCCGTTGCCACCTTTTTCCAGTCCTTAAACGGCTTAACAATCAGACGTAGCGGCTGATTTTTCAGAGCGTCATGATACATAAACGTACCGGCTGGTGTTACGTAGCCATGGTCAGCATCAATAAAGCAGGTCCGAACCGTTAATTCATTGGCATACAACCGATAACGTATCGTTACGTTGTCATCACTTGTGTAAACGCGCCAGGCATTTTTGCGAATTTTTTCACTAGGTACCGTCTTATCTCCAACCGATGCGGTAAAGGCTTCTACGTTTTTAGCGTATTCCCGAATGAGGTACGAACCTGGTGTCCAGACGGGCATTTTAATATCAAGATATCCGTTCTTCTTCGCGCTGGTAGCTGTAGCCGCATTTTTCAGCTGCATTTCTACCTCGAAATAGTGAGTCTGCGGTTCCGGCATTGACAAGATATACGTCACGCTGGGAGCTGGGGCCGGAGGGGTATCATCGCCGGAACGGAACGGTTTTGCAACTAAACTTTGTGCCGCTAAAAAGGTCCATAGAGTAAGTAAATACAGAAGCTGCGCTTTTTTTTTCATACGGAAATCAGGAGTCCCTTCGTTTTTTGTCCAGATTTGACGAGGAAATTTGCCAATTTGTCGGCGAAACTACGACCTAAATTTGTTCAAAGCTCAACGTATCAGGTTCAAAGTTTCAAGTTCAAGACCTAACGTGCTTAGTGTCAGCCAACTTTAACCCTGAAACGTTGCATTCCAAAACCATTAATTATGCCCCAATCAAACCCACAGCCGGATCGGCCCCAACAATCGCTGTTACGTCTCCATCGATTGTTGTTCCTGCTGCTCTCTGGGCTGTTTCTGTCGCTTTCCGCGACTGCTCAACGCACACAAAGCAATGCCGAACCCGATTACCATTACCGAAACGGCCTCGAATTGTTTGAACGTAACAATTACGCAGCGGCCCGGTATGAATTTCGGCAATACCTCGAACCCCGCCGGGGCGATGGCACCCAAACGCTGCTCAACACCAGCGACCAGAACGCCGTGGAAGCCGAATATTACATCGCCCTCACGAGCCTTTACATCGATGAACCCGGTGCCGAACTGCTGGTAGATCGCTTCGTAAAAAACCACACCGAACATCCAAAAGCTGGGCAGTTGTACGGCGATCTGGGAACGTATTACTACAATCGGCAGGATTATACCAAAGCGATTGATTTCCTAGAGAAAGCCGTTGCGCAGGGCGGTAGCAGTAGTCAGTTGCTTGCCTTAAAATACCAATTGGCCATTGCTTATTACAATACGCAGGATTTACAGAAGGCGTTGCCACTTCTCAACGCGGTGAAACTGGATACCAGCTCGCCCGACGCACCAGCGGCTTCGTACTACGCTGGCGTGATTAACTTCCGAAACCGAAATTACAACGAAGCAGTTGCCGATTTTCGACGTATCGAGAACAATCCAACGTATCAGAGTCAGGTTCCGAACTGGATTGCGCAGTCGTTTTATAAGCAGCGCCGGTTTGATGATCTGCTGGCGTATACCGAACCGCTGCTGCGACGTAACAACGGGAATGGTTTGAGTGAAGTGGCGCTGTTTACGGCTGAAGTCTTTTATCAGCAAAATCAGTTTGCCAAAGCCATTCCGTATTACAAACAATACGTAAACGCCAGCGGTACCAAAACACCGAGTGCCGTTCGGTTCCGGTACGGGCAATCGCTGTTTCGGACGGGTGATTATCCAGATGCCATTACGCAGTTGAAACCACTCGCCGGAGGAAAAGACACAACAGCTCAATACGCAGCTTATACACTCGGGGTCAGCTATTTACAAACGCAGAACCCAACGTATGCGCTCAACGCCTTCGATCAGGCTGGACGATTATCGTTTAATAAAGAGATTCAGGAAGAGGCCAAATTCACGCACGCCAAGTTACAGTTGGACCAGAACAATGGGGCCGACGCGGTGAAAGAATTGACTGCTTTCTTGAAGCAATATCCTGATAGTAAGTTCGAAAATGAAGCGAATGAGTTAGTAGGCGAAGCGTATTACGCGTCCAACAACTATCCGGCAGCCATCGCCTATATCGAAGGGCTCAAGAAAAGAACTCCAAAAATCAACGCTACGTATCAACGACTGACTTATAATCAGGGCGTCAACGATTTTAACGCCGAGCGGTATCCGCAGGCGGTTGCCAATCTTGATAAATCGTTGAAATATCCGGTCGATAATGAGCTTCAGGCGGCCGCACAGTTTTGGAAAGCAGAGTCGTATTCGGCAGGAAAGCAGTATGATACGTCCATTCCACTCTACGCCAGCGTATCGAAAAGCGGGTCGAGTTTTGCAACCCGAAGTTTGTACGGATTGGGTTATGCCTATTACAATAAAAAAGACTATGCCCGCGCTCAACCCTACTTCCGCGATTTTGTAACGCGTGGAGGAAACAGTCAGGAGGAGGACGTAGCAGAGCAGGTGAAGGACGCCACCATCCGGCTGGCTGATACGTATTTTGTGACCAAGCAGTACGAAAATGCGATGAAGTATTACGATCAGGCCATTGCGCGGAATGCTGCTGATAAAGATTACGCGGCTTATCAGAAAGCGGTCATTCTCAGCTACGTTGGTCGCGATGCCGAAGCCAAAGCCCAGTTCGATCAGGTGCAGCGGCAGTATCCTACGTCGCGTTTTGTGGACGAATCGGTATTTCAGACGGCTAACGTTGATTTCGAGAAAGGTAACTATCAGGCAGCCATTCGAAATTTCACGAAGCTGATTCAGGATCGACCTAACAGTAAACTGATTCCAGCGGCTCTGTTAAAACGGGCGGTTGCTTACGGAAACGTCCAGCAATATGACCCAGCCATCGCCGACTACAAGCGAATTCTGGACAATTATGGCGATTCTGAACAGGCGCAAAGTGCGTTGCTCGGTATTCAGAATACGTTGAACGACGCCGGTCGTCCGGAAGAATTTTCGCAGGTTTTGGGGCAGTATAAGAAAAGCAATCCGGGCAGCACGGACATTGAGCGGGTGCAGTTCGATAACGCCAAAAATATTTATGCCAACGAGAAATACGCGCAGGCGATTCAGTCTTTTCAGGCGTTTATGCAGGAGTATCCGAACAGCCCAAACACCAACGAAGCGCGTTATTACGTAGCAGAGTCGTATCGCCAGACCGACGACCCAGGTAATGCGCTACGTTACTACAATCTGATTATTGCCGACCGACGCTCGGAATATCTGATACGTGCCGCCACGCGGGCCGCTGAATTGGAGATCGCGCAGAAAAATTACCCTCGTGCGATTCGCAATTACCAGATCATGCAGAGTCAGTCTGGCAGCAAAGCGGAACAGGTCACGGCGCAACTGGGCCTGATGGATACGTACTACGTTTACCCAAAACCCGATTCGGCAGCGGTTATGGCACGCGAAGTGCTTACGGCGGGCAACGTAGTACCGGGCGCACAAAACCGGGCGCAATTGATGCTGGGAAAAGTGGCATTTGGTAAAGGCGATTACAAAACCGCTCAGACGGAGTTCGACAAAACAATTGCTTTGGCAAAAGACGCCAACGGAGCGGAAGCCTTGTATTATCTCGGCGACATTTTGTACCGGCAGAAAAAGTATAAGGAGTCGATCACTACGTTGCTGAAATTCAATCAGCAATTCGGTGATTTCGAATACTGGAAAGGTAAAGCCTTTATTCTGGTTTCCGACAATAACGTAGCGCAGGAAGAATTTGCGCAGGCAAAAGCCGTTTTGAATTCCATCATCGAAAACACATCCGACCAAACCATCATTGCCGAAGCGAAGCAAAAGCTGGCGGCACTAGACTCTAAATGATGTATGAAGTATGATGTATAATGTATGGCTCGCCATGTTATTCCGCAAGCATACATTATACATCATACTTCATACATCGTACATCCCTTATGATCGTACGTCCCTTATTCATACTCGGTTTTTGTTCACTGGCAACTGTTGTTGTGGCGCAGGAAACGAAACCAAGCCGACCCGTTAAAGAAGGTGAGGTTGACAATCAGGAAATTACGGTTGAAAAAAGCCGTAAAATCGAGCTGCAACCCGCTACCCGGATTTTTAACAAGATTCCGTCGGTGAAACCGTCTGCTGAACAGCGGAAGTTGACCTACGAATTTGAAGACCGCAAACTGAGCGTGGGTGATCCACGTATCACGCCGGGTGTACTGGCTCCGGCGGCTACTCAGGCCGAAGAAACCTCGTCGTTCAATAACTATGTGAAACTGGGCGCGGGTAATTACAGCTCGTTTCTGGGCGAGGGTTTTGTTGGGCTTAATGCCATGTCGAATCTGTCACTGGAAGCGTCGGCCCGGCATTTGTCGTCGGCTATTGGTCCAGTCGATGGGAAGAACTCGGCCCAGAGCGATACGCGGTTTCGGGTTACTGGAAAATATTTGGCCGACGCCTTCAAACTTCAGGCCGATTTTGGGTACGACCGAAATGCCTACAACTTTTATGGCTATAGCCGTGAGTATGCTGCCCAATCCAGTTTTAATCCGGAGACGATAAAACAACACCTGAATACGATCAATTTTAAACTTGGCATTGAAAATGCGAACAGCGAAAATGCCATCGACTACTCGCTACGTACGGGCATCACAAACCTGAGCGACCGCTTTAATGCGTCCGAATTCGACTGGGGAACCAATCTGAACGCATCAATAGGTATTTCTGGCAGCGTTTTTGCACTTCTTGCGGCAGATGCATACGTAACGCAGCGTTCCGATGGTTCCATTGTCGACAACCGGAATTTATTCCGGGTAAAGCCTACGTTTAAGTATACGTCGTCGATGTTTACGCTGACGGTGGGTGTCAATGCGGTGAATCAGACGGATCAACGCCAGAACGTCAACGATACACGCGCTTTTCCGGTGGTCGATCTTGATCTGGTTCCTGTTGGAAATGTCCACATTTTTGCGGGCGTCGACGGCGATATTAACCGGAATACGTTACGTTCGTTACTGGGTGAAAATAAGTGGCTTGCCCCACAGGTTGTCCTGGCCAATACGGTGAAGATGATCGACATTTACGGCGGGTCGAAGGGGGCGTTGGGTGGTGGATTTTCGTATGAAGGTAAGGCGTCGTATGCACGCTACCGAAATTTTTCGACCTTTAACAATGCCATACCCGATACCTCTAAGTTTGCGGTTTTGTATGACGGAGGCATTGCCAACGTACTGACTATTTCGGGCCAGTTGGGGTACGCACAGAAAGATAAGTTCCGGTCGACGTTGAAAGCTGACTTTTTCAACTACTCGCTGGAACGACTCGAAGAAGCTTGGGGACGCCCGCGCGTGGCGGCCACCTGGACCAATTCGTTTATTCTGGACAAGAAATTGTTTATTACGGCTGACCTCTATTTTTACGAGGGTATTAAAAACAGAAATTTTGTTACCGCTAAAACCTATACATTAAACCCAATTTATGACGCAAACATAAAAATTGACTATTTCCTCGGTAAACAGATATCAGCATTCGTTTCCCTGAACAATCTCTTCGGGCAGAATTATCAGCGATATTTGTATTATCAAAATCAAGGACTTAACTTTCTTGGCGGAATTAGTTATTCGTTCTAATCGGTCTATGATCTGTTTATGACTACTGTTAATGAATACCTAAAGAAATTACTTTATCAGTACGACTGCGTGGTGGTACCAGAGTTAGGAGCATTCCTGACGCACTATCAACCTGCTACGTTCACTGAAGCCAGCGGCCTGTACCTGCCTCCTCGTAAGCGCATTGCGTTCAACGAAGCCCTTCGGCTGGACGATGGCATTCTGGTCAATTTTATCATGCTTCATGAATCCGTTGCCCGCGACGTAGCACAACGTCATGTTGCTACGTTCGTGAACGAGATGCATCAGCAAATCGACACGGGTGGCCGGTTCGAGATAGATAACATCGGAACCTTCACCAACAACGACGAAAAGCGGCTGCAGTTTCATCCGAGCGTACGGCACAACTTTTTCGGCGAAGCCTATGGAATGGCTCCGTTCTCGACGCAACGAGCCACCAAAAAGCCTCTTGCCGAACCGGCAATCGATGCCATTCCTGTTACAGCGTTAGGGCCGGTGTTGGTTCGCGACGAAGACGTAATACATACTCCGCTTCAACCTTCCATTCCGTATTGGCGTATTGCAGCTGCGGTATTACTTATTGGCTCGGTGGGTGTGGTTAGTTATTTTTCCGTCATCAAGCCCGGTCAGCCTTTCCAGAGTAGCTTAGATCCTTCCAAACTGCTCCACAGCACAACAGCTTATTTCGATAAGCTGACGGCTAAAAAAGAGGAGGCTAAACCAGAAGAGAATAAGAGTCTAACGCCTTTATCGATTCCGACTGAAGAAACAAAGTCAGCAGCGACGACACCGCCACCTGCGCCAGTCGTTGAAACGAAAGTAGCTACAGCTACTGTGAAGCCGGTTGAGGTTGCAACAAAACCTGCTACGGTTGCAACAGCGCCGGTGGCCGTAAAATCAGCGCCAGTTGTTGCTAAGTCAGCTCCCGTAGCTGAAGTAAAAACAGCCCCGATAGAAATTAAGGTTGCACCAGTGGCTGTCAAATCGGCTCCCGTAGTAAAACCCGTTATAGTTGCTACAAAACCGGTTATCTCGCCAAATTCAGCTCCGGCAGTTGTAAAAGCTGCACCGGTTGTAGTGAAATCGGCTCCTGCTGTTGTTAAGGCTGCTCCCGTAACGAAAACGACACCAGCTGTGGTGAAATCAGTTCCGGTAGTAACTAAGACTGTGCCTGTAATTGTTAAACCGTCGGCGGCTGCAGTAGCTGCCAGCAAAAAGGCGGTTGCGGCTCCAGCAGCTGTCAATGCCAGGCCCGAAGTAATTGCAGTTCCTTCCAGCAAACCAGCGGTTCTAAGAAAAGCGCAGGTTGCGGCTGTTAAACCTCATCGTATTTATCCTAGTTTTCTGGCTATTGCCGGTGTTTTTGTCAGTAAGCAGAACGCCTATCGGCTGAAGTACCAATTACGTCAGGCCGGTTACTCTGATGCTTTTGTTATTAACCCACGACGCGGCCAGAAGCAATTGTATAAAGTATCGGCAATGGGTTCAAATGTACGTGAGGATGTACTTACTAAAATGCCCGAAATCAATGATTTAACCGGTGCCGAAAGCTGGGTTTTTGAAAATTTCTAATACTTTGTAACTACTTATTTCCGGAAAGGCAGCTCTAATGAGCTGCCTTTTTTATGTCATTATCAACGGAGTTAAAGGTTGTGACGCCCCTACTTCACCGCTCATTTTTCACCCGAATAATTTCGGCAGCAATACTGACAGCGATTTCTTCGGGAGTCTGGCTATTGATGGCCATGCCTACTGGTGCATGAACCCATTGCAATTGTTCTTCAGCAATACCTTCAGCCCGGTATTGCGCAAACATTTTCTCAATTTTGGCCTTACTCCCAAGCAGACCAATATACCTGACTTGTTTACTTAACAACGCACGTAATGCTACGTCGTCGGTTCGGAAACCGAACGTCATGATGACAACGTAGCGATTTGAGCCAGACGGAATTAACTGAGCCAACTCTTCGTAGCTCTTCACTACGATTTTTTCGTGAGCAGCCTCATTCAGTCCCATCGTGTGCAGGCCGGGTCGGTCGTCGAAAACGCGGACGTAGAAGTCCATCTGGCTCATTAACTGTGAAAGTGCCAGTGCACAATGCCCCCCGCCAATAATAAAAAGCTCATTTTTATAACCCAATCGCTCCCAGTAAAGCCATTCTTCGTCGGATTGCATCGAAAATCGATACGTATCTTCCGGTAGTATATCGGGAGAAAACTGAATACCTTCAGGCGATAACTCTAACAAACCATTGCTACGTTGGTGGAGACACTGGATAATGGCCTGTACAGCTTCAGCATCGGACGAACGAACGTAGTAGAGCAGAACTGTCTGGTCGCCGGAGCAAATCATACCGCTCTGGTTATGAGCCGCTTTCTTATCGTGGTATTGCTTACGTATCGATGACTCGTATCGAATTCCCTGTCTAAGTTTTTCTTTAGCCAGTTCCACCAGCTTGTATTCCATCATCCCTCCTCCTATCGACCCGGCCATCTCTCCCCGGCTATTCAGCGCCATCAAAAAACCTTGCCGTCCAGGGCTGCTCCCGTGACTTTCCAGTACGTATAGCAGCATTATCGGCAAGCGTTTTTGCAGACTATTATGAATTAACTGCCACGTAGCTAACTGCTTTATCATGGGCGGGAGATAAATTCCGATGTGTGGACGTGCCATCATATAAAGCCAAGAGCACTTTTTCGGGCGTCATAGGCGCATCGAACGGAATACGAGCCGACGGGTTAAAGGCGAGAATGGCGTTACGTAGGGCAAAGTAAGCACCAATGCCATACATGAGTGGTGGCTCACCGACGGCTTTTGACCGGAAAATCGCCAGATTATCCTGCTCCGTTTGGAGCGCTTCAATGGCAATTTCGTCGGGCACCGAATAAATATCAGGTACTTTATACGTCGACAGGGCATTGGAACGTAGTCGACCCGCTTTGTCAAAAATCACCTCTTCCATCGTCATCCAGCCAAGCCCCTGCACAATACCGCCTTCAATCTGCCCCCGGTCGACGGCCGCATTCATGCTGACGCCAAAATCGTGGACGACTTTTACATTATCAATCTGATACGTACCACGCAGGCAATCGACTGTCGTTTCTACAATAGCAGTTCCGTAAACATGATACGCAAACGGATGTCCTTTCGCGGCAATGGAATCAAAATGAATGCCGGGCGTAGCGTAGTGCGCATGTTCGGACAAACTAACCCGTTTTGAGTAGGCAGCCATCAGCAATCGCTCCCAATCCCAATCGGTTTTCTGGCCGTCGACGCAAACACATTCGTCTTTCAACGTAACGGCTTCTTCGTTCGTCTGCAATTCACCAGCAGCTACGATTTTCAGGCGCTTCACCAGTTCATCACAAGCGAGTTGTACGGCTCTACCATTCAAATCGGCCGTTGCGCTGGCTGCGGATGGCGACGTACTGGCAATCCGATACGTACTGGTAGTCAATAATTTAATTCGTTCGCTACGTATCGATAACACCTGAGCCGCCACCTGAAGCATTTTTGTATTGACACCTTGCCCCATCTCCACCGCCCCTGTACTGACACTAACGCTTCCGTCGGTATACAGATGGACTAAAGCCCGCGCCTGATTCATACGCGTGTTTGTGAATGAAATTCCAAAACAAACAGGCATCAGTGCCAGGCCTTTTTTTTGCAAGCGATTTTCCCGGTTGAACGTATTGATACGTCCCCGAATAGCATCCAACCCGTAAAAAGCCACTGTCTTGTGCCAACAGGCTGGAGCTTCACTCTCCGCTTTCTGACCATAGGGAAACTCTTCACCTGTTTTGATCAGGTTTTTTTCCTGAATCACCGATGCATCAATCCCCAGCGATTCGGCGGCTTTGGCAATTGCTGCTTCGATCACGAACATACCCTGCGGACCGCCAAAGCCCCGAAAGGCTGTATTCGGCGGTAAATGCGTGCGGCAACTGTACGCCGTTGCCGATACGTTCGGAACGTAGTAACTGTTGGTGCAGTGAAATAATGTTCGCTCCAGAACGGCCGGCGAGAGGTCGGCAGCCGCTCCCGCATTCTGATAGAACGTAGCTTCGTAAGCAACGATTTTCAGGTCGTTGTCAAGGCCGATTTTAAAATCAGAGGAATACGGATGCCGCTTGCCGGTCATGGCCATATCTTCCATCCGCTGCAGCGAATACTTCACGGGTTTCCGAAGAACGTGAGCCGCCAGCGCCACTAGGGCCGCCCATATATTCGCCTGATCTTCCTTACCGCCAAATCCACCCCCCAACCGAATTACATCGACTTCGATCTGGTGCATCGGCAAACCCGACGACCGGCTGATAGCGCGTTGCACCGCCGTTGGCCCCTGGGTCGACGAGTATAGTTTAATGCCATTATTTTCCTGCGGAATGGCATAGGCGCCCTGCGTTTCGATATAAAGATGTTCCTGGCCGTTGGTGTCAGCGGAACCTTCGAAAATATGCTTACACTGCGCCCAGGCCGTCGATGTATCACCCAGTCGGAAATGTTTAGGCGGAATAATTAACTCGCCCAATGCCTGCGCTTCACGCGGATCGGTGATGACACGTAACGGCTCAATATTAACCGTGATTTTTTTTACGGCAGCACGCGCTTCATCATCCGTTTCGGCGACTACAAACGCAATCGGCATACCAACGTAGTGAACGTGGTGGTCAGCAAAGAGAGGTTCGTCGGGAATAATGCCGCCAATCTGATTTTCGCCTGTTACGTCCTTACAGGTCAAAATACGTACCACGCCGGGCATGGTTTCGGCGTCTGCTACGTTTAGGCTTCGGATAATGCCATGTGCCATCGGCGAGCCAAACGCAACGCCAAATAACGTACCTTGAATGAGCGGAATATCGTCCAGGTAAACCGATTCGCCCCGCACATGCGTTCTGGAATCAATATTTTTCATAGGAGCGATGGTGTAATCAGTTGTTCGATGCTTAGTTCCGGAAACAGTTTCAGGAAATGCGCTTTGATAAGCTGGCTCAGCAGCAACCGTTTATACGCTTCCGTACCGCGCGCGTCACTAATGGGCGAAATTTCGGACTGTACTACGTTGATCGCGTCGATAACTACCGCTTCTGACAATACTTTACCCATCAGAAACTCTTCCGTTTTCTCCAGTCGTTTTGGAATTGGTGCGACTCCTCCCGCCGACAGACAAACGTCCGTAATGACATCTGCTTCCAACGTAATCTGAATGGCCGAATTTACACTGGCGATATCTAGATGCGTACGTTTGCTGACTTTTTCAAAATTGAAGCGGCTATTCGGGCCGGGCAACGTAAAACGAATTTGCTCAACTAACTCATTTGGTTGTTTATCGAGCGTTTTATAACCCTTGTAAAACCGACGTAGCAGTACTTCCCGCGTTTGGTTACCATCATTCAACACCAACGTAGCATCCAGCGCCAGAAAGAAAATAGTGAAATCGCCGATGGGCGACGCATTGACAAAGTTACCGCCGATGGTCGCCATGTTACGTATCGGTGTGGAGGAAACTAATTTTGTATACGTATTAAAATAAGGAAAATGCGCCTGAATAACAGGCGATTCGATTAAATCAGTGACAGTAGAAGCAGCCTGTATAACACACTCGCTTCCCTCCTGCCTAACGCTTTTCAAACTTGATTTATCGGCTAGAAACTGAATGGCTGCGTCCTTGATTTCGTCGTGTTTCTGCACATACACATCCGTGCCACCTCCAACGTATTGGACTGACAACGCACCATTCGTATGTTCGCCATTCATACGTAGTGAAAGTGTCCGTAAATGCTCCGGAATACTCGCAAAATATGCTGGTAAAATGGCCTGTTCTACAGCGAACTGACTGGGTTTATCGTCGTTACGTCCCTCCAGCAAATGCGCCACCCGCTCGGCAGCCCGTTCAATGGATTTGTAGCCAGTACACCGACATATATTCCCATCAATAGCCGCAATGGCGTTTTGCCTTGTTGGCTTTTTATCGCTGAGGCAGAATCCGGCAAGCGACATCACAAAACCAGGCGTGCAGAAACCACACTGCGTCGCCGATTCATCAGCCATGGCCTGCTGGACAGGATTTAGTACGTCAAGGTTGACCCCTTCAATAGTAACAATATGTTTGCCCTGCGCATTACCCAGCGGCATCAGGCAAGACGTAGCGGTTCGGTAACGTACCGAATCCTCACGCAGCTCACCCACCATCACTGTACACGCGCCACAATCGCCCTCGCGACAGCCAATTTTGGTACCGGTCAAGTGCTGATGGTAGCGCACAAAATCGAGCAACGTAGTGCCGGGCAGCAGCGCCGTACTGATTTGTTTGTTATTAAGAATGAAGGTTGTCAAGGTACGGGTAGAGTTTTTGCAACCACAAATTCAGTAAAGATCGACGAGAAAACTTAGTGATCTTTGCGGCTTTAGATACGAATCGTCAATGATCATTCAGCGGCATACCGCGTCGCTGGAATTCTTTCCAGTTCAGGTATTCGTCGCCTTTACGTTGCTCAACCATTGTAATGCAGCTATCAACGGGGCATACCAGTTTACACAGATTACAGCCAACGCACTCATTTTCAATAATTGAGTACGTATTATACGGTTTACCATACGTCAGGTTAATGGCCTGATGAGACGTATCTTCACAGGCGATATAACATAGTCCGCAGTGGATGCACTTGTTCTGATCGATATTGGCGACGATGTGGTAATTAATATCCAGATCTTCCCAGTGCGTGATGGTCGGTACCGATTTACCGATGAAATCGTAAACTGTTTTAAATCCTTTTTCATCCATCCAGTTGCTGAGACCGTCGCAGAGGTCGTCGATGATGCGGAAACCGTGTTTCATTACGGCCGTACACACCTGCACCGACGTAGCACCGAGCAACATAAATTCGGCGGCATCTTTCCATGTACTGACTCCACCAATGCCCGAAATCGGCACTTTCGACGTAACAGGGTCCTGAGCAATGGTTGTCAGCATTTTAAGCGCAATGGGTTTCACCGCCGGACCACAATAACCGCCATAAACCGATTTGCCCGCTACGTAGGGATTGGGAACCAACGTATCTAAATCGACGCCCGTTACTGACTGGATGGTGTTGATGAGCGAAAGTGCGTTGGTACCGCCCTCCACCGAAGCCCGTCCCGTTGGTACTACCGAATGAACGTTGGGCGTCAGTTTCGTAATAACCGGAATTGTAGCCTTTTCCATCACCCATTCGACCACCATCCGAGCAATGTCGGGGTCTTGCCCAACGGCGGCTCCCATACCCCGCTCGGTCATGCCGTGCGGACAACCAAAATTAAGTTCCAGGCCATGTGCGCCGGTATCTTCGACCTGGGCGATGAGTTCGTGCCATTTCTCACGCGTATTGTCGGCCATGAGCGAAACCACCATTGCGCGGTCGGGAAACAGGCGCACGCATTCAGCGATTTCGCGCAGGTTAATGTCCAGTGGACGGTCGGAGATGAGTTCGATGTTGTTGAAACCCATCATCTTCGTGCCGTTATAATCAACCGCCGAATACCGTGATGATACGTTCTTCACCTGAGAACCCAATGTTTTCCAGACAACGCCCCCCCAACCCGCTTCAAAGGCACGTAGTACGTTGTATTTTTTATCAGTCGGTGGAGCGCTCGCCAGCCAGAACGGATTTGGCGATTTGATACCGAGGAAGTTTGTGCTTAAATCTGCCATAGTATTAATGAGCGAAAGAGTGAATGAGCGAAAGCCGTCCGGCAGGTCTTTCATTCTTTCGCACTTTCGCTCTTTATAAAGTCTAGTATCGCTTTTGCGCCGTCTTTGCCCGCCTGAACGGCGTCGACAACTTCTTTGCCGCCATTTACGCAGTCGCCACCGGCGAAAACACCTTTGAGGTTTGTCGAACAGTCTTCGTTAATAAGGAGCTTGCCTTTGGCGTGACTTAGTTGGTTGGTGCTAACCAGATCTTCGTACGGAATCTGTCCGGCTGCTTTGATCACCATGTCAACGTCTAGCGTAATGGTGTCGCCGGTTTCGACGGGCCAGCGTCGGCCGCTGGTATCGGGTAAACCCAGTTCCATTACGTTGCAGATCAATTGCGTTACTTTACCATTTTCGCCCTTGATTTCCTTGGGGGAAGCCAGCCAGATAACCCCGCAGCCATCCAGTTTAGCCAGATTTAATTCTACTTCGGTGCTGGGCATCTCGGCTTGAGTACGCCGATAAACAATCGTTACGTCTTTAGCACCCAGCCGTTTGGCTTGCGTTGCCGCGTCAATAGCCGTCATACCGAGGCCGATAACCGCTACCCTATCGCCAACGGGAATAGCGGGGTAGCCTTTGGTACGTATGTCGTAAATGAATTCAATAGCATCTTCCACGCCCTCCAGGTCTTCGCCCGGAATATCCAATTGGCGGGCCAACCCTACACCGATTCCTAGAAAAACGGCATCATATTCGATCTGAAGCTGAGAAAGCGTTACGTTACGTCCCAATTCCTGATCGTACTTGATATCGATACCGCCCAGCGACGTAATGAAATTGACTTCGTCTTCGCAGAATTGGGGCGTCACTTTGTAGGCCGCAATACCGTAGGTCATCAGCCCACCGCCTTTGCTTTCCTTTTCATAAATCGTTACGTCGATTCCTTCGCGACTCAATACGTGCGCACAACTCAAACCCGCCGGACCAGCGCCTACTACGGCCACTTTTCTATTCACAACGGGTTTGCGCATAAACAATGGCCATTGTTGCTCGATGGCTTTTTCGGTCGAATAGCGCTGAAGTTTGGCGATAGGAATAGGTGGCTCACTTAGCAGGTTGTATACGCAGGAGCCTTCGCACAATTTCTCGACTGGGCAAACCTTCGAGCAACCTCCGCCCATGATGTTGGAATCTAAAATGGTATAGGCCGAACCTTTGAGGTTGTCGGTTGTGATCTGCTTGATAAACTTCGGAATATTGATGCTCGTCGGGCAGCTTTTTATGCAGGGAGCATCATAGCAAAATAGGCACCGATTGGCTTCCACCAAGGCGGCTTCGCGGTTATCGAACGGCGGGTGAATGTCACTGAAATTTTCTGCGTATTCGTCAGTCGTTAATCGGTCGTTACGGATGGCCATAGGCACGTAGCAAAAAATAGGAATGAAAAGGAATAACGTATCATTCAAACCGTATCTTATTTGGCCTGTTAAATATCATTCCAAATAAATATAATCATTTGGGCGCATTAATCAACAGAAAAGCAAATCGCAAAAAAGAGAATTTCTTCCAATTTGTTACTAGTCTCCCGAAAAAATTAATTATCAAATTCTCACTACGATAAAATATCCTGTATTTGGTTAATTAGCACGAAGGTTTTTTTCCTAATTTTCCGCTTTCTTTTCCTCTTTTGCCAAAACTAACTCACCAGTATGCTTACTTTACTTAAACCTTCTCACTTCTTTTCTGTATTAATCCGTCCAATTTTACAATTAGCTATTGTAGCTTTTTTTTACCTGGCGTGTGTCTTTGCTATGCCCTTATTTGGTCAGACACTTCCGCCCAACTTTACAGTCGCGGAGCTGGTGGGTGGTTTAACTAACCCAACGACCTCAGTATTTGCCCCCGACGGTCGAATTTTCGTCAGTCAGCAAGGTGGTCAGTTACGGGTTATTAAGAATGGAAGCCTATTGACTACTCCGTTTGTTAGCCTCACCGTCAACACAGAAGGAGAACGGGGGCTGGCAGGCATTGCTTTTGACCCGGATTTTGCCACAAACAATTTTGTCTATTTATATTACACCGTTCCTACCAGCGGAACGGTAACGATTCACAACCGAGTGAGTCGATTCATCGCCAATGGCGACGTATCGGTTCCGAATAGTGAAACCATTATTCTGGAACTAGATCCTCTGACCTCACCATATCCGTACCACAATGGCGGTTCTATGGCGTTTGGGCCGGATGGTAAACTCTACGTATCAACCGGCGACAATGTTGACGGGAATAATGCGCAAAATCTTGACAATTATTTAGGAAAAATCCTTCGGATCAATCCGGATGGTAGCGTGCCCGCAGGTAATCCATTTACAACCGGTTCTGCAGCCCGGCGACGTATCTGGGCATACGGACTCCGTAACCCCTATAACGTTACGTTTCAGCCTGGAACTGGGCGATTGTTTATCAATGACGTAGGCGATGTTTCTTACGAAGAAATTAATGACGCAACAATAGGCGGCAAGAATTTCGGCTGGCCCGGAGCTGAGGGAGACCTTTGTAGCGTCACTAATTGCACTGGATTTACCTATCCTGTGTATGCTTATGAACACGGTAGTGGCGACGGCAAAGGCTGTGCGATAACAGGCGGTGCTTTTTACAATCCAACAACACCAAGGTATCCAGATTCCTATGTTGGGGCTTATTTCTTCTCCGACTTTTGTAATGGCTGGATGAACACGCTGGATTTGTCGGGACCAACCGCCGTTCGGTCGCCCTTCATGTCGAATACATTGACCGGAGATTTAACCATAATGCTCGGTCCCGACGGTTTTTTATATAGTCTGAGCCGATCACAGGGTAAAATTTATAAAATTCTTTACCTCGAAACCTGTACCACAATGTTGGCAGGAAAATGGGAGAACGAGGATATCTGGTCGTGCGGACACGTACCCACTTCCGCGAGCAAAGCTGTGGTGGGCCATGCTGTTACCATTGACAATAATCTGTCAGCACAGGTTTATAATATTCAGTACGTAGATGGTGGGCAAATCACCTTAAACGGCAACGCTACGTTACGGATGGGCCTTTAAGAAGGTTAGGGGTGCATAAGGCCTCGTGCTTACTCGGTGAATCGGGTAAGTACGAGGCCTTACTGTTAGCTGGCTACGTTGGGGTAATATCGAATGCAGATTTAGTCCTAGTTTCTCGAACAATTTACTCGGAAAATTATTCATACGATAAGTTATTGTTGCTTATCCTTTTTGTTTCTGAATTTTTTGTTACTATTATCTGCATTTCATTACCTCAACACCTTAAACTAGCTCATCCGTATGCATCACTTTTCCGTTTCTGTTCCGTTATTTTCAGTCATAATTCGCTCAAAAGAGCGAACGGCTGCCTTGATTTTCATTTTAATTGCGTTCGCCAGTTTCACATCCGCGTTCGGTCAGACACTTCCCGCTAATTTTACCTCGCAGTCGGTGGTCAGCGGATTATCTAACCCTA
The DNA here is from genome assembly GCF_054778555.1 of Spirosoma flavus. Taxonomy (NCBI): domain Bacteria; kingdom Pseudomonadati; phylum Bacteroidota; class Cytophagia; order Cytophagales; family Cytophagaceae; genus Spirosoma; species Spirosoma flavus. Next base: position 932,153 of record NZ_BAAGZL010000002.1, read on the forward strand.
CAGTATCCGTATTTGCACCTGACGGTCGCATTTTTGTGGCTCAGCAAACTGGACAATTACGGGTTGTTAAGAATGGCACTTTACTCGCCACACCATTTATTAGCCTTACGGTTGACCCAGCTGGGGAACGAGGTTTATTAGGCATCGCCTTTGACCCAAATTTTTCGTCAAATCAATACATTTATCTGTATTACACCATCCCTGCCAACGGAAACACAGCCGCTCGCAACAGGGTTAGCCGTTTCACTGCCAATGGTGACGTAGTTGTATCGGGAAGTGAATCTGTTGTGTTGGAGTTGAATAATTTGAGTACTGCCACCAATCATAATGGTGGCTCTCTGGCGTTTGGCCCGGATGGTAAACTCTACGTATCCGTTGGCGATAATGCCACGAGAGCTAATGCGCAAAACCTTGACAATTATTTAGGAAAAATCCTTCGGATCAATTCGGATGGCAGTGTGCCTACGGGAAACCCTTTTACAGGCGGATCGGCTTCCCGGCAACGTATCTGGGCGTACGGCCTCCGCAATCCATATAATATTACGTTCCAACCCGGAACCGGTCGTTTGTTTATTAATGAAGTGGGCGAAGGGAGCTGGGAAGAAATTAATGACGCCACTACGGGTGGCAAAAATTTTGGCTGGCCAACCGCCGAGGGCAATGTTTGTAGTGGTACTGCCTGCGCCGGATTCACATTTCCGGTATATACCTATCCCCACGGCTCGGGCGATGGCAAAGGCTGTTCAATAACGGGGGGAGCGTTTTACAATCCAGCAGTACCAACATACCCAAGCTCATATGTCGGCGATTATTTCTTCATGGATTATTGCAATGATTGGATGAACACGCTGGATTTATCTGGGCAGACCGCCGTACGGTCGCCTTTTATGACGAATGCACCAGGCGACGGATTGACTGTAATGCTAGGCCCCGACGGAAATATATACCATCTTAGTCGAGCACAAGGCAAAATCTTCAAGATTGTGTACCAGAACCCAATTTGTACCACAACTAAAGCAGGCAGTTGGCAGGATGCAACTGTCTGGTCGTGTGGACACGTACCGGCTAGCACCGATAAAGCGGTGGTGGGTCATCTTATCAACATCCCATCAAATCAGCAGGTCGACGCCAATAGAATTCAATACGTAGCAGGCGGCCGTATCAACTTTAACGTAAGCGCAAAATTACGGCTTGGCCTGTAAGGAGTTAAAAAAGGTCAGGGGTATCAGAGATTGTGGTAGATAAAACCAATCTCTGACACCCCTGACCTTATTAATCAATAATACCGTTTTGCCTAGTGTGAATCGCGCTTGACTTCGCTTCCCGACCCACCTTTAAGAAAATCAAAATCAGCACCTTCGTGAGCTTGTGTTACGTGACGGATATAAAGATTCACGTATCCCCGGTGATAACCCAGATCGAGCGGTTTGAAACGTACCAGTCGGCCCGCCAATTCCTCGTCTGATACGTGCAGGTGCAGCCGCCGATTCTCTACGTCGAGCGTAATCAAATCGCCGTTCTCAACCAGAGCCAGATTACCTCCTACTGCCGCTTCGGGCGATACGTGCAGCACCACCGTTCCAAAGCCGGTTCCGCTCATCCGTCCGTCTGAAATACGTACCATATCATGCACTCCAAGCGCCAGGATCTTGGCCGGCAACTGCATATTGCCGACTTCGGGCATACCTGGGTAGCCTTTGGGTCCTACGTTTTTCAGGACCAGTACGCAGGACGGATCAACATCTAGCTCCGGGTCGTCGATACGTGCTTTATAATCGTCAATATTTTCGAATACCACGGCTCGTCCCGTATGCTGCATCAGCGCAGGCGTTGCGGCAGACGGTTTAAGAACGGCGCCATTCGGGCAGAGATTACCACGTAGCACGGCGATACCCGATTCAGGTTTAAACGGCTGATCAACCGACGCAATAACCGCAGGATCGTAGCACTGAGCATCAACACAGTTCTCGCCAAGTGTCTTGCCATTTACCGTAATGGCGTCATTGTGCAGATACTGACGTAGCTCACGAATTACAGCCGGCAGTCCTCCGGCATAAAATAAGTCTTCAACAAAATGTTCGCCTGATGGCTGTAGGTTGGTCAACAGCGGGATTTTGGCGGATAAATTATCAAAATCATCGAGCGAGAGATCAATGCCTACCCGACCGGCAATGGCTGTCAAGTGCAGAATAAAGTTAGTAGAGCCACCCAGCGCGGCATTAACCATAATCGCATTTTCGAACGCCTGACGAGTCAGAATTTTTGAAGGCGTAATACCTTCGCGCGCTAGTTCAACCGCCCGCATACCTGTGAGATGTGCCAGTACTTTCCGGCGCGAATCGGCTGCCGGAATGGTTGCATTATCAGGAAGGGCCAACCCCAGCGATTCGACCATAGCGGCCATCGTCGATGCGGTTCCCATTACGGCGCAGTGTCCCTGTGAACGCGCCATACTGGCTTCAGCCGCCACAAACTCAGCCTGACTCATCTCCCCCATTTTATAGGCTTCAGCAAAACGCCACAGATCGCTCGTTCCGATCTTTCTTCCCTGAAACCGGCCGGCCAGCATCGGCCCACCCGAAACGACCATCGTTGGCAGGTCAACACTGCACGCGCCCATCACCAGCGAAGGCGTCGTTTTGTCGCAGCCGCACATCAAAATAACGGCATCAAGTGAATTTCCCCGAATGCTTTCCTCTACGTCCATACTGGCCAGATTGCGGAACAACATAGCTGTCGGCTTAATCTGGCATTCCCCCAGCGACATCACCGGAAATTCAAGTGGAAACCCGCCTGCTTCCCAGACTCCTCGCTTAATGGCTTCGGCCAGCTCGCGGAAGTGTGCATTACAGGGTGTGAGTTCAGACCACGTATTACAGATACCAATGACAGGTTTTCCCTGGAATTCGTGATGCGGAAAACCCTGATTTTTCATCCAAGCGCGGTAAATGAAGCCGTCTTTACCGGTGCGGCCAAACCAATCTTGAGAACGTAATTGAGCCATTCTTACAGTGAATTATCAGCCCCAAAGCTAATCGGAACATTCGTAAGAAAAGAGACGTAGTGACCCGTTTTACTTACATCGGAACCCGAAAAGCTCCGGTTCGGTAATCCCAACCCACTCTATTTCTTCGCAAGTGCTACGTTTGTCTAAACATCCAATGCAGGGAGTTTCTGCCGGTAATTTCTAAAACCAGTTTGCACACCATCTGCACAGTTCGTACTTTTGCGATTGGTCGAGACTGCCTATCAAGGATGTTTAGAAGGACCAATTGGTTGATAAAGGTGAATTTGACAATTCAGACACACTGATTATCAACGTACCAACAGTATCATACAGAGAGGTGTCCGAGTGGTTGAAGGAGCACGCCTGGAAAGTGTGTATACGGGCAACCGTATCGAGGGTTCGAATCCCTTCCTCTCTGCTAATAGCTTTATAACTGCTTAATTTATAGCGTGTTATAAAGCTATTTTTGTTTAGTTGAATTATAGTTGAACTACTCGACTATGCAGCACATCACCCACGATTTACTTTTAAAGCTAGTTTTTGTCGAAATCACAAATCGACGCCAGCGCTACGCTTACAAAGACATTGTGGGTCGACTTGAACCATAAAAATTTCGCCTTAGCGCCTTTCGCATCCGATAATATCTGTAACGGATTATGCTATCTGATGCTGCTGATTGACTAATACGAGAACGCTACATTTACACCGTGTCCTTCTCCGATGAATCAGCCATAGGTTTGCACACCTACCTGACAAACCTCATCAGTTTATCTGATTTTCGTCAGTTTTTCTACTGCTTCGCCTGATCTATTTTGCAACATTGCCGTACTTAGAGCGTACGGTATGGATAAAATCTCGCAAACGCCTGGCCAATTGGTCGGGTGTTTTTGTTGATAGTAGTCATTCCTTCTCCTGATTTGAATCACAACTGAACAGGCTTCACTGGCATAGTTCCTGTATTGATTCCAGTGATATGCGGGTATTTCGCAAGTCTCCCTACTATCAATCATTTATGGGTAACCAGAAAGCCTGCTATTTTATAGCCAGGCTTTCTTTTTTTCGCTTCATCGAAAGAGCTGATCAAGAATTCACGGCAAAACTTAGTCTACATCAGGTTTAGTATCTAAATATGAATTTCAAATTATTCACCATTGCTTTAACAGTAAATTAAAATTATATATTAAAATAACCCAATATAATCTTATATTGGGTTATTGATAAGCTCAACGGTACGTCAATGAATGTATTTAGACGCTCTTTCCGACTGGTTTTAGCCCTAAGTATTTCCATTGGATTTCTGACCTATAAATAGAAAAGCCGGGGCGCTTTTTTAATTTGGTATTCAAAAGTCAATGAAGAACAGTTTCCAGCCGGAACTGCCATTTTCGGCAGTGACGATGCGACCGGAGAATATTACATGCTCTATTTTGATGAGCGAAAAATATCTAGAAAATATGACGTTTCGGTTCAAAACAATGTGCTGACCTGGTGGCGAAATGCACCTGGTTTCTCACAACGCTATACCTGGACATTTACAGATGGCGATGACACAATCATCAGTAAAGGCGAATTAAGTAGAAACGGCACCACTTGGGATGCAGATTTGAGTCAAACATTCATTTGCATTAAGTCAACCAAGGGCAACAACTCATGAAAAGCAAATTCTGTCTCTGTTCTTAATGTCGAGGTCGTAAATACCAAACTACGTAGCACTCATCACTTAACTCATTTAGTGCATTCGGTCGCCACGCACCTCCAGATTTGTCATAATATCAGCTTCGACGGCCAGAAATTCTTTCCACCGCGCCCGTACATGTTCGGCAGGCAGGTAAGTTTCAGCGAGTTCGATAAAGTTACGGTAGTGGCCCGCTTCTGAAATCATTAGTTCACGGTAGAATTTTTGCAAGCCTTCGTCGGCGATATTTTCGGAGAGGAGTTTGAAACGTTCACAACTGCGGGCTTCGATAAGGGCGTTGATGAGCAGGTTATCCATCAATTGCTCGTTCTGGTCGCCGATGGGTCGACGGAGTCGGGAACGTAGCTGATTGACATACTCATCTTTTCGTTGCCGGCCCAGCGGAATGTTACGTTTGCGCAGCTCTTTCAATACGCGCTGAAAATGCCCCCATTCTTCGGCTACAACGGGTGTCAGCGTTTCGACCAGTGCTTCTTTATCGGAATACTGCACAATCAATGAAATGCACGACGAAGCCGCTTTCTGTTCGCAATAGGCATGGTCGATTAATATATCACCGATATTCATCTCGGCAATGTTCACCCAACGGGGGTCGGTAGGTAGTTCCAGTCCTAACGTAGTGAGAGTCATTTATTCCGTCGTTAGTCAAAAATCAACAGCTAATAGGAGCGTAAAGTTAATTCCGAAGCATCAAATCGCTTGATAAATAACCTCAACAACTAGTTTTCCGTTACGTTCCTATACTGGATGATCTATGAAAATAGCCCTTTCTATATTTTTAGTAACGATTCTGGCGGGGTTGATGCTACGTTGCAACCAACATCCAGCAGACAAGAAAGCTGCAGTTATTGATGTCAATCCGGCAAAATTGCCCACGCTACGTCCTGGCGAAGCGGTGGCTACCGTTGCAGGCGGCTGTTTCTGGGCGGTTCAGGAAGAAATGCAATCGTTAAAAGGTGTTCGGGAAGCTATTTCGGGTTATGCAGGTGGCGATCTGGAATATCCAACTTATGAACAAGTTGGCACCGACCAGACGGGCCATGCCGAGACCGTTCAGGTTTATTATGACCCGAAAGTGATTTCCTACGACGTAATACTCGATGCGTTTTTTGCGGGTCACGATGCAACGCAGTTAAACCGCCAGGGGCCGGATATTGGAAAACATTATCGCTCGGCCATCTTCTACCGCACCCCCGACGAGAAGGCACGTATTGAAGCGGCCATCCGGCGGGAAAATGCGTCTGGACACCACAAGGCGAAGGTTGTTACGCAAGTGGTTCCATTCACCGCTTTTTATGCCGCCGAAGTTTACCACCAGAACTACTACCGTAACAACGATTATAACATGTATATCACATTAGTTTCAAAACCTAAAGTAGAAACGTTCCGCGAGCGAATGGAGAAGTGGGTAAAATAGCCTTCGTCAACATGATAAAAATTTCGGCCCGTCCTACGACCATTTCCGTATTCCCGTAACCGTTCGGCCTAATCTGATATTGCGGGATTAGAGCGAACCTTGTAACATTGCTACGTCTTTCACCAATGACAGACCCTTATGCCAGAAACAGACAAATCAATTGGTCGTAAAATCCTGGGTTTCTTCATCAAAGAAGAAGAGCCAGGTGTCGCTACCGGTACGTCGCCAGAAAAAGCAGCGGCCCCTCCCCGACCCGCAGCTACGCCATCGAACCAGCCATCAGCCGCTACGCCGGCCGAAACGACCGGGTCAATCGATTCGAAGTTTGCCGAGCATTTTGCTACGGTACTCGCGCAGAATAACCCGCCCGGCCCCGATTATTTCGAGTTTCGGGAAGCGTTACGTAGCTTGGGCAACCTGGGCTTGCCGGAGGATAAACAATATCAGGCTGCGTGGGCTAGTTTCAAGGCTTTGGGTGGCGGCAACGACGTAGCAAAGCTGACCAATACGGCAAATGGCTATATTGCAGCGCTGAATAAAGACCGCGAAGCCTTTGGCAAGAGCGTGGAAGCGGCTCTGAATGAGCGAGTCGGCGGTTTGCAGAATGAGCAGAAAAAACTCCAGTCGGATAACGAAACGCTGGCGAAACAACTGATCGACATTCAAAAACAAATCGACGCGAACAATACCCGACTGGCGAACATCGGTGGCGAAATCACTGAGCAAAGCGGTAAAATCACGCAGAATCAGCAAAACTACGACACTACGTTCACGCATTTTACCGAGCAGATTAAAGGCGACATCGCCAAAATGACAGAATTTTTAAAATGAAGTTTTAAGGTTACAGAGTTGTAGAGTTAAAAAGTTGGCTGACGCGCTTATGAACTCTCTAGCTCTACAACCTTACAACCCTACAACTTTATAACTCTACAACTTTTCAAAATGGCAACTCCTGATTTTTCTCAACTTGGTGGTGGATCAGAACCTCAGAAAAAGTCGTTCTGGAACCGCCCCGAAGGTATTTTGGGTATGGTTGTACTGGCGGGTATCGCTGGTTACGGTCTGATCCACCTCAATGACATTCTCGAATTTTTGATCCGTGCTACGTCGAATATCCTTGAATTGTCGCTGCTGCTGGGTGCACTGGGCGTACTGATTTTCCTCTTCACGAGCAAAGACGTCCGGACAGCTATTTTCTTCCTGTTTAAATCGCTGATGCGGAGCCTTACGGGTACGGTGATTCAGCTGAATCCCATCGCGATCATGAAAATCTACGTTCAGGATTTACGGGACAAACGCGAAAAAATGCAGGGACAAATCAATACGTTGGCGGGCCAGCTGGTGAAGCTGAACAAACGTATCAATGAAAACAACGAGGCCATTAAGCAGAAATTTGCTGAAGCCAACAAAGCGAATTCCATGAGCGAAAAGCCTGGTATGAAAGAGCAGGCCCAGTTGGCAACCATCGAAGGCGCTGGTCTTCAGGAGATGAACGAAAAACTGCTGCCGCTGCAACGTAACATGAAGCAGGTGCTGGCCTTTATGGAAAAAGTGAACCAGAGCGCCGACTACATTATCAAAGAAACCGAAATCAAAGTTCGCCTGAAAGAGACAGAATATCAGATTGTTAAGGAAAGCTCGAACGCGCTGAAGACGGCCGTGAGCATCTTCAAAGGTGACCCCGATAAGAAGTTTTACTTCGACCAGTCGATGGAATACATTCAGGACGATATGAGTCAAAAGCTCGGGGAGATGAAACGCGCCATGGATCTTTCGATGGACTTCATTAACGGCGTCGATATTCAGAACGGTATCCTGTCCGACAAAGGTGAAGCCCTGCTTGACGCCTACAACAAAGGTGAGTTCAAGATGGTCCAGCTTGATGCTCCTGCCCAGCCCGTCAACCTCGGCCCCACTCCACAGAAGGACGCAGGCTATAAGAATTTGCTTGACTAATGTGAGTTGTAAAGTTGTAGGGTTGTAAGGTTATAAAGTTAGCTGACGCTATCTAAACTCTACAACCTTACAACCCTATAACTTTACAACCCTATAACTCTACAACGTTTCAACCCTACAACTTTAAAACTCCTAAAAGATGCAACGTTTAACTGTAGCCGGTCGGCTGCTCATTACGGTCCTGATTTTAGCCGGTATCTATTTCGGATTTCGCTATTTCGGCGGCAATGCAGCGCTGAAAAAACTTCAGCCCAAAGACAAGGAATACTCGGAATCGCAAACCATGCCTCGGTCTGATGACAAAACCGCCGAGGGAAGCGTAGAAGAATCACAGGCGTCTGACAACGGCTCATCAACTGGCTCGTCGGACGAAGCCACCAGCAGCCAGCCGCAGAAGGCATTTACCTACACCGCTCCCGAACCGCAGAATGGCGTGCTGAAAGGCGTAGTGGAACTGGGAGCCAGTGGTTTTAACTCGTTTATTGTACGTATCGACGACCAGAAACGCTGGAAACTCGAAAAAGCTGAGTTCGGCAATAGTCTGGTGATAGAAAACATGGCCAGCGACGATGATGTTCGTTCGGGGTTGAAAAGTTACATCGGCAAAATGCTCGATTTCGGTGTGGGCGGACGTAACATTCATTTTGTGGTCAGTTCAGGCGCGGTGAAGGCCGAAGGCACACAAAAGATTATTAAAGCCCTAAAATCGCTCAATTATTTCGTGAATACCGTAACACCTGAGCAGGAAGGTTCACTCGCACTACGTTCCGTGTTACCTTCTCAATACGCCGATAATTCGTTCGTTACTGATATTGGTTCGGGTAATACGAAGATTTCGTGGAAAAATGGCGGTTCAACCAAAGCACTGGAAACCTACGGCTCGAAATATTTTCAGGAAGGGACTTCTGACGAAACAGTTACCAGCGAAGTACAGGCAAAAGCCAAACAGGTACCTTCTGACCATCGTCAGACCTGCTTCATCATTGGGGGTGTTCCGTTCGAGTTAGCAAAATCCGTCCGGAAAGGTAAAGAACGGTATACAGTGCTGGATGCACCTTCGGCCTATAAATTGGATAATGCGAAGTCGAAAGCGGGCCTAAATATCTACAAAGCCATCGCTGATGGCACAGGCTGTAACCAGTTTGTATTCGACTGGGACGCCAATTTCACGATTGGGTATTTGTTGACGCTCAAATAAAGAGCGAAAGAATAAATGAGTGAAAGAGCGAAATTTCTGGATGGATTTCGCTCATTCATTCTTTCGCTCATTAATTTTTCATGACCCTACGCGACGTTTTTGAGGCCATTTCGAGCCAGCCAGCTTTGCTTTTTGTGCTTCTGATGGCCGTTCCAACAAGCGCTTTTCTGGTGAATTTATGGTCGGGTGAAACGGCTGAAGAAATCTGGAAATGGCGCTACGTGTATGCTACGTTGGTGTATCTGGCCTGCATTCCGGGAGTGTTTGCCGTTACGTTAAATATCTATCTGTTTCTGTTTGAGCGGCAAAGCGTCTGGGAAATGAATCTGGGGTTGCAGGTACTTCCTATTCTGACGATGGCCGGTACGTTGCTGCTCATCCGACGTAAGATGCCTTTCAGGTACATTCCCGGTTTTGGTAAATTATCGGGCTTTCTCACCCTGATTGCCGCCGTAATGGGCATACTCTGGTTCATCGACCGGACACGTATTTACGCCATTACATACGTACCATTCACGTACATTCTGGTGGGGTTTGTGGCCCTGCTCCTCATCATCCGCTTCGCCTGGAGCCGCATATTTTAGGACATCTTCTTTGTTATACTGAGTTACAAAGCATTTTAATGTATCGTTGCCTGAGAGTGATGATACGTTAAAATGTTTTGTAACTCAGTATAACAAAGAAACTATTCCAATAAACTTATTTTACTTGTAAACCAAGTGTTTGCGAGACGTAGCAACAGATGCAATTGGTTTTGGAGACTTGCCTTCTTTTACACTCCTGTATTTCGACAGGTTTATCAGCAACACACTACTCAGGATCACCACCAGACCAATAATCTGTAAAATTGAAATAGTCTCATGGGCAAAGGCCATCCCTAAAGTCAACGCAATTACCGGATTCACATACGCATACGTACTGACCTGCGTGGCCGGACGCACCTGAAGCAGCCAGACATAAGCTGTATACGCAATCACAGAACCAAACAAAACCAGGTAAGCCATCGCCAGCCATGCCTGCGGAGCTATTTGGCTCCACTGAATGGTGTCGAACTCATGCATGAGCAAACTTCCCGGTAGAAATACCAGGCTGGCAATAATCATTTGCCAGCCAACTCCGGCAGTGGGCGCTTCTTTAGTAGGATGATATTTGGAATAAAGGGATCCCGCTGGCCAAGCCATAGCACCCAGCATCAACAATAACATGCCAACCAATTTTGACTGATCCGCCTTTTCTGCCAGCATGCTGTTTACCTGCTCGCCAAACAGAAGTACTACGCCAACAAAGCCAACACCAAGACCAATTAGTGTCGATTTACTTTTAAAATTGACACCCCAGTTCGATTTATCGAGCAGTACAAACCAGATCGGCGACGATGACACCAAAATAGCTACCAAAGCACTCGGAATAGTTTGTTCGGCCCAAATGACGATCCCATTACCCACAACCAGCAGCAAAATACCCACCACCGCCGACGTAATGATTTCTGTTTTATTAAGTAAACGCTCACCCTTAAAAAAAGCCCAGATCAGCATAATTACACCCGCAGCAAAGAACCGCAAAGCTCCCAGCAAAAGCGGTGGAAAGTCCTTAACGGCTATTTGTATAAAAAAATAAGTGGAGCCCCAGACTATATAGACAATGGCAAACGCACCCGCCACCAATAGTGGGGAAGCGTTTTTTGTTGTATTCTGACTCATGATTTTCAGATTTTCAGCAGCTCATGCCATGCTGATGCAGGAAGCCGCTTAAGAATTCCCGCATCAGCGTGGCATGAACACTCGTTTCAATTAATTCAAAAATAGAACCAGTTCATCAGTAAATAAATCCGCCAATCAATGATTTGTTTGGGAAGAATAGGTTATATATCGCTGCGATTCAACTGCCGGGATATTCACGACATCAACCTGGCGAATGACTGTCTTATGACCGTCACTAATTTCGACTCGATAGACGCCTGGCTGGCTCCCATCGAAACTAATTTTTTGATGGTACGCTTTCGGCGACCTTCCCAGGTGCGTCACTTCCAGAACGGTATCATTGGCGTCCTTAATCTTCAGCGTTATGCCTTTTGGCGTATGAACAGCCAGCATCAGGTTGATCGTTAGGCCAGTGCCCATATACGTACCAACTTCAAATGGCTGTTTTTCTACCGGGGCATCCGTTTCAGTAATCACCGATTGAGCATTGGCAGCTACGCTTACCCAAATCAGACTCAAAATCAGCGTATTTCTTAACTTGTGTGTTAGTGATTTCATAAGGGTGTTCATTAGTTTTTGATTACGGTTCAAAGGTCGCTGGTCTTGGTATATTAACAAAACGAATTATTTTTGTAGAAATCATGAAAAATATTCATCATGGAACTTCGGCATCTGCAGATGATAAAAGAGGTTGCCAAGCACGGTAATCTAACCAAAGCGGCTGATCAATTATTCCTTACGCAATCAGCGCTGAGCCATCAGCTGAAAGAAGTAGAGGGCTATTTCAGTACTCAACTTTTTATCCGCGACAAAAAGCAGATGCTCCTCACCCAGGCCGGTGAGGTTGTTTTGCAGGCCGCCGAAAAAATTCTTCAGGAAGTTGCCGAAACCCGCGCGAAAGTTCGGTGCATTACGGATAAGGAAGCGGGCGAAATTCGCCTTTGTACCCAATGCTATACGTCGTACCACTGGCTGGCCGGTTTTCTGCGCGAATTCCAGACCATCTACCCGAAAGTAGATATCAAAGTTGAACTTGAAGCTGTGACGCAAGATGCCATTAAACACTTGGCAACCAATACTATAGACGTAGCAATTACCGAGGGCGATGATAATCCGAAGTTTTCATACACGCCACTTTTTCAAGACGAGTTCGTCGCCATTGTTGCCCCCGATCATCCATGGGTAGGGCGCTCCTGGGTAGAATTCGATGAGTTTGCTGACGAAAACTACATCATGTATAATATTCCCGACGAAGAAAGCGACAACTTTATGACCATTTTCAAAAATCGTCGGCCGCGAAAGGTTCATAAAATCACGCTGACAGAAGCGATTCTGGAGATGGTCAAGGCAGGGCTTGGTGTCGCCGTCATGCCAACCTGGGTAGTCCGGCCTTATTTGCAGTTAGGTCAACTAGCGACGGTACGTATCACGGAGAAACGTATCCTGCGCACCTGGTATGCCGCTACGTTGACGAGCAAGCAACAACCGCCTTACACAACCGCTTTCATCAATCGGCTGGCCTGCTACATGAAAGAATTAGACGGCTATGCCTGCGAAGTTTAATTGCTGATTAGTTCGTTACGTAGTGTGCAGACGTCCGTCAACAAGACTTAGCTTATTTATCTATGCTGCTACGTCTTTGTTTATTGCTGGCCTGTTGCGCTACGTTGTTTATTCTCACAGCCTGTCAACCGTCAACTACTGAGCCTACTAACACCACTACTGACTACATACCTCTAGAAACAGGCCGATACGTTATTTACGACGTTCAGGAAGAACAGTACGCTCTGAATACCAGCCCGCTGCAACGCCACTACCAACGAAAAGAAGTCATTGAGAATATATACAAGGACGTAACGGGCCAAACAGCGTATCGATTACTACGTTTTCGTCGGGCAACTGAAAATCAGTTGTGGCAGATGGATTCCATATGGTCGGTGCGAATGGTCAATGATGAATTGATACGTACCGAAAATGGACTTGATTTTATTTCGTTATTGTTACCAGTACGCAACGATTCAAGCTGGGATGGAAACAGACGCAATGTATTAGGTAACGATACATACACGGCACGCAACGTAACGGGTCCTTTTTACGTACAGAATAATAAATTTGAAGATACCGTAACGGTTGTTGAACAGGATGATTCAACGCTTGTTTCACAGGATAAACGTATTAGTGTGTATGCCCGCCAGGTTGGCTTGATTTATCGTGAGCGGACAGGACTTTCGTTTTGTTCGTCAACGCCAGCCTGCATTGGTCGAAATCAGATTGATTATGGGACTCGACAGATTTACCGCATTCTGGCCTACGGTCGCGAATAAAACGTACTGGCTTTTGAGTATAGGACTGCTGATCTGCAGCACTGGTTTCGGGCAGAACCGGAAATTTCTGGTACTTCTGCGCGATAAGGCTAATTCGCCCTTTAGCGTGAGCCAGCCGGAGAAATTTCTTTCGCAACGATCCATATTACGGCGGCAGAAGCAGAATATTGCCATAATAGAGCGCGACCTTCCCGTCAATCCGAATTACGTAACTCAGCTGGAGCAGGCGGGAGCCAAAATCTGGTTTCAATCGCGCTGGCTCAATGCCGTTTTGATCGAAACAACCGATGCTACGCTGGCAACTATTCAGAAATTGTCGTTTGTAAAAGGAGTTGAGTTTAACCGATCGCTGGCTAATGCTCGCGTGGGCGCTGGTGAACGTAGTGCCACCTCAAACACAACCGATGCCGTAGGTAAGTTTGGCGAAGTAACACCCCTGAATTATGGCCTTTCGCAGACGCAGGTTTCTCAACTTGGTGTCGACAAAATGCACCAGCAGGGCTATCATGGCGAAGGTATTTTGATTGGCGTGCTGGATGCTGGTTTCCTGAATGCGAACAAAGTTAATTTCTTAAAACCACTTTTTGACGAAAATCGAATACTGGCCACCTACGATTTCGTTAAAAAAGAAACCAGCGTTTACGAAGATGATTCACACGGTCTCTCCTGTTTATCGGCGATTGCCGCTACGGCTGATAATCAGCTATATGGTACGGCTTACAAGGCTTCGTTTGTGTTGCTACGTACTGAAGATGCCTTTACGGAACAGCAAATAGAGGAAGCCAACTGGCTTTTCGGAGCCGAATATGCCGACAGTGTCGGGGTTGATGTGATCAGTTCGTCGCTGGGATACACGGAATTCGACGACCCGACGACCAGCTACACCTATGCTAATCTGGATGGCAAAACCGCCCTCTCGACCAGAGCCGCGCAGATTGCCACCGAAACGGGCATGGTGGTGGTGGCAGCCGCAGGTAACGAAGGTAGCGATGCCTGGCATTATCTGTCGGCTCCGTCTGACGCAGCGTCGGTGTTGGCTATCGGTGCTGTTACGCAGGCCAGACAACGGGCTTTATTTAGTTCATTTGGCCCTTCCGCCGATAAGCGTGTCAAGCCCGATTTGGCGGCCCTTGGTCAGGGAACAGTAATTGGCAATCCGGGTGGAACGATTGTTCAGGGCAACGGTACGTCCTTTGCCACTCCGCTGATCGCTGGTCTGGTGGCCGGATTCTGGCAGGCTAACCCCCGGCTCACGGCGACGCAGATAACCGAAACGCTACGTCGGTCGGGTAGTCAGTACAGCACCCCTGATGACCAGTTGGGTTACGGCATTCCCAACTTCGAGCTAGCCACTACGTTAGCCAAATCTTACACACAATTGCTGATTTTCCCCAGCCCCTTCAGCGACGTAGAACCGTTACGTGTGCAATGGGGCGAAATTGATGCTAACGTACCACTCGATGCTACGTTAACCAGCGTCGCCGGAAAAATTGTCTGGCAGGGTCGCTACCTTTCATCGGGAATGGCGTCGTTTGTGCTACCTGGCCCCGGTTTGTCAGCCGGTGTTTATATTCTCACGCTCATTGCAGGCGATAAAAAACGAACGACGAAGGTGTTGAAATTGTAAAAAATCAAATCTTTTTGTCATGTTTCGCGCCTTAGCCTGTCAAATTACAGTTCCTGCACTCTTTCTATAATCGTTCTTCAGTCTAGAAAATTACATACGCCTGTGTAAAGTTTTCTCGACAATATGGAAAATAAACTTTACGTTTACGATGTAAAATAAACTTTACATCACCATGAAAACAAAATGGTTGTTTCCGCACTTATACCGGTTGATTGGCTGACTACTCTTCATTCCTTCATTTCTTTTAGGTTCGGCTGCCTTATATATGGAGTTTCAATTACATATTAAAACAACTACAGTTGGCATATGGAAAATACCCGGCAAAGCTGCGCCCCAGAATCTGACCGATGAGCTTGCCGGAATAGGTATTATTATGGGCCTGATGCTGATTGCGTTTTCGCGCGAGAAAGTTGAAGACGAAATGATTAGCCAACTACGCCTGGAAGCCTTGCAATGGAGTGTTTACGTCAATTATTTTATTCTGGCCATTGCTATGCTGACCATTTACGACTCCGCCTTTTTCGACGTCATGATTTATAATATGTTCACGGTACTGCTGGTTTTCATTGTGCGTTTTCGCTGGCTTATTTTCGGAACAACTATACTACGTTATGAAAAACCGACTGAAAATTGAACGGGCCGAACATAACGTATCACAAGCCGAATTAGCCGACCGAATTGGTGTTAGTCGGCAAACGATTAATTCTATTGAAGCGGGTCGCTACGTTCCATCCACCGTACTAGCCCTGAAACTGGCAAAGGTTTTTGGAAAACCCGTTGAGCATATTTTTTCGCTCGATGACAATGATTAGCCAGGTTAGCTAATAAACAGTTCGTAAACACATTCGTTATCTGAAAAAACTCAGCCAACTATTTTTATGGCAACGATTCGGGTTATACAAGGCGATATTACCAAACAGGCCGTCGATGCCATTGTAAACGCGGCCAATACCAGTCTGCTTGGCGGTGGCGGAGTCGATGGAGCGATTCACCGGGCGGCTGGGCCTGAATTAGTTAGGGAGTGCCGAATGCTGAACGGCTGCAAAACCGGCGACGCCAAACTGACGAAAGGCTACCAATTGCCAGCACGATACGTTATTCATGCCGTTGGCCCCGTCTGGCGAGGGGGGGCACATGGAGAGCCGGATTTGCTGGCTAGTTGCTATCGTCGGTCGCTGGAAATTGCGGCTGAACAGCAGTTACGCAGCATTGCTTTCCCAAACATCAGTACTGGTATTTATGGGTACCCAAAAGACAAAGCTGCCAACGTAGCCGTGGCCGCAGTCAACGATTTTTTAACCTTACCAACATCGATCAACGAAGTAATTTTCGTTTGCTTTGATGCCGACAATCTGGCGCTGTATAATAAATTGACGAACGAGGCAAGATAAGTGACCCGTCAATCATGGACCCTTCCCGACTTACTTTTCTGGAAAAACTGGGCCAGTTCGGTCAAAACAATGATCGGCAAGCGACCCGTCGTGAAGACAAATTTCTCAATATCACGCCAGATACCGGCCCGTTTCTTTCCTTGCTTATCAAGGCAACCGGATCGACGGCTATTCTCGAAATTGGTACGTCGAATGGCTATTCTACCATCTGGCTGTCCGACGCGGTTCAAAATACCCGTGGGCACGTAACAACTATCGAACAAAGTGCGGTGAAGGCGCTTCAGGCACAGGAAAATTTCCGACAGGCAGCCGTTATCGACACGATTACCCTCCTGCAAAGTCCAGCCGAAGCGGTATTGCCTACGTTTGCTGCTGATACGTTTGATTTTATTTTTCTGGATTCCGATCGGAACCAGTACGTTGGCTGGTGGCCATTGTTATTTACAATTCTTAAACCCGGCGGCCTGCTGGTTGTCGATAATGCGGTTTCGCATGAGACTGAACTAGCCGATTTTACATTCTTGCTCTCCCAGACGCCCGCTGTCGAAACATCACTGGTCCCCCTTGGTAACGGCGAGTTACTGGTCTGGAAACAACGTAATGAATAAGCGACATCGCCAGCCGTTATAGTTCACCCTTCTAATGTTTGTTTTACGTTTCGCCGACGGTGAGCGTTCCGGTTGATACTGCCTCAACATTCTAATCTTACGGTACGAACTGATTAGCGGCCTGCTTTAATTCTGAAGTTTATTAATTGGCCAATAATTGAATCTAAAGAAGACTATCTTTTATTTATCTCATTTTTAAAAATTTTCTTTGCCATATAGACAGTTTAATAAAATCTTAATTTTAATATTACTTCCTAATTACTCCACTTCCTCATCTCATTTAGTAAACAATAACCAAAACTCTATGAAGGTAAACCTACTCCTCATGGCTTTGCTATTGCCTGTTTTTTCCTTCGCTCAATCGCGGATTATCCGGGGAAAAGTAGGCGACGCAACTAGTAAGGAAGTCTTACCGGGTACTACCATTACCGTGAAAGGCGGTACGTTGGGAACAGTAACCGACGCACAGGGAACGTATCAAATTAACGTTCCCGACAAAAACACTACGTTAGTTTTCTCATCTGTGGGCTTTCAGTCACAGGAAATCGTAGTGGGCACCAAAGAGGTGATCGACGTACAACTCGTCGCTGATACCAAACAGCTTAGCGAAGTCGTAATTACTGCAGCCGGAATCAAGCGTGATAAGAATGCGCTGGGCTATGCCGTAAGCACACTGGACGCAACCAAACTAGCGCAACGCTCTGAACCAGACCCGCTACGTGCCTTAACGGGTAAAGTGGCCGGGGTGAATATCCAGGGTTCTGGCGGAGCGGCCGGCGGAGCAACCAACATCACCATTCGGGGCAATTCATCACTGGGCAATAACAACCAGCCCCTATTTGTAGTCGACGGTGTTCCGTTCGATAACTCCAGCTTTGGCAGTACGGATGGCACAGTCGGCGGCTCTACGATTACCAACCGCGCTTTTGATCTCGATCCCAATAACATCCTGACGATGACCGTCCTGAAAGGAGCCGCTGCGGCTGCGTTGTACGGGTCACGCGCGGCAAACGGAGCTATCATCGTAACCACCAAGGCTGGCAAGAGTCAGAGCCGTAAAGGACTGGAAATCAACTACAACATAGGCTATGCTACGGAAACAGTTGCAGGCTTGCCCGACTATCAGACGAAATACGGGCAAGGCACCAACTTCGACTATCGCAGTGGCGTTTTTGGTTCTTGGGGACCTCCATATCAAGGATTTACGAGCCTGATTCCGACTCGGGCAACCATACCTCATCCTCTTACAACCAACAACCGCTACCCCTCGACGGTATTTCCGCAGTTTTACCAAGCCGATGGCACTACGCCGATTCAGGTGCCTTATGAATCATTTGCGCAGTATAACGCCAAGAATTTTTTCCGGACAGGCAACGTATTTGAAAATGCTCTTTCTGTATCGACAGGGGGCGAAAAAGGAAATCTTACGGTTGGTTTGTCACGTACCAAAAACAATGGCGTTGTTCGCGAGAACGAGATTACCCGAACGGGCATTAACATCGGCGGAAATGCCCAGCTAGACAATAAGTTCTACGTTAGCGGTTCACTAAACTACGTCAATACCGATCAGGTTTCTCCTCAGGTAACGGCGGCAAACGGCAGTGGAGCTTCCATCCTGGACATCCTGATGTTTGTACCGACCAGTTACGATTTAACGGGTTTCCCGAACACTAATCCGCTGAATGGCAACAACGTATACGACCGGGTGGGCACCGATAACCCGTATTGGTCGGTGGTGAACAGCCCCACGACCAGCAAAGTGGATCGGTATTACGGCAACATGGTGCTGGGCGTCGACCCGCTACCCTGGCTGAACGTACAGAACACGATTGGCTTTAACGCCTACACCGACCGCCGAGTAGTTGTGAATGGCAAGGGAGGTGATTATTTCCCGAACGGCAACATCACCAACGACAACATTTATCGGCAGGAGCTGGATAATACGTTGCTCATTACGGCAACCAAGCAATTGGGTGAAAACTTCGGCCTGAAAGCCATTCTCGGAAACAACGTAAACCAACGTATCACCGAACGGCAGGTTGTATTTGGCGATGGAATTATCTTTCGGGGCATCAACTCACTGAATAACACCAGCGTAACAATTCCGCGTGTGCTACCGAACAACCGCAACAATTTCAAACAACGGTATTTTGCGTTCTTCACCGACATCTCGCTCGATTACAAAAACTACGCGTTCCTGAATCTGGTGGCACGTAACGATATTTCGTCGACGCTGCCGTCGAGCAACCGGAGCTATTTATACGGCGGAGCCAGTGCCTCGCTGATTTTTACAGAAGCGTTCAAACTACCGAAAAACATACTGAATTTCGGTAAACTTCGGGCGGGGTACACGCGGGTAGGTAACGAAGCAACGCCCTATCAGACCCAAACCGTTTTCATCGCCAACCCCGTTCTGGGAGCGGGCAATACTACTGGCACGATTGCTTCTCCGTTCAACGGTCAAAGCTCGCTTACTGAATCGGATTTGCTGGCCAATGCAGAATTAAAACCGGAATTTATCACCGAACTGGAATTGGGCGCTGAACTGCAATTCTTCAATAACCGGGTTGGGTTAGACGTAACGTACTACAATAAAATCAGTACGTCGCAGATTTTTACGGTGAACGCGGCCCCTTCTACCGGCTACACGCAAAAAGTGATTAACCTGGGAAAATCGAAGAACGAAGGCGTTGAGGTGGGTTTGAACGTAACGCCTGTTAAGCTGGCGAGTGGTTTTGAATGGAATATTTCGTCAGCGTTCACCCTAAACCGGAACATTGTGCTGGACATTGGTTCGCTGAAAGAACTTCCCTACGGCGGCTTTGCAAACTTGGGTAGTGTTCACGTAGCAGGTCAGCCATACGGCATGATTCGCGGCTCAACTTACGCCCGCGACGACGAAGGAAATATTCTGGTAAATCCCAACACAGGCAAACCCATTCTGAGTGGCAAAACGACGGCCATCGGCAACCCGAATCCCGATTTTATCTGGGGTATCACCAATACGTTTAACTATAAGGGTCTTTCGCTCAATGTCTTATTTGATTGGAAGAAGGGGGGCGATATGTATTCGTTCACAGCCTACGAACTGCTGAGCCGGGGTGTAACCAAAGATACCGAAGAACGGGAAGCTATTTTGGTTGGTCCGGGCGTGCTAGGCGACGTCAATACGTTGAAACCGCTGCTAAACGGCGAAGGCAAGAAGATTCCGAATAACATCGGCATTGGCGTAGCTGACTATTACTTTACAGGTGGTTTCGGGCCGGGTGGTGCCGACGAAGTGAACGTAATGGATGCTACGGTATTCAGACTACGTGAAGTATCATTGGGATACCAGTTCCCAAAATCCTGGCTGAAGAAAACACCTTTCGGAACGGCGTTTCTGTCGGTCAGCGGGCGTAACCTCTGGTACCTGGCGCCCAACTTCCCCAAGTACCTGAACTTCGATCCGGAAGTCAGTTCACTAGGGGCCGGAAACTCGCAAGGGTTCGACTTAATCGGTATTCCGACAACCCGTCGTCTGGGCGTCAACCTTCGGTTTAGTTTCTAAAACGGTCAACCTTTTAGGTTGCTACCGCAAAAATGTTGACGGAGAACCTGAAACAACAAACATTAACTTGTATGAAATTTACTAATCTTATACGAACGATTTTGGTGCTTAGCCTGCTGGGAATAGTGGGGGCCTGCAAAAATTTCGTCGAAATCAACAGTGACCCAAATAACCCGACAACGCCGGTACTGGAGTTACTGCTACCGGCAACCCAAATCTCGATGGCGGGTAGTCTGCGAGACGTCAATCAGGGTACGTCCATCGTGATGCAGCACCTGTACACGTCCACGGCCAGCCGTAATTTTCAGGATGGCACCGACTACCAACAATCCTGGAATGCGCTCTACACGCAGGTATTGAACGATATTGAGATTGTTATCCGGGAAGGTACGCGCCTGCAACGCTGGGACTACGTAGCGATTGCCAAATTGCAGAAAGCGTACATTTACAGTATCATGGTTGACCTCTGGGGCGACATTCCGTATACGGATGCCTCGAAAGGACTAACCGTTTCTGATCCAACGTTCGAGAGTGGTGCGGCTATTTATGACA
Organism: Spirosoma flavus; assembly: GCF_054778555.1. NCBI lineage: Bacteria > Pseudomonadati > Bacteroidota > Cytophagia > Cytophagales > Cytophagaceae > Spirosoma > Spirosoma flavus. The sequence goes on from NZ_BAAGZL010000002.1 coordinate 953,179, forward strand.
AACTCTTTACGTTGATTGACGAGGGGTTGGCAGACGCCAATAAAGGCAATTTTGCCATCCAACCCACAACCGCCGACATCATCTACAAAGGTGACAAAGCTGCCTGGATTCGGATGGGCAACTCGCTGAAATTGAAGCTCTTCAATCAGATTCGGCTCGTACAACCGGATAAAGCCAAAACGGGTATTGCTACGTTGCTCAGCAGTAACGCACCGTTGATCTCGACCAACGCGCAGGATTTTTCGTTCCGGTTCGGTACGACCGAAACTCCGGCCAACCGCCACCCCTGGCATCGGACTGAATATCAGGCGGGAAAGAGCTATTACATGAGCCAGAATTTCATCGAACGTTTGTTTGGTACCGACGACATTCGGACGCGGTACTATTTCTTCCGCCAGACGTCAAACTATACGGTCGGTTTTACACCGACTGGGAATGGTTATTTTGGTCGTTACACCGGCGATGCTACGGCCTCCCCCAACGACAACGCCCTGAAAGCTACGTGTGGCGTGTATCCGGCGGGTGGCCTGTACGACAACAGTCCCATCAATAACCTCACGGCGGCTAACGTATTCATTACCAATACGGGTGCGACTGGTTCTCCTAAAGTGGTTACGAATTCCGACGGTTCAGGAGCTGGTGTCTTTCCGTTTATCACGAACGCGATGGTGAAATTCATCCTGGCAGAAGCCGCTCTGACGATGGGCACCACTGGCGATCCAAAACAACTGTTTCAGGATGGCATTACGGCGAGCCTGAACAGCATCAATACGATTTCTACAACGTCTGGAAATTCGGCTCCTGCCATGGCTGCGGCTAGTATTACGTCTTTCGTGGCTAGTCGGGCGGCTCAGTACGATGCCGCCGATGCTACCGGCAAGTTGAACGCTGTGATGACGCAGAAATACATCGCACTGTATGGCAACGGCATAGAATCCTATAACGATTACCGCCGAACGGGCTTTCCGATTCTACCGGCACCCATCGCGCCACTCAATACGTTCCCGCTGCGTTTGGCTTATTCCGTAACCGAGTTAGCCACCAATGCGAGCGTATCAGACAAAGCGGATCAACTTCAAACCGCTCAGCAAACAACCCCCGTTTTCTGGGACAAATAACTGTTTCGGGATGCTACGTTCACTCTTATCAACGTAGCATCCCGAAACGTAACCCATTCAGGATCTATGAAAAAAATCTCTTTATACTGTTCGTTGCTGGCCATTCTGGCACTGGATGCCTGTAAAACCGAGAATTATGTTTGGGAAAACTGGTCGTATACGGCAGTCCCATTGGTGGCGGTCAATACGTCCAAATCGGCCTTACCTACTCTAGCTACAGCTAATACGTCATTTTTTGATTTAGGCGCATCAAATCTGGCCAGCCAGGAATTTGAATACACGCTCAAATGGGAAGGGTTTGGCAAAACCGAAGTTAAAAATATTGAAGTCTATTTAGGTTTTGTGAAAGCGCCCGCAACGGGTAATCCAGCTTATCCGATCGTGGTTTCTCAACCTGGCGGCCTCTACCCGAGCGTAACGCAGTTCCCACTACCGAGTCGGGTTAGCTCCGCCGATAAGCTGTTTATGACCGTTACGGAATTTCCAAAAGTAATAACGGCCACAGCGGGTCAAATGGCTACCTTTACAGGAACCGACCTCACCAAGGTAGTTCAGAATGACTATTTTATCTTTAAATTTATCCTGACCATGACCGACGGTCGCCGAATTGAAGGCTATCAGGAAAACGTCTGCGATGAAGCCCGTGGTGAAGTCGGCGACTGCCGCGTCGGTGTCCGCTTTCGCCGTAAATAATCTTGTACCACAAACGATTAAACCTGAAATACCAACTCCTTTTTTTCAATAGTAACCTCAACTAACTTCCAACAATGCGTTATTCTCCGTACTCGCTTCTTGCCGGGCTTCTGATGGGTGTAAGCACTACGTTTGCCCAGACGATCCCCTCGCCCAAGGAGCATTTTGGGTTCAACATTGGCGATGATTATCAGCTCGCTACGTATACCCAGACCGAAGCTTATTTCCGAAAAGTAGCTGCTGCTTCTGACCGGGTTAAACTGGTCGACATTGGCCTGACCGAAGAAGGCCGGCATCAGTTAATGCTGATTGTCTCGTCGCCCGAAAACCTTAAGAAACTAGACCACTACAAGGAAATTTCGACGAAACTGGCCCGTGCTGAAGGTCTTTCCGACGAGCAGGCTCATGCGCTGGCGAACGAAGGCAAAGCCATTGTCTGGATTGACGGTGGCCTGCACGCGACCGAAACAGTTGGTACGATGCAGCTCATCGAAACTGTGTATCAGCTGACGAGCCGGAAAGATCCCGAAACGATGCGCATTCTGGATCAGGACGTTATCCTCCTCACCCACGCCAATCCTGACGGCCAGGAAATCGTGACGAACTGGTACATGCGCGAGCAGACGCCTAATAAGCGCGTACTTGATAACCTGCCTAAATTGTATCAGAAATACGTTGGGCACGACAACAACCGCGATTTCTTCATCATGAACATGAAGGAAACCCAGAACATGGGTAAGCAACTGTTCGTCGAATGGATTCCGCAGATTATGTACAACCACCACCAGCGCGGTCCAGCTGGTTCGGTGCTGGCGGGTCCCCCCTACCGCGATCCGTTCAATTACGTATTTGATCCTCTGATGATTACGGGTATCGACGCGCTGGGAGCGGCTATGATTAACCGGCTGAATTCGGAAAACAAACCAGGCTTCACGCGCTTGGGCGGTTCGGTTTTCTCGACCTGGTATAACGGCGGTCTACGTACCACGACGCACTTCCACAACATGATTGGTTTGCTGACCGAAATCATCGGCGGCCCAACACCCGAGGATATTCCGGTTGTATCGAAGTACCTGATTCCCAACGGCAATACACCGTTCCCGGTGTTGCCTCAGAAGTGGCACTTCAAGCAGTCTATTGATTATTCGCTTTCGCTGAACTACGCTGTACTGGGCTATGCTGCCCGCTACCGTGATGAGTTGTTGTTCAACATTTACCGCATGGGTAAAAACTCAATTGAGCGCGGTAGTAAGGATACATGGGGTTTATCGCCGAAGAAAATCGACGCGATTACGCAGGCTTTCCAGAATGACCCGAAAAAGCCGAACGTACCAACCAATGCCGCCCTGGCTCAATATGGCTTCGTTCCTCGCGGTGGTGGCATGCCGATGAAATATTACGACACGATCATGAAAGCGCCGGTGCTACGTGATCCACGCGGCTTCATCATTCCGTCCAATCAGCCTGATTTTGCCACTGCCATTAAGTTCATTAACGCACTGATACGTACTGGCATTCAGATTCAGCAGGCTACGTCCGATTTCACGGTGGCAGGCAAGAAATACCCGGCCGGTTCATACGTAGTGAAAACCGATCAGGCGTTCCGTCCGCACGTGCTGGATATGTTCGAACCCCAGGATCACCCCAACGATTTCCAGTATCCAGGTGGCCCGCCGGTACGTCCGTATGATGCCGCTGGCTGGACTTTGGCGTATACCATGAACGTGAAATTCGACCGGATTCTGGATGGCTTCGATGGACCATTTAAGAAGCTGCCCATCGGTGAACTACAGTCGCCGGAAGGACATATCGCTGGTGCGGCTGGTGCTGGATACGTATTGAGTGCCAAAGCAAATAACTCGTTTATTGCGGTTAATGACTTGCTAGCGTCGGGCGTTGACGTGTTCCGGTTACCAAATGGCACGGGCGGCAAATCGACGGCAGAGGCTGGTTCGTTCTATGTTCCTGCTTCGGCGAAAGCGAAATCGCTACTTGATAAATCAGCCAAAGACCTTGGTCTGGAAGTGATGGGCGTTTCTAAGAAACCCACTACGTCGATGATTAAAGTGTCGCCGATGCGTATTGCACTTTGGGATACGTACGGTGGATCGATGCCGTCCGGCTGGGTACGTTGGCTCATGGAGCAATATCATTTCCCGATGAAAGTGATTTTCCCACAGGACATCGACGCGGGTGATCTGAAGAAAAAATACGACGTAATCGTGTTCGTAACCCGTGCCATTCCTCCCGTTGGCGGTCGTGAAGAAGATATTTTCAGCGCGATGGAACGGGAGCCGAAAGAAGAAAGTACCCCGGCTGAATACCGCCAAATGTTAGGCAAGATTACCGCTGCCAAGTCTATTCCGCAACTAAAAACCTTCCTCGAAGCGGGCGGTACGGTAGTAACCATCGGCTCCAGCACGAACCTGGCGTATCACCTTGGCCTACCCGTTAAAAGCGCCCTGACCGAAATGACCGCTGCTGGTAAAGAACGTCCGCTTCCCGGCGAAAAATACTACATTCCTGGTAGCGTACTACGTGTTGCGCTCGATTCGACTCAGCACGCTACGTGGGGTTTGTCGAAACAAACCGATGTGTATTTCGATGCTAGCCCGGTCTTTAAACTGGCTCCTGAAGCCATTGCGAAAGGTACGATCACTCCGCTCGCGTGGTTCGATACTGATAAGCCGCTACGTTCCGGTTGGGCCTGGGGGCAGTCGTATTTGCAGGATGGCGTAGCTGCGTTCATGGCTCCGGTTGGGGCTGGTAAATTCTACGCATTTGGTCCCGAAATTACCTTCCGGGCGCAGGCGCAGGGCACCTTTAAATTTCTGTTCAACCAGCTTTACAACACAGGCAGAAGCGGCTCGCAAGGTAGTGACGTAGTGAGCGAAGAATAATCGTAAATCCAGTTCTCAAACGTAGTGAAGCGGTTGTTACGTAGCGATTCTAAACGAAAAGGTACGTAGCAACCGCTTCCAATTTTATTGACTATGCATCAACTTGTTAAAGTCGCTTTCATTGCTCCCCTGTTGCTAACGGCCAATCAACTATTTGCCCAGGAAGAAGAAGCCGATGAAGAATCGAAAAAAGTAGTTCCTATCGACAAACGTTACGAAACTGAAATCAGTACGTTAGTTAAAAAACCAGCGGTTCAGTCGGCATTCAAAATCTTCAACGAGCTGGAGCCGCAAACCAAACAGGATCTTTACACGCTAACCGAAATTGCTTCGCCCCCATTCAAGGAAAATGAACGGGCTAAAAAGTACGCGGCCATGATGAGAGAAGCCGGTGCCGATTCGGTCTGGATTGACGAGGTTAGTAACGTAATCGCCAAACGAAAAGGAAAGTCCGGCAAAAAAACGGTGGTCGTTGAAGCGCACCTCGATACGGTTTTTCCAGCCGGAACCGACGTAAAGATTAAAACTAAAGGCGACACGCTCTACGCGCCCGGCGTGGGCGATGATACGCGCGGATTGACAGCCGTGCTAGCTGTTTTGAAAGGTCTGGAAAAAGCAAAAATTGAAACCGAGGCCGACGTACTGTTTGTTGGTGCCGTTGGCGAAGAAGGACTTGGCGATTTGCGTGGTGTAAAGCACTTGTTACGTGATGGTAGTCAGAAAGTTGATTCGTACATCGCTGTCGACGGCCACGGTATTGAAACCATCACCCACCGGGGGCTGGGCTCACACCGATATCGCATTACGTTCAAAGGTCCGGGCGGGCATTCGTATGGTGCTTTTGGCATCGTGAATCCCCACGGCGCGCTGGGAAAAGCAATCTATTACTTCACCACCGATGCCGACAAATTCACCCGCGAAGGTGTAAAAACGACGTATAGCGTTAGTGTGATTGGTGGTGGTACGTCGATAAATGCCATTCCGTATGAATCGTGGATGGAAGTCGACATGCGTTCGGAAAGCAAGGAAAAACTGGCTGGTGTCGATAAGCTTTTACAGGCGGCTGTTCAACGGGCTTTGAAAGAAGAAAACGCCATGAAACGTAGCGGCCCCGATCTCACCGTCGACGTAAAGATGGTGGGTGACCGCCCATCCGGACGTATTGAGCCAACTATTCCGCTAGTGCAGCGGGCCATGGCTGTTTCCAAATACCTTCAGGGCGAACCCAAGCTGCGCGTCGGTTCCACCAACGCTAATATTCCCATTGCCAAAGGTATTCCGGCTGTAACGATTGGTAGCGGTGGCACGGGCGGTAACGCACACTCACTCCGCGAATGGTGGATTAACGACAAAGGCGTGTTAGGCCTTCAGCGAATTCTGCTCGTGCTCCTGTCCGAAGCCGGAACCGCGAATTAAGTATGCCAGAGAGAAGATTTATAACGTCGGATGGGCGACAATTGCCGGAAAATAGGGCGTGATACGCATGCATTACGGTATGGATAATGAAGTTAAACCTGGCGTTAGTCCTTACTTTTAACCTACTCTCGATTAAATCAAAACGAGCCACCTGATTTACGGATGGCTCGTTTTGATTTAAGACGTTTCTATTCACCCACAGCGGAATTATCACCCTTCCGTTTTGGCTTTTTCACGTAGTATTCGCTGGGCGGGCCAAGGGGTTGCGGCTCACTCAGACGCTGAATTTTATAATTGCGATCGGCCAGGTTACGCGATGGCGTATGTTCAACTGTGATGCCGCCGACGGGTTCCACCATTGGCATTTGATTTTTATAGTTCGCCACTTGAGCAGCACCCGGAGTAGGTGTCTGCACGGCAACGCCCGATTTTTTCTCCCAACGGCTAGCGGCCTTAGCCATGTTAGGATGTTTATAATTATGAGTCGAATACATCGGATTGTACAGCGGCTTTTTCCCCCCGTCATCCTGAGAGTATACTTGTTGCGATGCGACCAGCAAGCCAGCACTCGCAAGCAATAAAGTGAAGACTTTCATGATTATCTCTATGGTTTTGTTGTAGGGCAAATCTATACATTTGTCAGATTAAAAAACAATTAAAATAGCCACTATGTTTATAGTTTTTCTTCGTTTTTTAACACAAGTCTGAGAATTGAATCAGAATCGGCAATCTTTTTGGCGTTTTCTATCGAAAACCATTGAATATTCTTAATTTCATCAGAATCACCAAACGGTTCTTGTGGATCGGCTTCCAGCAAAAATCGAATGTCGTAATGTAAGTGTTCAGGAACGTCGTTCCGGGCCGGAATCGGGTGAATATCTACGTCATAAATGGTTGGCGACACCAAACGTAGTGACGTGAGTCCGGTTTCTTCCTGTGCTTCACGAAGGGCAACAGCCGCTACGTCGGGGTCCCCATCGGCGTGGCCACCCGGTTGGAGCCATCTATCTAATTTCCGATGATGAATCAGGAGTGTTTGCTGGTGATCGAGGCTTACAATCCAGGCCGATCCGGTAATGTGCCCTATTAATAGCGATCGTTCGAAGCAGTCGGGGTGTTGTTCTACGAACGTAATGGTTGCCTCCGTCATAGCCTGTTCGCTGGCATTGGCAGGTTGATGTTGACGCAGCAGTTGAAGCAAAAGTTGTCGTTGCATAAATGATTTGGGTAGTGACTAGTTAAGGGCGATTTCGTCTGACTTCACAAAATCGTATTTTGATTTGGTTGAGATTGTCTTTAAAAAGCCGCAATTTGCTGCCAAATTAATTCTATTACCCTATCGATTATTATGCGCAAGTTATCCTTAACAGCCGCTACGTTATGTCTGGTTACCCAACTAGCGACGGCTCAAATCAAACTTCCTTCGCCTAGCCCCGGTGCTTCGGTTATGCAAACGATCGGCACCACCGATCTGACTGTTACGTATTCTCGGCCTAGTCTGAAAGGTCGGCAGCCTTTTACAGACTCCTTTGTCCCCCTTGGAAAAGTGTGGCGTACCGGCGCTAATTCGCCGACTATGTTTACTGCGTCTACCGACGTAATGGTAAATGGCAAGACGCTTCCGGCTGGTTCATACGCCGTTTTGTCGATTCCACAGGAAGGTAGTGCCACGTTGATTTTCAGCAAGAATAAGGCAACTACCGAAGCGACGTACAAGCAGGACGAAGACGCGCTACGTGTGAACCTTACTCCGGCCGAACTTCCGGAAAAAGTAGAAACGTTTACCATTGGTTTCAGCGATTTGACCGACAGCACAGCCAAATTGAATTTCATGTGGGCGAACGTCAAAGCGTCGGCTGACGTACGGGTAGACGTAAACGCCAACTCTGCGGCCAACGTTGACAAAGCAGTAGCTGAGAAGCCGGATGATGCCGCCGTACTGATGGCCGCAGCCAGCTACAACGTATCGAAGGGACGCAATCTGGATCAGTCACTGACCTGGATCGACAAGTCGATTGCCAAGCAGGAAACGTACCGGAATCTCTACGTTAAATCGCAGATTCTGGCGAAAATGGGCAAATATGCCGAAGCGGCTCCAATAGCTCAGAAAGCCCTGTCGTTGGGACAAACCTCTAACGATCAGGCGTTTCCATTTTTCAAAGAAGCCATCGAAAAAAGTATTACAGAGTACTCTGCCAAAGTGCCAGCCGCCATGCCTGCCATGAAAGCCGGAAAAGGCAAGAAGAAGGCGTAATTGATACGTTGTTCCGTCATTTACCATTAAAAAAGCCAGCCAGAAACACATGATTCTGGCTGGCTTTTTTGTCTTACAATACTGGTTCTCAGTTTAATCTTTCAAGAAGACATACATAATACCTGCTTGAGGCTGGCCATAATACTGACTACTTCTGGAAAAGTGCAACCACTGAAAAGCGTAGTTCAATTCGATACGTAGCGATTTACTTACTCCCAAACTAAGTCCGGGGCTGATCTGAGAAAATTGCATGGATACGCTTGGATACGAAATACCAGCATTTTCCGCTACAGACCGCTGGCCAAATTGGTACGTGGCCTCTAAGAAAGGAGCCAGTCGCGTGTTTGTAAAGAAATACCGGGCTGAAGGTCCTAAAGTAAGATCGTGGACACCAATTTTGCCAACCCACTCTTTTGACCAACTTGCCGTTGCGCCAGCCACGAACCTGTTCGTCAGGTAATATCCCACAAAAGGCTGAAGACTATTTCGATGCTGAAGCAGGTTGCCATTCCCATACCCATCTCTCAACCCAATTTGCCAGCTACCTGCTTTTGAAGCAGTTGTACGAGGAAGTACCTGCGCGGACGCCGACTGAGCAGCCATGTAAGCCAGAAAAGCGAAAAGAAAAATAAATAGATTCGTTTTCATATGAGAAGTTTCTCAGAAAACGGACGAAGCTTGTGCTTCGTACACTACTTACCGCTTACTCAATAAATGCAAAAAAAGCCCTTCAGCGACCAGCCCGGCTGTCCGGCCATTCAATCCTCAACGTGTTGATTTGACGTCTTTTCGCAGCTAGTTCCTGACAGACGCTTACCTCTGGTAGTAGCTAAAGGTATCGCTTTTCCACAGACTTTTTTTCAGTTCGGATGCGCTGGAATACGTATTTTATTTTTTACAAACAGAAGTTCGTTGTAACGTATCTGAAGAACCATTACGCGTTTCCATCGAACCCACTCCCGCTTCCAACCCGATTTTCCCCGCAATTCCTCCGAAAATTCAGCGACAACCTGCCTTTTTAGCTTCCGGTAGACGGATGGTCGTCTTGACGAAAAGATTAGTGCTGTTGTCATGTGCTGGGAAGTTTATTAATTACAGAGACAGCTTTGTACAATCAATTTAATAAGTAGTATTCAGAAGTGCCTCAACGTAACAGTATACTCTGTATTTACCTATAAATCGTTCGCTGTAGTATCCAGGCGATACCAACGACCAGTAAACAGCCTATTACGTTCAGCCAAAGGAAAGCTGTCAGATTCAGGTACCAACTCGCTACGACCAGCGCTTCGGCAATAATAGCGGCCCAGAACGTAGCACCTCCCCCAACGGATTTGACGTAGAAAGCCACCACAAAAACACCCAGAATGACGCCGTAAAACAGCGATCCCAGAATATTCACGGCTTCAATCATACTACCCAGTTGATTGGCAAACTGGGCAACCACAATACAGAAAATACCCCAGCCAATAGTCGACCAGCGCGAGATTGATACGTATTGCGTATCGCTACAGCTATTGTTAATCAGCCGCTTATAAATATCAACGACCGTAGTTGAGGCCAGCGAATTATAAGCCGAGGCAATAGATCCCATTGAGGCAATGAAGATGACAGCAATGAGTAGCCCAATCAGCCCGTGCGGCAGATAGTCCAGCACGAAGCGCAGAAAAATGTAGTTGACGTCGTTGGTATCGGCTGTTGGGTTGTTCTGTTTGATGAGTTTCGCTACGTCGGCCTTCACCCCTTTCATGGCTTCGTCTGTTTCGCGAAGAGTACTGGCGGCTACGTTCTGCGCGGCTTCATCGTCCGATTTGAGCGCGGCTTGCATGTCGAGCACCGCTTTCTGTCGTTGAGCAGATAGGTTTTGATGCTTGATTTCGGCCAGCTGATACTGCTGAGCGTAAGGGCTTTCTTTCAGTCGATCCGTTTCCTGTTTGTTAAAAAAAGTGGGCGACGGATTGAACTGATAAAACACAAAAACCAGCACTCCAACCAGCAAAATCAGAAACTGCATCGGCACTTTCAGGAGCCCGTTCATTAATAAACCAAGCCGGCTCTGCCCAATGGATTCGCCCGTTAGGTAGCGCCCCACCTGCGATTGGTCGGTACCGAAATAAGACAGTTGAAGGAAAAAGCCGCCGATCAGCCCCGACCAGATGTTGTAGCGACTGTTGGGATCGAACTTCAGATCGATCAGGTTTACGCGCCCGGCCTTCCCCGCCACGTGCAGCGCATCGATAAAGCCAATTCCCTCGGGCAAAAGCTTCACCGTCAGGTATCCGGCTAAGCCCATGGCCAACGTAATGACCAGCATTTGCTGAAGATGCGTGTGCGAGATGGCTTTAGTACCACCTGCAACGGTGTAAACGAGCACGATACCGCCCATCAGCAGATTGGTCAGGTAGATATTCCAGCCCAGAATGGTCGATAAAATAATGGCTGGGGCGTAAATGGATAAACCCGTCGACAGGCCCCGCTGGAGGAGAAACAAACCAGCCGTCAGCGTTCGGACGCGGGCATCGAACCGGTCTTCCAGAAACTCGTAGGCTGTGAAAACTTTCAGTCGATGAAAAATCGGAACGAACGTAACAGACAGCACAACCATCGCCAGCGGTAGCCCAAAGTAGAACTGAACAAACCGCATTCCGTCGGCAAATCCCTGCCCCGGCGTCGACAGGAACGTAATGGCACTGGCCTGCGTGGCCATTACCGACAACCCTACGTGATACCAGGGCAACGACTGACCGGCCAGCAGGTAATCGTCCATGCTACGTGACCCACGACTACGTACTATGCCATAAATAATAATGCCAGCCAGCGTAACTGCCAGCACTACCCAATCAAGAACACTCATGACAGCCAGCGCATTAAACCGTAAAATAGCAGCATTTCAAGCACCAGGCAGCCAATGACAATGGCATAGAGTTGCGCCCACGTTCGGACAAAAGGGGGTAAATCGGTAGTGTCTTCAGGCATGAAGGTTAGGATTGTCTGACTATAACGGCGAAAATAGGGGAAATCGGTGTATCGCCCCCGATATTCACACAAACGGTTTATTTCCCGATACGAATGTGGTAGCTCGCGTAAGGCACCAACGTAACGAGATACGGAACTCCGGGCTCCGATATAAACGGAACATAAGCGGCTAAATCGAAAGCGTGACGCGGACGGTCGAAACGAAGCCCGGCCGACAGAATACCCGCAAAATTGACTGCGCCAGCGCCGAACAGAACAAGGTTTTCGCTGATCAATGTGAGCCTCGGGCTTACCTTTCGTACCAAGCCGAACGTACCGACAATATTCCGGGAAATTTCACCGTCGGCAATACTCCATCCGAGCCCGAACGTAGTGTTGTTACGTTTGTCGCCCATCGTCACTATACCCTGAACGTAGCTAAGTCCTTGGGGATCAGTAATGTCGGTTCGGAGCGATATATATTGAGCATTGACTCCTACCCGCACCCGATTATTGACGGGCAGCGACAACTTCGTATTCAGACTAAACAGGGTTGTCGGTAAAAACGTAAAAAAAGACGTACCAACGCTCCAGTTATTGGTAATCCCATACTCGAACTGGCTAATGTATAGAATGTAGTTATGAAAATAAAACTTTCCTTTTTCGGCCGAAAAAGCGGTTGGCGTCAATCGCATGGTATGCGGAAACGGGTTCGGATAGCCAGATTTTGACTGCGCATCCAGTTGTTCGATACGTACTATCTGCTCGGGTTTTAGTCGTATTTCGCCTAGATTTTCGGTTCGGATAATAGCTTCCGTGCTATCCTGTCGCAGCAATTCACCCCGAAGCTGCGTACCATCTTTCAGGTCAATCCGGTACGTCCGTTTGGGCGGATTGGGCTTCTTCTGATAATACTCATCCTGCGCCTGGGTTAGCATGGGCAAAACGAGCAGGAACATCCATAGAATATACTTCATACTTCGTCTTTGAAGCGTTACGTTCAGACAAATTTACTGCAAAGCAAGTGCCAGAGCCATTGAGGTTCAGTGTTTGCCAATGAGGAGATTGTAGGCCAGATAAGGGTAAAAATTTGTTTGGATTTTAGTGCCCGACGAATTGAACGTGTAATACGTATACGGTTGTAAAGTTGAGAGAACGCCGAGGTCGAATGCATGACGTTGACGATCAATACGTAATGCCATAGATAAATCAGCTCCACTGCCCCCAAAATATATATTTTTATAAAACATGTTATCGCTTACAAGCGTCAGACTAGGCGAAATTTTCTGGATTAGACCTATCGATAGAAACGATTGTTTTCTATTATAGAAAGAAGCGTAAATACCAGACGACGATGAAATAATATTCGTCAGCAGGCGCATTCCGTAGCTGATTGTTGCATTTCGCTGGCTAGTGCCCAACGACAGTATACCCTGCAGCAGCACCTGTTCAGGACTAAAAACTACATCGCCCTGTTGCTTCGGCTGGTAGATCGCATTAACGCCAACGCGAATCTGTTGCCCCACCTGAAACGCCACTTTTGTCGAAAAACGAAAACTAGCCGCCATAAACGACTGATTTCCAATTTTTATATCATTGAACATAGGAGCCAAACCCGCGCCAACGCTCCAGTTTTTGGTAATCCCATAGTCAATTTCATTTAGGAGCAGCAACGTATTGCGGTAATAAAATCGCCCTTTTTCCAGATTGAAGGCGGTTGGATTGGTGAGCATAAAAGGCGAAAATTTAGTAGGATACAGCGGCTTTTCCACCGATGCTCCTCCTGTTACGTTTGCCATATTTCCAGACTGAACGGTATCAACCCGAAGCAGTAGCTCAGGCTCGAAATACGTCAGTTGCCCATTACGTTTCCTGACAGTAATCATCGTTTCATTACGTCTGACGAAGGTTCCGGGCAGGCGAGTGCTGTCTTTCAGCACAAAAACGGTGGACTTAGCCGCACTATTTAGCAAATTACCACCGCTTTCGGGCGCAATTTTCGAAGCCGAAATCCGGCTCACCTGATCGGTTTCTACGTATGAATAATTTCCTCCGTGTAGACGTACCGTAATCAGTGAACTATCCTGACGCACAATACGCCCGTGAACCACAGAGCCATCGCGCAGCAGCAGGTACGATTGCTTACGCTGGAGATCCTGGAGGCTTGCCTGGATACGTTGCGCCCAGACGACGGCAGGGCAAAGCAAAAGGATGAGAAGAACTGTTTTCATGGTTGAAGGTGTTAGGATTTAGAAACTAAGATGATAATTTCTACATGTCAACGGTGACATCCCGGCAATTATTTTTTCAGCATATAGCACAGACCTCCGATTTCCCGTTAGCGTTGGAAATCGATCGGGCCGAAGGCATTTATTTAATTGGTCCATCGACTGCCGACACTGATGAAGCACGCTACATCGACCTGATTTCGGGCATAGGCGTGAGCAACGTGGGGCATCGACACCCGCGTGTGCTGGAAGCAATTCAGCAGCAACTGGACAAATACATGCACCTGATGGTGTATGGCGAATACGTGCAGACGCCCCAGGCCCAGCTAGCGCACGGGCTGGCGCAAACCCTGCCCCCAACGCTGAGCAACGTATATTTCACTAATTCGGGGACCGAAGCGACGGAAGGCGCCATGAAGCTGGCCAAACGTTTTACCGGTCGGACGGAAATCATCAGTTGCTTCAATGCGTATCACGGTTCAACGCAGGGGGCGCTTTCGCTGTCGGGTGACGAAAATTTCAAACGGAATTACCGCCCCCTCCTACCCGACATTCGCCACATTCACTACGGTAATTTTGATGATCTCGACCAGATAACTCATCGAACAGCCGCTGTTATCATGGAAGTGGTAGCAGGCGAAGCGGGCGTGCGCGTCCCCGATGCTACGTACCTGCAAGCCGTTCGGCAACGCTGCTCAGAAGTTGGTACGCTGCTCATTTTCGATGAAATTCAAACGGGTTTTGGTCGTACCGGTACGTTCTGGGCGTTCGAGGATTTCAACGTAGCACCCGACATTTTACTCTGCGCCAAAGGAATGGGTGGCGGTATGCCGATCGGTGCGTTTATCAGTTCAGCAGAGATCATGGGCGTCCTGAAAAACAACCCAATTTTGGGACACATTACTACGTTCGGCGGGCACCCGGTTTCGTGTGCGTCTTCGTTCGCTACGTTGCAGGTCATTCAAACCGAGAAGTTGCACGAAAAAGCCGAAGCCAAAGGACAGTTATTCAAGCAGTTGCTCCATCACCCGGCCATTAAGGAAGTACGTGGTAAGGGGCTGATGCTCGCGGCCGAGTTCGACTCGTTCGACGTTTTAAAGCCCGTTATTGACCGGGCCATTGCCCGCGGAACCTCCGGCCAGACGGGTGTTATTACAGATTGGTTTTTATTCTGCAATAATTCGATGCGAATCGCTCCGCCACTCATCATTACGGAAGAGCAAATTCACGAAGCGTGTAACGTAATTCTGGAAGCGATTGGGTAGATAAACAATGTTTTGCTGCCGCTCGGGGCGAATTGATTAACTGACAATTATTTATTTAACCGAAAGTTGGCGTTCCAGCCCAATTCTCGTTTCGCCTTATCGGTCAGTACGTTACCGCCGTCTTCAACAATGTTGTAGATACCGCCTTCACCATTCGTAATGGTTTTACGGGCCGCATCAGCAGCCGCGTCGACGTGAACGGCACAGCCCTCCGGAGGGCTGTCGAAGCCAGTGCCTGGTCCGTAAAATTTGCCGTAACGTAGCACAATTCCACCAAAACTCAGCACTTGTTCTTCCAGGCTAATAACCCCTTTTGATGCTGAATTCAGTGGTGCGTCTTCAGCGTATGGCATTGGTCCTGGTGCGTAGGCAAACGCAATACTCTGGGCGATAACTCGTTCAACGCCAACTGCTGACGCAGCACGTAGCAAATTTCGAGTTCCGACTTCCCGGATGTAGGCGTTACGTATCAGGGCTTCAGGCATCCGGGCGGGGTCGAGCGCAGGCGGCAAATCAGTGAGTTGGTGGATAACGATAGTCGGTTGAGACTCAGCAAAAACGCGGTTCAGCGACGCTACGTCGAAAACATCCACGATTACCGGCTCTATACCAATCGAACGTAACAGGGCGGCCTTTTGCTCTGAACGGGTGGTGCCGACTACCGACCATCCATCCGCCACCAACAACCGCGACAAGCGTTGGCCTACTGCTCCACTAGCTCCGGCCAGTAAAATCTTTTTCTTCATAACGAAATCATCCTGTTTTACGGAAACAAGACGCTCAACGAACCGACCAGTAGGGCCAATCCGAAAATAATCGCCAGCCCAATCAGAACGGTTTTCAATAAACTACCCGGCTTTTTGGATGTTGCCATTACTCTTTAGATTAATTCACGCACTATTTTCTTTAAATCAACCCTGCCAACGTAGCGAGCCAATACACCGTAATACCGATCAGGCAAATCCAATACAGTCCAACTAACACCAGCATTACGTAGTAGGCAACGTCTCGTCGAAGCGAAAATTCCTTCACCTGGTACAAGCCGCCAATTGCCATTAGCCAACCACCGCCAATAACGAGAAGCCCCCGCCACGTAGCAGCTAACATCGGCAAAAACGCAGCCAGCAGTACCAGCGCGAAACCAACAGAAACAAACAGAATTAGTTTTTGGGTGACTGTCATGGATACATTGATTCAGCTGGAACGTACTGCGGGCCGCGCGGGCAATTATAGTAAAGACCTTTGGTCTAACAATTTGTATTACAACGGAATATTGCCGTGTTTCTTCTTGGGCATCGATGCGACTTTGTTTTCCAGCATCTGGAACGCCCGGATGAGCTTCTGGCGGGTCTGGTCGGGCATAATCACTTCGTCGATGTAGCCCCGATGTGCGGCCCGGTACGGATTGGCGAATTTCTCGGTGTATTCCAGTACTTTTTCCTGCAACTTGGCCTGCGGGTCATCGGCTTCCGCAATTTCGCGTTTGAAAATGATTTCGGCGGCACCGCTTGCACCCATCACGGCAATTTCGGCGGTTGGCCAGGCATAGTTCAGGTCGGCGCCGATGTGTTTAGAATTCATTACGTCGTAGGCCCCGCCGTAGGCTTTGCGGGTGATGACCGTTACGCGGGGAACGGTAGCCTCGCAGAAAGCAAACAACAATTTGGCCCCGTTGGTGATAATGCCGTTCCACTCCTGATCGGTGCCCGGCAAAAAACCCGGTACGTCCTCCAGCACCAGGAGCGGTACGTTGAAACAGTCACAGAAGCGCACAAAACGGGCCGCTTTGGTACTGGCATTGATGTCGAGAACACCAGCCAGCACGGCGGGTTGGTTACCTACGACCCCGATGCTACGTCCGGCCAGCCGGGCAAAACCAACGACGATATTTTCCGCAAAATTTTTGTGCACTTCCATGAAACTGCCCGCGTCGACCAGTTCGTCAATCACCTCCCGCATATCGTACGGCTGGTTCGGATTGTCGGGAATAATGCTGTTCAGCGCCGAACGGGTTTCCTCCGAAGGCTCATAGTCCAGCATGGGTGGTTCGTCTTCGCAATTCTGGGGAATATAACTCAAAACACGCTTAATCGACTGAATGCAAGCCAGTTCGTTTTCACAGGCAAAATGCGTAACCCCCGATTTAGTGCTGTGGGTACTGGCTCCACCCAGTTCTTCGGCTGTAACGGTTTCATGCGTAACGGTCTTCACTACGTTGGGGCCGGTCACGAACATATAGCTCGTATTTTCGACCATGAAAATAAAATCCGTAATGGCCGGGCTGTATACGGCTCCACCGGCGCATGGCCCCATGATGGCCGACAACTGCGGAATAACGCCCGAAGCCTTCGTGTTCCGGTAAAAAATGTCAGCATAACCCGCCAGCGACAGAACTCCTTCCTGAATCCGGGCTCCGCCCGAGTCATTTAAGCCAATAAGGGGCGCACCGTTTTGCATCGCCAGATCCATCAGTTTGCAGATTTTTTCAGCGTGCGTTTCCGACAGAGCGCCCCCAAACACCGTAAAGTCCTGCGCAAACACGTAGACCAGCCGTCCATCAACAGTACCGTAGCCCGTCACAACGCCATCGCCCAGATAGTGCTCTTTATCGAGGCCAAAGTCGCGGGTGCGGTGCATGACGAACTTCCCGATTTCTTCAAACGAACCTTCATCAACCAGTAAGGCAATCCGTTCGCGGGCGGTCAGTTTACCTTTGGCGTGTTGGGCGTCAATACGTTTCTGGCCTCCACCGAGTTCGGCTTCCGTATTTTTTTTGGCCAGAGCTTCGGTTTTCGACGGTTTTAAGTCATTTGATAATTCTATATCTGCTTGCTTTTCAGTCTGCATAGGGTTCAATATTGTCGAAATCAGGTATGAGCAAAGTTAGGCTGTTTTTGCCAGATGAAACCTGGAACGGAAAAATCGGTAAAAAAGGGATACGTTCGCGAAAGTCTCGACGTTAAAATCTGACTTCGAGTTACTTTTGAAAATAATTTATTAATCGTTCAATTCATGAAGTTTAGCCATATCGTTTATTTGTGTCTGGCCGTTACGTTTGCACAGGCACAAACCCCCATTCATCTAATTCCCCAACCTGTACGCATAGAACCTCAGACTGGTGCTTTTACGCTCAACAAATCGACTACCATCCAGTACAATCAGGCTGATGGCCGAGTAGTGGCCGAGATGCTTAGCCAACAGCTGAACGTACCAACAGGATTAGGCCTTTCTGCCAAATCAGGAACGTCGGGAAAAATCCAGCTTACGCTGAACCAGACACCTGATAAACAGCTTGGCGAGGAGGGCTATACGCTCGATGCTTCCGCGAAACGTATCGTCATTACGGCTAATAAACCAGCCGGGCTGCTTTATGGCATGCAAACCCTGACGCAGTTGCTGCCCAAAGAAATTGAAAGCAAAAAGGCTGTATCGCAAAGCTGGACGGTGCCTGCAGTACGTATCACCGACTACCCACGCTTCGGCTGGCGGGGCGTCATGCTCGACGTAAGCCGCCATTTTTTCACTAAAGAGGAAGTCAAACAGTTTATCGACCAACTCGCAGAGCTGAAATTCAATACGTTGCACTGGCACCTGACCGACGATAATGGCTGGCGTATTGAAATCAAATCATTGCCGAAACTCACCGAAGTCGGTGCCTGGCGGGTAGCACGTACCGGCCATTACGGCGACCGACCCAGCCCCAAACCCGGCGAACCGACTACCTACGGCGGTTTTTATACGCAGAATGATATTAAGGAAGTGGTGGCCTACGCGCAGGCACGTAACGTAACGATTGTACCCGAAATCGACGTACCGGGGCACAGCATGGCGGCCCTGGCGGCTTACCCCGAACTGAGCTGCACAAAAGCTAAAGTAAATGTCGATCCCGGAACAGCCTTTTCGGAATGGTACGGCAACGGTACGTTCAAAATGAAGGTTGAAAATACGCTGAATCCGTCGGACGAAAACGTGTATGCCTTTCTGGATAAGGTATTTACCGAAGTAGCCGCCCTTTTCCCGAACCCATACATTCACGTTGGTGGCGATGAGTGCTATAAAGGCTATTGGGCCAATGATCCCGGTTGCCAGGCACTGATGAAGCAACTGAATATTCGCCACGTAGAAGATTTACAGGGCTATTTCATGAATCGGGTTGAAAAGATTCTGACGGCTAAAGGCAAAAAACTACTGGGCTGGGACGAGATTCTGGAAGGTGGGATTTCGCCGGGTGCTACGGTGATGAGCTGGCGGGGAATCAAAGGCGGAATCGAAGCGGCTCAGGCCGGTCATAACGTAGTCATGACGCCTACTACGTTCGCCTACCTGGATTATAACCAGGGTGATCCTACCATCGACCCTCCTATTTACGCCAACCTGCGCACGCAGAAAAGTTACAGTTTCGAACCCGTTCCGGATGGAGTGGATGCCAAATATATTCTGGGTGGTCAGGGAAATTTGTGGACCGAGCAGATCCCGACGCTACGTCATGTCGAATACATGGTATATCCACGCGCCTGGGCATTGTCAGAAGTTTATTGGTCGCCGAAAGAAGCGAAAAACTGGCCCAATTTTGTGCAACGGATGGAGACTCATTTCGAACGTGCCGACGTAGCACAGATCAATTATTCGAAAGCGGTATATGATGCCATCGTCCGAACCAGTCAGAACGGCGACAAACTCCGGCTCGAACTGGCCAGCGAAGTGCCCGGCCTCGACATCTACTACACCACCGACGATACCATGCCCGACCAGTTTTCGACTAAATACAGCCAACCCGTCGACCTACCTGATGGCAACATTACGCTCCGGGTCGTTACGTATCGGTCAGGCAAACCCATTGGCCATTTAATTACGCTTTCCCGCGATGCGCTGCAAAAGCGTATTGGTCGGTTTTAACCTCAATTGATGCTGAGCAATAAAATTGTAGCCCGAACGTGCACGTTCGGGCTACAATCATTTCATCTGGTTATCTTTTTTCCTCAATAGTCATCTGCTTACGTAATTAAGCATTTAATCAGCCCGGATCTCATCAGAAACAATTCACCCCAAGCGGCAGTTTTTTTAATGGGACCAACCCTAATCTGGCCTCGTCAATGTAGCATATGAGCAGCGCCTTTTTAAAAAATGAAACAGCCGATGCACCTGTCGTTATCCCCGCACGCGCTCCTTTACCGCCGGGTTCGCCTAACTACGTAACGCCCCACGGCCTTGTGTTGCTACGTGATGAACTTACAGACTTAGAGACCCAACGTGCTCACTTACAAGCCGCTGAGGTGGATGATGAGAACGAACGTAGTCGGCAGCTTGCTTTGCTTAATGGCACTATTGCGAATCTGAATCAGCGTATCTCCAGCGCTAAAGTGGTCGACACGCAGGAGCAGGACAAAGCTCGATTTGGGGCTACTGTTGGCCTGAAAATCCAAACCGGGAAACTAGCTGGCACTGAGCGTCAGTTCACGATTGTGGGAGTCGACCAGGCCAATGCCTCTCAGGGACTGATTGCCTTTACATCACCCTTGGCGAGAGTTTTACAAGGAAAGCGGATCGGCGAAACAGTGGAGTTGCCATCTTTGAAAGGAAAAGAGACTATGGAAATAGTAAGTATCCAGTATGGATTAGCCTAAAACTTCTCCTGTATTTTTCGATGCTGATCTTCCCAAGCGAAAACCGCCCATGCATCGTCAAACTCCATTTATAAAGTCATCGTAGCCAACTACCAATCTCCGGACTAGTCAGTTTCAAGGCACCTATTTTTGACATATCGATACGGTAATCAACGCACGTATCAAGTCAAAAATGCGCCAACCAAATACTACGTCCATGCAATTATCCAGCGTACTGCCTTATCTGCCGGGCTTATTGCTAATCGGCGGCTTTACCTATTTAACGTATCAGAATAGTCCTAAACATGCAATGTGGCTGCTCGGAATTGTAGTAGGCAGCATTTTAATAGGATATCTAACGCCCAGAGAAAAAACTATCCTGATCGGCGCGGCTATTGGAATTGTAGGCGTTTTTGTCGTCATGGTTCAATCGCGAAATGTACGGGAGCGCAGCCTGAGCGACTGGTTCGCGGAGAAAGAGTTCCGATGGACGGAATTCAGTGCGGTTAAAAGTCTGTTCAATACGGCCACGGCGGGGCGCATTTCTTACAGTACATACACTGGAAATTTAATCATTAATCAGCAGAAAATCTCCTGTCTGATGGCAACCCGATATAGCACAACTACGGTAAATAACTCCGTCAGTATAATTCTTGACTTTTCGTACTATTTCAGCGATCCAGAATCGATTGATTTATTTGAACAAAAATTCATAACAGCAAAAGAAAATACACCTCATACTAATTTATGGAAAAGCCAACTACGCTTTTTCGATTTAAAAGACTGTGAAATTTTCAGACCTTCAATTGGGGGACTAGTGGTCAGTTGGCGAACGCCTGCGACGTTAGACGGATATAATGATCGGTACAATTGGATAATAAACGCATTGCAATCGTAAATATATGAATACGTCATCTGGCACTTTAGAGGATAGCATCAATTTTATTTTCTGGCTTCTCATTTACGTACCATTGAATATATTTTTAATGGTAATGGCAGCCTTATTTTTCAGTCTAATCAATAAGCTTTTGCAACTTCATTTCCCTACGTGGGCGTTAGCTGTTGGCGCTGCTTTACTGGTATTTGTGATCATGACTAGTATACTCACTACCAGCAAGATCGATCACATGTTTTTCTATATAATTACACTGATCATTAATCTACTTTTTGGGGTGTTATTGCTTACAGTATCGGGCATCGCAAATTTTATTTTCAGAAATACATCAGCAGTTGATTTCAGCTTTGGGAAACCGCAACTTATTACGCTCTGTTTATATGGATTCGCTACCGCTTTCTTTGCGGCTATTCCCCTGTTAAGCCAGGGTAGCGATTATTTGACATATATTCAGAACGAAAAACAACTTGCAAAATTAAAAAAGGCAGTTGACGAAAATAATATAGAAACCTTTACAGAAATTCGTGATAAGAATACGGATCTATGGAAAACAAATTTACCGGGCGAAGAGAGACCACTTATCGAATACTTGGTTGCTCAGGACAAAACAGAACTGGTACATATATTAACAAAACGCAGTCAGGATTATTTTACATATTCACTTCGTTGGCCAATTAAAAGTTTTGCTATGGTTGATACCCTGATTACAGATGGTATGAATCCGAATAAAATTATTGATGAATTATCGCTAGCAAATCGAGCTGAACTAATAAAGTACGTAGTAAACAAATACCATCCTGATTTTACTAGTTCTGTTAGTTTCATTACGGAGAATCTGCTAAACAACAACAATATAGTTTTACTCGATTTTCTTCTAAAGAATGGATTAGCAACTCACGAAGACCAGAATCAGGATACTATCTATTGGCTTGCCAAAAAAAAGGATATTGAATCTATTAAATTAATAATAAAAAAGGGATTCAGAATCGACACAAATGATTGCGGGTTACCGTATCTGGCTATCAGTTCTCATAATTTATCATTTCTAGAATATCTATTTACTTACCCGTTCGATATAAATGCCCACTTCGATGAATATACCCATCTGGAGACGGCAATCCTGACGGGTAATATTGCCATTTTCGATTTTTTACTCAGCAAAAACCCGGATGTAAAAACAGTACACGTAACAAAATTTGATGGCGAAACGAATGCGCTACGTATAGCAGAACGATATAACCGGACTGAGATGCTGGAAAAACTAAAACAGTACGTGCATTCGCTCAATTAGCCGAAATTATATCAGAACAATAAACCAACTACGTTACTGCTCAGGAACAACGCGATTTCCTGCTAAATAGGAATAGTTTTTATCGGCCGCATCCCGACCGGCCTCATTTTCAACGAGTTTGAACGTAGCAGCATCAGCCCCAGTCAGCGCCTTACCTCGAAAATACACGTGTTTTTCGTCTGTGGCATAGCCTAATTCTAATACCCTGAATGACTGAATCAGGCAATTTTTGATTGGTCTATCCTGAAAAAAAACGGTTTTCCTGTCCTGCGCGTAGTCATCTGTGAGTAACCGAAAAGTCGGTTTGTCGGCGTTTTTCAGCAGATTTTCGTGGTAATAGATAAGACTGGTATCAGTCGCATAATTAATTGTATTGTCATCCCATTGTTTGAACGTAGCAGGATCGGCAAGGGGCAGCGGTTTGTCCTGGTAATAAGCGCGGTCGTTGTCTTTGGCATAATACATACCCAACACCGCAAAGGAACCAGGATCGGCTTTTTGAACTGGATGTATTCCCTCCGAAGCCAAACCATCCAGGTTCGTCCAGGCATAATAAACCTGGTGTTGATCTTTTGCAAAGTTTCGATTCAAAACCGCAAACGTAGCGCCGTGACTTCCCGGAATCTGTTTTAACTTGAAATACCCAATCTGATTATCTCTCCCGTAGTCATAATCAAGCACTTGGAAAGACGCTACGTCTTTTACCGGAAAGCCAACTGCTTTGTAATAACAACGTAGCGCGTCTTTCCCGTAATCATAACTTATCACTTGGAACGAGTTTACATCAGCCGATGGAATTCGATTTATTGTATTCCGTCGCTTCGTTTCAAACAACTTGAAGTCAATGTAATTATCGCAATAGAATACAGATGTTTTGTCTTTGCCATAATGCTCATCCATCGCCGAAAAGGCGGTACCATCGGCGCCGTTAACCGTAACGCCCCTGTAGTAAACCTGATGTTTATCGCGGGCAAAAACATCATTCAGGATTTCGAACGAAGAATAATCAGCATTGCTGATGGGCGAATCCTTGAAATAGACAACACCGTTTTTTTTATTGTAGCTGGAGTTTTTACAAGACCCCAGCACCCACAATCCCAGCAAGGATAGAACTAGTCGGAACAGCTTCATTTTCAGCAAAAATCAACCATTATACAGGTTGGCATTTGCCTCAAATCTACCATGAATCAAAAGGCTATGCTACGGCTGATTGACAGCGGGTTCTTCTTGGGTTATAACAGGCGCATTTGTTAACGTAACTGGTGTCCTGAGCCTGAATGTTCAGGATACCAGTTACTGCTCTTGCCCATCGTCTGATACGTTGGTTGGGCCGGCGAGATTTCTGGCTTGTTTAGCGTCAATAATGAGTTCGGCCAGTTCGCGGAAACAACCTTCTCCGCCTTTGGTTTCGCAGCAATAATCGACGACGGCTTTGTTGAAACGCGTAGCATCGGCCGGACAGGCAGCTAATCCGACAGCCTGCAAGATCTCCAGGTCGTTCACATCGTCGCCGATGAACGCGACCTCCGACGCGGCCAAACCAGTACGTTCCAGGACGGAATTCAATAGGGTTAGTTTGTCTTTAATACCCAAATGAAGTTCGGTGATTTTCAGCTTGGCGGCCCGCGTCACCACCGATGGCGATGTTTCGCCGGTAACGATGCCTACGTCAACGCCGACCAACGCCCGCAAGCGCTCAACGGCCATTCCATCGCGGATGTTGAATTTTTTGAAAATCTCGCCGTTCTCTCCGTAATACACACCCGCATCGGTCAAAACGCCATCGCAGTCGGTCAGCAGGAGTTTAATGCGAGCCGCTTTTTCCTGTAAAGATTGATTCATGTTTCAGATTTATTTCTTCGTCAGCCGGTCCAGATCAATACGTATCGACAGTTGGCTCGTGCCCGCCGTCGGAACCGACGTAAATCGGCCATACGTTAACTGAAAACCCCTCGCCTGTACCGACGCGCCGAATGAAATTCCCGGCCCAATCCCGCCCGAAGCAAGTTTACCTTCCTGCCGTTTTTGGTGATTGTAGCCCACTAAAAGGTGTACATTTCGATGGACAAGTAGCTCAGCGCCAACGCTTAGATGACGAGCTATTTTTTCAACAGTACCGGTCGCTGGCAAAATCGGATTGCCGTTGAGGTCGTAGCGGGTATTCAGATTAGGGTCGTTATACGTCATATCGAAACGGTACAGATGATGCGCTGTCAGCGTCAGGCGAATAGGTGCGTGCTTTGGCTTTAATGTAACACCCGCCTGTAAGTCGAATGGTAAGTTAGTTGTTGCGGCTGTCCGGTCGAGAGCGCCGTAATTTTTAAGCAGATAACCGACATTTTTGGCAACCAGACCAAACGTGAGGTCTTTTTTGGGATGACGCCACACACCACCCAAATCCGCCAGCAAGCCAAACGCCGAATACGTTTCAATCGATGAACCTACGGCTTTGAACGTAGCGCCGAGCGTAAAATTACCTTCGGTTCGGGCGTAGGTCAGACTCAGCGCATAATCGTTGACGGTGAACGTACCGAGCGTATTGCCCGCCGGATCGGTTTGCGCAAACTCGCCATAATTCAGGTACTGCAACCCAACTGCCCAGCCTACCCTTCTGTCAACCGATTTTTGTTTAGTAGGCAATCCGTAATGTAGTGTATAATATTTAGCAGCCGCCAGATAGGGCATCAGGCTGATCGAAAGATCATTAGGACGTATTGAATCGGCCAGCGCGGGGTTGTTTAAGTGGTAGGCGCCATCAGGACTTATCGCCGTAGCTATCTGTCCGCCAAGAGCTGCGACACGGGCGTGCGTAGGCAGGTCGAGAAACGAAAACACCCGTTGTCCGCCAATAGGTTGAGCAATCGCCCAACCTGGACACAGCAAAAAAAGGTAAAGTAAAGATCGGACTTTCAAGCGGATGTCAGGCGCAGTTTAGTACAAAGAAACGCCAATTTCGGCACTGTAAAAGCATTCATCTCAACAGAAACGTAGAATTAGAGTGCCTTGCCAGCTTTTCTTATGATTAACAAACGTAGCAAATCGCCATTTCAGCCTGTTGCCCACAAATTTTACAACGCAAAGCCAAGTTTGAAACCATACGACATGCTGAAGAGCGTAGCAGGTGTAGCGTTGAACGTATCGAATAAGTTGATTCCCGTCGATCGATAATAATACGTATCTGCGGCTGGACGATAACTTTCAACGATACGTCGTCGGAAACCAAGTCCTAAATAGACATCGAAAAGCCAATGATTATTAGTGGGGATGAATTGAAATTGCCGGCCAATTTTGACGTGGGCACCCCACACATATTTCTGTAGCGGAGCGGTGAACAGTTGGTAATATTGACACATTCCAGTTGCACATCCTATGCCCACCGTGCCGCTTTCTCGCAAGTTGACCTGCTTGTAAAAACCTTCTACGGCAACGTAGCGCCCTCGTGGCTGGCCGGTTGGATTGAAGAAATAACGCCATTCGAGCCGCCCCCGCCACACTTCCCGATCACGATAGCGCCCATTTCGGGAATTCTCCCAGAGGTTCATCCCCTGCCAGCCATAACCCGTTTCGAGTTGCAGACTTTGCCGCCGATTCAGCATTCGCTCCACGCCGAATTGAATGGTGTTATCAGGATCGAGCAGACTTAGTAAAGAGAATTTCACGGCCCACTTCCGGGCTGTTTCAATAGCCAAATCTGTTCCTGGGTCTGGCTCGATACGTTGCCCATAGCTCACGTATGTACTCCCCGACAATACGCTCATGATAAGAAAGATACGTAGCGATTTCATGGTTGAACAGGAAGCTTACTGAGCAGTTTTAACTGCTTCAGGTTAGAGTAGCTATACTGATAAATTCCATCCGGCCCCGTCACGATCAGACGCTTTTGCGTGGGTATTACGTCGTAGGTTTTAGTGCTGTCAATGTACTGAATCTCCCGCACGTCTTTCGGATTGCTGACGTCCATTATCCGCAACCCATAATCGCCTTCACCAACAAACAGCAACGTGCTGTCGACGCCCAGTCCGTGCGGATTTTTCATCGGATAGCTTTTCAGAAGTTGGGGGTTTGCTACGTTGCTGATGTCGATTACGTCGAGTGTATTGGCCAATGTATTTCGACAGGTCGTTCCGCTACGTAGTGTTACATAAGCGTAATTCCCCTGCGCCACTACCGGATCGCAACTCAGAATATGGTAATAGTTGGCTATACGTTTCGGACTATCGGGCTGACTGATATCGAAAATATACATGCCTGATTGTGTGCCAATAAACAGGTTATTGCGGTACGGAAAAATAGTTTCAACACCGATACCAATAGTAGTTTTACTCCCCGCTTTGGGGTTGCTGCTCAACGAGATATCGTACGTCTGGAGGCCAGTGTTGCTGACGGTATACAGACGGTCGCCACTGATGGTAAAGCGCGCCGTCGAACCGCCAGTCCCTGAACCCGGCGAGGGCGCATCATTACTGGCCCCTGAGGAACAGCCCATCATAAGTAGCATAAGCATACCAACGTAAAAATTTTGTTTCATACGATGATGATTTTAGAAATGTCTCTTCGGTCTAGCGATAACATTGCGCATTCTCAACGGTCGCTTTCTCCCAACGTATCACGACGCCCTTATTCCGATCGGCACACTCAAACCGAACGTTGGTTTCGGATGGGAAAGCCGGGTAGTCGAATGTGTTTTCGATACGTTTTACCAGTCGCACGTTACGTGGATTAGCAATGTTGAACGCCACCATATCAAGTACGTTGTCGGCGTATAACGTACTGTCTTTCACGGCCAGATCGTGGTTGCCGGGAATGAATAGAAACGCCAGTTTGACAGGGTTTGTCGGGTCGCGATTGTCGACAATATGAATTCCACTACCCACCTCATTAATAAACAGATAGGTATCTTTAACGTAAATCTTTCCTACATTTTTCATTGGCTGAGGAGCCAGCGACTGCACCGTTCGAACGTCTGCGTAAGATGCGTATATGGGTCGGTACGTATCGCCGGTTATCGATGGAGGAGTTGGGGGGGATGGCTGCCAGCAACCATCAAGCACCAAGGCAAAAAGCAGTATTCCAAACGAGCGTATACCTCTATCCATGGTTCAGCATTTTTGAAGAAACAAGGATACATAAAATCGAAAAATCGTTGGATATATGTTGAATATTTAATTTGGCAAGTTTATTTCGAAGTGAACTGCCTTCCTTTTCCCATTATGAAAAAGTCTCCATTATCTGTAAGTTTGTCATTATGAACTGGAAAAAATCGCGTTATTCGTTCGCTCTGACCCTTCTCATTCTTTGCGCTGGGCTAACTTATTTTGGCTGGCACAGAGCCGAGCCCTGGAGCCCTGAACAGCTTCTCGAACCAGCCGATTTAGCCGCATCCATTGCCGGCCCTGAAGCGCAACGACCGCTTATTATCAGCATCGGTCCGGCAGCTTCGATCAAATCGTCGGTGGGCGTTGGTCCGGCGAATGAAGCCGAAAATCTGGCAAAGCTGGAAAAGTTGCTCAGTAAAGAGCCGAAAGACCGGCAAATCGTGATTTACTGCGGCTGCTGCCCGTTCAAAAATTGCCCGAATGTTCGACCCGCATTTACCAAACTCAACGAGCTTGGTTTTAAAAATCACAGACTGCTGAACCTCGCCAAAAACCTCAAAACCGACTGGATCGATAAGGGCTACCCGGTTGTGGAGTGAGTTTCCTGGCTTTCTAAGTCAGACGCAGCATCGATGCTATTTTTCCGCCAGAACCAGTAAAACGGTAAACCAGTAGCAATCAGAGCGAGGCCAGTCAGGGCTTCGCGGGGTTGGTTGATGAGCGTCATACCAACGAGCAGAAAGCAGAAACAGGCGAAAAAAGCGGGTATTAGTGGGTAGCCAAAAACGCGATAAGGACGTTGCAAATCAGGACGTTTGATACGTAGCAGGATGACACCCACCGCTGTTGCTCCGTAAAAGATGAACGACGCAAACACCAGCATATCCGTCAACTGATCGAAACTACCCGACCAGACCAGCACGATTGCCCAACCACTTTGTAGCATAATGGCGACCGATGGTGTTTTATGGCGTGGATGGATAACAGCCGCAGCTTTAAAAAACAGGCCATCTCGCGCCATAGCGTAGAAGAGCCGGGCAGGCATCAGAATCGACGCATTGGTTGAATTGGACGTAGTGATCAGAATTAATACCGAAATAAACGTAGCGCCCACCCAGCCAGCCGCGTTACGTATCACCTCGACAGCCGCAATTTTTCCGGGCGAACTGGCCAGTTGCATTAATCCATCAATTGGCATTGCGAACACATACACCACATTCAGTAGTACATAAATTCCGACTACGATACTGGTGCCAATACTCAGGGCAATGGGCAGATTTCGTTGGGGTTGTTTGATTTCTTCTCCGATATACCCAATCTGATTCCAGCCTTCATACCCCCAGAAAGCCCCCAGCGACGCAACCACCAACGACCCTAGTAGACTGCTACGTTCAACGACGCCACTTGGCTGAACAGAACGGGTCAGGTTTGACAAACTTCCCGATTCGGCAGAAAAACCCAACCAGGCGATGACCGCCACCGCCACAAACACGACGTATGTAAGCGCTCTACTAAACCTTTCGGCAAACGTAACACCCCAGTAATTGAGCGAACTCAGAAACAGAATCAGCAACGTAGCGATGACTTTGACAATCAACTCAGCCGACTCGCTCGGGACTTCCACCAACGCCAGCAGCGATTGCCCAAAAACGTGTGCCAGTGCCGCAATCGTGGCCGTTCTCATGACGGCAAAAGCCCCCCAGCCGTACAGAAAAGCGAACAGTTTCCCGTATACCCGCTTGAAGTAAACGTACTCCCCACCCGACTGCGGAAACATGCCCGCCATTTCGGCGTACGTCAGAGCGCCAGTTAGACTTACTATTCCCGCCACAATCCAACAGGCCACCACCAGCATCGGTGAGCCTAGTTCAGCGGCCATGGGCGCCACTTTTTTAAACACACCCGAGCCAATAATGCCACTCACTACAAGCAGAATCGCAGAACGGGTATCTAAGGCACGAGTGAGATGGGGCATAGGAATTTTTAGTTGTATTGGGTTCCGATAGGCTCCGGCTATCAAAGTCGCACTAGCGACTAATCCAGTAACTATAACCGACAGCCGGAGCCTGTCAGAGCCTTTATCGACTAGTCAAATACGTCAACAAAGCGGGCATGAAACCAAACATACTTTTATAATCCAGCATGGCCGGGGGCGTTGTACCGAAAACCTGCGCCATTCGGGCAGCTCGATCCGGGTCGGCGGCTTCGTTGGCCAGCCGATTCTGATACGTATGAATACCGAACAAAATGGCTCCAGAACGAGGAAGCCGTGTGAGTGTCTGGCGTTCAACACGTACGTAAAGCTGTTCGCCGATGGTACTGGGCGCTAACGTAGCCAGTCGTTCGGCTAGCTGTTGTTTGAGTACGGGCGTATGACGACTGGTCATATCGAGCTGATCACTTAGTTTAACACTCCAGTTGGCCCTCCAAAATGGCTTTCCTACCGGCAAACGTTTCATAAAAGCTTGGGCGGCACGTAGCATCGGCTCAACAATAGGCGTAACAGGCGCGTGAATCTGCCAAAATGGAAGACCAATTTTTTCATCCAGACACCAATCATTGGCGAAACAAAGCTGTCCAGCCACCAACGTAGCGTCGTCGCCCGCGAGCAGAATCAAATCTTCCTGTACTTGCCGACCCACCCAATCGAGTGGTTCCAGCGGCAGCGTCGTTTCATCGCCAAACGTAAAGGCAGTTTCTTCATTCAGCAGATGGTTTTTCCACCGCCAATACGTACCATCCTGACGTAGCGAAAACGAAACGGGAGAGAATCTGGCCAGGTTTTCCAGTGCTAAAGCCAGCACTTCCCACTGCGCCGTTACGTGGCCGGGCAATGCCTGATAGTAGTAATTTGGCAGTTCAGCCAGGAGTTGGCGCTTGAGGGTTATTTCGGTCACGTAGTGTTCATCAACTTCAACCAGTCGGTCGCTTTCTAACAAAGGAGCCGTCCCCATTTTATCGTTAAATCGCTGACCAAATGGAAAGTACGGGAGCATACAACGGATGATACGTTATGATAAACGGGACAAACCCAGTCCGGCATTAGTTGTAGGGCGCATAAAGCCATTTTCAACTATAAAACCACCGGATACTATGTCTTCAGCGAGATCGAAACTGCCATCGAGGTCGATGTATCGCGTGTGCGGGCAGGCAAAAGCTGCGTGCAGGGCCGCTGTAATGCTTACCCGGCTTTCGTCGTTACATCCCCAAAATAGGGAAATTCCGGCGGTTTCGGCAATGGTAGCGATATCCAATGCCGCCCGAATGCCGCCACATTTCATCAGCTTAATGTTGTAAATTCCATACGGTTGAGGTTGTTGAGCAAGTTGCAAGGCCGCTTTGGGCCCTTTCAGCGATTCGTCGGCGGTTAGTTGTTGCCGAATGCTGTTTGGCAGACGTAGCAAATCCGACTCCTGCCCAACCGGTAAGGGTTGTTCAATCAGTTCAACGTTATCGTCTAACGTCTCCGCGCAAAAATGCTGTAAATCAGACATCGAATAACCCTGATTGGCGTCGACACGTATCGTCATGGAATTGCGGTACGTCTCCCGCAGCTTTTTGATACGTTCAACATCTTCCTCTACGTTCAAACCGGTTTTTACTTTCAGTACCCGAAATCCCTGTTGATAGTATCCGGCTGCTTCGGCCAACGTATCGGCTACGTTCATGATGCCAATGGTGACGGAGGTTGGCAGGGTATGAATTTTCTGGCCGTAAAACTGCACGATTGGAACGCCCAGGTATTGCCCAAAGGCATCGTGCAGGGCAATATCCAGCGCGGCCAACGTACCGGGCGCTTTCAAAAATCGTTGTCGCCCTTCCCGAATCAATCCCTGAAAAAGCCGAATGTCTTTCCCCACTAAACTTGATGCCCATTCGCCCTGCAGGTTTTGCAACGCTTGCTCCGGCGATTCGCCCACCACTTCTGGTGACGGATTCGCAGCTCCAAACCCAACCATTCCGTTATCGAGTTCGATTTCCAGGAAGACGTTCTCTACGTCAGACGTAATCTGATACGCAATCGTATACGGCTTGGTGAGTGCCAGGTTTCGGAGGTAAGCCCGAATCGATTTAATCCGCATAAGGCGTAGTAATTTTAGATTGAATGACCGATACTACGGCGTCAACACCCTGCTGCAACGGCAACAAAACCGGAATTCCCAACTTCTCAGAATACGTTTGCTGATACGTAACGGCTTCTTCCGGAGTGCAATCTTCCGTATTGAGCGCCAGCGCGATAACCTCCGAATTATACGCCCGAATCAGCGCAATTTCCGACTCGACGGATGGAATTTCGCCCCAGGCCGGATCATGATCATAGTACATTCGTTTGGGCGCGTGAACCAGCACGACGTAGCGCGCATTCCCCGATACCAGAAATTCCGATCCGCAGGGACCGCTTGGATTTCGTAAAGCGGCTTGTCCTTCAATCAGTAGTACGTCGGCGTGAGTCTCGCGCCAGCACGTAACGAGCGCATGTTCCAGCTCGCCCGACACAAAATCGTTTACTGTCGAATCGAAAATGAAACCGTATTTACCACCCTGTAACCAGCCCGTTTGGCCGGTATAAATCATCTGCGCGTTCAGACCATGTAGCTCGCAGGCTTCCCGAATCAGTCGGGCGGTGGTACGTTTGCCCAACGCGCAATCGGTGCCGATAACGGCGATGATGGGCGCCGTGATTTGTTTCACTTCGCCCGTCCAGAAATGCAGTTCATGGCGTGGTTTGGGCCGACGCACGTCGATGAGTTGAACCCCTTTTTCCTGCGCAAGCGTAACCATTTCGGGCTTATCAGTCAGAAAATCGTGCAGGCCATTGACAATGGACAGACCCCGTTCCAGGCATTCTTTCAGCGTTTGTAACAGGGTTGGCGGCAGGATTCCGCCGTTCGTAGCAATGGCCACAACTGCGTATGAAACCGAGTCAAGTTTTCCCAAAGCCTGATCGACCGATGCAAAAACAGGTATCTGACGCGGTTTTCCGTCCAGTATTTCGCCCGCATCCTGGCCCGCCGTCGGTTCATCGACCACGCCGACTATTGTATAACGCTCTGTTCCACGAATCAACCCGTGAGCCGTCTTGGCATTGGGGGTGCTTAATAATCCATCCGTGAGCAAAATCGCCCGATTTGTCATAAAGTAGTAACGTAGCAATGATGTTTTACGGTAATATGGTGATTGTCGCCCAAACTATTGCATGTAACGCTTATATTAGGCTGATTTTGCCTGCTTTACCCATGCACCCACCACGACTTTACGTACTACTCATCTTTCTCATTTTCATTTGGTTTCAGGGACATTCCCAATCGGCTACCTCATCGCTGGCTCCGCGCCTAAAAACGCTCGACTCGACACTGACAGTGCTTCACAATCGGGGTATGTTCAACGGCGTCGTTCTTGTAGCCGAACAGGGAAAGGTTCGCTTTCAGAAAGCATTGGGAACCGCCAACATCGATACCAAAGAGCCGCTCACTACTCAATCCGCATTCAATCTGGCTTCCGTGTCGAAGCAGTTCATCGCCATGATGATCATGCAGTTGCAGGAGCAGGGGAAATTAAAATACGACGAACCTGTCCAAACGTATTTGCCTGATTTTCCGTATACTGCGATTTCTGTTCGGGATTTATTGAACCACACGTCGGGGCTGCCTGAATACTTCGATCTGGCGCAGAAGTACCTTGGCCCACTCGATACGCTCAGCAACGATGGTCTAGTGCAATTGCTGCATCAGCATAAACCAGCGCCCGTTTTTCAACCCGGAGACAAATGGGAATATTCCAATACCGGCTACGTAGTGTTGGGGGCCATCATTGCCAAAGTGAGCGGCACGCCCGTCGAAACGTTTTTTGATCAGCATATTGTACGCCCACTAAAACTCAAAAACACGTACATCTACTACCACAAAAGCAAAACGATTCCGCACAATCGGGTGTATGGTTTCCGGCGCGAAAATGGTCGGAACGTAGCCGATGATCTGATTCGGCTGGATGGCGTGGTGGGCGACGGAAACGTGTATTCGTCCGCCGAAGACCTGTTGATTTGGGAGCAGGCACTGTCGAACGGAAAACTGGTGAAGGAATTTACGTTGCGGGAAGCGTTCATGCCCGCCAAGTTGAACGACGGCACTACGTATCCATACGGCTTCGGCTGGATGATTGAAGAGAACGGGAACGTACTGATGCACACGGGCGGCTGGGTCGGTTTTCGAACAGTAATCATTCGCTACGTCGACAAGAAGCAAACGCTGATTGTGCTGGCCAATGGCGGTAATGCGGCAGGACGAATTATCCGCGACATTCTGGACGGAAAATCTGTACAACTTCCTCAAACTCAACTTATTAGTA
Organism: Spirosoma flavus; assembly: GCF_054778555.1. Lineage (NCBI taxonomy): Bacteria > Pseudomonadati > Bacteroidota > Cytophagia > Cytophagales > Cytophagaceae > Spirosoma > Spirosoma flavus. The sequence continues at coordinate 987,235 of NZ_BAAGZL010000002.1, forward strand.
ACATACGGCTTATCGACGGCACCGGAACGCCAGTCCGAAAAGCGGCTGTTCGGTTACGTAACGACCGCATCTGGGAAGTCGGTACGTTGACAGCGTTCCCGAATGAGCCTGTCATCGACGGTAAGAATATGGTACTGGCTCCCGGCTTCATCGACAGCCATAGTCATCACGACCTGAACGCACAGCCTGACGCTTTACCCGCAGTAAGTCAGGGCATTACAACCATTGTGATTGGGCAAGATGGCGGTGGCTTATTGATGGATACGTTGCAGGTACGATTGAAGCGGCAGCCTGTTGCCATCAATCTGGCGAGCTATACGGGTCACGCCATGCTACGTCAGAAAGCGATGGGGGCTAATGGACTTTATCGCACGGCTAAACCAGATGAAGTTGAGCAGATGAAGACGCTGCTACGTAGCGAGATGCATAACGGATCGCTGGGTTTATCGACGGGGTTGGAATATGAGTCGTCTTTCTTCTCCAATCGTGATGAGGTGCTTCAACTGGCGCAGGTGGCCGCCGATTCGGGTGGGCGATACATCAGCCACATTCGGAGTGAGGATATTACGTTGGATGAGGCTGTGGATGAGGTCATTCAGATTGGCCGCCAAACGAAAATGCCGGTGCAGATTTCGCACCTGAAAATCGCGCTACGTTCAAAATGGGGTCAGTCGCAACGATTACTGGCTTTACTCGAACAAGCTCGTTCGGAAGGCGTGAAAATTACTGCAGACTGCTATCCATATGACTACTGGATGTCGACACTACGTGTCCTGTTTCCGAAACGTGATTACACCGACCCGACCAGCGCTGAGTTTGCTGTTAATCAACTATTTGATCCAGCGCAATCCGTTTTGGTACGTTATGCAGCTAATCCAGCTTACGCCGGAAAATCGGTTGGCGACGTAGCGAAACTACGTAATGAAAAGCCAGCCCAAACCCTGATGAATCTGGTGGCCGAGGCATCGGATTTCGCGCAGAAAAACCCAGACGCTTCCGGCGTAGAAGGCATCATGGGGAAATCGATGAGTGAAACTGACGTCAAGGATTTTCTGGCATGGCCGCATACCAATATCTGCTCCGACGGGGCCAACGACGGACATCCGCGCGGTTATGGCGCGTTCACGCGCGTATTGGCCCGTTACGTTCGCGACCAGCGACTGATGACGCTGGAAACAGCTATCCAGAAAATGACCAGTCTTTCCGCCGAACATCTTGGATTAAAAAACCGGGGTATCGTTACGCCGGGCTACTTTGCGGATTTGGTTTTGCTTAATCCAGACACCGTGCAGGACAAGGCACGTATCGGTGATAACAAAGCCCTATCTACAGGCATCGAAGCGGTTTGGGTGGCGGGAAAACTCGTGTATCAGGGGCAAAAAGCGACAGGTACGCGACCCGGTACGTTGCTTCGGCGGTGAGAACGTAACCCATTTCTGTTCACTTACTGGTCTGTGGAATTTGCTGGCTCGTCGGACAGTTTGTCGACAAGATTTATTTTCTACCGAAAGTCTGTACGTAACAAATGGCGAGCAATCTTTATTTTTGTTACTTGTTTCAGCTACCACTACGTAGGTAGTTTGAAATCTGAATTTTGAAACGCTCTTTTTGTTTTGATTGCTGCTGTTGACGCCCTGCTGAAAGATATCCGCAACAAGCGGATTGCCCCCGTTTACCTTATCCATGGTGATGAGCCGTTTTACCTCGACCGCATTGCCGACGAACTCGAAAAAGTGGCCGTGCCGGTGGCCGAACGCGGTTTCAATCAGTTTGTGCTGTTTGGGAAAGATACCGATGCCGGTGCCGTACTGAACTATGCCCGGCGTTACCCGTTTATGGCCGAACGACAGTTGGTCTTGGTTAAAGAAGCGCAGCAAATGGGCGGCATCAACGATAAGTCGGCGCAGACGTTACTGGAAGATTATGCCCTCAATCCGTTGTCAAGCACGATTCTAATGCTGTGTTATGTCAAAGAAGATGGCAAACCCGGCCTCGACGAGCGAAAAGCCTGGGTGAAAGCTTTCGGAGCGAAAGGAAAATTGCTGGGCGTCAAAAAACTCTACGACAACAAGATTCCGGATTGGGTAGGCGAATACTGCCGCGAGCAGGGTGCGAAAATAAGTCCGAAAGCCTGTCAGTTGCTGGCCGATCATATTGGCAACGATCTGAAAAGGCTAGCCGGCGAAATCGACAAAATGCTGATTAACATGCACGTTGGCGAAGAAATTTCGGCGGCAACAGTAGAGAGGCTGGTCGGTATCAGTAAGGAATATAACGTATTCGAGTTGCAGAAAGCACTGACTCAACGCGAACTAGTGAAGGCCAATCAGATTGTCGACTATTTTGGCCGCAATCCGAAAGACAATCCGCTGGTAGTCATTCTGGCGCAGTTGTTCAGTTATTTTAGTAAAGTACTTCTGGTACAAGCGTCTAAAGACCAAAGTGAAAAAGGTTTAGCGCCTTTACTGGGCGTAAATCCGTTTTTTGTGAAAGATTACCTCACGGCCGCCCGTACTTTTCCGCTCCCCAAAGTTGTAGCCATCATCCATTCGATACGTCTGGCTGATGCGCGCAGCAAAGGCATCGATGCCCCGTCCATGAGCGAAAGTGATATTCTTCGTGAGCTGGTTTTCGACGTATTACATTGAGCGTTTCTCTAAAATGATACGCTGGCTGGCACCAGCTTAATTAACTCGAACCAATAGCGGCAGAAAATATCCATTTTGGCAAAAATATCCTGCTTCATAACGCAGGAATTTGCGCCTGACTGGTAGAAATGCATCGTATCTTCTTCGGATAACGTACCAGCCCATACAACAATCGGAATGTGTTGCCAACCTGAATTGGCTCGTAATTGACGTAGTAGTTCCTGCCCATTCATGATAGGCATCTGCGAATCGACCAGGATCAGATCGGGTCGCATGCCTTCCGATAATTTCTGGATGATTCCGGCACCATTCCAGACGTGTGTCAGCTTTACAGAAGAATTATGGCCATGCAGGTATTTAGTAAGCAATAAAACATCATCATCATCATCATCCGCAACCAGTAGATTGTATTCCATACGCACACCGCTTCAGTTTCTAAGGTATAGATACATAAACGCATAACAGGTATTCAATGCATGTGCTCACCATTCAGTAAGCATCATCTCTTGGTAAGCTGAAAGATTTACATATTGTTTAAAATTTATCTTTTTTTCTACTTCAGACCGGCATTGAGCCAAGCAACTCTCTAGATTTCACGCACCATTTATCCTACCTTTTTCACGCTTTGTTCTTTCATTTCGACGTCTGATCAATTTCGGGTTTCAGACGGCCTCCGCTTCCCTCTATTTTTGTCCGCAAGTGAACAAAGTTTGTCCAGTTACGGACATTACCCAGACATGGCACGCCACGCAAATAATTGATTATCAGGATTGGCACTGGATTGGCACAAGCTTTGGAATACATAAAGCATCACAGTAAACAACATCTTAAAACCATTAAACACACACAACCATGTTACCAGTAATCAGTAAAGTTGCCGCTTCTATTCTCCTGAGTGCTTCTACCCTTTTCAACCCGACAACGCCGAAAACGCTCTCGTTCGACGCAAGTGCTTACGTAACCGTAAATCACGAAATTCGGGTAGCTGTTGAAAAATCAACCGACGTTCCCGTCGTTGTGATTCTTCGCAACAAAAACAACGAGGTGCTTTATCATCAGAATTTGGGCAAGAAAGAATCCAAATTCGCCATGAAGATGAATGTGGATCAATTAGCCGATGGCGAGTATGAACTGGAAGTAAAATCGAGCGAAGGCAGCATCCGGAAGCAGTTAAATCTGTCAACCCAGGAACCTAAACAAGCTACTCGTAGTATTGCCCTGCAATAAGCAGATATCATAGGTTGATTATATACAATAGCCTGGCGTTTGTCAGGCTTTTGTTTTAAGTAGTCAGCAAATCGACGATACGTTGCTCACCCACATTATTGGCAAAAAATCCCAAGGCTGTTTTGTTACTTTTTCGAGTTACTACGTCAAAAGAATAGTAGCTACGACTACCTAACCTATAAAGATTTTAAGCCCGGCTAAATCAGTCGGGCTTTTTTTAACGTATCGAAAGTGCTTATCTTTTTACCAACGTATCATCCAGGGCGGGGTGCGTGTCGAATACCCTATTCAGATGCTCAAGAGTTGGTCTGCGCTGTGCCGTGAGCAAACTGACCACTACGTAGGCGACAAAAGACGCCAGAAATGCGGGAAAGACCTCATGGATATCGTTTAATCCTTCGACTCGAGTCCGGACGCCGAAACGCCATACGATATTGACGATAATACCGGCCAGCATGGAACTTATGGCGCCTAAATCGGTACCCCATCGAAAATAAAGACCACCGAAAATAGTCGGGAAGAAACTCGCTACGTAGACGGAACCGGCAAACGCTGAAAGCTCGACGACGTCGGCGGGTGGGAAGATCGTGAAGTAATACACAATGATGCAGTACAGCAGCATAGCGACCTTGGTGCGGGGAATGATACGTTCGACGGGCATGGGTTTCCAGACGTTCCAGATATCTTTCACCAACGTAGTGCCTACAACCAGCGTTACCGACGCCAGTGCGGCCATACCAGCCGCAAAAAGTCCCATCAGGCAAATACCGCTGATTAGTGGATTATTGAATTTTTTCAGCATAAATCCCACCACTTCATCGGTGTTATTGATGAGTTGAGCCGCTTCTTCGGTGGTAACCATACCGTGTACGAGCGCTCCCAGACCCATCACGCAAACCAGCGAAATTCCCATGAAAATGGGCGTCCAGGTCATGGCGAACTTCATACCAGCTTTATCTTTAACCGTATAAAAGCGAATGAGCAGTTTCGGTTCGGAAATTTGCTTCATACCAATTGACAGGCCGATACCGACGATATACGTAAAGGAAGTCAGTTGGCCGAACGTAACGAGACCGTTGCCGATAGGCGTCCCCTTTTTCGATACGTGCTCAACATACGCAATTTTGGCCATCAGTGCGTCGTAGCCTCCAGCGTATAGAAATGGTAGTGAGAGCATTATAATCGCAACGATAAACATCAAAATGCCCTGAACGGCGTCGGTCCACATAATGCCATACATCCCCCCGGCAATGGTGTAAAAGCACGTAAAAAACAGCATAAAAGCAGCTCCGTAAGCGTAGGGGATGTCGAGGAGCGAGTGCAGCAAGTGGGCGCAACCTTTGGCGATCCCTGTCATGTACCAGATTGTGGCAAACAGAATGATTACGGCCGACAAAACCCGGATGCTACGGGAAAGCCCACTCTGGTAACGTAGCTGGAAATAATCGGGCACGGTAAACGACTTGAGTCGGATGCTCTGATTGCGCATCCGGGGACCTAAAATCTGCCAGGAAATTATGCAGAAAACCGCCCAGAAAACACCTACCCAAGTCCACGACAAGCCATACCGAAACGACTCGCCCGCCTGCCCGATGTACGTATTCGTACTGACGAAGGTGGAAAAGAAAGCTAACGACACGACCCAACCCGGTATGCGTCGGTTAGCAACGTAGTACTCGCCTACTGTTTTGCTGGCCTGTCGTTGCAGATACCAGCCAAACGTAATGAGCAGAATCAGGTAGACAACCATGCAAAGCAGCACGGTAGCATGTTCGGAGAAGTAGGTCATAGCAGGGTTTAGGAGTGATGAATAATGAGCGCTGAACAATGACTTATTAATCACTCAGCGCTCATTATTTATTATTCATCGTCTTTTACGTCGATGTTTATGAATTGTACGACAATGGCATTCACTATCATGATGACAATGATGAACCAGTAGGGGAAAGCGGTTAGGAAGTCCATAGATCAGAAGAATTTTTTCAATTCGTTTTTGGTCACTTTGCCCATAGCATTACGGGGAAGTTCAGGTACAATGCGATAATGACGTGGTACCTTATAGGCCGCCATCTGCGTACGCATCCATTGGTTGAGCGCATCCAGATCAATTTCTTCAGCGGGGATTAACACAGCCCCTACAATTTCGCCCCATTCTTCATCAGGCAGTCCAATTACGCTACAATCGACGATGGCTGGATGTGTTCGGAGAATTTCTTCAATTTCGAGGGCAGATAGCTTATAGCCACCCGACTTGATAATATCGATCGAATTGCGGCCCAGGATTTTATAGCTTCCTTCGTCAACCACTGCTACGTCGCCCGTACGAAACCAACCATCGTCCGTAAACGCATCTTTCGTAGCTTGTGGTCGATTCCAGTATTCGCGAAACACCGTAGCGCTTTTCACCTGAATTTCGCCGGGCTGGCCTTCGTCAACCGGCTCGTCCTGTTCATCAACCAGCCGAACCCCGACCCCCGGAAGTGGTTGCCCAATATGCCCCGGAATTCGTTTTCCATGATACGGATTGCTGATTGCCATACCTATTTCGGTCATACCGTAGCGTTCGAGTAAGGTATGCCCACTGACTCGCTCCCATTTTTCCATGACCGTTACGGGTAAGGCCGCCGAGCCCGAAACCATCAACCGAAAGCTCTGCATGGTTTCGGTAAGCACTTGTTGTTCAGCTTCCGGTAGCGATTCCCAGTAGGCGATCAACTTGAAATAAATGGTTGGTACCGCCATAAACAGATTGATACGTCCCTGCTGAAAAGCTGCGAAAACAGCGGCTGGGGAAAACTCCGGAAGAAATTCACAGCAAGCCCCCGACCAGAGCGCACAGCCGATCACATTGACGATGCCGTGCACGTGGTGCAACGGCAACACGCACAAGATATGATCGGTAGGTTGCCATTCCCACGCCTTGATCAACGTGGTCATCTGTGCCTCCAGATTGGCGTGTGTGCTGACAACACCTTTGGGCAGACTCGTGGTCCCACTGGTGTAAAGAATCATGGCTCCCCGCGCCGGGTCAACATCCGGCAGTTCGCCAGTAGGGCTGGCTTCGGTTACCCCTAGTTCAATAAAACGAATAGTTCGGCCTTCGAGAATGGGACGTAGTACAGCAGCATATCGCGCAGATGCCACGACAATTTCAGCCGACGTATCGTCAATAACGTATTGCAATGAAGCAGGTGGATACGTTATGCAGAGTGGCACCGCAATGCCGCCCGCTCGCCAGATACCCCATTGCACGCTAACGTACTCGAAACCAGGTTCGACCATAAACGCAACGCGGGTTTCGGACAGATCGGCCTGACCATTCAGAAGCTGACCACTGACTTGCTCCGACGAATCCAGTAATTGTGCGTAAGTATATGACTGGCCGTCAGCCAAGATAGCGGTATTGGATGAGTGACGATACGCCTGTTGCACTATGTTGATCATACTGCTAAAAGAGAAGGCCACCATCTTATTACCCTACTAGTTGGATTAATGGTTTGTTCGTTCTCTGTCGGTTTTCTTCCAAAACTGCCAGGTTCAGGCAAAGCAGTCCAATGATTGGAGAAACTTCCTGTATATACTTTACTTCGCCCCCTCCAATAAAATCCTGATTTTGCAGCTTTTTCTTCTCTATCGTGTCATTATGCAGAACCGACCCGACCGACGGGTAGAACCAGAAATAACTTTGCATATGAACCGATCCTACAAGTCTGATAAAGAGCCGATAGAGTTGTTATTGGGAATGGGTGGCCCAGTTCAGTATCTCGAACATTCACTCAAAGACGATCTGAATTACATCGTTTCGGTGAAAACCAAAGCTGGTACGAAACAAATCACGATTCCTATCGAAGCGGTTCAGCAGATCCAATCCAAAAAGCCAACCAATCAGTTGATCGAATCCATAAAAAAACAGCTTGCTCTTGAATCAATAGGTGAAGAAGCCTCCCGCCCTACGCAGCTACAAACAAGAACACAATCAAGCGCTCATTTGAGGAAATGGCTGTTTAGTCTTTTCAGAATTGTTAACAAAAGGTGAATTCGGCATTAAAATTCACCTTGATTACTTTTCATTTTACTGCTGTTGATAAGTATGAATAGCATCCATATGGCTGAAGTATAAAGTCCTTATTTTACCGTCACCCTACACCATTTACACACAAAACCTTTAAGCTAAGAAATGGTTAATTGAATGATAGCCAATTTATTATGATCAAAATCTTTATTGATATAAATTTTTTAATAAACAATGATTTATCTGGGTCGTTATTTTTGGCTAAAGGAATACACGACAATTGGTTCATTTATGATTTCCCCGATTACCCCCAGGAGTTTTAATACACTGATCTGAAGCAGCAGTCTCTCAGGTCGGCTGACTGAGTAGCTTTCGTAACTCTAGTGTTTTACCATATATTGGCTTCGTAGGTAAGCACCTGACAATCATAATCTGATTCCTCTGCTGTGTACTGCCAATAACTATTAATCACTCAACTTACTTTAACCATTTCACCACTATTTGTATGGGCCTTGTAATGAAGGTAACGCCAGCGAATATCATACGCCTTTGGTTTGGCGCAGACACACCGATCCGAGATTATCAGATTAAAATGAACCCCCGACTATGGGCCGCCTGTATGCGTGTAAATATGCACTTTATTGCGCCATCAGGAGCTTCGACTTATGCCCAGTACCGAAAATCGGATAAAGTTGCCTTTGCAAGACTAGTACAGGAAAAATTGCAGGAACACGGTGTATACGAGGAAGCCGTTTTATAAGAAATGCTCAACGAATGGCGCAACCTGATAAATGACTGGGTAGGAAAGAAGTCTGGGTGTCTGGTCAGCAAACACGTTTGAACACGGGAACCCAGAGTTAATTTACGTATATAATAATTCCGCTGACAATTTATTGACACCAGAAGCTTCAACGGGTTCAGCCTGACAATTAGGTTTAATTCACGATTTAAATTGACTAATTCAATCGAAGCTTCTGGTTTTATCAGTTCACTATAAATGAATTAGTGCTTTCATCAATTCATTATTTACGTCAATAACGTATCTCATTCCAGATCGCTATTCATAAAATGTCTCTTATCGGTAATGACGTACCAATTGAATTGCGCAGAATATTCCAAATCGGTTAATGATTCCGCCAATCCGGCAATTCGTCGCGGGTGATGACGTCCGTATCGGTATAAACAGCTTTCAATACGTCAATGGGTTGTTTTTTAATCCAGCTGGTGCCATTCCAGACGGCAAACCAGGACCACCACGTATTCAGTGCGCGAATAGTTTCCGGCTTAGGTAAATGGCCCACTTCAGATAGCGTCACTAGTTTTTTGCCACTGAACGTTGTTTGTGTACTCGTCCAGTTACTGGTTAACGTAGCAGTCGGCTCCGTATAAATATCCAGCCCAAAGATATCAACGTATTGATCGCCGGGATACCACTCCGGATTGATGGTATCGGTGCCCGTGTATACCCAAATCAGGTTATGTAGTTGATGGTGATTCGTCAGCCGATCGTATAGAATTTGCCAGAGTTCTTTGAACGGACCAGCGCCTTTAGCGCCCCACCAGAACCAGCCTCCCGGCGCTTCATGCAGCGGTCGCCAGAGCACCGGTACGTCGGCGTCCTGAAACTTTTTGAGTTGTTCCGCAATGGCATCGATATCACGCAGTAAAAGGCCGTAGCGTTCGCCGTTTTTGTCCGCTAACGTAGCCGCCAGATCGAACGTAGTGGCTTTCGTGTAAAAACCGCTCCACCAGTGCTTGTCGGGTGCCTGATTGATCAAATCCGTAGGGGCGTTCCAATGCCAGCATAGACTAATGATACCCCGACCATCTCCTTTCTTCGCCCATTGAATGCAGTCCTCACTGGTACGTACCGGCTTACCACCAAACGGCAGGCGGCTGGGCGAATAGTCCATTAGATCGAAGGCACCGATGGCGGGTTCTTTGCCCGTTTTTTCCAGTACGTATTCCACATCATCCTGTTGCCCCGAAATCACTTTTTGACCGTACTGGCTGATCAAATACGAATACAATCCCTTTGTCGACAACGTAGCACGGGCGTCAATCAGTTGACTGGCAGGTTTGGCGGGAAGCGCCCGATTGTCCGACTTCTGCAGCGTATCGGCCGAAACCACGGATTCTGCCGCCCGGCAAGCCGACAGACTACTCATTACGTATAAAGCAAGCAAAAATACTTTCATAAGCATAAGCAACCTCCCTATATGACTTTCCCGTAGGCGTTGGCTCTACGGGAAAGTCATATAGCGTTTTGTGATGTTATTACTTCACCAACATTACGTCATCAAAATAGAACGTCTCATCCTGTTTATCAGGCCCTTTGATGCGAAAGCCTACTTGCTTCAACGTTTTGCCCGCCAACCAGAAATCCATGTCCGACAGCTTGATTTTGAAGTAATTCCAGACACCCGCTTTCACGTCGATCTTGTTCGCTTCAACGAATTCGCCAAAACCGGCTTTGTTCGCATCGGTAGTCAGATAGAGTGAATAATCAGCCGAAGCGCCTTTGACCCAGCCCGTTACGTAGGTGTAATCCGTCGAATAAGGTATAGCTGACGCCGACCAGTTGGCAAACGCGATCAAATGCCAGTTACCTTTCTGAAAATTCTTGCCAATGGAAGACGTTCCGGAAGCAAACTCTTTGGTCGAGACAGCAGCCGCGTCGCCCCAGGAGCCGTCCTGAAAACCAGCACCGTACGCATCCGTAAAGATCTGATACGCTTTGTCGACGTTCACGAATTCCTGCTTGGTCCGCATACGCCCGGTGCTGTTCGTGATGCTCAGCGTACCGCGCGAAAGAGTAGTCGCTGGCATCTGGACAACCAACTGCGTTTTTGATTTCGAAACCACCGTAGCCGCATCCGAAATCCCTTTCACCGAGTCGGCAATGGCTACGGCCGTTACGTCGTCGAAGTTGTTGCCGGTAAGCGTGATCACCGTCCCTTTCGTGAAGTTGTAATTCGATACGTCCGAAACGGTCGGGTACGCCAGCGCCTTAAACGGAACCGTCAACGTGTTGCCCGCGCTATTGGTGAACATAATGTTTTGTTTGCCGCCCAATACGTCGGTTGGTACCCGGAAAATCAGCACATTCTCGGTATTGAGCGTTGGCTGGAAACCGGCCGGTACGTTCTGTTTTTCGAAGACAATGCTACGTATATCGCCCAGTCCAGTACCGGTCAACGTAACGATAGCTCCCCCGGCAGCGGAGTCCGGCATGATCTTCGTCAGAACGGGATTTCCGGCTGGAATCTGTGGCGTACCGTCGGTATCTTTTGTGCAGGAACTCATGCCCAAACCGGCTACTGCGGCCAGAAAAGCAACCCCTGCTATTCGATTTATCTTATTGAATTTCATGAGCTTACTCAATGGGAATTAGTTGTAGTATGGAACGGGATCTTTACCTAGCTCGGGGTCCTGCACAATCTCACCAGCCGGAATCGGCAGAAACATCTTATCTTCGGTGAAATTGGTTAGGTACGTAGCACCCGTCACGGTTCCCCGGTTTTGTTTCTCGATAATCGCCTTGGCTTTGGCAAAACCCTGCCGCTGAACGTCGTACCAGTAATCGCCTTCGAAAGCAAACTCAACCCGGCGTTCGTGCAGAATATCGTCGTTGGTGATGGCCGTTTTTGGCGACAGTCCAGCCCGGCGTCGTACCTGATTCAGCGCGTCGAGTGCTTTGGCATCGGAGGTCGATGCACCACCCGCAAGCACCGCTTCGGCATAAATCAGCAAGACGTCGGCGTAACGTAGCAGCACTACGTTGTTCCCCGAATTCTGGCCCAGAACCGGCTCACCCCCAAAGCTCTTACCCGGTCCGGCGAAGTACTTAACCAGGTTTGCGCGGGTTGGGCTTAAGCTACCACCGTCAGCCGTCGGCTGCAACGTATCGTATTTGAAACCATTCGCCATGAACTCATTGTATTTCGGCGCATTGGCACGCTGAGGTTTCCAGTTTGGATTCGTCCAGCCCTGTTCCATCACCGACCATTTCCGGCGTAGATCGCCAAACTCATATTCTTTCAGCATGTCCAGCGACGGTACGTACATTTCCCAAGCATCGGCTTCGGCGGTACGTAGTGCCCCCGCTCCACGATCCGGGTTTTTGATGTTGCCCGTTCCCCAAGGGTCCTGTGCAAACTGGTGCTGGATCGAGAAGATTGCTTCGGCGTTATTGTTCATGCTCATCTTGGTGAACATGCCCGTGTAATCGTCAACCAGCCGGTATTTGCCGGAGTTGATTACTTCCTCGGCCTTGGTTTTGGCGTTCGCGTAATCTTTGCTGTAGAGGTACATTTTCGCCATCAGCGCCTTGGCTGCGTACTTCGTCACCCGGCCCGGTACGTCCGATTCGGGCAGACCAGCTTCGGCCATTTTCAACTCTTCGAGCGCAAACCGCAGTACGTCTTTTTGCAGATAACGCGGGATGTTGAAATTACCCGAGAGGGCCGTTGCACCCGGATCGGTAATGATCGGAGCGGCTCCCCACGTGCGGGCAATGTAGAAATAAAGCATGCCCCGAATGAAATGACACTCAGCAATGGCTGGGTCCAGGTAAGCCGCACCGCCACCGGCTGCTTTCTTCTCTTCAAAGGTTTTGATCATGACGTTGGAGTAGCCAATGATCTTGTAGAACGCGCCCCAGGCCGCACCAATCCGGTCGGAAGCCGACGATACGGTGAAGTTCAGGTACTCGACGTCGGTATAAGTGAACATGTTGCCGCCCATGACGTCGCCGATGGCATCCTGCGCCCGGCTTTCGTAATTCCGCCAGGGCAACCCGCTGTAGAGCGTACTGGTCGCGGCCCGAACCTCGTCCGCGTTGTTGTAATAGTTTCCGGTTGTGGTGCCCGACAGCGAAGGCCGGTCAATGAAGTCTTTCGAGCAGGAAGACAACAGCAACGCCGGGAGCAACAGAGCATATAGTGGCTTGATTTTCATCTTTTTAAAGAGTGAAAGAGTGAATGAGCGAAAGAGCGATTACCGCCTTCCGAAGAGAGGAATTAAGTGTTAGAGGCCTTGGGGTAATAAGTCGCTAATGCGCCAGCCCGCTCTTTCACTCATTCACTCTTTCGCTCTTTAAATTTTAAAATTGCAGATTCGCGCCTACGGTGAACGTACGTGGGTTTGGATAGTGGCCTGTGTCGACGTTCATCAGTTTGATGCTGTTGTTGAACGCACCGATTTCAGGATCGTAGCCCGAGTACTTGGTGAAGGTTTTCAGGTTCTGAATCGAACCGTAAATCCGCAGGTTCTGAATCTTCACCCGGTTGAGCAACGTTTTCGGCAAGCGGTAGCCTAACGTAATGTTCTGAATACGAGCGTAGGAAGCATCCTCTACGTAGCGGTCCGACATGGCCGTGTTGTTCTTGTTCGTATTCGTGAATCGAGGCAACGCACCGTCCGTATTGTTCTCTGTATAACGGTCGGTAACCGTTTTCATCTGGTTGGTGTAGGCGTTGTTCAGCCCTTCCAACTGCCAGCGCAGGAAGTTAAACGCTTTGCCACCCTGACTGCCTTGCAGGAAAATCGACAAATCCAGATCGCCGTAGTTCAACGTATTGGTGAAGCCCCAGGTGAATTTCGGTAGCGGACTGCCAAGGTACGTATAGTCCTGCGCGTCGATTTTCTTGTCACCGTTGATGTCCTTGAAGCGAATGTCGCCCAGCCAAGTTTCGGTCTGATTCACCTTGTAGCCAAACTGCGGCAGACTAGCATCCAATTCTGCCTGCGTACGGAACAATCCATCCGTAACCAATCCCCAGAACGAACCTACAGGACGGCCGGGCGTGGTGTGCGTAACGAGGTAGTTATTGTAATAAACTTTACCATCCAGCGCCGAAGCCGCACTTGCCGCCCGGTCGTAGCTATTGGTGAACTGCGTAAACACGGCGTTGGTCTTCCAGCTGAAATTCCCTTTTTTGATGTTAGTCGTGGTCAGGCCAATATCGATACCCGTGTTGGTCATCTGGCCAGCGTTGCCCAGCGGTGCTTTCAGGTCGTCCCACTGATCGCCCACGCCAATCAGGTTCGGGCCCGTCAGGAAGATGATCATGTCGGAAGTAACCTTTTTATAGACATCAATCGTCGCGTCGATACGTCCGTTCAGGAAGCCAAGGTCAATACCAGCGTTGGTCGTTTTCACCGATTCCCATTTTAGGTTCGGGTTTGGAATCCCGTTGATCATGTTCGACGAACCGAAACCAACTGGTCCCGAGAAGAACTGCACCGCACCAACGTAGGCCGGGTTCGGAGCCCCACCGGGGAAGTTCTGATTACCTACCAGCCCGTAGCCAACCCGCAGTTTCGCGTAATTCAGTACGTTCGAGATTGAGCCTTTTATGAACTTCTCGTTCGAGATCGTCCAGCCTGCCGATACACCGGGAAAATAACCCCAGCGGTTATTCGGACCGAAGTTCGAAGAACCATCCGCCCGGAAACTGGCCGACAGCGAGTAGCGGTCATCATACGTATAGTTGGCACGTGCAAAGTAGGATTCCATCGCCCACTGACCTTTTCCACCGCTTAGGCCCCAGGTTGTCTGGTCGGCGCTACCCGTGTTCAGGTCGAAGATGTTAGCCTGCAAATCCACTTTCGTACCCGAAATCGACTGGTAGTAGGAGTTCTGCACCTGATGACCAACCGTGGCCTGAATGCCGTGTTTTTGCAGGTTTTTGTTGTAGGCCAGGTAATTCGTCAGCGACCAGTAATAGCTATCTGAGCGCGAATCGATCAGTTTGCTGCGGAACGACGTACCACCCACGTTACCAGCTTTCTGGAACGCAATGTTGTTGTCCTGACCCAGCGAATACGACAGTTCGTTACGTAGCGACAGGTCTTTGGTCAGTTGCAGTTCGGCGTACAAACTTCCAAATACGTTGTTCGAGGTTTTGGTGTTCCCCCGAAACTGGCTGTTTCCGACCAAGTTGGCGTTGTTATATTGAATACCACCGACCGTCTGGCCACCGCCCCAGGTACCGTCGAGGTTTTTAACTGGAATCAGCGGGCTGGTCGAAGCACCCCACCAGATCGTTCCTTCGGCAGCATCGGCCAGCGATACGTTCTGAATGCTACGTGATACGTTGGCGCTCAACCCCACTTTAACCCAGTTTTTCAACTGAGAATCAAGGCTAAAGCGGCTGGCGTATCGCTTGAAATCCGACCCCAGCAGAATCCCTTTGTTGTCGAAATAATTCAGGGACAGGTAATACGTCGTTTTGTCTTTCCCGCCCGAAAAACTCAGTTGGTGGTTGTTGATTTTTCCGTGCTGGAACATGGCTTCCTGCCAGTCGGTACCCTTACCCAGCAAATCGGGATTTTTAAACTCGTCGGCCACCGGATTTCCGATAATGGGTAGGACTTCGTTCTGATAGCGGGCAAAATCCTGAAGGTTCATCAGGTCCAGCCGTCGAGCCACTTCCTGAACGCCCGTATACATCTCGTAATTGATCTTGCCTTCGCCCTGCTTGCCTTTCTTGGTGGTCACAAGAATCACCCCGTTAGCCGCCTGCGAACCGTAAATGGCCTGCGCCGAGGCATCTTTCAGTACGTCGATACTTTCAATATCGTTGGGGTTCAGCATGGCCATTACGCTGTTTCCAGTTTGACCATCGCCCCCGCCCAGACCAGCGTAACCCGTGCTGCTGGACGTATTGCCCCGCACAAACGGCACGCCGTCAATTACAAACAACGGGTCGTTGCTGTTGATCGACGTAACGCCACGCACCTGCACCGATACGCCACCGCCGGGCTGACCGCCGTTGCTGGTGACGGTTACCCCAGCGGCTTTCCCCTGCAAAAGCTGGTCGATACCAGCCGCCGGAAGGTCTTTCAATTCAGCCGCTTTGACGGTGGTAATTGAGGACGTAACGTCGGAACGCTTGGCCGTACCGTAACCGATAACAACCACTTCATTAAGCGATTGATCGCCTGTTTGTAACGTAATATTTAACGTAGTACGAGAACCGACTTCCACTTCTTGGGTTTTCATCCCGATAAACGAGATGACCAGCGTTTTCGACCCGGTCGGCATATTGAGCGTGAACGCGCCATTGACATCGGTTGTAGTACCGAGCGTCGTTCCTTTTATCGAGACAGTCGCGCCGGGAAGCGTATTCCCTTTTTCGTCGGATACCGTTCCTTTGACCGGACCTTTCGTATCCGACACGGCATTGGCAGCGGTTTTAGCCGCTTTGACGGTCGCCAACGCCGGCGGATTTTTGCCCACGGCTGCACTGGTTACGGCTCGCTCCTGCGCATGGACACTCATCCAACTGCTCAGGACGAAAGCCCCCGAAAGCACATGTTTGATCATATACAATAGAAATTAATTGTGAACTTAGGTAATAGGGTTACTAGGCTAGTTTATGTGTACGCATCCTGATTAAGCGCTCGACATGCGGCCATTAAGCGACGACTGTAGTTGTTTTGATGAGTTTCTGCATCGGCAGCGAAATCATAACCGATGTACCTTTCCCCACTTCGCTCTGCCACATCACCTGCCCGCCGAGGTACGCTATCCGTGATTTAATGTTGGCTAATCCATTGCCATTTGTAGGTTCTTCCGAAAAATTACCACCCTGTCCGTCATCATCGACGCTAATCAAAGCGGTCTCGTCATTGGTCATAATTTGTACCGTAATCGTTTGCGCATGAGCGTGTTTCAGCGCATTATTCAATAATTCCTGAATCACTCGAAAAAGCATAGCCGAGGCTTCTTCACCCAGGGGTGGCAATTCGCCGTAATGTTCTAAAACCAGTGTTGTTTCGTTAACCAGGTTTAATTTTTGTACCAAATCTTCCAAAGCCGGAATCAGGCCGAACGTCGATAGTGCATAAGGTCGTAAATCGTTTGAAATCAGCCGCGTTTCGGTGCAGGCTTCGTCCAGAAACTGGTTCAGCGGCTCTTTTACTGACAGCGGTAATTGCTCCTGATGCGCTTCCACAAACAGCTTGATACGTGATAGCTGAATACCCAATCCGTCGTGTAAATCGCGTGCAATCCGGCTCCGCTCGCCCTCCTGCCCCTCGATCATGGCACGTAGCGACTTTAGCTCCAGCTGGCGAATTTGCTGCTGGGCAATAACGGCCTGCTGACGAGCAATCAATTTTTGCTGACGACGTAAGAATACCAGAGCCGCTACGCCTGCAATGCTAATCAACAGCACACCCACCAGTACCGAATTCAGAAAACGCTGGCCCTGACTCTGTTCCTCAGCCAATTGTTTTTCAACCGCCAGCGTCTTGATCTGACTATCCAACTCCTGCAACCGGATGCTTTTGGTTTGTTCAGATTCGTAAAACTGATTCGCAAAATCGAGCGTCTTCAGCGATGATTCATAGGCGCTTTTGTAATCACCCATGTGGGAATAGGCATCGGCAGAATGCTTGGACAATTCCCGCAGCATGGCTACGTTTTTCTCTCCTTCCGCCAGTTTGTAACTCCGCTGATACGCGTCGATGGCCTCTTTTGAATGATTGCCGAATTGATCGACAATACCCTGATAGAAATGATTCAGGCTAATCAACCATCTGACATTCAGACGTTTCGATATGATTAGACTCCGGCTAACGAAATATTGGGCCGAGTCTGGATTTTTAAATCGCAGGTACGTATTAGCCAATAAATTCAGCGCATACGCCTGCGAAAACGCCTGCTTATTTTGTTCACTCATCCGTTCGGTTTCGCGCAAATCGGTCAGCAGACCAGCCGGTATAGGGTTTTTCTGTTGAGCAATGTTTGCCAGAGCCAGTCGACACTCAATCACTTTGGGCATATTATGCGTACGCTCAAAATACTGGCGTGCTTTGTTGAGGTACTTCTCCGCCGACGGCTGCATGAAATAATCATGCAAGTAGTAATCACCGATCGCCAGCTGCGCGTTGTAATAGCCCGCCGAATCACCATCCAGACTGTAATATTTCAGGCTGTTGAAATACGAATCCAGCGTGTATTTGTTGTAACCGTACAGTTTATGATAAAGTCCACCAAGTTGCTCATAGGCTTTAGCCGCAGGGACGTATCGATTATAAACAACCAGTTGTCTGATTTCTTTTTTAAGACTATCAATGCCCGGCGTCTGCGCTACGCTACTTACCGACTGGCACAAAACAGATAACACTACGAGCATAGCAGCTCGCAGACCTGTTTTTTTTGCCAGAAAGGACGTAGCACGTTGAAGCATATAGCGAGACATTCTGTAAAGCAAGATTCTATTAATCAATGTATTGCATTTCCATGGCCGTTTTTATCAACAAAGCCGTGTTCGGTACGCTGAATTTCATGAGCAAACTGCTCCGGTGAAACTCAACAGCTTTGGCGCTGACAAACAGCTGGGCGGCCATTTGCTGGGTTGTCAATCCCTGTGCCATGAGCATCAGCACTTCCGATTCGCGGGGTGTGAGATTCGGTTTAACCCCAGCCGCCGATTTCTTCGCCTTTGGCCCATCGTGCAGCAAAATCGACGTAATGATCTCGTTGAAATAAGGTTTCCCCTGATACACCGTCCGAATCGCCTGCAACAACTCGGTTTTGGTGGTATTTTTCAGCAGATACCCTTTGGCGCCTTTCTTCACAATCCGCTTGATCAGGCTGGCGTCATCGTGCATGGTCAGGGCCACTACGTTCGTATTTGGATACGAACGTGTGATGTACTCACACAACCCAAGCCCGTCGTCGATGTGTGGGAACGAAATGTCCAGCAACACTACGTCAATGTCCGTATGCGCCAGTTGCTCTACTACCGATGACACGCTGTAACACCGCTGTGCTACTTCGATCTCCGGAGAGCCAGAAATCAGCGATTCAATGCCTTCGACAAAGACATTATGGTCATCAGCTATCAATACTCGTATCATGAAATTACTCCGTCGACAATAGATTCTGTCAACAAAAACTGGTTAACGTTCTATCCTAATTAAACTGTTCAAGGTTACAATTGAACGATTCTATTAAATAGAACTTTGTTTAGCAAAATTAGGATTAAGTACACGGCTTAGGGAATAGTGAAAACCCGAATTATATAAAACTAGGGTTTACCCTAACAAATAGCCCGCGTTTATGGCGTCTCAATAAAGCTTTACAGAGATGAGTTTGGTCCTATTTACTTCTTATTTCTTAACGTAATAGAACGTATTTTAGATCGTATTTTGATAAGCTGAACCGAATAAAAATGACATCGCGCTGGCCCAGATAAAGGTGGGCCAGCGCGTTTCACTTAAAAATACTTCAGTCTTGTTTTTGAGTTATCCTAATGCTACTTCATGCGGCTTATTTTCGTCTGCAGAGCTTCAAGCGCGGTGGCCAGATACACCAACGGAGCGTTCCAGTTGATGGCAATTTCATTGGAGGCATAGGAGCAGTCAGCATCTAAAAAAACCTCATCGGCGACAGTAGTTGTATAGCCCGCGCATTTATCCTGCCGGGCAGCATTCGCATTAGTACCACCCGATAGCAAACCGGGCACTGGTGCTTCGATACCGTCGGCAACGGACGGACGGTGGTGGATATGCATTGGCGTTTTGCTACCAAAACCCGTCACGAAGGAGTATCCGACCGCGTTACGTCCCAACAAATAATCCAAGTTGCCGAGCGCTGCGATGAGGTAGCGCTGGTCATTCGTGAGCCGATAGGCCTGAAGAAGCGCGATGCCCTGGTTAGCCGCAACGGCACTACTACCCCAAATAAAATCCTTTGCCAATTTACCCATAACCGTTCCAAATGCCTGTTGGTCAACACCAGCCAACAGTGAATCGGCCTGAGATAGCAGATGCTTTTTCACTGTGGGCAAATCCTTCTGACCGCGTGCCGTTAGTTTATCGGCGAAACGAGCCAGTGAGTAATACGCCAGCGTTCGGACTTGGGGCCACGATGGCAATGGGGTTTTAGTATCGGGAAACAGATTAACGGCCGAGTAATACGTATCATCTTTCGTCGTCAAATACAGTTCGGTAGCCGCCCAAATCCACTCGTCGCTCGGGTCGCGGTCGCCATACGTGCCCGTAACCACATCAGGGTCGAACTGTTTATTCATAGCGTCCTGATTATACAACGTAGTGGGATTTTGTTTGGCCCAACTCCAGGCACGAACAGCCGCTTTCACGCACGTATCGGCCAAGCCTGGCAACTCGCGGTTATAAGGGCGAAACACCCGGCTTGCCTGCGCCATAACGGCGGCAAAATCAAGGGCAGCTGTTACGCTCTTCTGCACTACGTAGCGGTCGGGTTTGGCTTTGTCGGGCATAACCATGCCATCGAACTTCGGATTGGTCAGTTTATGATAAACACCCCCATCGGCTGGGTCCTGCATGTTGAGCATCCAGCGCAGGTTCCAGAGCGATTCGTCAAGCAGATCGGGCAGCCTATTATTGCTTTCAGGAATATTGTTAGTCAGCGTTTTGCAGAAATCGGGGAAGTCTTCATACAGCGAGAGCAGCGTTCCCATAGTGATGCCCGAATTGACGATGTATTTGTTGTAATCACCTGCGTCGTACCAGCCTAGTGGCGAGGCAATGGTACTACCCGCCGGACGAGTTGCCGAAGCCGCCGAAGGATGTATCAGTACGTGGTTATCGGGGTGACCGGCCGGTCTTGCCCACTGTCCAGCGTATTTGGCGGGCAGTTCGGTAGCGGTACGTTGATAATAAAAGCCTTTCAACGAACCCGCAGCCAGATTACGGTAAACGCCCGGACGAATCTGGAACGGATACGACTGTCCCAAACCGGGAACCACCACAACGAACGTACCAGTTTGTTTAAAACCCGAAAAATCG
Source organism: Spirosoma flavus (assembly GCF_054778555.1). Lineage (NCBI taxonomy): Bacteria > Pseudomonadati > Bacteroidota > Cytophagia > Cytophagales > Cytophagaceae > Spirosoma > Spirosoma flavus. The sequence continues at coordinate 1,007,911 of NZ_BAAGZL010000002.1, forward strand.
GCCTGCAACGTAGTCTTTCCCGAAATAGCATTCTTACGCGGTCCACTCAAAACCCCCGAAAACAATACCTTTTTCCCATCCGGACTGGTAATCTGAAAAGGTTGCCCTGCTGAACTAGTACCTGTCTCGTTAACCAGTACCGCTATTTTAGGCGCGTTGGGATAAAAACCAAGTTGGTTCAGGCGGATGTTCGCTGGGAGTAAAGATTGTGCATGTATAAGATGAATTGTAAGTAAGCAACCAACAAGCAAGCTGAATGGCAGTTTGGGGAATAAAATATTCATAGCGTATGAGGGAGGACCTGTGCTGAATGTAGGATTTTGGCGCAAGTAGCAAAAAAACCAGCTTAACTGTAAACGCACGCTGCGGATTGTAGCTTTCTAGTAAGATAACAGCTAGTATCAGTAATTAACCTGAAATCGAAACGAATTGAATTAAAGTCAATAATTTGTTCAATCATACCTGCCAATCGTTCAGCCCTGAACATCGACAACCAAACTTAAGGCTGGCCTTTCCCTCACTTATCATAAACCTTATCAACGACTTTCTGGAACAAACGGTTACTTAGGAAGCGCATTAGAGGGCAGCTGCGATTAGGTAAACTGTTTGGCGAGAAGCTTCTTGAACAGGTTGTGTAGCCTGTCCACAGTATGATTAATACGAGCTTGATTTCTTACGCTCATGCAAGAATTCCTCAACTGTATGCAGCAGTGAAAAATCTTTTTATGCGATTGCACTAGTATCTTTTTCACGGGTACTCCGTCTGAGATAATCGAGCGTACCCTGACATCTGCCTCGTAACGCTTGCTAACGGCCCGACCTTCAGCGCCCCAGTCCAATTAACTAATTGCCCCATTAACAAATTGCTCAAATTTTATGAAAAATCGGTACGTACCCTTATCCGCCTTATTAATGGGATTTGGCCTGTACAGCGTTGTCCAGCCATCAATGGCGCAACAACTCACGCAGGACAATTCCAGCTTCAATGGCTTACAGGTAGCGCAAGCCACAAAAACGTTACGTCAGAGCCATGCTCCAATAGTCGCTGTAGCTTATTCTACCCTAGGCTCAAAGACTGTAGTAAAACGAATTACTGGTCAGGTTCTAGACGAAAACAACACTGGCTTGCCGGGGGCATCGGTCCTTGAAAAAGGGACCGGAACGCCGGACCGGCAGAACGGCACCACGACTGATGCCAGCGGTAATTTCTCGCTAAACGTCGCCGATAATGCTACCACACTTACGGTATCAAGTGTGGGCTACACAACGCAGGACGTATCCATAGCCAACACCACAACCGTTACCATTAAACTGATTCCTGATACCAGATCGCTCAATGAAGTGGTGGTGATTGGCTACCAAACGGTTCGCAAGCGGGACGTAACGGGTGCCAACGACGTAATTAGTCCGGCTCAATCCAACAAAATAACGGCCAATTCCCTCGCCGAATCCATTCAGGGCTTATCGCCGGGGGTAACGGTACGGAACACGGGCGTACCCGGTCAGCAAGCGTCGATTCAGATTCGGGGAGTTGCCAGTTTTCTGAATACCGATCCGCTTTACGTTATTGATGGGATGATTGCCGATGCTAACCCGACTATCAATAATGACGACATTGAATCGATTCAGGTGTTGAAAGACGCATCGGCAGCGGCTATTTACGGGTCCAGAGCCGCTAACGGCGTTGTTATTATTACTACCAAGCAGGGAAAAGAAGGACCCATTCGCGTGTCGTTTTCGGCCAAATATGGAACACAGAATATCTACAAACGCTGGAATGTGACCGATGCTTCTGCCTTTGCCGCTTTGCAACGCCAGCAGTACCAGAACTCTGGCCAAACACCACCCGCCAGCGTGGCAACGGGTACATTTAACCCAAATGTCAATACCGATTGGCAGGACCAGGTCTTGCATACAGGGAGTTTGCAAGATTACAACCTGACGTTGTCGGGCGGCACAAAAACCGGTTCCTATTTGATTTCAGCCAGTTACTTTAAAAACAATGGCTACGTCATCGGCAGCAATTTTGACCGGGCGAGTCTACGGATTAATACAAAAAGCCAATTGGGTCGATTTACCGTTGGGGAAAACGTCGTACTGACCAACTCGAACATTCAGAATCCGCCCGGTGGTATCAACCCGATTTATGACATGGCCGGGATGCTGCCCGTCATTCCGGTGCAGGATCCACGCTACGTCAACGCCAGCAACCCGAGTGGCTACGGTATCGGTACAAATCCTGATGCGATTACCTATGCGTTTAACCCTGTAGCGGCCCGTAATCTGTCTACGGCCAAAAGCAATTTTGCCAAGGTGGTCGGAAACGCGTATCTGGACATCAAATTGGCCGACTGGCTGACTTACCGCGCCAATGCGGGTCTGGAAGTGAGTTTCGATTATACGCAAAACCTGCGTCAACTTGGTGTTTATCAGTACAGTGCTTCCCCAGTACCTAGCTCAGTGGGCGAAGATCGATCCCGATATTATAGTCTGTTGTTCGAACATACGCTGAACTTCAATAAGGCGTTTGGCCTGCACAGCATTAATGGGGTTGTTGGGCTTAGCCAGCAAACCGCCCGGCGGGATAACACGGCGGGCTCTCGAACGAACCTGGCAACCTCGGGCGGGCAGTATTTCAATACGATCGATGCTGCTACGGGTATCTCAAACTCCGCCGGTGGCACCGGAACCGACTACCGAATTCTGGGCTACTTAGGCCGGGTCAATTACGCCTACAACGACAGGTATTTGCTGACACTGACGGGGCGGGTCGATCAGGATTCTCGATTTGGGTCTAACTACCGAACTGGGTTTTTCCCATCTATTGCCGGCGCCTGGCGTATTAGTGAGGAGAAGTTTTTCCACGCACCCTGGATTTCGGATCTAAAAATCAGTGCTTCGTATGGAAAGCTCGGAATTGTGGTACCAACGCTAGGGTCGTTTCCCTATACAGCCTTTATCAACAACAATCCTCGCGCCATTTTCGGCGTCGATCAAACGCCCAACGTGGGTGCTTATCAGGCCCAGTTAGCCAATCCCGGTCTACGTTGGGAGCAGCGGTTGTCGCAGAATTACGGCGTAACGGCCAGCTTCCTTAACAACCGGATTTCCACCGAGATTAATTACTATAATTCGCTTTCGTCGGATGCCATTCTGAATCTGGCGGTACCGGGCTATTTGGGTAATCTTCAGGGAAATCCCTACGTAAATACGGCATCGATCCGCAATCAGGGAATTGAATTTTCGCTGACGTATCGCAACAACGAGAACCCGTTCAAATGGGACGTATCGGGTAATTTTACGACCATCAAAAACCGGATTGAGAATGTCGGCAATCAGGGCCAGAACATAAATTACATCCAGAGTGGCAATACCCGCTCGCAGGTCGGTCTTCCCGTTGGGCAGTGGTACGTACTGAAAACGGCGGGTATTTTCCAGACGCAGGAAGAGGTCAATAACTACAAAGGCCCGAATGGATCGCTGATTCAGCCTAACGCCAAACCCGGCGACATTCGTTACGTGGACACCAACGGTGATGGGCAGATTACCCAGAACGATGACCGGCAGTTTGTGGGTTCTCCCTGGCCAAAACTTCAGGCGGGGGCCCAGTTTAACGGCAGTTACGGCCCGTTTAGCCTGAACGTGCAGTTAATTGGCGTCTTTGGCTACACCGTGTACAACGACGTCCGGCGAAGTCTGGATACCTACCAGAACACAAACTTCCGGGCAGACGTTAGCCCGTGGTCATCGACGAATACCAATACCAACGACCCACGTATCGGCCTCGAAGCGGGTGATCAGGGAATTATTTCCAACAATTTTTCCTACACTGATCGCTGGCTCGAAAATGCGTCGTACGTCCGGCTACGCAACGTAGAAATTGGCTACAATTTCCAGAAAACGTTACTATCCAAATTAAGTGTTCGCAATGTGCGACTGTATGTGAGTGGTCAGAATCTATTTACGATCACCAGTTATTCGGGGCTTGATCCGGACGTAACAGGAGCAAATATTCAGGAGCGGGGGGTCGATAATGGCCACTGGCCTTCGCCCCGTGTGGTTTCTGTAGGCATAACCGGTGATTTTTAATCCATAACGCATCTCTACCATGAAAAATATAATTATCTGTCTGGGACTGGCAGCTATATCGCTACTGACAGCCTGCGACCGAAATCTGAATATTGTGAATCCTAACCAGCTGACGGCCCAGTCGTTCTGGAAAACCGATGCTGATGCGCTGGCGGGTGTCAATGCCGTATACAGTACTACGCACCGGGGCGGCATTACGCGCTGGATGCTGTTTTACTACATCATTCGTTCGGATGAAGGACGTAGCCAGAGCCCGGCCACCGACATTGTGAACAACATGGACCAGTTTCTGATCACTGATTACAATTATGGCAATGCCGTGTCTGTCTGGAACGACAATTACATCGGAGTGAACCGGGCTAATCAGGTCATTGACAACGTACCGAACATCCAGATGGATGCTACGTTGCGAAACCGCTACGTGGGTGAGGCCAAGTTTTTGCGGGCGATGTATTATTACCACCTGGTTACGCTGTGGGGGAACGTACCGTTGATCCTGCAAACATCGGTCGTTGGCGATAAACCAGCTTCTGCAACGGTGGCTCAGGTGTGGGCACAGATCGAGAAAGACCTGACCGATGCCGCTGCCGTGCTACCAACCACTTATAGCGGTGGTGAAGTTGGCCGAGCAACAAAAGGCGCGGCTTATGCCCTGCTGGCCAAAGCCCAAATGCAGCAACAGAAATACACGGAATCGCTAACGCCCTTGCAATGGCTGGTGGAGGGTGACGGCAAAACAGTTTATTCGCTGACGCCTAACTATCGCGACAACTTTTTGATTACCAGCGAAAACAATAGAGAGTCGGTATTCGAATGGCAGTTTCAAATCAACACGGCGGAGAATACCGACGATGATAGCCAGACACCGAACCAAAACTACGGCACATCCATAGCGCAGTTTTTTGGACCAAGCGGGATTGGCTGGTCGGATGGAGAAGCGCAGCGATGGCCTACCCGTGAATTTTACGAAAGAACATCAACGGGCGCGCGCGACCCTCGTCTGGAAGCATCATTTCTGTTTGACTCAACGAACGTAAAGGGCCCGGATTCGACCCTGATTTACGGTCAGACGTTCACCCAGCGGTACGGACGTGATAACAAACGTGTATGGTTCCGTAAGTTTCAGAATGACCACTGGAAAAATGAAGAGGGATACCGTTCCCCCAACAACTGGAGGTATATTCGTTATGCCGATGTGTTACTGATGTACGCTGAAGCTTTGAACGCTACCGGCAAAACGACGCAGGCATATACCTACGTTGATCAGGTGCGTCGACGCGCAGGCTTGCCAACACTTACCACAGCCCGGCCGGGTCTTACGCAGACTCAGTTTCTGGCGCAGCTCAAACACGAACGGGTAACGGAATTATCGGGAGAAGGCCACCGCTGGAACGACCTGGCGCGTTGGGGAGATCTAGGACCGCAGTTAGCTAGTCGTGATCCGGCTTTCTCAACATTCGTAAAAGGGAAAAGCGAATTGCTGCCCATCCCCCAACTAGACCGCGACTTGAACCCAAACCTGACGCAAAATCCGAATTATTGATAGTACTTCAAACGTAATAACCCCTAAATCCCCTGGAGGGGACTTTGCCTAACTAGGAACAAAGTCCCCTCCAGGGGATTTAGGAATTAAACAACCTGAAAAATAATCTCAGTTAGTTCGGTTACTCAACGATGAAAAATTATCTTATACTGTTACTGATAGCCTTGACAATCGCCTGCAAATCAAGCGATACGTCGATTACTACACCTACCCCACCAATCACTTCGGTTGATACAGTGGGGAAATTCAAAAACCCTGTCCTCTCCCCCGCTCCCGACCCCTGGGTTACCTATAAAGACGGATTTTACTACGTAATGCATACCACTGGCAACAGTCTGCGCATTTATAAAACCACTGCGATGAGTCGCCTGAGTACGGTCAGGCCGGTTACGGTCTGGACACCGCCTGCAACGGGGCCAAACTCGCGCGACATCTGGGCGCCTGAACTCCATAACGTCAACGGTGTCTGGTATATCTATTACGCAGCTGACAACAATGGTGTCGATGCTACGCACCGAATGTTCGTGCTCGAAAACAAAGCGACTGATCCAACCACGGGCACCTGGACAGATCGCGGACAGCTTAACCTGCCGGACAATAAATGGGCGATCGATGGTACGTTAGGGCAACTGAATGGCCAACTTTATTTCGCATGGTCTGGCTGGGAAAACGATTTGGGTGGCTCGCAACATATTTACATCTGCAAACTAACGAATCCCTATACCGCCGAAGGAGCGCGTGTCCGGGTGTCGTCGCCGGAGTTGGCCTGGGAAAAGCAAGGATTTCCAGTTAATGAAGCGCCCGAGTTTTTGACCCATGCTAACAAAGTGTTTCTGATTTATTCGGCTAGTTTCTGCGGCACGGATCAGTACGCCTTAGGGCAACTTTCGGCGGATGTGAGCGCCAGCTTGGTTACGCAAACGTCGTGGACAAAAGCGCAGAGTCCCGTTTTTGGTCCGTATGCGAGTGGTAGCGTTTACGGGGTGGGCCACAATAGTTTTTTCACTACTGCGGACGCTAAAGAGAACTGGCTGGTATATCACGCCAACGCAGCGCCCGGACAGGGTTGCGGTGATTTTCGATCTGCCCGGATGCAGCCATTCAGTTGGAAAGCCGATGGATCGCCCGATTTTGGTGCACCCGTTAATTTGGCCGATTATCTTAAACGCCCTTCGGGCGAGTGAACAATCGTTATGAGTCTATTAACCAACCCATTGGCCCTGTAAAATTAAAGCCCCACGCTAGTGCAGGTGGGGCAGGTGGCTAGTCCGTTTCAAATCCTTTCGGTATTTGAAGAACAATATTACGGCGCTCAAAATGGTCTTTTGCCCGCTTGAGGCTCAGAAACAACTCGTCCTCCAGCTTATTTAGACCATTATAAAGGGTGTAGATGTGCTTACTTTTACCCTTCACTTTCGTACTGCAAATGGCTTTAATCTTGTCTTTAGCTAATACTTGATCGGTCGTAGCGTAATACACCACATCCCCGACGAACATCTCGAACATGTAGGTTAGAAAACCAGGGCTTCTTTCAACTAGTAATCTATAAGAAAAACAATACAAGCAGTCGGTTAATTCAGCTTGTAGCATTAAATAACAGACTATTTTTATCAACGTCTATTGCATTATACCCGGAAACAGGCTGCTTACTACCACTCCCCTTCAGGTTTTGCCCGCTAACATCCGCAATTCTTTAGGGAGTATTTTGTATGAACTTAGTAGCAATCTCAACTCTGCATTACTGATTTGCTAAGGCTTAAGGTTAACGGACCAAAGTTTATTCAGGCTACGGAATGAACAAAAAAGGCTTCAGAAATAAACGCTATTGGTCTAAATTGTGAGGTTAGCGCCCTTTCCAACCGAGGATTCAAGGACATCTCTTACGTATTGCCTAATCATCAGTATCGATACTTTTTCCAGGCACTCGAACCACAGTAAAAGTTCACTTCTTCAAACTACAGTGTCCACTTACGTAGCATTCGTCCTGCCCTTTTAGCGTGGCTGGCCCTTTGCCTTATTACTCGGAAGCAACTCAAAACTACCGGGGTGCTCGACCTGTTAGTCAGCTTAAACGAACACGTATGGAAAGCAAAGCAAAACTGGCGGGGCATGCGGCCCACCCGATTCTAATCGTTTTTCCACTGGGTCTGCTGGCCACTTCGGTTTTATTCGATGGAGCGTATTTGCTCAACGATAATCCAACCATGAACCTGGTAGCGTACTGGATGATAACGGCAGGACTGCTGGCGGGGTTAGCAGCTGCCATTCCGGGTTGGATCGACTGGTTCGCCATTCCCGATGGAACCCGCGCCAAACGTATTGGCCTGCTGCACGGTGTAGGTAACGTAGTAGTGCTGCTGCTGTTTGGCGGAAGCTGGTTGTGGCGTACCGATGAGCCAGGTTATCATCCGCCTGTTCTGGCTCTGACTAGCTCCGGTCTGGCGTTTGTGATACTCGGTCTGACAGGTTGGCTGGGCGGTGAGCTAGTTGATCGATTGGGCGTCGGTGTTGACAAAGACGCCCACCTGAATGCGTCGAATTCGTTGTCGGGTAAACCCGCCATCAACCCATCAGTACTAAATAAACCTCATCGGGCTTAAGTGCCCTTAAATCACTGAATGAGACGGTTATCGATCAACAGACAGCGGAAAAGGACATAAAATCGTACGGGTCCAAAACCTCTTTTTTGATCGGCTTCGTAAACTGCTTCCAGCAGTGACCAGTTCAGCTTAAAAACAAAAATCATTTCTTAAACACGTAACGTTATGGCAGATAACACCCTAGAAAAAGTCGAAAAAGAATACGAAAATCAACGTATTACCGGCAATCAGGACAATGGCACCCAACACGGCAGCAAAGGCAATGGGCGTAGTTCGGTGTCTCACAAGAGTTCGTCCAAAGGCAATAGAAGCGCAGGAGGTTCAACGGGAGGAAGTAAGTCGGGACGTAGTAAATAAAACGTATCGTTATGCCATTATTTAGCAAGTACTACGCCCCCCAAAGCAGCGGAGGTAACAGTACAAAAAACCAGAAGGAAGAAGGGAAAGCCGGTAAATCAGGAAGCAATCAGCGCTCGACTAAGAAGACAACCGAAAAAAATGACCCGGATAAAGTCGAGCAAACGAAAACCAACGCCAACAGTGTAGATTAACGTATTACTGACGCGTGGAAATTCGACACCGTCTTTCATAGAAATCGCCTGGTACAAAATATATCAGGCGATTTCTATGAAAGACGGTGTCGAATAAATTATTTCTACTGCTTAAACTCCCACCGCTGGACTTCTACCTCAGCTTCCTGAATAGCCTGATAAAGTTGCTGGTCGGATTTGAAAACGAGCTGATTTAATTGAAACGCTTCTGTATGTACCTCAAAGTTTGATTGGTCAAAGGGCCAGGGATCGAGGGCTAAGGTGCCATCGGTTCGCTGGTATATAAAATAGGCTACTCCATCGGGTCCCTTGCTTACTTCGAGTCGCCGTTCTTCGGGCGGAATTTGTTGCAGACACAGGATTAACGACAAAGCATCGCACCACTGCAAAAACTCGTAGGCATATTTCGCTTCGGCTTTCGTCGTTTTTGTTTCCTTACGCCAAAGCGTTTGATTGGCAATCTGCTGCTCCAGAAAGGTATCTAACTCTTCGCTACTTCCCCGCTTGGGTTCATACAAAAACGATGTATGCATCGATACCATTAAGGCATTCCAGCGGCTTTTTTGCAGACCGATCTGAATGAGATTTCGACACTGCTCAAGCGAATAATCAATTAGCTTAAAATGAAGTGGTGCTCCCGAAGCAGTCAAATGATTGCGGCCTTTCCAGGGAACCTGTCCGTCGTCATGCTCGCCGATGGCAGTCAGCGTTTCGACCCATTGAGTGGGGCGTTTGTCGATTTTCCAGGCCAAAGCCAGTTGCAAGGCCAGTAAGCCATGCGCCGGTTGATGAATAATATTCCAGCCGGAGTCGGTTTGGTTAACAAGCATAAAAAGTAAACAACAATGTTACGTCCAGATGCGGGGTTGGTTAGCCTCCCTCATTTGGACGTAACAATAAAATGTAGGTTGGTAGTACTAATCGCAAACAACTGGAAATTAAGACAAAAGTCTTGCGGAAGCCGCTGGTTTGATCAATTAGTATTCCAACGGTCCTTTCTGGCATGAGTTAGTAGTAAAAAAGCCATAAACAGTTTCATCCGATTTCTGTCAATTCATAAAGAAAGGTAATTATCATGGAAGCTGGATTAATAGAAGCAGGCTGGGAAAGCCGTCGACTCCAAACTAACGGCCTGGCACTCCACGTAGTAGAAGCCGGTCCAGCAGATGGGCCTTTGCTCATTCTGTTACATGGTTTTCCTGAGTTCTGGTGGGCGTGGCGTCATCAGATCACTACGTTCGCCGAGCAGGGTTATCGGGTTGTGGTGCCCGATTTGCGGGGCTATAACAGCAGCGATGCTCCGCAGCACGTAGCGGATTACCGACTTGATACGTTAGTGAATGACGTACTAGCGCTGGCCGATCTTTACCGGGCCGATCGTTTCTACCTGGTGGGGCACGACTGGGGTGGCATTATCGCCTGGGCTGTTGGAGCGGCCCATTCCGAACGGCTATTCCGGTTGGTAATAATGGATGCGCCCCACTTAGATAGTTGGACCTGGCCTGTTCTCATACGTTCAACACAAATGCTACGTAGCTCCTACGTCGCTTTCTTTCAATTGCCCTGGTTACCCGAGACGTTGCTGAGCGCTTTTGGCTTTGCCTGGCTTCGGGCTACGCTTGAGCGCTCAGCCCGACCCGGTACGTTCAGGCCAGATGATCTGGATCAGTACGTTGCAGCCTGGTCGCATGCTGGCTCCTTACGGGCAATGCTTAATTACTATCGTGCGCTACGGAAACGAAAAAAGCCTGATCAACCAGCCCGTATCCGGTGCCCAACACTTATTCTCTGGGGCGAGCGTGATAGCTTTCTGGAACATCATGTTGCCCGCGCATCCCTCGCCCTGTGCGACAACGGAAATCTACTGATCGTGCCACGTACAACGCATTGGCTCCACCACGAAGAACCTGCTCGGGTGAACGCCGAGATCATTCGTTTTTTCGGATCGCAGTAGTACCAGACCGGGTCAAATCCTCATTTAAAGAATTTGTTTACCACATTACTGGATCTCCATTGGTTTTATACCAGCTAAGCAAAATCACAACAAAACAGCGACAACAATGCAACAGGTTAGATATCACAGTCCAAATCAGGCCGACGATTTATTGGAAGGTTACGTAAATCACGAGAATTCGGCGGAAGAACATACTATTGACGCTCCTCAGGGAACAGCGGCCATGAGCGACAACGATCAGGAGGTTACTACGGATAATCTAAGCTTCACAGACGACGATACGGAAAGATTAGGCGAAGAAGATAACACTATCCTGGGTGCCGGGGGATCAGCCGGGGGGCTATCGGGTGACGGGGAGCGGACCGATGAATACGATGCCGCGGTATGGGGAATTGGCGATTAAATAGATAGCCAGAGCCTGACCAATCCGGTTATGCTCTGGCTATAGATAAACTAGCTGTTTACTCATCTTCGTGCACATCCACGCCCGATTCCATAGAGGCAGCGTCATCGTCGGTGGGTGCTGAGTCAAATTCCGTCGAATCGTAATCCGTTTGGTCCAGCGTTGTGTCCTGTTCTAAAGTTGAGGTAAAACGTGCTGGCCAAAATCGTCAATAAACCGTTCCTGTTCAAGGTTTACATTGTGAAGCGACAACTGGTCAAAACCCATGTCGACGTATTGCTGTAACCACGTAGCATGTTGCCCAGGATCGGTGGAGATATGCACCATTTTATCGACTTCCTGCAAATTGACCAGTTCACCAGCCATATCAAATTGCTCCGGCATTCGCAGCTCTGTCAGCATGGCATTTTGAAAAATATTAGCCCGCCATTGATCGTAAGCGCCTTGATGGGCGGCTTCGTTGGTGACAGCGTAGGAAAGCTGTACTTTCAGGTACATCGGCTTGCCCTCTCCTCCCCCGCGCCGGAACGCATCGACAACCGCCTGCAATTGTCCCTTCGGCTGCGAAATAGTCAGCAGTCCATCCGCCCAACCACCGATCCATTCGGCGGTTTTACTCGTAACGGCTGCGCCAAACAGCAGCGGTGGTACGTCGGGACGGGTATAAAGCGAAGCATCTTCAACTGTCACTAAACCTTTGTGCGAAACCGTTTCGCCTTTCCACAGCGCCCGTATAATGTCGACGCATTCGGCCAAACGAGCGTTGCGATCAGCTTTGGCGGGCCATTTTTCGCCGGTGATGTGTTCGTTGAGAAACTGGCCCGTTCCGACGGCCATCCAGAATCGTTCGGGAAACATCTCGGCCAACGTAGCAGCCGCCTGCGCAATGATAGCCGGATGGTAGCGCTGGCCGGGCGCATTCACTACACCAAAACTCAATGAAGTCGCTTGCAAGGCAGCCCCGAGCCATGACCACGCAAAACCGCTTTCGCCTTGTCTGTTGCTCCAGGGATGAAAATGGTCCGATGACGTAGCGGCCGTGAAACCTGCCTGCTGAGCTCGCTTGACGTAGTTTAATAACGTACTGGGTTTGAACTGTTCGTGTGATGCGTGATAACCTATTTTTACCATGCTACGTGTCTTTGCTGGTTATATTTCTTACTTAGTATCGATTGTAAACCTCCGTCCATTCCCGAAGCTGCTCTTCAATGGCTGGCGTAAGTTGGTCGGGTTGTAGTCGCCAGGTCCAGTTTGTACCCGATTGGGCCGGGTTGTTCAAACGGGCAGTTTCGTCCAGGTTTAATACGTCCTGAATGGGCAGAATGGTGGTTTGAGCCACTGACGCATAGGCCATTCGAATCAGGATCAGGTGGATATTTTCTTCCGTTACGGAAAATCCAACGTAGCGTTCCAACTGCCGACTTTGCTTGTGTTTTTCATCCTGACGGTACCAGCCCCGAGCGGTATTGTTGTCGTGCGTCCCCGTGTAGGCAATGACATTCGGCTTGTGATTATGCAAATTATTGACCGATTGCGGCATGTCCTTCCCGTAAGCGAACTGAAGTACCGCCATTCCCGGCAACTCAAATTCATCCCGTAATTCGTAAACGGCGTGGTCGATTTTGCCTAAGTCTTCCGCCACGAAGGGCAGTTCACCAAGTTCCTTTTTCAGTACGGTAAACAAGTCGGCACCGGGGCCTGGCTGCCAGCTTCCATTTACGGCCGTTGACTGGTCGGCGGGAACTTCCCAGAAATCAGCAAAGGCGCGGAAATGATCGAGCCGGAGCAGGTCGTAGCGTTCTATATTCTTACGCAATCGTTCAACCCACCAGGAATAGTTCTGTTTTTTGAGGACATCCCACCGATAAACGGGCATGCCCCATAGTTGCCCATCGGCGTTAAAATAATCGGGCGGTACACCGGCTACACTGGTTAGTTGCCCGTCTTTATCGATGCTGAACAACTCGGGATTCGCCCAAACGTCCACTGAATCATAGCTGACGTAAAACGGCAAATCACCAAACAGTCGAATCCCCAGGTTATTACAGTACGTCTTTAAGCTGTTCCACTGCCGGGCAAAAACAAATTGGAGCCATTTAGTTTTTTCCAACTCGTCGGCCTGTTGCTTACTGAAGTCAGTCAACGCTCTTTTCTGTCGAAGCCTGTATTCTTTCGGCCACGCGTGCCAGGGCTTATTTCCGTGCTCCTGTTTTAGCGCCATATACAGCGCAAAATCATCCAGCCAATGCGCTTCTCGCTCGCAAAAATGCCCAAATTCCTGACGTAGCGTCGTCGGACAGTTCTGTTTAAAGTTTTGATATGCTTTATCAAACAGCGCTTCCTTTAGCTGAAAAACCTTTTGATAATCAACCTGATCTGTGTGAGGCAGGTATGCGCCCTGAAGATCGCTTTCGTCCAGCAAACCTTCCTCAGCCAACAGGGCTGGACTCAATAGCTGCGGACTGCCCGCCATACTGGCCGAAGTACTATACGGCGAATACCCTTCCAACGAATCGACAGGATTGAGGGGTAACACCTGCCAGTACGTCTGGCGGCTGCGACTCAAGAAATCGGCGAACGCTCTGGCTTCGGGCCCAAAATCGCCGATACCAAACGGCGACGGCAGAGACGTAACAGAGAGCAGAATACCAGCGCTACGTTCGGAGGGTGGCTGTTTCAGCTTGACAACAGCCAGTGGCAGAAACGTAAATAAATCGGTCAGGAGAAGCCCATTTTGGGCTTTGCCTACTACGTTGATGAATCGATGTTCCCATTGAATGGGCGCTTCATCGGGCAAAATAATTCGCGTGTTTCCCCAATCCAATGATACTACGTCGGTTTCCTGCTCCTGGCATAATTGAGCAATACCCAGCGGAACCGCCACTACGTACCATTCGCGCTGGTAGTGCCGGGCAAAGGCCAGTACGTTCTGTTTATAGCGCCCATCGACCCGAAGCGGTACGTAGTGCCCATCCGCAAAAAGATCGGGTTGTAACTTTCGCTCGTTCAGGAGTGTATGCACCAGCCAGAGTTTGATGCGGGCATCGTAGCGGTGCTCCCATAACTCCGCCCATTGATCGACGGTATTACCCCTGATCATCTCATCCAGCCATTCCTGGCGCTGGTCATAATCGACAGGCCGACGATTGTCGGGGTCAACCAAACTCAGGTCCCAGCCTTCGCAACCCTGATAGACATCTGGTACGCCGGGACAGGTGAATTTCAGTATTACCTGTGCCAATGAATTGATAATACCCAGGTCGGTAATACGCCGACGAAATGGTTCGAAGCGCTTCCAGAAAGGCTTTTTCTGATCCAGTAACTGACGAGCAAACGCTTTAGTCGCTTCTTCGTAGGCCTCGTTGGGTTCGGTGTACGTCGAATTGCGTTTCGCTTCACGCAGCGCTTTTTGTAAGTACTCGTCCAGACGTTCCGCAAAGTTTTTTTCGTCCTGGCCGGGAGACGACGTACTACGTTTTGATTCTTTAGCAGTATCAACCGTAGGCATTGGATAAGCGCCTATCAACGTCTGGTAGATGAAATACTCATCGTTAACATCGGGGGCATCCCCAACGGCTCCATCCAAACCCGTTACGTCCGCTTGCTTGAACTCGCGGGTCAGTTGCTGCCAGGCTTCGACTTCGGTAAACCACTCATCGGCCAGATCCGTCAATACGTTTAATCGACTGCGCACATCTTCACCCCGTTTTGTATCGTGGGTCGACGTAGCGTTCAGCGACAACGGCCAGTTAGTCTGCCGATCAAGCATATTCTGGTGAAAGTCTTTGACTTTAAGGCCAAAAAACTCTGGCGAATCGCCCACTTCGTCATGTCCGATAAAGCGGGTGTATGTATACATGAGCGTATCCTCCACCCCTTTGGCCATCAGCGGACCGGTAAACTGCATGCAGCGCTGGTAGAAACGTAACGCCCGGTTGTTGTAATCACTGTCGCCGGCTAAAGGCTTGGTCAGCAATACGTCTTCCAGCAAATCGGCGGCCGGTAAAAGACTCAGTTTGCGGTTACGAACTCGTTCTAAAATGGCCCGTACTTCGTCGGCTTCGGTTTGTTCCAGGGGTAAACAATTACCGTAATAGCGGTAGACCGGGCACTGCACCAAAAACTCACGGATGGCGCCTTTTAACGTATCATCCGGTAAAGCGGCCAACTGCTCCTTTTCAGCCAGATTTAAGTCCTGGAATAATCGGTGCAGGTTGTCCAGCTCACCCCGCATGTGCTCATCCAGAATATACGCTTTTTTGTCGTGCAACTCGCGCGAGACGACCTGCTTTTCGCCCAATAGCTTCGTATAAAACTGGGTGAATTTCTGCTGACTGCCCGTTCGGGTAAACAGATTATTGACCAGCGCCAGAAACTGATAACCGGTTTCGCCCTGAATGGGCCAGTTGGAGGGAAGTTCTTCGCCGGCTTCCAGAATTTTTTCAACCACAATGTAAGCCTCGTCGCCCGCCATTTCCCGAAGTTGATCCAGATACCGGCTGGGATCGTGCAGGCCATCGATATGATCGACACGCAATCCCTGAAATACGCCCGTTTTCAGCAGATTTTTCGTGTGTTCGTGTACATGTTCAAACACAACCGGATTCTGGATGTTCAGGCAAATCAGGCTGTTGACCGTAAAAAAACGCCGGTAATTAATCTGGAAATCGGTTTCTCCGTGAGCGCACAAACGATACGTTTGCTCATCAATCACTTGCTGAAGCAAAGCCGAATCGGCATTGACCGCCTTCAAATTGGTACGTAAAATGGATTTAGTTCCGGCATCGTTAAGCAATTCGGCCAGTTTTAGCAGCCACTCCTGACTACGCAAACGATACGTAGTGGCATCTGTGAGCTGATCCAGTTCGGGCAGTTGGTCCAGTAAGCGCTGAATTGGTTTACTGAATTTAGCCTCGCTGGCTTGCAAAACGCGGGCATACGAGCGCAGATGCAGCGGATATGCGGTGTCGTAATACGTCAATACCAGCCGTTTATCCTGCCAGGCCACAGCCAGTTCGCCGTTCTGAAGTACATCTTCTAGCGAATTTCCCAGAAACGGAACCATTAGTCGGCCTTCGTGAATCGGGCTGGTCCAGTCAATGTCAAAGAAGCAGCTATAAATCGACCGTTCCCCTTTTTCCAGTACGTCCATCAGCCAGTCGTTAGACGGATCAAAGGCCATGTGATTGGGAACAATGTCCTGTATCCAGCCAATGCCTCGCTGAGCCAGTTGCTTATGAATTCGGGTTAGCTGGGTCTGCGTACCAATTTCAGGGTTTAGCCGCTGCGGATTCACTACGTCGTAACCATGCTGGCTACCGGCCACAGCTTCGAAAATGGGAGACGCATAAACCGTTCGAATACCAAGCGTTTCCAGATACGGGATGATACGTTCAAAATGACTGAATGTAAACTCTTTATGAAATTGAATTCGATACGTAGCAATCGGGTTATTCATGAGATAGCGAGTAGATAATCAGTGATTCAGCCGGTAAAACCAGCGAGTCATTCACAGATAGCGAGTCGGCCGACGTAGCATCGCCGAGCCATTTCGGATCAGCCGAATCGAATAATTTTTGCCAGCCTTCACCTTCTATAGGTAACGTAATGGACTGATTTTCGTTAGAAAAATTAAGCAGACACAGAATTTGCTGATCTTCATGCCAGCGATGGACGGCCAGCGTTTTTTTAGCCTCGTCAACCACTACGCTCATGTTCTGGCGGTTCAGATGACGTAGTGCCGGATGCTGTTTGCGCAGAGCGATCAGCGTCTGATAATAACGTAACAGCGTTCGGTGCGGCTCCTGCTCCTGAAGCGTCCACTGCACTCGGGATTGCTGGAACGTATCGTCGCTTAAAGGGTCAGGCACGTCACGACCATCCAGAAAATCAGCGAATTCCTCTTCTCGGCCCTGCCGTACGGCTTCGGCCAGCTCTGGTTCTGAATGGCTCACGAAGTAGAGAAAAGGAGCCGTTTCACCCCATTCTTCGCCCATGAACAGCAACGGAACGTAGGGACTGATTAACACCGCTCCCGCCAGTAATTTCTGCATCTCAAAGCTATAAAGCTGACTGGAACGCTCGCCCAGTTTGCGGTTGCCTACCTGATCGTGGTTCTGGGAAAAAACGATAAACTGTTGACCGGGATTGGTTTCGGCTTTGTACCCAAACAACTTTTTTCGAACAGTCGAGAACTGGCCATCGTAGACGTAGGCATCGCGAAACGCTTTTGCCAGGTGACCGACGCCTTCAAAATCGGCGTAGTATCCTTCCGGTTTTTCCCCCGCCGAAACACGTAGCGAGTGATGAAATTCATCCATCCACTGCGCATCCATGCCATAGCCATGTTCCGACAGCGGATTAATGTAACGGGGGTCGTTGAGATCACATTCTACCAGCAAATAATGCTGCCGGCCGGTGGCTTCCATCAGTTGATCGACCTGCTGGCGAATTTCCTGAAGAATATGCACCGGACTGGAATCCTTAATGGCATGAACCGCATCCAGACGTAGCGCATCGATGTGAAAATCCCGTAACCACATCAGGGCATTCTGAAGGATGAACTGCCTTACGCCATCGCACCAGGCGTCATCGACATTAATCGCGTCTCCCCAGGGTGTGCAATATTTACTCGTTAGGTAAGGGCCAAATTCTTTGGCGTAACTTCCTTCGGGACCCAGGTGATTATATACTACGTCCAGTATAACGGCTATACCTTTCTGATGACAGGCATTAACGAGGTGCTGCAGTGCTTCCGGGCCACCATAACTATGCTCGGCAGCGTAAGGAAATACGCCATCATACCCCCAGTTCCGGCCATCAGGAAATTGACCAATAGGCATGATTTCGATGGCATTGACCCCTAACGTGTTCAGATAATCAAGTTTTTCTTCTAAAGACGTAAAGGTACCCTCGTCGGTAAACGTACCAATGTGCAATTCGTAAATCAGATACTCTTCCAGAGCTGGATTTTGCCATTTCTGATCATCCCACCGGAATTGGTTCGTATCAACAGCTTTTGAGGGGCCGTGTACACCCTGCGGCTGAAACAACGAAACAGGGTCTGGCCGCTCGTATTGCCCATCCATTATGAAGGTGTAAAGATCTTCGGGCTGAATCTGGTCTGTTTTTAGGCACCAGTAGCCTAATTCTTCCTGTTTAAGTGGTAATGCAGCTGGCTGGCCATAAATCTTAACGGCTATTTGCTTGGCAAAAGGGGCCCAAAGCACCACACTTGATTCATTTTTGTTGGAGAATGTCACCCCAAGTGTACGTCTTTCAAAAGAAGATGAATGGTTCATGACGATAGAAAGTATCACCACAAGCACACGTCGCAACCATACTAGCCTTTCTGCTAATCACTAGTGGGTTCATAAACGCGGCTGCTTTTCTAACTCTTTACAACTATTTAAGACCATTCTGGTAAGTTAGAAGTGAGACAACGGTACTATCTTTGAGGAAAGGATACAGGCGTTTTTAGCGACTAGAGCTATCTATTCGTTGAAAAGTCGATTATCTTGTCAAGCCTACTTCTAATCTGGGGAAATGCATGAATTTTTACTCATATATCTACCTGGAGGCTTAAAAACATTTGAATCTTACCTCGCTTAGTCAAAATCACATATAAACTCAACTCTTTATTCCGATGAAACGACGTCAGTTTGTAAAAGCTGCGATGCTTACTCCAACAGTACCTTATGCTGTCAACTCCTTATCTGATGACGCGACAAGTCAGCAAGGTGCTGGACAGGAGTTTTATGAATTACGGGTCTACAATTTAAAAAATGGACGACAACTCAAAACCGTTCAGGACTATTTCCAGAAAGCCGCCATTCCAGCCCTGAATAAGTTAGGGTGTCAACCAGTTGGGGTGTTTACCGAATACCTTCCTCAGGGTTTTACTAAGCTGGTGGCCGTCATCCCTTTCCCGTCGATGGAAGCTTATTTTAAGTTACCGGCTCAATTAGCTAATGATACAACCTATCAGCAGGCGGGCGCTGATTATTTAATGGCCGAAGCGACGGCTCCAGCTTACGAGCGCGTAGAGAGTTCGTTACTACGTGCCTTCACAGGAATGCCTAAAGTGGAAGTGCCCGAAAATAAGCCGCGCCTATTCGAGTTACGTCGCTACGAAAGCCCTTCCGAAACAGCGGGCCAGAAAAAAATAGAAATGTTCAATCAGGCTGGCGAAATCGCTATTTTCAAGCGTGTTGGGTTGACGCCCGTATTTTTCGGTGAAACGCTGATTGGCCCTAATCGGCCGAATTTAACGTATATGTTAACGTTCGATAATATGGCTGAGCATGACCAGAACTGGAAGGCATTCGGCAGCGATTCGGAGTGGAA
The DNA here is from genome assembly GCF_054778555.1 of Spirosoma flavus. Classification (NCBI taxonomy): domain Bacteria; kingdom Pseudomonadati; phylum Bacteroidota; class Cytophagia; order Cytophagales; family Cytophagaceae; genus Spirosoma; species Spirosoma flavus. The sequence continues at coordinate 1,027,397 of NZ_BAAGZL010000002.1, forward strand.
AAAGATCAGTTCGATGCCAGAGTACGCTGATGCCAGACTTATTTCCAGTATCACTCGGACATTCCTCAACCCCGCATCTTTCTCACAAATTTAATCATTGACCTGGCCTGAACATTTAGTGAAAGAAACTTATCGAAGTGGATCAAATTGCTACAGTTCTGGGGAAAATTTTCCACCTTTTTCTACATAAATAGAAAATATGGCAAAACCAGATAAATCATAAGCATCTGAAAATCTTCCACTTACGTAATAACAATTACTAACAGCTATATCTGGCACAGTTTAGGCAATAGAAGAAGTAACGCTATGAAATTGCTAGCTGTCAGCAAAAAGGCAGCATTTATATAAACTCAACGTTAAGAAAAATGGAAGAAGGAAGCCTGACTATAGTCAGGCTTCTTTTTTTGTAGCTAGTATAACGTAATACGGTTGAGATCCCTTTGCAACTGACTTGACTCGGGCATGTTGCGGATGGCCAGTTTTAGTCAGCAAACCTGTTATTGACAAAAACAGATGTTTCTCGCAGGTCACTCAATTTAAGCTTCTGTACCTGTTTAAGCTTTTCACCAATTTTAACCAACAAATTACCCTGCCCGGAATCCTCAAGCCAATCGGCTTGAACACATCTCCGGACACAAGTTGGTAGTCGCAAATAAAAAGTAGCTGCTACGTGGTATGCTTCCTTCGATAATTTTATCAATTATATAGCTACCGATTAAAGAACTAACTCTGGTTGGAGCATAAAACAGCCTTATTGACAGAACGTATTGCCCAGAATATAAATAATGTAATGCTACGCATAGATTAAATCAAGGCTGTAAACATAACGCGTAGATGATACGCTGGCTCCACGAGGACTGGCGTTTTTTATTGGTCATCCACGCCCTACCGATTACTCAAAAGATGGATTAAAATCCAATTAACCTATTGATATACAACCTGATATTGAGTCAATTAGAAAAACATTTCTCATTACAAGCACTAAGTTTATGTATAAGCTTCTCGCTTTGGTTATCCCATTTCTGCTTCTGCCAGACATTCTAATTGCCCAAGGAAACTACGTACTCACCTCGCCTAACAATTCCAACACAGCTGTTTATGGCACGTTTAATACCATTATAGGGCCGGGAGCAGGCAGTAGTGGCAGTCTGATAGGCACCCGCAATACGGTAGTTGGCTATAATGCAGCCTACAAAATGCAAAGTGGCAGCTGGAATAGCTACTATGGTGTTGATGCGGGCCAGCAGACAACAGCCGGCAGTAATAATGTATTCGTTGGCCACGAAGCTGGTCGACAGAACACAGTTGGGGAGAACAACACATTTGTGGGACGAGGGGCAGGTCTGCTCAATTCTACGGGAATTAATAATGTATTCAGCGGGTACAGCGCAGGGTATTCCAATGTCAATGGGCATGAAAATATATTCAGCGGCAATCAGGCGGGGTACTCTAATGTCAGTGGGAATTATAATGTTTTCATTGGTCATCAGGCGGGGTATTCCGGTACAGCAACAAGTTATAATGTATTTACTGGTTATCAGGCAGGGTATACAGGGGGCCGCGAATGTGTGTTTATCGGTTACCAGGCAGGATATTCGAATAAACCTACGGGGCTTTATAACATATTTACCGGCTATCAGGCGGGGTATAACAATACCACAGGATACAAAAATATAATTACGGGCAATCAGGCGGGGTACAACAATACCGAAGGCCATGACAATGTATTCAGTGGCTACAATGCGGGGTTTTTGAATACTACGGGCTTCAACAACTTGTTTAACGGTAATCTTGCGGGTTATCAGAACGGTACGGGTAATAATAATACGTTTATAGGTTATCAGGCTGGTTTTTATAATACCACTGGTAGTAATAACATCATTATTGGCCCTCAGTCAGGCACCACCATTACCACCAGCGATGATAACGTACTAATGGGTTACAACAGCCAGGCAGAGGATGGGCTGAAAAACGCCATTGCCATCGGTTCCAACAGCCACGTAGCGACCAGTAACGCTCTAATCTTAGGAAATCAGGTCAATGTCGGAATCGGGACTTCAGCGCCGACTAATCGCCTGGAAGTGGTCAGTGAATTCCCTAATACCAGTGGGCTGACATTAACAAATCTAACAGCTAATAGTCCCACCAACCGATCCACTGATCAATTCCTGACCGTCACCGAGAAGGGAGAGGTTATCAAAGCTCGCTACCAGCTTCGTATCAACAGTCCTACCGAGTGGAGTGATAAAGTCTTTGCTCCGACGTACCAGCTTCGCCCACTGCCTTTTGTTGCCACCTACGTAGCCCAACACGGGCATTTACCTGGTGTTCCCTCGGCGGAGCAGGTCGCCAAAGAAGGGATTGATCTGGTAAAGATGAATGCAACTCTGTTGGAGAAAGTAGAGGAGTTGACGCTATATAGTATTCAACAAGAAAAGACTGTCAAGCAACAGCAGGGACAAATCGATGAACTTAAAGCATTAGTGAAACAGATTTTGGAAAGAAAATAGCCGCTTCAAGATTGATTAAGGCTTTTAGGTAATAAACCATCGACAGGCAAGTTGCGGAATTAAGCTGTGTACAATGGATTCATTGAGTCTGGCCCATTTGCAGGATACGTAGAAATTGTTGCAGTCGACGAGCGCGATCATGGCGGCTATACTTTATGAATAATGAACGTAACGACACTCAATAATCGGAAGTCGTCGCCCGGATGAATGTAGCTTGGCAGGTAGTCTATATTCGATGGCTCGAGTACAATCATCCGCCCGACGTAGCGAATACGTTTAAGTGTGTTTCCCCATTCGCCCAGGCAACTACGATTTAACCGTCAGTGGCCTCACGTGAACAATCGACAATCAATACGTCTCCTTCCTGGATATGCTCGTCCGACATACATGTCCCCTATCGCACGGACGAAGTACGTAGCTTCCGGGTTCGTGATGCAGAGGTAGTTCAGGTCACAGACCCGCTCTACATAATTGTCGATAGGACTAGGAAAACCAGCCTGTACTAATGACTGAAAGAAAGGAATCTGGAAGCGGGTCCGAACGACTGCTTTAACGAACGAATGAGAGCGTTTTCGTTTACCTCTTTCTGACATGGCGATTCATACATAACCCAAAAGCGCTATACTAAACTTTTGTTATATACAATACAATTATATTATAAATGCGCTACACGATTTCGCTTTCCCGTTCACTTTCTCCCTACAGAAATCGCTGGAAACGTATCACAGGCTACTCATAGGTTGCCAAATTTTCCGTACCAGAGAAAATTCAGGAGTACATCAACAAAGGCGGGAAACCAACGAGCTGGGGAGAGGAAGCTACGGATCCTAATCAGACTAAAGCGATCAAGATCACTTTTAAAAGCACTAAGATGGACGCTATCAAACTATTACGTGATAAACGTCCAGCGGGCCTCAATCGCAAGCTTTCAATTTCGGTCCATGACTGGGTTATTGAAGCTGTGCAGGAAAAGATCCAGCGGGATCAAGAAAAGTACGGTTTAACATTAATTTAGACGTTAAAATTAGCACCAAACTAAATACAAACTCCTGAAATATAGAACCTTATCATCAAGCTCTAAGTTTATACTCTTAAAAGTGATTCGTATGGATTCTTATTCTTTTCCATTTTTTCAGCGTGTCAATTCAAGCGTAAGTTCATGACGGCCTGATCCAGCTTCGTCAAAAACATGACCTGCCACTCGTCAATATAGGTAGCCTGCAACTCCTGATAGAGGGCTTTAGCTACAGGCAATGGTAAGTTCAGGGTGTGCGTTTTTGTTGGGACTTTATGCTTCCACGCTACTATTTTATCTATTTTCAAGCTCAATACGTAGTGGTTCAACACGACACCAGCCAGCGATTGTTGGGGTAGAGGTAGTTTCCAACTGCTGGAGAAGCTTTGCAGAAAACGAATCATACCAAAGAATTCTGAGGGGTAAACTTTTAGTTTAAGTTGGGTCATAACCACTAGTTATTATGATAAATACGTACTTCCTAACCTGCTAAATCGATTGCCAGAATTAGCCGCTGAAGTACATCAATAGTACACCATGAAATCCCTACTGCAAAGGCTGACAACGTAGCAAGAGGCCTGTTGCGTACGTAAATATATTCGACACCGTGACGAAATCCGGTACAGAGCAACGATGAACAACGTATCAGAACCAACAAAGAATGACCTCCGTCGTATTGGCGGTGAATTAGCCAGATTATCGTTTGAGCTGTTAACCGTTACGGGTATCGGTGATACGAATGAAGATGAGACTCACCAGAAACGACTCACCAAAGCCCTGAATCTAGTTGAGGAAGCGGCACACATTCTGGCCGATATCATTACCAACGAGCCAGCCGAAACGGACAACCTCGACGACGAAACCGGGATTGATTTCTGGCGTGGACCTACAAACAATTAGCTACTAAACGTAGTACTGATATCTACAGGGGATGTACCAGATCTAATAAAGGTATTTTTCTATTACTGATCAACAGATATAGATCGTAACCTACTAACCAAACTTCCTAGTAAGATGAAGTTATATGTCGTTGAAGCAGCCGAAACGCTGGAACTGCTCGAATCGCAAGTCGTTGATCGTTTGTCCGCTGGCTACGAGTTAGCCGGAGGAGTGGCCTTTAATCCAGTTGATGTTGTGTATATCCAGGCCTTGTTCTTACCCAGACTTGAAAAGCAGGTCGATGAGCTGTTAAGAGAAGAGGACGTTTTGAGTGAACGAAGCTTACTGGATCAGGTTAATTGATTAATTGATGTAGATCTTACAAAGTCACGATGACTGCCAAAAAAACTGGATATTAGGCGGTGGTAGTCGTCAGTCCCCGTGCGTAATGATACTGACGATAACTGGCTATTCGACGGCCCTATTTTCAACCTGGTATTTCGTTGAAGAGCTACGAGTATTACTCGATGCGGGCGATGGCATAGCCCCTACACTTTTACAGAAATCGCGCAAGATTGACCATATTTTCCTGTCGCACGCTGACCGCGACCACGTAACAGGACTGTTGCGCTTGAATGAACTAAACGCCCGCGACGGCTTTCCAGCCGTTTATTATCCAACCGATGCAGGATCTATTTCAGCACTGGAAACCTTTTCAAAACAATTTGACGGGCGAGTCAAAAAAACGGTATGGCAACCCATTGGGGATCAGCAACACATTCCGCTTCGTAAAGACTTATTTGTGCAGTCGGCCCGCAACAATCACGTTGTTAAAGCACAACCGCATGAAATAAAAAGCTTGGGCTATCAGATTTATGAAACAAAAAATAAGCTAAAATCAGAGTTCGTCAACCTATCAGGAGAAGCGTTGCGGCAGTTAGCGGAAAAGGTTGGGCGGGAAAATCTGACAGATGAAGTCCGGACAAACTTACTAGCTTATTCAGGCGACACACCCGCCGAAAACTTTGATCAGTGGAATAACACGCAGATCTTGATTCACGAAGCGACCTTCCTTACCCGGGCCGAATTGGCTACTTTAGAAACGAACCGGAATCAACACAGCACGCTGGAAGACGTTTTGGCGGCTGTTGCTGATCTTAATATTGAAACGCTGATTCTAGGTCATTTCTCGTCGCGGTACTCTGCTGAAGACATAGATGAGGCCATTCGTCGTTTCTGCACTGCCTTTCACATAACGATTCCGGTTCATCGGCTTCTGCCGGGTCAAACGCATTGGGATATTTTGCGAAGCGATCCAATTAACTAAAGGGACTTGTTATTGAATGATTGTAGCGGTACTGACCGATGGCTACCACGCTCCCCGGTTAGACCAGACCGTAAAGCAGTAAGGGTTCGGTAATCAGCATCTCACTGAATGGAGCCTTTTTGTGAGACCGTTGTATAGGCACCATATTTAGCTAATATGCCCACCTAATTAGGGGTAATAATCCACAACAGTCTGTAAAACCATCTTTTACGTTTCATTAATCTTCTTTTACAGCTCAGTAACAGACGACAGGAGTAAAGCTAATTAGCTCTGCACCCCACCGCAGTGGCGGCCACCGATGTGGTTGAAATCCTTGAAAACGAACAGAAATGACTAAAATCCTGCATATATGTGCTTTAGTGATGGTTTTGTTTAACGCTTTCTGTGGGGAGTTTTTATAACACTTTTATACAACCGAACCAACCACTGCGGTGGGCCGCTATGATAAAACAGCTCATCCTTACTCTACTAGTTACCTTTATATTAGTTCAAATGGACAAAAAACGAATACTGAAAATGTCGTTTGTTGGGGTTATTTGTCTATCAACATTAGTAATTGTTACCCGCTGGTTGTTTGATTATTATTTCGTTCCTTCATTTCTCTTCGAATTGATTGACCGAGCAAAAGCCGATAAGACCTTGATGGAACGTATCTGTTATATGTCAGCCAAAATCAAAACTTCAAGCGAAATACCGTTTCACGAAACGCCATAATATTGAAACAGATACATGAACGCTGGTTCGTCTCACGTGTGAGTCTTTTATGAGAATGGGAAAATTAGGTCACTTATTTGGCTGTGCGCAGGGATGAATAGAGAATAGCCGCTTCCAGTATCTTCTTAATGGTTACTAACTCTTCCTCTGTTCGAGGGGAATATACCATCATATATGTTGCCGGTAATTGACTCCCCGGCTTATAGATTTGTCCGGCTAACCCATGCAGCTCGCCCCATCCCTTTTCTAAAACCTCTTTGGTGTCACTGGGGCTTAAAGAAAAATGCATCGATCCATCAGTCGGGTGCAGGTGGCCTACTTCGGCATGCGTATCCGTTACGACCGTCTGATTACCCCTAGTGCTGTCGTTGAGAAACACGGCATCATTGTGCCGTTCAAAATAGCTTTTTCGCATGTGCACCAACGATTTGTTTTGCGCCACGACTTCATCAAAAAGGGCTTTTTGTTTCTCGCGGATGGCCGTGTCGTTATGCTGATCGGTTTGGCGGTGCGGAATGGCAAACGGGGCAATCGTGGGTCTGGCTCCTGTCCGCTTAGGCAAATCCGTGAGCGCTTTTATATCGCCGGTTGCCCCCATCTTGACAATCAGTTGTGAGATGTCGAGCGGGTTTCTAAGCTTCTTGTTGAGACTTTGTAAGGTACGAAAACCTTCTAGGGTATGCGGAAGCCCACCTACGCCAATGGCGACCCAGCTCTGGTATTCCTTGTATTCTTCCGGTGTTAATTGCGCCTTAATAGCCGATAACTCCATTTCAGATTGTGGGCTAGTTGGTGAAGGCACGTTTTGGGCCTGTAAAGCACCGGTAGAAAGTGGCAAAAGAAAAAGTAATGAGGTGAGTAGGCGTATCATGCTTGTCTTTGTTATCAGAAAACAAAGTTCCCACTCTAGCCCAGCATAAGGCTTATACAATTTACGGTTATGCTTATCTTTTTTAACGGCCGGCCGATTACGTACGGTATTGGGCACGAAATTCCAAGGGGGTCAGGCCGGTTTGCTTTTTGAAGAATCGATTGAAATAGGGCACATTGTCAAAGCCGAACCGATAGGCGATCTGAGCGATCTGGTCATCTGAATGTAACAAGTTGCTTTTTACCTCCAATATCATTTTACGCTGTAGATGAGTGGAAGCGGTTTGGCCGGTAACCCGTTTAATAACCTCATTGAGATAATTCGGGCTAACCCCTACTGAGTCGGCCAAAATAGACACAGAGGGCATTAGCATTTGTTGGCCCGTCACTAACTGCGCAAAATACTCATCCATTTGTTTTCGAAACCGATTAAATAGAGCTTGGTTATCTTTCTGCTCAGCAGGCTGATCGCCCATTTTTTTCGTATAGATTCGCCTTATTTTATGCAGATAGACGGTCAGTAGCTTTTGAATCATGCTCAGTTTGTCGGGCAACTCTGACTGCATCTCCTCAATCATTTCATTAGCTAGTTGCTGGAGTTGGCCAGCCTCTACGTCGTCCAACGAAAGCAGGGTATCGCCTTCAATTGTAAAAAAGGGAAACTGGCTATCAAAGGCCGAATGGTCAGGATTTAAACCGGCGAACTCTTCGGTAAAATAGATAACTGTTCCAAATAATCGTCCCTTTCGTTCCCAAGATTCCAATTTACCGGGATAGCTAAAGCTTAAACAATTCTGCCCGATTGATTGTCTAGTTTCCCCAGCGGTAAAGGCTAGCTGGGAGTTTGTAAACTGAATAACCCGGTAGAAATCGGATCGATACAGCGGCATGACGGTCAGCTTGGTATCGGGCTGTTCTTCCAAGCGCATACACATGATCTGTGGATACAATGGTCGCCCTAATCCATAGGCCTCAAAAAAATCGGAGATGGAATAGATAGCAGGCATAGTTGCCACTCTATTAACTAAGCATTTTCGTTAAGTTATAAAATTAATGATGCATCTCAGAAAACGCCCCAATTATGAAGCAGATATATGAATGCTGCTTCGTCTCACGTAGGAGCCTTTACTGAGAATGAACCAATAATTTTGTGCTCAACATACCTCGTCCCAATAGCTCACTTGAAAGAGATTTTTTCAGACAAGGCAGGCTGCTTAAAAAATGTCAGTTGTATTTTAATACTATTAAACTCGAACCGCTTTTCCTGTCGTAATAGGCTTCTACTGAACCTCATTTAAAGTCACACCTTGAACTTAACTCTTTCTCTAGCCACTTTTGGAGATTGGCTAATTGTTCAGTTTCACTTACTTCTGACCAAGTGCCCCAATCAGCGGTTTGATCGTATTTATGATCTGATACAATTAAAGCAACCTGTCTAAGTACGTTATTTTAAAAACCGAAGCTTAGTATGGAGTGGTATTTGCCGGATTGTACATTTTTAGCCGTTAACCACTGCCAGCTATTATGCCTATCTCTTGACTCTTGCACCTCGCCAAGATTCAAGTTTTTTAAATCTTTTCTAGTGTGGTATCGGGTCTGATTTGGACTGTCTCAGAGATATTCAAACTTCCAGTTTCTCGATCTATCATCCTTATTGTATAAGTGAACAATGTGGTAGTCAAAGTGCGAACCTCAGGCAAAATACCGTTTCTTTAAACGCCCGAATTATTGATACTCAAATCTCTCTTTGTCTCACGAAGGGGGTTTACTGAGATTAAGATAAAGACCCTTTGCCTGTCAACAGAAAACGTATTTTCATACTTTACTTCCCATAGTCCGAAATAGCTATGAATTGTCTGCTTCCAGTTTACCCATAAAGTGACTACACCGATCTGTTATCTGTTGATAGTGAGTAATCAACTTAGCTTTTACGGAGCCCTCCTTCAAGTAATGATGAGTTCTGACCAGCAACGCTTGAGTAGAACTTACCGTTCAGAGAATGGGTACTACTTGATCCTGTCGCAGTGTCAACAACAGTTTCTTGAATGTCCCCTCAACTAATTAGTTGCCAACGAGTTGGGCGAGTAGGGTTTCCTGATGCTGGCTAAGGGCATCGACTGGTTAGCATCAAGACAACGGCTACATTAGGGCAACGGATTAGGCGCATCCATAAAATGCTTGTATTTCCCCAGAAGCCGACCCGTCAGATACGTGAGGGGAATAATCACTTTTTTGACAAAAACTGGAATATCGACCATATCGTATTCAGAAGCATACCGAGTCAACAGATATGCCGCATCGAAGGCTTCGGGTTGCGCTTTGCCAGATTTGTTTTGAGCCGCATAGATGGCCGATAAATAATACACAATGCTATTGGCAGGTTGAATCCATCCTTTACAGAGCAATGGAGTTTCTCCGGCATTCCAGAATCGGTGGGGAGTGCCGCGTTTAAACAGGACACTCTCGCCCACATGGGCATAATGCACTTCCTGCCCCAGCACCTGATAAGCCAGTTTGCCCGCTACGACCGTCAGCGCTTCGTCCTGCTTAAAATGCGTATGCATGGGAGGGCCTGATTGAGGAGCTACTTGGTTTTCAACCAGCACTTTATCGCCATCGAGGCTTGGCTCAACTGAAAGAAACGTAAGTGTTTCTCCCAGGCAGTTTTCAATCGTGTGAGGATATGAAATAGTCATTTCCTTTTTTATTTGTTTGTTTTGACAAACGTAATAAATTTAGGACAATGCCCTAGAATAGAATATGACCAGAGAAGCAAAAATTGTGGATAAAGCGTTAGAAATGTTCAATGAACGGGGAATTGAGTACGTGGGTCTGCGTGAGATAGCCACTGCACTGGGCATCCGGGTGGGCAATCTAACCTACTACTTTCCCACGAAAGACGATTTAGTGAACCGGCTAGCCCAAGATTTATCCACATTAAACGAAGGCATTGTCGTCGAAGAGCCGCTTAGTTTATTTTCCTTTTTGGACCGGTTTCGACTTGTTTTTACGCATCATGTTCACTACCGCTGCCTGCTGCTCAGTATTGTGCACCTGATGGAACAGAACAAGGTCCTGTCGCAACGCTATAAGGAAACGGAAAAAAAGCGGTCTTCCTCGATCATAGCTAACCTGGTCAGTCTACAGGCGTCGGCGTATCTGGCCCCGGAATCCGATATAGATTTTCTGGTGTCAGTTTATACCCTGACGGCCCGTTTCTGGCTTTCCGAAGCCAGTGTATCATTTCGCCATCTGGATCCGCCAGCACAGATCACGCAATATGTCACCCTACTGGCTAAAGTGTTGCTACCCTACGCGACGGAGAAAGGGAAAGGGGATATTGAGCGATTTTTGGGCTTACTTAAATAAGAGCGCCTTGAGCTTAATCTTACGTAATTATGGCTAAAGGGGTTTTCGTTGGTGAGCCGTGTGAGGTAGATATAACTTTGTAAGTAATACCGCTAATTTCCGGCGATTTTCATCTCTCTAAATACGTCCCAATCAAGGAATGATAAACTTCTGAGTCTCATATGGGAGCGTTTTGCGCAACTTCTGTTTGCTTACATTTAATGAAAATCTTGATCGGCTTTTTTTACAATAAAAGCTTCAATTATACCATTTGTATTGGTTTCCTACTGGTAAATATCATCATAGATAACTAGTATAAATACTTAAGTATATTCCTCAGTTCCGCCATGATAATAATCATCTGCGCGGGTGATTTAACGCATCACATATTGTCTAATAACTAATTAGTCTTGCAACTAAGAGTTGCACAGCGGTATTAGGGTAAACGTGGGTTTAATGAGCAGCTCCAACAATTATATCTTCGGATAAAGCAAGAGCAGCAAAACCAGCCTAATCCCATAAGTATGAACAGCCAACCAGACACAATAATCATGTACCTGCCCCGAAATGATTATTGAAGCATAAATTTGCTTTAAAACGGGCTTTGATTTGCGGCATCTACTAAATACATAGCTATTTGGCAGATCAAATTTTCAGGTTGATGTCGTACCTGAAAAGTAAATGTATAAACGGGTCAACTGAGCATCCTCAGTATAAGACTCTATAGTTTGCCACCGCCGTCTTCTTGTTGCCAGAGTGAGTTTGATACTGCAATCGATCTTACCGGTTAACTTATTGCTGCCTGATTTTCAGATCATCACGTCTTTAGCCCCTGAGGTTAGCCGTACTATTTCAAAAGCGACGCAATACAGATTCAGTGAAACGAATCTCGGTTTAAGGTTGATCTGTCTATCCTGAAAGAGCGGGACTGCACTGCATTTCATGTTATGCCAAATCACTTTCCACTTGCCTTAACGACTTGATCTAATGACGACATTTTCATGGCGAACCTGTCCCTGGTTCTTGGAGAGTTCATTTTGCTTTCATTCATAACTGGGTTTTTAGTGCTACTTCACCAACAAAAAATTTCCCTCAACATGGTGAACAAAATTTACCAAAATGACGTCAAGGACATCATTTTGCGGTACAATAACCATCAACTCCCTGAACTAGACGACAAGACGCTGATAAGGGCAGCTAATAAACTGGAGTATGTTTATAAGCATTATTTCGATGGATTATCTACTAAAGAGATGTCAGCAACAGAGTTTTACTATGCCCAACAGGATCAGAAACAACTCCGTCTGATCTCAGACTCCATCTGGCAACTGCTTTGTGACCGGTATAAGCATATCGATTAAACGAATAGTACAAGGTTAGATCAGCTAGCGATTAGGTGGAGATTAGCTGTACTCATTGATAAATTTTCTATGTACCAAGTGACCAATAGTGAACTGCAATTAAGATGAGGTTCCTGAATCAACTAAGTAGATATCCGTTTCCAATCTTATTGGTAGATGATGATGCAGCGATGATCGACATCCTTCAACGTACTGCCAGCAGGAGCTTTCCTGAAGCGGAGTTTATACCTATCACAACATTCGACGAAGCAGCCTCCTACTTCTATAATTTGGAAGGCAAGGGTCCCAGAGTTATTCTCTTAGATATCACGTTGGCAGGTAGTCGCAACGGGCTGGATTTTTCACAATTGCTTAAAGGCCATCCCATAGGCAAGTTGGTACCAACTATTGTGCTGTCCCAGAGTGATTAGCCATAACAAGTCCAAGAAGCCTATCAATTAGGTGCTGCTAGTTATTGTTTAAAGCCATTTTCGCTGCTGGAGTGGCAACGATTTTTGACAGAACTTCGGTTGTTCTAATTTGAGACGGCTACTTTACCCCAAACGTATTTTGATAAACAGCAGGCCCCTTAAAAAGAGTCAACTTTACTGGACAAGGGTTTTGTGTTTTTAGGCACCTATAAACAAGGTTTTAATAGAAGCCTTAGTCGAATGTTCCCCAAGCGGATTAGGAGCACCTCAATCCGTATCGCGTTGAACTTACCTTAACTTAAACGACTATTCCAAACTGACATTATGAAACAAGTCATTACGTCAAACCTACAGACCGGCAATCTTAGTAACACGGGAATTTTTGAGACACTTTACAATCAGTACGTCAAAAAGGTCTTTCATAAATGCTTGACCATGACCCAGGATCCGGAGCAAGCTCAGGATTATACCCAGGACATATTCCTCAAAGTGTTTGTTAAGCTCGACCAGTTTACCAGTAAGTCAGCCCTGTCAACCTGGTTATTTGCAATTACCCATAATTATTGTCTGGATCAGATCAAGCTCAATAAAAAACTACAAACGGAATCGCTGACCTATCATTTAATCAATGAAACAGAGCCAACCGACGAAAGTATTAGTTCGCAAGAGCGGCTGGCTCTTTTTAATCAAGTGCTCATTCAGTTGCCAGTTGAAGAAACCACTTTATTAAAACTTAAATACGAGCATGACATGTCCATTGCTGAGTTGAGCAGTTATTACCGAGTCACGCAGACGGCGATGAAAATGCGCTTGAAACGAACAAGGGACAAACTGGCTAAACAGTACGCTGAGAAATGTAATCAACACGACCTTAGCTGATACGTTGCCCAGATCACTACTTATTCTTGTTGAAAACGGGGTTGATTGGGGTTGATTCAACTCGGTCTACAAACTTGGGCAACCCCATTTCTTTTCTGATCGTAGTCAGTAACTTGTTCTTTGGCTTGCCTGTTAACCTAACCCAGCTTACCCATGAACTTTCGCTACTCTAAAGCATTGATCGTTGTTTATTACCGAAGATTTCCCGTTTTCTGTTTTCACGCCGTAGCCCGACGTTTCAACCTACAAGCAGGCCAGCAAATCACCCGCCAATTCTTCCTCAAAGTAACCTTGGCGAATACTGTCCTCTTTGACCGCATTGATCGGCATGCAGCCTCACCTAACTAACCTTATAGGTCTAAATTTCCCTGTACTTCATTTACAGCCATCTTGTTCACGCTCTTCTATGCACAGCTATGAGACATTACCTGATTTTTCTGCTGTTCATTCTGGCCGTATTTGGTTGCTGCGTGGGCTATACCATGGCTTTAATCGACTGGATTGGGGACTACAAGTCGGGCATATACGATACTCATTACATGGAAGCAGCCAGTGAAACGGGCGTAATACTCTTATACACAGCTCTGGGAATCCGGTTCCTGATGAGTCGGATACACATTAAATAAGCTACAGAAACAGTTGGTATTATGGCTCGTTCTGCTGTCAAGCGTTTCTTAGATTTGGTTGATCATTAATGAATGAATTAGCGCAAGAAGAGTCTAAACATCTAAAACCCGAACATCCCCTTTCCCCGGCAGGCCTAACATCGCTTATAATAAGTGCCTTAAAACTTGTTTTAAGCGAATATGGAACTTTTCAAAAGTTAGCCGATTTAAGCGAAGAAAGTTAGTATAGTCTTTGTCGTACAAATACCTTACCAACTCTGTACAATTAGGCCTAATGGCAACGCAACGGCATTTTTAGCACATCAGTGTTTCCTGTGTTGTCCAAAAATGGGCACTTACAGTACCAAACCGGACGGCTTATTGATTGACTAGTAAGTTTATATTGGAAGAGAAGCACCTTTATCTTACAAAAACGCTCCCACCATAGACGAACGGCTAACCCGCATCAATATGTGCCAGTAATAGGGCGTTCCTAGCGACAATGGAAAGCTGCTTTACGCAGCCTTCCAACACAACCTTGTTGTAGGAGGGCATTACATCTTTTTGATATTTGTAAGCTGGTTCTTCGCCCCTGAATATGGCAATTCAAGCTCTGGGTTAGAGCCGGCACAATGCTTTTTAAGATTGCCCGAAATAGTGTAGTTCCAGGTATTTTCAGCTTTACTAATTTCCCAAGTTGTATCTATTTCACAGGGGTATATCTGGGTGAATCCCGAATTTATATCCGCAATTATAAACACGCCTTCACCCACGTATCTAGCTTGTACGTTTTCCAGGATACGATGTATTGAACTCTCACACCCAGAGTCTTGATCATCTTTTGAGCATGAAGAACAACAGAAAAAAGTAAAATAAGGTAGAAGAAATCCTTGCTAAAAGGCCGCATGTATAATCTTGTTTGGTGTGTTTCAATTAAGACCCACAAAAGAGGAACTAATTGAAAATAGCCAGTCAAATCTGTACTTAAATAACCATTGGCGAATTGAAAAACTCTTTGGAGCTGCGGAGAATATCCTCTCTGGTTCAACAGGTTCTTATAGCCACGGTCCTTCTATGAAATTGGGGGTTATTCATATGGAAGCCTTCACAATCCCTCTTTTTTTTCTGAAAATTTACCCCATCCTTCCCTACAAGTCCATTTCATGGCGCATCTCTTAGCAGTTAAAAAAATACCCCTTTACGAACAGATAATGAGGATTACGAAAATTTTTTGAAAAATCAGTAAGGGTAAAATTGTGCAATTAAGTCTTCGATTTGTTTAAGCAATATCGAGTCAATGGCTACCTTTACAGTATTGTCCCCTAATGCCACGCCCGACCCCTGGCCCTCGCCATCCGTAAACGAGCCAAAGCCAATGTCGACGGTATACGATTCAGAACTTTTTCTTCGGAAAACCTTTGAGCAAGACCCACGCAAAGGCTTCGAATTGCTATTTCGGCAGTATTACACGCCGTTGTGCAGCCATGCCGTCCGGTTTGTGTACTCCCGGCAACTGGCGGAAGACTTGGTGAGCGAAGTATTTTACCAGTTTTATCGGTCAGAGGCTTACAAAAAAATTCATTCGTCGTACGTCAGCTATTTGTTTACGGCGGTTCGGAACGAAGCCTACACGCATCTTCGGAAAGAATTCGGAAAAACGGATTCTATTGAATTAACTACCGAAAATCACTTGTCGGGCAGCCAACCGCAACCGGATGCGGAAGTCCACTTCAACAACCTCTTTCTGGCTGTCAATGAGGCTATTGGCCAACTTCCGGCGCAATGCCGACGGGTCTTTCTGCTGAGTCGGTTCGAGAATAAAAAATACGACGAGATAGCCACCGAATTGCAGATTTCGCCCCGCACGGTGGAAGTGCACATTTCCAGAGCGCTAAAACACCTACGCCAGACGCTACGTGAGGAATGGACCTTACTGCTGCTGCTTTTCAATCTTTTTGCTTAATGGATTAAGGGGAAAAACGGCTTATAAAGTCTCCCGTTCAAATGCTACGAATATGACTCATTCGTTATCGAAACAAAATCTGTTTGCCTATCTGGCCGGACAGGCTAACCCCCTCGAACGCCAGACCGTGGAAGAATGGCTGAAAAATCCAGCCAATACCGAAACCTTCCATGCCTGGTTGCTGGAATGGGAATCGGGCGCTATCCAGTTTCAGCCCGACCAGGAAGCGGCTTTTGCCAAATTATCGCTACGTCTGGACCAGACAGAAATTTCGAATACACCGGAAGAACCAGCAACAACATTGCCTTTCAGCCTATGGCGCTGGCGCACGTATCTGGTAGCCGCCACAGCTCTGCTCGTCCTCGGCGTAACGATCAGTCCACTACGTAGTAAAATCTTGTATCAAACGTATCAGACAGCAGCCGGCCATACACAAAACCTCCGGCTCGAAGACGGTACCAACGTTACGTTGAAACCCAACTCATCGATCCAGGTGCCGCGCTTTGGATTTGCCGACGATATCCGGCAGGTAGCGCTCACGGGCGAGGCCCGTTTTTCTGTAACGCACAAGCAGGATAATCAGCGGTTTGTCGTGAAAACGTCCGATCAGTTTCAGGTTGAGGTGCTGGGCACGGAGTTTACGGTTTATGCGCGCAATCAAGGTACCAACGTCGTACTGGATCGGGGTAAGATTCGGGTCGATTACAAATCCGATACGCAAAAACAGCAACTGGTGATGAAGCCCGGCGACATGGTTATGCTGACCAAACAGGGTAGCATTCACCTGCGCCCATTGGCCCCCGTAAAAGCCATCGACGCTGAAAAAGGGCATCTTTTTCAGTTTCGCAATACGTCGTTATGGGAAGCCTGCTACCTGATTGATGAACACTTCGGCCAGAAAGTAGAAGTAGCCGACGATTCGCTCGCGCAACGGACTATTTCTGGCAATTTTCACGCCCGCACCGCCAACGAGCTCCTTGATCTACTGACGGCTACGTTCACGCTCCGCGTCGATTCGACCGGTGCAACACCCATTTTAAAAGATAATTGATTATTTCCCTTCTCTTTCTTAAACATGAAGAAAACCCTACTCCATTTAGGTTTGGTGACGGCTTCACTGACAGGATTCCCGCTTGTGAGTTCAGGTCAGACATTCGCTTCGGCTCAGGTTGTACAACGCCAGGCGAATCGAAACGTACAAACCCAACTCAAAAATGTGTTATTCGATTTACAGCGCCATTACCGGGTCGAAATTGTATTCGAAGACCGGATTATGGCTGGTAAAACTGTTTCCTCTGACGTACTGAATCTGAACGTATCGGTGGAGAAAAATTTAAATCAGCTACTGAAAAATACCGGATTGCGTGTAAAGAAAATTCGGAAAGACACCTACGTAATTACTGAAGTTGTCCGCGGAAAAGCAAACGTATCGAGCCGACAGGAAGAAGCTACTGAAGCTACTACCACAGCAGGTTCGCCTGGCGAAGCAACCGCTGTACACGTAGTAGAAGCCACCGCCACCCGCCAGATCGACGTAGCAGACATCAGTGTTAGCGGTACGGTTATCGACGAATCGGGAGCTGGCTTACCGGGTGTGAGTGTGGTGGTAAAAGGCACAACGCGCGGCACTACGACCGATAGCAAAGGGTTTTATCAATTGAACGTACCTAACGAGCAGGCTGTATTGGTCTTCAGCTTTGTAGGCTATCTGCCGCAGGAAACGACAGTCGGCAGTCGTACTACCATTGGCATCAAGCTCGAAAATGATACGAAATCCCTATCTGAAGTCATCGTTGTGGGGTATGGAACGCAGAAAAAAGTGAACGTAACGGGCGCTGTTTCCAGCGTTTCCAGTGAAGAAATCACCCGTCGCCCTGTTGGACAAACATCGTCGGCCCTGCAGGGTCTGATGCCCGGCGTTACCGTAACGCAGCGATCGGGCCGTCCTGGCGGTGATGCGGGTTCGATCCGGATTCGGGGCGTCGGTACACTGGGCAATTCCGATCCACTGGTGTTGATCGACAATATCGAGGGTTCCATGAATAGTATCGACCCGAACCTGATCGAATCCATTACCGTGCTGAAAGATGCGGCTTCTGCGTCGATTTATGGATCGCGGGCGGCTAACGGGGTTATTCTGGTGACGACCAAACGGGCAAAAGCGAACCGAATTTCGATGAGTTACAACAACTACATCGGCTGGCAAACACCTACGAATCTGCCTAAAATGGCCAATGCCATCGACCATATGCTGTTGACCAACGAAGCGTATGTAAACGTTGGCCGCGCGCCATTGTATTCCGACGATCTGATTAATAAATACCGTACGCTGGGCGCTACCAACCGCGATTTGTATCCAGACACCGACTGGCAGCGCGAAGTATTGACCGGTTCCGGCTTACAGCAAAGTCATTTTTTCAGCATCAACGGCGGCAGCGAAAAAATCCGATTTCTGACTTCTGCCGGTTATCTCGATCAGAAAGGGGTCATTGAAAATTCCAGTTTCCGGCGGTATACACTCCGGAACAATATGGACATCCAAATTTCCAAAAAATTCAGCGCCCGCGCTGACTTACAGGTTGTTGCCGCCACCACATTCGAGCCGGGACGGGGTTCGGAAGAAGTGTTTCACTGGATGAACCGGATTCCGGCCAACCAGATTGGCATTAACTCGAACGGCACTTGGGGCGACGGCTGGAACGGCGACAACCCAATTGCCATGTCGCGCGATGGGGGCACCCGGAAAAATGACAGCCCGTACGTTATGCTCAACGCAGCTCTGGTATACAAACCCGTTGACGGAATCACGGCAGAGCTTGTCTATTCGCCAAAATATGCGCTCTCTATCGACAAAAACTTCAACAAATCGGTACAGACGTATAAGCCAGATGGTACGTTGAGTTTTCTGACTCCAGCACGTAGCAGTCTGACCGAAACCACCAACCGATCGATGTACAACACGCTACGCGCTACGCTGACCTATGATAAGGTTTACGGCGATCACGGATTTAAAATACTAGGCGGTTTCTCACGCGAGGATTTTCGCAACGATAACGTAACGGGCTACCGCGAAGGCTTTTTATTGCCCGATTATCAGGTGTTAAACGCGGGCGCGTCGGACCTTCAGCGGTCTTCGGGAGGGGCTTCTGAATGGGCGCTCCAATCCGTTTTCGGACGTATCAACTACGATTTCAAACAGAAATATCTCTTCGAAGCCAACGCACGGTACGATGGTTCGTCGCGGTTTTCGAAAGGGCACAAATACGGATTTTTCCCATCGGTTTCGGCTGGCTGGCGTATTTCGCAGGAATCGTTTATGCAACCGCTGCTGGGTACGATCAACGAGTTAAAGTTTAGAGCGTCGTGGGGGCAGTTGGGCAATCAGAATATCCAGGGCGGTAATTACCCGTTCATGTCGGCGCTGCAATTTGGGCCTTATACATTCGGCAAACAGATTGTTAACGTAGTGGCGTTGAATACGTTGGCCAACTCGGCTATCTCCTGGGAAACCACCGAAATGACTGATATTGGTATCGACGCTACGGTGTTTTCGAACCTGTCGGTTACCGCCGATTATTACTACAAACAAACGCGGGATATTCTGCTCGATCTGGACATACCGGCTATCATTGGCCTGGGAAAACCCTATCAGAATGCGGGTGTTGTCGAAAATAAAGGTTGGGAGCTTGGACTGAATTACAAAGGGGCTATCCGGGATTTCCGCTACGATATTGGATTCAACATTTCCGATGTCAAAAACAAAGTAGTCGATTTGCGGGGGGTGAATCAGGTAGGGACGCTGGCAAACCGCGAAGGCTATCCCATCCAGTCTATCTATGGATTACAAGCCGAAGGGTTATTTCAGACAGTGGACGAAGTAGCCTCTCACGCGCAGCAATTCGGCGTTATCAAACCTGGCGATATTAAGTACAAGGATCAGAACGGCGATGGTATTATCAACGGCAACGACAACGTAGTATTGGGCAACACCATTCCCCGCTTCACGTATGGCACTACGTTGAATGCTTACTACAAAGGTTTCAGCCTGAACATCGTTTTGCAGGGCGTGGGCAAAGCCGATGGTATGCTGTATGAGCAGGGCATTATGCCGTTCTTTCTGGGTGGTACCGTTCAGGAGCAGCACAAAGATCACTGGACGCCCGAAACGCCGAACGCTACGTTCCCCCGGCTGGCATTCAGCGAGTCAAACAATGAAAAAATCTCCAGCTTCTGGCTACGTAACGCAGCTTATCTGCGCCTGAAAAATATTCAGTTCGGCTATTCAATCCCTACGTCACTGACGCAACGTATCGGTATCAACAACATCCGCGTGTTTGCGAATGGTCAGAACATACTCACCTTCGATAAATTCTGGGATGGTTACGACGTAGAATCACCCGTGGGTACAGGACGTAGCTATCCGCAGGTCAAAATGTACAGCTTCGGTATCGACGTCAACTTTTAAGTACCAGCGCCAATTATTCAATTCCTAAAGACTTTACAAATGAAAAAAATACACTACTGGTTTCTGGCCGTTGCGTTGACGCTCAGTACTACGTCCTGCGAAGATTACCTCGAACGCTACCCGCTGGAAGGTCCCGCCGACCAATCTTATTTTGCCAATGCCAGCGAGCTGGAACTGGCCGTAAATGGTACGTACAAAGGCATGAATTTCCACCCGCTCGACGGTATGCCAACGCAGCTATTGCTCGATGACGGTACTGACCTTGGTTGGGATCGCAACAACAGTACACTGCAACAGATTGGGAAAGGCAGCCACGACAGCAACAACGGATTTTCGAAATCGGTATGGGATAACTCGTATAGAATTATCGGTCGTTGCAACTTCATTCTCGACAACATGGGCAAACTCGATGGCAAGATGGATGCTACGTTGCAGGCTCGTTACCGGGCCGAAACCCGCTTCGTTCGAGCGTATATGTATCACTACCTGATCGAACTGTTCGGTGGCGTTCCGCTGATTACCAAAACGATAGGGCTGGAAGAATCACAGGTTCCGCAAAGTACAAAAGCCGAATGCGTTACGTTCATTATGAGCGAGTTGGACGCAGCCGCCAAGGATTTGCCGATTAGTTATTCGGGTATAAATGTAGGCCGGGCTACGAGAGGGGCCGCTTTAGCCACCAAAGCACGTACTGCCCTTTACAACGAAAAATGGGCCGATGCAGCCACCGCTGCCAAAGCAGTTATGGACCTGAATTACCATAAACTACACACGAATTACGGTCAATTATTCTCGTATGCTGGGCAGACATCGACCGAAATTATTTTCGCGCTTCAGTACTTGAAAACCAGCACAGTTGTACACAGCACTCCGCAGAATTTTCTATCGCGGAATGCGCAGGGCGCGTCCAACAAGGTGCCTGGTCAGGCACTTATCGATGCCTATGAGTGCACGGATGGGTTAACGATTGATAAATCGCCCCTCTACAATCCGAAAGATCCGTTCAAAAACCGCGATCCCCGGCTCGATTTTACGGTAGCCGTTCCGGGTTCCAACTACTTCAATTTCAAGTTCGAGACTCACAAGGACAGCGTTAAAACGATCAACTACGCCACCGGTGCCCGCATTGATAATCAGGATGCCATTCACGCGTTTGCTACGTATACAGGCTATTGTTGGCGGAAATACACCGACCTGACCGATGCGAACGATCGTAGCAATTCGGAACTGAACATAAGCTTGATTCGCTACGCCGAAGTATTGCTCATTTACGCCGAAGCCAAAATCGAAGCCAACCAGATCGATCAGTCGGTATACGATGCTATCAATTTGGTACGTCAGCGGCCTTCGGTAAATATGCCCGCTATCAAAACCGGCAAAACGCAGGCCGAACTTCGCTCGATTATTCGGAAAGAGCGTAAGTATGAGTTAACAAATGAGGGCTTTCGGTTAATGGATATTCGTCGCTGGAAACTGGCCGATAAACTGATGGCAGGCAACTTCCTGGGCCGTATTCCCAAAGGCTTGCTGGCCACGGCTCCCGTCATCGACGACAACGGTACACCCAACTATAGTACAGTACCCAACAGAGCCGACATGCGCGTGGTGGAAGTTCGGATTTTCAAAGCCGACCGGGATTACCTGTGGCCAATTCCGTACATTGAAACTGTAACAAACAAAGCGCTCACGCAAAACCCTGGTTACTGATTTAACTGATTATCGGTTATTTTTTGTCATTCTTCTGCTCCGGCGGCCCGGCTGCATCAGGATGACAAAAAATAAACTGTGTTCTTCATCCCTCTCCCTTATGCCCTCAACCCGACGTCATTTTTTAAAAGTCTCTGGCCTGAGCGGTCTGGCTTTTTCCGCTGGTCTTCCCGAATTGTACGCAAACACAAATGCGCTCTTAGCTGACAGCGAGTATGATTTAATCATTGTTGGTGGTACGCCCGGCGGTATCATGGCGGCTGTAGCGGCTTCACGCATGGGCAAAAAATCACTACTTCTGGAACGTAGTGCCCATATCGGCGGTCTGCCTGCCAATGGCCTCGGGGCTACCGACATTGCTACGCGGGGCGCTACTGGCGGCCTGTTTCTCGAATTTGTAAACCGGATCAAAGCGCACTACGTAGCAAAATACGGCGCCGATTCGCAGCAGGCGAAAGATTGCGCTGATGGGTATCATTTTGAACCTTCGGTAGCAGCAAAAATTTTCAATGATTTCCTGAAAGAAAGTCCCAACGTTACCGTCATGACGATGCGGCAGTTCGATTTCGAGGCCGAAAATCTGACCATTCAGAACAATCGGATTCAGGGGATTCGCGTGCTGAATCGAACGACAAAGAAGCCAGAAACGTATCAGGGCCGTTTTTTCATCGACGCTACGTATGAGGGCGACTTGATAGCCGCTGCGGGCGTACCGTTTTTTCTGGGTCGGGAAGGCAAATCGGAATATGGCGAAGTGGGCGCGGGGCGGGTTTACAAATATTGGGCAGGGCCAGAAGGTCCGGGTTCGACGTTCGCGGGCGACAATGCCGTTCAATCATACAACTACCGCCTTTGCGTGACCAACGATCCGAAAATTCGGGTTAAGATTCCGAAGCCAGCTAATTACAATCGGGCTGAATACGAATCGATGATTAACGACGTAAAAACCGGTCATTATACGGGCGTAGCGATGTCGAAACTCACCGATGCGCAGAAGGCCGAAAATGAACGTAACGCCAAATCCGGTGTTCGACCGGATGTAGCTGGTATGCCAAAAGGTATTGCGTGGTTAACGAACATGGTGAAGCTGCCTAACGGCAAAAACGACGGCAATAACCAGCACCACGCTTTCATCTCGACTGATCTGCCCGAAGAAAACTGGCCCTATCCAACCTCTGGCTGGGACTGGCGCGACCGCTTTGCCCAACGATTGCGTGAATACACCGAAGGGCTTTTTTACTTCGCACAAAACGACTCCGAATTGCCCGACTGGTTTCGCAAAGAGTGTTCGGAATGGGGCTGGGCCAAAGACGAATACACCGACAACGGCCATTTTCCCCGGCAGCTCTACGTGCGCGAAGGTCGTCGGATGAAGGGGAAATACATATTTAAAGCGCAGGATGCACAGCCCGAGAAACCCGGCGGTCGCCCACCTTTGCATACCGATAGCATCACAGCTAGCCACTACGCGCTTGATTCGCACGCCGTTCGGAAACGGGAGCCGGGACGTATTCATTTAGATGGCTTTATCAGCTATCCGTCGGCTGTTTACACTGTGCCGTTTCGGGTTATTGTCCCGGATTCGCCACTTAAGAATTTGCTGGCACCTGTTCCGGCATCAGCTACGCACATCGGATTCTCAACGCTACGTATGGAACCCTGCTGGATGGCACTCGGACAGGCCGCCGGAACGGCTGCGGCTCTCTGTGTTCAGCAAAAGCAATCCGTACATGATTTATCGGTTCCGGAATTGCAGAAATCGCTGCTTCAGCAAAAAGCAATTCTCATTTACAGTAAAGGCATCAACACGGCTGACGCTAATTTTGAAGCGAATCAGTTAGCCGCTCTCCAAACGAAATAAGGCGATCATTATTAATTGTAACTCATGCGATACGCAACACTTTTTTGCCTTTGTTTTCTTTTAACGTTTTCAGCCGTTGCTCAGCAGCAGGTCGATATCTGTGTTTACGGCGGTACGTCTGGTGGCGTTATAGCCGCCTACACCGCCAGAAAAGCTGGAAAAACCGTGCTGCTGATTGAACCCGGTAAACACCTCGGCGGCATGACCTCCGGCGGCCTCGGGCTGACCGATATTGGTAACAAATATGCCATCACCGGCATTGCCCGCGATTATTACCGACGTATCGGCAAGCACTACGGCAAGTTTGAACAATGGATTTTTGAACCCCACGTAGCAGAAGATTTATTCGGTGAATACGTCAAACGCGGTCAGGTGAACGTAGTGTATTCGCATCGACTGGCGAGTGTAAAGAAAAACGGTGGTCAAATTCAGGAAATCGTTCTCGAAAATTCCGATAATCCATCCGCCAAACGTAGCGTTCGGGCGAAGATGTTTATCGATGCTACGTACGAGGGCGATTTGATGGCGAAAGCGGGCGTGTCCTATACGGTTGGCCGCGAAGACAATTCGACCTACAACGAAACGCTCAGTGGCGTTCAGCTCATGCACGGACACCAGCTTCCCGACGGTATCGACCCATATAAAACACCCGGAAATCCTGAATCAGGGCTGGTTTGGGGCGTTAGTCCGGCCAAGCTTGAACCCACCGGTACGGGCGACAAAAAAGTGCAGGCTTATAATTATCGCATCTGCCTGTCGTCGGACCCGGCCAATCAGGTACCTATTACGCGCCCAGCAGGTTATGATTCAACCAAATTCGAATTATTAGCTCGGTTGATTGCGGCCCAGCCCAATCGCAAAACGCTCAACGATTATTTCATCTGGAGCGGCATGCCCAACAAAAAAACCGACATCAACAACCGCAACGGTTTCTCGACCGATATGATTGGGATGAATTACGAATACGCCGACGGCAGTTACGAAAAACGGGCACAAATCATCCGCGAGCATGAGCTGTATACCAAAAGTCTGCTCTATTTCTTCGGTCATGATTCGCGGGTTCCAGAAGAGCTTCGGCAATCCATGCTGAAATGGGGTTATCCTAAAGACGAATACACCGACAACGGCAACTGGTCGCCACAGCTCTACGTTCGTGAGGCACGCCGGATGGTGGGCGCTTACGTAATGACGCAGGCGAACTGCCAGGCAAAGGAAGTAGTAACCGATGGCGTTGGTATGGCTGCATATCAGATGGATTCGCATAATATTCAGCGTATTGTCATCGAAAAAGATGGTAAGAAAATAGCAAAAAACGAAGGCAACGTAGAGGTTGGCGGTTTGGGGCCCTACCCTATTTCGTATCGTGCACTGATTCCGAAAGAGAGCGAATGCCAGAATCTGTTGGTGCCGGTTTGTTTGTCGGCAACGCACATTGCGTATGGTTCTATTCGGATGGAACCCGTATTTATGGTGCTGGGCCAATCGACGGCACTAGCCGCAGCGATGGCGATTGATGGGAAAACCAGCGTTCAGAAAATCGACGTTGCCAAACTCCAGCTGAAACTAAAATCCGACCCATTGTCGGATGGTAGTACGGCCGAAATTCTGATCGATAACGATGACAAAGCGGCCGTAGCAACGACAGGTTCATGGCGGCTGGAAACCAAGAGCAAAGGTGGTTACGGCCCATCGTATCTGGTCAACGAAGAATCGCCCGGAGGTGCGGTTAAGTTTACGCCTGATGTTGTCAGGGCGGGCAAATACCACATTTACACCTATTTTCCTCGTCTGGCCAAGACGGCAACCGAATTAGGCATCACCGTTTCGAATGGCAAAACGAACAAAACCATCCCTATTAAACCAGCCGATATTGTAGTCGTAGGCCAAACATCTGGCGAATGGGTATCATTGGGCGAGTATGACTTGCCTAAAGGCAAAACGTCGTCGGTTGAAATCGTTGCTAAACAACCCGATGGCCCCGTTGTAGCCGATGCCGTTTTATTCGTCCCGGCCTTCTAAGTGCCTTATACTGAAGCCAAGTAGTTGTGCCAGCACAACGGTGGATTGATTCTAGTTAAAACACTGAGAATATTCTCACAAAACCTTCCTGCGTGAGACGCGGGAAGGTTCATTTATTTATGTCAACAACTAGGTAATTAGCTCGCTCAATTACGTAACGCAGGTGAGTGACGCCAATCCCTGAGATGACTCTTGGGGAGCCGAGCGTATTGGGGGGGAGCAGCTGCTCGAAGAGCCGAATGGCTGACCCTAGCAGAACGCTGAAAATGTCAATCTGGAGCTCATCGAGTAAACCCGCGTTTAAGCATTGTTAGATCGCATCTGGGATTTCCACCTCACCCGAGAAGTACCCAGCAAACACTTCGACTACGCCATCTTGAAGGTCGGCGACAGAGCTGTCGAGCGACATGGCCATGATTGCATTGAGTTTTGCCATAATTTGTTAC
Organism: Spirosoma flavus; assembly: GCF_054778555.1. NCBI lineage: Bacteria > Pseudomonadati > Bacteroidota > Cytophagia > Cytophagales > Cytophagaceae > Spirosoma > Spirosoma flavus. The sequence goes on from NZ_BAAGZL010000002.1 coordinate 1,053,776, forward strand.
AGTTCGCTAACTCATATAAGGAGTATACCCCAGCCGTTTCTGCCAAGCTCAACGTCTGTAGACAGGCCCAATCATCGGTCATCACCACTTCCCTAAAAGTAGAGTCGTTGACCGGAAAAGTGTACTACTCTAGTCTTATTAAAAGGCCCCCCATGTGAGACGAAAGAGCCTTCATACTACAGTTTCTTGCCATAGTCAAGAAATGCTTATTAAGTATATTAAGCCGAGTCGCGAGCCTTGTAAAAGCACAATAAGCTATAATCTGACAGGAAATGAATTTTAAGGGTGGAGCAATACTTATCGGCTCTTTACTTTGGGACAAGGCATCAATTAAAGAGAAGTGGCGAACACTTCGCTTAAAAGAAATCTCAACAAAGATGGCTGTTAAAGTAAAAATTCGCTATGGAAGGCAATCACAGTCAAGGAAGGATACCTATTCAATGATATTTTCTAATCACCCGACAACTAAATTCGGACAAGCCTATATTTTAGGATTTAAAGAACCAATTAAAAATGCTAGAATACTGGAAAGTCAGGCATTCGCTTTAGCAAGTGCAGAGGGACTATGGAGCGACAAACCTACATTAAATAAGAATTGGGGGACAGTTGGGCTACTCGTTAATCCAACGGTTGATAGTAAGGACAAATTGGGTGCAGACATTATAAGAAAAAGGTGGACTGAAATTTATACGGGGTACTCGGACACATTTGAACCAGCCAGCTATTGCATAGACAATGATCCGCCGGTTATAGATGGCAATGGATTTCTAACCATAGATTGGACAGAGGAAATGAATGATTACGATTTTTTAATTGCAACCCCAGCCGTTCCTAATATAGAGCACCCGTTGAATGCAAAAGAAATCGCGGATAAGATGAAAGAGAAAAGCTATTTCGAGTATTTCGACAGCAATAATGCAAATGGCATTACAACATTTCAAGATAGCAAAATCAGAGAATTGCTTGGACGATAGAAAGACAATCAATGACTTAGATTTGGTTGGTAACTAATTAGCATTTCAAGTTTATCTGAAGGGTAGTTAGCCTCCATCAGTCAATTCTCAGAAATGGCTCCCACATAAGACGAACCAGCGTTCATGTGTCTGCTCCATTATTGGGGCGTTTTGTAAAACGGTATTTAGTCTGAGGTTTGTACTTTGGCAAACATAGCCATACGCTTATAATGACGAAAACTCCCGGCCAGAATGCCCTTTTCTTTCTGGGTCTTGCCCTAGCCATGGGGCTCTGCCAAAGCTTGCTCTATTTGATCGTGGGCGCGGACCTGGTGACTCAACCCTCATTCGCCAATTATTTTTTGGCGGCTAATCTGACCTCTTTCTTAGGTTCAGCATTGCTACTTCGATTGTACTATATCCAGCAATTCCGGGTAGCTTTTGTTACAGGTTTATTCGCTTTTTTTACCTCCTTGTTTCGGGTGGTGCTGCTCTATTGCATTCTGCTACCGATAACCAGGGCCTTTCAAGGCTATTATCCCTTTGTTTTAGTACTAGATCTGGGAGCCAGCCTCGTTGCCGCGAGCAGCTTGGTGCTTTCTCCTGCTGGAAAAAACGGCTGGCTAAAAGCGGCTGGGGTGTCCAGCTTCCTGGTGGCAAGTAGTGCCCTGATCCTACTAGTCGTCTCGATGCAGGTCTACAGCGGTCGCCCTACACCAACGCTGGAGAAGTGGCAGTTGGGGCTTTCGTTTATGGCCAGTTTACAGCCTATATTTTTCGTCGGCTATTTATGGCAACATCCGCCTGCCCGGTCACAACCCTCGGATTCGAACCTGTCTTCCTGGCAAACAATCCTGATAGACGCGGCTCGACTCGTCGGTATAGCCGCTTTCCTGTTTCTGGGCGTAAGCCTGTTGGGTGAAGGAATCAGGGCCAGCTATCCACAGCCGGAAGCCATCAAACAGGCCCGGATTTTCGAAGCGCGCGCCTTTACCAATCGGCGTGGTGACACGCTCACGTATCGCCTGCTCAGGCCAGAAGGATATGATTCTACCCAGCGCTACCCGCTGTTGGTTAGCCTGCACGGCGGAGCGGGTTATGGAACCGACAATATCCGCCAATTAGCCAGTTGGGAAATTCAGCGACTGACCGAGCCGGGAAATCGCAAAAAATACCCTGCCTTTATTTTGGCTCCTCAGTGTCCCCATGGCACCAGTTGGGGTGGATTAGCTAACCTAGTGCCACGGGATACGATCGTTTTTGACTTACTGAACGCCTTGGAAAGGGAATTTAGCATTGACCCCAATCGGCTTTACGTGGCAGGGCATTCGCTAGGAGGCTATGGCACCTGGTCTTTCATCGGGAATCGTCTGGGGGTGTTTGCTGCTGCCCTGCCCTTAAGTGGAGCCGGTGACCCTAGCTTGGCCAAAAACATGGTAGATATAGCCATCTGGGCCTTTCACGGCGAAACAGATCGGAATGTGCCGGTTGAGGGATGCCGAACTGTCATCAAGGCCATTCAACAAGCGGGTGGACATCCACGTTACACCAAGTTTGCGGGAGTGGGGCACTATCTAAACCCAAGCTTAGACGCTACGCCTGGCCTATTGGAGTGGTTGTTTGCTCAAAGACGAGAGGTTCAACAGAAGTAGAGCGTTATGAAAAAATAGTGTTCCCGCTTTTCTTACTTCTGATGAACCTGATGCTAATGGGTCGGAGTAATGCCACTTAAAAACGCTCCCACGTGAGACGACGAAGCGTTCATGTGTCTGCCTTATTATTAACAACTATCAACTACTATCCTTACTATACGGTAGCGATTAAATGAGGTTCTATAGCCATATAGCTTACTAGCGTACAGAGTATAGACATCGGCGATGGCCATATCGACAAGGAGCAGCAACAAATGATCTAGCACCTTGAGGATGGCCAAGCGTCACCAGGCCCTGTTACATCTCATCCATACGATTGCTCAATACAGCACGCTCTATCTTCAATTGAGCTTGATTCACCCTCCTCTTTAGTTGCCTGCCCGCTAGCTTTATCGAATCAATTCACCCAAGCCCTTTTAGGAAGCGCAAGTCGCATATAGGGTAATGGACCACCACTTATCAAACTGTCTACTTTTCGATCAAATGACTAAATCGTTACCTATCCTACTGCTACTAGGCACTGTTAGCCCCGTGCTGGCTCAAACCAACTATGTCGCCAACTCACCCGCTTCTAACACGCCCGGTGCCTTTAACACATTAATTGGCGTTACAGCCGGTAATGCCCAAATGACCGGCGATCGCAACACGCTGACGGGCTTTGCCGCCGGTAAATCCATGACCACGGGGGTGCACAACGCCTTCTATGGGGTGGATGCGGGGCAGACAAATACCAATGGAAGCGCCAACACCTTCATGGGCTATGAGGCCGGGCTCGAAAACACCGCAGGTTCAGGAAATACATTTTTAGGAAGAGGGGCCGGGCAAAACAACACCACCGGATCAAACAATGTCTTTACCGGGCAGTTTACTGGGCAAAGCAACACTACTGGCACCAATAATGTCTTTGCGGGCGTATCGGCTGGTCAATTCAACACGAGCGGATACAATAACATCTTTACCGGTAGAGATGCGGGGCAAAACACCACCACTGGATTTAATAATGTCTTCACGGGTCACATTGCCGGGCAAAAGAATACCACCGGCAGCAATAACGTCTTTACAGGAGCTGCTGCTGGAATAAACAACACGACCGGATCAGACAACGTCGTTACGGGTAAAGATGCTGGGTATTACAATACCTCTGGCCGATACAACTCCTTCTATGGTGGGAGTGCCGGAAAAGCGAATACATCGGGATGGTATAATACGTTTATGGGCTTTGAGTCCGGGCTATATACTACTACTGGGGAGCGGAATACCTTTTTGGGGGCGAGTGCGGGTCGCGATAATACGACTGGCTACTATAATGTCTTTACGGGCACAGGAGCCGGGCAAGTCAACACCACAGGCTATAATAATATGTTTGCCGGAACATTCGCCGGAAGTCACAATACCACCGGAAATAATAATGTGTTTATTGGCTCCTTTGCGGGTCATGATAGTGAGACCGGTAGCTACAATGTCGTGATCGGGCATACGGCTTACCTGACTCGCCCCAATCTATTTCAGGCAGTAGCCATTGGCTACAATTCTCGAGTTGCCGTAAGTAGCGGCATTGTGCTGGGTAATCCAGATAACACCAGTATCGCCGTGGGCATCGGCACTGACTCGCCTGAGTACCCTCTGGATGTGCGGGGCACCATCAACCTGCGCAGCAAGGGCACGCTTAAGTTTAGTCATCTGGCCAACCCCAACCTGCGTAATGGGGCTACCGATCAGTTTCTCACCGTCAACGAAGGGGGCGAAACCGTCTTAGCCCGCTACCAGGTGAAGCTAAGCAGCCCCAATCAATGGGCGGACAAGGTGTTTGAGCAGGGGTACCTGCTACGACCATTGTCCGAGGTAGCCCAGTATGTAAGTATAAACAAGCACTTGCCCGGCATTCCTTCTGCCCAGGAGATGGTCAACGAAGGGATCAGCTTAGAGGGGTTGAACGCTCGGTTACTGGAAAAGATTGAAGAGCTGACGATTTACAGTATTCAACAACAAAAACAGATTGAGAAACTAGAGAAGCAGCATCACCAAGAGATTGACGAGTTGAAAGCAATGGTTAAATTATTGCTTAAAACGAAATAAATAATCGATTTTACCCTGGTGCGACACAGCTTTACTAATTGTATTCCTCGCCTACCAGTGTGGTGAAAAGGGCATTTTGTTGAATTCAAGTTGAACGGCTATCTGGAGGCAGATAGCCGTTTTATAGTTGTTAATGGGGTTGGAGTTTCTTCAATGATGGTAGAACTGCATTAGTATCATCTAATTAATAGTCTCACCTAACGCTCCTTCATGTGACGAACGAGTCTTCATGTATCTGTTATAATATTTGGGCGTTTCAGAAGATGCTATTCCAGATGCCCATCCTGTCTGGGAAAATCTCGAAATTTTGAAATTAATCAAAGAACATCTTTTTTTTACGAACGCATTAGGGTAAAGAGCTTAAATGGTATCTATCTAAAACCACGTATCAATTATGGGTAAGCTACCATCTAATTCTGTGCCTGAACGGCAATCTGCCCGTCCGCTATACGCAGGCGACTATGATGCCAACGTATCGATTGGTCCAGACGATGAGTTGCTGATCCGGAGAGCCTTTGAAAGCGATCCATATCAGGGGTGCGACCTGCTTTTCCGGCGATATTATGAGCCGTTGTGTAGTCACGCCATTCGTTACGTGTATTCAAAAATGCTGGCCGAAGATATTGTAGCTGACCTGTTCCAGATGTTCTGGCAGAAACGGTTGTTCGAACGTATTACGTTCTCTTACCGGGCTTATTTATACCGGGCCGTTCGTCAGAATTGCCTGCTTTATCTACAACGAGAAGCGGGCCATACGGTTTCGCAGGAATTATTATCAAGTACTGAGCAGCTGAGTTTAACTACGCAGCCGTCTGAACAGATTCAGTTTGATGAACTCAGCGGTCAGATTGAAGCGGTTATCAACGGCTTCAGCCCAGCCGTTCGCCAGGTGTTTATGCTGAGTCGGTTTGAGGGGCGCAAAAATCAGGAGATTGCCGACGAACTCCATATTTCGCTTAAAACGGTGGAAGCGCATATAACCAAAGCGCTTGGTCTTTTCCGCAAAGTATTACAGTCATGAGCCATTCTCAATCAGGACCTACCAAAGCCGTTGTGTTCGCTTACTTTGCCCATCAGGCAACGCCTTTGGAACGGCAGGCCATTGAAGCGTGGTTAGCGACCGACGAAGGTACTCTGTTGTATTACACCTATCTGGATGAATGGGAACGCGAGCATCCGCAGTTTTACCCCGACAGCGAAGCGGCCCGCCAACGATTTACCCAATTCATTCGCTCGCCCCTTCAGTCAGAACTCGTCGATGCCAATCGAACTCGAGAAAGTTTAACGTACGACTTTACGAAAGAAACGACCTGGTTTCGATCACAGTGGCTAATCGGCCTGGCGGCATCAGTCGCGTTACTGGCAGGTGTATGGCTGACAACTGATTTCTGGTATTATACAACCCTCACCAACGGCTATCGGCAAATTCGATCGGTATCCCTTCCGGATGGGTCTGGAGTTCTGCTGGGAACAAACTCCTCCGTACGCTATGCCCGATTCGGTTTTAGCAGTGGGATCAGGCAGGTCTGGCTGGACGGAGAAGCAGAGTTTCAGATTGTCCATACGCCCGAAAGTAAACGGTTTACAGTTGAAACCCCTGATCATACGATCGTGGAGGTGTTGGGAACGGTATTTGTCGTCAACAGCCGCCGAAACAGCACGCAGGTCGTACTGGAAACGGGCCGTATAAAGCTAACCACGCCCCGTACCACCCGACCAGTCGTACTTTCGCCGGGTGATATGGTAACGGTATCGGCTCGTGGACAATTGAAACAGCAACATTTGACTCAAACACCATCCCGAGTGATTTGGCACGACCATCAATTTGTATTTGCTGATACCCCCCTATCCGACGTAGCCAATCAACTTCATGATACGTTTGGGGTTACCGTGCAAATTCCCCAAGCGCAGCTGATGACCCGAACCGTATCGGGAACATTCCAGGCAGAAACTGCAGATGATCTGCTCCAGGCATTGGCCATGATGATGAATCTCCAGTTAAATCAGGCTAAAGAGGTGTATATCCTGACAAATTAACGAGGCTGATCTATTCGTATCGTTACGTTTCACTTTCCTTTCACTGCATTAGGCCAGTATTTTTCAACCCTACTCACAGTATAATTTTTATTTTAAAAAATTACATTTTCCCATTAGGGTAGATAGTTCATTTTGTATCTATCCAGAAACGGTAGCGTAGCAATCAGATCAATTACAACCCAATAACCTACAAACGACATTCATCGTAAATTATGAAAAAACTGATACGTACTCGTCGATGTATCCGCGTGACTGGACTATTCGTATGGGGTTTACTGACGCTGACCCAGCTACCCTTGAAGGCGCAGGTACTGGCTCGTAATTCACAGCGGACCGTTGCTGGCCAACCCGATACGTATCGGTTAACGGATGCGATTCAACAGTTGAAAGACCGGTACCGCGTTAACATTATTTTTGAAGATCGCGCCCTGAAGAATCTGCTGGTGCCGGCCGAAACGATCCGCTCGCAGGCAACCCTCGAAGCCAGTTTGCAGGCCTTGCTGCATCCGTTTGGCCTCCAGTACAGAAAGGTAAAAAACAACTACGTTATTCTGACGAAGGATAGCAAAGACAAAAGCCAGGCTACCCTGACCGAGCCAGAGAAATCAGGCAATGATCCAATGACCGAACCTACCTCAGAAGTACCCGAAGGAGTATCCCGAAAGATAGCAGTGGCAGCAGAGCATCCGACCGTAGCTGCCATTAGTATTTCCGGTACGGTGAGCGACGAAAAAGGAGACGTATTGCCGGGAGTGAGTGTGGTTCTGAAAGGGACAACGACTGGCACAACAACGGGTAGTAACGGAAAATACACCTTATCGGTACCGAATCAGGCTGCTACGCTTGTGTTTAGTTTCGTTGGCTACGCTCCTCAGGAGATCGTTGTGGGTACCCGTACAACCCTAAATGTTACGTTGGTAGTTAGCGACAAAACGCTCAACGAAGTTGTGGTTGTCGGCTATGGCACCCAGAAAAAAAGCGATCTAACCGGATCAGTAGCCTCGGTTAGTGAGAAAGACTTTACACCCGGCGTTAATAACTCGGCTCTCCAGCTGCTGAATGGTAAAGCATCGGGCGTGCAGATCAGTCAGGCCAGTTCGGCACCGGGCGGGGGGATTGCCATTCGTATCCGGGGGGCGGGGTCGATCAATAGCAGCAACGATGCCCTGATTGTCGTCGATGGTTTGCCAGGGGCTACCACGGAGTCGCTAAGTCCTGGTGATATTGAGTCCATCCAGATTCTGAAAGATGCGTCGGCAGCTGCCATCTATGGCTCGCGGGCGGCTAATGGCGTCGTATTGATCACCACCAAGAAAGGCAGCAAAGGAACTTCGCAGGTTAACTACAGCGCCTACGTAGGTATTCAGAACGTAGCCAAACGCCTGGATTTACTGACTACTCCGCAGTACATCAGCGTTCTTAATGATTTGTCAATGGCGCAGAGCGGAAAACCCCGGTACACACCCGACCAGATAGCGGCCATTGGAGCAGGTACGGACTGGCAGGATCAAATATTTCGCACCGCGCTGGCACAAAACCATCAGCTATCGTTTTCGGGCGGGGCCGAAAAATCGAATTATTACATTGGCCTGAATTACCTCAATCAGGCTGGCGTCGTGTTGAATTCTGGCCTGAAGAAATATAATATCCGACTGAATTATCAGGTCAATCCATCTGATAAGCTCAAGGTAACGCTGAACCTCAACGTTAACCGAATGGCCACGACCAACATTCTGACGACAAATGCAGGCAATGAAAGTGCTGGTCCTATCAACGCAGCCCTTCAATTTGATCCCACCATTCCGGCAGGACTGGACGCGAACGGCCGATACCCTTTCAATCCCACTATATCGCTGGAAAACCCACTTGCTCTGTTAAACGGCGTCAATCAGTCCTACGTAGAAAACCGTTCATTCGGCACTGTAGCTGCCGATTACACGCCGATCAAAGGCTGGACAACGACCTTACGGCTGGGAGGTGATATTTCCAATGGACGTACCGATAACTACAACAGTACGGTTACCCAGAAAGGGCTTTCTTCGGGAGGTATCGGAAGCATTAATGCCAGCGAATACAATCACTGGATTACTGAGCTATTTTCGACGTATACCCATACCTATAATAGTGTTCATCAACTGTCGGTGCTAGCCGGGGCTACGCTGGAAGAGTATAACAATCTGGGTGTAGGTGCTTCGTCTATTAGTTTTCTGTCGGACGTAACGCAAACCAATCTGCTGCAGAGTGGGGATGGCGATCGGGGCGATAATGTAAACAGTAGCCGTTCAACTAACCGGCTCAATTCCTATTTAGGGCGGCTCAATTATACCTTCAAAGACAAATACCTGCTAACGGCCTCGCTTCGGGCTGATGGTACGTCGCGCTTTTCGGATCAGAATAAATATGCTTTCTTTCCATCTGTGGCGCTGGGCTGGCGGCTCTCGGAAGAGTCGTTTATTCAAAAAATCAATTTGTTTAATGACCTTAAACTCCGACTTAGCTACGGACAGAGTGGTAATCAGGCCATTAATAATTTCGAGACTCTACAAACACTGGTGGCTGGTGGCAAGGCGATTCTGGGTGGCGGCTTGGTTCAGGGGCTGGAGCCTGCCCGGATTCCGAACACCGATCTGCGATGGGAAACCACCGAAGAAGTGGATCTGGGTCTGGATTTCAGCATCCTGAAAGGGCGCGTAAGCGGCTCGATTGAGTATTTCAACAAAACCACCCGCGACCAGCTATTCCAAAAACCATTACCTACAACGTCGGGCTTTCAGAACATCCGGGTGAATTTCGGGAAGGTACGCAACCAGGGAATCGATCTGGCGCTGGAAACCCGGAATTTAGTTAATGCGCTGAAATGGACGTCGAATTTTACGTTTTCGACACTCAAGAACGAGGTTGTTGAACTTCCCGATTTTATTTCGCAGGTACTCACGGGAAGCGTGGGATACACGGCCAGCTACGCTATTACGCGCGTGGGGTCGCCTATCCAGTCGTTCTACGGCTACCAGACCAATGGAATCTATCAGACCAAAGAAGAAATTGCAGCCTCTGCGGAGCCCACAGCCCAGCCCGGCTATCTGCGGTTTGTGGATCAGAATGGAGATAGTAAAATTACCCCGGACGACCGGGTTATTCTTGGCAACCCATTACCTAAACTGCTTTTTGGTCTAACCAATACGTTCAATTACAAGGGTTTGAACCTGAGTTTTCTGCTGACGGCGGTGCAGGGGGTTAGCAGCCTGGACAACAACATCGTTGAATCGCTTTATCCAATCAACTTCGACCGAAATCGATTGGCCGTTCATTACCTGGATCGCTGGACGCCGGCTAATCCGGGGGCTATATATCCGTCGGGTATCAATCCAAGTGCTTACGGGGGAGCACGGGCCATCAATTCGCTGACAGTTTCCGATGCGTCGTTTGTCCGGCTTAAGAACGTAACACTTGGCTACACCATCCCAACTAAGCTGGTCCGGTTAGCTTCGGTGTACGTAGCGGCTGACAACGTATTTACCATCACCAAGTTTCTGGGCTTCGATCCGGATGCCAATGCATCGGGTACAGGCGTAGGACGGGCCAGCTATAACAGCTACCCGCTCAACCGGACTGTTCGTTTCGGCATAAATCTGGGTTTTTAATCACTAAACACTGCCTGACCATGATCAAGATATATAAACAGTTACGTCTCCTGGTAGTAGCGATCGGCTGTCTGATTCCTACCAGTTGTAAGCAGTTTTTGTCTGAACAGGTATACACCGAATTTGCTCCGCAAAGTCTGCTTCAAAATGAGGATGGCATAAAAAAGGTACTGTATGGCGCCTATAGCCAATCGCAGGTGAATGGCGGGATGCGGGAAGATCAGTATACATTGGCGGAATTTCCAACCGATATTATGTTCGAGAGTGGCGGGCAATTTGAGAAAGACGCCCTGCCATTTGTTAATTTTCAGTGGGATGCCACATCGGGTTTCCTGAACACCATCTGGTTGCAGATGTACAGGGCCGTTCGGGACGCGAACGTACTGCTGGAAAATATCGACAAGGTAACAGCCATCTCCCCTGCTCGTCTGGCGCAATACAAGGCCGAAGCTACGTTTATCCGGGCCGAAGCGTTTGCCCACCTGCATCGCTATTTTGGGTCAGTGCCATTGGTATTGACAACCAGTACCGATGATCTGAAACCAAGTCGACCAACGAATGACGAATTTGTCAATTTTGTCGCGGCTGAACTGACCAAAGCAGCTAAAGATCTCCCACTAACCCAGGCGCTACGTGGTCAGGCCGATAAAGGAACGGCTCTGGCCGTACTGACCAAGTTTTACCTCAATACAAAACAATGGCAAAAAGCCGCTGATACCGCTAAAGAGCTGATTGATTTGAAGAAGTATAAACTCTTTCCAGAAATCGAAAACCTGTTTGCGGTTCAGAATGAAAATAACGACGAATACATTTTTATTTATCCCTGTCTGGCGCAGGGGCCAGGCAATCTGTATATGCCCCACGCCTTTCCGCCAAACTATCCGATTCAAAACAACTGGATCAACTACGGAGCACAATTTCGAACCTACACGGCTTTCTATAAAACCTTCGACCCCAGCGACCGACGGCTGCGTATGTTCATTACCGAATATACAGATACCAAGGGAGTCAAGCAAAAATTACTCGAAGACGCCACCGGCAAACCGCTCGACGATGTCCGCAGTTTCAAATACACCCCCGACCCAAATGCCATCTCCCAGAATAACGGAAACGATATTCCCGTGATCCGCTACGCCGATATTCTGCTCAGCCGGGCTGAGGCTCTCAATGAATTACAAGGCCCTAATCAGGAATCCATTGACCTGATCAATCAGGTGCGGGTACGAGCGGGTGTCAAGTCGCTCGTACTCACGGATTTTACGACAAAAGAGAAATTGCGGGACCACTTGCTGAAGGAGCGAGGTTGGGAGTTTTTTTCCGAAGGAAAACGTCGGGAAGACCTCATCCGCATGGATCGGTTTATTGCCAGTGCTTTGGAACGGAAAAAGAATGCACAGCCGTTTCAAGTGTTGTATCCACTACCACAGTCCGAAATTGATGCCAATCCGAATCTCAAACAGAATCCGGGTTACTAGCTAAATATCCCAGGGAGTACAGTGACGTATAAAGAAGGCAGCTATGTATAAGGTTCTCACTTGGTTTGCACAGATAGGTTGGTCAATTGTCTTTATGGGCTGCGCGTTTGCTCAGCCAGCTAAACTCCCAGCCTCCCCCAATATTATAGTGTTTATGGTCGATGATATGGGCTGGCAAGATACTTCAGTCCCGTTCTGGAGCCAGACAACCACCCTAAATCGGCGCTATCATACCCCGAACATGGAACGACTCGCGCGGGAAGGCATGAAGTTTACCAATGCCTATGCGGCACCCGTTTGCACCCCTACGCGGGTCAGTCTGATGACGGGTATGAATCCCGCTCATCACCGCGTTTCGCACTGGACATCGCCCAACAAAAATACCAATACCGACTACCGCGATACGACCCTAAATTCGGTAAACTGGAATATTAACGGGCTCAGCCCGGTAGCTGGGGTCGAACATACGGTTTACGCCACTCCGCTGCCCGCTTTATTAAATCAGCACAAGTATTACACCATTCATTGTGGCAAAGCGCATTTCGGCTCGGCTGGAACGCCGGGTTCAAATCCTGAGAATATAGGATTCAAGGTGAACATAGCGGGTAATGAGATTGGGCATCCGGCGAGCTATCTAGGAACGGATAACTACGATCGTCCTGTAAAGGGAAAGCCCAACCGAAATGCGGTGCCCGGTCTTGATGCTTATCATGGTACGGATACGTTTCTGTCGGAAGCTCTTACACGGGAAGCCCTGAAAGCACTAGAGGAACCCGTGCGTCGCAAAGAGCCATTTTTTCTTTATATGGCCCATTACGCCGTCCACACGCCCATTATGGCCGACAAACGGTTTGTTGGCAAGTACCTAAAAGCGGGGCTGGATTCTACAGAAGCAAAGTACGCTTCGCTGGTGGAGGGAATGGATAAAAGTTTAGGGGATTTGCTTCAGTTTCTGGATGAACGGCAACTGACCCAAAATACTGTAATCCTGTTCATGTCGGATAATGGCGGATTGAGTACATCTCCGGCACGGTCGGCGCCAGCGCATACGCAAAATCTCCCCTTGCGGGCTGGCAAAAGCTCAGTATATGAAGGCGGTATTCGCGAGCCTATGCTGGTACGCTGGCCAGGTGTAGTGAAGCCAGGCAGCGTGGCCAGCCAGTATCTGATTATCGAGGATTTTTTTCCGACAATACTTGAAATAGCCGGAATCAGTAAGCCCCAGATACAGCAATCGCTCGATGGTATATCGTTCCTGCCGTCGCTGACGAATGCCGCTTTCCGGAACGATGACCGAACACTGATCTGGCACCATCCTCATCGCTGGATTCCGCAGGAAGGGCCACTCGTTTCGTGGGCCAGCGCCATGCGAAAAGGCGACTGGAAACTAGTATATGACCATCGTAAGGAGAAACTGGAACTCTATAATCTGAAAACTGACATTGGCGAACAGCATGATCTGGCGAGTCAGAATCCGAAAAAGGTCATCGAACTAGCCCAGCTATTTACGGATCAATTACAGCGCTGGGAGGCACAGTGGCCCACGTTTAAAGCAACCGGCAGACACGTGATGTCGCCATTGGAAGCCACCCGAAAGTAAAGCGAGATTGGCCAGAACGTGTTCAAGTGGTACCAACTTAATAGGCTGAAATACGGGTAATTCTGCCGAATCGTACCGCTGCTGCGGACCGTAAAATCCGTCAATTGCCGGTATTGTACGATTTAGTAGTTTTAAAAAGTTAGGGATCAAAAAGGCACATCTTTCTGAATCACAATCAATTAACGATTTTTAAGCTCTAATTAAGGCGAAAAGCAGGTCCACCGACCAATTTGGTTTTGTTTTATGAAACCGGCTTTCTGAGTTGGATTGGCTGTCAATCAATCTATTGGCTAGTTATAGTCATTCAATTGACGGATTTTACGCAGGGCCGCCTAGCGGTCCGCAGCAGCGGTACGATTCGGCTAACACACCCCATCTAGTGAAACCGGTGTATCTGGGAGCGCTGCTAAACATGCTCACCGATTTATTCGGCAGGGACTAGACCGACGTAGGATTGATATAATTCCTAAGTCTCCGAAAAACGCCCTATTCAATGAGATACTGATTACCGAGCCCAGACCGCTTTACAGTTTGACCCAACCGAGTGCATTGTATTTTATAAATGAGCCATCGGTCAGGACGGATACAACCCCCCAATAAGGAGTCCCTTTAGTTAATCGGATCGCTTCGCAAAATACCCCAATGCGTTTGACCCGGCAGAAGCCGATGAACCGGAATCGTTACGTGAAAGGTAAGGCTGATCCTGGTTTGACTTAGGCGCAGCCGGTGCGGAGCCAGAAGCCAGCCGCCCAACCCACGCCCTAACTGCTACGTGTGAAGCGACCGCATGGCCGCCGTAGACGGAGAGCCGATGAAGTGAGGAGGAACGATGAACGCAAGCGGAACGACCGACCAGCGGCCAGCGCGTCCACAGAACGGCACCAAGTTCACTTATGGCGAGTGAGAAGCCCCCCGCGCGTGCAGAGGTTGAGGGACACAGAGCGCCAAGCGGGGGAGCGCCGAACGATCAACAATCTTGCGTCAGCCTATAACGCCCGGCCAGGGCCCTGCGGAGCAACCGACTGGAAGCTTTTTTCTTGCTACGTTCGCTATTACTTACTTTTGCAGGAAATAACATAATCTATGAATAGTGAAGTGTCGTCGTTACGTATCAAAACGATTGTTAGTGCGCTCGGCTTGAAAATGCAGGGTTTTGCGAATGAAATAGAAATCAATAAACAGCAGATGTACCGCTATACGTCAGGCCAGTCTGTTCCCGCCTGGGAAACGCTTGATAAAATCCTGTCGAAATTTCCGAATGTATCGGCTGAGTACCTGATGCGGGGTAAAGGAGCAGTTTTGATCGAATAAATTCCCAGAAAGCTCGGGAATCGATTTAAACTGTAAGTAAGATTTTAAAAATCAGTACGTCTTTTATTGAGCCAGTAACTTACCCAATTTCTCCTCTAAGTCACGGATTTGAATATCCTGAGCTACGATCTTTTTACTGCTGTTCAATAAGACGGCGGTTGGAAGCCGCCCAACCTGGTACGTAGCGTGCACTCCGTTTTCATCTTCCAGATCGATAAATACGGGCCAGGGTAATTTCTCCTTCAGTAAAGCAGCTCTGGACGTCTGACTATCAAATTCCCGTGAGATGGTGATGATATCGAACCCTAGCGAGTGATAGCGTTCATAGAGTTTTTGGAGTGCCCCGTGTCGGCGTTTGTTGGAAGGTACGTAGCTGCTGGAGAAATCCAATAGTATGTACTTCGCCTTAATGTCCGCTAATCTTAGCCGCTTTCCTGTCAAAATTGGTAGCTCAAAATCCGACGCTTTGTGCCCTACCTGGTTGGCTGCTAAACCCCGCTGGATTTTTTGGTAAGAAGCATACTTCTGAAAGGAAGATAGTTTGGCAAATAACTCATTACGTATCTGATAAGGGAGAGTTAGAAAACGAGAACTGTACAGATACCAGCTTGAACTGGCCTTGGGGTGGGTAGCAATCAAATTAGCTAGTTTAGCTGCATATTCATTATGTAATGAATCCTCCAGTTGCTCCATTCGCTCCATGTCGTTAGGAATCGAGTTGCCTGAAATGGAATCTTTGGGCCACGCTGAACTAAACCGAAACTGACTTCTTAACTCGGTATGGCTTTCTAAAAGCTGACTCAACAAGCTATCTTGCTGAGTCCAAAGTTTAGAATCTAATGAACCTGTAATTTGGGGCGGTGATGTTAGATGGTCATTGAACGTGATACGTATATCGGCCGTGTCAATGAACAGGTTCACATCCTGTTTTCGATTCTCGATCCATATGTAGGCCGGACATGGCTCAGCGACGGTAACCACGAAAATGGCGTGGCCATCCAATACCATTGTCGAGTGAATAATAGGCTTGCTCTCAGGGCGCTTGATGACCAATTTACATTCGGTACTGTCTTTAGCCAGGGGGACGTAGCAATCGATTCGGCTGGTCAGCTGGGCACTGGCTAGTATCGGATCTAAAAGCAGGCAGATGAGGACAAGCAGAAGGCTGCTAGTTTGAAACAATACATCGATTTTACGAGTGAATCGTTGGCTGACCCCTTTCATCTGAAGCCCTGTGTTCGTAAGCTTTATACTTTGCTTTAGTAACGTTGATTTGTACAGTATCGATTTATATAAGCTCTACGTATTAGGTGAAAAGATGAAAAGAGATAAGTGTTTACGAATCCCGACGCCGACGATTGGCCATAAAAAAAGCTCCCACACTGGGGAGCTTACCGCTTCGGGAAAAGCTCGCTTAGCGAGCCCGCATCCGGTAGATGGTCCGACCACGCAGACCTACTAGAGGGCCACCGACTTCAATGATGCGGGGCCGAGCCGGGCGGTTGATGTGCATTAATTTAGTGTTCATCGTTTTTGTTGTTTGTGAATGTGTTACAAAAATAATGGGTAACGTACCCATCTGGCAACGAAGAACTGGTCAGGCGTCAAATTCAAGTGATAAACCGCCTAAAAATGGCGATAAATGGTATATCTAAAAAATTGACTTATTCTAAGGAATCGAGCAGCTGATTTTTGAATTTATAGTATAAAAGGAAGATATAGGACTTTTGTAAGAGGATAAAAAGAAAGCCAGACGACGCGAAAGTCACCTGGCTTCTGGTTTCACTCTATGTGCAGGCATACGGCTGCGTTTTAAGTGCATGTATGTCTACTTCGAGCGAAATACACTTTATAAACTAAGGCTAGAATCATTTGTTTGAGGAGTGGCCTGTTTTTTTGAAATTTGGATAATATGACCGCTTATTTTTCAGATTAGTTTGATATCTCCGTCCCCGTCAGCTAAGACCAGCTGATGAAGAAGGATCGATTGTTCTTATTACTAGCTCTGGCCGCTTTACTATTGGCATTTGTTGATGGACCGTTCAGATACGTCCTGCTAGGCTTTTCGACAAGTACCTTCTTGGTTTTTATCTGTAAAGGAACTGATCGAAATAATACTATTTAATATAATTGAGATTATACAACAGATGAGCGTAGCTTTTATATTATGATGACTTCTTCACATATTAGTTCGCTTATTGATGCTTTAAGGTGGCTAATTGGGCTAGTTAGCCTATGCATAGTTTTACTCTTAAGCGGATTGATCTGTTTGAGTTTAATGAGTAAGCCAGTAACCCCCGTTGAGTCACAGACTATAGATTACCCTATCCAAACTGTAAAATCGGATGCCAGTTTAACGCCTGCCTTAAAAAAGGGTAAGCTGCTTTTCACGGCCAATTGCGAAGCCTGTCATCAAATATCAGATACTCGCGTTGTTGGTCCTGGCTTACTGGGCGTATCTGAGCGGGTGCCTGATCGAGCTTGGCTCTTAAAGTGGATTAGAAACCCCTCCACAGTGCTTAATTCAGGTGATGTATATGCTAACCATATGGTCAAAGCATTTACTCCTGTCTTAATGCCTGGTTTCCCTTCTCTTACCGAAAACGAACTCCACGCTCTTATTGACTATGTAGACAGTCATAAAAGTACAGCGCCAAGTTTTACGCAATAGCCATTACTGTATTTTGACAGCTTAACATATAGCCACTTTTACAACAAAAATAAGTTGGAAGTATTCCATCTTATATACTGAATTAGAAGAACATGCGTTGTTGGAAAAATAGCTTCTCTTTCGGATGAAAACTATCCTACACACCTGCTCAATAAGCTTTCTTTTTGTATTACTACCACTACAAATAATTGCCCAACAAGTCATTGACTCAGGCAACCCGCGAACAGCGTTTAGAAAAGGTACTGAGCAAATCACGATTACTTATGGGTATAGTCGAGGTAGTTTAGTCAATAACCGAAGTGTTACGCAAATTCAAGCTGGATACTACGTCGCAAATCGAATAATGATTGGGCTAGCGGGTTCTTTAATGAAAGAATGGTTAGGAGAGCTTTCTTCGAAGAATATGTTTAGTGGAGGCCCCTTGATTAAGTATCAATTTACGGCTAGTCGTCTGTCTCCATTTGCAACACTCGCTTACCAATTTGGCAAGCCAACTATAAACCCCACGGTTAACCAAGCCCTTTTATTTACCCCAGGAGTAAATTTTGCTTTGTTTCCAGCGGTTCGACTTGAAGCTAGTTACAGCTTATTATTTGTGCCTACTAAAGAACGAATTAGCCAGCCACAGATAGGCGCAACCATTTTGTTTGGCAATAAGCAGTAGGTGTACGTCGTCAAGTAAAAGTGGACAAAAGGGGTGAAAAGGGGCAGAGACAATTCAGTAAAGTGTTTCACCCAAATCACCTTAATTATCTCTAATTCAGCCCAAAAGACCTATCCTAACCATTCCAAAAAGGCTCAGGCATCTTCCCCTGAGCCCAAACCAGATCTAGCTATTATTAAAGACATTCAACGACAGATCCGACGCCAATACACCCCTGAAGTAAAGATTCGCATTGGCCTCGAAGGATGGCAGGGCGAACCGTCGGTCGACGAAAGCGGTCGACGAGTAGGGCTCAGCACCACTATTTACTCCCCCCTTTACCTACTTTAAGAGCAGGCATTGGGGGTGGTATTATCGTTCGACAATGCTGGATGACTACTCCCGCTAAATTTTGGCGTGGGAACGGTGTCCGGGTATGCAGGCCACGGATGCAGCGCGAGCTGTACAGGTCGCTCTGAAAGCCAGTAGTTTAGCGGCTGATCCGCGACCACGTATGTTATCAGACTAACGTACGTCCCGCTGATGCTTACTGGACCATCAAGACCAAATCTTGGCCGACCGGCAAAAACTAAAACAGCTATCAATGCTGAACCGACGGAAAAGTCATATTTTTCAGCGTGGGCAAAGCGGTTAAAACCGTCTCTTTTCTTTTGACCCGCATCTGTCCATTTTTGGCTGACCATATACACCAAGCGGTTTTTGGATCAACTGAAAGTTACCACAACTACGCCGGGTGGTGGAGGCAGTTCGGGCAACGTCGATACGGATGGTTTTCTGCTCTATGATGATCAGGGCTGGATTGGTGCCGATGAGAAGCAGATCGAGAATACGCAGGTGATCATAAAGTTCAAGAAGTCGGTCGGCGGCTGTCCAACCTGGGCGGCTCTGAAAACCAACAACCGGAACGTCATCTGTGATCAGCAGGTAAACAATCAGTTTTCGGATAAAGGGGTCCAATGGCAGGTTAGTCTGTACGCCAACCCGAAACGGGTCTTCACGATTAACGGCGTTACCAAAGTTGGTACCGGTGCCAATCCCGTACCGGGCGGCTCCGATGCGCCGTGGTATACACCCGGCATTGTAATCAAATCGGCGGTTCTAAACGATTATGCGCGCGGTCAGGTGTTTTGCGTCAAACAACGGGGCTTATTCTGGAACTGGCAGAATGAGCCCGGTAATATCGTTGTCGATCTGGAGTGGTGGTTAGTGGGTCGACGTATTCACTATATAGCCAGAGCGGTCGTCGAAGCCAGAGCCAGCTACATTACCGAACAACGTAGCTGGGTTGGTCAGGAGCAGGAAAAACAATCGCTTTACAACATTGGCGACTTTAACCAGCACCGCACGAAGATCAATGGCAGTGAATACGATATGCGTACTGGACTTGGCGCGAGTGCGCCGGGTGTGGAAAACTTCAGTGATACGTTTTTAACCGATGCATGCTGGGCAGGTACCTACAACGGTGACTTTTCGCAGGGCGTTACGTATTTCACTCCGCAAAACTCAGCGTTCAAATCCTGGCAGAAATTTGGCGAAGGGGGTGAATGGAATAGTGGTGTATCCGCTTATCTGGTCGCCTGTCCGGAAAATAACTATGATGATATCGGTACCAAAACTATCGATATCGGCTATATGATTCTGGGTAGTAAATCAGACGCACTGACGGAGATTGCTACGTTAGGTGGAGCCGATCAGAGTTTTGATTTCGTATTTGGTGGGGCCGTCGATCCGCAATGGTTTTCGAAAGATGCTGCCATGAAAAAGATCGGTAACGATATCGTGTTTGAAGTGGGTACACCTAACCACGATAATGCGGCCTACAATACGTCACGCGTGAACTCACCACACCGGGCATGGCAGGCATCGGGCATCTCTCAGATTCAGTTCACCATCGCTGTACAGGGCAACGGTGGCAATCAGGACCTCAAATTTATCTGGGGTAAACCCGGCAAAAAAAGCCAGAACGAATATTTCAAATACTTCACGGTGCAGGCTGATGGCGTCGAGCGAACCTACACGGTCAATACAGCCGATGCTAACTGGAATGGGATCATCAGCCACATAGCGATTGGCGGTAAAGATGGCATGCCGACCACCACGACAATTAAGCTGAAGCGGATTAAGAAGCCTTAAAATGGGTTGACTCAGATTTAGTAAAAAGCTCCTTCCATCTGGTTGGGGCTTTCTTAGCCAGCCTGTTAGTTCGTACCGGTAAATAAACAGAGTCTGAAACAAACTGATTATCAGAATAAATTTGATAAACACTAATTTTTTGACTTTATGAAAGCACTTTATTTGTTCTTATTCTTAAGTCTGCTAAGCTATGGATTGTGGGCACAAGCTAATTATGTGGAACGCACTGCAAACTCTTCCACACCTGCTGGTGCCAACACACTGGTAGGTGTGAGCGCAGGCAATATGACCATGACAGGGCCTTCTAACACCTACATTGGTACTTCTGCGGGTACATCCACTGTGAATGGGTTTGCTAATGTAGCCGTGGGGTATCATTCGGGCTACTCAATTAATTCGGGGGATTATAATTGCTTTGTAGGGGGCAACTCGGGAAGATCAACTACAACGGGTAACCGAAATGTTTGCATAGGAATACTTTCCGGTTATTTGAACACCTCAGGCGAGAATAACACGTTTATGGGATACGAGTCCGGCCGTAACAACACTACCGCCAGCAATAACGTATTCATCGGCTACCAGGCCGGACTAAACAATACTACTGGCACTGCTAATCTGTTTATGGGCAACGCAGCGGGCATCCAAAGTAACGGCTCCTACAATATGTTCATCGGCAATGGATCGGGCTACAACAATACCTCAGGGCTAGGCAACACCTTCATCGGTGACGGCTCGGGCTACGGCAGTACCACCGGCCAGAACAACACCTACATCGGTCGGGCGGCTAACTATTCGGGCAATGGGGGCGGTAATTATAACACCTTCATCGGCTTCGGGGCGGGCACCAACGGACCCACCGTCAACAACGCCACCGCCATCGGCGTCAACGCCATCGTCACCGTTAGCAACGCGGTGGTTCTGGGAGCCCCTGGGACCAAAGTGGGCATCGGCAACTCGGCCCCCAACAACACCCTAGAGATCACCAAGGGTACCGCGAACCAGTCGGGCCTGCGACTGACTAACCTCAATAACTCTTCACCGGCAACAGCGCTTAATCAAACCAAGTTTCTCTCAGTCAACGAGCAGGGCGATGTGGTGATGGCCAGCATGAACAGCTCAGCCCGCGAAGGGGTGAGTGAAACCCTGTGGCAGCGCAAGGACTCCTTTCTGCAAAGCACCCAGAACGATGCAGTCATTATTGGTAGTAACGTAGCGCGTACGCCATCGGGTTACAAGTTATTTGTCGAAGAGGGCATTTTGACCGAGAAAGTAAAAGTAGCCGTCAAAAACACTTCCGACTGGAGTGATAAAGTCTTTGATGATACGTATCAGCTAAAGAGATTGTCGGAAGTGGAGAAATACATTCAGGTGAACAAGCATTTGCCCGGTATCCCTTCGGCTAAGGAGATGGTTGAGAAGGGTAACGATCTGCATAAGACAGATGCTAAACTGTTGGAGAAAATTGAAGAACTGACCCTGTATAGCATTCAGCAGGATAAGAAAGTAGAACAGCAGGAAGAAAAACTGAGACAGCAGCAGAAACGTATAGACCTCTTAGAGCAGCTCGTCCAACAGTTGCTGGATAAGAAATGAACGGGTTATATGTTTTAAAAGATCATTCTAAATAGGATGGTCTTTTTTTTGCACCCCCAGTTATGCCGAACCTTTTTCTCCTGTTGTTTCAGTTCTGTTTCAGCACAAAAACAGAAAATCCGCTGTAAGTATCTAACCTACAGCGGATTATATTATATCGATCGTGACCACGGGGAGACTCGAACTCCCATGCCGTGAAGCACCACCCCCTCAAGATGGCGTGTCTACCAGTTTCACCACGTGGCCATTTCTGAAATCGCGGTGCAAATATAGCCGGTTAGAAATTGTTTGCCAAACAGAGTCCATTTCTTTTACTTTTTTCTAATACTTATGGGCATAAATTGACGAGAATTTCGTATTTTAGCTTTCTAAATTCATAGAAAAAATGGCATTCGAAGTAGTTGGAAAACTCATAAAAGTTCTTCCTGAAGTTACAGGGCAAGGCAAAAATGGGGCCTGGAATAAACAGGAATTTGTATTAGAAACCCTTGATAGTCAATATCCTAAAAAAGTCTGTATGTCTATTTGGGGTGAAAAAGCCAGCGATCTGAAACAGTTTGCTGATGGGGATATGCTCAAAGCTACGTTCAGCGCCGAATCACGGGAATACAATGACCGCTGGTATACTGAGCTGCGTGCCTTCCGTATCGAACTGGCTGAGGGAGGAAACGAAGCTGGATACGTAGCACCTGCTCGGCCTACTTCCCAGCAACAGTCGGCTCCCGCTCGACAAAATCAGCCTGCTCAGGCTGCATTTAACGCGGCTTTCGATGAAGAAAGTAACGATTTACCGTTTTAATAGGACTCTCGCGCATATAACGTAACAAGCAGGACAAAATAGTATTTTGTCCTGCTTGTTACGTTATATGGCTTTTTTAATGTCTTCCGTACCTGGCAACAATATGGGGTTGTGCTATTCTAAACAAGCTTTTGCCTGCTTTCTTAGTAGATTGCTCTGTTTGCTATCTACTGCTACGTTAGCGCAGACCAACGTTAGGCAAGCGGATTCGCTTTACGCGAATGGTGACCAGGTACAGGCTGCTCGTTTGTACGAAAAAGCTCTGGCCGAAGGGCAGCCTGCCACCGACCCTATGCTTTTAAAGTTGGCTAGTGCCTATGAACGGCAGAACGATATTCCACGGTTGCTTTATTTTCTTGATGTTTACTTTGAACGCCATCCCGACGATAACGTACTACGTCGATTAAGCGACATCGCAAAAGCCAATAATTTAAGTGGCTACGAAACGGATGACCTAAATTATTTTTATTTCTTTTATCGAAAATACAGTGCTTATTTTCTCCTTTTTCTCTTAATTCTGGCCGGCTACGTTTTCGGTGTACTGATACTTAAACTGGTACGTAAACAGTCCATCTCTTCGCGTCAGAAAAGCGTCGTATTTTTTTACCTACTACTACTGCTTGCTTTCACTAACTTACCCGAAGGTGTTCAATCGGGCATTACCAGCCGTAATCGCGTTTTGCTACGTACTGACCCATCGGCAGCGGCTCCCGTGGTTGAGGTTATTGGTAAAGGACACAAGGTTAATATCCTGGGGCAAAAAGATATTTACTTACGCGTGCTCTGGCACAATGAGTTGTATTTTATTCGACGGGATAATTTGTGGATAATTTAGTCGATATTCAGTAGTTACCCATCTTTGCAATTGGCCATTATAAACTATAACTATTCATTATCGTTTTTTTAGCGGAGAATCTTTCTCCTTGGCTAACGTATTGAATACCAGATTATCGGCCAGAGATGGAAGCCATTTATTAATGAACACCGTCAATTTTCCCTGAGTAGTCAGAATCAGCTCACGTTTACGTTTTTTGACCGCTTTTAGAATGTGATCGGCGCATTCTTCAGCACTCATCATTGATGATTCGTCCCGCATGGTTTCGCCCTTCGCTTCACCATGTGCGTCGAGAGCTGAGAAGCGAATATTAGAGGCAGTAAAGCCGGGGCAAGCCGTCAATACGTGTACGCCCGAGTGAAGCAGTTCAGTACGTACCGCTTCCAGAAAGCCATTCATCGCGAACTTGGAAGCTGAGTAACCAGTTCGTACTGGCAAACCCCGGTAACCTGCGATAGACGATATGCCCACAATAGATCCTTTCGACTCCAAAAGGTATGGCAGGGCATAACGGGTACTATATACAGTACCCATAAAATTAATATCCATAACCTTCTGAATAACCGAAGGATCAGTATCTATCAGCATCGATCGCATGGAAATGCCCGCGTTATTGATTAGGATATCGAGCCGACCGAAGTGAGCAATTGTTTGATCGATGAGTTGTTTGACGTCCTGCTCAACACTTACGTCGGCCGTGAGGGCCAGTACGTTAATATTCGCCTGTTTAAGTTCATCACGTACAGCAAAAAGTGCATCAGCCTTCCGTCCGCAGATAACAATGCTGGCACCTTCGCGGCCAAAAGCAAAGGCGAGTGCCCGTCCAATTCCCGACGATGCGCCGGTAATAAGTACAATTTTATCATTCATCACCGGCAAAGTTAGGCGAATTCAACGAGAGTGCTTCGCTCACCTGCCAGTAAACACTAGGTAATCGTTTTTCGCCGGTAAATCCTTACATGATGGTTTCAGCGTGGGGAATAACATTCAAAAACGAATGGGCTGACTTTTGGTAGCGATCGGGGTCGAGTCGATAATAAAAAGCCCCCTTTTTTGAATAGCCCTTCTGCTTCTCATTCAGTTTAACGAGCAGTTTTGTCGACAGAATTTTCCGGCTGAAATTACGTTTATCAAAATCGGTATGGTAAATAGCGTCGTACAGTTTTTTAAGCTGTGGAATGGTGAATTTATCAGGAAGAAGCTCAAAACCAATGGGATGCTGCGATGCCTTGTACCGTAATCGTTCGATGGCCAACGTCACCATCTCGCTATGATCGAATAAAAGATTGGGAAGATTATAAATCGAAAACCATTTCGCCTTAAACGCGTCCGATAATTTTGTAGCATGATCGGCTAGTTTCACCAGGGAGAAATAAGCCACCGAAACGGTACGTGCAATTGGATCGCGATTGGGATTGCCAAACGCATGAAGTTGTTCCAGATACACTTCTTTCAACCCAGTCAGGTCAAATACTATCCGGGCTGCGGCCTCTTCCAGGCTTTCTTGTTCCTGGAGCCATCCGCCCATCAGCGACCATGTTTTTTCGCCAACGCCCCGTTCAACCAACAAAACATTTAAACCTTCGCCATCGAAACCAAAAATGATAGAATCTAACGCCAGCAGGTATGGATGCTGTTCTTTGTATTGCGCTAACATATTGGTGACAAAATTTATTACGCTTTCATAAAAACAGTAACATTTTTCATACCAATTTTTACTCTACTTTATCTTTGAAGTTTAGAGATAAGATTTTGTTATTATGCTATAGAGTTATATAGTTATAAACTTGATCCACTAAGGAACTTTAAAACTATATGACCCTGTAATCTTTTGAACTTCTTTAGCCTAGAAAAGGGTAGACTTTCCTAGCTTTTTATGTAGCATTGGCACATTTTTCGATTTCCTGCGTTACCTTAAAAAGCACCATTTTCATCACGCTTATCCAGAGTCAATGACCCTATCACTTAAAGACCTCACGCCCCGGCAAATTGTGGCCGAACTAGACCAGTACATTATCGGTCAGGGCGATGCTAAACGTAACGTTGCCATTGCCCTGCGTAATCGCTGGCGACGCATGAACAGCACTGCCGATATGCAGCGCGAAATTACCCCCAATAATATTCTGATGATTGGCGCAACTGGTGTCGGAAAAACCGAGATCGCCCGTCGGCTCGCCAAAATTGCCGATGCCCCTTTTGTGAAAGTTGAAGCGTCAAAATTCACCGAAGTTGGCTATGTCGGCCGCGATGTTGAAAGTATGGTTCGCGATTTGGTCGAGCAATCGGTCAACATGGTTCGGGCGGCTCGAAAAGAAGCCGTTCGCGGTCAGGCGCAGCAAATGGTAGAGGACACCATTCTGGATATTCTGATTCCTCCGGTCAAGCCAGCTAATGGACATTTAGGTTTCGAGAACGAAAAAAAGCAAGATCCCGACGCCGAACTGAACGAACGTACCCGCGAACGATTCCGCGAAAAAATTCGCCTGGGCGAAATGGACGACCGTAAAATCGACATTGACGTGCAGCAGAGTCAAACGCCCAATATCGGTGTCATGGGGGGCGCAGTCGATGATTTGTCGATGATGAACATTCAGGAGATGATCGGCAATATGATGCCCAAGCGCGGAAAAAAACGTAAAGTGAGCATAGCTGAAGCCCGCAAAATCCTCTTGGAAGAAGAAGCTTCCAAACTCATCGACATGGACGAGGTGAAAGAAGAAGCTATTCGCAAGGCCGAAGACGCTGGAATCATTTTCATCGACGAAATCGACAAAGTAGCGTCGGCGCGCTCGGGTAACGGCGGTGGCGGGCCCGACGTAAGCCGCGAGGGGGTCCAGCGCGATTTGCTACCGATTGTGGAAGGCAGCGCGGTAAATACCAAATACGGCGTTATTCATACCGACCACATTCTGTTTGTGGCGGCCGGCGCTTTCCACGTAGCAAAACCTAGCGATTTAATACCTGAGTTACAGGGTCGTTTCCCAATTCGGGTCGAGTTACAAAGCTTGTCGGAAGACGATTTCTACCAAATCCTAAAAGAACCGCGTAACGCTTTAACTAAGCAATACGTTGCCATGCTTGCCGCTGAGAACGTAGAACTGACTTTTCAGGACGAAGCGCTACGTGAACTGGCTCGTATTGCGTTTGAGGTTAACAGCGAAGTCGAAAATATTGGCGCACGTCGCTTACAGACGGTGTTGAGTCACCTTATGAATGACTTTATGTTCGACATTCCCGACGTAATTGGAGCCAATGCGAAAGTCGTTGTGACGCGCGACATGGTCAGCGAAAAACTAAACGGTTTAGTAAAAAACCGAGACTTAAGTCAATATATTTTGTGATGTATGAAGTAGGATATAGGTAGTACTTCGTGATAACAGGTAGCTGTATATAGCGGCTATACTCCATGTATCATATATCATACATAATCTTGATTACTTGTTCAATCGCCCGATCTACGTCGCTACGTTTGCGGTCAGGTGAATCGAAACGGTTGAAGGGACGTAGTTCGAGGACGAACGTTTCTTCAACCGTTTTTTCGTCAATAGGTGTCAGAAGCTTATAACCCTGAAGTTTGACCGGAATCAGGCCGTGTTGCGTTTTGAAACGTAGCAGTACGGAAGCCAGAAATTTCTCTACGTCCGTTGCCAACGTATCGGTTGCCGGAACAAACCGCACTTCGGCGTGATTACGATCAACAAGCGTTTGTTCGTCTGGCGCGAAATGACCTTCGCAACTGGAGAAGGTACGTATCAGTCCCGTTTGATTTAGCGCGTCAACCAGCGGACGAATTTTGGGTTCGAGGTCTTCCATCAGGGTTCACCGTCAACCAAAGCCATCTCGTCCGCGTCATTTACTTTATGCGATTTTCGCTGGGGTTCATTCCGCCAAAACCAGATTAAATAACCAACGGCCAGCAGCGCGAGTACGCCCGCCACACCAAATGAAGCCTCAATACCCGTTTCGCCAACGTGATTCAGCAACCACCCCGCTCCTACCGCGCCTAACCCAATACCTGCTTCGAGCGCAATGTACATAGTTGCCATAGCACGTCCACGGGTGTGCTCATCGCTCAAATCAGCCGTCCAGGCCTGCACCGTTGGCGAGTTCATCCCCCACGACATACCATAAAAAACAGCAGCTGTCCAGAACAACACCAACGTATCGGAAATTACCAGAATCGCCATAGAAATGGCCAGCACCGCTGTCGAAACGGCCAAAACAGGCACCCGACCGTACCGATCTGAGGTCTTGCTGAAAATCAGACGTACTACCAGCGAAGCAATGGTGTAAACCGTAAAAAACAACCCTTTATTCGTAATACCCAACGTAGCACTCAGGTCTGAAATAACCGTCAGCACTACGCCCGACGAGAACGACTGCAGCAGCAAAACAATAAAAGGAGGTATGGCCTGTTTGTCGAAAATTTCGTCTTTTTTCAGACGTAGCAACCCGAACCGAAAAGGCTGCCTATTTACCAATGTCTCCGGCATACGTAGCAAAATACCGATTGACATGAGTGCGAACCCCGATGATACCCAGAACATTACGTTCATCGAAAAATCGGTAGCTAACCAACTCCCGATGGCCGGCCCCAGCGACATACCCATCGCCGTAAACAACCCCAGCATACCCATTGCTTCGCCCCGACGGTTGGTTGGCACTACGTCCGCTACGTAGGCTGAGGTGGCCGTGGGCTTGGTTCCCGTCGAAAATCCGTGAATGAGACGTAGCGTCAGAAATCCCCAGACAGTTATCAGGTACGGATAGAGCAATCCGCAGACAAAGCAAACTAATGATCCAAACGCCATCACCGGAACCCGGCCGACGGTATCCGTAATTTTGCCGCTAAATGGCCGCGAAACACCCGCCGTAAACGTAAAGAGCGCAATAATTAATCCGACGTATTCCCGCCCGCCTAACCTGGTCAGGTAATTCGGGAGTTCAGGAATCATCATCGAAAAACTGGCCGAGAACAGGAAATTACTAACAGACAGCAGCCAAAACGAAAGCGTATACAGAGAAGGACCGCGGGAAACCGAGCGCGAAAATGGCGAGCGAACTATCAAAACGAGTTGATTTGGTTCACCCAAATTTACAACTCTTTCCGCAAATACCAGCAGACAGCGCATCAGTTCCAGGTTTGCCTGCGCGAATAATAGGGAACGTAGCATCTACTTCAGCGCATATGCCTAAATTTGCGATCTGAATTACGAATCAGCGTTCAGTCATTCATAATTCATCATTCATAATCGCACCGGCGATCCGGTCATCATTTTAAACATGTCTCGTAACTTCAAAATCGGCCTGTTCCTGACCGTTTCTATCCTGCTTACTACGTTCTCCTTCTATTTCTGGCAGGTTTTCAGAAGTCCGAATCTTCTGGTAAAAGACAATGACAAGACATTTGCCCTCCTGATTCCACGCGGTGCTACGTTCGAGTCGGTGATGGATACGCTCAAGCTGCATAAAGTCATCAATGACGAAACCTCGTTCCGATTTCTGGCCAAGATGATGAAATACACCGAGAAGGTGAAAGAGGGACGTTATGAGATCAAGCCTAAAATGGGTAACCGCGAAGCGCTGGTAAAACTACGTAGTGGAAATCAGGATGCGATGCCCGTTACGTTCAACAACATCCGCATGAAAAGCGACCTGATTCAACGGCTCGGCAGCAAGTTTGAGTTTGGTCCCGACGCGCTCGGCAAGCTACTGAACGACCCGGCCACCTGCGAAAAATTTGGCTTCGATACGACCACTATCGTATGTCTTTTCCTGCCTAATACATATCAGATTTTCTGGACCATCAAACCAGAAGCGTTTCTGGAGCGGATGGGGGCGGAGTATAAAAAATTCTGGACGCCTGAGCGTCAGGCGAAAGCCAAAGAAAAGGGCTTAACGCAAACACAAACCCAGGTGCTGGCTTCGATTGTAGCTTCCGAAACCAACAAACGCGACGAACAGCCACGCGTGGCCGGTGTTTACCTGAATCGCCTGAAACGTGGTATCAAGCTGGAAGCCGACCCAACCGTCATTTTTGCGCTACGTGATTTCAGCATACGTCGACTACTAAACCGTCAGCTTACCGTCGATTCGCCTTACAATACGTATCGTTATACCGGATTGCCTCCTGGACCCATAAATCTGCCTGCACCAGCTACAATTGATAATGTTCTGAACGCCGAACAGCATGATTATCTGTATTTTGTGGTTGATGCCCGGTTCAACGGCTACCATACATTCTCTAAAACCCTGGCAGAGCATCTGGCAAACGCCCGCCTGTATCAGCAGGCCCTCACTCGCATGAAGATTATGAAGTAAAAGGCCCCGACAGGCTCTGGCCGCTTCGGCGCGGGGCGGCCCGTGCCGTCCGATGTCGGTTCTAGCTACTGAGTTAGTCGCTCGCGCGACTCTGACTGATTACCCCTCCTATGATTACTCACGACGTTACTAATATTCGCGTACGCTATTACGATACTGACCAGATGGGCATTGTGTATTACGGCAACTACGCCCGCTATTACGAAATTGGCCGGGTCGAAACGCTACGTCATCTGGGGCTTACTTACAAAGAAGTTGAAGAAGGCGGTATTTCGATGCCCGTTTACGACCTTAATTCCCGATTCATCCGGGCCGCCAAGTATGATGATCTCCTGACCATTCGGGTCACGATCCCACAAATGCCCAAAACACGGCTGATGTTTGGTTATGAGATATTTAACCAGAAAGGACAGCTACTCAATACTGGCCAGACGACGCTCGTCTTTGTCCGTAGTGATACGGGGCGACCCTGTTCGGCACCTGCTGAATTAATCGAAGCGACCAAACCTTTCTTTTGAGTGTCAAGTTACTACGTAGTCAAGAGTCGGTAGTCATCAATCGTCAGTTAATTGCTGTTCCTAACGACTGATGACTACCGACTAATTACCACTATGTTCGACAAGCTATTGGGTTTTAAGTCGTTACAGAATGTACGCATCTGGCTGCACGACAATCATCCGTTCGACTCAAAAACAACCTGGTATGCCTTTCTAAAACGAATGGGTAATCAGATTGTCGACAATAATACCACCGAACGGGCCGCTTCGGTGGCCTACAGCCTGATACTGGCGGTATTTCCAACGGTGATCTTTTTTTTCACGCTGATTCCTTACATTCCATTTCCCGATCTCGAAGACCAGATCATGGTCTTTTTGAAGGAATTACTGCCCGGCGATACGTTCAGTTCAGTCGATACAACCATCCGGGATATCATTAGCCGACCACGTAGTGGAGTGCTGTCGCTGGGTTTTTTTCTGGCTCTGTACTCGGCTACCAGTGGTGTAGTAGCGCTGATGCAGGCGTTTAACTCGTCGTACCATTCGGCCGAACGGCGCGGTTTTTTCAAGATTCGTGTAATTGCCATCGGGTTGACGTTTACGCTGGCTTTTGCGTTGATTCTGGCCGTTGTTGTACTGATTATTGGCGGCATTGTCAGCGATTATCTGCTTCACTTCGGCATTCTGAACAATGTCGTGTTTGTCAACCTGTTAGCGGTTGGCCGGTATCTGGTCGTGTTTGCCGTTTTTTTGGCAACGGTTTCCACAATTTACCGGTTTGGCCCGAACGTAAATATGAAGTGGCGGCATATTCTGCCCGGTTCTGTTGTAGCTTCCATTTTAATTGTACTTACTACGTTCGGCTTTTCGTATTACGTATCAAATTTTGGATCATACAACAAATTGTACGGGTCTATCGGTACGTTGATTGCCTTAATGATCTGGATAAATCTTATCTCTGTACTTCTTATTTTGGGATTTGAAATGAACGTAGCGCTTTACGATTTAGAAGCTGATAAGCCCACTTCAAAACCCACCAAAACAACAAACGCCACCCTCAAAGCGTGAGGTGGCGTTTGTAAACCTAACCCATAAATGTAATAGCACACATCAACGACGTGTCAGTTTGGCACAATCGAAATGCGTTCATCCAATCGTTCGCCAAAAACGTGCCAACTTTTTGATCAGTGATATCAATTGCGGTTCTACTATCCTATTTGTAAATAAAAACAAAACTTAAGTTCGATCATTTGTCGCCTTAGGTGTCGAATAAACACAAATAAAACGAACCAATTAGTATAGAATGGTTTGGCATCGAACTTGCTTGATATGGCTACGCTGACTGGTTCAACTCCTTCTTTTTCAACTCAATTATCCGCCGATATTGCCTGGGTAACAGTCATTTGCACGTGTTACAATCACGAATCCTATATTGTTCAGGCCCTGCAATCCGTTATTGATCAGACTTATCCGTACGTTGAGTTAATCGTCATTGATAATGGAAGTTACGACAGCTCTGTTGAGCGTATTAATAGCTTTTTGGTTCAGCATCCAGCCGTTCGATTTATACAGAATCCTCAAAATCTGGGATTAAACCGCGCCTTTAATCAGGGACTCTTATGGGCTAAAGGCCACTACGTTGTCGATTTATCGGCGGATGACGTACTACTTCCAACACGTTTAGAAAAACAAGTGGCACAATTTGAAAAGCTACCCGGTACGTATGCCGTGGTTTTCTCGAATGCTACGTATATCGATACGTTAGGACGTAGCATAGGCACACATTTTCCCGTGGATGCAACTGGGCATACGCAGGCCAAGGTGCCTTCAGGCTTTATTTTCAGAGATATTCTGGAGAAGTATTTTATCTGTACGCCAACTATGCTTATGCGTCGCGACGTACTGAATCAGTTGGGCGGTTACGACGAATCGCTTGCTTATGAAGACTTCGACTTCTGGGTACGTTCCGCCCGCACGTATCAATATGCTTACCTCGATGAGGTACTGACGCTTAAGCGACGTCTGCCAACATCTCTATCTGCACAAGTAAGTTATACCGATAACAAATTGCTGGAATCGACACTGGTTGTATGCCAGAAAGCCTTCAAGCTTTGCCAAACCCCCGATGAACTGGCTGCCCTGGCCAGTCGTCTGCGTAAGTTTATCCGAAAAGCGTTTTACGCCGAACAGTTCGACCTGGCTGAGCGATTTAGCGAATTACTTCAACGTATTGAACGGCCTAACTTGGCAACTTACTTCGTGCTGTCACTGAATCGACTGCGCATTCCGGTTAATTCGTTATATCGTTTTTTTCTAAAACAAAGGAAGAGCCCCGTTTCAACCTTTTAAAAACAAAACGGGTTTAAATATAACGCGGGTGGTCGGCCGCTGCCGTAGAAACCCGCAATATGTATAGCAAAACAGCAGGTTTATACCCGCCTTATTCTATGGGAGCCGAATTCATAAAATTATATCCGAAAAATCCTGATCCACGCCGGATTGAGTACGTAGTAAATGCCCTACGCGATGGTGCCGTTGTCATTTATCCTACCGATACCATTTATGGGATGGGCTGCGATATCCATAATGCCCGTTCTGTTGAGCGTGTGGCACGTATTAAGGGAATCAAGCCTACGAAAAACGATTTCTCGTTTATCTGCTACGATCTTAGTCATATTGCCGACTATGCTCGGGTTAGCAATCAGGCATTTAAGCTCATGAAGAGCCTGCTTCCGGGTCCTTTTACGTTTATTCTTCAAGCGACGAACAGCGTACCCAAACTCCTCAATACGAATAAGAAAACGGTTGGTATCCGGGTACCCGACAACGATATTCCCCGGCAACTGGTGCATGAACTTGGCCACCCGATTATTACTACGTCGATTCGTGACGAAGACGAAATTATTGAATACTCCACTGACCCGGAATTAATTTTTGAAAAGTTTCAACACCAAGTTGACATCGTGATCGATGGCGGCTACGGCGGTAATGTTCCTTCTACCATCATCGATGCTACAGACGACGCTTTCACAGTTGTTCGACAGGGATTAGGGGAGTTCGCACTTTGAAATCTTGTCATAACCATTTATACTTGCATTGTTGGGTTAACACTCCTGGCGGAGGTTAACCCTTTTTTGTAAATATTATAGCCTTATCTTTTCCTTCCAAGTATGCGTTTTACCCTAGCCGCATTATCCCTGCTGGCTCTTTGTCACGTAACAAGTTGCTCCTCTCAATCGAAAGACGCTACTTCAAAGGCCAGCAAGCCGACCACCGAAGCTACTGCCAAATCAAGTCCGGCAACCGATTCTACCGAATCCACAGAAACAGCCGCAGCCGCCCCTGTTGGTTCGAAACGAGGTGTCAGCACCGGTGATTCAACACTGGATTCGTTGACGTATTCACCCGAAGGAGCTATCCTTCCCAGCAAACGAATTTTTGCCTATTATGGCAACCCACATTCGAAAAAAATGGGTGCTTTGGGTGAATACCCGAAAGAAGAAATGCTTCAGCGACTGGATAAAGAAATCAGCAACTGGCAAAAAGCAGATCCAGCAACACCCATTCAGCCTGCGCTTCACCTGGTCGCCATTTCGGCGCAGGGAGCACCGGGTAAAGATGGCGGTTATCGACTACGGATGTCAGATAAAACCATCAAAAAAGTCATCAAATGGGGAAACGAGCATAAAGCCATTGTATTTCTCGACATCCAGCGTGGCCACGCCGACCTCGGTGGTGAGATGGCATATCTGACTAAGTACCTTAAATTACCTTTTGTGCATCTGGGTATCGACCCTGAATTTTCGATGGTTACGGGCCACAAACCCGGCACCAAGATTGGTTCTTACGATGCTGCTGATGTAAACCAGGCGGTTCAGTTTTTGAGCAAAATCGTGAAAGAAAATAACCTGCCACCTAAGGTGCTGGTCGTTCACCGTTTTACGCAGGGTATGATCAAAAACTATAAAAACATCAAGCTCGACCCAAACGTACAGATCGTGATGGACATGGACGGCTGGGGCCCGCCGGTACTAAAAAAAGATTCGTACCACGACTATATCCAAAAAGAACCGGTTCAGTATACGGGCTTCAAACTGTTCTACAAAAACGACTTCCGCAAACCCGGATCACGTATCATGACGCCCGAAGAAGTACTAGCGCTGACGCCAAAGCCGATGTATATTCAGTACCAATAGAATTACTAATAACGCTCTGAAAAGAGATTCATCAATTCATTATTGAAGACCTCCTGCTCTGTGGATTAAAATCTGAGACAGGAGGTTTTACTTTTTGCTACATATGTAGCAATCTTGTAATAAGTAACTATCTTTCAAAGAATTATGATTCTTTTCGTTACTCACACCAACTTACTCAGTCGATCATGAAAAAACAGTCTACTACGTTTAGGAAATTTAGCCTATTACTGATGCTTATAGCCAGTCTAAACTGGTCGGGCGTATACGCACAACTTCGTATAGGTGGCTCCTCTTCTCCTACTAACCCAGGAGTTGCACTGGAAGTAGTTGGAAAACCTGTAGGAAATACTGAATATCAGGGCTTGCTGCTGCCACGGGTAGAATTAGTTGATTACGCTACCTGGACATTGGCTGGCACCCCAGTAGATGGCATGATTGTTTTCAACACGGCAACCACAACCGGCGATTATGCTGTTACGCCGGGCATATACTGCTGGTATAATTTTCATTGGGTCCGACAAAGTCCCTCCATTAATTCTGAACCTGCCATCATTTCATCAGTCGATTGTCAGCAGAGTACTGCAGCTTCAGGGGAATATTACCCCGCTATAAAACTTAATTCAGCCAACACTAAGCAAATACGTATTACACCCACTTCGGCCGGATCATTTTCGGCTAAAACTAACGTAGCAAATGGGTATTCTTTCTCGGCTACGGGTACGTTTACAGCTGAACAAGTGGGTATTTCGCAAAACATTACGTTGCAGGGAAATGGTACTCCACAGACAACGGGGCTAAATACATTTACACTAACTGTAGGCATACAAAGCTGTACGTTTAACGTAACCGTTTATGGACCTATTGATTGCAGTGGTCCACTGTCTGGCACGTATCAATCCCATATCCCTCTTACGTCGGCAAACACTAAACAAATTACGTATACACCTGCTGTCGCGGGTCCTTATTCAGCTACAACCGACGTAGTAAACGGGTATTCTTTCTCAGCTTCGGGCACTTTTACAACTGAGCAGATAGGTGTTCCGCAAACGATTATGTTGCAGGCTTCAGGAACTCCGCAGGCTAAATTTTCAAATAGTGCTTTCGTTAATTTTTCAGATACATTTATCCTAACACTAGGAGGTCAAAAGTGTACCTTTGATGTAAGCCCTCTATTCCCTTTCGATTGTAGTGGTCCATTAAACGGCACTTATAAGGTAGGCGTCCCGCTCAACAGCACGAATACAAAACAGATTACGTACGTCCCTAATGTCGTTGGAGAACATTACTTCAGGCTATATGTTCTTCAATCTCAAACTGCGTCTTTCACTTTATCTAAAGCGATCACCTTTACAAATGAACAAGTGGGCATTCCGCAAACTATTATACTTCAAGGTTCAGGGACTCCGGCTCGACAAGGCCCATACGGATCTACCCTCGAAATACGAGCCCTCACTACCGGACCAGCAACATATGCATGCCCTATTGAGGTAACAGTAGTTCCCTAAAAAAAGAGGCATTAAAATCTGATACGTATAAAAAGAAGCAGGGTAGCAACGTTACGTTGCTACCCTGCTTCTTTTTATACGTATTAACTATCTCTTACCGGTTCTCAACCAGCGCTTTAAACTCATCAACCGTCACGTCCTGCGTAGCTGTTGTCAGCTGCGTTTTGGTGTAGTCGATGATTTTATCATCGTACACCTGATTGAACGTACTGGTGTAATTTTGACCGTTGTTTTTCTCATCCGTCAGATAATTGCGGGCAATCCGGTCGATTGTTTTGTTCATTTCTTCATCGTCGGTATTGGCGAAACCAAACTGGTCGCGTACCATCG
Source organism: Spirosoma flavus (assembly GCF_054778555.1). NCBI lineage: Bacteria > Pseudomonadati > Bacteroidota > Cytophagia > Cytophagales > Cytophagaceae > Spirosoma > Spirosoma flavus. The sequence goes on from NZ_BAAGZL010000002.1 coordinate 1,090,065, forward strand.
CCCGCGTTACGTTCAGCACTTCATCGAACTCAACTTTGATGTCTGCTTTATCAGCAATCTTGTTTTTGATGAGTTGCAGTTTCACCGACTTCGCAAAATCGTCATACTGTTCGTCCACCTGCTCCGGCGTAAACTTACCTTCGTTTACTTCCAGCAGCCAGTTTTTGAGGAATTCGTCGGGCAGCAGGATGGGCGTATTTTCAAGCAGCGTTTTTTCAATGTCCAGACGTAGCAACTGGGCTGACTCACGAGCGTAGTTACTCCGAATAATTTCGACCACTTTTGCCCGGAACTGCTCCTCATTTTCAACGGCACCAACGCCCAGCACTTTATCAAAAAACTCCTGATTCAGTTCAGCCGGTTCATGGCGTGTAATATCATCGATGGCAAACGTAAACTCACCGGTCAGGTTAACAGCTTCCTCAGCTTTTACACCGGTCGCGTTGGCACGAGCTTTCTCATCCGGAAAAGCCTGCTCCAGCACGAACGTAACAGCATCGCCTTTTTTCTTACCAACAAATTGACCTTTGGCGCTTTCTTCCATTTTGTTCATCGGCAGCGCCGTTTTGGCCGAGAAACCTGTTTCGCCTTCTGCTACGTTCAGTTGGTTCAGTTCACCATAAATGGTATCTTCTTCACCTACTTCTTCACCATGGGCGTGGGTATGAAAACGTTGCTGTAAATCCGCAATGGTTGAATTTACTTCAGCATCGCCCGCCTGAATGTCGTACTGCGTAATAGTTGGCAAATCGCTGAACTCAATGTCGAATTCCGACGCCAATCCTAATGTATAGCTAAACGCAAAATCGGTCTGATTATCCCAGTCGATGGCTTCTGCCTGTTCGCGATCTGGAATTGGATCGCCTACAACCTGAAGTTTATTGTCGCGGATATACTGGCTAACCGTTTTGCTGAGCATCGAATTGATTTCGTCGACCAGAATACTTTTTCCGTACATTTTCTGAACCAGCGAAGCAGGAACGTGGCCAGGCCGGAAACCTTTCAGTTGAACTCTCTTACCGTAATCTTTCAGCTTTTTATCAACTTCCGGCTTATAGTCGGCGGGGGTCAGTGTGATTTTCAGCGAGGCATTAGTATCGCTGGCTTTTTCTAAGGTAATATCCACGAGTGTATAGTTTAAAGAGTGAACGAGCGAAAAAATGAAAGAGTGATTCGTTCAACTAGCAATGCTCTTTCACTCATTCGTTCTTTGTTTAAAAGCGAAAGAGTGAAAGAATGAAAGAGTGAGTCATTCACAGACAAACGCTCTTTCGCTCTTAAACTTTGTACGGGCGGAGGGACTCGAACCCCCATGCCTTGCGGCACCAGATCCTAAGTCTGGCACGTCTACCAATTTCGCCACGCCCGCATGGCCTTTAGAAGCTGTAAAGTTTAAGAGTTCTAGTCTTGTAAAGTTAAAGAGCGTTCAGCTAACTCTATATCCTTAAAACTTTTTAACTCCCCTACTCTATAACTCCGTGTTTGGGAGTGCAAAAGTATGAAAAAAAATTAACTCATCAAGCAAATTGCTCAAGGTTTTATTTTTAGATAATATCCGGTCATTTTTCAGCGAATATTTTGTTATCTTGGTAGTACGCGTACTACCGATGCCAATACCTGCAACGAAGCTATCATGATGAATACAATCGACCGTCGCCCCCAACCAGAGCCTGTTATTGATCTGGAACTGGAGCGACAGGAAATCCTCAAACGTTATCGACGACTGCTACGTGCCGCCAAGCCTATGCTGAAAGGCGACGATGCGAAGCTGATCAAGAAAGCGTTCAATATGTCGGCCGAAGCCCACAAAAATATGCGACGGCGGTCGGGCGAGCCCTATATTTACCACCCGCTGGCCGTGGCGCAGATTGCCGTTGAAGAAATCGGTTTGGGCACTACCAGCATCGTTGCCGCGCTTCTTCACGACGTAGTAGAAGATACCGACACTACCATTGCCGATATTGACCGCGCATTTGGTCCCAAAATAGCCCGTATTATCGATGGTTTGACCAAGATTTCAGGCTATTTCGAGTACGGTTCGTCGCAACAGGCCGAAAACTTCCGGAAAATGTTGCTGACCCTTTCTGATGACGTTCGGGTCATTCTTATTAAGCTGGCCGACCGGCTCCATAATATGCGGACGCTGGACTCGATGCCCCGCGACAAGCAATTGAAAATCGCGTCGGAAACGATTTATATATACGCTCCACTAGCTCACCGGCTGGGTTTATACACCATCAAGTCGGAATTGGAAGATATGTATTTGAAGCATGTCGAGCCAGAAGCGTATAAGGATATAGCCAAAAAACTACGCGAAACCCGGCTGGCCCGCGACCGGTTTATTGGCCGCTTTATTGAGCCAATTGAAAAAGATATGGCTGAAACCAAAATCAAATATGTGATTAGGGGTCGGCCGAAATCTATTTACTCCATCTGGAACAAACTGAGTAAATCGAAAAAACCATTCGAAGAGATTTACGATTTGTTCGCGGTACGTATCATTCTCGACGTACCACAGGAAGAAGAGAAAGCGGCTTGCTGGCGAGCGTATTCCATTGTTACGGATCACTACAAACCCAACCCTGACCGCCTGAAAGACTGGATTAGCACTCCGCGCGCCAATGGTTATGAGTCGCTGCATACTACAGTCATGAGCAAACAGGGCCAGTGGGTTGAGGTACAGATACGTACCGAACGCATGAACGAAATTGCTGAAAAAGGATACGCGGCTCACTGGAAATATAAGGGCAATGACACGCAGGCTGGCGCTGGTATTGAGGCCTGGATCAGTCAGGTGCGTGACATGATTGAGTCGGCTGGGCATGGTGACAAAAAAGCCGCCATTGAATTTGTCGATGATTTCAGGAGCAATCTTTATAGCGAGGAAGTATTTGTGTTTACGCCCAAAGGTGAACTTAAGGTGCTACAACGAGGTGCCACGGCACTTGATTTTGCGTTTGACATTCACACGCAGGTAGGAGCTCGTTGTATGGCTGCCAAGGTCAACAATACGTTGGTACCACTAAGTTACGTCCTGCAAAATGGCGATCAGGTCGAAGTTATTACGTCGAATCGGCAGAAACCGAGTGAAGACTGGCTCCGGTTTGTGGTCACTTCGAAGGCCAAAACCAAGATTAAGGATTTAATCAAGGAAGATAACAAACGCTACGTTACCGACGGGCGCGAAGCGGTTGCCAAGAAATTGCGGCTGCTACGTATGGAGATGACGAACGAAGTTCTAAACCAGCTACGAGCGTATTTTGGGTCAAAAACCACCGATGATTTCTTTTACCGCGTGGGCAAAGGCCACATCGACGTAGGGGAACTGAAAAAATTCAAGTCGGACAAGGAAGCGAAGGAAAACCGCGCTAACAAGCTCAATACCGATACCATACCCGATGCCAAGGCGTTCGTTAAGGAACTGAAGAAGATTCACGGTGAACGGGCCGATGCCGATATGCTGCTCATTGGCGAGGATATGGATCGCATTGACTATACCCTCTCAAAATGCTGCAATCCAATTTCGGGTGACGACGTATTTGGTTTCGTGACGATCAACGAAGGCATTAAAATTCACCGCGTTACGTGCCCGAATGCCGTTGAACTCATGTCGAACCATGGCAATCGAATCATCAAAGCGAAATGGACGTCACAAAAGGAACTGGCATTTCTGGCGGGTCTACGTATCACAGGCACCGACCGGGTTGGCCTTATAAACGACGTAACACGAGTGATAAGCAACGAATTGCACATTAATATGCGTTCAGTAGCGATCGATTCGAAAGACGGAATTTTCGAAGGGAATATTAAGCTTTATGTCCACGATACAGGTCATCTAGACACGCTGATGAACAAGCTCGAACAGGTTAAGGGCGTTTTTGAAGTGGTTCGATTCGACTCCTAAAAAACGGTAAAGGTTTCTTTTATTTATACTGTATATATATTACACGGTATGAAGAGACCTATACTTGAAACCTGCAACCGCAAACTTACCTTTGCATTGTCAACTAATCGGAAACGGATATGCCTGCGCCGACACAAACGAATTTAGAGGCTGCCCAGATGATTTTTCGAGCGTACCTCGAACGAAAAGGTCTTCGAAAAACACCCGAACGCTTTGCTATCCTCGAAGAGATCTATAACCGTCAGGACCATTTTGATGTCGACGAGTTGTATATCTCTATGAAAAATAAAAAATATCGGGTTAGCCGGGCCACGGTCTACAACACATTAGACGTACTAGTCGACTGCGACCTGGTAACAAAACATCAGTTTGGACGTAACCTGGCCCAGTACGAAAAATCGTATGGGTACCGCCAGCACGACCACTTAATTTGTACGGATTGCCACAAAGTGATGGAATTCTGTGACCCCCGTGTGCAGAATATTCAGAACATGGTTGGTGAGATGTTGAAATTTAACGTATTACACCACTCATTAATTTTCTACGGATCCTGTGCCCGCGATTTCTGCGAAAACCGCGAGTTAGCTGCCACAAAAGCAGAAGTAACTGAGCCAGTGGAAGATTAACGTAGTATGCTGTTCAAGATACTTGTCAGGCTGACAAAAAGGTAGCAGATTGCCTGAGCAACAGGAAACTGCTACCTTTTTTTATTTTAATTGACCAGCGAACCCAAAAACTCGCTTGTTTTGTACTGAAAATACATCATCAGCCAACGAACTCAACTATAGCGTTACGTATCGGATTAAACTGATACATTCTTCTTTTATAGGGCTGGAACGGTTTACGAAGCAGTTCCAAATTCTTTTTTCTAATGATTGATGTTTTATTAGGGCTCCAGTGGGGCGACGAAGGAAAGGGTAAAATTGTGGACGTATTAGCACCACAGTATCAGGTCGTTGCCCGATTTCAGGGCGGTCCCAACGCCGGGCACACACTCGAATTCAATGGTTTGAAACATGTTCTGCATCAGATACCATCCGGTATTTTCCGCGATGACATTCAGAACATTATTGGCAACGGCGTTGTGCTGGACCCCATTGTGTTTAGAAAGGAAATTGACGGGCTGGCGAAATTTAACCTGCCTATCACGCAAAATTTACAGATTTCGCGTAAGGCCTCGATCATCATTCCAACGCACCGTCTTTTGGATGCTGCTTACGAGCAGGCTAAAGGTGCGTCGAAAATTGGTTCGACGCTACGTGGAATTGGACCAGCGTACCAGGATAAAGTAGCTCGGCAAGGTTTGCGGGTTGGTGATGTATTGTCGCCAAATTTTCGGGAAAAATATGTGAAACTGGTAAACGCACACAAGACAATTCTTGAGCATAACAATTTCGATTATGCGTCGGTCCTTCCCCAGCTAGAAACCGAGTTTTTCGATGCAGTTGAGTTCATGAAACAATTCGAACTGACTGATACTGAATACGTCATCAACGGCGCACTGACTGACAACAAAAAGATTTTGGCCGAGGGAGCGCAGGGGTCTTTACTCGACATTGATTTTGGCTCCTACCCTTTCGTTACGTCGTCCAACACCATGACGGCGGGTGCCTGCACTGGTCTGGGCGTAGCGCCCAAGCAGATTGGCGAAGTATACGGCATTTTCAAAGCATACTGCACCCGTGTCGGCAGCGGCCCTTTCCCAACCGAACTCAATGACGAAACCGGCGAACGCATGCGTCAGGAAGGTCGGGAATTTGGCGCTACAACGGGGCGCCCACGTCGATGCGGCTGGTTAGACCTTCCTGCGCTAAAATACGCTATCATGATAAACGGCGTAACGCAATTGGTCATGATGAAGGTTGACGTGTTGAATATCTTCGACGAAATTCAGATTTGCACCCATTACAAACTACCCGACGGCTCAATTACTGAGCAATTGCCATACGACCTCTGCGACACCGACGTAACGCCCATTTACAAGTCGTTCAAAGGCTGGAAATCTGACCTGACCAATATTCGGTCGTTCACCGACGTACCGGCTGAACTGGCTGACTACGTTTATTTTCTGGAAGACACCTTAGGGTTGCCCATCAACTTTATTTCGACAAGCCCCGACCGTGAAGCCATCATCCATCGGCAAGCGGTGATCGCTTAAAACCCAAAACTGCCCGACCAGCGCTGGTCGGGCAGTTTTGCTATATACCGATACGTAACGAGCAGTACAATAGGGATACGTAATAAGAGTAAACTACGTTGAAAACTGCCTTTTACTACGTATTATCGCTACTACTAACGTTTTCTAAGCCCTGATTGCCGAATGGATACACCACAAATCAAAAAAGCGCCTACGGTTTACGACGTGGCTATTATCGGCTCCGGTGCCGGGGGCGGCATGGCCGCTTATACACTCGCCAAAGCGGGTGCCAAAGTCCTGCTGCTCGAAGCAGGTGGCTATTATGACCCTGCCGATCCGAAATATATTACTCAATTAAAATGGCCCTGGGAATCGCCCCGGCGTGGAGCTTCTACGGAAGCCCGCTCGGGAGGAGATTTTGATGCTGCCTGGGGAGGTTGGGAAATTGAGGGAGAACCATATTCAACTGTAGGTGGTACCGAATTCGGCTGGTTTCGTTCGCGGATGCTCGGCGGACGTACCAACCACTGGGGGCGGATTTCGCTACGTTTCGGACCCGATGATTTCCGTCGTGGATCGATTACGGGCGTGGGCGATGACTGGCCGATCGCTTACGAAGATATGAAGCCGTTTTACGACAAAACGGATAAACTTATTGGTGTGTTCGGTACTAACTTACCAGACTTCCCGAACGAGCCTGACGGTTTTTTTCTGCCTCCGCCCAAGCCTCGACTTCATGAATTGATGCTTCGGAAAGCTGGCAAAAGCATTGGGGTTCCCGTAGTACCTTCACGGCTGAGCATCCTGACCAAACCCATCAACAACGAGCGCGGACAATGTTTTTACTGCCACCAGTGTAACCGGGGTTGCCAGGCTTATGCCGATTTTTCAGCATCATCCGTGCTTTGTATTCCTGCGGTTAAAACGGGTAATGTAACGCTTATTAATGGGGCAATGGCCCGCGAAATCCTAACCGATTCACAAACCGGTCTGGCTACGGGGGTAAGTTACGTTGATAAAGCCACATTACAGGAAATCACGGTACGTGCCAAAGCTGTTATGGTAGCAGCCAGCACCTGTGAATCTGCCCGGCTTCTATTGAATTCCAAATCGTCCCGTTTCCCAACTGGACTGGCCAATAGCAGCGGAGTAATTGGCAAATACCTGCACGACTCGACTGGTGCCAGCCGCTCTGGGTTTGTACCGGCACTGATGGACCGTAAACGCTATAACGAAGATGGCGTAGGTGGGATGCACGTATTTACCCCCTGGTGGCTCGACAACAAAAAACTTGACTTCCCACGCGGCTATCACATTGAATACGGCGGAGGCATGGGGATGCCAGGATATGGTTTCGGTGGCGGTATTGAATCGTTAAACGGAAAAATTCCCGGTCGCGATGGCCAAATGAAACAAGCTGGTGGCTATGGCAAGGGACTGAAAGACGATTATCGCCGGTTCTATGGCGCTTACATCAGCATGGCGGGTCGGGGCGAGCCGGTACCACTCGAAAGTAACTACTGCGAAATTGACCCCACCAAAGTCGATAAATATGGTATTCCGACCCTGCGATTCCATTATAAATGGTCGGATTATGAAGTTAAGCAGGCGAAACACATGCAGGACACCTTTGAGGAAATTATCCATGCCATGGGCGGTATCGCGCTTGGGTCCAAACCCGGTCCTGATTCAGGGCACGGTTATGGTTTGGCGGCTCCGGGACGTATCATCCATGAAGTAGGTACTGTTCGGATGGGCAATGATCCCAAGAAGTCAGCCCTGAACAAATTTCAGCAAGCGCATGACGTGAAAAACCTGTTTGTGGTTGATGCCGCTCCATTCCCGACGCAGGGCGACAAGAACGTAACGTGGACCATTTTAGCCGCTTCAATGCGTACGAGTGAATATTTCATTGATCAGGTGAAGCAGAAGAATATTTAGTAATTACCTGTTGACGTACGTCAACAGGAGGGCTGCGAAGATATCTTCGCAGCCCTCTCTTTTGGCATCAATTTAAGTAGCTTGATCAACAAAAAAACCGCCTAACGTAACACTAGGCGGTTTTTCATTTATAGAACAAAATACTTATTCTACTACGGCTTCTGGCTTTTTCACCGAGATGGTCAGGTTTTCACCTTCGCCACTGTAATCAGCCATTATTACATCGCCGTCTTTGAGTTCTCCTTTCAGGATTTCTTCGGCAACGGGGTCTTCGAGGTAACGCTGGATAGCGCGGCTCAGCGGACGAGCACCGTACTGAGGATCATAACCTTTCTCCGACAGGAAGTCTTTCGCTTTTTCAGTCAGTTCAACGGCATAACCCAGATTCGTTACACGGCCCAGCAATTTGCCCAGCATTAAGTCGATGATTTTGTGAATGTCCTCACGTTGCAGCGAGTTAAACACAATCACATCGTCCAGACGGTTCAGGAATTCTGGTGAGAACGCTTTCCGAAGCGCACTTTGAATCGTGCTCTTCATCAGTTCGTCCTGCGACTCAGCCGAGCGCTTGGTGGCGAAACCGATGCCGGCACCGAAATCTTTCAGGTCACGTACCCCGATGTTTGAGGTCATGATGATGATCGTATTTCGGAAATCAACCCGACGACCTAAGCCGTCCGTCAAGATACCATCGTCGAGCACTTGCAGCAGAATGTTGAACACATCCGGGTGCGCTTTTTCGATCTCGTCTAGCAATACTACGCTATAAGGTTTACGACGAATTTTCTCGGTCAACTGACCGCCTTCTTCGTAACCAACGTAGCCCGGAGGAGCGCCGACCAGACGGCTAACGCTGAATTTCTCCATGTACTCCGACATATCGATACGTACCAGTGCATCGTCTTTATCAAAGAGATACGTAGCAAGTACTTTTGCCAGCTCCGTTTTACCGACACCCGTAGGACCGAGGAAGATGAACGAACCAATTGGTTTCTTCGGATCTTTCAGACCAACGCGGGTACGTTGAATGGCTTTAACTAGCTTATCAATAGCCGATTGCTGACCGATAACGCGACCTTTCAGCTCTTCGCCCATGTTGACGAGTTTCTTGCCCTCATCGTTCGATACGCTCGTAACCGGGATACCCGTCATCATCGCAACTACTTCCGCTACGTTGTCTTCGTTAACCGTGTAGCGACGTTTCTTGGTATCTTCTTCCCAAGCTTGTTTAGCGCGGTCGAGTTGGTCGATCAGGCGTTTTTCCTTGTCACGAAGTTGGGCTGCTTCTTCGTACTTCTGGCTCTTGACAACCTGATTTTTCTCTTTCTTGATATTCTCAATCTGTTCTTCCAGTTTCAGAATATCTTCAGGAACCGTAATGTTCGAGATGTGTACGCGGGCGCCCACTTCGTCCAATACGTCGATCGCTTTATCCGGCAGGAACCGGTCCGAGATATACCGCTCCGACAACTTCACCGCAGCCTCAATGGCCTCTTTGGTATAGTTAACGTGGTGGTGATCCTCGTATTTATCCTTGATGTTGTTCAGGATTTCGATGGTTTCGTCAATCGACGTAGCATCGACCATAACCATCTGGAAACGACGGGCTAATGCGCCATCTTTCTCAATATACTGACGGTATTCGTCTAACGTAGTAGCACCGATACATTGAATGTCTCCCCGCGCTAAAGCCGGTTTGAACATGTTCGAGGCATCGAGCGAACCCGACGCACCACCTGCGCCAACGATGGTATGCAACTCATCGATAAAGAGGATAACTTCCGGCGATTTTTCCAGCTCGTTCATAACGGCTTTCATCCGCTCTTCGAACTGACCCCGGTATTTGGTACCCGCTACCAGCGACGCCAGATCAAGGGTAACGACGCGCTTGCCGAACAAGACACGCGATACTTTCTTCTGAACGATACGTAGGGCAAGACCTTCAGCAATGGCGGTTTTACCAACGCCGGGCTCACCAATCAGAATCGGGTTGTTTTTCTTACGGCGACTCAAAATCTGAGCGACACGTTCGATTTCTTTTTCACGACCAACGATGGGATCCAGTTTACCGACTTCGGCCAACTTGGTCAGATCGCGACCAAAATTGTCGAGTACGGGCGTCCGGGATTTCTCCGAGCCTTTGGGGTCTTTCCCCGAACTGGAGCTGCTACCACCGAACATCCCCCGATCGTTGTCGTCATCGTCGGTTTCAGGACCCATCACCGGACGGCTCCCTGAGGATTGATATTCCAGCATCTCCTTAATGACTTCGTAATTAACATTAAACTTATTGAGAATCTGCGTGGCGACATTGTCCTCATCACGCAGAATCGATAGTAGAAGGTGCTCCGTACCGATTAGCGGGCTTTTGAAAATTTTAGCTTCCAGATACGTGATTTTCAGCGTCTTTTCCGACTGACGGGTCAGGGGAATATTTGCTAAGTTTTTCACGTTGTTGGTTGCGGTTCCTTTCGTGGCCTGTTCAATGGTCACCCGGAGTTCGTCGAGCGAGATGCCGAGTTTCTTTAGCAACCCGACTGCCACACCCTCACCCTCACGTATCATACCCAGCAGCAGATGTTCCGTGCCGATGTAGTCGTGGCCTAAGCGCAAGGCTTCTTCCCGGCTCAGCGAGATAACTTCCTTAACGCGGTTTGAGAATTTTGCTTCCATTCGATTTAGGGTCTCCTATAGGTAAGCTTGCTTACTGGCCTAACGAAGAGTTTTACAGATTTGTTCATTCCTGAAGCCCTGCTTTCAGCACATCCAGCGCGGCTGGCCCCTGGCAAAATATCAGGTCTATAATACTAAGATTCGGTACAAATTCAACGCCAAAGTTCTGCTGATAAGGTGCGGACCGATGGAATATATACGATTCGGCCCGCTGCCGTGGATTTAACCTCGATCGAGCGTCAAAAATGCCGGTTGAGGTTTCTTTTTCATAGCAATCTGTCAGGTTCAGGGTAGGCGTATACCGTAGAAATTTCAGACAAATTGTCAGCAGTTCGTAATTTATGTCAAACAGGAACGTCCATCTTTTCTGACAAACACGTTCCAGATCGGGCGCGTAGTAGTCGAAAAACGGCGCTTTCCCGTAGGCGGCCTGTAAACATCGCCAGTGCTGTAGCTGCCAGGACTGGTCATTGTCAATCCGAAGACTGCGAACCGGTAGGTGGTGAGTGCCCTTTTGTACGGGTACGGCAAGGGACTCCACTTTATTTGCTGTCAGAACATAGCAGCGATTTCGGTAACTTTGCTTCTGGTAGTGCTCCTGAGCCTCAATCCAAACCTGATCGAATCGCATCAGCCCCGTTATGTAATCAAGACAGGGTAAATAATGTAATTCGATTAGTAAATTAGTTGACTGCGACGGTAACTGGTACTTTTCCAATAAAAGCATGCGTATCCGTTCACAATTAAAGCAAAAAATCAATACCACCAACTGAAATTACAAATTTTTAATTTTTTAGTCGTGCTGCAACAAAACGGCGATTCTCGTTTGTTAGCCCGCTATCAGCCCATTGCATGTTGTTTTTTCGCCTGCTCTCCCGCTTACCCCTCTGGTTCCTCTACGGTCTCTCCGACTTTTTGTACTTTTTACTGCTTTACATTATCCGTTACCGACGCCATGTAGTACTTGATAACCTACGTCAGTCATTCCCTGAAAAGTCATCAACTGATATTCGTCAGATAGCCAGAGACTTCTATAGAAATTTGACCGATTTACTGGTTGAGACGATCAAGATGCCAGCTATGTCACCTGATGATTTACGGCAGCGTGTCCAGTTTCCCAATGATCATATGGTGAAAGAAGAGTTAGATAAAGGCCATACGGTAATTGGTATGGCTTCGCACCAGAGCAACTGGGAGTGGATACCATCGGCTTCGGTTCTGCACGGCATGCCAGCCGATAGCGTTTACAAAACGTTGAACAATCCTTTTTTTGAGGAAATGATGCGAACGGTACGTTCGAGTTTTGGTGCGGTGCCTGTGCCTATGAATCAACTTCCACGCCGGATGGCTGCTCAGAAGAACGTAGCACGTATCATTGCCCTCGTCGCCGATCAGGTTCCCGACGTACCGGAACAGGCCTATTGGACCGATTTCTTACACCGTGATACGCCTTTTTACCCCGGTACCGAGCGACTCGCCCGAAGCCGCAGTCTACCTGTATTTTATGTAGAATTAGCACGCGTTCGACGCGGGCATTACGTTGTTACGTTCACTCGTATTGGCGAACCACCTTACGACAATCTGCCAGAAGGTGCTATTCTGGAACGATACCGCGATCTACTCGAAGAAACCATCCGAAAACACCCGTCCGACTGGTTGTGGTCGCACAAACGCTGGAAACACTGGCGCGGTAAGTATCCTAAAGTGGGCGCAAAACTTTCCTGACGCATAAAAAACAACATCCCGAACGTAGTGAGATTCACTACGTTCGGGATGTTACGTTGTTTATCAGTGTTGTTTACAACGAATCGCGTCGGGCTTTTTCAGCACGTACCGAATCGCGTTTCGCTTTTAGTTTATCACCCTCAGTGACGATGGCGTTCTCCGCTTTATCTAAACCTTTATTTACAGCTCGTCCAGTTTTGGTAGCAGCGCTATCAACTGCTTCTCCGGCAACTTTGGCTTTCCCTTTAATACCCTGACCGGCTTCATTAGCAGTTTCTCCTATTGCCCGACCCGTATTTTTCAGATCTTCTTTCATACGGGCTTTTCGTTCAGCTTTTTCCTGCTTGCGCATCTCTTTTCTTTCCTGCTTGCTCATCGCAGCAGTTGAGTCCTGCGCATAAGCCCCCACACTTATAAAAAGAGCGAGTGCAAAGGCGCTCATCAATTTCGTTTTCATAACGTAGCGTATTAGTTGATTGGTTGTATTTCGTATAAAGCCTTTCCATTTTAGTACAATCGGGATCGGCCTACATAGTTATTCAACCGCTCAACCCGATTTTTGTTTCTTAAAAACAACTTAATTCATTACGCTCTTTGTCTACTATATAGCTGTAAATTAGTGCTTCACAGACGAACATAACTATTTACGCGAATGTTCTTCAGATAGTGGATACGAAACTGAACCGCGTGTTTTTCCGTACCTTTGTCTGGTCAAACGGCGATGCCGATACCTGTATGTCCGATTCGATTCTAACCCCTACGTTGTCTACCGAAACCGCTACGTCGGGACGCGCTGATTCCTCTATTCTTTATACACCTTCACTGACGCAGTACGTTCGCCGAAAAACTATTCCGGTAACTATTGGCGACGTACCATTAGGCTCTGATTATCCAATTCGTGTGCAGTCGATGACTACTGTCGATACGATGGATACGGAGGGTTCGATTGAACAGTCTATTCGAATGATTGAAGCGGGATGCGAATACATTCGAATTACTGCGCCCAGCGTAAAAGAGGCCCAAAATCTGGAGAATATTCGTAAAGGCTTACGGGCACGGGGCTACACGACGCCGTTGGTGGCCGACATTCACTTCACGCCGAATGCCGCCGAACTGGCCGCTCGAATTGTAGAGAAGGTACGTATCAATCCGGGCAACTACGCCGACCGAAAACGCTTCGAATTCATCGATTATACCGATGCTGCCTACGAGGCAGAACTAGAGCGGATTCGGGCCAAGTTTCTGCCACTGGTACGTATCTGTAAAGAATACGGAACGGCCATGCGCATCGGCACCAATCACGGCTCCCTCTCCGACCGGATTCTGAGTCGCTACGGCGATACGCCCGTTGGTATGGTCGAATCAGCCTTGGAGTTCTTACGTATCTGCGAGGATGAAAACTACTTTAATATCGTCCTTTCGATGAAGTCGAGCAATCCGCAGGTGATGGTTCAGGCGTACCGACTGCTAGTCCAACGATTGGATGAAGAAGGGCTGAAACCGTACCCGCTTCACCTCGGCGTTACAGAAGCAGGCGAAGCCGAAGACGGACGTATCAAGTCGGCGCTGGGTATTGGTACGTTGCTCGAAGATGGCATCGGCGATACTGTCCGCGTATCACTCACCGAAGAACCCGAACGGGAAGCTCCAGTTGCCCAAGCACTTATCGAGCGGTACACGAATCGAGCAGCTGAAAGTCAGCCCATTCCTGCCGTTACGCATTATCCCATCAATCCATTTCAGTACGTTCGCCGGACAACGCACGAAGTAGCCAATTTTGGTGGACAGAACGTACCGCGCGTTATTGCCGATTACAGTCAGATTGCCGTCAGCGAACACGAGGATTTAAAACCAATCGGTCATTTTTACCTGCCCGAGCCCGACAAGTGGCGCATGAATGACCTTGGTGCCGATTATATCTACACGGGTTCGCATCCGGCGTCGTTTATGCTACCCAATGGCCTGAAACAGATTCTGGATTATAGCGCCTGGCAGTCGGTTTCTGATAAGATTAATACGTACCCCCTACTCACGGCCGCTACGTATCTGGACGCTCAAACGGCGCAGACGCTGTTGCACCAACGTCTGAACGTAGTACGTCTGTCGCTGGCCGATCTATCGGGTGAATTACTCCAAACGCTACGTAACGACCAGACGGTTGTGCTGCTGATAACCACCACCAATGCCCATGCTATGCCTGAATTACGTCGCCTTTTTGTCGAAATGATAAATCAGGGAATCACCGCACCAATCGTTGTTCAACGTAGCTATACCGACGTACCAACCGAAGACGTACCGTTGTATGCAGCAACGGATGTAGGTGGCTTACTGATTGACGGTCTGGGTGATGGAATTATGCTTTCGTCGGTGGGTGTTGATGCGCTCAAACCGCTAAACAATCTGGCTTTTGGCATTTTACAAGCTGCCCGGACACGTATCACCAAAACGGAGTACATTTCCTGCCCATCCTGCGGTCGTACTTTGTTCGATTTACAGGAAACAACAGCGCATATTCGCCAACGTACCGACCACCTGAAGGGTGTCAAAATCGGCATTATGGGTTGTATCGTGAATGGCCCCGGCGAGATGGCCGATGCTGACTATGGTTACGTTGGGATTGGGCGCGATAAAATTGCGCTTTACCGTGGTCAACAGGTCATCAAGAAATCGGTTCCTGCCGAGCTGGCAGTAGATGAACTCATCGAACTTATCCGCGAAGATGACCGCTGGATTGAACCCTCTCTTACAAATGAATAATGAAAAATGTTTGATGATTAATGACCATCCAGCGTAATGTTTTATTGCGTATGGTTGTTATCTAAGTGGGTCGTTTCATTTCCATTTTACGTTGTTCATTATTCATTTTATTAGCCTCACGTGAACAAATTCATTGATTACCTCAAAATCGGGCCTGTTTTTGCCTATTTCATTCGGGTGTTCAAAAAGCCTGATCCTAATCAGCCGACCAGCGTAAACTTACGTATGATGCACGGTATCAACCGGATATCTATACTCATGTTTCTGCTGGCAATAATTGTCTACACTGTTCGTCATTGCGGCCGATGAATGTAGAAACCCTGCGCGAGTACTGCCTCTCCAAGCCGCACACAACGGAATCGTTTCCGTTTGGCGGGGATGCGCTAGTGTTTAAAGTCGGTGGCAAGATGTTCGCCCTACTATCGACCGAGAGCCGCCCAACAACCATCAATCTAAAATGCGACCCCGAACTAGCCGTTCAGTTACGGGACGAACATAGCGCGGTGGCTCCCGGTTTTCACATGAATAAAACGCATTGGAATACTGTAACAGTGGATGGACGGGTACGTAGCAGCGACGTTCAGGAGTGGATTGATCACTCGTATGAACTGGTTCGAAAAAGTTTGCCTAAAGCGGTACAGGCTACGTTAAATTAAGGCCATTACGTTGGCAGCATAGCCTAAAACATTGTAAATTCGCAAAAAGACAACCTGATCTACTTATGGAAGTTATTCTGTTAAGTCTATTGTTCGGGATCTACATGACTATCCGGTATTTCTGGGTAGATCACGATACAATGGCCGATAAAGATCGGAAGCGATTTCAAAAAGGGGTTGATTTGGTAAATCATCGAAAAACTGAAGAGGCTTATCAGTATTTTAACGACGCTGTTCGGCAGTACCCAAAGTCAGCCATCGCTTATGCGTATCGAGGAAAATGTCAGCTTATTCAGGAGAATTATTATTCCGCGATTTACGACCTCACAGAAGCTATCAGTCGCGATAATACATTAGCAGACTGCTATCTGGATCGGGGAATCGCTTTTTACAATACTGCTGACAATCAGCAGGCATTTCGCGAATTTGATAAAGCTGTCTGGCATTTTCGCGACGAAAAACCAGACGCCTATCGCTGGCGGGCTTTAGCACGTATCCAACTCCGGCAGCTTCCCCAAGCCGAAAATGACCTACGCCGGGCCGTTAACCTTGGCGACGAAAACTCGTTCCATCTTCTGCTGCAACCACCCTTCACCCGACCAAATCCGGTCATGAAATTGTAAGTTAATTAACGTAGCACTACTCCAGTTCAGTCACATACGCACCCATCTGCCGGACTGAATAACAGGCAATGCTATTTTCCTTTGCTTCGGCTAACAACTTGTCTGTCAAGGGTGTTTTATTAGAATCGTCGAAGATAATCTGACGGGCAACAACCCGTCCATTCAACTGATTCCAGTTACGTAGCGCGTTACGGCGGATGATGAGGTAATCGACTACGGCGGGCAGGTGCCACTCGGACGCACTAAATTTGTTGACTATCAACAACGTTTTTCCTTTCCAAACCCACAACGCGTATTCGTCTGTGCGGTAATAGGCAGAGACACTCGGCAACAAAGCATTCCTGACATCAGCCCTGGTTAAGTCAGAAATACCCCATTGCCCGAATGTATTCTTCAGGTAGAAATCGAAAGAGCGCGTATCGGTACTGTCGAGATCGGTTAGTAGCAAACTTTTGTGACCGTCGGTTAAGCTAACGGCGGTTCGGTGGGGTAGAAAATGAACAGCTAGTTTTCGCTGATACGTTTGCTGATATTCATTCCATATATTCACGCCAGCCAGCAAAATAGCAGTGAGACAAGTTGCCCAAACGTACGACTTGCTACGTGTCATTACCAATGCAATGGCGCTCAGAATAAAGACATAGATCAATACCATAGCCACTGGCGATAACCATAATCCATCCCACGTAGCGCCTGGAATATTACCTGTTTGCATTACTACGTAGTTGAGCAACCAGGCCACTTTTTGTAAAAGCCATCCCAGACAATTATTGACATAGGGCACCCAACTCAGTCCTAATGTAGCCATCGCCAACGGGAGCAAGATCCCTGAAATCAACATGACCGCCGGATTGGCTAGTAGAAAATAAGTTGGAAATTGGTGGAAGTAAAAAACACCAAGTGGGAACGTAATCAACTGAGCCACCAGCGCAACCGCTGTTAACTTCCAGAGTTTATCGAACCACTTAGACTGAAACGTAATGGATTGATACAGCGACGCTTCCCAGGCCACAATACCGCCCACAGCCAGGCACGACAACTGAAAACCAGCAGAAAACAGAGCGTACGGATCGAAACAAAGAATGAAAAACGTCGACGCGCCCAACGTATTCAACAATTGTTGTGGGCGCCCGAGTGCTCTGGCTACAATAAGCAGGGTAAACATCGCAGCCGAACGTAACACTGGCGGTGAAAAACCCGTAACGAGGGCATAGAACCACAAAATCGCCAATTGAATACCTGCCATTAATAGCTTACTACGTCGATTTTTAGCCAGAAAACCGAGCAAAATTGTCAATACGTTGAACAGAATACCAACGTGTAGCCCTGAGACGGAGAGGATGTGCACAGCCCCGGCCGCCGAATACGCCCGGTAAAGTTCGGTATCCAAATCGTCACGAACGCCCAGAATCATGGCGTTCACAATACCAAACTCAGGCCGGGAACCTATCTGTTTAATGAACGTATCATCGGCCCAACGATTTACAAACGTAGCAAGCTGAGTGATTCGGTTTGGCGGTTCAACTCGTAAAACCTTCCGTTGAAACGGACGTAAGTATTGCTGATGATAAATATTTCGGTAGCTGAGGTATCGTTTGTAGTTAAATTCACCCGGATTCAGTGGAGGGTCAATTGGGCGCGGTGCACTGGCTACTAGCCAAACTTCGCCATAACGCGGCATCGGCTGATCAGCTTTATCCAGATACACAATGACACGTCCGCTAAGCGGCTGCCAATGAGAAGCTTCACTACGTTCGGACTGGCTCGACTCACTCCACTTTCCCCGATAAAGCTCCAGCTCGACGCGAAATGTTTTGGCGCGGGCTTCTGGTTGAGCGGCCACTACGCCTTCGTAGGCACGTAGCGTGTCGGTCAGATGGACGATGTTATCCGAGCGGTTGCTCGCCGTACATTGCCAGGTAATGCTCCATCCTATCGCGAGCAACAGTAACATTGCGCCCACACCCGATTCAATCCGAATGGGTTTTATGACTTTTCCCTTATTTCGCGTTAATCCCAGAAATAATAATCCAGCCCCGACGAAAAAAGCAATAAGCGGTAACTGATAAACATGGGGCAATTGATCGTACAAGACAATGCCCAGCATGAGTGCCATTACGTATCGAACGAACGGAAGGCCCTTCATTCTGTCGTGTAGGCCGAACCGGGCAACACCATTTTATAATGCTGAATATTAGCCTCTTCGAACATCGGCCCAACCGAAACAAATCCGAAACTGGTATAAAGCGGCATAGCCGAAACCTGGGCGTGCAAATAAATACGTTCGATGGGTTCGGGCTGCTGGCTGAACACATCATCAAGAACGGCACGCACCAGCGCCTTGCCGACACCTTTTCCCCGGCAATCGGGCAAAACAGCAAAACGTTCTAACTTAACACCTTCTGACGTACGACGCCAGCGGGCTGTGCCACAAGGCTTTCCATCGGAACTAGCCAGAAAATGGCGACTACTTTCTTCAAACTCGTCGTACTCTTCCCTGGCTGAAACATGCTGTTCCTCCACAAACACCTGTCGGCGAATGGCAAAGGCATGTTCCAGATCGGCGGGATTTGAAATTTGGGAGACTTCAATCATAAATAATTTCCGTTTAGCAACCCTTAATTGCTTAGACGTACAAACAGAAAGCAATGTAACGCGGAATTCGTCCGTCTGCTTACAATAAATCAATTCAGTAACGTAGCGTGAATCAAACTTATGGTACCAGCAGACGTTTACTAACTACTTCGTTATCTGTTTTTACACGGACAATATACACACCTTTACTCAATCCGTTGATAGATAACGCCACGCGCGTGCTGGGAGAGTTAGCATACGCAGAAGACCGAAGCTGCCTTCCTGTCATGTCGAACAAATCGACAATAAATGACTGATAACCTTTCAATTGCACATCAACGGTTGGATCAGCGTTGGATGGATTCGGATAAACGTTGATGGTCAATGTCTCGGTTTCTGGCAAAGGTGCGGCAACCGATTTAATCAGCCTGGCTCTGGCCGGGCTCAACATAAGTACCCGACGCATGCGAGCTACCTGACCCGCCGTAAACATATTCATACAGGCATCCGGCGAATACATCAGGTAATTTTCAATAGGGGCACGTAAACGCTGGCCCGAACAAACAGAAAAAATATCGTTGCAGAAGCGTGTCTGATTCAGGTTATCGGTTGGCGTCGTGTCGGCTACATAGTCGTCGGCGCAGGCACCATCGCCATTTACGTGGTATAGACCCAGCCAATGGCCGATTTCGTGCGTAGCGGTACGTCCTAATGCATATAACGAACTCGTCACTGTACCCGTTTGCTTGCCAAAATAACGGTAATCGATAATGGATCCATCGGTACGTTCACTTGCCGACTGAGGGTCAAGCAGTCCTTTTAACGTATCAGCGGCTACTGGAAACTGTGTATAACCCAGATAACTCTGTACTGAGGTTACCCAGATGTTTAAATACCGATCGCTGGGCCAGTAGGCAATTTGCGATAACAATTCGGCGTCCTGAAATACGTCAAATGACGATTTTTGCTGGTAATAATGACGGGTAATTCCCGTAGATGCCTGTCCGCTTGGGTCAGTTGTAGCCAGAAAAAATTCGATGCCGGCATCAGCACCAATCGGGCTGGTATTGTATCCATTTGTGCCCTCTTTTCTCCGATAATCTTCGTTCAATACCTGAATCTGCGAACGGATTTGCTCGTCCGAAATATTCACATTATTCGATCCGCCAATCGTACCCGACGCATTGCTGTGTACTACGTGTACGACAACCGGAATCCGGTAAATAGTGTCGGTAGCCTGCTGACGTAGCGAAGGGTTATCCTCCATTTCCTGAAGCTGCCGATTCAGCTTATTCAACAGCCGAAGTCGATTAGGATTCTGTCTTTGCAGAAATTGCTCTCGAACCGCTGTAGCACATCGGTTAGGCAGCTCTTCTTCGAGTGAATTCTTAGGAATTGACTGTCCCCATGTTACTGAGGTGAGTAAACACAGAAACGAACCGGCCAGCCAGCCGGTTCGTTTCCAGTTAGTTAGGCTATTGTTGCCCCGCTTTATCATACGCATTAATAATTTCACGAACGAGCCGGTGACGGACCACATCGCGGCCATCGAGTTCGACAAATGCAATTCCTTTAATATTCTTCAAAATATCGACCGACTCAATCAACCCCGATTTTTGTCGATTAGGCAAATCAATCTGCGAACGGTCGCCGGTAATGATCGCCTTCGACGTAGGGCCCATACGAGTCAGAAACATTTTCATCTGCATCGTGGTCGTATTCTGAGCTTCATCAAGCAGAATAAACGCATTATTGAGCGTTCGTCCGCGCATGTAAGCCAACGGCGCAATTTCAATAATCCGGTTTTCGGTATAGAACTTCAATTTCTCGGCCGGAATCATGTCGTCGAGCGCGTCATAAATTGGGCGGAGATATGGGTCGATCTTCTCTTTCAGATCGCCCGGCAGAAAGCCTAAATTTTCACCAGCTTCAACGGCAGGACGCGTAATGATGATTTTCTTAACCTCTTTGTTTTTCAGCGCCCGTACCGCAATGGCAACAGCAGTATACGTTTTACCTGTGCCGGCTGGCCCAACGGCGAAGACGAGATCATGTTTCTCAGCGGCTTCAACCAGTCGTTTCTGATTATCGGTTTTTGCCCGAACCACTACGCCCCGGTTTCCATAAACCAGCACTTCATCATCGTCGGGCGGTGTAGGGGGCGCCAGACCACCATTGACGGGTTGCCCGCTATGGCTGATGTAGGTTTGGACGTTTTCCTGGGTTATTTTCCCGTATTTCTGATAATGTTCAATCAGCGAATCCAGTATATCGCTAATACGGCTGATTTCGGGCGTCGTACCTTTGATCCGAATTTCGTTGCCGCGCGAGATAATTTTGCTCATCGGAAAGGCAGCGGCCACTTCCTTAATAGTAAGATTCTCTACACCCAGAAAGTCGATGAGCGAGACATTGTCAAGGGTGATTACTTTTTCGACCAAATGATAAATAGATTTAGTTGGAGATTCCGAAAAATAAGCGATTTCCTTACTTCTACAACGCGTTTTGCAAAAAAATTATTCCGTTGCTGGAATTCTCTATAAGCTACTTTATTTTAGCATAAAACGAGCAAATTTTTGGAATAAGTACGTATCTTGCTGACAGACAGACTCCTGTTATCTACCCATACTATGTACATCCTTTCTCCGTTGCTTCACAATAAAAATTATCAAAAAATTTTTCTGACTGATAGCGCTAACATTACCAGAATGTTACGTAGAAACTGGAGGTCTGATGGCCTATACGTTGGATCGGGTGGGCTTGCCTTATGGGGGTGCGATTGCGTAAACTTGCAGTAAGATCATGGAGAACAACGCACGCCCAAACCAGCACCTTCGAAAACAAACCGGTTTCGCAGGTGGTCGCCAACAGGCCGGTAATCACTGGCTCGATACGGGCCTCGGCAAATTACCGCCCCAGGCGCTGGACTTGGAGGAAGCCGTGTTGGGCGCGTTGATGATTGAAAAAGACGCCCTGTCGATGGTCGTCGACATTTTGAAGCCTGAGACGTTTTATAAAGAAGCCCATCAGCGGATTTACAGCGCCATTCTCACGCTATTCGGCAATTCCGACCCCATTGACTTATTGACGGTTACGCAGCAGCTTCGCAAAACCGGCGAGATTGAGATAGTTGGTGGTGGAGGCTTTGTATCTGAACTAACATTTCGGGTCAATTCGGCGGCCAACATCGAATACCACGCACGTGTTGTATCAGAACAGGCGCTAAAACGGGCGCTTATTGCTATGTCGTCGACCATTCTGCGCGACGCCTACGAAGATACCACCGACGTATTCGAACTCCTTGATCGTACCGAGCAGTCGCTCTTCAAGATTTCGGAATCGAACATCAAGAAGAATTACGCCGACATGAGTACCATCGTCAGGATGGCGCTCAACGAACTCGAAACCAAAAAGAATCAGGAAGGGCTAACGGGTGTACCGTCGGGATTCACTAACCTCGACCGCGTTACGTCGGGCTGGCAGCCTACCGAATTGATTATCCTGGCAGCCAGGCCAGCCATGGGTAAAACCGCGTTCGTAGTCAGCGCGTTACGTAACGCGGCCGTTGATCACGGAAAGCCCGTTGCTATTTTCTCACTGGAGATGTCGTCGGTGCAGTTGGTGAATCGTCTGATTTCGGCAGAAGCGGAAATTGATTCCGAAAAAATCCGGAAAGGTACGTTAGCTCCGCACGAGTGGACGCAGTTGCACCACAAAATTCAGCGACTAACCGAAGCGCCTATTTTTATTGACGATACTCCTGCCCTTTCCATTCTTGAACTGCGGGCAAAATGCCGCCGTCTGAAGGCGCAGCACGACATTCAAATGGTCGTAATTGACTACCTCCAGCTAATGTCGGGCGATACGTCTGGACGGGCGGGTGGTAACCGCGAACAGGAAATTGCGTCGATTTCGCGGGCGCTTAAGAATCTGGCAAAAGAGTTGAACGTTCCGGTTATTGCTCTTTCGCAGTTGAGCCGGGCCGTTGAAACCCGGGGCGGTGACAAGAAACCGCAGCTTTCTGACCTTCGGGAATCGGGATCCATCGAGCAGGACGCCGACATGGTTTGCTTCCTATACCGCCCTGAGTATTACAATATTACACAGGATGAGCAAGGCAATTCGACCCAGGGGATTGGCGAAGTAATCATAGCTAAAAACCGAAGTGGCTCGCTAGACACCATACAGCTTCGGTTCATCAATAAGTTTACAAAATTCTGCGACCTCGATTCGTATTTCGAGCCGGTTCAGACACAGGGTTTTGCTCCTGATGTGAATGGTTTGAGCAGTTTCGACGCACCACCGGGAGGGAACGTATTCAAAAGCAAAGCCAATGACCGGTCGAATTTAGATAATGGCATGTCGAATTTTGGCAATGCTGACCCGAATCAGGAAACACCTTTCTAATGTATCTACCATTTCAGTAGAGATTTTTACGGCTAGCATGTATTGCTGGCCGTGATTTTTTATTGTTCCCTTCACCTAAAACCTAAAGAAACATGAGACTTTGCTACGTTCTAGTTTATCTGTTTATCAGTGTTACGTTATCGGCTGAAGCTCAGAAGTTAAGAGGACTGGATAAGAGCCCGATGGACATGGCATACTATCCCGATGATTTCGCCCACGACCGGAAATTTGCTCCTGCTAAGGTTGGCGATAAAGTCTATGCTCGTGTTACGTACAGCCGCCCGGCTAAAAAGGATCGGGAAATTTTCGGCAAACTAATCCCCTATGGTAAAGTATGGCGGGTCGGGGCTAACGAAGCGACAGAAATAAAGTTCTTTACCGACGCTACTATTCAGGGCAAAAAGATAAAAGCGGGTGTTTACTCGTTTTACGCCATCCCAAACGAAACCGAATGGACACTCATTTTCAGCACAGATTTAGATCAATGGGGCGCTTATAGCTACAAACAGGATCTGGATGTATTACGTGTAAACGTACCCGTCAAAAAAACAGAAGAACCTGTTGAAAATCTGTCTATACAATTCAAAAAAGCGGGCGACAACGTCAACGAATCCGTTATGATGATCGCCTGGGACACTACGTTAGTAGAGGTGCCCGTTACGTTCTGAAATTGTAATAGCATGTCAATAAAAATGCCCAACTGATTTACGGTTGGGCATTTTTATTGACATGCTACGTATCAAAAATTCGGTTTGAGCATATAACGCGAATAGAAATCATCAATAACTTTTAAGGCTTCTGTTGGCGTATCGACGATGCTGATGAGTTTCATGTCTTCCGGATTAATATTATGCTGTTCTTCCAGCACTTCTTTAGTAATCCAGTCAACCAGACCCTGCCAAAACGACCGACCAACAAGTACAATCGGGAAACGGGCAATTTTCCGGGTCTGAATCAAGGTCAAAGCTTCAAACAATTCGTCGAGCGTTCCCATGCCACCGGGCATCACCACAAACCCCTGTGCATATTTGACAAACATTACTTTCCGGACAAAAAAGAAATCGAAGTTGATGCTTTTATCCGGATCAATATAGATGTTACTATGTTGCTCAAACGGCAATTTAATATTCAAACCAACTGATTTTCCTCCCTGTTCAAAGGCCCCTTTGTTACCGGCCTCCATGATTCCAGGTCCACCACCAGTAATAACCCCGTAGCCGTGCCGTACTAATTTGGCCGCTATTTCTTCGGTCATTTTATAATAAGGGTGTTCAGGCTTGGTACGTGCCGAGCCAAATATGGATACGCAAGGGCCAATTTTTGCCAGTTTATCAAACCCTTCGACAAACTCCGCCATCACTTTAAAGATGACCCAGGAATCGGCTGTTTTGATTTCATTCCAATCTCGGTCCTGAAATGCTTCTTTAATACGTTGTTCGTCGGGTGTTAGGAGTAACTCGTCGCGCTTGGGTAAATCGTGGGCAATGCGTTCGGTGCTCTGCGCTTCAGAGCGATGAACATTTTCTTTAGTTTCTTCCATTTAGATAGCAAAAAAGGCAGTGGGCGCGAAACGTACTCACTTCGTCATACATAAAACATCCGCCCTAATTAATAAAAAAATGGCATTCTGTATGATTCAGAACCGTTTTTCTTTAGAGCGGAACGATATAACGATATGTTTACAAAATTCGTTCGACAATAAAAGAGCGAAAACTGGCGCCAGTTTTCGCTCTTCCACTCATTCAATCTTTCGCCCCTTGAATTTGCTCTTTACCGACGACGACTTTCCAGGAAGTTCTCAATTCGGTCCATAGCAACCGTCATTTCGTCAACATTCGGAAGGCAAACAATTCGGAAGTGGTCATCGTGGGTGTAGTTAAAACCGTTGCCCGATACGACCAGTACTTTCTGCTCGGTCAGCAGATTCAGGACAAAGTCATCGTCATCGGCCAGGTTAAACTGCGACAGGTCAATTTTGGGAAAGATGTACAGAGCCCCTTTCGGTTTCACGCAGGTTACTCCCGGAATCGCCGTCATCCGCTCATAGGCCAGCATGATTTGCCGGTGCAAACGGCCAGCTGGCATCACTAAGTCATTGATACTTTGATAACCACCAAGCGCCGTTTGAATAGCATACTGCGTCGGTACGTTGGCGCAAAGGCGCATACTGGCGAGCAAGGTCAAACCTTCAATGTACGATTTCGCCCGGTGACGTGCTCCACTTAAAATCATCCATCCACCCCGAAAACCAGCTGCACGGTAGTTTTTCGACAATCCGCCCATCGTAATGCAGAGCGTATCGTTAATCATTTTGGAAATAGGATAGTGAACCGCTTCGTCATACAGAATTCGGTCATAAATTTCATCTGAAAACACAATGAGTTTATGCCGCTCCGCAATTCGGGCAATGCCCTCCAGTACCTCTTTATTGTATACAGCGCCCGTTGGATTGTTTGGATTGATCACCACAATGGCACGCGTCTTGGGCGTAATTTTCCGCTCAATGTCGGCTAAATCGGGATTCCAGTCGGAAGCTTCGTCGCAGACGTAGTGATTAGGTTTGCCGCCACAAAAGGCCACAGAAGCCGTCCAGAGCGGGTAGTCGGGGGAAGGAACCAACACTTCATCACCTTCATTCAGCAACGCCTGCATTGACAGCATGATCAGTTCGCTAACGCCGTTGCCGATGTAAATATCATTAATGGTAATACCCGGCAAACCAATATTTTGCGTATGGTGCATCACCGCTTTGCGGGCAGCAAAAAGCCCCCGCGAGTCAGAATACCCCTGCGCGTTACGTATGTTCAGGATGATGTCGTGAACAATCTCGTCGGGCGCGTCGAAGCCGAACGTAGCGGGATTGCCAATATTGAGGCTAATAATTTTATAGCCCTGACTCTCCAGTTCAAGCGATTTCTCGTAAATCGGGCCGCGAATATCGTATTTCAGGTGAACAAGCCGGTCGCTCTTCAGAATTTCCATTGCAGGCACTTCTACATCCATGTAGTCTACTTCCATGCCCCAAAAGTACGGAAAGTAAATTATCTTATTCGCAATATGATTTTTACTTGCCTGATCAGTTTAGCAAGGTAGCATTAACTGAACATTTCTCTTATTTCAATACGTCGTCCAGATTCACTACGTCAAAATAGGGATGCATCTTAGCCAGATACGTTAAAAATGGGATATGCGACGATCCATAAATTACCAAATAACAGTTGTCATTTGTATAGTCCACCTGCCGAAGTATATTATTGAAATTTCGAAGATTTGTACCATACCAGAACGTACCAACATAATCAGTCGCACTCATATCATTTTCAGTACCAATACTGAATAAATAATTCCAGTTGGTGTATTCGTCTCGCTTTAATTTTTCAGGAGAATTCAGGAATAATAAAAATTGCGACAACGTTGATTTTTGCAGGAGCGAATCCTGTTTAGGTAACGTAGCAGAATAAGGTAAATCATAAAAAGCAGCGTTTGTCCGGGTGGTATCGTTGAACTTATCTAAAGCAACGTATAAATCTCTAACTGCTTTATCTACAGGATTCTTAGGATGATATGTTGAAGTTAACAACTCCTCCGGTTGGTAGTTAATACCAATTATTTTTTTATAACCCAGCTTTTTAGCCGTTTTCATGCCTAACTGCACAATTTCATTGGCAAGAAGATTTCGTTTCTGCGGCAGCTTACCACGTAAATATTCTTGATAAACACTATCGTAAAAGGATTGATTTTTTTGCGTGAATTCCAGGAATATTTTATCCGGCTTTTGCTTGACTAATTTATTGACTAGTTCATCAATTTCTTTTTGACGTTTTTCCGTAAATAAATACGAATGTAATCGACTCGAACTATCCAGACTTTGATTAAAATGAAACGTACCGAGTAGTATAATTTTAATCTTTTTAGGACTCGTTTGGCCGAAGCTACTCCAACTAAACAAACACAACGCGAGAATGATAAATAGACGTATCACTGTGACAACAACCACTTAAATCTGACAGATCAAATTACAAACCTATCATTTAAGTTGATACGCTCGTACCGCCTGCTGATTAATTCCGAAAAGAATTGATTGCCCAACAGGCAGTGCCGATCGCACATCGCCCGTGAGCTGGAAGCCCGATTGTGCCTGAGGAATAGCCCTAAAATTACCTTTACCGTCACCACGTAGCAGCAGGCCGTAATTGGCATCAGCCCGGCCGAAACGTAGCCGTGCCTGGAGTGTATTACCACAAAGCAGCAAGTCTTTGTGGCCGTCTTTATTATAATCTAGAGTTGTAACTGTAAAAACTGGAGACATTTGCGCAGCCACTGGAAGTGGCTTTTCCACAAATTTCCCGTCGGACGTACTGACGAACAACGTTGTCTGTAACTGAGTGGCTGTTAACCGCTGCGCATCCTTCAACTCCTCTTCTTTGAACACGTCGGTTAACGTAGCATTGGAATATTTGTCATAATCGGTGAACCGAGAACGTAGCATTCCAACTTGATCGAGCAGTTCATCGCGGGTGGCATGGGGATAGCTTTTGCCCTGCACGTACAGACAAAGAATCGGGTCAATTTTCCCATTGTTGTCGAAGTCTTTGTATACCAGCTCGGCGGGTTCCGAATCGCTGGCGCGGCACTGTGTATTCAACCCCTGATTGCCAATCACCAAATCAGGCCGACCATCGCCGTTTACATCATCGACAAGCAATTTGTTCCACCAGCCCCGATACTCTTTTGTGAAATAATTTTTCGTTTGGTCAGTCAATTGCTTACCTGTCCAACTCAGTACCGTAACGGGCATCCATTCCCCAACGACAACTAATTCAGGCTTTTTATCGGCATTTAAATCAACCCAGGCGGCATCAGTCACCATACCGAGGGTCGATAACAAAGGAGCCAACGTTGCCGTCTGATCCGTAAATCGACCGGTACCGTCATTGACGAGCAGGTAACTTTTGGGCGTTTCGGGGTAGCGACCCGGCACCACGCGACCACCGACAAATAGATCGGGTTTACCATCGCCATTGACATCTGTTGCGCGCACGCAGCCTGTACTTGTCAAAATCGCGGGAAGTGCCGACGGACTACGGATAAACTTCCCTTTTCCATCGTTCAGGTAAAGACGATCCTGTAAGCGAGGGTCGTTCAACTGCAAATCACCGTAACCGCCACTACACACGTATAAATCGGGTTTATTATCGGCATTAACATCGACAAAGATGGCATCGGCATTGTTGCTGGCTTTATCAGTCTCGAAAGCGGGTTGGGGCAGTCTGGCAAATTGGCCCGACGCCTGCTGAATAAACAACCCCGCAGCCTGACCGCCACTTCCACCCACAAAAACATCCTCCCGGCCATCGCCATTAACGTCCGCCTTAGCCATACAAGGTCCGTTAAATGACTGAGCATTAATCAGTAGCGGCTGCCGTTTAAAATCGTTTAACGAAGTACTCGGATCAGAAAAAGCAATCGGTGATTTCACTTCCTGAAAAACAGAGGTCGTGGCAGCTGGCGCGCGATACGTAGCGGATGCCTCCGATTCTTTCAGCGTTACTAATTGATCGGCTTTTACGTTGTTCAACACCTGCTGCTTGCCGGTGGGCCAAACGATACGTAGCGTATCAATGTCGGAATTGCTCCCTAACCCGAAATGCAATCGTTGTGATACGTTCGATTGATAACCCTGCGTCGGCATTTGTTCAACGTACTGCTGTCTGCCTGAACGATAGATGGTTACCCTAGCCCCAATGCCCTGTGTGTTAGGTTTATTGCCTTCCAGTTTGATGTTCAGATAATGGTGTTTGAGCTCTTTATTGGCTTCGTTTCGAAAAATAAAAGCGGGCTGATTGGTATTGTTGACAACCAAATCAAGATCGCCGTCATTGTCGAGGTCGGCGTAGGCGGCTCCGGTGCTGTTAGAGGTTTGAGTAAGGCCCCAGGCAGCACCGCTGTTCATAAACGTAACTTCGTTACCCGATGCCGACGTATCGCCCATCCGGTTGCGGAAAGCGTAATTCGCTACGTTCGATGCCGGCATTTTGTGCACCAGCGACAATACGTCCTCGCGAGTTGGATTGGTTGGCCGATTGTGCATAAAGTCGTTCATGAATTTCAGAAAATCCATGTTCGTGTAATCGCGCACGTAGCCGTTCGTTACGTAGAGGTCTTTCCAGCCGTCGTTGTCATAGTCGGCCAGAAGCGGAGACCAACTCCAGTCGGTATTCGAAATTCCTGCCAGTTGACCCACTTCGCTATACGTTGGCACACTGAGTCCATCGCTACGTTTGGTACTGTTGCCGTTGCTGATATGCAGCATATTCCGCATGTTCTGGTGATAAAATCCAGACTGCACAGCGAGCGCATATTTATCATAATTATCAGGCGCCAGCAGGAGTTTTTGTCGCCGATTGTCTTCGGGCAGCATATCCAAGGTCAGGATGTCAGGCTGAGCGTCGTTGTTTACGTCGGCGACGGCATTTCCCATCGAGAAGTTAGAGGTATGTCCCACGCTCATTTTGAGCATGTCGCGAAAATGCCCTTTCTGGTCATTAACGTATAGGTAATCAGGCACACCGTAATCATTCGACACGTAAAGGTCTGGCCAGCCATCGCCATTTACATCAGATACGCCCGCACCGAGGCCATACGTTAACGCCGAGCTGCTCAGGCCACTTTTCTCCGTTACGTCTTCAAAGTGATTATTGGTGTTTTTATACAGCCGAACGCCAATTTCTGCATTCGATTCTTTCATTAACGAAGCCGTTGCTCCGGGCTCTAAAATAGGTAACAGCCGCGGGTTATGATTTAGTTGAAACAGATCCAGATCGCCGTCACGGTCGTAGTCGAAGAAGACGCCCTGCGTACTTTGTCGGGGTTGATTGAGACCAAATTCGGCTGTTTTGTCCGTAAAATGAGGAATTCCGTTTGCATCGGGGCCATCGTTGATAAACAGCTCCGGAGTACGGTTCTCGGGACGTATCGTTCCCGAATGAGAGACGTATAAATCCAATCGACCGTCGCCATTGACATCGGCCATGGTCACGCCGGTTTTCCAAGGCCCTTCTCGACCCGCTACGCCCGCCTTATCCGTTACGTCGACGAAATGCATGTTGCCCTTATTAAGGTATAGCTGATTGGGCGTCATGTTGGACGTAAAGTATAGATCCTCAAGTCCGTCATTATTGATATCGCCAATAGCTACTCCTCCCCCATTGTAGAAATACTCGTACATCAATACGTTGGTATTGAGGCCTTCCAGCAGGTTATTACTGAATAAAACGCCGGTAGAATCGGGAGAAAGTAGTGTAAATAACGGCGGCCCAGATGCCGACGCCGACGGGTCCGTTGACGTAGTATTATGGCAGCTAATGAGGGTAATTCCAGCGAATAAAGCGAATGACAGTAGCGATTTCACGAAAGCCGTGTTTACAATTATTCTTTAAAAATAAATCAAAAATGCCAGCACCCATAAGTACTGGCATTTTTGTACTAATAAGGTACGGTGGATTAGTATCCGGGGTTCTGAACCAGTTTGTTATTCCGGTTTATCTCATCGCGGCTAATCGGCAGGAAGTAGATTTTGTCGCTCCACTTCCGGTTTTCCTTACCCGTGCCCAAATCCTGCACTTTATACGTATAGTCGTAATTTTCTTTACTGTACCGATACGTAGTGACGGATTTGCCCGGCTTGAGTTTTCCCGTTACGATAATTATCTGGGCCTGCTTACCTAAAGCGGTAGGCGCAATCATCCAACGCCGGACGTCATAGAAGCGCTGATCTTCGAACAGCATTTCGATGTTACGTTCGTTTTGATAACGTGTCAATAGTGCCGTGCCGGTTTCGGTGATGGCTGGCATACCGGCCCGGAAGCGAACTTTGTTGATCCAGGCTTTCGCTTCGGCTTCTTCGCCCAACATCATACACGCTTCCGCATAGTTGAACACAACCTCCGTAAAACGAATCTGAATGGAGGGTACCTCCTGCCGGATATTCATATCAACAAGGGTTGGATCTGGATCCATGAACTTACGAATTGCATAACCGGTCCAGGTTCCGTTCCAGTTTTCAATAGAACTATTGCGGGTATCCAAGCCTGAAAATTTGGTCGGACTTGCCGAGCTACCAACCTCATATTCACCCATTTGAATTTCACCAGCCGGATCAATACCAGCGCCATCGGGCGTACGGGGCTTCCATTTAGAGCCATCGTACATAATAGACTGGTAGAAACGTGGGTCACGATTTTCGTAAGGTGCTGCGGCATGAGCAGGTTTGCTCCAGTCGAATTTCGTACCATCCATCATTTCGTAGCTATCAACCAGTTGCTGCGTCGGTTCGCTCGACGTCCAGCCGTGGTAACCGTTGGGCATGTTGTTACGTGGATACCAGGAACCCCAGTCGTCGAACGAAGCACGGATGTAGTATTTCAGGAAAATACCATCGGCTTCTCCCCCATTCCGAGACAACGATATGTTCAGGTAATTCTGCTGACCTTCAGCGGCTGTGACGGGTGCTGCCAGGTTCAGTTTATAGCCGTACTGATTCAGATCAATCACTGCTTTTGCCGCATCTTTAGCTTTCTGCCAACGCGCTTTCCGATCGCCACTTACATAACCGAGCAGTTCGGGCTTATCAAAGCTGGCAATCACAGTTGATTTAATTTTCGCCGTTGGAATATCGTGCAGGTCACTGGCGGCATACAGCAGCACCCGTGCTTTCAGGGCTAAAGCGGCTCCATACGTAGCACGTCCGGCTGCTAGGGTTTTGCCCTTCAGCAGAATAGCGGCAGAATCAAGATCGCTCACAATGAAATTTACACATTCCTCATACGTATTACGAGGCACCGTAAAATCGGCTTCATTCAGCGCATAGGGCGATTTAATGAGGGGAATACCACCATAATAACGTAGCAACTGATTGTAGAAATAGCCCCGCATGAAGTACATTTCTCCTTTCATACGATCGGCAATTCCGCTTGTATTATCGAACTTAGGCTTTGCCAGGTTAGCCAGCGCAATGTTGGCGGCCCGGATACGGGCATACATCGCACTCCATTCCATCGTCGTTTTCACCGTACCCAGGTTCGAGGGGCTCACGTTTGCTTCGTTTACGTCCTGCTTACCAAAGCTATAAAGAGCGTTATCGGTCTGACAGTCGAAACTCATTTGGTCCAGAATACCATCCCGAAGACCATTGTATACGTCCGTTACGAAGGCCTCTGACAGGTTAGCATCAGACCATACGGCTTCACCCGATACTTTATCTAGCGGTTTCGTATTTAAAAAATCCTGATTACAGGCGCTCATCGTTATTCCTATAACCAGAATAAGCGATAAGCATTTTGTGATATAGTTCATAGATGCGATACGTTTAGAAACTTACAGACAAACCGGTGTTAATGATACGTGCCTGTGGGTAATATTGCCCGTTCGTAGAGTTCGACGAAGCACTGGCGCCACTGGTCGACTCAGGGTCAAGGATGCCTTTCATCGCTGGCGAGTACGTTGCCAGGTTCAATGCATTGACATAAACACGCAGGTTAGTCAGGCCAATTTTGTTACCAATGTTTGCCGGTAAAGTATAGCCTAGCTCAAGGTTTTTCAGACGGACGTAATCGGTGCTTTTCATCCAGTACGTAGTACCGTTCGAGAAGTACTGATTGCTACGGTCAACGATACGTGGGTCAACTGTGCTTGGGTTATCGACCGTCCAGCGGTGATCGTAGTTGTATTTCAGGAAGTTCCCGATTGTTCCCGACTCCGTTTGCAGGAAGATCTGACCACCTGTCGAGGCCTGAATCAGCACCGTAAAGTCGAAGTTTTTCCACCGCAGATTACCATTGAAACCGCCCTGGAAACGAGGTTGGTTGTTGCGATCAGCCCGAACGCGGTCGTTACCGTCGATTTTACCGTTACCGTCGATATCTTTCAGACGCATATCGCCAGGACGTAGCAGACTAGCACCCACGCCACTGTAATCAATTTTATTAGCATCGATTTCGGCCTGGGTCGCAAAAATACCGTCGTATTGATACATCAACGTACCGTTAGCCTGGTTGGGGTCGTTTACGTTACTCGGAATTGGTTTTCCCGTCGAACGCTGCCACTCAGGCGCACCCGGCGTTTCGTCCCAGAACGTAATTTCGTTTTTGGCATAGCCGCCATTTACGCTGACGCTATATTTAAAATCGCCAGCCTGGCCATTGTAACCAATGTTGAATTCATAACCCCGGTTAGAGACTTTACCGATGTTCGTTGCAGGCAACGTAGCACCCGTTGTCTGTGGAACCGATGCGCTTTTCCGCCACAGAATGTTCGACCGTTTGTTCATGAATACGTCGAACTCGAAGAAGATTTTACCATTGAGGGCAGAGCCTTCCAGACCAATGTCCGTGTTGTTAGCAACCTCCCAGGTAAGCGACGTATTAGGTACGCCGTTCTCGTACAGGGTTTTACCAACCTGCCCGCCTACTACGTATCCCCAGTTGGCGTTCACAGGATCGCCATAGGCATAGGTTGGCAGGTAATCGTATTCACGTAATGCGTCGTTGAAATAAACCTGGTCGTTACCCAATTGTCCCCAAGATGCGCGCAGTTTGAGTGAGCTGATGGCAGGAATGTTTTTCTTGAAGAAATTCTCTTCGGAAATGCGCCAGCCAGCCGATACGCCAGGGAAGAAACCCCAACGGCTATTGACCGGGAACATGTAGGAACCATCGTACCGCCACAGGAATTCGGCCAGATATTTTTCTTTGAAGTTATAGCCTGCCCGACCAAAGTAGCTCATCCGGGCGCGTTCCCAGGCAGCCGTTGTATTACTGTTTTTCTCAGCATCGCCCCCCGCAAACAACTGATCGACAGCCGTTGACGCAAAATACTTACGATACCCGGAGAAACCGGCCGAATTGGATTGTTCTTTTGTAATACCCGCTAATAACGTAACAGCATGATCGCCCGCAAAGGTGTGATCGTATGACAGAATACCCGACAGCAGCGAGTTGAACTGGTCATTGGTATACTGGTTCAGCGTTGCCTGGGCAGGTCCTTTGGCAACACGGGTCAGCACCGGCTGTTTGTTCGCATCGTAGGACGTATAATCCCAGCTGTAAACGTACCAGGGTGTTTGCCAGGTTTTGCCTTGCTGTATGTATTTGTCAAAAGCCACGCTACCAGTAAATTTAAGTCCTGGTACCCAAGGGTTTGTGACATTTACACTAGCATTACTTTGCAGATAATAGCGCGTGTCGCGGTTATAGCCAGTTGCACTGGTTGTCACCAACACGGGTTGCTGGCCGTTTTCAATATCAGGAGCGGGCAAACCATTGGGCCAGAAAGCAGGCTTATTCGGATAACCGCGCATTAACATCCGGAAAATATCACCAGCGCCAACCGTTGGGAAAAAGCGATTTTCCTGACGACCTACTACGCCAATTACTGTACTGATATGCTTGCTGATTTTCGCATCCAGATTCAGGCGGAAGTCGTATTGCTTATAACCCGTTGCCGAATTTTTGTAATAGGCATCCTGGTTCTGATAATTAGCAGAAGCCAGATATTTGATGTTTTCACCCCCGCCATTTAGCTGGATGGTATGCCGAGACTGTGGCGACCAGGGCTTTAATGCAGCGGAAAACCAATCGGTATTCGGGTATTTCCAGGGGTCAGAACCATCCTGAAATTTCTTGATTTCATCGGGTGTGAAAGCAGCCTTGGCAATAGCCCCATTGTCGGGACGGGTATACGTACCGGTTGTATTGAAGGCGTCTAGTGCTGGTTTCCAATACTGCGAAGGCAGGTTATAAGCATTGATCTCGTTATTTATCTGCGCATACTCAGCAGCCGACGCCATTTGTGGAAGAACGGTTGGTTGCGCCCAGCCCTGGTTAAAATTATAGGTCAACTCAGGTTTACCCGTTTTACCACGCTTGGTAGTTACCAGGATAACACCATTGGCAGCCCGCGAACCGTAAATAGCAGCCGACGCATCTTTCAAAACAGAAATGCTTTCGATGTCGGCCGGATTCAGTCGGTCAATACCCCCCGCCCGTGCAGGAACACCGTCGATTACAATCAGAGCGTCGTTGTTTCCAAGTGTGTTTGCGCCACGAATCCGAATGGCAGAACCATCGTAACCAGGCTCACCACTGCGGTTTGTAGCAATTACGCCCGGCATCCGTCCAGCGATTGAGTTGGTTAAGTTAACGGCTGGCGATTTAACTAGTTCCTGACCTTTAACTGTTGCTACTGAACCCGTTACTGTTTCTTTCTTTTGTTCACCATAACCTACTACAATAACTTCATTCAACATTTTGTTGTCTGTAGCTAACGTAATGTTAATAGCATCCCGGTTGTTAATAGGAACCTCCTGGCTCGTATAACCGATGAATGAGTAAATCAACGTAGCGGTTTTGTTCGGCACATTCAATCCATAGGTACCATCTGCCGACGAAACGGTACCTGTTGTTGTTCCTTTCACCACAATACTCACCCCGGGTAAGCCCTGGCCCTGGTCGTCGATCACCTTTCCGGTAACTCTTGACTGAGCCATTGCACTAACAGTTCCCAAAAGGGTAAGCAAAAGCATCAGGCCGAATGAGTTCCGACCAAGTCGATTCATTCGGTTTCGGAAGGTGTCCCTATTTATCTTATGGACCCTTTGGTTAGTAGATTGATTTTGCATAAACTTTATACGGTCTAGTAAGCGTAATTACTCGTATAAAGTCACAGTTACCGTATTATTACTTAGCCTTTTTTAACCAATGGTTACTCTTTTTTGATAATACTACTATTTAAACTTGCTTTTTTCCTATCGAAAAAACGGTATCAGTATATTCCTTAAGTAGTAACTTAACTAATCCGACCCCAGTTACTTTCGGTCTTTTTCAGACTATCGACATGATTGCGGATAGGCGCGTGTTCAGGAAGCAGTAATTCAGGATCTTCCATTAAAATCGCCTGGGCCGATTCGCGGGCGGCTGTCAATATGGGCGCATCTTTGGCTAAGTCGGCAATCATCAGGTCCATAACTCCGCTTTGTTGTGTGCCCGTCAGATCGCCGGGGCCACGTAGCTGGAGATCTACATCAGCAATTTCGAAACCATTATTAGTACGTACCATCGTTTCCAGGCGCGTACGCGTATCACTACTCAATTTATAACCCGTCATCATGACACAGTACGACTGGTCGGCTCCCCGGCCAACACGCCCCCGCAACTGATGCAGCTGCGATAGGCCGAATCGCTCGGCACTTTCGATGACCATAACGCTGGCATTCGGTACGTTTACACCCACCTCAATTACTGTCGTCGCCACCAGAATCTGCGTTTCGTTTTTCAAAAACCGCTTCATCTCGTCGTCTTTTTCATAGGGCAGCATCTTGCCGTGTAAGATCCCGATCTCATATTTAGGCCGGGGGAACGCGCGTTGCATGCTTTCGTAGCCATCCATCAAGTCTTTGTAATCCAGCTTTTCGGATTCCTCAATCAATGGATAAACTACGTACACCTGCCGTCCCAATTCAATCTGCTGGCGCATAAAACCAAACACCTCGGAGCGGTGCTTATCGTACTTATGCACTGTTTTGATGGGTTTTCGCCCTTTGGGAAGTTCGTCAATAACCGATACGTCCAGATTACCGTAAAGGGTCATGGCCAAGGTCCGGGGAATGGGCGTGGCCGTCATCACCAGAATGTGCGGGGGAACCACTTCGTTTTTACGCCACAGCTTGGCCCGCTGTGCAACGCCAAAACGGTGCTGCTCGTCAATAATGCACAAGCCCAGGTTTTTGTATTGCACCGCATCCTCAAGCAAAGCGTGCGTGCCAACCAGAATGTGCATTTTTCCCGATTGGAGTTCCTCGTGCAGAACGGTACGTCGTTTTTTATTGGTCGAGCCAGTCAGGATGCCGAGATTCAAGCCCATCGCATCAGCAAATGGCTTAAGTCCGTTGTAATGTTGGTCGGCCAGGATTTCGGTGGGCGCCATCAGGCAGGCTTGTGCGCCATTGCCAATGGCCAGCAGGCAGGCAATAAACGCCACAATAGTTTTACCACTACCTACGTCGCCCTGAAGCAGTCGGTTCATCTGCTTACCCGTCAGAAAATCGGCGTAGACTTCCCGAATTACGCGCTGTTGCGCCCCCGTCAACTCAAAAGGCAGCAGTTCATTGTAGAAATGCTTCATGAGCGACGTATCACGGAAAATCTGACCCGGAAACTCCTCTTTCTGAATGAGTTTGTTTTTAATCAGCCGCAACTGATTGTAAAACAGTTCCTCAAATTTTAGCCGACGCTGTGCCTGTTTTAGCCAACCCTGGTTCTGCGGCAGATGAATATTCCAGATGGCTTCCCGTTTGCCAATCAACCGGAATTTTTCCACCAGCGAAGCCGGCAGCGTTTCGTGAATGTGCGGCCACGATTGCTCCAGCAGTACGCGCATCACTTTGGCGATGGCTTTGCTGTCGAGATGGCGTTTGCGAAGTTTTTCGGTTAAGTTATAGACTGGAAAGAAACCCGCTTCCTGCTCCGAGCCAGTTGCCAGGTTTTCCAGTTCCGGATGAACGATGCTGAATTGACCGTTGAACGACTGCGGTTTTCCATAAGCAATGTATTCGCCATCGCGCCGAAGTATTTTCTCGAGATATGTAATGCTCTGGAACCAGACCAGACTCATAGAGCCGGTACCATCCTGGAACGTAGCAACCAAGCGTTTTTTAGGCCCTTCGCCTTCCAGATACCAGTCACGAACCCGGCCCCGAATCTGCGCCGATGGCATCGAATCCATTAATTCGCTGATGGTGTAATACCGACTTCGGTCGTCGTAGCGAAAGGGGTAGTACTGGATCAGGTCGCCGTAAGTGAACAGGTTTAGCTCTTTGTTGAGCAATTCCGTTCGCTGAGGGCCTAAGCCTTTCAAATAAAGAAGCGGTGTATCAAAAAAAGTAGCTCGTTCGGTCATGACGGGCCGGGTCTGTTGTGACCATCAAATCCAATTTATCGCGGGATTTGACCAAAAATACGCATTTTTTGGGAAAGACTGTTACGTTATTCTTCTACTTCACCAATGCCAAAAGACAGTCCGGCGTAAACATCTAAGCCACGTGGAGAAATGCCGTTTGAACGATCCCCTAGTAATCCCAACAAATTATCCGTACCCAGCCAGGCCGGACCAACACGTAGTGAAGCCCCCGCCGTGAATCCTTTGTTCAGGTAGGCAAACGGCACGGCAATACCCAGCCAGCGCTTATCAAATCGGGGCGTAATAGCTAATATACTTGGCTGGTGAATCGCCATTGCGGCCGTTGACCGTACATCCTGTAGATACATCACATTCACTCCCAAACCCGCTGGCACCTGATAATCAAGTGTTGCGTTCAACGACGTAGGTAAACCTGCCTGAAAACTAGTTTTATCAGGACTACGACCCGTATTTAATTTGTTCTGAATAATCCGTACGATGTCGAGGCTACCATTAAGATTGTTAAAATCGTTGCTCCGGAAACGCACCGGATTCTGTCCAATGTTGGCGTAACTGTATGATTCGCCTTTATAAGTTAAACCACCAATATCGTTTAAAGCCACTCCCAGACGTAGCGCCGGGCTGTCAGCATCATACTGCTTGAGGTACGTGAAACCCAAATCGAAGCCAAAGCCACGACCGGGCGAGGCCGTACTCAACAAATTCGGGATGGAAAGACTGCGATTTTGCAGGAACGTAGTGTAATTCAACGTAGCGTCGAGCTGGTTCACCTCCAGAAAGGCATTGTTTGGGTTATTCGGGTCGGTGGAGATACGATACTGCATGCCCCGATTAATAAGTTGCTGTGCGTTATAGCCGAGAAGCAGTTTAGCAGTCGCGCCAAGGAGCAGCTTTTGGCCTTCCCCATCATCCCAAACGGTACCTGCATACGTAAAGCCCAACTCAGCATACGTATTAGTATTGGCACTGAACTGATTGTTGTTTGCCGGGATGCCGTAAAGCGCCCCATCGCCTAGTCCGGCACGAACAGCCGATAGCAACGACTCAGACGCACCAACAATCTGACCAACCGCTCGGAACCGGGTTGTAATGGCAATTGCACTACGTTCGCCCAAACGCGCCAAAAAAGCGGGGCCGCGTATTTCGCCCGCCAGTGTACCGTTTTTGGGGCTACCATCCAGAATTTCACGGGTATAGCTTGTTTCGAAATGCACAGAACCGTCCGAGTTTCGGTACTGGTTTGGTACGTTCCCGCTGATCAGCGTCAGAAATGAAAAGGGTGCCTGATATCGAACGTAGTTATTATTGGCGTGAAGATTCACCGTCCCAATGTTCAGATAAAATTTGCTTGGAGAATCGGCCGCTAACGATGGATTAATATAAAGCCGATTGGTTCCGCCGTAGCGACTTGTTGAAATTCCCAGCAGGTTCTGGGCGAAAAGAGAAGTAGTTCCTAAAAGAAACAGCCCTGCACATACTAAATACTTCATGTAGTAAATAAGTCAATTGGCGCGATATTGTTCAGATTCACCGTCTCGCCTACCTATAGACGTATCATACCGTACTACGTTACTTTCCTGAAGGGCACGCTACGTAGTAAAATTGGCAGAACGATTTTCTGTCTCACGACGGAGAAATTCCTGCAAAAGAAACGCCACTACGTCGGCGGCATTGGCTAGAAATGAATTTTCTTTTTAAACGGTAGGAAAAAGCAGAGACAGGGCATGCCCTGTCTCCTATGCGTCAGCAATAAAACCATCTGAATGGCAATTCTATAATTATACTCCTTCGGCTTCTACCAGTTTCACTTCGGGAACCAGGCGGGTCAGTAGGTTCTCAATACCAGCTTTCAACGTTAACGTTGAGGATGGGCAGCCACTGCACGAGCCTTGCAGAAGCACTTTCACCGTGCCGCTGGGTTCATCGAACGAGTAAAAGCTGATAGCGCCACCGTCAGATTCGACGGCGGGTTTGATGTACTGATCC
The DNA here is from genome assembly GCF_054778555.1 of Spirosoma flavus. NCBI lineage: Bacteria > Pseudomonadati > Bacteroidota > Cytophagia > Cytophagales > Cytophagaceae > Spirosoma > Spirosoma flavus. The sequence goes on from NZ_BAAGZL010000002.1 coordinate 1,130,421, forward strand.
AATACCGCTTTGATTTTCTGCACAGTTTCGGAGTCCATATCCAGCTTGGTGGTATTGGCATCCATTGTCCGTTGGGCAAAAACAGGCTTCTGTTCAGCAAAGTATTCTTTCAGAAAAAGCTTTACTTCGAACAGTACATCGTCCCACTCAGTTTCGTCGTCTTTGGTAACGGTTACAAAATTACCCGAGATGAACACCCGACGAACGAAATCAAAGCCGAACAGAGCAACGGCTAACGGCGACGCTTTACCGTCGAGCAGAGCATCACCCGGTGTAGCGTAGTCGAACGAAAGACCAGCCGGAACAAGCTCAAAACTGACTACGAACTTCATCGAGTTCGGGTTGGGACTTCCTTCTGTAAAGATTGATACAGGGCGGCTTAATGTCGGATTCATATCGAAATGTATGCGGTCAAGATTCGTTTGCAGTTACTAGGTAACACCCCAATTATTTTTTTAGTTTTTTGCCACAAAAAAACCCGCCAGATTGAGTCTGACGGGTAAATTCATGTCAATAGACGTAGCGATTAAGCTTCTGCAGCTTCTTCTTTAGCTGCTTTCTTCGGAGCCGCTTTTTCTTCAGCTACTGCAACGGGAGCCACTTCTACCGTTGAAGGACCAGCTGGAATAATATCTACGTAAGACCGGCTATCGCGACCAGGACGGAACTTAACTGTACCATCAACCAGAGCAAACAGGGTATAATCTTTACCCAAACCAACATTTCTGCCGGGGTGGTGTTTTGTGCCGCGCTGGCGGACAATAATATTGCCAGCAATCGCCGACTGGCCGCCGAACAGTTTGACACCTAAGCGTTTGCTTATCGAGTCACGGCCGTTTTTGGAACTACCTACACCTTTCTTGTGTGCCATTTTTTTAAGAAGTTGTCAAGTTTTACCGTTGTAGAGTTATAAAGTTGGTTTCACGCAGGGCAAAACTTGACAACTATATAACTTTTCAACTTTATAACTTTTAGAGAGTAATATCTTCAATGAGAACCTTCGTCAAATATTGACGGTGGCCATTTTTCTTTTTGTATCCTTTCCGGCGTTTCTTCTTGAAGACGAGTACTTTTTCGCCTTTCAGGTGTTCGACGATTTTGGCCGATACTGTTGCGCCTGCAACAGTCGGAGCACCGATGCTAATGCTCCCTTCGTTGTCAACAAGGAGAACTTTCACCTTGTCGGAGGCAAGTGCAGCGTCCACGTCGCCCTCTAACCGGTGGGTATAGATAGAGCGTCCTTTCTGGATCTTGAATTGCTGCCCTGCGATCTCTACGATTGCGTACATTGTGTTTTGTATGAATTTGGAAATGAGGGTGCAAAGGTAGAAAAAAAAGATGTATGATGTATGATGTGTGATAAACAAATTCTAAAACAAGAAGCCGGATTATCTAGAAACCCGCCATACATCAACCTTACCCTCTTCCTTTCATGAAATCGGTAGAGGCTGCTTTGAGTAACCCTGAGAACGTATTGAGGCAAAATAATACGCCCCGATCAATGAGGGCGCGTGCCTGATCGCCGGTAGCTGCGGTTGTTCCGACAACCAGCCCCGCTTTTTTGATTTTATCAACTACGCCCGCAATGGTACGTTTTACTTCGTCATGGTTAGAACCGTCATGATAACCCATTGACATAGCCAGATCGCGGGGACCAATGACAAAACCATCAACGCCTTCAACACTCAGCAATTGATCCAGATTATCAACGGCTTCCTTGCTTTCGATTTGGGGCAGTACCAACGTTTGCTCATTTGCGAATTCGACGTACTCACCCTGGTTCATTGTTCCCATCAGGTAATCGTTAGCCCGCACAAATCCGAAACCACGCGTACCAATTGGCGGATATTTGACCGCTCTGACAAAAGACTCAAGTTCAGCAACTGTACTGACGCCGGGCAGCATGATTCCCATTACACCCGCGTCGAGAAACTGTAAAATCAGTTTTGGGTCGTTGCTACGTACCCGCGCCAGGGGCGTTATACCACTTACTTCGCAGGCGCGAACAATGTCCAGAACCTGAGCGGTTGTGACGGGGCTGTGTTCCCCATCAATCATATAAAAATCCAGTCCCGAAAAACCACAAAGTTCTGCAATCGTCGGATCGGCACTATTGGCTAATACTCCTAAGACAGGCTGGCCATTTTTTAGCCGTGTTTTTACAATATTCTGCTTCAAGGTGGTAGAGTTATAAAGTTGTAAAGTTACAGAGTTGTAAGGTTATAAAGTTACAGAGTTATATAACTGTCGAACCTACCTTTATGAACCTACAACCGCAACGGCAAATCGCTCTAAAAAAACAAACTCGAAGCGACCCGGAACGTATTACAATGTGCTTCAACAATATCGGCCAGTCGGGGCGAGTAGCCACCACCCATCGAGACAACAATTGGTAATTTGTTACGTTGCGCCTGTTCAAAAACGAACGTATCACGCTGTTTGCAGCCTTCCCGACTTACCTTCAATTTTCCCAACCGATCCGATTCCAGGATGTCGACACCCGAAATGTAAAACAGAAAGTCAGGTTCTTCACGCTGAATCAATTGGGGTAACGTATCATATAATGTGTCCAGATACGTAGCGTCGGCGGTGTTTGTTGGTAATTCAATATCCAGATCAGACTGTTCTTTTTTGAGCGGATAATTATCTTTCCCGTGCATACTGAACGTAAAGACACGCGGCTCCTGCTGAAACATTACCGCAGTTCCGTTGCCTTGATGTACGTCTAAATCAATAATCAGTATCTTCTTCGCCTGCCCATTTTCTAACAAATAATGAGCGGCTACCCCTACGTCGTTCAGCATACAAAACCCTTCGCCCCGGTCAGGGTAAGCGTGATGCGTGCCACCTGCTACGTTCATCGCCACGCCATCTCGACGGGCAATTTGCGTACAGTCAATCGTTCCCTGCGTAATAATCCATTCGCGGTTAATCAGTTCGGGAGTCAGCGGAAAGCCAATCCGACGTACCATGGCAGATGGCACGGTCAGTTCCTTTAGCGATCGAACGTAGTCAGGAGTGTGAACGCCCAAAACCCAATGGTCATCAACCGGCGCGGGCGCAAAAAAATTGGCGTCGGTACAGGTGCCTTCGTACAATAATTGTTCGTAAATCAGTTCGTATTTGAGCATCGGAAACCGGTGACCTTCAGGTAATCGGAGCCGGTAAACTGGCGAAAAAGCAATCTGAAGCATAAAGTCAGCGGGTAAGTTTGCCCTGTCCCGTTCGATAAGGATATGCATTTCTTTAACGCATCCAGGTCATCTTGTGTTACCAATCTGACTCAATCGTTCGTTGTTCAGAAACTTCCAGTACTTATCCAACTCATATGAAAACAGCTATTATCACCGGTGGTGGTCAGGGAATTGGCCGCGTAACCACACAGTATTTATTAACTCACGGCTACCGGGTAGCTATCTGGGAATCAGACACCGACGCTCTGGCCGAACTGCGTGAAGCCTTCAAAGCATCATCGGCCCAGATACTTTTTGTCAGCTGCGACGTATCGAGCGATGCCAACGTCCGCAAGGCCGCCGAACAGACTGTTTCGCACTTCGGCCACATCGACACCCTTATTAACAATGCCGCTATTATGATCGAGCGACCGCTCGACAAACTAACGCTCGAAGAATGGAACCGGGTCATTGGTACGAACCTGACCGGAGCTTTTCTCTGCGCCAAGCATACTGCCGGTTATCTGGCCGCCCAAAAAGGGAGCATTATCAACATCTGCTCAACCCGGGCATTTCAGTCAGAACCTGATACGTTTGCGTATTCGGCTAGTAAAGGCGGTATTCTGGCCCTGACGCATTCGCTGGCCGTTAGTCTTGGCCCCGACGTACGCGTTAATGCCATTAGCCCAGGCTGGATCGACGTATCGGTATTGAAGAAAAAAGCAAAAGCAAAATCTGAAGAGCTCAGCCCCGAAGATCATTTGCAGCATCCGGCGGGGCGCGTTGGTCAGGCCGACGACATCGCCCGTATGATTTTGTTTCTGATTGCTCCCGAAAATAGCTTTATAACCGGTCAGAATTTTGTCGTCGATGGTGGTATGACCCGAAAGATGATTTACGTCTAGGCCAGTACGTTCACTGACCCACTAAAAGTCCTCGGGCCGGTTAATAAGAGTGTGCGAATTTATAACCAATCTGTTGCCATCGAGGTTACTTTTGCAGAACCTATTCGTCATCTCATACACTTTATCTGCTATGGAAATTGAACTCGCCACCGATCTTGCGACAGCGCCCCTGGAAGTCCTTGATCTTCAGGTATCATCTCGTCCAGACATAAACCAATCGTTATTATCGGTTAAAATGCTGTGCCGTCATGACCGAAATACGCGGCAGTGGCAGATGCCGAAACTGACTTGGTATGAGGCCAACCGGCTTCAACGGTTTTCGCGGGAAATGGCGGGCTCAAATCATTCTAAACCATACCGCATGGATTTGATGGATGCTGGTCTACGGTTGACGGGCTCGGTACGTCGGCAGGATGGCCGCTATACAACAGAACGAACGATTCAAATTGAACCATTACCAAGTTCGAAGAATCAGTTTTCGGCCTTTACGATTCACGCATCACGTAACGATATTTTAGCTTACGCTTCAAAATTATACCACCGGCTCTGGGAGGTATTTACACGGGGCTAAACAGGGACACTGAATAATGGTTACTGAATAATGAATAATTGGTGTGTTCAGCACCAATTATTCATTATTCAGTAACCATTATCTTTTTACTTAAATTGATACGTTATGGAAAATGTAAATCAGGATGCCATGCTCAATGAGCAATCGAAAACTTTTAAACCCGATACCGGCGGCCCCATTCAGGTTCCCGACCAAAACGAAATGTTGAATCAGGAATATGACCCAACCGATTTATCGGGCGATGCGAATACAGTCCCGACTACGCCAACGGACGAGCAGGATGCCCAGTCTGGAAATTCGGGCGCAGGAGTAGCTTCGGGCAGTCCCAATATGGAGCCAGATAATCGTAACTATGGTAATGGTGATACGTTGGGGAATAATGACGGCACCGAACCTGATCCGGAAATGACTGACGAAACAAACTAACTAGGTACGTAGCGTTTTACACTACGTCTAAATTAAAGGGGTGATTTATGAGGAGAGGGTCATTGACCTGTTCTCATAAATCACCCTTACTACGTTTTAAAGGGGGAATAACATACCTGCCAGCGAGAACAATTGCGGGTCTAAAAGGTAGTTTAGCGCCAGAAATTCCTTTACTACTCCAAAACTTCGTATCTGGCAGTCGAAACCCTTTCGCGCCGTTTCTTGACCTTAACTCATGCAGGCAACTCCCGCAGTTCATCCGGCAACCAAAGCCGCTTTTACCGAAAATAAATACCTTGTTACGTTAATATTTGTTACGTCGCTGTTCATGTTCTGGGGAGTCGCTATTACTATGGGCGACGTATTGAACAAGCACTTTCAGCATGTTTTGAACCTGACCAAGACCCAATCTGCCTTTGTGCAGTTTGCTATTTTTGGCGCGTATGCCGTGATGGGCATACCGGCGGGGCTGTTCATGAAACGGTTTGGCTATAAAAACGGCGTATTACTTGGGCTATCGCTTTTTGCATCGGGCGCGTTCTTATTTGTACCTGCCGCTGCCGCAGCTTCATTTACATTCTTTGGTATTGCACTTTTTATTTTAGGCTGTGGCTTGTCAACGCTTGAAACGGTGGCTCACCCATTTGTAGCCTCCCTCGGCGACCAACGTACCAGCGACCAACGTATCAATTTTGCTCAGGCTTTCAATGCTTTGGGCGCTATCATTGGGCCAGCAATCGGGTCTTATTTTCTGTTACGGAATAACACGGAGGGAAGTACAGATCTGACATCCGTTAAGACTTTATACATTGCCATTGGTAGTGTAATTGCATCCATTGCCATTCTTTTTTCGTTCGTAAAAGTCCCCGCACTAACAGACCCACACGCCGTCGTAGCCGATCCCGACGCAGCTAATGTAGATGTTGAGCCAGGAAAAACTCTTTTTGAGCATAAGCATTTTGTATGGGCCGTAATTGCGCAGTTTTTCAACGTAGCAGCACAGGGAGGAACCTGGGCGTTTTTTATTAATTATGGGCACGAAAAAATGGGTTTCTCAGACGCTACAGCCGGAAACTATATGGTGCTCTTCATGGGACTCATGCTGGCCGGACGTTTTGTAGGCACTTTTCTGATGCGGATCATCGCGCCACATACGTTACTAGCCATTTTTGCCGGCAGCAATATCTTGATGTGCCTCATTATTACTCAAAGTTTGGGGTGGCCCTCTTTTATTGCCTTACTGATGCTCAATTTCTTTTTTAGTATCATGTTCCCAACCATTTTCAGTTTGGGATTGAAAAATCTGGGATCGCACACGCAGCAGGCATCTTCGTTTATTTCAATGGGCGTAGTTGGTGGAGCCGTTTTTCCTTTTCTGATGGGTATGGCGGCCGAGAAAGACGTAGCCAACGCATACTACCTGCCTATTATCTGCTACGCCGTTATTTGCCTGTTTGGCGCTAAATTTTACAAGGTAAAATAAACGTATCGGCAACCCGTCTATTTTTGTGGTTAAACCGAAAAGTCAGCCGATGTACTACGTCGGTTCCTGACGACATTCATCATTTTTAGCGTAACAACAAATGCAAACGTATTGGGGGGTTGATTTAGGGGGGACCAAAACAGAAGCGGTTATTCTGTCGGCACCTTCGCCCGATGCCGTGATTATACGAAAGCGAATCGCTACAGAAGCGCACCACGGTTACCAGCACATCATTAATCAGATCGTCAAACTGATCGATCAGGTTAAGGCCGAAACGAATATTCAGCCCGATAAAATTGGCTTCTGCACGCCCGGCACAATCGATCCCGAAACAGCAACCATGAAAAATTCCAACATGGTCTGCATCAATGGCCTACCCTTCCGGGAAGACCTCAGCCGTGCGCTGGGCGTCGACGTAACGACGACCAACGATGCCAATTGTTTCGCTCTTTCCGAAGCTACGATGGGCAGCGTTCAGGATGTAGTCCCTGATTTTAGAATGGTTTTTGGCGTTATTCTCGGAACAGGCGTCGGTGGAGGTGTTGTTTTTCGTGGCCTCGACGGAAAGCCGGTAGTGCAGGCTGGACGGCAGGGAATTGGCGGAGAGTGGGGTCACAATATTCTCGAGGAAAATGGATATCCCTGTTACTGCGGCAAGCGAGGTTGTAACGAACAAGTTATTTCGGGTCCAGCCCTCGAACGGTTTTACCACGAACAAACTGGCGAAAAACGCACGCTGAAGGCCATTCTTGACCGCTACCAAAGCGGTGACGATACGTATGCAGCAGTCACCGTTGAGCGCTTGCTGGAGAATTTTGGCAGAGCCATTTCTACGATTGTCAATATGCTCGATCCCGACGCGATTGTGCTGGGCGGTGGCGTTGGCAATGTCGATTTGCTTTATACCGAAGGAGTTGAACGAGCAAAAAAATACGTATTCAACGACGGACGACTTAATACGTTATTTCTCAAACCCAAACTTGGTGACAGCGCCGGGGTATTTGGAGCGGCTTTACTATAGATTTTGGCCCCGACAGGCTCTGGCTGTCGGAGTCGCAATAGCGATTTATTAGAAACCATCCGGCCAATCCGACAGCCAGAGCCTGTCGGTGCCACACTAATACACAATCACCGTTTTGCCGATGGTTTTGCCGCTCTCCTGCAAGCGATGGGCTTCCTTTAGATTTTCAGCGGTGAACCCAGTTATGGTTTTGTTCAGCGTCGTTTTTAACGTACCGTCATCCAGTAATTTCGCTACCGTGCTCAGAATGTTGTGCTGCTGAATCATGTCGCTCGTCTGGAACATAGAGCGGGTATACATGAACTCCCACGAAAATGATACGCTCTTATTTTTCAGCTTATTAAGTGCCACCGGTACCGACGAACCGGTGATGGAAGCAATATGGCCCTGCGGTTTGATGAGTTCAGTGACGGCATCCCAATAGCCGTTGATATCAACAAAGTCCAGAATAAAATCAACTTCTTTGAAGCCAGCTGCCCGCACGTTTTCTACCAGATTGTCATGACTCACAACTACGTCTGCTCCCATTTCTTGGCACCATTCCTGCGTTTCAGGACGTGAAGCCGTAGCTATGACTGTCAGATGAGCTAATTTTTTGGCTAGTTGTATAGCAATGGAACCTACACCACCTGCCCCGCCAATCATCAGAATACTCTTACCACTATCTTTCTCAGCACTAATCCGTAGCCGGTCGAAGAGAATTTCCCAGGCGGTTAGTACTGTAAGCGGCATGGCAGCTGACTCGGCATCATTGAGTGTAATCGGTTTACGCCCCACGATACGTTCATCAACTAGCTGATATTCAGCATTGGCACCTGTACGAGTCAGGTCACCGGCGTAGTAGACCTCGTCACCCGGCTTAAACAAGGTAACTTCTTCTCCAACTGCTTCAACCACGCCAGCCGCATCCCAGCCAATGACTTTCGGTTCTGGAAGCACTGTGTCTTTAGCGCTGTTTTGCCGAATTTTAAAATCCACTGGATTAACGGAAATAGCCTTTATTTGAACCAATAAATCTTTGCCTTTTGGCTCAGGAATCGGTGTTTCAAATTCGATGAAGCTCTCCGGCTCCGAAACGGGCAATGATGTTTTAAAACCTATTGATTTCATTACGTAATGCGGGCTTTCACCCGCAGTTGTTGATTTAATACGTCGAGCTTTTGCCCGTCTTACTTAACCAATTCTTTCTGATAGAGCCCTACTAACGTATCAACGGCGTAATCTATCTCATCCGGCGTATTGTATTTTCCGAATGAAAACCGAACGTAGCCACGATCCTGGTCAATACCGGGCAGGGCCGCCAGTACGTGTGATCCAACGTTTGAACCACTCGAACAGGCCGATCCACCCGAAGCTGAAATCCGGGCAATATCGAGGCTAAACAGGAGCATATCATTAATGTCGGAAGGTGGCAGACTTACGTTTAAAACGGTATACAAACTGTTTGCTACGTCGGCGGAATCACCGTTAAATTGAACCTCAGGCATTTTTTCCCGTAGTCGGTCAATCATTCGTTGCTTTAACGCAGTGATGTGCTGTTGGTGAGCGTCCATATCGCGGTAAGCGATTTCCAGCGATTTCGCCAGCCCAACAATCCCGTAAACATTTTCGGTCCCCCCACGCATGTTACGTTCCTGTGCACCACCGTACACAAACGGATGAATCTTCACGCGATCGGCATTGACGTAGAGAAAGCCTACGCCTTTGGGTCCATGAAATTTATGGCCCGCCCCCACAATGAAATCGACGGGCAGTTGCTGCAAATTGTGCCGAAAGTGGCCCATGGTCTGCACCGTATCGGAATGAAAAATAGCGTCGTATTGACGGCAAATCTCCCCTACCCGATTCAGATCCAGCAAGTTACCGATTTCATTATTTCCATGCATCAGCGATACCAGCGAGCGACCGCCCTGTACGCTACGTTGGCTCTGCAAAAGTTCTTCAAGGTGAGCCAAATTGATACGTCCTTGGGCATCAATATCAACCAGACTTAATTGGATAGTACCTTGCTCGGCCAGGTGCTGAAGCGTATGCAACACAGCATGATGCTCCAATGGTGACGTAATGGCGTGACGAATACCGTAGGTTTCGATGCTACTACGTATCGCCGTGTTGTCGGCTTCGGTGCCTCCCGACGTAAAGAAAACTTCAGCGGGCGACGTATTGAGCAACATAGCTACTGTTTTACGCGCTTTCTCGATGGCCGTCCGCACCGTCCGGCCGTGGCTGTGAATAGATGAAGGATTGCCAAACTGCTCGGTCATCAGGGGCAGCATGGCGTCCAGCACCTCGGCATCAAGTTGGGTAGTAGCGGCATTATCCAGGTAAACAGCAGCGGTCGGTGTCATTCTACATTCTGATTTGTTGGGTGCAAAGGTACGGTCAACCTTAGTAATGATGAAACACAATCGAAGGCCCTGTCGTTCTCCAGATACCACTACGCACTACATACTATGGATTTTTCGCAGGCTTCCGGCCTCATCTACGCTGAGCTTTCGTCTTGGTCTCGCACGGCTATTCGCTACGTTCCCAAACTGGCGGTAGCCATTTTAGTGCTGCTTTTCTGTACGGTTCTGGCGCGTTGGCTGAGCCGATGGGTAGTGCGGGGCCTTAATCGGATCAGCACAAATCTATCGCTCGTGAACCTGACAGGTGCAGTGGTACATGTAGTGATTATGGGAATTGGGCTATTTATAGCGCTAGGTGTTCTGGGGCTGGAAAAAACCGTAACTTCCCTTCTGGCGGGTGCTGGCGTAATTGCGCTGGCTATTGGATTCGCTTTTCAGGACTTAACCGCCAATTTCATATCGGGCACCATGATTGCCCTGGCGAGACCCATTCAAGTGGGCGATACCGTTGAAACGAACGGTTTCACGGGTAAGGTGCTGGATATAAAACTACGTTCAATTGTTATTGATAACGGTAAAGGGCAAACGGTCGAGTTACCAAGTAAAGACGTTTTTCAAAAACCAATTACGAATTTTTCGCGGATCGGGCACCGACGTATCGAATTAAATGGCGGCATTTCGTACCTGGATGATATGGCTCACGCTCAGCAGGTTGCCAAAGCTGCCGTCAGCCAGCTTTCTTTTGTACTCACTACGTTTCCGGTTGAACTTCATTATCGAAATTTCGGTGATAATAACGTGCAGTTCGTCCTTTATTTCTGGATAAATCCATCCGTAACCAACCCTCAGGCGGCTTTGAGTGAAGCTATGATTGCCGTAAAAAGTGCTTTCGACAAACAGCATATTTTAACCGTTTTCGCCGGGCAAACATTTGATCTGAAACAGAAGCTAAACCCAGAAAAAAATGTATGAAGTATGTACTATGAGGTATAAAATGCAAATAGCTCATACGGCATACTTCAGCTATCAGTACAGCGCCGTAAGCACCTGTTTCAGGCGATCGTAAATACCGGGACCTTGTAGATTAGCTGCAACGTTCCCGGATTTATCGATAACAATAATTGTCGGAACTGAGGTTATGTGAAACTTATTGTGAAATCCGTAAGCATTCGGCACTGGACCAAATGGAAGATTTTTGAGAATCGGGTTTTTGTCGTCTTTCGACTGTTCACTATTCAGCACACCCAAAACCACGGGCGGGGTAGCGGATGGATTCGCGTGCAAAGCAGCAGCAAAATCAGCGGATTGTTTTTCGTCCCAAAACTCCTTCTGTAAGCTAATCAGAAAGCTCAGAATCACTACTTTGCCCACCAGTTCGGCGGAACGATAGACTTTACCATCCAGCCCCGTCATAACAAAAGGCGGCATTACCTGCCCACCTTTGGGCTGTTTGGCCGGGTCACGGTCGCGGAAACGATGCGATTTTTGCTCCTCAGTGGTCGAAACCCGCATCAAGTATTCCCGTGGCTGGCCGTATTCATCGTATTGAGGCACTAAATGATAAGCAAACGGGTCGTTTTTCGTCAACTGACTGTATTCATCTATTGATAGCCGTTGGCCAGTTGCCTGGTCCAGAATAGGTTTTTCTTCTACACGCTGGCTTGTTTGCCCGCTGATTTTTTGCACGCTGCCTTGTGCCATACATAACGTATTGATCATCAGCAGGCAAACTGCAAGGACTAGTCGTTGATTCGGAACCATTTTGTAATAAAGTTTTGCAGCCTCTGAAGGCGATACGTAACATTTGCTACGTACCATTCGAAGACTTTTTCTGGCCAAATCAAATATCGGGCCAGATCGACCACAGGCTTTAGAAAGTACAGATCATTAAGGAGTTAGTAAGCTATTTTTCGCATATTCACGCTCAGAAAATTAATACACATTCAATCATGCATTTACTTGCTGACGTACTGGTAGGTCTTGTTGCCATTGAGCACATTTATATTTTATGGCTGGAGATGTTCGCCTGGACTACACGCGGACGCAAAACTTTTCGCTCGCTCCCGCCCGAGCTGTTCGAACCCACTAAATCGCTGGCTGCCAATCAAGGGTTGTATAACGGATTTCTGGCCGCAGGATTAATCTGGTCACTACTCATCGAAGACAACCTCTGGGCTAGAAACGTTGCCTGGTTCTTTCTGGGATGCGTTATTGTTGCTGGTATATACGGTGCTCTAACAGCCCAGAGATCTATTTTTTACGTTCAAGCTCTTCCAGCTATCCTAGCTCTGATCGCTACGTTGTTGACCTGAAATGAATTTATAGCGTTGTAGAGTCGGAGGGTTATAAAGTTCTGGATATACCATTCTCGGCGGGGTTACAAACTCAATACCTCATAAAAGCAGGAAACCGCCCCCAAGCGGGAGCGGCTCCATGAGTACAACAAAACCACAGATAAAACTGTCAGACGTTTGGGCCAGACAGGTGCCTGTGGCTCAGTCGCTTATAATGGATGAAGTGTGATGTAGAACATACGTAGTACCAAAATATATTCTACATCATATCTAAATTAGGCTTCGATCAGGAACTCATCGTGCTGGCTGACATCCAGACCAACTTTCTCGTCTTCTTCGGTCACACGTAGTGGCAGAATCAGGTCGGTAACTTTCAGCAACAGGAACGACATACCGAATGCGAAAGCCGACACACCTACCAGCGCAATCATGTGCTCAACGAACAGACCGGTTTCGCCGAAAGCCAGACCTTCAACGGTTACGGCTGAGTTGATGCCTTTCGAAGCGAAAATACCCGTCATAACCATACCAACCATTCCGCCAACACCGTGGCAAGGGAATACGTCAAGGGTATCGTCGAGGGTTGATTTCGAGCGCAGATGTGCTACGAAGTTCGAGATGATAGAACTGATAGTTCCGATAAAAATTGCCGTTGGGATCGTAACAAAACCAGCCGCGGGCGTGATAGCTACCAGACCAACTACTGCACCGATACAGAACCCAAGGGCCGATACTTTTTTGCCTTTAGCCGCGTCGAACAATACCCAGGCTAAGCCAGCTGCTGCAGCGGCTGTATTAGTCGTTGCGAAAGCCGAAGCAGCCAGCGGAGTAGCACCCACTGCAGAACCAGCGTTAAAACCAAACCAGCCAAACCACAGTAAACCAGTTCCTAATAGTACGAACGGAATGTTTGCTGGTGGAAAATAGCTCGCTTCAATTTGCGATTTCCGACGCTTCAGATACAGAGCGCCCGCCAGAGCAGCCCAGCCAGCCGACATGTGAACAACCGTACCACCTGCAAAATCCAGTACACCACGCTTAAACAGAATACCTTCTGGATGCCAGGTCATGTGTGCCAGTGGCGCGTAAACGAACAGGCTGAACAGAATCATGAACAGGACATACGACCGGAAGTTGATACGTTCGGCCATCGAACCTGTTACAAGAGCGGGCGTAATTACGGCGAACTTCAATTGGAAGAAAGCAAAAACAACCAGCGGAATCGAAGCGGCCAGCGACCAGGGCTTACCATCGAGTACACCTTTGAACATGAAATGGTCCATTGGGTTTCCGATAAATCCGCCAATTGACGTACCAAACGCCAGGCTGAAACCTACAACTACCCAAAGTACACTGATTACGCCCATGGCAACAAAGCTTTGCAGCATGGTAGAAATCACGTTTTTGTTGTTGACCATACCCCCGTAGAAGTAAGCCAGGCCGGGCGTCATTAGCAATACAAGCGCAGTAGCAACGAGCATCCAGGCCGTGTCGCCCGAGTTAATACCCTCTGTTACGATCTGCGTAGGAACAGATGGAGACAGAACAGCCAATATGCTGATAATGAGCAATATGGCAAGCGGAATGTAATTGGGTTTTTGCATGATACGTAAGCTGTTTTTTTGTTGTACTAATATTTAAAAAATGGTTAAGAAAACGGGGATACGATTTTTAGAATTTAAAGATGGCCGCCATACCGAGGGTAGCCTGCGACGGCGTCAGTTTGCCATCATTTTTCTCGAATTTATCGGCTGAATAACTGTCGATACGTAGTTCAGGCTTGAGTAGGATGTGACCATCGGCCGCTGTGATATTGCCAGTCACCGTAATCGAATTTACGCTGGCACCGTTACCGGCAGCATCAGTCAAACCACGCACACCACTTTTGTTGTCAAACATTTCATAGCGAATACCCAGTCCGAATTTATCCGTGAAGGCGTAGTTCGAATAGATTGCATATCCGCCCCAGCTTCTCGAAGCCGAAGGGCCGCCTGCGCCTTGATAATCACCCTTTTGTGAACCGGTAGCTGCATTCAAACCCAGAAAGAACTTAGACGTAACCTGGTACGTAGTAGTCAGGTCGAACAGTTGATAGGAGGCATCATCCTGGCTCACAGCGTCAACAGCTTTAGAAGCTTCGTTCGACGCAATCGCATTCAGATACACGTTCCAGCCCGAAACCGGGGAGAAAAAGAATTGCCCGATCAGTCCTTTCTTTTTATTGTTGTCGAAAAGATTATCAACGTTATTGACCAGACCAACCATCAACGATGCTCGATCGCTGAAAGCATATTGCGCTTTCAAACCGATGTGATAGAATGGCCCATTGTTGAAGAGGTTCGACAGCGAATAGTTGTAGTTTACAGGAGCGTCGATGACTTCATAGCCAATGTGCGTTCCAAACTGACCGGCCGTAAACGAAAGTTTGCTCGTAGCCTTGAACGTAATGTATGCCTGCTTAATAGCCAACGCGGTAGAACCTGTTGTTCCTAGTAGTCCTACATTATTACCATAGTTCCCTAAATCGGCGAATGGACCGAAAGCCAGGTCCATTACGGCATCTACTTTATCGTGGGTGTAAACGGCTTTTGCCTGAATCAGGCCAATTCCAAACTGACCCGCTTTTTGATCAAAAGCCCGCGCATTACCAGCATTTGAACCATTTAAACCCAGGTTCGACTGGCTTTTTGGATTATTAAAATTCCCAAAATAATACGTATCCATGTAACCGGAAAAAGTAAATTTTCCGGAAGCAGCGGAGGTTGAATCCTGCGCCTGAACGGCAAACCCTAAAAACAAAGAACTAATAAGTAAAAAGACTTTTTTCATAGTTTTAATTTGGTTGCATAGGATTGTTACTGTGGTCTTATTTCGTAGCAAATTTTATTACTTAAATTATCCTATGCAAGAACTTGCTTTAAATAATTATGTCTTTTTTCAATTTTAAGTCAATTTTGTTAGAATTATACTATTGAATCTAGACTAAATGCCTAAAATGTCTTTAAATTTATTTCTTGTAAAATATTTTGCCCTTTAACTATTTTACCAAATATTCTTTTTGCTTATATTGTCTGATCCCAGAAAGATTCACTTTTTCACCTACTCAGAAAAGTGCAAAAACAAAAAGGCCCAACCAGCGAACTGATTGGGCCTTTTTGGTGATAATTGGTTTACATGCCGTACTTCTATGCTTCAGCGTGTAGCCAGGCTTTTTTCGCCAACAATGTATCTTCTTCTTCTTCGTGCTCTGGATCAGGAACACAGCAGTCGACGGGGCAGACAGCCGCGCACTGGGGCTCTTCATGAAAACCCATGCACTCTGTACATTTATCAGCTACGATATAATAAAATTCGTTTGAAACCGGAGCTTGTGGATCTCTGCCGCCTACTACCGTACCGTCGCCAAAATCAACTTCGGTTAGTTCGGTCCCTCCCCCCCAAGTCCATTCTACGCCACCTTCGTAGATGGCTGTGTTGGGGCATTCGGGTTCGCAGGCACCACAGTTGATGCACTCGTCGGTGATCATGATTGCCATGAGCAGTACTATTTATAAACAGTAAATTTGAAAATTCCTAAATTGAACAACAAATATAATTATTTAAAGGTTGGTACCAAACTAAAATTTCATTCCATTAGTTGATGGTGTATTCCATTTGTTTATCTACTACATGCTTCAATCTGAACGCCTACAAACGTTCGTCGCCTTAGGCGATTACTTACGCTCGGCCGAAGCCCATTCCGAACTGACTGAAATCGCTCATCGCGCTTACCATAAAAATAACTGGTTTACGGTTCATAACTCGCTGAATGCCTTAAGTGCCATTGCCAATGAGTTTCTGACCGCGGAGAAACTAACTGCCTGGCTAAGCAACTACCGATCCGAACCAGAAACACCTCGTACTGTTGGTGTTGTTATGGCGGGAAATATTCCGGCTGTTGGTTTTCATGATATGCTTTGCGTACTTATGAGTGGACACCGGCTGTTAGCTAAATTAAGCAGCCAAGATTTTGTACTTATCCATTATTTAATACAAAAATTAAAGGAGATTAATCCTGGCTTTGCAGATTATGTTCAGGAAGCTGAGCGATTGAATGCAGCCGATGCCTATATCGCTACGGGTAGCAATAATACATCGCGCTATTTTGACTATTATTTTGGCAAAAAACCCAATATTATTCGTAAAAACCGAACTTCAGTAGGGCTGCTGATGGGTGAAGAAAGTGAAGAAGAGTTTGTAAAACTAGGTCACGATATATCTGATTATTATGGACTTGGCTGCCGGAACGTATCGACAATCCTTGTCCCGGACGATTACGATTTTACGCCACTGCTACGTACGCTGGAGCCTAACGCGAAAACGTATTTGGACAATCACAAGTATCAGAATAATTACGATTACAACAAATCGATTTACCTCATCAACGCCATGCCCCATCTGGATAACGGTTATTTATTACTGACGAAAAATGATGGATTAGTTTCTCCGATTTCGGTACTATTTTATCAGACGTACCGAACACATTCCGACGTAATATCTTGGCTATCAGAACGTAGCGACCAAATTCAGGTGGTGGCGTCAGCGCAGAACTGGTTTTCGGGCCATACTACGTTATCAGGGGTCGCCTTTGGACAGACGCAGCAACCGGGCCTGAGCGATTATGCCGACGGCGTGGACACTATGGCGTTTTTATCGCAGCTTTGAATTGACAGGACCAAACTAAGACATGGTCCTGTCAATCAGTCCTCTAGCATAGCTTTTTCTTCTAGTTTGAAGTAATGCTCCAGCGTTTTACCGGCATCATTTTTATAGGTAAGGATTTCACTACGTATCATCCCGGTTTCTTTACCCGTTGCTACGTAAATCCTTTTGCCGGGCATCTGCACTTTTTCTGAAAGCCCACTGTATTCATCGTTCGCCGAAGGCTCATCGGCCATGTAGCGGACTCTACCATCTGGCTCTATTTTAAGCAAATACGTTTTCCCATTTCGGAGGGCTTTAAAAATTCGTACAAAATTGTCTGATTCACCATGCACCAGCCCAATAATGTGCGGAAAGTGGTCATACTCACCAGATGCGTGCTTTCGGTCGATGGCAGCCCATACGCGTTGTAAAAGTGCTACATACTGGTTGAAATCGTCCTGACTGAACCGATCTGGTGAGAGATAGAGCATGGTGCTGGGATGTTGCACGGCGTTATCAGGCTCGTTTCGATATGGTACGTGGTTTTTACCGATATAAACCCGAGTTGCTTGCCCATATAGGTCATCAGCATAGGGAGGTCCCCAATCGGTTGTAAGTGCGTCAATAATTACCCGTTTGCGATTTCCTAGTTTTACAGAATAATCGATTCGGTTGGTACTGAATCCCTTGGTTTCCAGAAATTGTACTTCGTAAGTTTCGCCGTTAAATGTACCGGTATGAAAAGTTTTCCAGCGTTCACACCCAGTCAGTCCCAATAGTGCGGGAAAGTAAACACAGATTAACCGTACCATACGTCCTGACACGACTTTGTTTGTTATCCGAAACATATTTCTCCTATTAGCATAACCTTTTTTCAATTTGGCTTCAAAATCTACGTACTACGTGTATTTCCTTTCTGACAATTAAGTAGGCTATTATCTTAAATTGATGGTACTTATTCGCCAGTTGATATATTTCTTCTGCATCTTTTCGAGCCTTGTTACGTCTCAGATAAATTCACCATCTGAGTGTAAACATGCGAAAGTTACTTATTTTGATTACCCTGTTGATAGCCGCAACTGTCCAGGCTCAAGATTACAAACCGTTTAAAGTGAATGTATCAGTTGGCTATGCCAATCCGTCCGGGCTTGGAGTCAAAGCTGGCGTATTATTTGGTATCGAACCAAAATATAACATACAGCCACGAATTGAAGTAGGCCTCCGGTTAGAAAGTGCTCTGATGATTCGGGGTGTCGAGTGGGATGTAAACAATCACGCATCAACGGGGGTAACGTCAGGTCTCGGATCGGCAGTGCTTACTGGTAATTATCTATTCGGCCCGTTCGGGGATTCAAATTTCCGTCCTTTTGTGGGTGTAGGTCTGGGTATCTTCCACATTGCTTCTGGAGGATCGGTACCCATCTATCAAAATCAAACGAACGCCGATCTGCCCCTAACAGAATATTCTACCATCGGCGGGCTGGTTCGAGCCGGCATTAAAGTAGGTCATTTTGTGGTAGGTATAGATTTCAACGCTATTCCAGACCACGTTTATAAGCTTACGAACTCACCTGTTGAGTACACAACAAAAAGCTCCTATACTGGCTTCCGCCTGGGATTCGACCTTGGTGGTGGACGCCGATAATCGTTGGTACCTTACCCCAGCCCATAAGTACTCCTTCTTTCAAATTAAGGTTAAAAAGTACAGGTTTATTTTTCCAGTAAAACTCATTACTAAAATGAGCTTTACTGGAGCTGGAACCTATTTTTTTCTAAAACCTGGTATGTTCTGTCCTAACTACTATCTGTAATTTAAAAGATTCAAGAATATCTAACTCTGTTTTAATATCATCTAAAATACGATTTCATATAGTTTATTCAAACGTTCTTATAGTAACTCTTTTGTTACCATTATTACAATTATGCAAATGCATAAATTTATGCTTTAACCAACCAATCGCAATCAATATGCATAAGATAATCAAACACTTAACTGACGAGCAATTAGTCTATCGGTATCAGCGTAATCAGCCAGGCGATAGCTTCGAATTGCTCTACGAACGGTACGTTCAGAAAGTGTATCAAAAGTGCCTTCACTTAACCAAAGATCATGAAGAAGCGCAGGATTTGACACAGGATATATTTCTAAAAGTCTTTGATAAACTAAACACATTCCAACATCGATCCACCTTTTCATCCTGGCTGTACGCAATCTCTCATAACTATTGTCTTAATAAAATAAGAGAATCGAAACGTATTTCGGCAGAATCACTTTCAGACCAGATTCGAGATCAGGAATCGGGTGATGAAGGAACCGATCATTGCTTTGAACAAAGAAGTTTGATTTTACTGCAGATACCAGAATCTGACATTATCGTACTGAAACTCAAATATGAACAGGACCTTTCCATTAAGGAAATCGGGGAGCGTTTCCGCATTTCAGAATCGGCGGTAAAAATGCGGTTAAAACGGGCTCGTCAGAAGGTAGTTCGGCTTTATTACGCTGCTCATCCCGCAGCCAAGAGTTAACCAAACTGTCATCCCGGCTGTAAGACGATCTTATCACACACCAACCCTATAACTTTACCACTCGCCACTAATACCGCCAGCTTTTCAAATCGGCATCGGCGGGGTGGTTGGCTTCAATACGTTTCAGGATTTTATCGATGTACATGGTGTTATAACGTAGCCGACTGATATAGTTGGGCTGCGTTGGATCGCCGTTCCAGCAGTGTTCGGCGCGATCGCCGTAAGCTACTTCGCTATTGGCCGCAGGGCTTTTCACGCTTTTCAGGAAATCCTCCATCAGGTAGACTGCGTTGTTGAGGTAATAATTGTCCATATCACCGCAGTAAATGTGAATCTTACCCGTCAGTTTTGGGCCCAGCGTTTTCCAATCGCGACGTAGTATATGCATCAGGTCAAAGTGTTCACGCCAGTATGTGGCCACGGTTGGGTCGATTTCGCCAGTCAGTTTGTTCCAGATACGTTTCGGATAACCATCGGAGCCCACTGGCGAATAAACAGCTTCCCAGATATCAAACTGATCCCCCGAGCGTGAGTGCGTGCCTAGAACCAACTCGCGATGGTTCGTTTCTTCCGTGGTACATTTCAATTGACCCAAATAATTTCGCTGCGCAGGGCGGGGAGTGCGTCTGAATGGGCCTTCGCTGTAGTACGCGTTTTTATCTTTATACAGGTTAAAATTGGTGTAGGCGTCAAACGTAATAGGATCGGGACAGGCCGCGAAACAACCGTTAAATTTGTCAGGATAAAGCGTTTGCACGGCTAAGGCTTCCCAGCCACCCGTTGAGCCGCCATACGTAAACCGAGCCCAACCCTGGCCAATTCCCCGGAAACGTTTCTCGATTTCGGGCAGCAGTTCATACATGATTGCATCGCCATACGGCCCCAGATTTTCGGAATTAACAGCGTAAGAATCATCGTAGTAGGGATTGGCATGCTGAATTTCGATGATCATCATTCGGGGGAAATCCTTACTCGTCCATTTCTTATAAAAATCATACGCTTCCTGAGCTTCGATTTTTTTATACCCATGAATATGAAACCGTTCGACATAATCCGTAGTGTCCATATTGGCCGGTTGTGGTGTTTCGCTGAACCCACCGAAATCATCGGGAAAATGGCCATGATAAATGCAGAGTGGGTAACGTGCTTCGGGGTGCTCATCAAAACCAGCCGGTAGCAGTACGTGAGCGCCCAGGTACATCGGACGCCCCCAGAACTCCGTCAGGCGTTTGCTCTGTATTTTAATATGTTTGATAAATTTCGTGTCCTTTGGCTCGGCTATTGGCGGATTCACCTGATCCATCACCAGCGCTACAGGCTGCTTATTACCAGCTTTCAGGCTGATTTTTTGTGGCTTACTAAATAGATTTCCTGGAGCCGTACGCCAGTTTTGCCCTTCTCCCCGATCCATCGGCAATTTCACTACGTGACCATCTTTCCGGTTAAAAGTTTCGTATTTGTGTAACACAGCCTGAACGTAGTAATCGCCCGCAGGCAGCTCCTTCAAACTCTTTTTTGGGTAACCAAACACACTCGCATCTACTACAGCAGCCTGTCCCGGTTTTAATCCGTTTACGTCTATCCCAAAAATCTGTGCTGTCTCCACCGCATCGCTCACTTGCTGGCGAGGTTCGGATTTGTTGCCTTTAGCCAAAATAAGTAACAAGCGTCCGTCGAGCGGTTTGGCAGACTGACTCGCCGGGAACGTAACCGAGAAGCTGGGCGTCTGTGCGAACGTAACACGCGTAATCAGAATCAGGCAAAGAAGTAGCAGGTATTTCATGAATAGTTCAGGTTGATTTTCAGCAGGTAAGATAATAAATGGTTGTTTACAGTACCAATTCATTCAACATACTGGTACGTAGTAAATCGGTGGTCATAAGCGTCATCGTTACGTACCGTATAATTCAGTTTTTTGGAAGCGTTTGAAAATGCATTTTATATTCACAGCAATTTCTCAGGGTACATTAAATAGGATATCCACTATAGATTCCGACTTCTGATCAAATTTTCGGACATTTGACAGCTCCCTCAGCGTTTTAGCCATTACGTATACATGATTTTAATTGTTGATGATAGGCCAGAGAATATTCTTCCGTTAAAAAAGCTTCTCGAACTACATCGCTTCTCGGTCGATACAGCAGAATCAGGTGAAGAAGCGCTTCGGAAAATTCTTAATACATCTTATTCGGTTATTATTCTGGACGTTCAGATGCCGGATATGGACGGCTTTGAAGTAGCCAATGCCATTGCTGGTTTCAGCAAAGCCCGCTACACGTCTATTATTTTCCTGTCGGCAGTCAATACCGAAAAAAAATTCATTACGAAAGGTTACACGGCTGGTGGCGTCGATTATCTGACCAAGCCCGTCGATCTCGATATTCTGGTACTGAAGATTAAAACGCTTCAAAAACTTTACGAACAACAGCAGGAACTACGTAGCACGCAGGAATCGCTACGTAAGGAAGTAGAGGTTCGCACGCAGGCGCAGGAGGCTCTTACCCAACAAATGCAGGCGTTGCAGGCCGTTCTGTCGTCGCTGCCGCAGATGGCGTTTACCGTTACGTCCGACGGACAGCTCGAATACGTGAACGAACACTGGTACCGCTATTCTACCAACGCCAAAAAGCTACCCGAATGCCACCCCGATGATGATATTTGTGATGACTGGGAATCAGCATTTGCTCAGGGAGTTGAGTTTACCCGCGAAATGCGTTTGAAAGACTTGACTTCGAATGCGTTTCGGTATCATCTGTTACGTATCGTCCCCATTAGACAACAGGACGTAGTGATACGTTGGATTGGTTCGTTCACTGACATTCATCCACAGAAACAGGCCGCCGAACTCCTGGAGCAACAGGTTGAATCACGTACGAACGAACTGTTGCTCAAAAACACCGAACTGGAGCGGACAAATCATGAACTACAGCAGTTCAGTTGGGTAGTATCGCACGATTTGAAAGAACCGCTTCGGAAAATTCAGTTACTGAATGACACCATTAAGGAAAAATTTCTGAAAGAAAACGAAGACGCCGTTTCGTACCTCGATCGGTCCATTCGGGCGTCGGCGCGGATGGCCACGCTCATCAGCGATTTGCTGACGTACTCCCGTTTATCGAATCCAGAAACGTATCAGTCTACCGATCTTAATGCTCTGCTGAACGAGTTACTGCTGGATTTCGACGAAACCATTAGCCGAACCAGTGCCCAGATCATTATCGATAAGATGCCAATTATCGAAACGATGCCCGGTCGGATACGGCAGGTTTTTCAGAATCTTATCAGTAACGCACTCAAATTTGTAAAGCCCAACGTAGCGCCCATCATTCACATTCAGGCCGAGCGTATTGCTACGTTAGCGTTTGATGGTGAACCTGATGACAATGGCTCGTACTGCCGGATTGTGGTACAGGATAATGGCATCGGGTTCGACGAAAAGTTTCTGGATCGCATTTTCGTTATTTTTCAACGGCTACATACCCGCACCAATTACGAAGGTACGGGCATCGGCCTGGCCATTGCCAAAAAGAATATCGAAAAGCACCACGGTCTTATCACAGCCCATAGTCGTGAGGGCGAGGGTGCTCGCTTTACGATCATTTTACCTATCAAGCAAGCGCAATAAGTATATGTATGATGTATAATATATGATGTCTTTTGCTCTGTTCATCAAAATATACTTCATACATTCTACATCATATATATAAAGAAATTCCAGTCCTGCTATGCCCCCATCCGCAACGTCAAATTCCGTTATTCGGCAGCTTCAGATTGTCTTTTCAATCTCAACCTTGCTGCTGCTGATTAGCCTGACAGCCTCATTTTACAGTATTCAGAAATTAATCAGCAACTCGCGGCTGGTCAATCATACGAATGAAGTGCTCATTGAGGCCGAGAACGTCATTTCGATCATGAAAGATGCCGAAACGGGTCAGCGCGGTTATCTGGTGACGCTCGATCCCATTTTTTTGCAACCTTATAATGGTAGCCGGGAGAGAATTAATACCAGTTATAAACATCTCGTCGAACTGACTGCCGACAATCCTGTTCAGGAGGAGAATCTTACCCGAATCAAATCGCTTTCCGAAGCCAAATTTGCTCAAATGGAGCGCGTCATTAGGCTGACCCGACGGAACCGGGCATTTCTTCGCGACACCGTGTCACGTAATGACGAGATGGTGAAGGGGAAACTGGTTATGGACGATCTGAGGACATACGTCAATCGGATCAAAACGTCGGAAGAGGAACTGCTTAAGAATCGGATTGAACAGCAGGAAGTATACATCACTTATACGCCTTTTCTGCTGGTTATTGCTGCAATTGTTTCCATGCTGATTACGGGCTTTACCTACGTACGTATCAAAAACGATATGGATGACCGGATTGCCCGCCAGGAGGCCGATGAAGCCAGATACATTGAAACGGCTATTCGGATTTCGGTGATGGAAGATATTACGCAACAGATTGCCGATGGTGATTACACTGTACGGAGTGAGGATACCCGCGACGACGACCTCGGACGTATCGCCAATGCCCTCAACCAGATGACGACTTCGCTGGAAGAAACATTCAACGATTTAAATGCAAAAAACTGGTTGCAAACGGGTCGAGTATCGTTGAGCGATGCTATTCGGGGAGAGCGCGACATCAAAAAACTGGCGAATCAACTACTCACTTCGTTTGCCGATTACCTGAAGGCGCCCCTCGGAACTCTTTATCTGAATGACGGCGAGATCGGCTTCCGACTAGCTAGCTCATTCGCTGCGACGCAGGCTCCCGAGACGTTTAGCCTTGGTCGGGGCTTGCTTGGTAAGGCCATCGAACGTAAAAAAACGATGGTGATTCAAGACCTTCCTGAAGATTATGCCCGAATTTCGTCTTCACTGGGCGATACGTTACCCCGAGCCATTATTCTGGCTCCGCTGATGTATGGCAATACGTGTCTGGGAGCGCTGGAATTAGGTTTGCTACGTACTCCCGGACCCCATGAACTTGAATTCGTAGAGACCAATCTGGAATCGGCGGCTATTGCTATCAATGCCGCGCAGGATTACGTGAAGCTGCAAAATTTCCTGGAAGAAACGCAGGCGCAGTCGGAAGAGCTACAAGCCCAGCACAACGAACTGGAAACCCTGAACGCCGAGTTGGAAATGCAGGCCCAGCGACTCCAGACTTCGGAAGAAGAGCTACGCGTGCAACAGGAAGAATTGCAGCAAACCAACACCGAACTGGAGGAACGAGGGCTATTGCTGGAGGAAAAAAACGAGGAAATTCAGAAAAAAGCCGACGAGTTGGAATTGGCAACTCGCTATAAATCAGAATTTCTGGCCAACATGAGCCACGAACTCCGAACACCGCTCAACTCCATTCTACTGCTCAGCCGACTTCTTTCTGAAAATACCGAAGAAAACCTATCCGACGATCAGATTGAGTATGCAAAAGTGATTCAGTCATCGGGGAATGGGCTGCTTGGATTAATCGACGAAATTCTGGATTTATCGAAGATCGAAGCCGGGCAGATGAAACTGGATTATCAGCCCGTATCCATTCGCGACATCACCGATGAACTTCAGGCGTTATTTACGCTTCTGGCGAAAGAAAAAGGACTTGATTTTGCGATTTCAGTTGAGCCAGACGTACCGGCGTCCATTGAAACCGATAAAATACGGTTGGGTCAAATTCTGAAAAATCTGCTGTCGAATGCCTTGAAATTCACCGCCAACGGAAGCGTTACGTTGTCGATTAAACGTAGCGAAAACCGTGTCGGCGAACCGACTCTCCTGTTTTCCGTTGCCGATACTGGCATAGGTATACCGCCTGAAAAACAGCCGATTATCTTCGAAGCTTTCCAACAGGCCGATGGTTCCACCAAACGAAAATACGGTGGTACGGGTCTTGGGTTGTCCATCAGCCGCGAACTGGCTAAACTGTTGGGGGGCGAAATCACACTGGTCAGCCAGGTCAACGAAGGCAGTACGTTCACGGTGCAGGTGCCCATTTCGGCTGCCTACGTAGCATCGGAACCGGCGCCAATGCCCAAACCTGTCAGCATTCCGCCAGTTCAACCTCCGACCTCCATAAAAGAGCCAGATAAATACGTCAGCACGAACATTCCAGAAGCCATCCCCGACGACCGAAAAGACATTGCAGCGGGCGATAAAGTCATTCTGATTGTTGAAGATGACACCAATTTTGCCAAGTCGCTGCTCGAATACACCCGTAAAAAGGGGTATAAGGGCGTGGTGGCGGTACGTGGTGATGAAGGTCTGCGACTGGCTGCGGCCCTTAAACCCATTGGTATTCTGCTCGATATTCAGTTGCCGGTGATGAGTGGCTGGGAAGTGATGGACGCCCTGAAAGCCGACCCGAAAACGCGCCCAATTCCGGTACACATTATGTCGTCGCACAAAATGAAAAACGAAAGTCTGCTGAAAGGGGCTATCGATTTTGTGGACAAACCCGTAGCGTTTGAGCAAATGCAGACCGTTTTCAAACGATTGGAATACGTACTGAATCGCGACCCCAAGAAAGTCCTGATTATTGAAGACAATCCCAAGCATGCCAAAGCGCTGGCCTATTTTCTGGAGTCGTTCAACATTACGTCGGAGCTAAAAAACAACGTAACGGAAGGCATCGACGCCCTGAAACGTAAAGAAGTCGACTGCGTGATTCTGGACATGGGCATTCCCGACAGCCGCGCCTACGAAACGTTGGAAGCCGTCAAGAAGAATCCGGGCCTTGAAAACTTGCCAATTATCATTTTCACGGGCAAGAGTCTGTCAATGGCCGAGGAACTGAAAATCAAGAAATACGCCGATTCCATTATTATTAAAACGGCTCACTCCTACCAGCGGATGCTGGATGAAGTATCGCTGTTTCTGCACCTGGTTGAAGAAAACAAACAGGCGGACAGCAAGAAAAGCTCATCCCGAAAACTAGGCGCGTTGAATCAGGTGCTTACGAACAAAACGGTGCTGGTTGCCGACGATGACGTACGTAACATTTTCTCGCTGTCGAAAGCACTTGAGCAATACAATATGACCGTCGTGGCAGCCCTGAACGGCCAGGAAGCGCTGGAGAAATTGAGCGAAAACCCCGGCGTCGATATTGTGCTGCTGGATATGATGATGCCCCAGCTGGATGGCTACGAAACCGCTCGTAAAATTCGGGAGCATTACCAGTGGAAAAACCTGCCGGTAATTGCCGTTACCGCCAAAGCCATGACCGGCGACCGCGAGAAGTGCATTCAGGCCGGGGCATCCGATTACATCACCAAACCCGTTGATATTGACCAACTTGTGTCGCTGCTACGTGTCTGGTTGTATGAACGAAATTAGTAGCAGTTAGTACATGTGCTGACCAATCCTAACCCAGCGCGGGCATCACAAACAGAACTATTTCCCACTATGTCAAAAAAGCGAGTCCTGATTATTGACGATGACCCCCGCAATATTTTTGCGCTTACCGCTACGTTAAAGGCAAAAGGCTTCGACTGCGTATCGAAACAGCGTGCTCAAGATGCGCTGACACTGTTGGCTACCGACGAACGTATCGACGCGGTTCTCATCGATATGATGATGCCCGAAATGGATGGATATGAAGCCATTCCCCGCATTAAAAACCTGCCTGATCGGGAAGACACGCCTATTTTTTCGGTGACGGCGCAGGCTATGGTAGGCGACCGCGAAAAATGCCTGCGGGCGGGCGCTACCGAGTATATTTCAAAACCGATTGATGTAGACAGGTTGTTATACCTGCTGTCAACGATTTAAGTGCCGTTTATGATTGAGGAACCCGAAATCGACATACTCCTGAACGACCTGCTGGAAGTGCATGGGTACGATTTTACCCATTATGCCCGCGCGTCATTAAAACGTCGTATCAATCGGCTGATGGTGCTGGACAAATTTCCAAGTTTTGCCGAACTACGGTATCGGGTAAAATCTGATGCTACGTACATCAAGCGGTTCGTTGAGGAACTGACGGTGAACGTAACAGAGATGTTTCGTGACCCACTGTTTTACAAAACGTTACGTGAGGACGTACTACCAACACTGGCCGCCAAGCCATTTATCCGAATCTGGCACGCGGGCTGTTCTACGGGCGAAGAAGTCTTTTCGATGGCCATCTTACTTCAGGAAACTAACCTGTTTCATAAATCGCTTTTGTATGCCACCGATTTGAATCCCGACGTACTGGAAAAGGCGCGCAAAGGCATTTTCAGTCTGGCTCCGATGAAGCAGTATTCCGAAAATTACTTGCTGTCGGGCGGTAAAAATGATTTTTCAAGTTATTATACAGCGCAGTACGGCTATGTCAAATTCAAGGAAGAGCTCGTGAAGAAAATGGTTTTTTCAACGCACAATCTGGTATCCGACCGTTCCTTCAACGAATTCGACCTGATTCTTTGCCGGAACGTGCTGATTTACTTCGATAAAGCCTTGCAGGAGCGCGTACTGAATCTGTTCGACGATAGCCTGGGGTCACTTGCTTACCTGGCTCTGGGCGCCAAAGAAACGCTTAAATTCTCTACGTTACAATCCCGTTACAAACAGTTATCCCGCGAAAAAATATGGCGAAAAATCGGGTAATCGATTCTTGTCAGATGCTGCTGATTGGCGGGTCAACGGGTAGTATCGAAGTCCTGATTCAACTGCTGCCTGCTCTGAAAGCTCCATTGTCCTTTGCACTCGTGCTGGTCGTTCATCGAAAAAACACAGCCGACTCGACACTGGTCAATTTACTTTCGCTCAAAACAGCGATTCCCCTTCAGGAGGTCGATGACAAAGACCCGATTCTGCCCGGTACGATTTATCTTGCTCCCGCTGATTATCACTTGTTAATTGAAAAAGACATGACATTTTCGCTGGACGATTCGGAGAAAATCAATTACAGCCGCCCTTCCATCGACGTAACATTTGAGTCAGCCGCCGACGTTTTCGGCCCCTCGCTAATTGGCATTTTGTTATCTGGTGCTAACACCGATGGAACAGCGGGTTTAAACGCCATCAAAAAAGCGGGAGGTGTTACGGTGGTTCAGAAACCCGAAACGGCTCAGGTCGCCTTCATGCCTCAACAGGCCATTGAAGGCGCGCCTATCGATTGGGTGCTGGACGTCAGGGAAATGGAAAAGTTTATGAACGATAAGCTATGAGTTTGCCGGCGCACTCAGTTGAAGCTAGCGTTAGCAAACACATCTCCCATCGTTCACTCTTATCACTATTTTTTCGTAAATCGCAGGCCAAACAAGCCGCTTATTCTATTATAGTCTTATGTCAGTTGTTTCGCCAGAAGCCTCCTTTGCCCAAACGGGCCTATCATTGCCGCCAGCCCCGACACCGCTGGGCGTTTATAAACCGTTTTTGATTGATGGAAAGTATCTGTACGTATCGGGTCATGGCCCAGTGCAGGACGACAAAAGTCTGATTATCGGACGTATCGGTGCCGATATGGATATCGAAGCCGGCAAACTGGCCGCTCGTCAGGTTGGCCTGACGATTCTGTCGACCATTAAAACAAATCTGGGTAGTCTTGACCGAGTCAAACGGGTTATTAAAGTTCTAGGAATGGTCAATTGTACACCCGATTTCGAACGTCACCCCTACATTATCAATGGTTGCAGCGAGTTGTTTGCAACTGTTTGGGGCGAAGAAAACGGCATTGGCGTTCGGTCGGCGGTAGGAATGGGTTCGCTGCCCGATAATATTCCGGTTGAAGTGGAAGCCTTATTTGAACTGGCCTGACCTATGGAACAATCCGCCTGGTACCAGATTGACAACCTTACGCACCTCGATACGCCCGCGCTGGTGGTATATCCCGACCGTGTGAAGGCAAATATCGCGGCCCTTCTCCGAGCAATTGGGGACGTGAACCGGCTACGCCCGCACGTGAAAACCAACAAATCGCGGGAGGCCAGTCAACTGCTGCTGGATGCCGGAATTCGCAAGTTCAAATGCGCAACTATTGCTGAAGCTGAAATGCTGGCGATGATTGGCGCGCCCGACGTATTGCTGGCCTATCAGCCCAACGGCACCAAAATGCATCGGCTGCTGGAGCTTATCACTACGTATCCAGCCACGCAGTTTTCCTGTCTGGTCGATAACGTAGCAACGGCCCGTCAATTGTCGGAACTGGCGGTAACGACTAACGTAGTGATTCCGGTTTTCATCGACCTCAATGTGGGTATGAACCGAACGGGAATTGTACCCGGTGAGGCTGTATTATCACTTTACGCCCAGCTCGACCAGCTACCGGGTATCCGTCCGATGGGTCTGCACGCTTACGATGGGCATATCCGCAATCCTGATCTTGCCCAGCGAACGAAAGAATGCGATGCTGCTTTCTGGCCCGTACAACTCCTGAGCGAAACCATTACGTCGCGGGGATTTGCTAAGCCAATTCTCGTGATGGGCGGCAGTCCTACGTTCCCCATTCATGCGCGTCATCCGGGGGCCGAATGTAGCCCTGGTACGTTCATTTATTGGGATAAAGGGTATAAAAACGGCCTTCCAGAGCAAAATTTCGAACCCGCAGCGCTGGTTGTAACGCGGGTCATTTCATTGCCAACTTCCACGCGTATCTGTGTTGATCTGGGGCATAAGTCGGTGGCGGCCGAGAATGAGTTGAGTGAACGTGTTACGTTCCTGAATGCGCCAGACCTCAAAGCCGTCGGCCAAAGTGAAGAGCATCTGGTGCTGGAAGCTGGTGAAGGGCATACGTATCAGGTTGGGGATGTATTGTACGGACTACCGATCCATATCTGCCCAACCGTAGCTCTCTACGAACGGGCTTATACCATTGAGCATGGCAACGTAACGGGTGAGTGGCAAACCATCGCCCGTGACCGGGTTATTTCGGTGTAAACCTATGTACAAACTGATCGTTTCGGGCCTTCTGCTGGCTATTTCGGCTACATCGTTTATCAGCCGAAAACTCGTTCAACCAGCGCAGCAACCGCTTCAGCCCAATATTCTCTGGATTACCTGCGAGGACATGTCGCCCCGGTTGTCTTGTTTTGGGGATAAGGAGCTGAAAACGCCGAATCTCGATCAGTTGGCAGCCGAAGGCGTTCGCTATACGCGCGTGTACGCAACAGCAGGTGTATGCGCTCCTGCCCGCTCCTCTATCATTACGGGCATGTATCCGACGTCTATCGGCACCCAGCACATGCGAACCGTTCAGCTTACGCCCGAAGCTAGCCAATCCCTGAAAATGAAAGGTTATTCGGCCGTTATTCCGGAAGCGGTACGTTGTTTTCCCGAATACCTCCGAAAAGTGGGCTATTACTGCACTAACAACGATAAGCAGGATTACCA
This sequence comes from Spirosoma flavus, assembly GCF_054778555.1. NCBI lineage: Bacteria > Pseudomonadati > Bacteroidota > Cytophagia > Cytophagales > Cytophagaceae > Spirosoma > Spirosoma flavus. The sequence goes on from NZ_BAAGZL010000002.1 coordinate 1,161,169, forward strand.
GTTTATTCCGCCCGTGACGGTCTGGGACGAAAGCAGCAAAAAAGCACACTGGCGAAACCGTCAGGTCGGAAAGCCGTTTTTCTCCGTTTTCAATTTGATGATTACGCACGAATCACAGCTTTGGTCACGGGAGAACGAGCCGTTGCTGGTACGGCCCGAAGACGTAACGGTTCCGACGTATTACCCTGATACTAAAACGGTTCGGCACGACATCGCCCGGCACCTGTCGAATGTGATTCGAATGGATTCTATTGCTGGTACGCTTATCAGGCAGTTAAAAGAAGACGGGCTTTATGACAACACCATCATCTTTTTCTTCTCCGATCACGGCGACGGACTGCCCTTCGTTAAGCGGGAATTGTATGATCGCGGGTTACGCGTGCCGATGATCGTGCGTATTCCCGAAAAATTTAAGATAAATGGCAGCAAGCCTAAAGGTAGCACTGACAATCAGATCATTAGTTTTGTGGATTTAGCCCCCACGATGCTATCGCTGGCTAACATTCCATTGCCAGAATACTTACAAGGACAGGCGTTTCTGGGTGAAAAACGGGCTTCCGCACCTCGTAAATACATTTTTGCCGGTCGCGACCGGATGGACTTACCGGTAGACCGCGTCCGGACGGTTGGTGATGGCCGGTATAAGTACTACCGAAATTTTATGCCTGAAAAATCGTATTATCAGGACATTACGTATCGGTTGAGCATTCCAATGATGAGCGAAATGCTTCAGCTACGTAACGAAGGAAAACTAAATGCTACACAGATGATCTGGTTTCGGCCCACAAAGCCAAGAGAAGAACTGTGCGATACCCAAACCGACCCCAACGAGTTTACAAATCTGGTTAACAAACCTGCCTATAAAGCCAAACTAGCCGAACTACGGGGACAAATGGATGCCTGGCTTAAACGGGTCGGCGACAAAAGCGCTCTGCCCGAACCGGCCATGATTAAACAGATGTGGAACGGCGGAGATGAGCCTCCCAGAACTGCCGATCCAACGCTCATTACGTCGGGCCAAGCGGTTAGCATTCAATGCGCTACGTCCGGCGCTTCCATCGGCTACATACTGAAAAGCGGGAGTAATCAGTCGAATACCTGGCAAGTGTATGGTGGCGGTAAGCTAAACATGCAACCCGGCGATTCGCTACGTGTGGTAGCGCAACGTATCGGTTATCTGCCTAGCAAGGAAGTGAAAATGAAACTGTAGTGAACGAATGGTTTCTTTGCTAATACGTTCTGAAACCCCGGTTATTACGCTGCATCAACGTTCGGGTGCTACGTCTTTCTGATGCCTTTCTTTTAATTTTCGCTGGACAACATCCGCTGGATATTTCAGGGCCAGCTTACGAATTTCGTAAGTAAACTCGGTAAAGGTTTCTTCCCAAAGCTTTGCTTCTTCGGGCGTGTATTCATGAAAACCCTTCGCATTGGCGATGCCTTTACCCCCTTCTCTAACAATCCGGTCAATGAGTTCGGGCACCTCCGTGCTGTTATTGAGCGTCGGAAGTAAGTCTTTCATCACGGTATGGTAAGCCGGTACACCCGTCAGGTCCATCCAGCGAAACACCCCGACTAGTGTCATGTAATACCCTGCGTTGTTCCGACACGAACGATCAACATCCTCGACCGTAGCGTATCCCCCTTCGACCAGGCTCATAGCTTCCCGATACATGGCGTACATCAGTCGGTTGGTGATAAATCCGGCGATGTCTTTACGTACGAGAATTGGCTCTTTGCCCCACAGTGCCGACAGTTCATACAGATATTCGCCACGTTTTACATCGCTTTTATCGCCACAAATAATTTCGAGGAAACGAGTCGTGTGTGCCGGTTCGGTCCAGTGCAGCCCGAAAAACCGCTCAGGACGCTGAATGAGTTTCTGCAACGTACTGATCGGAATTGCCGACGTATTGCTGGTTATCAGCGCTTCCGCCGACACTTCAGCTTCAATCTTATTGAGTACAGTATCTTTTATCCCGATATTTTCGATGGTACACTCAATCACCAGCTGACAGGAACGTAGCGCTACGTAGTCTTCGGTGATGGTGAGGTTCTGCGTGTAAAATTCGGGTTGTTGGTCAATGAGTCCGTTTTCCAGCGAATGAGCCAGGTGTTCGTCGATACGTTGCCGGGCGTTCAATAAATCATCCGGAATGGGCGCAATGGCCACAACCGGATGCCCCGAAATGAGCAGACACGTAGCAATGCTACAGCCCATCAATCCCAAACCGACTACGCCTATTACAATTTCCTGTGAGTTCATAAATGCTGTTTCGAATACGCTTTTTGATAACTTCCGTTTTTACGCTGAACTACGTAGCCAATGACGATACGCTTTTCTGAACAAGAGCTGGAAACGATGAGAAATTACTTTAAAAAAATTGCTTCCGGGGAAACCCAAAAGCAATTAGATAGCCTGCAGCTTGATTCACCCGAATGGAACACCGTATTTCTTTTGCTTCGAAAATTGCTTGCGTATGGCATTTATAATAACGTGGAGACGCTTCAGGGCACAAGCTACGTAGTGCTACAGTCCAGAACCCAGAAGTCCAAAGACATGCTGGTGAATGTTCACGGATACTTAAGTGAATTTGAACATTTACTGGCTGTGTACGTAGCGCGAAATTAGTTTGTTTACTCCGTCAGAAGCGCTTTTCTCTCAGCGATCAACCGCATCCGGTAAGCATTCATGGCCGTGCGTCCCAGTTGGTTAACCAGCCGATAATTGACAACAATACCAACGGCGGCACCAATACCGGGAATGAGCTGAGCCATTTTCGCCAGGTCGATATAATCGCGGTATTCCTGCTGAAACGTAAGCCAGTCGAACTGATTGATATCTTCAGGAAGTTGTTGGCTATGTTCGGGCCAGTTGGCAATATATTGATACACCGTTTGCCGGCGCTCCTGACTCGAAAAAGCCAGTTGAAACACGTAAAGAATATACACCCGTTCGCGGTAATCGTCGACCGAGTAGCCGTAGAGACTGGCAATCTCGAAAAGCATTTTCATCTTTAGCGTGAGCAGAATCGGGAAGTCGGCCAGACTGAGCCAGAAACCACCTGCCCCCGTTACGCCCCCCTCAGCCGCGCTGGTTTTTTTATAGAATTCGATACGTCGGGCCACGGCGGACTCGCGCTCGATAAACGTCATGGATTCGGCAGGTGGCCGGGTCAAAAATTTCGCACCAAATAGTACGGCTCGGGTCATCTGTTTGATGGTTGCCGTAATGACATCATGTACGCGTTTGGGAATGATGCGGTTAATGCGCCGTTGCAGCGACGATGAAAGCCGCCCGAAGCCAGAGGGGGGCTTTTGCATGGCCTGTTGCCAGCGAATTAATTCGGTCTGAACGGACCTTTCGTATGCACTCATAGTAGCGAATGTCGGGAAAAAGTGATACCTTCAACGAATTAAAACGTCTACAATACTGTTTTACTTATATATCCATCCTAACAAAGCCTTACCGTAGCTTTTTGTCAGTATGAAGAACATTCTTTTTCTTCTGGTGGCCCTTACCATAGTATATTTTGCCACCACCGGATCCAAAAGTACACGCACCGTAGCTAAAGCTGTTCCTGCTTCCTCTCTCAAAAAAAATGTGTCAGCAGGTCATCTCGCCGTATACGACCAGCTGAATCTGGAACACTCTGGTTTACACAGGGATGTGTTCGAGTATGCTTTACGTGGGTGGCAAAAAATGGACACCAGCAAAGCGATGCTGACCATTGTAGACCTCAGCCAGCCCTCGAACCACAAACGTTTGTATGTGGTTGATCTGTTCAATAAAAAACTACTTTTTAATACGTACGTATCGCACGGGCGCAACTCCGGCGACCTGGTTCCGACGCAGTTTTCTAATACTCAATCGTCGTTCCAGAGCAGTTTAGGATTTTATCAGACGCTCAATACGTACATGGGCCGTCATGGCTTGTCGCTGCAACTCAAAGGTCTGGAAAAAGGCTTTAACGACAACGTGTATAACCGCAACATCGTGTTGCACGGCGCCGATTACGTCTGCGAGGATTTTATTCGCAAAACGGGTCGATTGGGTCGTAGCCAGGGTTGTCCAGCCGTTCCTTATGCCGACTCGAAGGCTATTATTCAGGCCGTTAAAGGTGGCTCCTGCCTGTTTGTTTATTCGCCAAATACCAACTACCTGAAAGAGTCGGCCTATTTGGCTTCTCCATATACGTCTTTGTAAAACCGGAGCTTTCCAGCCGCGTCGACATCGGCAACGTTGTATGTGATAAACACGGGGAAAGGCTTCGAAATTGGCAGATTGCGTGGTTTCTGGTCAATCAGGCACTTGTTCATAAAATCAGCATCAAAGGTCTCAGCACCCAGCACCAGGTTGGCTAATTCAACCGGCTTCTGCACGCGCACACAACCATGACTCCGCCAGCGGTCTTTAGTAAGCGTGAACAGGTCGCGGCTGTTGGTATCGTGGAGGTAAATAGCCAGCGGGTTTACCAGTTCAAACTTCAATAAACCCAGCGAGTTCTCGCAGCCCGACGCCTGCCGGATCCGGTACGGGAAATTCGTTTCCGAAACCTCGTTCCAGTCCACTTTTTCAGGGTCGACTTCGACGCCTTTTTCGTTCAGAACCTGAAAGTTTTGGTTGTATAAGTAAGCCAAATCGCGTCTGATATGAGGTAGGATTTCCTCCAGGGCAATATTCTGCGGTACGTTCCAGTACGGGTAGGCTACAATCGCGCGAATGTACGTAGTCATACAAGGCGTTTTCCGATCAGGTTTGCCCGTTATCACCTGCATCGGTAACAACCGTTTACCATTCCGATCAAATACGTTCAACTCACCCGCCGGAATGTTTACCATCACAAACTTGTCGGGATCAAAGCGATTAACGTAACGGTAGAAATTAAGTGTCTGCCGAATCAGCCGTAATGTATCCGTTATCGAAGGATTGCTGCGTCCTTTTTTTCGAAGCCGATTATAATGCCCAACCAGTTGCGTATATGGCCGGAACGTATTGAGACCTCTCACCGGCTGGGTCGAACGTAGCGTTTTTACCTTATCAGCCCAAGTCGAATCTACGGCTTCCTGCAAACCGCTGAATTCCAGGCTTGAAGGTTTCTTGCCGTAGCGCACTTCCAGCAGCAATTGCCGCATGGTTTCCTCGGTTTCCAGCGCCCCTCGTTTTGCAGCCCCAACGTAGCGGCTGGTATCAATTCCAACCGAGTCGGCATACAGACAGACCTGATGAAAAAGCATTCGGGTTTGTCTGGCCTCGGCTTCTGCCTGTTTCTGTTTTTCCTTGCGTACCTGCTCAAGTCGGGCAGTTTCCCTGGTGGCTTCTCGCTTTTGAATCAGCCATTTTCCTAAAAAGATTATGACAACCAGACCCACCACTATAGCGGCCCCAATCGCAATCTTTCGCTTATCAATATTGTCCATTAGTTGATGTCGTGAATGTCTTTGTTGTATCCGTATAACGTATCAAACCGATAATTGGTTACTGGATTACCGACGTAGCAACCAGCTTAAAGGCTACAAAAAAGGGTAACCCGTTGTGAGTCACCCTGATTAGCTACTTAGCTGTATGACGGTTTATCAATATCTGGTTTATCTGGATTACGATTCGGATGTGTCATTCGCACGTTTGCTCCGGGCTCTTCGCCATCCATATATTCATCCTCCAGGGCGTCGGGCGCCAATTCCTCGGGATCAATCTCGCTGCCAACGCCACTGGTTCCATCGACCGATTGATCGGCCAGTCCTGCTGGCGAAATAGCCTGTTTGGCTCTGATGATGTCTTCTCTATCCTGATTTTCCATAACGTTATTGCGCTGTTTTTATACCAAGTCTAACCAGCCAACGAACGTAATGTTTGATACAAAATCAGTTCATTGAGGCAAAGTAGCGATGTATTTTTTCAACGAATAACCGTTACCTGCCCCCGGTACGTAGTGAAAAGCGGCTCAGCATTGGTACGTATCTGATACGTATAGACACCCGTCGGTACGTACTCCTGATGATACGTACCATCCCAGGCCTTGCTATAACCTTTTGAGTAGAAAATCAGCTCGCCCCAGCGGTCATACACAAACACTTCACACTGCGGAAATGACGTAGCGTTGGGAATAATCCAATCGTCGTTCTGGCCATCGCCATTGGGCGAAAAGGCTGACGGAATATACAGAGGCTCAATCACTTCGACCTGCACCGCCAGTGTAGCTGAGCAACCTATTGCGGTAATCGCCGTGACCCGATACGGAGTAGTCACCTCCGGACTGGCAACCGGGCTTGCTACGTTGGCCTGATTTAATGATGTGGGCGGATTCCAGACGTAGCGATTGACGGGTTCATTAACCTGCGTAACGAGCTGAACGCTACGACCTTTCACAATTCGATACGTCTCCTGCCCCGTCAGATTTAGTCCGGACGATACCTCTACCTGCCTGCTTTTTTCGGCCCGACACCCTTCATCGGAGGTAAAGGTGTACGTAATGGTTTGAAAACCCGGCCCGGCCTGACTTGGATCAAAACTGTCGCCAAAAACACCGGGACCCGTATAAACGCCACCCGCCGGCTGGCCACGTAATGTAACCGTTCGAAAGTAACCAAAGCAAAAGGAAGGAATCGAATCCAGTTGCGCGGTAGGTTGTGCATACTGCGTTAATGTCAGCGACTCAGAGCCGGCTGTACAACCCGTTGGCGCTGTCACAACCAATTGATAAACACCCGCCTGACGAGCCACAAAGCGCCCGGTCTGATTGGTTTGCCGAGTATTATTATACTGCCAGGCGAAACTATTTCCGGGCGAATCAGCCGCTGTAATCATTACCGAATCGGTTAGGCAGAACGCCACTACGGGCGCACTAATTTTTGCAACTGGGCGGGGATTGATCGTTATAGTCAACGTATCCTGACCTTCGCAAACGGCCTGTGTCGGTTTGGCAAATACCTCGTACTTGCCTGATTGATAAACCCGAAGCCGCGACTGCTGCTCGCCGGTCAGGTCTTTTCCATCGCGTTGCCAGCGATACGTATAATTGGGCTGACCCTGGGCCTGAAGCGTCAACGTATCGCCGGTACAATACGGTTTGGCAGCCGTCAGGGATAGTTTAACTGCTGGAGCCGTGACGAATGTAATTTTTACCCCCTGCGACGTAGTATCGTTGGCGCAGGCGTTAGCGCGGCTTTTTACCACGGTATACACACCCGAATCCCGAACCCGTAACGTATCGGACGTAGCGCCACTGATGTTATCACCATCTTTCTGCCATTGATACGCCCAGGCCGCATTTTTCTCAGCCGACAAAATCAATGGCTGGGAACCACACCAGGCCATATCAACCGCTCTTTTACCATTGGCCGACACCACAGCGACCGGGGGCGTATTTTTGGAACAATCGACCACGGGCAACTGAAAATCACGACGTACCAGGCCGATACGTTCGCCATTCCGAAATTCCTCGACTTGTACAGTAAAGAGATACAAACCTGCCGTTGACGCCTTGACGGTCAGCAAACCAGTGTTGGGATTGACGCTCAGGGGTGGGTTACCCGGAATAACGTTTGCCAGGCCGTAACCCGTTGCCCAGCTAACCGTTGGATACGTGGTTCGGGTGGTTTCGGTGCCAAAAGGCGCATTTTTGTTCGTATAGCCATTGAGCGGAGTAACGAGTGAATAACGCAACTGATCGCCATCGGCATCAACCGCGCCGACATCGAACGTAAACGGTTTATTGATACAGATATAATCGCCGTTGGGCAGTCGGAAATCGGGCGACGAATTGATAAAATTTCCGCCATTTTTGACCATAGGCGGGAATTCCAGATAAAACGTCATGGCCACTCCATTCACTGCCGAAGCCCGAATATTGGTTAAGCCGTCATTCCGGCAGCACCGCTCCCAGACGATATAATACCCGCCCGGATCGGTATACTTACTAACGTCAAATTGATACGTGGCATAATAGCGGGCTTCGCTGAAACTCAGTTTACGCAGCGTGGCACAGGCAACGTTATCGAATGTAAGCGGTAATTTTTCCTGTAAATTAATATCGATGCGATCAATCAGCCGGGGGTTGTTTTTTCGATAAACCAGCAACGTAACAGTGGGGTCCTGGTTTCCGCTACCGACCTGAGTTTCATCCCAATATTGATTCAATTGTATCCTGAACAATCCTGGTGTAGTCCCTACCGCCCGCATACTGATGTCGCCCCCTATGATATGAATAGCCCGCAGGTCGGTTGATGCCAGTAAACCGATAGCCAGTATCAGGTATACCAGAAGTTTACCGGGCTTGTTAACACCAACCGCTTGCATACTATTAAGGACAGATTGACCAGATTATGACAGTAAGCGTTACAGAATCAGACTATGAATATACTCAGAATTATAGGATATATGGGCCGATTACAGCAAATGACTTAGTATTCGGCTACGTAGTAACCTATACGTATAGAGTATGCAAAGTGTTGCATTAAAAGGAGTTATAACGCAATAGGGTTATAGAGTTGTAAAGTTGGCCGCCAATGCAGCAAACCTCCACAATTCTATAACCCTACAACGTGATGACTCCTTTTTACTTAGAAAGCACCCCTCTGGCAATAAGGTATGGAATCAGAATCCACAACAAACCTTTGATCAGAAAAAACAGGAAGCCCACCCAGCCGACGCGCTTGAGCCAATATTTGAACCGCTCATTCATGCTGTAAAGATAACGATTTCTGACGCGGAACCTGTATCAGCAAGTGGTAAGCCCGTGCACAATAAACCGACGTATTCCGTGGTACGTACCCGGCCGCAACCATGCATCAGCGCCTGTTCATGTGAGTGCTTACTTTTACCGTTCACTAACACAAATGACTGATTAACAGAAGTTATCCATAAATTTTCGGCGACTTAAACCTTTTCCAGATATGATGCTACGTATCCTTTCGCTTATGCTACTGCTGAGCCTGTGTCTGGCTCCTTTTACTACGTTATTTGCGCAGATCGGTTTTAATTCGCCGACGGGTGTGAAACCGACCAACGATTTCGAGGTGTATAGCCGTGACGGTTTTTTTGTCCAGCGTAAATACCGCTACGTTACGACCGACCCGAATGCCAGTATCAATAATCTTAGCTGTGTTTCGCCCTCCGCGAACCTGACGGCTCTGGCCGGTACGTTGAAAGACCCCAATGGCGATGCCGACTACACACCCGGCGTGAGTTATTCATGCGTTCAGACAGTTTACCTGGGAAGTGTTGATTCACAGACAATGGCTGGCGGCAGCATTATTGGCATAGAAATCAGCGTCGAAGAATTTAATACTGAATACGACGATGTTTTGATCATTCAGGATTCGCAAAGTAACATAGTGGTGCCGGCCATGAACGATAATGGTTGGACCGGCTTAAAGTTCATCGTCACGGGAACGACAGCAAAATTCTCTTTCAAAACTGATAATGATGCAACCGTAGGTTCGGGTTTTCGTTTGAAGTGGCGGGCGCTCGTTCAGGTTGAGCCAGACCCGAATGCCCTCCCCGCGAACGCCTTTGGGAACGGCATGACGTTTGCTATGTATTCAGGCTCCCTCCGAACGGGTTATCTGGCGCGAACCCGTTTTGGTGAGGGCGCTTACTCCTTTGCCTCTGGCTTTTATAACGACGTTACGGGGAGCATCTCTGGGGCCATTGGAGCCCATAATGATGTAGACGGTGGGCAATCGGTCGCATTTGGTGGTAGCAATAAAATAGAAGGTACAGCCATTGGCTCGGCAACCATTGGTAGTAGTAACACGGCGGTTTCGCACTATAATCTCGCTTTGGGAGATGGCAATCGAGCAGCTGGCGATGCATCTCTGGCTTTGGGGCGATCAAATTCCACATCAGCATTTGCGGCCAGTTCCATTGGACTACAAAACCGGGCAATGGGAGAAGCGGCAGTGGCAATGGGCGAATCCAATTCCGCCCTCACGGAAAATAGCATCGCCATCGGGAGAGCCAATATTAGTCAGGGAATTAACGCTATATCTATTGGCGAATCCAGCTCCGCGCTTGGGCAACGGTCGGTAGCACTGGGTTATAAAGCCTCTACCAACAACTTTGCCGGTGCGTTCGTTTTGGGCGATAACAGCAGCACCACCATTACCAGTACAACCGCCAACCAGTTCACAGCCCGATTCACCGGCGGTTTCCGCATGGTTACAGCGGTGAACGGTTCCGGTGTCCCCACGGCGGGCGTCTCGCTGACAGCGGGCGGTACATCCTGGGGTACCATCTCCGACTCGACCCTAAAAGAATTGTTTTTACCCATCAACGGGCCTGATCTATTACGTAAAATAGGCGGCATGAAACTCACTACGTGGAACTACAAAGGTCAGCGGGGTATCCGGCATTACGGCCCAATGGCGCAGGAGTTTTTCAGTTTGTTTGGCCGCGATACGTATGGCGCTATCGGTTCTGACAAGCTAATTACCACGCAGGACATCGAAGGACTCACACTAACGGCGGTTCAGGAGCTGATACGTGAAAATGAGCGACTAAAAGCCGAAATAAGAGCGTTTAAGACTGAACGTATCGCCCAAACAAATCGAATCGTTCAATCCGAAAAACGCCTGGACGCGCTGGAATCGGTTTTGTTAGCCCAAAGACAACGTAGCGCCTATCGGGTTGTGCGATCGAATCACCGTTAGCGTAATGCTACGTTGTGCATGAACCCACCCTAAAAACATTCTTCGCCGGGGAGAGAGGTTTTAGGGTGGGGCTTTACCGACTCTTAATTAGATAGGTACGTATCGTTCTCTCCAGAGAGCCGGTTCAGTTTATGTTGCAATAGGTTTTTTTCGGCGGAGGACGTAGTAAGTTCTATAGCCCGCCTGTACTGTTTTTGAGCGGCTTCAGCCTGATGGTTCTGCTCGTATAAATCCCCCAGAATTGCGTGGTAATAATGCATAGTTTCCAGCCCAGACAACGCCAGAGCTTCGGTAAGTGCCTGCTGCGGGCCATGTACGTTTGCGACGACCACCGTTCGATTCAGAGCAACAACCGGTGTAGGTTTCTGTTTCAGTAACAAGTCATAATACTGGAGAATCGTCGGCCAGTCAGTGGCTTCATACGTAGGGGCAATGCAGTGCTGCATGGCAATACCTGCCTCAAAATGGTAGTCGCTGAAACGGTCTCCTTCGGCTGCCCGATTTAGGTAGAAATGTCCTTTCTGAATTAATTCCTGATTCCACCGGCTCCGATCCTGATCGGGAAGTAGTACTATAGCACCATCCTTATCCGTTCGGGCATCGAAACGCGCGGCCTGAAAACAGAACAATGCCAAAAGCGCATCCACAACGGGAAGCTTGGTACGTGGCGTTTGGGTTAATAACAGGCAAATCCGCATAGCTTCTTCGCATAAATCGCGTCGGATGAGTTGGTCAGATTGCGAGGAATTATAGCCTTCATTAAAAAGCAGATAGATGACTTTCAATACGTTATCCAGCCGACCAATAAGTTGGTTTCCGGTGGGGACTTCGAGTTGTATGGCTTCCTGCCTGATTTTTTCTTTCGCCCGATAAATCCGTTTGGCAATGGTTTCGTCGGTCGTCAGAAACGCGCTGGCAATTTCCCGAACGCTCAGGCCACACAGAATTTTAAGGCACATCGCCATCTGCGACTCAACGCCGATAGCCGGGTGACAGATGGCAAACAACATCCGTAACTGACTATCAGTGAGTTCATCGTCGAAAAAAACAGCTTGGTTCATGGCGTCTGCAGCTTCCTGCTGAATGAGGTAGTCAACGTCGGGAGTAATCTGCCGGAGTCGATTTTCGCGACGTACTACGTCCAGCGCCTTGTTTTTAGCGACCCGATACAACCACGCGCTGGGGTTATCGGGAATTCCCTGAAACGGCCAGCTACGTAGCGCCTGCATCATAGTATCCTGCACTACGTCCTCCGCCAGATCCACCCTATCGAAACCCAACATACACGTCAGCAATGACACGATACGTCCGGCTTCGTGGCGAAACAGATGATCGACCAACTGGCTTGAATTGGATGGTGGCATTAGGGCAAAAAATGGGGGTTACACACGACAAAACAGAACCGTGTCATCATTAGCAAAACAATGATGACACGGTTACCAACTTATTCAAAATTAATAATAGGCCGAACCTCAACTGTGCCGTCCATATCGAACAAAGGACATCCCTTCGCCAGTTCAACGGCTTCGTCCAGGCTGGCCGCCGTCAGAAGCATGTAGCCGCCAACAATCTCTTTGCCTTCGGTAAATGGCCCGTCGGTGATCAGTTGTCCTCCTTTCGTCATGACTTTACCGACGGGTGCCAGCGCATCGGTACCGAGCATTTTGCCCTGTGCCGCTAGCCCGCCAATCCAGTTGTTCCACTTCTGAATTTCAGCCTGAATTGCCTCTGGAGATTGTTCAACAAATGCGGTTTCCTGTGAATAAGGGGAGTAAAAAACGAGCATAAATTTGTCCATTGTACTTGATTATTTAGGGTGATTAATTGGTTTTCGTCACTAAGACGAATGCGCACGCCCAAATCGGACAGTGAGCCGAAAATTTTTTATAAATTTTTCAGGTAAGAAATGGGCTGGCTATACTGAGAAATTATAGAGTAAAAATATGTCTGCGTTCGCATTTTGTATTTGAATTGTACCATCATCTGGCACAACAATTCAGATTTAATCTATAATGTTATGCGACAATGAGCTTTACAAAAACCATCCTTTTTTTCAGTTTGTGGGCGGTTTACAGCTTCTCGCTACGTTCGGTTGCGGTTGGCCAGTCTGAGATACAGACATTTAGTCATCTCTCGGTTGAAGAAGGTTTGTCGCAAAGCAGTGTATATGCCATTGCGCAGGACGCCAAAGGCTTTATGTGGTTCGGCACCCGCGACGGACTGAATCGGTTTGATTCACATCGGGTTGTGGTTTACAATACGCAGGAAAGCAGAAAGAATACCCTTCCCTCCAATACGATCAACGGCTTACTGGTCGACAAAAAAGGGCAGTTATGGGTGGGCACTAGCCGAGGGCTAAGCCGTTACAGGCCCTTACAGGACGATTTTGAGCGAATTTCGTTCGCAGACAGCCGGGTGGCTACGTTGCCGGACTCCAACATTACCAGCCTTTTCGAAGATCACCAGCAACACATCTGGGTTGGTACGTTGCACGGACTCTATCGACTCGACCCGAAAAACCTTAATCGGTATCAGCCTATCAAGCTCCTGACGCAAAACCCGCTTGATCTTCCCAAAGCCTATATCCGAACGATTTACCAGGATCGGGAGCATACGCTTTGGGTCGGTACGTCGGCGGGATTAACCAGGCTTCGACCAACGAAACTTGGTCAATTTCAGCTCACCAATTATTACCTCGCTCCTGCCGATTCGATCTATCACGATGTCTCGAACGGTGTAAACGCCATTGCCGAAGATCAGGCCGGGCGGCTGTGGGTCGGCACCGAACGTAAAGGTATTGCTTTGTTCGATAAGCAGGCAGGACACGTCGTTTCGTGGCATCCTGCGGCTGGACTGAATTTAAGTATGCAGACCGTACGAACGATTCAACCCGATGGAAAAGGCAGTTTTTGGGTTGGCACGGTGGCCGGGCTGTACATTATCGCGCAGGATGGTAGCCGATTCAGAACCTTAATCAATCACCCCGCCGACCCCGGCTCGCTGGGCGATAATTCGGTACGTTCGCTTTTTCAGGACCGGGATGGCTCGTTCTGGGTTGGTACGTATTATGGCGGGGTGGATATGTACAGTCCGCTGGCCCGACAGTTTGGTTCATTTCGTCCGCTCGACCGACTGGGTGGGATGCCTTTTAAAATTGCCAGTTCGATTCTGCCAGCACAAAATCCACGTCAATTGTGGCTGGGTACGGAGGATAAGGGCCTTTTTCTGGTCAATAACAACCAGACGATTGCCCAACACTTCATGCATGATCCTAAAAATGCGCAGTCGCTGTCGAACGATAAAGTAAAATGTTTGCTGGCCGATGGGCCGAATGGCTTATGGATTGGCACAATTAAAGGGCTTAACTATCTGGATGTGCGTCGGCAGGTCATTACGCAATTCCTGCATGAACCAACAAATCCGCGCTCGCTGCCGAATGACCGTATTTACGATCTGAAACGGGATAAGCAGGGTACCTTATGGGTGGCCATCAATCAAGGAGGGCTCTGCCGATACGCCCCGTCAACGCGCTCTTTTGTGTCGCTGGTCCATCAGTCATCGCAAAAAACCTCCCTTAGTGCCAACAGCATTACTACGTTACTGGTCGACAGCCGGGGGGCACTGTGGGTTGGTACTATGGGTGGATTAAACCGAAGGGTGGATGGCAAAGACGAATTCATACGGTTTATGCATCGTGATGACGATACTACATCCATCAGCAGCAACCACATCAGTTGTTTTTATGAAGATCAGCACCACCGGCTCTGGATCGGAACCCGAGATAATGGCCTGAACCTGCTGCTTCCTGACGGGCGTTCGTTTAAACATATCGGCATCGCGCAAGGATTGCCCAGTAATTCGATAATGGGTATGCAGGAGGATCGCCGGGGCCGATTATGGATCAGTACCGACAAAGGGTTGGTTCAGTTTGATCCACAGCCGGAATCATTCATTCGGTACAATAAAAACGATGGGCTCATCTGCAAGGAATTCACGCCCAATTCGACGTATCAGGATGCCCGAGGTTACCTTTATTTTGGTGGCTACAATGGCATCGTCCGTTTTCACCCAGACAGTATCCGCCGGAACAACAAAGCTCCTTTACTGGCCTTCACGCAGTTACGCTTGTTTAATGAACAGGTTACGAATCTCCCGTCTGGTCAAAGTCCGGTAGCCTTCGATGATAAGCAGGGGCTCACGTTCACCCATCATCAGAATGTTTTTTCGCTGGACTTTGCTGCGTTCAATTTTATTAATTCGGCCAAAAACCGCTACGCTTACAAGCTTCTGAATTTTGATAATGACTGGAATTACGTCAGTGAACCCAGAGCCATGTACATGAATCTGGAACCCGGAAACTACGTATTGCAGGTAAAAGGAGCCAATAATGATGAGGTCTGGGCCGCAAAGCCACTCGAACTGGCGATTACGGTGCTGCCGCCCTTCTGGAAAACATACTGGGCTTATGCTTTGTATGTACTGATTTTTGTGATATTACTACGTCTCTGGTCTGGGTTTAACCAGAGTCGAATACGGCTCGCTCACGAGTTGGAAGTTGAACTTCTGGAGAAAAACAGGCAGCAGGAACTCCACCAGACGAAGCTGAATTTCTTTACGGAAATTGCCCACGAAATTCGGACGCCATTAACGCTGGTTATCGGGCCGCTCGAAACCCTGACCGAACGCTACGCCGATGAGCCGTTCATTCAGAAGCAGGTCGCTGTTATGCGCAACAGCACCGACCGACTGCTACGTTTGCTGAATCAACTGCTGGATTTCAGAAAACACGAAACCGGTAATGTTCAGCTAAATAGACAGCAAACCGACGTAGTGACTTTTCTACGTACCATCTCCGACTCGTTTCTGGATTATGCCCGGTCGCGCCAGATAACCCTGACGAACGAAGCGGAAGTTGCTACGTTGTTCGCCCGGATCGACGCTGGAGAAATGGAGAAAGTGATTTACAACCTGTTGCTGAATGCCTTTAAGTTTACTCCGGCTGGCAGCACCATTTCGGTACGTTTGCAACAGGATTTCACCAGCAAGGGCGGTGAGTATGCTATCATTGTTATTGAGGACGCGGGCGTAGGTATTCCAGCCGGCGATTTAGACCATATTTTCAACCGGTTTTATCAGGTCAACGGAGCCAAAACACGCGATTCAGGATTTGGGATCGGTTTGGCGCTCAGCAAAAGCATCGTTGAGCAACACCACGGGCAAATCACGGTCGAAAGCCGGGAGGCTGAGCTTGGGCAGTTGGGCTTTACACGATTCACTATTACACTGCCGCTGCTGAACGATCCTTTAATAAACCCAATTTCGGTCCCATCCCAATCCACACTTCTCACTACGCTGTCGCCGTTAGTAGCGGAAACGCCGTTTGAGTCAGCCGACGATACGTTGTCGGAAATGCAGGCTAGTACAGCGCCCGATAAACCGCTTCTGATGATTGTTGAAGATCAGGATGATATTCGCATTTACATCCGGGAGATGTTTTCAACAACGTACCAGATCATCGAAGCTTCCGACGGTGCAGCGGCCTGGGAAAAAGCCTCGCAGTTGTTGCCTGATATCGTTATTACCGACGTAGCGATGCCATGTATGGATGGGTTAGCCCTGACACAACGCCTTAAATCTGACGAACGTACCAGTCACATTCCGGTCATTCTGCTCACGGCCAAAGATACCGTGGATAACCAGTTAGCCGGTCTGGAAATCAGAGCCGACGACTACGTAGCGAAACCCTTCCACCCGATGCTACTTCAGGCTCGCGTCCGGAATCTGCTTTTACTACGTCAGCAGTTGAAAGCCAAGTATCACCGCATCGTTGCGCTGCAACCAGAAGTTCCAGCCCTGGATCACCCCGACGAAAAATTTCTCCGCCAACTGATGACATTACTCGATACCCACCTGGCCGACGCTGATTTTAACGTAACGAGCCTGGTTAGCGAGATGGGCATGAGCCGACCCGTTCTGTTTAGAAAAGTGAAAATGCTGACAGGATTATCGGTCATTGATCTGCTACGTACCACCCGACTCAAAATGGCTGAGCTGTTGATAAAACAGAAAAAAATGAGCGTGGCTGAAGTGGCATTCGCTGTCGGATACAACGACCCAAAATATTTCAGCCGCGCCTTCCGTGCTCAGTTTGGGCAGACGCCTACTGAGTATAAAGAAGTTATACAGTTATAGCGTTGTAAAGTTATTGTGAATGCGCCAGCAACTTTACAACTATTTCCCGTTCAGCTTTTTAGCTCGCAACAACGCTTCCAGGAAATAGTAATCGGCGTAGATAATTGGCACGTCTACTTCGCTGTTCTGTGGTTTTGACCCCGTGCTATGTAGCAGCAAAAAACCGTGACTCTGCCCCGCTGGCGCCATGTAATTTTTTGCCAGATTGGTAATAACCTGATCCGCTTTCTGACGGTATTGAACCCCATTGGCACTGTACGTACTCAACTCATATAGCCCAGACGCCATAATTGTGGCGGCCGATACGTCGCGCGGCTCATTGGGAATGCCGGGTGCATCGAAGTCATAATACGGAACCAGATCAGTGGGCATGTGCGGGTGGTTAAGGAGGAATTTGGCGATGGCTTCCGCTTGCTTCAGAAACTGAGGGTCGCGTGTTTCGCGGTAGCAGAGCGTGTAACCATACAAACCCCACGCCTGCCCCCGCGCCCATGCCGACTCATGACTATAGCCCTGATGCGTGTTTTTCTTCAAAACCTGCCCCGTCAACGTATCATAATCCACTACATGATAGGAGCTGTTATCAGGTCGGTAATGGTTTTTCATCGTCGTGCGGGCGTGCGTAACGGCGATCTTGTAATACGTTGAATCGCCGGTTAGTCGGGTAGCGGCAAAGAGTAGTTCCAGATTCATCATGTTATCGATAATGACCGGGCTTTGCCACTGGTCTTTATGATGATCCCACGAGCGGATGATGCCCGCAGCCGGTTTAAATCGCTTAATCAGCGTTTTAGCTCCCTGAATGATCACCTCCCGATACGTATTATCCTTAGTCAGCCGATACCCGTTGCCGTAGCTGCAATAGAGTTTGAAACCCATGTCGTGGGTGGTGGCATTCATCTTCTCGTTTTCGAGTTTCGCCATAGAAAGCTTAGCCTGCTCAGCCCAGCTTTTCTGACCCGTATACTCGTACAAAAACCATAATTCGCCAGCGAAAAAGCCACTCGTCCAGTCGCGGGCGGGCACTAATTGAAGCGTTCCATCAGCATTTAGGGATCGGGGCGAAACCGGCGCCGGTTTTTTATCGGATGCCGCTTGGCTGGCCGCTGCTACGTCCGACAGCAAAAGCTTTGTTTGCTGTTCGGCACGCTTAAACACGCTATCAATCACCGAATTAGGCACGAAACTCAGATATAAGCTTGTGACGATCAGCAGCAAAGTAGAAAATTTGAAGGTTTGCATAGTTTTCTTGGTGAGGTTTAGTTTAGCCAGATAAGCGGATTACGAATAGGCAGATTACGTAGCACTTCTTCTACCTGGGGATCATGATCGAGCCGTTTCCACGTAGTGAGCCACGCGTTTTGTCCATAAGCCAGCGCGCCAAATACTAAAAATGGATGGGCTACGGGCCAGTCATTCCAGTACATCACATCGGGTTTGAGCGGCCATTTCGCCTTATCGTCAACAAATAGATACAGATACGTAACGCCTGTTCGGATGCTACGTCCGTCGGCGGTTTGATACGTCCAGAGATTGTCGGTGGGCGTTGATAAAATCTGACAGATAGTGGTCATCGCATCGAGGTTGAAGAGCGAATAGCCGTAGGGCTTGGTTCGACGTAGCTCCTGCGGGAAACTGCCGTCAGCCGCCATCTGGTCGGGCAGTAATACGTTCCTGTATCGATTTCGACAAAACGTCATCAACGTATCATTTCCCGTCAGTCGGGCGAAGGCGGCTACCTGCATGACCCAGCACGTACCGTGGTTGTTTTTGGCGTTCATCTCATCACGGCCGTACGGGTGCGTGGACAGCCAGGTCAGGTAGTCGGTAAACCATTGCTTTATGGCGATCACCGCTTTTTTATCGGCTGATTTTGCGGCTTCCATCACACGAACGGCTTGGGCTGCTTCCATTAGATGAATGGTATCGATAATACCAATACCTCGTCCTGTAAACCGCCCTTTGATGGCTTGCGCATACAATAGCGATGGATTCATACGCGTTTCGGCGTCTACAAACCATGCCTTAAGATGCCGGAATGCCTGCCGAACGTAGCGCTCATCGCGCGTCAGTACGTAGGCCGACGCCAGACTTCCTACGATGCGGCTGAAACGTATCATGGCCTGACGATGCGCGACAAAATTATCGGGATTAGTCATACCATCCCGCTGGATGTATGGTCCCTGTAGGTTGGAAGAATCAGGCCACCAATAATCACCTTCCGAAAAGAAATCGTGTTTGCCACCTGCGCTACGTACCGATGTCTGCGCAGTTACCGTGATGGGTTGCTGCTGCATCGCCCAGCGTGCTTCGGCCAGAATATGTGGCTTTAACGTAGCAGGAACGACATCCCGTTTGGGCGATTGACCAGCCCCATTTATAACCACCAATTGGCAGAGAGCGACGATCAAAAGGAGTCGTATGTATAGGGTTTGGCGCGTCATTAGAGTATAATGGACAGAAGAAAAACGAGCAGTGTGATGAGTAGCATAAGCGACCCAGCTTCAGCCAATGTTAGTGTAAATCTGTCTTTTTTCACCTGTTCTGAACTATTGCTATTTATCAGTGCAAGTTTAGGAACAGGCGAATTTTGCAAGGTTATAGCAATTGCTCAAAAAGGTGGACAAACCGTTCAGGCGGGTGAAAGAACGTTCAAAGGGGTGGACGGAGCGTTCAATTTAGATTATTCCGATATTTTTTATTCACATGGCAATTAATATTGCTTCATCGGGCAATAGTTAACCAACCCTTTATTGCTATGTGTAAACGTTTATATTTCAAATTTCTTAACTGGACACTTTTTGGCTGGCTGGCAATCGTCTTGCTGGCGGGAGGCCATGTGCTGGCTCAGGCCAGTGGACCGGCTCGACCAACGTATCGATTTTCGGGTCGGGTACTCGACGAAAAAGGCGCTGGTCTTCCTGGCGCAACGGTGGTATTGAAAAACGATGCCAAAACCGGTACTACCTCCGACGCCGACGGCAAATTCACCATCAACATGCCCACCGGTGGTGGTACGTTAGTGGTATCGGCGATTGGCTATCTGGGACAGGAAGTGAACGTAACGAGTGAGACCACGCTCGACGTAACGATGGCTCCTGATGTGAAAATTTTGAACGAGGTTGTGGTTGTGGGTTACGGTACGCAGAAAAAGGAAAACCTGACCGGAGCGGTGGCCGCCATCACGATTGACGACAAAATTTCGAGCCGCGCGATTGCCAACGTATCGTCGGGTTTGTCTGGTCTGGTGCCGGGTCTATCGGTGCAGCAGTCGACGGGTCAGGCGGGGCGCTCCGGGGCCGCGCTGATTATTCGGGGACTCGGTACGGTCAACAATTCAGGGCCGCTGATTGTGGTTGATGGGATGCCCGACGTGGACATCAACCGTATCGACATGAACGACGTAGCGAGTATTTCGGTACTGAAAGATGCCGCTTCGGCCTCGGTTTATGGCTCGCGGGCGTCGAACGGGGTCGTGTTGATTACGACCAAAAACGGCTCGCAAAATAAGAAAGCGCAGATTACGTATACCGGTACGTATGGTCTCTCGCAGCCGACCAATTTCTACAATTATTTCGCCGATTATCCGCGCTCGCTGACCATGCATTTACGCGCTTCGGGGGCTGGAGCGTCCTCAACAACGTATCGGTATGGCACCATCGAAGAATGGCTTTCCAAAGGCTTGGTCGACCCAATTAATTACCCAAATACTGATTGGTGGAAAACGATTCTTCGCGATAACGGCCGTATTCAGACGCACAATCTGTCGGCTGCGGGCGGTAACGACAAAATGAATTTCTATCTATCGGCGGGGATTTACGACGAATTGGGTGTGTTGATCGAGCACGATTACAAACGCTACAACACGCGCTTCAACCTGGATTACAAAGTTCGTGACAACCTGAAAGTCGGTATTCGAATGGATGGGCAGTGGTCGAAGCAGAAATTCGCTAACTCCGAAGGTCTGATTACGTACACCGGAACGGCGGGTTATGACATTCGCTATGCGGTGGCGGGTATTCTTCCCCAAAACCCGAATACCGGGCAGTACGGCGGTATCATGGCGTATGGCGAAGATGCCTTTGCCCGGAACATGCTCTCGCTGTTCCAGATCAACCATAACTTCCGCGACCGGCAGGAAATCAACGCCAACTTATATGGCGAATGGACACCCCTCAACGGCCTGACGCTACGTGGTGATTACGGATTACGGTATTATAACCAGTTCACGAAAACCTATTCTGACCCGACCGACGAATGGAATTTCCAGACCGGTCTGATTTCGCGGAACGTAGTGGCCTCCAGCGCGGGCATCAGCAACAGCACCAACCAAGGCTTCAAAACGCTGCTTCAGGGCCGCGCTACGTATAACAAAACGCTGTTTGGCAATCACCAGCTCAGTTTACTTGCGGCTTATACCGAAGAATACTGGTTCAACCGCAACCTTTCGGCCAGCCGTCAGGACCGGATTAACCCACTCCTAAGCGAAATCGACGCAGCCTTAACAACGACTCAGGCGGCTGGCGGGAACTCCGATGCCGAAGGATTACGGTCGGGAATTGGACGTATCAACTACGTAGTGAACGACAAATATTTGTTTGAAGTCAACGCGCGTTACGATGGGTCGAGTAAGTTTCTACCGGGCTTTCAGTATGGTTTCTTCCCGTCAGCGTCGGCTGGCTGGCGCTTTTCGGAAGAGTCGTTTTTCAAGAAATTCTCTTCAGTTGTAACCTCGGGTAAACTGCGGGCTTCGATTGGGAAGTTGGGAAACAACTCCGGCGTAGGTCGCTACGAACAGCGCGACATCTTCAACCTGACCAACTATATCCTTAATGGGAAGATTGTCAAAGGGTTTAGCTCGGCCAAAATCATCAACGAAGACTTCTCCTGGGAAGAAACCAACGTAACAAACCTCGGTCTGGATCTGGCGTTCTTCGGCGGTCGGCTGACGAGCGAACTTGATTTCTACAACAAACTGACCACCGGCATGATACGTCCGTCGTCGCTGTCGTCGTTTTTGTCGGGCTATGACGCACCCCGCGTCAATATCGGCAAACTACAGAACCGGGGGATGGAGCTGAATCTAACGTATCGGGCCAAAGTGCGCGATGCTAACGTGGGGGCTACGTTCAACTTTGCGTACAACAAGAACAAGCTGCTGGAGTGGAACGAGTTTCTGGGTAAGGGCTTTACGTATCTGAACCTCCCCTACCACTTCGCCTACAGCCGCGTCTCGACGGGCATCGCGCAGAGTTGGGAAGACATCGCCAACGCGCCTTTCCAGGGACAGTATTTTTCGCCGGGCGACATTCTCTACAAAGACCTGAACGGCGACGGTCAGATAACCGACGAAGACCGGCTGGCGCAGCCGAAATACAATCGCGATCAACCGCTGGCTACGTATGGCCTCAACCTGTTCGGCAACTGGCGCGGCTTCGACATCAGCATTCTCTGGCAGGCTGCCACCGGACGGAAGGATTTCTGGCTGGAGCCATTCAACCAGGTGAACGTACCATCGACCCGCAACGCATTCCAGGATTTTCACTGGTACGACACCTGGAACCTGGATAACCGCACGGCTTCGTTGCCACGCTTAAACAGCGGCTCGGGCGGCAACAACCAGGGTGAGTCGACTTTCTGGCTGGATGATTTCAGCTACTTGCGGCTCAAAAATATTCAGGCGGGCTATAACATCCCGAGCAAATTCCTGAGCCGAGTGGGGGCGAGCCGTTTACGGGTTTACGTCACGGCTGAAAACCTGCTCACGTTCACCAAATATCGCGGTGTCGATCCTGAGAAAAGCACCAGCGTTTCGGGCGCCGAAAACAACGACGACCCATTCCCGCTGCTCAAATCGTACTCGTTCGGCCTTAACCTAAGCTTTTAATCCATCCTGATTTTGGGCTTTCACTCATGAAAAAACTCATTAAATTATATCTGCTGCTGGGTCTAGCGATTTTTGCAGCCGCCTGTACCGAAGATTTGCTCGATCAGGTACCGACCACCCAGCTATCGTCGGATTTATTCTGGAAAACAACCGACGATGCCATTTTTGCCGTCAACGGTGTCTACGACGCTAATCGGACTACGTTCGACCGGGATTACTATTTCGATGGGGCCGGTGAATTTGTGCACACCCGCGGTACCAGCAACAATCAGGGCACGTTTAACCCCGGCGCAATTGGGTCGGCTTCCGGACCATTTAACCTGAACGCCAGTACTGGTACGTTCAGTTTTCTATGGGCTGACTGTTACCGGACCATCAACCGGGCCAACTACGTACTGGAAAACATTGGTACGCTACGTGCCACGGCGAAAGCTCCCGCCGACGTAGCATTGATGAATCGGCTGGTTGGTGAAGTGCGTTTTCTGCGGGCACTCAATTACTTCAGGCTCATCGACTTGTGGGGCGACGTACCGTTTTTCAACAAAAAGCTGGAAGGAAATCCTGAAGCGTATACGCTGACGCGGACACCGCGCGCCGTTGTGAAAGATTCGATTCTGGCCGATTTGAACTATGCAGCCAACGTATTACCCGAAACCTACACGGGCGATAACCTCGGTCGGGCGTCGAAGCTGGCGGCCTGGGCGTTCAGCGGTAAAGTGAATCTGTATTGGGCCTGCTGGATGAAAACGGCTAACAATAACGCTGATGCGCAGAAGCACTACACAGCCGCAGCCGCCGACTTCAAGAAGATTATCGACAAAAATATCTCCCTCTTCCGTGGTGGCGAACCCGGCCCGGCCGACAATCCGAATTATTGGCACCTGTTTCAGTATTTCAACGAATACGATCCCGAAATCATCTTCTCGGTACAGTTTGGCGGACCATTGCTGAGCCAGGGCGAAGAATTAATGCGAGATTTTGGGACACGTAACACGGGCAACGCGCAATGCTGGGTAGCACCTACGTATCGCCTGGCCAACCGGTATCAACTGCTCAGCACCGGCGATTTTGCGACACCGCTTATTCTCTCCAAAAACACGACGCAGGTTAACAGCGCCACCAACCCAAGGTCTTACGCAGGGCGCGACTACCGGATGCGGGCAACTATGCTGTGGGATGAGCAAAAAATGCTACGTCTCTCCACCGACGGTCTGGCTGTTCAGGACAGCATTCCGTTCCGGTTCGGCAGCCGCGATGGTGTTACGTATATCAACTATGACGGTGCCCCAGCGGGTTATATTTTCCGGAAATGGGTACGGCAAACGGGCGGTATCGGACGTAGCGATGGCCCCCAGGACATTTATATGATGCGCCTGCCCGACGTCTGGCTGATGTATGCCGAAGCGGTCAATGAAGTGAACGGTGGTCCTACCGCAGAGTTATTTACGCTGTTAAATCGCATCCGACGTCGGGGTAATTTACCAGCGTTGGTGAACGCTAAGTTTTCGACGAAAGCCGATTTCTTCAAAGCCATTGAACAGGAAAGGATAGTAGAGCTGGTCGGTGAAGGACATCGTTTCTTCGATATCCGACGGTGGCGCAAAGCGGAAGAAATCTGGCCTGCACCTGGGGGCCAGGTTCTTTACGACTCGCAGGGCACCCGCATCCGCGATGAATTTGTAAACGCTCCCGACCGGAATTATCAGCGTTACTACATCTTCCAGATTCCGACCAGCGAAATCGAAGTTAACGCCAAGATCGTCCAGAATGAACCCTGGCTGTAACCAGTTAACGGAAAACAGATAACATACATGAAATCCTCAATTCTCTATAAAATTTTCGGGTTACTGGTTCTGGTAACCCTGCTGTCGTGCAGCAAAGATCCAATTGACGAAAATGGTTTGCTGATTACGGGTCGGTCGCAATGCTTCATGACGTTTTTCGACCTGCTCGGTTCCGATCACCGCACCGTACTGGTAAGTGGGCAGACGGTCATTGACACCACGGCTCTGACTGTTAAAGCCGTAGCCAAGTATGGCACGAACATACTTCGGGTGAAACCGTATTGCAGTGTCGTAACGGATGCCATTGTAGAACCAACGATGGGCATCTGGACCGATTACACGGAACCACAGAAATACACCGTGGTATCAGGCAATCGGCTGGTTCGTAAAACGTACACTGTTACCGTAACCGTTCAGAAATAATCCCATAACCTGCTTATTATGAAAACGATAACACGTACCGTACTGCCGGTTTTTGGGATAGTTCTTCTGGCCCTGAGTTGTAAAACCAAAGACGTAGCCCCCGAATCACTACGTAACGATTTGCTGAAGAAAACCACTGGCCCTGCTGTGGTGGGCGACCGAATCGAGTTTGCCTACGCCATCGGCACTACCGAAGGCGATCTGAAAAATGTTAGGGCGGAAGCATCTATTGCGGGCGGAACCGGCACCGGATTTACCCGCTTCTCCTGGTTTACTAACCGAAATACGGGCGTCGATCAGCCCGTTCAAACGGCAGCGGATACCATTACGAATGGCGCTACGTCAACGGCCAACATCATCGACGTAGCAACCAACAAGGCGGTTACGCTACGTTATTATTACTACCCGACGGAAGAGGCTAAAGGTAAAGACGTTACGTTCCGGTTTAGCGGTACGTCTTCGACGGGCAAAGAAGTGAGCTTCCAGTCGCCCGCTTACCGGGTTAGCCGCATGGACATGAAACGGTCACTGGCGCTGGTCGACGGTGCAAAAGCCTACGTATCAATTGCCGACATGGCGGTTTACACGAAAGCCGAGGTAGAGCAGAACAATCTGGCGAATAAAATCGACTTCGTTTACGTCTACCGGGCGACCCTCGGCACGGGTAATTTCGCTTTCGGACACGCATTAGTAGCACCTTCAAACGCCGATTATCTGAAGGACGTAACACTACCGACCGGCCTGGCAAAACCGCGCACGCTCATCGACAAACGCGTGGATGTGAAAGACGCTCAACTACGTAACACGACCGGTTTCGACGTGTATATTGATGATATCGACCTGCAACAAACCACGTTCAACAATTCAGCCGATTTCGCTTACGGACTCACCGCCGATCAGGGGGCGTTTGTCAAAACGGCTGATGGCGCCTATGCAGCTTATATTTACGTCAACGCGGTTAATAATACAGGTAAGTCGATGACTATCAGCATCAAGCGTTTGAAATTAAATTAATTTTTATTGTACTACGTTCGTAAGGGCAGGTTCTTAAACCTGCCCTTATTAGGTTTTGAGAAACCTCACTACGTCGGATATAAATACCCGACACCACAGAAAGAAACTTTAAGTCAAGCAACTCAACATGATTAAACAGTTCATTTATAACCTCATCGCACTGGTATTAATTGGCGCTACTACGTTGGCACAACCGACTGCTACCGGTAGCAGGGTGCAGAACGATGCGAAACGTATCAAAGAGAAGATTGTGGCTGACCTGATGGCTACTAAAGTCATTGATAGTCAGGCAGAAAGTATTCTTGCTAAGATGAATTCCGATGGTAGTTTTCAAGGAATAAACTATGAAGACCTCAGCCGTACAGCCGGATTCCCACACGGCAGACATACGCAGGATTTGGTCTATCTGGCTAAAGCGTACCAAAGCAAATCGTCAAAATTCTATCAAAATAAACAGATAAAGGAACGTATCATTAGCGGTCTCGACTACTGGGTGAAACACGATTTTGTAGGCGATAACTGGCATGATAACCAGATCACTACACCCACCAACCTGGGTAATCTGATGTTGATCATCGGCGACGAGCTTCCCCAGGAACTAGTAACCAAAGCGCAGCCGATGATTGGTCGGGCTAATATGAATGCATCGGGCGCTCGCCCGAGTGGAGACCGGATTGTAATTGCCGGCATTTTAGCCAAAAACCTGCTTTTCATGGCTGATTATCAAGAGTTTGACAAAATCATCAAGATTATTGAAAGCGAAATGAAATTTGCGACCGGCGAGCGGGGATTGCAGCATGATTACAGCTTCCACCATCGCGTAGACCGAGTTAACAATACGTCCTCCTATGGCTACGGAAAATTTGCCAATGCGTATGGCGACTGGTCGTATTACGTAGCGGGTACTACGTATGCATTCTCGAAAGAAAAAATCAATCAACTCGTTGATTATTACCTGGATGGTATCTATAAACAGATGGTGTATGGCATCTACGAAGATATCAGCGTCAAGAATCGAAGCATTTCTGGAAAATCTACTTTTCACCCGCAAAGTACACTCGAAATAGAGCGGGTATTAGTTAGCACAGACTATCGGAAAGCGGAACTGGAAGAAATCATTCGGTTACGCAAAGGCGAAAGTAAGCCATCAGCATCCTTCGCTAAATTCTTCTGGCAGAGTGAGCATTTCGTTTTCCAGCGACCAGAATTCTACACAACGGTACGTATGTTTTCGACGCGAAACCGGAACATGGAAGAACCCTACAACGGACCGGGTAAAACCACGCACCACCGCGCCGACGGAACTAACTACCTGATGCTGAAAGGCGACGAATACCAAAACATCTGGCCCGTATACAACTGGCAGAAAATATCGGGTACGACCATCGTCCAAAAGCCGCAACTCCCCGGTCCCAATGAAATCCAGAAAGCGGGATTAACTGATTTTGTAGGTGCTGTTACCGACGGTTTATACGGCGCTGTAGTCTTTGATTTTAAAAGTCCGCACGACCCACTGGAAGCTAAAAAATCGTGGTTCTTTTTCGACAAAGAATACGTTTGTCTGGGCACAGGTATCAAATCAACGGCTGATCTGCCGGTATTCACGACCGTCAATCAGGTATTGATGCACGGCGACGTGCGTATGATGCAGGATGGTAAACAGCAAAATGTTCCAAAAGGCAGCCGAACGCTCGACAAAGTAAAATGGGTATACCACGATAAAATCGGCTATATCTTCCCGCAACCGACCACCGTCAGCTTATCCAATCAGGCTGAAACGGGGCGCTGGTCGGATATCACGGATCAGAAAAACATTAGTACTGAAGTGGTTAGTGAAGATGTTTTTTCGTTGTGGTTCAATCATGGAAACAAGCCCACTGGTGCATCGTATCAATACATCGTCGTACCGGCAGTGACAGAGAAGCAGGTGGCTGAATCTGCTGCAAACAATCGTTCCATCGAAATTCTCTCTAATACGGCCGACATACAGGCAGTCAAACACAATCAATCGGGAATCATCCAGTTGGCTCTTTACAAAGCAGGAACCCTAACTATTGATAAAGGCACACAAGTAAGTCTGGATAATCCGGGTATGGCCATGCTGAAAATGGAAAGCGGCCGTTTGAAAGAGCTGACTTTAGCTGACCCATCCAGAAAACTGAGTAAAATTTCGTTTTCTGTGTCTGGTAAATACAAGACCAAGGGAGAAAACTTCCGTACTGAAGTCGATGAAACTAAAAATAGTACGTTGTTCACTGTCGATTTACCTCAAGGAGTCTATGCCGGAAAAAGCGTTCAATTGAAGGTGGAATAAATGAACTAGATAAGCAGTCAACTTAACTTCCAGATCAATTAACAAATTACTGACGCTTGGACAGCCACACCCTTATTCACGTATTTGTACCAATTTCTGACTATCAGTCAAAAAAAGCCGCCCTGGACATTTTTCAATATCCAGGGCGGCTGCCGTTTTTACCAACTTTATCGCCGTAACACCTTAACTACGCTGTTTTTCTGCGAAGTACTGACTTTCAGAATATAAACCCCGCCTTCGCTCGGTACCGGCATTTGCACCGTTTCGATTTCACGGGCCGATTCTACCACTTTTTGAGTCACAGGGTTGCCCTGCGTAGTAACCAGTTGAAGCTGCAAACGTTCTCCTGCAACCCCTCGAACTTCTACATCAACCGTAGGCCCCTCTACTGGATTACCCAGTACCCGAACTTCCAGATTGTGACCCGCTTCCGCCAATCCCTGACGCGCCGGAGTACTACAGGCCGCTAACCAATTATAGGCATAGCTGGCCTGAGCACCGCCCTGCTGCGCCCGCAATTGAATCGTCGGATTGTCTGTGTAAAGTGGCAACGTGTAAGGTCCCGGATTGGTAGTGGGTAACATCTCATTCACCACCGAGAAACTAATCGGACTGCCGTCTGTTCCACTGTACTGGGGCGTAAAGGTTATGGAACGGCGGTCGGCGCTGAGCGTCACGCAGCTAACTGTCTGCACACCTGTAATAGCAAAGCCGTTCGGTGTACCCGCCGGATTGACCGTCAACAGGAACGTAGTACTCACAGCGAGTCCCTGTGGATCAGTAGCTGTCACCGTTACCGTACTCACACCCGTTGCAGTTGGCACACCGCCAATCTGAGTCGGCTGCGTGAAATTCAACCCAGCGGGCAAGCCCGTCACCGTCAATACCAGACTGTTAGGTGTCTCATTGTCGGTAAACGTCAGCTGCGGAATGGTATAACCAAAGCCCTGACCCACTACAGCCACCTGATTCATAAGCGGCTGGTTCACGCGTGGAGCCGTGTTCGGCATTGGATTACCACAGGTCGCCAGCCAGTTGTAGCTGTAACTCACTTCACCGGGAGTTCCTCCCTGTTGCGCCTTCAGAATGATCACCGGATTATCCGTATAAAGCTGTAACGAGTACGGCCCTGGGTCGGTGGTAGGGAACAACTCGTTGACCACCGAGAAACTAATGGGCTGACCGTTGGTACCACTATAAACTGGTGTAAAGCTGATGGCGTAGCGGTTAGCCGAAATCTGCTGGCAATTGTTGGTTGTCACCGACGTAATCGCGAAACTGCCACCACTTGGCACCGGTTGTACCGTTAGGGTAAAGCCAGCTGTGGCCGACAGTCCGCCGGGGTCAGTTGCCGTCAGCGTGATGTTGGTCGTTCCCGTTTGCGAAGGCGTACCTGAAATTACCCCTCCAGCCAGCGTCAGTCCAGCCGGTAGCAGACTACTATTCAACAGCAGGGCGTTGGGTGTCTCGGCATCGGTGAAGACCGCACTCACATTCAGACTGAAGGGTTGGCCCTGGGTAGCCACCTGGTTGGCAACGGGATTAGCCACGGTTGGTGGTGTATTCATACCCGATGGCTGCACCACGCTCAGTGAGAAAGTGGTACTTACGGCGAGTCCCTGCGGATCGGTGGCCGTTACCGTTACCAAACTAACGCCCACCATAGCAGGCACACCACCAATCTGGTTGGGCTGCGTGAAATTCATCCCAGCCGGAAGCCCTGTTACGTTCAGCGCCAGACTGTTGGGCGTCTCGTTATCCGTGAACGTGAGTTGCGGAATGGTGTAGCCGAACGCTTCGCCCACCTTAGCAATCTGGTTCGCCAGCGGCTGATTCACCCGTGGGGGCGTATTGGGCATGGGGTTACTGCAAGCGGCCAGCCAGTTATAATTGAACGTGGCTTCGCCTGGAGTTCCTGTCTGCTGCGCCTTCAGAATGATCACCGGATTATCCGTATAAAGCTGGAGCGTGTACGGCGCTGGTGCCGTCGTGGGGAACATCTCGTTAACCACCGACACGCTCACCGGTTGGCCGTTAAGTCCTGCATACACAGGGGTGAAATTGATGACGTACCGGTTGGCCGCAATCTGCTGACAGTTGTTGGTCGTCACCGACGTAATGGCAAAAGGCCCCGATGGCGCGTTGGTTTGCACTACCGTCACAGAGGCTACGCCCTGACAGTTGCCGGTTGTACCCGTCACCGAATAAACACCCGGTGCATTGACGACGATAGCAGGCGTATTGGCGCTGTTGTTCCACTGATACGTAGTGGCACCACTGGCCGTTAACGTAGCGCTTTGCCCCGTAGCAATGGTCAATGAAGGCGTAGCAGCAATGCTAACCGTAGGCAGTGAGTTGTCCTGCACAACCTGGGCCGTAGCGGTAGCCGTACAGCCATTCCCAGCCGTCAAGGTAACAGTATACGTACCGGCCGCAGTAGCACTGATAACCTGGGAAGTAGAACCCGTATTCCAGAGATACGTACCCGTACCTACCGCACTCAGATTCACCGAAGTTATCGAACAACTCAACGTAGCACTCGCGGGCGAAATACTTACTGTAGGCACGCTGCTATCCTGAATAACAGTGGCGCTGGCAGTGGCTTTACAACCGTTTCCTGCCGTCAAAGTGACCGAGTAATTCCCGGCCGACGTAACAGAAATTACAGATGAGGTTGCCCCCGTGTTCCACAGATACGTACCACTACCCAGTGCGCTCAAACTCACGGAAGTAGTGGTGCAGCTCAACGTAGCACTTGATGGACTGACGCTTACCGTTGGCACCGTGTTATCTTGTACTACCTGGGCGTAAGCGATGGCCTTACAGCCGTTTGCCGCCGTCAATGTGACCGAATAGTTGCCAGCCGTAGTGGCGCTAATGACCTGGGTTGTAGCTCCTGTATTCCAGAGATACGTACCTGCCCCCACTGCACTTAGGCTTACCGAAGTCGTGGTACAACTTAACGTAGCACTCGACGGGCTGATACTCACCGTAGGCACCGTATTATCCTGAATAACCTGAGCCAACGCAGTAGCGGTGCAGCCATTACCGGCCGTTAAGGTAACTGAATACGTACCGGCGGCTGTGGCTGAAATAACGGACGTAGTTGCTCCGGTGTTCCAGAGATACGTACCAGCTCCTGTTGCACTTAGGCTCACCGAGGACGTAGTACAGTTCAACGTAGCACTTGCTGGTGAAATACTCACTGTTGGCACTGAGTTATCCTGAACAACTTGAGCGAAAGCAGTTGCTTTACAACCATTTCCTGCCGTCAAAGTGACCGAGTACGTACCGCCAGCTGTTGCCGAAATCACAGAAGTAGTGGCTCCAGTATTCCAGAGATACGTACCACTACCTACCGCGCTCAAACTTACCGATGTTGTCGTACAGCTCAACGTAGCACTTGTAGGACTGATGCTTACTGTAGGCACTGAATTGTCCTGAGTTACCTGCGCGTTAGCCGTAGCCGTACAACCATTTGATCCCGTCAAAGTAACCGAATATGTGTCTGCCGCAGTGGCGCTAATAATCTGAGTAGTAGCTCCTGTATTCCAACGATACGTCCCCGTTCCGATGGCTGTCAGACTCACGGAAGTAGTGGTGCAACTCAACGTAGCACTTGTAGGACTGATGCTTACCGTAGGTACCGTGTTATCCTGAACAACCTGAGCCAAAGCAGTAGCGGAGCAGCCGTTCGCACCCGTCAAAGTCACCGAATAGTTTCCAGCCGTGGTGGCGGAAATCGAAGCGGTAGTCGCTCCGGTGTTCCAGAGATACGTACCACTACCTACCGCACTCAGACTTACTGATGACGCAGCACAAGTTAACGTAGCACTCGATGGACTGATCGAAACCGTAGGTACTGAAACATCCTGCGAAACAGTAGCGCTGGCAAATCCAGTACAACCATTGCTACCTGTTAAAGTTACCGAATAGACACCGGCCGCTGTGACGCTGATGGCTTGGGAAGCATCGCCTGTATTCCACTGATACGTACCGCTACCTACTGCGCTCAAACTTACCGATGTTGTACTACAGGTCAGTGTGGCTGAGTTAGGGTTAATAGTTACCACGGGAGCACTGTTGTCCTGAATTACCTGAACCGAAGCAGTACCCAAACAGCCATTTCCCGCCGTTACCGTAACAGTGAAAAGACCCGACGAACTAACAACAGCGGTATTACTCGACGGCCATCCCGGCTGTCCCGTACCGGCGCTGAAAGCATAGCTGACAAAGCCCGGCGTCGCCGTTAGGACAACACTGGTCTGGGTGCAGTTTAGGCTACCACTGACTGCGAGCGTTACCGCAGGAACTGAAGTATCCGACTGGACAGAAGTAGTCTGGGTAGCGGTACAGCCATTGGCACTGGTAGCTGTTACCGAATACGTTCCACCTACATTCACCACCGCCTGATTACCCAATTGACTGATTACACCCGGACCACCGAATACATACGTAGCACCGCCCACAGCCGTCAATGTTACACTGGCCTGAGCACAGCTTAACGTACCACTGGCCGCCAATGTTACCGTTGGGAGAGTTGTATCCGACTGAACGTTGGTAGTCTGAATAGCCGTACACCCATTAGCGCTGGTAGCTGTCACGGAGTAGGTCCCCCCTACATTCACCACCGCCTGATTACCAGATCGGCTGATCACCCCTGGCCCATTGAAGTTGTAAATAACACCACCTCCGGCGGTAAGTGTAACGCTGGTCTGGGCGCAGCTCAATGTACCGCTCGAGGTCAACGTCACCGTCGGTACAGCCGTATCGGACTCGACTATGGTAGTTTGCGTGGCGGTACAGCCATTGACGCCGGAAGCAGTCACGGTATAGGTTCCGGCTACGCTTACCAGCGCTTGATTACCCGCCTGACTCAGCACGCCCGGTCCCGCGAACGTATAGGAAGTAGCTCCGCTGGCCGTTAACGTCACACTGGTCTGAGCACAGCTCAATGTACTATTAGCCGTCAGCGTCACCGTTGGCACAGTTGTCTCGGATTGAACCGTGGTCGTCTGAACGGCGGTGCAACCGTTAGCCCCTGTGGCGACTACAGTATAAGTTCCCGGCTGATTCACAGTAGCTATGTTACTCGACTGATTGACTACGCCCGGTCCCGTGAAGGTATATGAATTAGCCCCACTAGCACTTAGAGTCACCTGAGCCACCGAGCAGGTCAACGTACCATTGTTGCCCAACGTAATGGCGGGGGTGGACGTATCCGACTGAACCGTAGTAGTCTGAGTGGCGGTGCAGCCGTTAGCCCCCGAAGCCACTACGGTGTAGGTACCGGGTTGATCCACATACGCTACGTTGTTGGCCTGGCTGACCACACTCGGACCCGTGAACGTATACGAATTAGCCCCACTAGCGCTCAAGGTCACTTGGGCTACTGAGCAGGTCAACGTACCATTGTTGCCTAACGTGATAATCGGTGTAGCGGTATCCGACTGAACCGTGGTCGTCTGAGTGGCGGTGCAGCCGTTGGCCCCCGAGGCCACTACGGTGTAGGTACCGGGTTGATCCACATACGCTACGTTGTTGGCCTGGCTGACCACACTCGGACCCGTGAACGTATACGAATTAGCCCCACTAGCGCTCAAGGTCACTTGGGCTACTGAGCAGGTCAACGTACCATTGTTACCCAATGTAATGGCGGGCGTAGACGTATCAGAATACACTGTAGTAGTCTGGGAAGCGGTGCAACCATTGGGATTGGAAGCTGTCACCGTGTAGGTGCCCGGCTGATTGACCATCGCTACGTTATTGGCCTGGCTCACGACGCTTGGACCGGTGAAGGTATACGAATTAGCCCCGCTGGCACTTAGAGTCACCTGAGTTACCGAACAGGTTAACGTACCGTTATTGCCCAACGTAACGGCGGGGGTGGACGTATCTGAGTACACGGTGGTGGTTTGAGTCGCCGTGCATCCATTGGCTCCTGAGGCCACCACCGTGTAGGTACCCGGCAGGTTCACATAAGCCGCATTGTTGGCCTGACTGACAATGCCGGGACCGGTGAAGGTGTACGAATTAGCGCCACTAGCACTTACTGTAATCTGGGACACTGAACAGGTCAACGTACCACTATTGCCTAACGTAATAGCTGGCGTAGACGTATCGGATTGAACCGTGGTCGTCTGAGTGGCCGTGCAGCCGTTGGCCCCCGAGGCCACTACGGTGTAAGTACCGGGTTGATCCACATACGCTACGTTGTTGGCCTGGCTCACGACGCTTGGACCGGTGAAGGTATATGAGTTAGCCCCGCTGGCACTTAGAGTCACCTGAGCCACCGAACAGGTCAACGTACCACTATTGCCTAACGTAATGACTGGGGTGGACGTATCCGACTGAACCGTAGTGGTCTGAGTGGCCGTGCATCCATTAGCTCCTGAGGCCACCACCGTGTAGGTACCCGGCAGGTTCACATACGCTACATTGTTGGCCTGACTCACGATGCCCGGTCCGGTAAATGTATAGGAATTAGCCCCGCTGGCACTTAGAGTCACTTGAGTTACCGAGCAGGTCAACGTACCGTTATTGCCCAACGTAATGGTGGGGATAGCTGTGTCAGATTGTACGATAGTGGTCTGTACGGCAGTACAACCATTGACGCTGGTGGCCGTAACGGAATACGTGCCCGGTTGATTGACCGTCGCTACGTTATTGGCCTGATTGACCATGCCCGGTCCGGTGAAGGTATATGAATTAGCCCCACTAGCGCTCAAGGTCACTTCGAGCACGGAGCAAGTGAGCTGCCCATTGGGAGATAACATAACGGCAGGGGCCGCTTCTACAGTCAATGTAAAACCATTCGAATCGACAGTACCGCTGTTACCCGTTACGCGAACAAAATAAGTGCCCTCATCTTCCTCTTGCACATTCGTGAGCGATAACGTAGCGCTCGTTTCCCCGCCTAACGGAGTTGACGTATCACCCGGATTACCCCGGTACCATTGATACGTCAATGCCGCTCCTATCGCCTGTACAGAAATACTTACAGCACGTCCGCTACAAACCGTGCTGGCCGAGGCCGGCTGCCCCGTTATGAGCGTGGGTAAAGGCGGATCAGCAAATGTATAACTGGCATAGAAAGCATCACGATCTGCTGCTGCTGTTGTCGTATTCGTTGGGGAGAACGTAATTGGCACCCCTCCCGTAACGGCTCCAACAACCACCGCTTCCGTAGTACTCTTGGGAACAATTCCATTACCATAGTCGAATCCAGATCCTCCGATCTTAACAACCCCTACAAACGTACCAATTGGGCTTAACTTGAGCGCATAGGCATCGTTACTAGTACCTGCTGCAGCAAGAGTAGTTGACGTTACCGGATCTGGATCAAAATCTACAGTGCCACTAAAACTTCCAGTTAGATAAATATTCCCACTGGGGTCCAAAGAAATACCACCTACGTCATCGCCAGTTGCACCGCCAATACGTTTCGCCCAACCGAAATTACCCGAAGCATCCAGTTTCCAGATGAAAATATCAGATTGTCCCGCAGAGGTTAAAGGTGCACCTGGGCCTGGGTTAAAATCCATCGTATTCCGAAAATGTCCTCCAGCGTAAACGTCCGTGTTAGTCGCTACCAAAGCATTTCCCAGAGGGGCAGATACGAAACCAGTTGTAGTGGCAGCAGCTTTCGCCCACTGGTATACTCCACTCGAATTTAATTTTAGGATAAAACAAACCTGATTAGCAGCCGAATTATTCGTGTTAGCCACACCACCTGTAGATATATCAAAGTCGACAGTACCAACAAACCCCCCTGTCAGATAAACGGATGAAGCATCGGGCGATAAAGCAAGACCTGTAACGGATTCTCCCCCATTATTACCAATTGTACCCGCCCAGGCTGTGTTTCCGCTTGCGTCTAATTTGAGTACAAAAATGTCATTATTCTGAAAAGGATTTGCAAATTGTTGAGCTGTGCCAAAACTAATGACGCCCGAGCCGTTTGCTAGTCCGGTAAAACTTCCCGTCACGTAAATTTCTGTTCCTGCTCCATTTACCTGAATTGCTTTTCCTTCTTCCGCCGTACGTGTCGCTCCGGAACCACTGCCACCATACGTCTTTACCCAGATAAAATTCCCGTTTGTATCATACTTGAGGACGAAGATGTCGTTTCCACCAGTTGTTTGCACAATACCATTACCAAAGTTGGTTCCTGCACTATAAACACCGGTCGTGTAGACATTACCATTATTATCAACGGCAATTGCATTAGCTATATTCAACGATGAACTGGAAAGTCTTTTAGCCCATAGAACCGTACCGGTAGGGTTTACTTTACAGATAAATCCATTGTGACTGCTCGTGGTACCTGTCAATAAAATACCATTTCCAAAATTGACATCACCTCGGATATGGCCAGATATATAGGTATTACCGTCAGCATCTTTAGCAACACCAAAAGACCGGTCATCCCCGCCGGACCCAAAGAGTTTAGCATAGTTATAAGTCTGGGCAACGGCTGAAAGGCTAGCCAACCAAATGAGTATTAATACCCATAGAGTAAATAGTTTTGACATAAAGTATTCGGTTAAAAAATGAGTTGAGGTGATTAGAATAATGTGATTATTTACTTTTTGACCAGAACTTAACAGCTATTTATTTTCGCTGTATATATGACAGTTTACACGATCAAATTTTAAAAATAAGTTTAAGCATAGCCAAATATCATATCCTGTACAGCTAAAATTATATTTAATATTTATTGTTCGGCAACCTTAAGTTTAGTTTATATAAATATTGTACACATATCATATTTTATTAAAAACAAATAAAATGGCAAGTGGCTATTATCCGATTTTGTACATAAACCAGAAACCCAATCTACAGAATCATCTAAACTAACTAGCCTATACGTCAATCCGCCGTTTATAAAAAGTAGCCATTCACTCAGACCGTACGTGCAAATTCTTGAGGAATTCACGCAACTTTGCACCTTCACTTGTTGTAATACGTAAAGGGCTGCCAAAGATGGCACTCCCTAAACTCAATCCATCATGACAATTACAAAAGACGCAGTGGCCGCCATCCATTATACCCTTCGGGATAGTAATGGTACTATTCTGGATAGCAGCCAGGGGCGCGATCCGCTGTATTACCTGCACGGGGCGCATAATCTGATTCCGGGTATGGAAGAAAGTCTGGAAGGACGCAAAACTGGCGACCATTTTCAGGTTGAAATAGCGCCCGAAAAAGGCTACGGTGAACTCGACCCGAATCTAACCGAACGGGTACCTCGTAAAGCCTTTGGCGGACAGCCGGTGGAAGCGGGGATGCAGTTTCAGTCTAACGACGGGCAGGTAATCACCGTCGTTGGTGTTGAACCTGAATTTATCGTAGTTGATGGAAATCACCCACTTGCTGGCAAGACGCTGCATTTCGACGTAGAAGTTATTGCCGTTCGCGACGCCACTCCTGATGAACTGTCTCATGGCCACGTGCATGGCCCCGGCGGAGCCCATCATTAGATAGCAAGAG
Organism: Spirosoma flavus; assembly: GCF_054778555.1. NCBI lineage: Bacteria > Pseudomonadati > Bacteroidota > Cytophagia > Cytophagales > Cytophagaceae > Spirosoma > Spirosoma flavus. The sequence continues at coordinate 1,198,928 of NZ_BAAGZL010000002.1, forward strand.
CCAGCGGGGCGCGGGGCAGTGGGTAAATGACCATTATTTATTTCACCCTCTGCCCCGCGCCCCATGCTCTATGCCCTTATTCACATGGCACAAATTGGTACTGACTGGCAATCAGCAAAAGGATTTCTGGAAGCAGGTAACGTAGTGGGCATTCCCACAGAAACCGTTTACGGTCTGGCCGGCAATGCCCTGAATCCCGATGCTGTTCTGACCATTTTTCGGGTCAAGAACCGCCCTTCGTTCGACCCGCTCATTATTCATACTGACTCTCTCGAAAAACTGGATCAGTTCGTTACGTCGGTTCCTGATGCCGCCCGAAAGCTGGCCGATACGTTCTGGCCGGGGCCGCTGACGCTGCTGCTCCCAAAACGCGATCTGATTTCCGATCTCGTTACGTCGGGGTTGCCGAGAGTAGCGGTACGTATTCCCAATCATCCGCTGACGCTGAGGTTACTACGTTCGCTTGACTTTCCACTGGCAGCTCCGAGCGCCAACCCATTTGGCTACATCAGCCCCACGACGGCGCAACACGTAGCAGACCAGTTAGGCAATCAGATTCCCTATATTCTGGATGGCGGCTCGGCAGGTATTGGACTGGAGTCAACGATTATTGGGTTTGAGGATGACCAGGCTACGGTTTTTCGGTTGGGCGGCATGGCGCTGGAGCAGATTGAGCAGGTTATTGGCCCCGTTTCGGTCCGTACGCATTCAACCTCGAACCCAAAAGCACCGGGTATGCTCAGCAGCCACTACGCTCCTCGGAAACCGTTGATTTTGTTGGCTCCCGGCGAAAGTCCGGAGCCGAGCGAGCGAGCTGGCGCTCTGGTTTTTCGGCAACCGTTTGGCGGTATACATGCTGATTATCAGCGTACCCTATCCCCTACTGGAGATTTAAACGAAGCGGCCAAAAACCTGTTTGCCCATTTACGAGCTTTAGATAACCTCCCCATCGACATCATCTACGCCGAACCTCTCCCGAATCAGGAACTTGGCTTTGCCATGAATGACCGACTGCGCCGGGCCAGCGTTGTTGGCGGTGTATAATGTATGAAATATAGTGTATTGCTGGTTTTTGGTTTATCCCCGATACATCATATTTCATACATCCTTTTATTCTAATTTCATACCATTTTTTCCGAACTCATTTCTTCGAAGAGCCGCATGGCCATAAGTCCATTTCCGACGGCTCCGCCTGCCCGGAGTGCAGAGGCAATAAACACAGTTTCGGCAATTTCTTCGCGAGTAGCTCCAGCTTCGACGGCATTCTGAATGTGCGATTCAATGCAATACGCACATTGGGTTGTCAGTGCAACAGCCACAGACATTAATTCCCGATACTTTATAGGAATTACACCATCCTTCCGTTCTGCCGTATACTTGAGGTTGAGGAAGGCCGCTGCTTCTTTAGGTGCTGATTTAATAAGCGTATCGACATAAGCGCGATCTTTCGGAGTTTGATACTCGGTCATGAGCGAAGAAAACAGTTAAAGGTTTGAAGCATCATCAATTATCTACGATGCTCAGGAAAGGTAGAGAAATCAAATGAATCGACCTTCATTCTATCCAAGTTAATTTACGAAGACGGGCTTTCTCCCTAAATCGCTCCGCGTTTCACTGAGGTAACCGCTTTGTCGGCCAGTTCAATAATCACGGGAAGCAGGTGTCCGAATCGTGCATCCTGACTGTGCCCCTGTTTCCAGCGTGCGTAAATCTGCTGGGCTATCACGGCATTTTTGTAAAGACCGAAAACGTAGTAAAACAAGATGGATGATACGTCGCGACCGCTACGTTCAGCGTACCGACGTACTACGTCCTGACGGGTGAGATTGCCGGGAAGCCATGTCAGATTGAAGTTGCGATACGCCGGACTATCGCCCGCTTCCGACCAGTAGGCCAACGTAGCGCCCAAATCCATGAGCGGATCACCGACGGTCGCCATTTCCCAATCCAGCACACCCGTAATGACGGGAGTAGGTTCGCCTGTGCTCGGATCAGGAGTGAGTACTACGTTGTCAAATTTGTAATCATTGTGCAGAAAAGCGGGGGCTTGTTCGGGCGGATAATTCCCTTGTAACCAGTCGCCTATCTGATTCATGGCCGAAATTGAGTCGGTTTCGGCGGCCTGATAACGACGAATCCAGCCTTCTACCTGCCGCTGAACGTAGCCAGCGGGTTTTCCCAACTGAGCCAATCCCGTCTGCTGAATATCCAGCGCGTGAATCTCGACCAGGTTATCGACCAACGCTTCGGAAAGCTGGCGCATCAACGCTTCGGGAAGATTGAGTTTGGGGGCCATCGATGCCCGCAGGATGATGCCTGACACCCGTTTCATGATGTAAAACGGTGCTCCTAATACGTCGGTTGATTCGCAGTACACAATTGGCTCTGGAATTTTATCGTAATGCCCCCTCAGCAGCGACAGCACCCGAAACTCGCGGCCCATGTCGTGACCACCTTTGATGTTCGCGCCAAACGGCGGGCGACGTAGCACATACTCCTGTTCTTCCGTTTTCAGGCAGTACGTCAGGTTCGAGAAACCGCCTGGAAATTGCTGCACCGACAGAACGGGGCCCATTTCTGGTACGTGTTGCTGAAGATACGTATTAAGTACCTCTGCATCAAGCTCTTCACCCGAACGAACGGCACGAGGGGAATCAGGAGAAATCATAGTGAATACCTACTTTGAAGGGAGTTTTTTGTCACTATCCATTAAGTTGTTCAGCGGCCATCAACTGGCGAAATTGTCGCAATTCTTTTGCCTTCTGCTTGATATCCAAACCGTATTTTTTCAGGATGCTGATAGCAAGATTCTGCTTATGCACTTCATCGGCACCATCCCAAATGCGGGCACCACGCTCGTGTCGGTACATACTGGCCAGCACCGTATCATCCGTAACGCCCAGCGCACCGTGCACCTGAATAGCCCGGTCGAGAACGCGCAAAAATGCGTTGGCAACGTAAAATTTGATACCCGACACCGCATCGCGGACGTTGCTCACGCCAACCGTATCGATCATATGCGCCGTGTTGAGTACGTATAGGCGACAGGCATCAATTTCGGCCCGACTTTCGGCGATGAAATCCTGAATAAACTGTTTTTCGCCCAGCATTACGTTGTCTTCTATTTCGCGCGTAGCGGCTCGTTTACACATCAGATCGAAGGCTTTTTCGGCGTTGCCAATCCAGCGCATGCAGTGATGGACACGCCCCGGCCCCAGTCGTTCCTGGGCCAGCCGAAAGCCCATTCCTTCGCCCGCAATGACGTTCGAAACCGGCACCCGGCAGTTCGTATACGTCACTTCGGAGTGACTGAACCAGCCTTCACCCGCTTCGCCAAAAACAGGGATGTTACGTTCTATTTTGAAGCCCGGCGTGTCGGTCGGAACGATAATCATGCTGGCTCGCTGGTGGGGTGCCGCATCGGGATTCGTGACCGCCATCACAACTGCGAACGTAGCACCGTCGGCCGAAGAGGTGAACCATTTTCGACCATTTATTACGTATTCGTCGCCCGCAACGGCGGACCGTTCACGGACTGCCAATGTAGCCATACGGGTAGGATTCGACCCCGCAAATTCAGGCTCCGTCATCGAAAAACAGGAACGGATTTCGCCCGCCATCAACGGTTTTAAATAACGCTCTTTCAATTCAGCCGAAGCAAACTTGTGCAGTAGTTCAGTGTTCCCAATATCGGGTGCCTGACAACCAAATACGTAGTGCCCGAAAAAAGGAGCATAGGCCAGCACTTCGCTGATCTGCCCAAATTCGCAGAGCGTCAATCCATGTCCGCCTTCTTCTTTTGATAAATGCAAACCCCACAAACCAGCGGTTTTTAGCAGTTCGCGTTTTTGATCGAGCACGGGTATTATTTCGCCCAACTTATGATGCGAGAAGCCCATTTCGAGCGGAATCAACTCATTATCAACAAACTCACGAACCCGCGCCAGTAACGGACGCACCCGTTCGGTGGTGAAAATCGTTTCCATGTGGGTAAGTTATTGAATTTCTTCGAAGATTGGCTTTACGGCTTATCCAACTCTGGGCTTCGTCCCTGCAATCCACCCGTATGAACCGCAACGACGGTTGCATCTGCTGGAAAATATCCTTTTCGGGCTAAGTCGTAAATGCCGTACAGCATTTTACCAGTATACACCTGATCGAGCAAAATCCCGGTAGTTCGTTCAAACGAACGAATGAAATCGACCAGTTCGGGTGTGGTTTTAGCGTAGCCACCAAAATGATACTCCCGAACTTGGGTCCAACCCTGATGCTGGTCAGATTCCGGAATTTTCAGTACTACAAAGCCCAGTATTTCAGTTGTTTGTGTGGTTGACTGCGCCAATCCAGCCACAGTTCCACCCGTGCCAACCGGGCAGCATACATAAGGCGGTACGTAGCCTAACTGGTCTATTATTTCAGGCAAAATTTCCGACGTACCACGTATCGCCAGCGCATTGGTGCCGCCTTCGGGCAGCACGTAGCATGGACCAAACTGATACGTTAATTCTTGCTGAAAATCAGTGGTTTCTTTACGTTGATAATCCGCCCGGCTAACAAAATGCAGTTGCATACCGAAACGTTCGCAGGCAGCCAACGTAGCGTTACGTGGTCGCGTCGCCAACTCTTCGCCCCTCACTACGCCAACCGTCTGAAAATCAAACGCCTGACCAGCCGCAGCCGTGGCATATAGATGATTTGAATAGGCCCCGCCAAAGGTCAGCAACGTAGTGAATCCCTGCTCACGGGCCGCCAATAAATTATACTTGAGTTTGCGCCATTTATTTCCCGAAATCTGCGGATGAATCAGGTCGTCGCGCTTCAGGTACAGACGGATGTTTACCTTCTCAGGAAAAGGATTCGCTACGTATTGTAAAGGTGAGTTGATTATCAGATTCACTACGTACTTGTTTGTAACAAGCGTAAATTTGCCAAACTTATTCAGAACGTAGCAACTATGACCGAAGCAGTCGAAGAATTTTCGGAGGACGAAGAATTATACGAACATCACCGCGTTGTGGTCGATAAAGGCCAGGGGTTGTTACGTATCGACCGCTTCCTGATGGATCGGCTGCAAAACGCTACCCGAACCAAAATCCAGGCCGCCATCGACGTAGAGTCGGTTCGGGTGAATGGTAACGTAACGAAGGCCAGTTATAAAGTTAAGCCGCTTGATGTCATCACTATTTCGCTGCCGCACCCGCCCCGCGACACCGATGTCAAACCCGAAAATATTCCCTTAAACATTGTTTTCGAGGACGATGATTTGCTGGTGCTCAATAAGCCGGCGGGTATGGTGGTTCATCCGGCGCACGGCAATTGGGACGGTACGTTGGTGAACGGGTTAGTGTATCATTTTCAGAACCTTCCGACGTCGCGTAATGGCGACATTCGCCCTGGACTCGTTCACCGCATCGACAAAGACACGTCGGGGCTAATGGTAATTGCCAAAACCGAATACGCCATGACGCATCTGGCCCGGCAGTTTTTCGAGCACACCATCGAACGTACCTATAATGCCCTTGCGTGGGGCATTCCGAATCCGCCAAATGGCACCATAACTGGCTACATTGGTCGGTCGGTACGTGACCGAAAAGTGCAGACCATTTACGATGACGAAAGTAAGGGCAAATGGGCCGTTACGCATTATAAAACGTTGGAAGATTTACGCTATGTTACTCTGCTTCAGTGCAATCTGGAAACGGGTCGTACCCACCAGATTCGAGCGCATTTGAAGCACATTGGTCACCCGCTATTCAACGACGCTACGTATGGTGGCGACCGGATTCTACGCGGAAATCCTGTCGGGAGCTACAAAGCCTTTGTTGAGAACGCGTTTAAACTACTACCCCGGCAGGCATTACACGCCAAATCATTGGGCTTTACCCATCCGAAAACCCGGCAATGGCTTCAATTTGACTCTGAATTACCAGAAGATTTTCAATCTGCTCTGAATAAATGGCGGAAATTAATGGATAATCTACAATGAATGCTGTACAATTGTCTACAGATTTATCACCTTCTTTCACCATTCCAAAATGATTATAATTCGCCCCGGCACTCTTGAGGATATACCCGACGCATTTGATTTAGTGATGGAGCTAGCCGTTTATGAACGTGCGGCCGATCAGGTTACTAACACGGTTGAGCAAATGGCTCTGGATGGGTTTGGGCCCAATCCGCTGTTTGGCATGATCATGGCCGAAGATTCGGAAACGAAAAAAATTGTCGGTATGGCGCTGTATTTTTTCCGGTATTCGACCTGGAAAGGGAAACGCCTGTATCTCGAAGACATCATTGTTACGGAATCCTTTCGCGGATATGGAGTGGGTAAACTACTGCTCGATGCTGCTGTCGAAATGGCCCACGAAACTAACTGCACAGGTATGATGTGGCAGGTACTCGACTGGAACGAACCGGCCATCGGTTTCTACAAACAATTCGGCACCCGCTTCGACGACGGCTGGACAAATTGCCACCTCGATTTTTAGCAAAGGGCAAAGGGCTTTGAGCACAGGGTGTGGAGACTACCTGAATAAATTCTTTTCCTTATACCCTTACCCCTCTGCCCTTTGCCCCTTCTCCTATGCCCTATGCTTATAAAACGCTATCTTTGTGGTTCGCGAATAGTGACAAAGCATGACATATAGTCAACGGAAAGCCTTGCGAATTGCGGGCTGGGTGTTTTTAAGCATTTTTTTAATTGCCTGTGTGGGAGCGGGTATTGCCTACTCCAAACGGGAGAAACTTCTACAGTCTACTCTCGAACGAGCTATTAAAAAGGCCAAGCGCGATTATAAACTCGACGTACGTATCGGTTCTGCCCGATTCACAGGACTCAGTTCAGTAGCGTTTACGAATATTTCGGTTGTCCCTGAAGAACGCGACAGCCTGGCTCGAATAGGACAGGTTGAAGTTTCCGTTCGCTTCTGGCCGTTATTGGCCGGAAAGGTTGGTTTATCAGGTATGACGCTCGAAAATGGTCTGATTCAGGTCATCAAACGCGATTCACTGTCCAACGTCGACTTTCTGCTACGTAAAAAACGCGATTCAACTCAGGTTGACGAAACGCCCCGCGAAACCGGACGACGTACTGACTTATCGGAAGTAGCCGAAAATCTGATCGACAATATTCTGTCCAAAATTCCCGACGATCTGAACGTAACAAATCTGGAGTTCCGGGCGATGGACAGCAATGATACGTTGAGCCTGCTCACGCAAACGGCTGTTATTGAAGACGAAGCGGTTACATCGACCATAAAACTCAACGGAAATCAGGCGACCTGGCACGTAGCGGGTACTGCCGATCCCCGCGGCCGCGAATATGACCTGGCTTTATACGCCGATGGCAAGCCTATTGAAATTCCATACATCCAGAAAAAGTACAATCTTAAGGTACAGGCCGATACACTACGGGCGCAGCTTCGGGACGTAGACCGTTCGGGAGGAGAGTTCCGTATGGAAGGAGCTGGTTCGGTGCAGAACTTACGTATCAATCACCCCGCCATTGCCCGTACCGACGTACTAGTGAAGCGTGCCGCTATGGATGCCAATCTGTTTGTGGGCGAGAATTATGTTGGTATCGACAGTTCATCGACGCTGTATCTGGGCCAGGTGAGTGCCCATCCGTTTCTGAAATACACCCTTTCCAGAAATGATGAACAGCCTCAGGTTAGGGCGGTACGTAATACGTCGGACAAAACGCCGGTTTCCAACAAAGTCTATGAATTACAGCTTCATACTGGCTCGATGGATGCACAGGCACTGATTAATTCCTTTCCGCAGGGCTTGTTCGAATCACTCGAAGGGATGAAGGTGGCAGGTAAGTTGAAATACGATATGGCATTTCAATTGGATACGGCGTTGCCTGACTCGGTTAAGTTCAATTCGGGGATGACGTCCGAAGGATTTAAGATTTTACGTATGGGGCAAACCGATTTTTCAATGATAAATCGACCCTTTATCTACACGCCCTACGAAAAAGGGAAGCCCGTCCGCGACATCATCGTTGGTCCGGAAAATCCTAATTATACACCGCTTGCGCAGATTTCGCCAGACTTACGCAACGCCTTACTCACCTCGGAAGATTACAATTTCTTCACCCACAAAGGTTTTAACGAAAAAGCCTTCCGGGTGTCAATTGCGACAAATTTTAAAGAGAAGTCGTTCAAACGGGGTGCCAGTACGATTTCGATGCAGTTGGTGAAAAACGTTTTTCTGAACCGAAACAAAACGCTTTCGCGCAAAGTCGAAGAGATTCTCATCGTATGGCTCATTGAGAATCAACATATTGTCTCTAAAGAAAGGATGTATGAAGTATATCTGAACATCATTGAATGGGGACGTAACAAATACGGTATCGGTGAAGCGGCCCGCTATTATTTCGACAAAAGCCCGGCCAATCTGGACTTAGGTGAAAGTATTTTTCTGGCTTTTGTGGTCCCCCGACCCAAACGGGCGCTCGACTGGTTTGTGCCCGATGGTACGTTACAGACCAGGAATGTACGGGGCTATTTCAAGCTTATCGGACGTATCATGGCCCGGCGTGGGCTGACAGCTCCTGATTCCGGCGCCTACGGATTCTACAATGTGCGGCTTCGTGAAGGTTTACGCCAGCAGGTCACTCCTATCGATTCGATTTACCAGCCCGATTTACTGTTTCCTGACCCAAATGGTGAAGAAGTTGACGAAGATGAGGGCACTGGAATTGGAGGTTTCTTCCGTCGTTTGTTTAAAGGAAAGAAGAGCGAAGAGAAAAATGACGCTGCACCACCTGCTGAGTCTCAGCCGAATACTACCGTTTCGAACGAAGCGGCTCCTACTGATACGGTCAAAACACGTAAACAGCTTCGGCAGGAACGACGGGAACGAAAACGGCGGGAACGCGAGGCTCAAGAACAACAGGAAAGTTCAAATAATTGATACGACTTATTGTGATACGTATCGTTTAGTATAAATCTGACTACCGCGAATATCCCCTTTACACTACCCATGAAATCGCTGATTAGACTCCTGTTGATACTTCTTGTTGTCGGTGGAGTGATTCTTTATTTCGTCTCACAACGGAATCACACCTCATTTTCACCCTCAACCATCGACCTGAGCGTTGATTGCACGGACCTGGATAACGTACTGGTTACGTCGACGGTGAACGTAGTAGTGAAGAATTTTTCGTCAAGAACGCATTCAGACGTATCGGTGAAACTCGTCGCCTACGACGAAAATGATAAAGTAATCAAGGAGAAATTCACGACTTTCTCGCGCACACTGGCCCCGCAAAGCACCTTCGACAAACCCGTTACGTTGCCCGCCGAAACCAAACGCTGCGACTGCAAAATCGTAAGCTCGCATCCGAACTGAGTACATTCAACGAACTATCTGCCCGTTATAGTTACAGCCTTATGCAGATACGTATCACTTTCGATTCGATTCAGAAGAAAATCCGCTACGTCGGCGCGGCTGATCCGCGGCATGACTAACCGGGGAAAGGGTAGATGTTCACCGACACGTAGCTGATGCGTCAGCGGTCCGTTTGTCAGGCTAGTCGGGCGGGCGATTGTCCAATCAAGATTACTCTGGCGAACAAAGGCTTCCTGTTCTTCTTTTTCGTCAATAGCTCCCTTTAAGAACGTACTGATAACCAGCTTACTAAGCCAGGGCGCTTCTTCATAACTGGTTCCTACCCCCAGCGATGACACGACAAGCAGCCGTCTGACATTAACCTGCTGCATCGCATCAATTAAGTTTTTGGTCCCGTCGGTCACAGCCTGACTCTGCTGCCCCGGCCTACTCCCTAATGCACAAAACACCGCATCCTGGCGCCGTACGGCAGGCAACAAAGTATCCGGTTTCAATACGTCCCCGATCAGGATAGTCAGATTAGGATGTTTGATGGCAAGTTTGGCCGGGTCGCGCACAAAAGCGGTTACGTAATAGCCCCGTTGGAGCGACTGCTCAACGGCCTGAAGTCCTGTTCCACCCGTAGCGCCTACAACTAAAATCTGCATAAAAATGGCCTATTTTGAGATGTTAGATTAACTCAAAATAGGCCATTCAGTTTAGTTTGCATCGACAGATTATTCCAGCAAATCCGGTCGGCGGGCCTGCGTGCGAGCCAGCGCCTGATTATGACGCCACTCGTCAATTTTCGCTTCGTGGCCAGAGAGAAGAATATCCGGTACACGATGGCCTTCAAACTCGGCCGGGCGCGTGTAGACGGGCGGAGCCAGCAGGTTATCCTGAAACGAGTCGGTCAGGGCCGAGGTTTCGTCGTTCAGGACGCCGGGCAGCAGACGAATTATGGAATCTGACAACACACAGGCCGCGAGTTCACCACCGCTCAATACGTAGTCGCCAATGCTGATTTCTTTGGTAATGAACAACTCACGCGCGCGTTCGTCGACACCCTTATAATGGCCGCAAAGGATAATCAAATTCTGACGTAGTGATAGCTTGTTTGCCGTTTTCTGATTCAGCCGCTCGCCGTCGGGCGTCATGTAGATGATTTCGTCGTAGCTACGTTCGGCCTGCAACGACCGGATGCAACGGGCAATCGGTTCAATCTGCATCACCATACCCGCGCCCCCACCAAAGGCGTAATCGTCCACGCGCCGATGCTTATCGAGCGTATAATCGCGCAGGTCGTGTACGGCTACCGTTACGTATCCGCCCTGTTGTGCTCGTTGCAGAATCGAATGCGCGAAAAAACTGTCCAGCAATTTGGGCAGACAGGTGATTATATCAATCCTCATCCGTATCGTCAGCTTCGTCGCCGTGCGTCTCGGGTTTATCTTTACCCGAATCTTCCATGTAGATTTCCAGCAGCCCCTCGGGTAGTACTACGTTCAGCTTCTGGTTGGCGCGGTCGATGGTCCGCACGATGTCGCTGTTGATCGGAATCAGGACTTCTTTGCCCTGATAATCCATCGCAATTAAATCCTGCGCATTCATGGCGTATACACCTCGAACAATACCCAGTTCGCCCGAATTGGCATCTACTACGTGGTAGCCAACAATTTCGTGGAAATAAAACCGGCTTTCGTCGGTAATAGGCTCCAGTTCGTCTAACGGAAGAAAAGCACCGCAGCCAATCAATCGCTCGGCCTGTTCAATTGTCTCCACGTCTTCGAAAGCCACGATGGCGCGGCTGCCTTTCACGATAGCAATCGACTCAATGAAATACGGAATCAGTTCACCTTTTACTTCCAGCAGTACCGATTCCAGATCGGCATACTCGTCGGGTTGATCTACGTCCAGAAAAAGCACCAGTTCACCGTTAACGCCGTGCGTTTTGGTGATGTGACCCAATTGGTAACAATCGTCTTTTGTCATATTTTCGAACACGGGTTGCTACGTATCGAACATAACCCGTAAATAAAATAAGCCCGTTCAGATGCGAACGGGCTCGTTGTTTTTTTGCCGGGTCGCCGGTACGTCAGAAAACTATTCGGCAGCTGGTGTTTCTTCAGCAGGAGCAGCAGCTTCAGTTGCGGCTGGAGTTTCTTCGGTGGCAGGCGCTTCTTCAGCAGCTGGAGCCGCTTCCGCTACAGGCTCTTCCACTTTGTTTTTCTTGGCAATTGCTTCGGCACGAGCGTCGTTCACCTTTTTCTCAGCTTCCAGACGAGCGGCACGAGCCTGCTCTTTGGTTTGTGCTTTGGTATCGGCAGCGCCAGCTTTACGATTTTCTTTATCTCCTTTCCAGGTTTCGAATTTTTCGTCGGCCTGTTCTTGAGAGATAGCTCCTTTGTTTACACCTACCTGCAGGTGCTTCTTGTACATTACACCTTCGTGCGACAGTACCGAGCGAGCAGTGTCAGTTGGCTGAGCACCTACCATAAGCCAGTACAGAGCCCGTTCCGACTTTAATACAACCGTCGAAGGGTCGGTGTTGGGGTTGTACGAACCGATTTTTTCGATAAACCGGCCATCACGTGGAGCAACGGATTCAGCCACTACGATGTCGTACATCGCCATTTTCTTGCGTCCACGACGCGCTAAACGAATTTTAACAGCCATTTGTGCTTGTTTGGTTTTGATGGAGGACGCATCCCCCTTGTAAAACGTGGCCGCAAAGGTACAAAAAAATTCATTACGTTCTACCTGAAGCTTCGAATCATGTCATACTTTTCTGAGCAGAAATAAACTCGTGACTTTCACGAAAATCGAAAGCCAAAACATTGGCCAGCGTTGTTTAGTAACCTTGTTAATCAATACAAAAAGATATGCAGACCATCCTGGGAGCCAATGGACAAATTGCCGAAGTGTTAGCTAGAGAACTCCATCAAAACTACACTACCAATATTCGGTTGGTCAGCCGAAACCCTAAAGCAATCAACCCTACTGATGAGCTATTCCCAGCTAATCTGCTGGATGCACAAGCGACCGATGAAGCCGTAGAAGGCAGCCAGATCGCTTATCTGACGGTTGGTTTGCCGATGAATACCAGTCTGTGGCAGGAACAGTTTCCGGTTATGATGCAAAACGTAATTGCTGCCTGCAAAAAGCATCAGTGTAAGCTGGTATTTTTCGACAATACGTACATGTATGCCAAAACCAGCGAACCTCAGACGGAAGAAAGTCGGTTTGCGCCCATCGGCCCGAAATCGGTGGTGAGAGCAACGATTGCGACCATGCTCTTGAATGAGATGACCAACAATACTATAGAAGCGGTTATTTGCCGGGCGCCTGAGTTTTATGGACCAGCTAAGACCCAAAGCCTGACCAACACGTTCATTTTCGACAACATCCAGCAAAACAAGACATTACAAGTTCCGCTGAAAGACAATACGTTACGAACCCTTATCTGGACACCAGACGCCAGCCGGGCGATGGCGTTGATCGGCAATACGTCTGATGCCTACAACCAAACCTGGCATCTGCCCTGCGACGACAACAGGCTGACGTACAAAGGGTTGATTGATCTGGCTTCCACTATTTATCAAAGGGAATTTAAGTACACAATTTTAAAAGCGTGGATGTTCAGCGTTGGGGGCTTATTCAACCGACAAATGAAGGAAATTCAGGAATTACTGCCCCGTTACCGGCATGATAATATCTTTATTTCAGACAAATTCAAGAAACGATTTCCTGATTTTGCTTACACGACGTATCAGGAAGGTGTTACCCAAATCATGAACGACCCAAAACACTGACTGTAAGCAATTTACTGTTGGGACTGAACTATGAATGATTGTCAAAACTACCATTTGATTCATAACGTATTGCCGACGCGTGGGGCTTTGACCTCCACGCGTCGGCAATACGTTCACTTAGCTATCTTAACATCGGAGAGCTAAAACATGGCCCATCGTTTGGACTATCTTTTACGCCATGATACGTTTTGATTTATGATTGTTCAGTACGTCCATCAGGTGATTTTCGCAGAGGGTCAACGTATCATACTGGCTAAACTCAGCGGCAAGGGCCGTTACGTTAGTGCGGTACTGCGAACTGCCCAATACTTGTTCGACGCTACGTCGAATTCTGGCTGCTTTGGGCGTTTCTGTATGCAGACGAACGGCCAGTCCAAAGTGACTTAAACGGGCAGCAATTTCATTCTTGCCTTCATAGACACCCGCCACAACCATCGGTAAACCGTTTTTAACACTTAGCAAAACTCCGCCGTAGCCACCGTTCGTGACAAAAACACTTGCGTAAGGCATCACAGCATTGAAATCGATGAAGTCTTCAATAATAATATTGGATTGAGGATACTGACTACGTAGCTCGGCCGTTTTAGAACCGCCCGTGGTCGCAATCACCAACGTATCGGTATCGTTTTTAAAGGCTTCAATGGTCGGAATAATGATTTTGCCGGGATCGCGTTCGATGGTTCCCTGCGTTACCAGCACCACTCTTCGGTACGTACAGGCGCGTTGCGCATGCCGAAATGGATATTTATTACCCGTTTTGTGTGGCAACAAGGGGCCAACGAAATGAACCTTATCGCTCATATCAGAACGTTTGTACTCGAAACCGGGCGTACCGCTCTGAAGATACCGGTCGGCTTTCGTAACTGCAATATCAAAAAGCAATTCTTTTTCGGGCAGCAGACCAAAAGGACGTATCACTTCATTATACACATCGGTGCATTGACGCATCATCCGGCCAACTACCATACGTAGCAAACTCTGCACGTGCCGCCCCAGCCACGACCTGGCCGGTGTCATACCGATTCCATTGGGTGGTAAATCGCGCGAACTCTGCGGCAAAGGCACAATACCCATAACCACAACCGGGACGTCGAAAACGTGCTGCATAACCGCCATAGCCGAAAAACCAATGTCACACACCACCAGATCGAAGGGGAAAACCTGATGAATTTGCTGCAAATCGACCATATAATCCTGAATAGGACGAACGAATACGTTATTGATATCGAATCGGATGCGGTTTATAGCTCCTTTGATCTGCGTGCGCTCCGGAAATAATTCGTCGAGGTTATCCTGGTTAATAACCCGGGCTTTTTGGAACGGATAGACTGGTATGCCCAAGCGTTCGGCCCGGTCGGCATAGGCACCGCCCGTATACCAGCGGACATCGTAGCCCTGTTGTTTGAGATGAACGGCCAGGCCAGTAAGCGGGTTAAAGTGCCCGTCCATGGGCATGGTAGCAAAGAGGATTTTGGGAGTTGTCATCGTACGTTGTTGTTTGGTTGTTCGAGCAAGGTCACGGCAAAGGTGGGGCTTCCCGGTACAGTCAACCAATCACAGGTACGACGAAGCGGCAGTTCTGCTGGCTGAACTGACCGAAGTATTGTATAAACCGACGCTTTTACCTGAAAAAGGCCCTAACGAAGCCAGAATCAGGCATTTTTCTGATCTGAACGGAGATGGATACACTTGATGGTTCATTTTTTACACTTCGCACACAACATCTGACGGTTCGTCTGCCTGCAACTTTCTGAACGCAGCTCAACCTGCCAATTTTGAACCGGCAACGCACTGAAGCACTGCCTGAACCATCCTCTTTTTTCAAAACAACAACTACAAAATGAACACGTATTCTTTCACCACTCGCTTATTGGGCCTTTGCCTGCTCGGTCTTGTATTGACAATGACCGCCTGTAAAAAAGAAACAGAACCTATTAACCCAAACAATGGCGGCAGCGCACCGGCTTTCGTCGATAAAAACCTACGTATCACGGCGGTTACGTCTGACCCACTTATCGATATTGATGGCGACGGCAAACTGGACAAAGACCTGCTCCCCTACCTGCGTCCCTGCGATCTGGACAACACCATCCGTTTCGAGAAAAGTGGTCGGTTGTCGGGCACCAGCGGAGCAACCAACTGCAACGACGGTTCCGAACAGGCTACCGATAGTAAACCTGGTACATGGACGTACAATGCCAATTCGCATGTGCTACGTCTGATCACGACAGTTGATTCTAAACAGAGCGTATCGGAGTGGGAAATTCTGGAAGAATCGGCCAGTGGCTTAAAAGCAAAAGTGAGCGCAGAGGGAAGCACCGATGATTTCCGGCTTATCATGACCTGGAAAGCACAGTAACAAGCTTTAAAGAGTGAAAGAGCGAAAGAGCGTATAGAACGAGGCACTCTTTTATTCTTTCGCTCTTTCACTCTTTACGACTACTTTTACGGCAATATGCTCCTAACACCGACATCCAAGCCCCGTTTCGATGACATTTTTATGGAGCTGGCCATTAATCTGGCCCGCCGATCGCACTGCATCAAAGCGCAGGTAGGTGCGGTGCTTGCCCGCGATACCCGAATTATTTCAATCGGTTATAACGGCCCACCGGCTGGTACGCACAACTGCGACGAGGAGTTTCCCGAAGTGGGCTGTCCACGCGATTCCAAAGGTTCCTGCTCGCTGGCCCTACATGCCGAACAGAACGCCATTTTGTATGCTGCCAAAAATGGTTCGGAAGTGGAAGGTGCGACGATCTACGTAACGCTTTCGCCCTGCATTGCCTGCGCCCGCATTATCTACAGCATGAAGATCGCCCGCGTAGTTTACCTGAATTCCTACGCCGAATATAAAGGCATCGCATCCGACGAAGGCGTTGATTTTTTACGTCGGTTTGGCGTTACGGTCGAACGCTACGTGCCTATCCAACACCATGAACATACTGGCACATAGTTACTTATCGGGGCAAAATACGGGTCTGATTATCGGAAATTTTATCGGCGATTTCATAAAGGGAGATCCAGCTCATCCTCGTCATCAGCTCAATTCCGGCGAAATTTTGGGCGTACGGCTGCACCGTGCCATTGATTCGTTTACCGACAGTCATCCGGCCGTTGACGTAGTACGAAATTTACTTCATCCTCGCTGCCACAAGTATGCTGGAGCGGCCGTCGACGTTTTTTTCGATCATTTCCTGGCCCGACATTTCGAAACGCTGACTGGTCAGCAACTCACTACGTTTGTCCAGTCGTTTTATCAGACATTACAGAACAATCAGGCCCGCTTGCCCGCAGCAGCCGTTCGGATGACCGATTACATGATACGTCAGGACTGGCTCACCAACTACCAGTTTCCCGAAGGCATCGACCGCTCACTCAAAGGACTTTCCCGCCGAACGGCATATCCATCTGGCCTGGATACAGCCATCGAAGATTTCACTACGTATTACGACCTGATTGGCAGCCAGTTTAACCGTTTCTGGCCCGATTTGGTAGCGCATACCGAACCGCTACGTTCCACCAGCCTCGATTAACTGCTCCTGGATTTTGTGGGTATATGTAGCATTTCATTTCCCTGAGCAGCCTTTTTAGTAACTACGTTCAATGAGTAATAGTCGATAGACTATTAATAACTTCCCCCCGAAAGTATCGCACGAGGAATAATAGCTATACCTTTGAGAATTGAAAACAAGCTTAACTATTTACTTCATTATTTATCATGATGCGTTTTACGTTTTCGCGCCTTGCCGTAGCTAGCTTAATTACCCTTTCTTCGCTTTCAATGGCTCAGGCTCAGTTGAAAATTCCGGCAGCCAGCCCCTCCCAGACCACTAAACAAAGTTTTGCCCTGGGTGAAATTACGCTTGAATACTCCAGACCGGCGATTAAAGGTCGGACCATTTTCGGTGACCTGGTTCCATATGACAAAGTATGGCGGACGGGGGCTAATGCTACGTCCAAGATTACTTTTTCATCGGATGTTAAACTCGAAGGCAAAGAAGTGAAAGCAGGCACTTACGGTCTGTTTACCATTCCGGGCAAAAACAGTTGGGAAGTAATGCTTTCTAAAGATCTGGCTTTAGGCGCGAACGTTGGCGACTATAAAAAGGAGAACGAAGTTGTACGAGTTCAGGTGAAACCAACTATGCTGGACAGAAAAGTAGAAACGTTTACGATCAACATCGCCGATATTCTGCCAAACTCGGCCACGCTGGAAATTATGTGGGATAAAACCCGCGTTCCCGTTGCCATCACGGCCGATGTCGACCAATCGATTATGAAGAATATTGAGGCTTCAATGGCCTCTGATAAGCCGGCCTATTTCGAAGCAGCCAGCTATTATTACGATACCAATCGGGATTTAAAACAAGCGCTTGGCTGGGCAACCAAAGCTACGGAGCAAAATCCTAAAGCTTTCTGGATCATGCTGTTAAAAGCCCGGATTGAACTGAAATTAAAAGAAAAAGCCAGTGCCATTGCCAGCGCCGAGAAGACGGTAGAATTAGCAACCGCAGCCAAAAATGCGGACTACGTTAAAATGGCAAATGACCTGATTGCTTCAGCCAAAAAGTAAAATTGGTCTTCTTTTTCCAAACGGCTGACTCTTAGGAGAGTCAGCCGTTTGGCTTTATCAACGTAATAACAGTGTTGGTCAGGCCAGAATACCTTTCACTAATTTGCCTTCTACGTCGGTCAGGCGGAAGCGACGGCCCTGAAATTCGTACGTTAGTTTTTCGTGATCAATGCCGAGCAGATGCAGCAAAGTAGCCTGAAAATCATGAACATGCACCGGATTATGGGCAATGTTGTAGCCGAATTCATCCGTTTCGCCGTATGTAATTCCCGATTTTACGCCACCGCCGGTCATCCACATCGTGAAGCAGCGAGGATGATGGTCGCGACCGTAATTGTCTTTTGTCAGTTTTCCCTGCGAATAATTTGTCCGGCCAAATTCGCCCCCCCAAACCACAATTGTATCGTCGAGCAATCCCCGCTGTTTCAGGTCAATCACCAGTGCCGCTGACGCCTGATCGGTGGCCTGACATTGCTTGGCTAATCCTTTAGGCAGGTTTCCGTGCTGGTCCCAGCCTTGATGGTAAAGCTGTACAAACCGAACATCGCGCTCAATTAACCGACGGGCCATGAGGCAGTTAGCGGCATACGTACCGGGTTTCCGGGCATCGGGGCCGTAGAGATCAAACACCCAGTCGGGCTCTTTCGATAAATCCGTTACGTCGGGAACAGAAGTCTGCATTCGGTACGCCATTTCGTACTGCGCAATCCGGTTGGCAATTTCAGGATCGCCGAAACGGTCGGCCTGAGCCTGGTTGAGTTGTTTCAGTGCATCCAGCATGGCCCGACGGTCGTTACCCGCATAACCACTGGGGTTGTTCAGGTAAAGAACCGGATCATTTCCGGAGCGAAATTGCACACCCTGATGCTTCGACGGCAGAAATCCATTGCCCCACAGTCGGGCATACAACGGCTGATCCTGTGGCGCATTGTTCGACACCAGCACAATGAACGCGGGCAAATTCTGATTGATCGAACCAAGTCCGTAGCTCACCCACGAACCAATGCTGGGCCGACCCGCCAGTTGATTGCCTGTCTGAAAAAACGTCAGCGCCGGATCGTGGTTGATCTGCTCCGTATACATGGATTTGACAAAGCAGAGATCGTCGGTAATGCGACTCGTATACGGCAGTAACTCACTGACCCAGGCCCCGCTTTTTCCGTGCTGGCGAAACGTATAGGGCGAACGTACCAGCGGCAGGGCCGATTGCTGAGCGCTCATGCTAGTCAGTCGCTGTCCTTTCCGAACCGACGCGGGTAAATCCTGACCATGCATTTTAGCCAGCATCGGTTTATAATCAAACATTTCCAACTGCGACGGTCCTCCACTCTGAAACAGGTAAACCACTCGTTTCGCCTTGGGAGCGCGGTGCGGACGATCGTCAGTTAGCGGGGACGAACGTAACGTTTCCGGCAACAGTGAACCGAGCGCTAGAGTGCCAAGTCCCAGCGAGCTTTTCCGAAGAAAAGCTCGTCGATTGAACGTATCGGCTATGATTTGGTCCAGTTGTTGGTTCATAATGCTGTTTCGAATCGGTTTCTAACGCCGGGTAATGAATGCATCGGAATTCATGATGGCACTGGCTACCACTGTTCGGGCAGTCAGTGCAGGCAGGTCATTTTTTTGACCAGCGCGATACGTTCCTGAGTTGAGCCAGCCCGCCATTTTCGCCGGATTTCGTTTAAACTTTTCGTATTCAGATTGATACAAACGTAGTAATACGTCCATTTCGCGCCCTACCGGACGCTGCCCGGTCAGAAGTCGATAACTGTACAAAATTTGCGCTTTAGGTTGCGGATATTTTGATCCGGCCCGTTCGGCCACCACACGAGCGGCTTCCACAAATTGCGGATCATTGAGTAAAATTAACGCCTGTAATGGTGTGCTGGTTTTCTGTCGCTGAACGACGCAGTAACTTCGGGACGGTCCGTCGAAGGTGTTCATAGACGGTGGCGGATTGGTACGTCGCCAGAACGTGTATAAACTTCGCCGGTACAAACCCGCGCCCGAATCCGGTTCATAAACTGCATTATTTACGGCCCACAAACCTTCTGGCTGATAAGGTTTTACACTTGGCCCGCCAATTTTACGTACCAGCAAACCACTGGCAGCCAAGGCATTGTCACGTACCATTTCGGCCGTAAGCCGGAACGACGGCCCACGTGCCAGCAACGTATTATCGGGATCTTTACGCAGCATTTCGGGCGTTACCTGCGACGACTGACGATACGTTGCCGACATGACAATCAGCTTTTGCAGTGCTTTCACATTCCAACTGCGAGGCTGTTCTGACAACGTAGCGCGGGCAGGCTCTCGGAACGTAACAGCCAGCCAGTCAAGCAACTCCGGGTGGTTGGGTATTCCGCCCTGATTACCAAAGTTATTCGCGTTTTTCTGAAGACCCGCTCCAAAATAGTTTTGCCAGTATCGGTTCACAATAACACGCGCCGTCAGCGGATTATCCGGATGCAAGAGCCACTGCGCTAGCCCCAACCGATTTTTCGGAAAATTTTCAAACGGCAACACGCTAGCCGGAACATTGGGATGGACCTCGGGACCATGTGCGTCATATACACCCCGCTTGAGCAGGTACGTTGGCCGAGGTGATTTCATCTCATCCATCACCATAATTTCCGGAATATCCTCAACGTAGCGATTCCGTTTGGAACGTAGCGCTTGCAACGTAGCAGCCTGTTCCTGATACGCTTTTGAATGATTTACTACGTAGTATTTTGCCAGATCGGGCGTAGAAAAAGACGCCGGCAGATCCACACCGCCCTGATTACGTACCAATTGCGCGATTTCAGGAGCGGTCAGTTCGCGGGCGTAGATGACCAATTCGTCCATTTGCCCATTTTTGAAACCAGCTCCGCGCATATCAGCTCCTAGTTGCAAACCCGGCTGCTCGCCACCGATGAGATTTTCCTTACTGAGCAGAATGTCTTTGTAGAGGTTGTCTTTTTCGGTGAGCATCCCCGCTTCTCGCCCATCGACGTAGAGACGCAGCCCATTCGCTTTACTGGAGCCATCATAGGTCATCATCAGATGCACCCACTTTTGCTTTGGAAGCTTTTGCTGACTCACCCGAATAATGCTGTTATAAGGCCAGGTGTGCGCCATCAGCAATTCAGCCCGCCCGTCGCGTAGGTTCAGGAAATAGCCTCGAAAATTATAGAGTATGTCGCCCAGCCCTTTGTGAAAAATCACACCTTTATTCAGCTCTTTCGGGATGTTGACCCATAGGCCCACCGAAAACGGCTGCGACCGGTCGAAAATACCAACTTTGCCCAATTTCAATACGTCGTCGCCGTTTGACTGGAAGGCATTACCTAGCTTTCCGGAAACCAGCTTTGGCTCTTCCACCACCCCTTTATCTTTGGCCGAAACGTTATTGACAAATTGATTATCAACCAGTTTATCAAACGTATAATGTGCTTGTAGACCTTTCTGCGCATCAAATATTGCTGATTTTCCACTCGGCGTTTCCCAGTTGGCGAAAGCCGTTTTTTCTCGTTCGGCAGTCTGACGTAGCGCAGTTTCGCTCACTTTAATCTGGCTATCCAGAAATGTCAGCAAACTGTCCTGTTTTTTCTCCGTCAGCAGCATGGTAGGCACCGGCATGGAGTTATCCCAGGAAATCTGCCCCGCTTCGTCGACGTTGTTGAAAAAAGCGAACAGGGAGTAATAATCTTTCTGGGAAATCGGATCAAACTTATGATCGTGACAACGGGCGCACTCGACCGTCAGGCCCAGAAATGCGGTGCCAAGTGTATTAGTCCGGTCGGCCACGTACTCCACCCGGAATTCTTCATTGACGATGCCGCCCTCCATGTTCTGCGAGTGATTGCGGTTGAAAGCCGTAGCCAGTCGCTGCTCTTTGGTGGCATTTGGCAGGAGATCGCCCGCCAGTTGCCAGGTCGTAAACTGGTCGAACGGCATGTTCTGGTTGAACGCCTTAATAACCCAGTCACGCCAGGGCCACATCGGCCGGTAACGGTCAACGGTATAGCCATGCGTATCGGCAAAGCGGGCTGCGTCGAGCCAATCAACGGCCATTTTCTCGCCGTAATGCGGTGATTTCAACAGCCGATCCACCACTTTTTCGTACGCGTTTGATGAGCGATCCGCCAGAAAAGCATCGATTTCTTCGACAGTTGGCGGCAGGCCGGTCAGATCAAGCGTAACCCGACGTAGCAAGGTTTCCTTATCGGCTTCGGGCGCAGGCTTCAAACCCGCCTTCTCAAGCGAATTCAGTATAAAAAAGTCGATCGGATTTTTGGGCCAGCTCGTGTTTTTAATGGTCGGCAACGTAGCAGCTTCGGGTTTAATAAGCGCCCAATGTGGTTTATATTCCGCCCCTTGTTCAATCCATTTCATCAACATGGCTTTCTCATATGGCGTCAGAAATCGGTTCGACGCAGGCGGGGGCATCATTACGTCAGGATCGGTGGCGATCAGTCGATAATACACTTCACTTTCACTCAGATTGCCCGGAACGATAGCATGTTTACCGTTTGATTTTTTCAGCGCAGCATAAGCGCCTTCTGGAGTCGCTAACTCTAAACCACCTTTTTGCACCGCTTTGTCGGGCCCGTGGCAGAAAAAACATTTGTCGGACAGAATGGGCTTTACGTGCCGATTGTAGTCAATGGTTTCGGGCAACTGGGCATCTAACCTGGCAATCTCGGCGGGTTTGTCAACATGACTACATCCCTGCAGAAACAGGCTGACCCAAATGAGCCAGCCCACAATTTGCCAGTACGTTCGATGTTGCCAGATATGCATAACAACTGTTTCTGTTTGCTTTTCTTAGGTAATTTATTGTCTCTTTCCACGAAATTATTGTCACAAATATAGTCGCTTTGCGTGATAAAGACTGGAACAGTGATCGTCAATTCAGTTGGTTAGCAACAAAAAACGCCGACCATTTCTGACCGGCGTTCTCCATTCATTATACGTATCACTACGTTTACGGAAATTTCGGAAACTTGCTGAAATCCG
Organism: Spirosoma flavus; assembly: GCF_054778555.1. Lineage (NCBI taxonomy): Bacteria > Pseudomonadati > Bacteroidota > Cytophagia > Cytophagales > Cytophagaceae > Spirosoma > Spirosoma flavus. The sequence goes on from NZ_BAAGZL010000002.1 coordinate 1,221,650, forward strand.
GTTTACGCTTTTCCAGAAAGGCGTCTTTTCCTTCTTTAGCTTCCTCCGAAAGGTAGTACAGTAACGTAGCATCTCCAGCCAATTGCTGAATGCCGGCCTGTCCGTCGAGTTCGGCGTTGAACGAAGCTTTGAGCATACGTAGCGCGATAGGGCTTTTCTCCAGCATTTTGCGGCACCAGCTTATCGTTACTTCTTCTAACTGCTCAAGTGGCACAACTTTGTTGACTAAACCCATGTCCAGCGCTTCCTGGGCATCGTATTGATCGCAGAGGTACCAGATTTCGCGGGCTTTTTTCTGACCGACGATACGGGCCAGATAACTGGCACCAAATCCGCCATCGAACGAACCAACTTTGGGGCCCGTCTGACCGAATCGGGCATTTTCGGCAGCTATGCTCAGGTCGCATACTACGTGCAATACGTGTCCGCCACCAATGGCATAGCCAGCTACCATCGCCACTACGGGTTTCGGAATCCGCCGAATCTGCATTTGCAAATCCAGTACGTTCAGACGCGGCACTTTGTCTTCGCCTACGTACCCACCATGTCCCCGCACCGATTGATCTCCGCCCGAACAGAAGGCTTCTCCACCTTCGCCGGTCAGAATGACAACACCCACGCGTTCGTCCTGACGAGCCAGTTCCATGGCTTCCGACATTTCCTTGACGGTCAATGGGGTAAAGGCGTTACGTTTGTGTGGACGGTTGATGCTGATTTTGGCAATTCCGTCGTAATAACTGAACAGAATCTCCTGATATTCTTTAATTGTTTCCCAGGGGTAATTGCTTTGCATATTCTAAAGAATGAAAGAGCGGAAGAATGAAAGAGCGAAAAAGCTGCCATTTCAACACGCTCTTTCGCTCTTTCATTCTTTTACTCATTATATGAAACTTCGTGATATTCCACATCCCACGTATGGTCGGCCATCATGCGGACGGTGGCGAGGCAGCGCTCGAATGGGAATTTGCGTCCCCATTCGTTTGGTGCCACCATCGATAGCACATCCTGACCATTTTTGCGGGTATAGAAATGATACGTTTTGCCCACTACCGGTTCAAAGCTCATCTGAGCTGCATAAATTCGCTCCGATATTTCGACCCGGTGCCGAATTGCCGTGGCCTGTTCAGCCAGCAACTGCATTTGTTTGTAAAGCTGGCTAAGCTGCATGTCGGTCTGCTCGCGCATGGCGGCAACTGCCCGACCAGTGATTTTGCCTTTGTCTTCGGGCCGAATGACGGCACCACCCGCTGTGTGGGCGTAGGCCAGCAATCCTGGCGCATCCGCTACTTTATCCGGCGAAATCGGATTGATGAATACTTTCGCTTCTTCCATTTTTGTAAATTGGGTAACCGCCCGGCGAACGTTATTGTTCGCTGTCGTTGAATGACAAAAAATTTATATTTATACCGAAATTCGGCATAACGCCACAAAAATACGCGAAAACCACTATGGAAACCAGTTTTCCCACCTCCGATAAATCTGTGATGCCCCGGCACACGTTTTTCCGCATCCTCGGCACGGGCCTTGGTGCATTTTTATTAAGTGGCTCAGCATCAGCCTGCACCTGGGAAGAGAACCCGTCGATCGAGTCGACTGAAGCTGCCCCAAAAATTGATTTTACGCTTCGGCTGGACGACAATGCGAATCAGAACTTAAAAACAAAGGGCGGCTACGTAGTCGTCAATAATATCATTATTGTTCAAACGAGCGACGGAAAATTTGTGGCTGCGGCATCGAAATGTACGCACGATAACACCCTTTTGGTATACCGGGCATCGGCTAATGAGTTTTACTGCGCCCTCGATCTTTCTCGTTTCGATATAACCGGAAAAGTGATCTCCGGCCCTGCTACCAAAGCGCTTACACTGTATACCATCGATTCAAATTTAACCGCCGGTACGTTACGCGTTCACAATTAAGCGTTTGGGTCGTAGCGTGCGGGGCAAAGATGTGCCCGTACCGCACGCTATGCCCCATGCCCCGCGCCCTATGCCCCATGACGCCTACCAAGATGAAGCCCAGAAATTTTGCGAAGCCTGGCTGAGCGGTCAGACGTCGTTTACATTGCATACGTCGGGTTCTACCGGTACACCGAAGCCGATTCAACTGTCACGGGCTCAGATGCGGGCAAGTGCTCTGCTGACCGGGCGCACACTTGGTTTACAAGCTGGTGATACGTCATTAGTTTGTTTGAATATTCGCTACGTAGCAGGCGTTATGATGCTCGTTCGTGGACTGGAACTGGGGCTATCCATGACGATCATCGAGCCATCCAGCAATCCACTCCTTGCTTTTGCGCCCACCGACGTATCATTTGATTTTACAGCTCTGGTACCGCTCCAGCTACAAACCGTTCTGAACGAAACGCCCGAAAAATTGCCTATTCTAAACGGAATGAAAGCGATTTTGGTAGGTGGTGCGGCTACCAGTCCGGCGCTGGAACAAGCGCTGCAAGTCATTACGGCACCCGTTTTCGCTACGTATGGCATGACCGAAACGGTGTCGCATATTGCCCTTCGGCGGCTGAATGGACCAACAGCTACAAACGTATTTACAGCGCTGGAAGGGGTAGAATTGGGTACCGATGAGCGAAATTGCCTGCACATCCGCTCGGCCGCAACTAATTTCGAACGTATTCAAACCAACGACGTAGTAGAACTGCTCGACGCTACGCATTTTCGCCTGCTTGGGCGCGCCGATACGATTATCAACAGTGGTGGCGTAAAAATACAGCCCGAACAGGTAGAGCAGGTCATCAGCGACGTGCTACATCAGGCGGGTTTATCCTGGCGCGTGCTGGTCATTGGTCGGCCGGATGATTTACTGGGGCAACGTATTACGGCGGTTTACGAAGTTGCAGATTCTGCCCAAACGGCGGCTTTTAAGGAGGATACCGTAGCGCAGACGATTCGCCAGAAACTTGGCCCTTACGCGGTCCCGAAAGAATCCATCTTCTTACGTACTACCTTTGCAGAAACGGCAACGGGCAAAATTGACCGGAAGGCCACCGAAGCCGCTGTTTTTCCCAGGCCATAAACCTGACCGTTTCCAAACGTATGTCTTTCCAACGTCTCCAGATTCGCTATCAGACGGCGCGCTCATTGCCAGCGCCTTACGCTTATTTTTACACCCTCACGCTGACACCGGAAGGTACCAGCGGACTTCAGGTCGACCTGGCCATTACGTATCCCGATCGTGAGGACATCGACGACGACGAACTGATTGCCGAAGGGTTCACACGCGACGATGATTTTAGCTGGTCGGGGAGATTGCCCAAAACGTGGCTGGAAAGCGTTGACACGCTATTGTCGAAAACGCGCCTTCGTCAGCTGAACGAAGATGAACTAGGCGAAGACGATGATTTCTGGGAGATAACGGCCGATAAGCAGGGCCAACAGCAGGGAGCTCCCGCCAATGCCGATAAATGGCAGTATCTGGTGCAGGAATTGATTCAGGCTGCCTACGAAGCCATTGGCCGTGAACATCCGTTTCACCTGACGTACCTCGATCTGAACAGCCGACGCAGCGATACCGAACTGCACCTGACAGCCTCTTTTGTCGAACGTAACGTAAGAATTATCAGGCATTTGAACCGTCAGGAACAAACGAAAACGATGCCCTGGACTACGCTACAACAACTGATGAGCCAGGTCTACGAACACGATTACGACCCCGATGATGCTTTACTCAAACGGCCAAAACGTGATGGTCAATGGTTAAACCTGGGGGGTGACGAGTGGTATGACATCAGCGATTTTCGGAACCTGATTACACTGTTAACCAGTTTGTTGTAAAGGTGTTACGTTGTTCCAATTCCCACACTTCGGCAGTAGCCATTCCACCGACCTGTGCGCTACGTTCCCGAAGCTTCAGGCCAGTTTCTGCCAGAGTGGTTTGCCAATCGGCTAACTGTTTGATCTCGATACGTGCCGTCAATCGAAAGAAACGTATCATTAACCATAAAATTCCTTTCTGCCACCCGTTTTTGGGTTGAACAAAATCCGTTACGTACCACTGACCGATTGGTTTTAGTACGTTGCGAAGTCTAGGAATTAATTGGGACCGCAACGTTTTTTCGGTGAAAAGGTCCAGCACAAATGGGGTCATCACTACGTCGAAACGTTCGTCAGGTTGCAGCGTCAGTTCATTACCGACTCTGAATTCTATCGAGCCCATTTGCTTGCTCTTTATGATCCGCCGGACTGCCTGGTTAATCATCTGGCGCGATGTTTCAAGGTATAAAACCTGTCGCGGCCGGCAGTGTGTCAGCACCTGTTGAAGTAACCAGCCCGTTCCACCTCCAACGATCAAAATGGTGGCATCAGCCGGAATCTGATGTAGCCAAACAACCTGCGCCTGTTGAAGACGGCGACCAAAAATCAGCATCGCCAACGTATCATAAATCGGCGCAACCAGATCGAAATTTCCGGACATAAAGTAGGATAGATGATGTATGATGCGTTTGTGGTGTCAAATGAAAGCATCCGACACCACAAACGCATCATACATCAAACTTCATACACAATTACTCTTCTCCTTCTGCCATGAAATCTTTATAAAACGGGCATTCCTGAAGCATTTCTTTGTGGAAGGCTGATTTTGTATGCTTGTTGAGGTAGTCAGTAAAGGCGCTGGAAAACTTCGATTTACGTATCATTTTCATCTTTTTCACGAAGGTCGAATCTTCTTCGTAAACATAGCCATGACGCACCTGCTCAATTGACTCCTGCATAGTAAACGCATTAGCTTCACACCGAGCGGCCATGTACGCCGAGCGATCTGACAGCGCTTGTGTTTTAGCCAGTTTAGCTGATTTTTCGAAGCAACTGCGGGCATAGTCGGTGGTGTAATAATCAGTGTGCGACAGTACGTCGAATCGCTTCTGTTTCGCCGTCGGGTCAGTGGGAAGGTCGTAAAAGGAAAGTTCAGCGCTACTCCAGTACGATTTGGCAGCGAGCCAGGCGTTTCCGTACCAGCTCAAATTCCAGGCGCCACAACCCAACTGATAATATAAATCAGCCGCCTGATCGCCGGTTGCCGCTTTAGCCTGCTGTTCCAGTTCGGCCATTTTACGGGCAAACGTCAATGGTGTGTACGAATTTTCTTCCGCTTCAGCCGGAAAATTCATGGATTTGTCAGCAGCGTTTAACTTCGGCATTTTCACGGCAAATGGGTTGACTTGGAAATACGTCGTAAAATTCTCATCGTTCCAGACTTTGGCCTCTACTTTCGCAAATGCGGCTGCCGCTTCAGCGTAGCGATGTTCCATTATCAGCCGACGACCTAACAGTAGGTTTAAATTATCGTTTGTAAAGCCCGTCAACACCAGCAACCGCTTATCAAAATCGGTACGGCTACCTTTATTCGCATAAGCGATAACGGCTTGAACCGTAGACACGCGAACGGTATCATCAATGTAGCGTGAGTCGGTGGTACTGGCGAAATACGAATCTGAACCGGGCTGTGACGTCAGTATAGTCATCAGATACGATTTGGCCTGGTTGGTCGCATCAACCGATTCTGTTTTAGAGCGACTACAACCTGATAACCAGCCACTTTTCGTTTCGGATTTATTCTGGTAAAGGTCGGCAAAACGCTTGCAGACGGATACAAAGGCGTTGTTTAGGCGAAAATTGCCCGTGCTGTCAAATTCTTCCAGATACGTTATCAGTTTGTTTTCGATCTCGGGCGTAACGCTTTCAGTCTGAGCCGCCAGCAGGAGCATTTGCTGTACGGTTATCTGCGTTTTCAGGGTTTTGTTGGTCGTTGGCGATTTTTCGGCCTGCTCCAGATGTGTTTGGGCCGCTTTGTAATCCTTCACTGCGTAATCCAGATAAGCCCCCGCCGTGTACCAGTAAGCCGGATCTCCCAAGTCCTTATTTTCAGCCGATTCGAGGGCAAAAGTTCGCAGTTTTTCGAAATACGGCGTGGCTTCCGTTTTACGTCCTTCAAACTCCGTCGAATCCGGGTGGTTCGGCAATCCGTAATCAATAAACTCCTGCGCAGGTTCGAAGAAATAATATTCGTTACGGTTGATTTCCCGCGCCATTACCAACTCAACCAGCGGATTTTTCGGCGCCAGATGCACCAGCGATTTCAGCAAATCCAGTCCATCCTGCCCCGGCTGAATGGCGCACAACGCATAGACAGCCGCCCGTTCCGTATCGTTGGCAGCGTATTGCAGCGCGTCTTCCCGAAAGTGAATCCCGTATTTACGGAGGCTCAGCTCAGCCGCTTCCCGACGCGATGGGCAGTGGGCAAACACCTGCGCAAACTCGAAAATAGCCCGCGACGTATCGCCCTGCGCCAGCGAGGCACCCGCCCGCCGACTGAGCGCCCAATCGCTGATGAACGTCTTTTTTGGTAGTGGTTTCACCAACTGGTCGTAAAGCTGCGAAGCCTGCTTATAATCACCGATTTCGCTGGCCAGTTTCACCGCCTGAAATGCATAACGTTCTTTCAGAAAAGCGTCGTTCGTCGTCTGATACGTTGCTTTGGCCTCTTCGAGTTGGCGAGGCAGTTGGGCGCTGTCGATCGGTGTAGCGGCTGCATCCCACGGATTACTTTGCCCGTTGTCAGTCGACCAGGCAAAATTCAGGTACGTAAAGGCGGGCGCTGACAGCTTCGATTTCAACGTATTGACGGCCGCTGGTTCTTCTTTGTACAGCGCTTTGCTGACCACCGTTTCCGATACGTTTCCGCCCGCATATGCCGTCCACGCCCGTACGTTTTCGTCCACAACAATCGTATCTTCCTCCGATGCTACGTCCCATTCGGTATCGGCGTAGAGTTGGGGCGAAAACATATACCGTTTATCGCCGGGTGACATGGTAGCCGATTCGGGCATGAAAAAACTCATGAACTCGCTCGGATCGAACGAAGGACCGCAGGCAAGGCCAAATCCAACGGCTATTATAAGAAACGGTTTACGAAAGCGGACGAAAAAGTGTGCGTAGGATTTCACGGGAATAAGGAGCTAAAACAAGCGAATCGAGGTGGTATAAAGCTAAGGTAACGGATTGATTATCCAACTTATGGAGTAGTTGTTCCTTGGCCGACAACAACGCCTGTGATGAGACGGCTTCGGCCCGAAATAAGTCACCCCGGCGTATCGAAAACCCAAACGCCGACGTATCGTTTTGGGCTACAAATCGGTTGCTGTCGGGCTGAGCTATCAGGAATCGTCGGTTGGCTAATTGGTTTCGATCGATGTTGTTTAAAAACGTTAGGAAACGTCCATTTCGATATACAACTGTCCAGCGAAACAGCGGCAATACCACATCGAGCGGCAACGGATACGTAGCAACAAACGATACGTATTGATCGGCCACCTCGGCGTCGTAAATGGAATTTCGGGTCGACGGATTTTTCCAGTCGGCTACGTTGTAAAGCATCAGCATTCCCCGCGACACAGGTGGAATGCCGGTCTGGTCGGTATATTTTACCTGGTGCAGGCGAATCGTGGCCGACAGGGGACAGTTTAGTTGATTGCCAAGCAGACGTAATAGTCTGAAATATCGGTCGCGGGTGCTTACACTCCAGTCACAGTCGAGCTGCACTTCTTTGAACGTAATATCCTGTTTTTGAGAAATTTGCCGAATCTTTTGCGCTACGTGCGTAGCTAGTTCGGATAGAGCGCCCGACGTGAGCTGAGTCAGCGTTCGATTGGTGATAAACACCACCGGCACTACGTTACCAACTGGTTTTTGGGCGAAACGTAGCAAGGCTTTCGGTACCGGCTGGCGGATTTTCGGGTCCCAGTCAACGTCGAAGAAATGAACGTAAAGCTTATTGACGTTCAATTGCTTAATGGCCTTAATTTCAGAGTAGGTAGGATTGTAAGTCGCTTTCCAATGATAAAAAGCGGGGGTTATGTTAGCCGATGTTTTAGCGTTACGTTGCTCCGTTGATTGACACGCAAATAGCCCCATCCCGACTAGGAAATAAGCCATGCTACGTATAAATCGACCTCGCGACGTTTTCATTCGGGGCGAAATTACGAATCTTCGACTTCTCGTCCTGAAAGACTTCTCAAGCGGCTGAGTTTGCTGACTGGCTTAACAGTCACTCTTCTTTAATCAAATTTTGTTGGCTAGAATGGACATGGAGCGTCGATTTGGCGAGTCCTCGATCAGAAACTAAATAACTATTCTCGTCGCGTAGCGACCAAACCAATCAGCATCTTCGGTTGATCGCTACGCAACTTAATTTAAATTGCATCTTACCGCTGAATCAGCACTTTTCGAACCTCCACCTCGCCAGACGATTGTAGCCGAATTAGGTACAAGCCCGCCGGACGATCCCGCATATCGATTTTGAACCGGTTCTCGCCCGTTTGGGCCTGTTCGTCCTGCCGATGCAGTGTCTGACCGCTTGCATTTACAACCTGAATTTGGACGGGTTGTGACTTTTGCACGTAATACGTTACGGTTATGAGACCGTCTGAGGGATTTGGGTAAACGCCAGGCGTAGAAACCCCTTCCAAAAGCTCGGCGGATTCACGGCCCCCACTGACCGAAACCAACCGGATATGGTCGTAATAAACCGTTATATTATTGTTGTGGTAATTCTGGAAATTCAGCCGCTTAATTTGCGTTGGATTCCCTAACTGGCTCATCGTTAGGCTTATTTCCTGCCACTGATTGGCCGTAGGTGTGAACGTATAACCCGATGCTTCCCCCCCACTGTCGGCATTGTTGGTATACACTTTAATGGGCTGACTACCTGTGCTACGTACCCAGAATTTCAGCAACGTATTACTGTTGGTAGTCAGCGCATTGCCTTTCCTTAACGAAAACCCTCCCCATGCATAATAATCGACTTTGGCTGAATTACTGCCCACCTGAACCGGACTGGTAGTACTAAAATTATTCGACGTATTCCATGACCAATCCTGCCAGTCGGTTCCGACTGCGTCGTTATAAATCACCAGTTCATTCGCCGGGCAGGTCGACGTAGTGGCATTGGCCGTGTTGCTGACGGTTGATACGTTCCCCGCTGCGTCTCGAGCTTTAACGGTGAACGCATAAGCCGTTCCGCACGATAACCCCGAGACGGCATACGTAGTACCCGTTACGTTCCCGTTCAACAACGTAGCGCCTTGGAAAACCTGATAAGCCGTCACGCCCACGTTGTCGGTAGAGGCCGTCCAGTTCAGTGTTAAGCCAGTTGGAGTGATACCAGAAGCCGCCAGATTAGTTGGAGTTGAAGGAGCCTGTGTATCGGGCGTCGACGTGCCGGTATCGAACCGAATGTAGTCGTAAAATATGGCAGGACTATTTCCGGCATCTTCCTGAATATTAATGCGTTTGATAGCCGACGGATTTCCCAAAGTGGCCATTGTTACCGTGATTTCTTTCCATTGATTGGCGTCAGTTGTAAAATTCATCATCTGGCTGTAGCCCCCGCTATCATCTGCCTGGGTGTAGACTTTCAGGTTGTTGGCCACGCTGCTGTAGACCCAGAACTTGATAACCATGCCCGCCGACGGTGTAATCGGAGAATTTCGCCGTACCGAAAAACCGCCATAGCCGCCATAATCCACCCGAATCGATTTGCTGCCCTCTTTCACCGGGCTGGTGTTAGCGAAATTACGGTAGGCGCTCCACGTCCAGTCTTCCCAATTGGTGTTAAGCGCATCGCCATACACGAGCTCGCCCGCCGGACAAGCGCCCGTCGTGAAACTGACAGCATTGCTGGCTGACGACGTATTTCCCGCGCCATCTTTGGCCTTCACCGTTACGTTGCTGTACGGCATATTGCAGGTCAGGCCGAGCGTAATCGACGTGTTCGGTGTCGACGCCAGCAACGTAGTACCCGCGTAAATAGCGTAGCCAGCAACACCCAGATTATCGGTCGAAGCGGTCCAGGATAACGTAGCGCCGGTCGATGTTACGTTCGAGACTACTACGTTGGTCGGGGTCGTAGGCGGCTGTGTATCAGGCGTTACGTTACCCAGGATGGATGGTGGCCGGACAGAAGTGTTCTGGATACTGTTAGGGTCGCTGACGGCGATGGCCTGGCCCCATGTGTTCGACCAACTACCATAATTTCCGTTCGTCGTTACGTCGAATGTAGTGCCGCAGTTGCTGGTTCCGTCCTGTACCTTGCCCCAGGTCCAGACCATCCAGCCAATCTGGTTGGCCTGACATTGCTGCAACACCCAACTATACGGAATCGATGTACTGCAATCATAGCCCGTCTGTTGCGGCCCTTCACCAATGATAAATGGAATGTTCTGACTAACAACGGCATTGAAAAGATTCGTAAAGCGATTCTGAAGTGTCTGCGTGTTCGAATCTTTCCAGTATGGATGCACAGAAAATACCAGATTATGTTGAGGATCACTTTGTTGAAGTGAATTCCATGTATTAATAATCACGTTTTCGTTCTGGCCGTAACCGGGTGCGTCGATCACAAGGGGCAAGGTGTAGCCAGCGGTTCGCAACTGAGAAACAGCATCCGTGTAGGCGGTCTGAAACTGAGAATCAGTTGTGTAGTTATCACCGGCTTCGTTGGCAATATTGAGCAGTACCCATTTTTTGTACTTGTTCATCGCCGTCATTACGTCTGACCGCTTCCAGTAATCGAGGCAGGTTTGCAGGTTGTAGAGGTTGCCGGTACTGTTGTCGAGCTGAACAATAGGAATGATTTTATTGGCAATAGAATTACCCAACAAGGCGTCTAGATCACTGGCAGAACCGCTTGTGTTCCAGCAGATTCGCACGACGTTGGCGCCGGTTTGAGCAATCTGCGGCAGCGTTGTTACCCCCTGCTTATCACTGGAGTAGACGAACATTTCATTTACTCCCCGGAAAACGACTTTTTCGCCAACAGCGGAGTAGATGTTTCGCCCATTGACATACATTGTAACGCCCGGCTGCGCGAGCGAACGTAGCAGCGGGAAAACCCAGAAGTAGCCGATTAAAAACGGAAGCAGTACACGACGTTTCATACAATTAGCTGGATTAATTTTGTTACCACTAATACATTATTTGACAATATAAATAAATTATCTCTCCAACTCAGATACAAATAGATTTGTTATTAATGAACTTATAGTCAAGGTTATTAGACCGTCTAATAAAGAAAATCCCGAACAGCGAAAGGCCTTTCGGGACGGAATAGCTAAATGATTTGAAGCGACGATTGAAACCTTGTGGTGTCAGGTTGAAGAATCCAACTTCATACGATGCCTAAAAAGTTAACACTAGAGATATATTATAAATGTATCTTGAAGGCGATTGCTTTTCCAAAAAGGCTACTCAGTTACAGATTACCCAGAAATTGATTCATTTATCATCTAACTCCACAAATCAATGCCCCACATTCAATTGCTCGAAGGCCTGCCGGGAATTATGGGACCAATGACCTTCAGCCCTGAAACAACCAAACCGCTCAACGCCCTGGCTGATGTATTGTTGCGGACCAACGCCAGTGAATCGTTTACCCAGGCTGAGCGCGAATTGGTTGCTTCTTATACGTCGAAGCGGAACGATTGCCTTTTCTGTTCAAATTGTCACGGTGCCGTTGCCGATTACCTGTTTGGGCCAGAAAATCAGGTTGTTGCCAAAACCTGGGAGGATCCGAACACGGCACCTATTTCTGACAAAATGAAAGCACTACTCGCCATTGCGGGAAGTGTTCAGGTGGGCGGGCAATACGTTACTCCGGAACAAATTGCTGCCGCCCGAGAGCAGGGGGCTACTGACCGCGACATACACGATACGGTATTGATTGCGGCCGCCTTCTCAATGTTTAATCGCTACGTGGATGGCCTGGCAACCTGGGCTCCTGAGCCACGAGAAGCCTATTCTGAGATGGGTCAGATGCTGGCTACACATGGGTATCCGGAAACCGTAGCAACTCCGCCAGCATAAAGAACGAAACTCCTGATTAGTAGCAATCGGGTAATGTCAGATGTAAGCATCTGACATTACCCGATTGAGCCCGTTGATTATTTAGCGGCTGTAAATTTCAGTTCGAGGGTTTCACCCGTGCTGGGATCTTCTTCGTTTAGATTGAAGATGATGTTGTCGCCGTCGGCATCAGCTACCTGCTCGCCATCCACGTAGAGGCCGTACACTTTCCCGCGTTTTTTTACTTCTACGTTATCAATGTCGATGGAGGCATCCTGCGACCCGGTGGCTTTCAGCGTGAGAGTCATCGTTACGTTATCTTCCGACGTAGCATCCAGGCTAACTGTTCCTGAAATGGTCTTCCCCGACTGGGTCAAAGGCAATTTGGGGAGGTCGATTTCGTCGGTGCCAGCTGCGTAGCGGAACGAACTCAGTTTATAATTACCGGCTACTACGTCGGCCGCATTTTCCGGCTCAATATCAGTTTCACTTTTTTTGCAGGCGGTAAATGTCAGAGCTACGACGAAGAAAAGAAGGATCGTTTTCATGGCTTTTAGTTGTTTGCGGGGTGATTTCCGTCAATCACCGAGGCAAAACTATTGGCCATTTCAAGGCTCATCAATACTGCATTTGTATGATTTTTAAAGAGCAGTTCAAAGAGCGAAAGCATGAAAGAGTGAAAGAGCGATAACCAGTTGGAGGCTTTTCTATCGGCTGGTTATCGCTCTTTCGCTCTTTCATGCTTTCGCTCTTTATTTTCTTCCCAAATACTTATTCACCGCTTCCACTTTGGAGTGTACCTGGAGTTTTTCGTAGATGTTGAAAATGTGTTTACGCACCGTGGTAGGGCTAACGAACAGTTCTTCAGCTACTTCCTTGTGGCTATGACCTTTCGCCAAACGGTCCAGAATTTCGCGTTCGCGGGGTGTTAATACGTCTAATTCGGTTGGAGCGGAGTGGTTGACGTGGAACGAACCCGCAATTTTACGGGCAATAGTACTACTCATGGGAGCCCCCCCTTCGTGCAGTTCGGTGATGGCTTCGAGGAGCTTATGGGGCGGGCTACGCTTCAGAATATACGAATTGGCGCCCGCTTTAAGCGCTTCAAAAACGGTTTCATCTTCGTCATACATCGTACACATCATAAACTGGGTATCAGGACATTTGGGTTTTAGATGCCGTACACAGTCGATGCCGTTCATGCCCGGTAGGTCGATGTCCATTAGCACTACGTCGACGCAGTGACCGGGCAGGTAATCGAGGGCCGCTTCGGCCGTCTCGAAGGTAGCCTGACAAAAAAAACCATCGGCACCGTCGACCAGAATAGCCAGCGATTGCCGAATCGGCTCTTTATCTTCAACAATTGCAACGGTTATGGAGGTTTTCATCTGGCAATATTCTCCGTTTTTTTTGGGGAAAGCTATACTACGTTTGCAGTATTTTGGGGGCCGGTACGGGTGGGTACGGATAGGTGATTTTCACGGAAGTACCGGCTATAGAAGACGAAATTTCATAATGTCCGCCTGATTCTTCAATACGTTGCTGCATGTTGCCCAAACCGTTACGTAACGCTGTCTTCTCGTTGGGCGTAAAACCTCGGCCATTATCCGCCACTTCAATGTAAAGTTGATCACCATCAGGGCGGATCGTTAGCTTCACTTCCGTGGCCTGGGCATGTTTCACTACGTTGTTCAGGGCTTCCTTCACCACCAGAAAAACGTTACGTCGGTCGGCGCCCCGTATCGCGATTTCATGGGGAGATTCCGATACGTCGGTTTTTAACGTAACGGAAGAATTTTCCATGAATTCGCTCGCATAAGCACGCGTGTAGGCGATCAACCCGTTAAGGCTATCATTTTTGGTGTTCAACGACCAGATGATCTCATTCATCGACGTCACCATTTCTGATGAAATACTCGAAATCTTTTCCACTTCGGGTGTCGTCTTATCCCCCATCTTCGTCTTCGCTACCTCGCTCAGCAGACCAATTGCGGTCAGCGACGCGCCCAGATCGTCGTGCATTTCTTTGGCGATACGTCGGCGTTCTTTTTGCTGGCCTTCCAGTTCCGACTGCACTACCGCCAGTTCGCGCTGGCGTTCAGCAGCCAGCAGTGCTTCGTCGGCGGTACGTTGGCGCTGGCGGTAATAAAGGTAAGCAAAGACCAGCCCCCCGCCCACGCCAACAATGATCAGGCCGGCAATCAGTAGGTAAAGATTCTGCCGATTTTGTTTTTCCTGCAACTGGTCGATACGTAGCTGTTTCTGAGCCAGTTGCTCACGCGATTCGGCCTGTTTCAGCTTCACTTCGTAATCCTCAAGCAAACTTTTTGTTTCCTGATTATTCAGCGAATCATCCACCCCAACATATTTATCGAGCCACTCGACGGCCGCTTTATAATTCCCCAAACCCTGATTCGCAATAGCGTATTCTCGGTAGATATTCCGAAATTCGGTTAATCCAGCTTTGTTTTTCTCAGCAATGGCATGCGACTCATCCAGCAGTTTTTTGGCGGCTCCAAACTGCTTCATCTGGCTTCGGGTCTGGGCTAATGTCATCAGCAGGTTAATCTCATGCCGGGAGTTGCCCATCTGACGCGTGAAACGTAGAGCTTCGTTCCGGTAATAAAGGGCCGAATCGTAGCGTGCCGCCAACGAGTGCTCGAATCCAATATTGTTGTACAGATTAATCAAGAAATCAAGGTCATTCTTGTCAATCCATTGCTTGGCTTTTAGGTAATTCGCCATCGTTTCGGGCTTTTTCCCCATGTCGCTGTATACGACGGCCAGGCTGAAATAATCGGTGGCGATTGCCCGTCGGTCGGCCTTATTTACCGTCAGAGTGCTATCGAATGCCAGCGCTTTTCGGTAATGTTCCAGTGCCTTTTCGTGCATCTTTTGCTTATTAAAGATGTATCCAAGGTTCTGATTCACAACCGCTACGTTGCGCGGACTTCCGTCTAGCTGCATGTAGCGAGCAGCCTGTTGGTAATTGGGAATGGCTTCCTGAAACCGCCCCATAAATAGGGCCGTGTTAGCCATAGCAAAATAGCTAAGCCCCAGATTTCGCTTTATTGTATCCTGTTTAGCTTTCTGAACAGCCGCCAGCGCCACCTTACGGGCTTCGTCGTGTCGCCCCAGATTATTGAGCTGGTAAGCCATGAGCCGTACACTCTCAAAATAGCCTCTAGTGTAATTTATTTTCTGGGAAAAACTGTACGCTTTCTGATAATTGTTCAGCGCCTTGATGGGCTCACTTGTTTCAATGGCTTCTCCTTTTTTCAGGAGGGTCATTACGTAGCTGGTATCGGTCGGGTTAGGCACCGACTGACCCAGACAAACCACACCAATCAGCATCAGCGCAAGTCCGAAACACAGTTTTTTTATCAGCGATAGCATCCAGTTGAGCCATTACGTTTCTAAACAAAGATAAACGAAACGCGGTAATCGCTACGTGTTTGGCAATTGCCCGGCGAATTATGGCTTAGATTGGCTTGATAAACGAAATTGTTCGTTCTACTTCCTCAAAACCAACCCCTTTGTGGAAAGCTTCCCCTAACGTATTGTCGATTACTACGTCGGATGCCAGTTCCTTACTGCCTTGTTCTCTGGCCCATTGTTCGGCCTGCTGGATGAGCGCCCGACCCACGCCCTGCTGCTGACAATCAGGTGCTACGTAGATGCCCTCCACAAAAGCGACCGGCGTTTGGGAAGCGCCCGGTACGTAGTCATTCCGAAGTGACAGGTTTATGAAGCCAATGGCTTTTTGCTGATTGTCGCGAGCGATAAAGGCCGCCTGTTTCGGAGATTCGTTAATTTCCTTTAGTACATCAGTCATTTCGGACTCCGTCGTGTCGGGCCATAGCGCCAGAGCCAATTGTTGCCATTCCTGAAAATCAGGTTCGTTTATTTTTGTGATACGCATAGTGGAGGAGTTTGAGTAGCTACTATTTTTACGTTGAATAAAACATCTAGTATACTCAACGTATGAAAAAAATCTTCCTCTTCCTATCTGTTACGCTAACCGTAAATACCGCTACGTTCGCCCAGCGGCAGGAATTGTCGGTTTCGCCAATTGGCTTATTTTCCCCAAAAAATCAATTAATTCAGCACGAACGCTATGTTGATAAACAACAGAGTCTTACGTTTTCGCTGAGCTATAACGAGAAGTTACCGAATAGTACGTTCTTTTACCCGCCCCGCACCGAGCGATTCCAGAATGCCCGACTGGCGGCTGGTTACCGGTACTACGTTCCGGGTGTGGGCATTGGCGACGAACTGACCTTGTTTGGGTCTGTGCGGGCTATTCTGGATTATTCAGCTTTACGACTTGTTAATGATGTACGCTATCCTGTTCCGGCCGATTCGCTACGTGCCGCCGGTATATCGCTGGCACCCGAACTTTTGGCGGGCGCCAAAGTAACGTTCGTAAAGCGCATTACGCTGACCGGCGCCATTGGTGGGCAGTATCTTTTCAAGCTGTTTTCCACTAGCCAAATCACACAAAATCAGGACTATTGGAACTCTTTTTACTGGACCAATGATAATCAGGACGCACAGTTTAAACGTAACGTTGTCACGCATTACCGCCAGGGCTGGTATCCGTCCGTTCAGGTTACGGTGGGAGTGGTTTTGGGAAAGAATCGTTAGTCTATAAACAGGTGGACGAAACCTATTCAGTTTATTTACTTTCTATTCTACCCTTAAATCCACTGAACCGGACTTTTCTAAGTTGTTGTAAACCCAATAGGGAAATTAAGAGTAAATGAGTAACGACTGGCTATTCACTTAATCAGCGGCAACGTAACGACGAATTTATCGGCTGTTTCTTCCACTTTTGGCATCTGCTGACCCAGCAATTGATATTTCGACAGAATATTCAACAACCCTTTTTGTGTGGAATTGACTCGGTTGGCCGCCTTGCGCTGTAACGTATTGCTGACAATCAGACAGCCATCTTCCGTTGTAACGAGTTGAATCTGTAGGGGTTGCTCGGCCGAAACGATGTTGTGTTTTACGGCATTTTCGACCAGCAACTGAAGCGTCAGCGGGGGGAGTTTATAATGAAGAAACGACTCACCGATGTTTTTGATCAGGTCGATGCCGGCGCCGTAGCGGGTTTTTAATAAGTGATAATACGAGTCAATAAAAGCCAGTTCGGTTTGCAGGGCCGTGAGTTCGTGATCATTGGTACGCAGCAGGTAGCGGTATACGCTCGACATTTCATCCACAAAACGTTCGGCTTTAATCGGCTCAGAGGCAATGAGCGACGACAACGTGTTGAGGCTGTTGAACAGGAAATGGGGATTAAGCTGCGCCTGAAGCGCCATCATCTGCACCGCCGACATTTGCTGCTGAAGTTTTTCGGTAATCAGCTCCGATTCAAGATGTTGGCGTTGATGCTGTTCGCGCTCGCGGGCGAGTCGCTGTTCCATGGTGGCAATTCGAATGGCGCTTCGGCGCTGGCGATATCCCAACAGCAACGTAAAGCAAATGAGCTCGGCCAGAATCCCCAGTTCAAAGTACGTCAGAGGAGCGGCCAAAATGGAATCCGAATTATCCAGTCCTATTCCAAGTATGGTCAGCACCATCGACACGATGCCGCCTGCTAGTATGAAACCTGACCCAATTGCTACGTAGCGGGGCACTACCCCTTTCAGCCGAGCGATTTGCCACACGCCATAGCCCGCAATGACGACCATGAGCAACCGCATAGCCGTATGCGCTGTGTCGTAAATGGAGCCATACCACGTATCGACGGCAAAACACAGCACCCACATCAGCACTACGTAGGCCAGAATGATACCTTTTGTAATCCGGAATAAGCGAAAAAGCCCAGGAAGTCGACTGCGAAGTTGAATGAGAGCATCCGCAAAATCGAAATAAACAAAATAGGCGAGCATCGGGGCCACTACCCGAACGAAATACCACGTATTGTTCGATACGTACTGGCTGATTTCATCGACGCGCAGGCCAAAATACACCAACCAGGCCAGCATATACAGCGTATAGAGCCCATATAGGCGTTCGCGGTAAATGCTCCACTGTACGATGTTCAGCAGCAGGATAGCGCAGACCATCCCTGTGAACAGCAGATTCCAGGTGGCAAATGGCATGAAGTGTTTGTCTCAGTTAGGTAAAAATGGTCTAAAAATCGGAATTCTCCGGGTAGTAAGGCAACTGAAAAGCCGGTGAATTGGTATAAGTCGGGGATGAATCGTCATAAAGTGGCGGTGAATCGTATGGATTTAATGTTATGGAGTTGTAGGGTTATAAGGTTGTAACGTTGTAACGTTTTATGGGATGTGCAGCCAACACTACAACCTTGTAACTCTACAACACTACAACCCTTTAACTCTACAACTATATAACTGGACAACCCGTTTTACCAATCCGCTTAATTCTCAACGATTTCACGTATTTTCGTTTCTTCAATCCTCTGAACCAACTACTTCATTCATGACCTACGAAGCCTGGTCCCCACTTTTTCTGGGAATGGCGCTGGCCCTGTTGATTGCCAATCTGGTACAATGGTTCATGTACCGTGAACGTATCTACGGGCTATACACGATTTACACCCTGATCTGGGCGATTTATTTCACCATCAACCACTTCCATCTGCCGAAAAACGTCAGCAATTTCTATAAAGTCCTGCTGTCGTATTCGGGTTACGTAGTGTATCTGGAACTGGCCACGATATTCCTGGATCTTAGCGACCGCCCCCGGTTTCGGCGCTGGATCAGGCGGGTGCAGGGGCTGCTGGTGCTTTACATTCTGACAAAAGCGTACATCTATCTGTTTACCGATTTCTGGAAAAGCCCCCTCCACGATCTGCTGGTTCATCCGGTTCGCTTTGCCGTGATGGCGGTTGGTGGGTATATCGTTTTTTCGTTCTATCGTTCCAAAGATACCGTTGCTCGTTTTTTTGTGGCGGGTACGGCGTCGCTGCTTATCAATCACCTCATTACTACGTTGTTGCTGATACGGTCTCCAACTTATAATCAGCAAATGCCGTTCTGGGAACACCCCGATTTGTTTGTGCAGACGGGTGTTGTGCTCGATCTGATTTTCTTTGGACTAGGAATTACCCACCGGCATCGGCGCGAAGCGGTTCGGAAAGTGGCCGTTGAAGGGCAGCTTGCCACCGAACGCGAACAACGTCAGCGCGAACACCTCGAAGCCGATTTGCAGATGGAACGACTGAAACAGGAGAAAACCGAAGTGCAGATGCGGGCATTGCAAAGCCAGATCAACCCGCATTTTCTGTTTAACAGTCTCAATACGTTGTCGTCGCTCATCGACGAGAGCCCCCGGCAGGCGGGTGAGTTCGTTGATGAATTATCGAGTGTTTATCGCTATCTGCTACGTGCCAATCGCACTTCCGATACGTCGGAACGCGACCGGGATGGCGATCTGACAACCGTCAGTCTTGAACTCGAATTTATCCAGTCGTATTTCCACTTGCTACGTACCCGTCATGGAGCATCTGTTCGTCTGGAGGTCAACGTACCGTCTGATCATGCCGAAGCGCTGCTTCCTCCATTAACGCTGCAACTGTTGGTCGAAAATGCGGTGAAACACAACATTGCCTTACCCAACCAGCCGTTGAGCATCCGCATACGTAGCACTGACGATGGGAATTTAGTCGTTGAAAATACGCTGCAACGCAAAATGCTACGTGTCGAATCGACAGGAATCGGTCTGGCGAACATCACGACGAAATACCGCATTCTGAACCAGCAGGAACCCAAAATTGAGGAAGTAGAGGGCTGGTTCCGCATTACGTTGCCGTTGCTGGAACCCAAAAATTTGGTAGCGACAACGTAGCGATCTAAAACCCAGACAGACTCTGGATCTTGAAGGCTACTGTCGTTTTTTCGCTATAATTTCTTTCAGGGCTGGCTCCAGCGCAATTCGATGTGAGCCTCCAAAAACCACGAAAACCCGATCATGCACGTTGAGGGCGCTATCAATTTTTTGCAGGAGTGCCCGATCACGAACAACTTTGGTACCACGGCTTACATCGCCCAGCGGCCCGTCGTTCGTCAAATAATAGTCATAAACTTCTTCAAGCTTGTTCAATGAGAAGTCTTTATGAAGATATTTCCGATAAATTCTTTTGAGTGAATCCAGCGATTGCGCTTCCGTAGAAAGTCTGAAATCAGCTTCAGTGAGATAGGAAATAAATTTTTCCTGCCAGGCTTTTTCCAGAGTCATACCGGGGAAATAGCCTTTACGGTAGCCGTCCAGAAACCGTTCGATGGCCAGATATAGATAGATTTGATCTTTGGGAAATTCTTTTTGTAAGGCAGCAAATTCCTGCTTTTCATCCAGATCTCCATTCATCAATTTGATACCCAGACTGTCGCATAAATATTTGACAACGCCCGTCTCTCCGTTTGCGTGAATGGCCGAATCCAGCGTTGGATATTTTCGATCCATAGAGATTTGACCGCCTTCATTGAACGCAATCTCGGGGTTCAGTTTGTTAAAAGCCTTTACTAGCTGGCTAAATTGTGGATGCGACGTATCACGCACATGAGAAGCCCCGAAGAAAACCAGTTGCTTTTTTCCGTTCCGCAAGTCGGTATATGTAATGGTCCACGTACCGGTCGAATCCAGTTCTGCCTGACTTTTGGCGTTCAATGTATCCAGGTATTTCTTAACCAATCGGTAATCCCGAACCGGATAACTGGAAATATTTTCACTGGCTTCTTTATGACAGGAAAAAGAAAGCGCCGTAATGAAAAGGAGCCAAAAAATTACCTTCATATGCTTGCCCTGCATTATTAACTCCTGTTAAAATGGACAGTGAAGTGGTGTCAGATACGCCTACCTGACACCACTTGAAGAACGTATCAATTAGGAATTGGCTCCGTCACTTCACTCTCGGGCTGAATCGTTACTTCTTCGTTGTAGAGACAAAGCGTGATCGGCTCCTTCGAAAAATTGTGAATCGTTACGTTCTGCTGCGTCGTTGTTACGTCCAGCAATGCACCCCGGAATCGGATTTTGAACGAGAACGATTGCCAGTTTTCCGGACAGTAAGGACTGAGCACTAACTGGTAATTTTTTGGCATTGGCGGCAAAATGACCCATTCGGTTTTGCTTTCCTGCCGTGCCTTTTTGACAACTTCCTTATATTCTTGGGGCAGTTCCAAACCAACCCGCATCCCGCCGAAACCCTTTACCACCGCCAGCCACGTACCGGCCATCGACGTAATGTGGCAGCCGTCTTCGGTATCGTTGTTGTAATCGTCGAGGTCGAGCCGGGCGGTGCGGAGGTACATTTCGTAAGCCTTCTCTTTCATCCCAAGACTGGACGCCAGAATCGAGTGGACACAGGGCGACAACGACGATTCATGCACCGTCATCGGTTCGTAGAAATGGAAGTTCTTGCGGACAAAATCGGGCCCGTGTTCGTGTTCGAAGAAATAAAGGCCCTGTAATACGTCGGCCTGTTTAATAAAACACGACCGCAGAATCCTGTCCCATGACCAGTTCTGGTTGATAGGCCGCTGCCCTTTTGGAATATCCGAGACTGGCATCAGTTCCTTGTCCAGAAAGCCGTCCTGCTGCAACCAGACCTGCCGCTCTTCGTCAAAGGGTAAATGCATGTTATCGACAATATGCGTCGCTTTCTCAATCTCTTTTTCTTCCCGAAAATGAATTCGGTCGATCAGTTCAGCATATTTTTCCTCATCGAGAATCTTTACTTTATTGACCGCTTCGATGGTGTAACGTAGCGTCCAGGCGGCAATGTAGTTGGTATACCAGTTGTTGTTGACGTTGTTTTCGTACTCATTCGGTCCCGTTACACCCAGCATGACGTATTTCTCCCGCTCCTTCGACCAGTTGACGCGCTGGCTCCAGAACCGGCTGATCGCAATGAGTACTTCCAGCCCATAATCGACCAAGTATTGCTCGTCGCCGGTGTAGCGAACGTAGTCAAAAATGGCGTAGGCGATGGCCCCGTTCCGATGAATTTCCTCGAACGTAATTTCCCATTCGTTGTGGCATTCATCGCCGTTCATGGTCACCATCGGGTAGAGCGCAGCGCCCGCCCGGAAGCCCAGTTTCTGCGCATTTTCGATGGCTTTCCCGAGTTGTTTGTGCCGGTAAATCAGCAGATTACGCGCCACCTTCTGTTCGGCGGTCGAGAGGTAGAAGGGCAGGCAGTACGCTTCGGTATCCCAGTACGTACTACCGCCGTATTTTTCCCCCGTAAATCCTTTAGGGCCAATGTTTAATCGTTCATCTTCGCCGGTATACGTCTGGTTCAACTGGAAAATATTGAACCGGATTCCCTGTTGCGCTGCTACGTCACCGTCGATGACGATATCGTTCGTTTTCCACTTATCGGCCCAGGCTTGCTTCTGCTCGAACAGCATTTTTTCGAACCCTTTGCGGCTGATACGCTGGATGTACTTGTGGGCTTCCTTGATCAACGTATCCGAATCGTAATTCAGCGACGACAGGTTAACGCCGTACTTATAAATGACCGTTTCCTGGCCCTCCCGGCAGTCGAGCGTAATGCGGTTCGCTACGTATTTCTCGTACTTGATCGGCTGCGACTGGTAGTCGATTTTCTCGCCGTTCTGCTCAATTTCCACACACATGCCCGACGCTACGTGGAAGCCCGTTTTGCGGGTACGAAGTTCGATGTACGCTTCACCATACGCGGTTTCCTTACGTACCTCATCCCAGAACGTTTCGTCGTAATTGGCGTCGCGGTTGCGGATGGCCCCGTCGATGTAGGGCGTAATGGTTATTTTCGCGTCGAAGTTCAGCGGTTTGATGGCGTAACGTATCGCCCCGGATTCATCATCAACGATGGAATAAAATCGTTTGGCGTTGACTTCCACCTCTTTTCCACTTTTCAGTCGGGCCACAAACTGGCGTTCGAGGTAGCCTTCCTGCATATTGAGCACCCGCCGAAACTGACGTACTTCGCAGGTGTTCAAGTCGAGCGTTTCGTATTCAATATCAATGTCGATACCAATCCAGTTGGCGGCATTCAGCACTTTGGCAAAGTATTCAGGGTAACCATTTTTCCACCAGCCAACGCGGGTTTTATCGGGATAGTACACGCCGGCAACGTAATGGCCCAGCATGGTTTTTCCGGAGTATTTTTCTTCAAATGAACCACGTCCGCCCAGTCGGCCATTGCCGATAGACATCACGCTTTCAGTTATTTCATTGTAATCACGATGGAAACCTTCTTCAACTATATTCCAGGGGTCCTGTGTCAGGTAATGTTTCATCAATAGGTTATGAATGTTGCGCGAATTTAATCCGAACGGCGCGTAGTTTGCATGCCTGCGAGTAGATACGTAGTTCGCAATTACGGCGTTCCGTCGATTCGTTATCTCTATTGAGACGCGCTACGTTCGGCTCAGTTACATAAGAAGATTCCGGATGACAAGTCTGGATAAGTCATTCTGCCAGCATCGCTGCTGGTAAATCAGTACGTAGCTGGCCAGTGAGAACTGTGAATCAGCGCCTGCGGAGCTTATGGGCGACGTACTGGAATACCCACCCGGTATAAATCAAAGCCCCCTTTTCCACCCGGACGATTGGACGAAAAAATCATCAATTGGTTGGTAAACTGATTTGACGTATACAAAATAGGCCGGTATTCATCGGAGCTGGTATTGATGCCGGGACCAAAGTTAACCGGAGCAGACCAACCCTCTGCCGTCCAGTCGCTAAAATACAGGTCATACCCGCCGTATCCGCCGGGACGGTTGGACGAAAAAACTAATCTATCTCCACTAATGAAGGGACATTTGTCGTCGGCTGATGAAGACAGGGAGGCTACTTTTTCAATCGAAATATTCGTCAATGTCGGGAGTTGAGCAGGCCATGCAGAAGGCGCAATGGCGGGTAATCCGGCTTTGTAAATATCAAAATTACCCCCCCGGTTCGAGGTAAAATAAAGGGCTTGGTAGCCCTTGTCGAACGTTGGATAGCCATCATCAGCCGGCGAATTCAGGAAAGCGACTGGCTGAGGAGCCACAAATTGCTTGTTGCTTACCCGACTGGACAGACCCGTAACGGACGTTGGAGAGGACTGATAATTATGGGTAAAATAAATATCCAGATTACCGGATCGATCGGATGCAAACAGCATAAGGTACTCGCCAAAATGTCCATCACTGTCGGTTGTGTTACCGGCCAAGTCTCGAAAGGAGCGAATATAAGGCCCTAATTCGTTGGCGTTGGAGTTAGCGACCTGAGCAGCCCAGGTTAAAGGGCTCTGTTCTTCAATGACGTCTAACCCGCCGTAAGGGTGCGTGTTAAACGTAAATGATCCACTTCGTAGATCAAACGTGGTTTCGAGTGATTCGTGCACTAGATTAAAATCGGTTCGACCACCCCGTTTTGAGGAAAAGACTAACGCCATAACATTGCCTACCACGTGACTGGTCGAATTATAGTCATCATCGGCTGAGTTTATATCGCTTAAATTCTCAGGGGTTTCCGGAAAGCTACCTTGTGTATACTGATCAGGAGTGAACGGACCACAACTGCTGACGGCTACCAATAGAAAAAATAGGAAAAGTAATTGTTTCATAGTAGCGTAGTTTAGAAACATAGAGTCTAATCGCTGGCGTATAGTTGTAAGGCAGTCAAGTTCCGCCTTCACCTGACGATTTTACGCACTATTTTTCATTTTTTACATCTTTATACTGGTCTGAAAACAAGTCAGCCTGGTTTTACCGCGGTAAAACCAGGCTGACTTGTTTTCAAATGAAGTTTGTGGCTAATCCACAGGCCTATTTGTCGTCCTCGTCCTGTTCGACGTGCCCATGAATATAACCATCGGCCAATTCTTCCTGGTCGTCTAAAGGCGTATTTCCAGGCTGATGCTGCCCTTCCTGGCCCTGAACTGACGCATTGTCGTTATCCATGTTTCCTCCCTGATCTGCTTCACCTCCTGGCGAATACCATCTGATCGTTTGCATATGAATGTAGTTTTTGAACGAATTACCACCTGAAAAACCAATGAATGAAGAGAAAGTTTATTAATAATTTGATCTTGTCAAAGCACAGCCATTCACCCTAAATAAAAAGCCTCTTATGTGGCTTTGGCACGAAGATGATGCGCAAAAGCCACATAAGAGGCATTGGTTTATTGGTCTTGAAAATGCGGATTGAACTAGGCCAGAAAGCCCCGTTTACCTAGCTTTAAAACGGAGACGAACGGTGTGAACCTGCTGCGCGAACTCGCTTAAATTGTTCTGAATACCTTCCAGTTTAACACCAGTCAGTTGGCTAATCAATTCATTATTAAGCTGTTCATTCTGACTAAAAACCTCAACACGGCAAATCTCACTATCTGAATTTATCCGAAACTGTACGACCACAATTCCAGATTTTCGCGTTGGCTTAAGCGCATCTGGGTACGATACATAATTCGCCAGCTGTTGTTCCAGCGTTACTTTCTCACCTTTCGGTTTATGTGTAGTAATGGGCGCTGCATTAGCCTGCGTTGCTAGGAAGCCTACCAGCAGCAAAAAAGCGAGATACTTTTTCATGACTTCAAATGGATTAAACTAGGTACGTAAAGTGCTCTCGACCATACCAAGCGGGAGCTTCGATTAGCTAATATTAATCAAATATTACGTCAATATTAATTTTATGTTACTGTATTTATTTTGAGGTAGGCTCTTAAATTATAGATATCATTCAACTATTTATTCAAATTGGCCAATGTATTTTTCTTATTACTATTTTTAAAGTACAATCTATGCTTAAATCACTTTGTAAGTGGCTATTTCAAAATATTATTTTCCTAGCCAATGTTAAGCAAATATTAACAACGCGTTACGTAATCGCTGAACTCCCAGCTTAGCATTTTCTAAAAAACCTATATTTTATACAAGCTACTACGTTACTGACGCCGAAGATTTCGACACGTTTAGCAACCAAACTCACGTTAATTGATACGTCATTACGAAAAAACCCCGACCGAGCAGGCAGGGTTTTCATTGTACAACGCTACGTCTGTAAGTTCAGCTAAAACCAATGCTGGCCGATCTTACGCAGGCTAGCGTATCACTTTTTTTCTAGTAAAAACTGCTTCATCAATCGTTCTAATTCCTCAATTCTGGCTTTTTGCTGCTGTAATTCCTGTTTATTGGCTTTATCCGACTTCTCTAATTGAATGGTGTATAGCGTCAGTTCTTCTACTTTCTCCAGCAACGTAGCGTTCATCCGCACCAGATCAACCCCCTCCTTCACTACCTCCCGGGCCGAGGGCACGTTGGACAAATGCCGGTGCAACGTAACGTAGCGTTCCACCTCACTCAGCGTAGGCAGTTGATACGTGGGCTCAAATACTTTATCGCTCCACTGAGTCACGTTGTCGATCCGTAACCGGTGGCGGGCCAGTACGGTTTCGCCCACTTCGTTGACGGTCAGAAATTGATCGGTGGTTCCCTGAAAAAGTGGGTTTGATAAATGGGCAAACTTGATACGTCCATTGTTTCTAAGATTAATGATGCCTCGTACGTCGAGCGGATATTGCGGGGCGTTGGTGCCAATCCCCACGGCAATGCTGGTGTTGGCAGGATCACCTAAAACGATGGCGTTATTTAGCGCAACGGTGGCATTGTAACCAATAGCGACGGCATTCTGCAACGTACCATTGACGGGTTGGGCGTTGTATCCCAACATGGTGTTGTTGCTTCCAGTGGTGGTATTGGAGCCTGCATCGACCCCAAAAAAGGCATTGTTATTACCATTACTGTTGGTACCCGCATTTTTACCGAAAAACGTGTTTCTACTCCCCACAGTGTTGTTAAAGCCTGTTCCGGCTCCCACAAAAGCATTGTCGTTTCCCAACAGATTTTTCTGGCCGGCATCATTGCCCATGAACGTATTGGAGCCGCCAATAGTGTTGAAAAAACCCGCCTGATTACCGACAAAAGTATTCAGACTACCATTATTGTTATGGCCTGCCTGATAGCCCAGAACAGT
Source organism: Spirosoma flavus (assembly GCF_054778555.1). Taxonomy (NCBI): domain Bacteria; kingdom Pseudomonadati; phylum Bacteroidota; class Cytophagia; order Cytophagales; family Cytophagaceae; genus Spirosoma; species Spirosoma flavus. Next base: position 1,248,490 of record NZ_BAAGZL010000002.1, read on the forward strand.
ATTGTTGGTACCCGTCGAGTTGTATAAACCAGCCAGCGATCCCACGAAAACATTATACCGGCCCGTTGTATTGCTGTTGCCAGCCTGATAGCCCAGAAACGCATTATCAAACCCTTCTGTGTTTTTATTACCCGCCTGATAGCCCACAAATACATTGTCTCCGCCTGTCATGGCTGTATTACTGGCCCCTATTCCCACAATAACATTCTTCGTTCCGGGCGCGGCCGAGGTTGGTGAAGTAGCTACGTAATTATTTTGTGCCAGTAATGGGGTACCCAGCAGCAGGGCGCACAGAATAGAATAAAGTGGTTTCATTGATTTCGTAATTAAATGCCTGTTTCTCAAAGTTAAGTTTTTATCAACATGTTTTAAGATTACCTACCTTTCGGTCGATTTTTGGTAACAAAAAAAGCCCCGACCAGCTTAAGGAAAGGGACTTACAGTCTTCGTCTGAAAGAACTATTTCTTTTCCAAAACTTGCTTCACCAGCGCTTTCAGCTCGACCATTTCCTGTTTTAATTTTTGATTATCAAGCTGCTGCTGTTTAATCATCTTGTCCTGCTGGATACTATACAGCGTCAACTCCTCCACTTTTTCCAGCAACGTAGCGTTCATCCGCACCAGATCAACCCCCTCCTTCACTACGTCCTGAGCCGAGGGAACATTGGACAAATGCCGGTGCAACGTAATGTAGCGTTCCACCTCGCTCAGCGTGGGCAACTGATACGTTGGTGCAAATACTTTATCGCTCCACTGAGTCACGTTGTCGATCCGTAGCCGGTGGCGGGCCAGTACGGTTTCGCCCACTTCGTTGACGGTCAGAAACTGGTCGGTCGTGCCCTGAAATAAGGGATTAGACAAATGGGCGAACTTGATACGTCCGTTGTTTCTAAGATTAATGATGCCCCGCACGTCGAGCGGGAACTGAGGGGAGTCGGTGCCAATCCCCACGGCAATGCTGGTGTTGGCAGGATCACCTAAAACGATGGCGTTATTTAGCGCAACGGTGGCATTGTAACCAATAGCGACTGCATTCTGGAGCGAACCACTAACGGGTTGGGCGTTATGACCCAGCATGGTGTTATTGCCGCCATTGGTGTTGTTTTTCCCGGCATCAACTCCTACAAAGGTATTGTTGTTGCCTAGACTGTTAAAGCCCGCCTGATTACCCAAAAACGTATTTTGATTGCCACTAAGGTTATTAAAACCCGCCCCCGGTCCTACAAAAGCGTTATTGTTGCCCGATCTGTTTCTCTGACCCGCATTGCTACCCAAAAACATATTGTTATCGCCTGAGAAATTATCGAAACCCGCCTGATAGCCTACAAAGACATTAAAGTCACCAGTAGCGTTGGTGCGGCCCGCCGTAAATCCCAGAAACGTATTATTGATACCTATGGTATTGCTGGACCCCGCATAACTGCCTATAAACGTATTCTGGCTACCCGTTGTACTTTGGCTCCCCGTCATAAAGCCAACAAAGGTGTTTTGGCTGCCCGTCATGGTTGTTTTCCCGGCACCTATACCCACAATGACATTCAGTCCTCCCGGTGTGGTGGAGGTTGGTGAGGTGGCCACGTAGTTATTTTGCGCCAGGATTTGGGAACTCAGCAGGAAGGTCAGCAGAAAGCCGTATAGTGATTTCATAGACATACGAATGTGTTTTTTGCCAAATCTAATTTTAGAACCCATCTGCTACCGATTCCATTTACTTTTCGGTAAGTAGTTTGATAAGTGTTGAGTACCAAAAAAAGAAACCAATCAGCATTCATGACTTATCTTGCCCATTTAAGGGGTAGACGTTGTCAGTTCACCGCTTAAATTGGTTGCTTTACCGTCTTTTTTGGCCTTCTGGCTTATGGGCAATTCTATCTTTAAGGCATTTCATCGGTTCACGCATATGAATCAGCTCAGTAGAGACGATCATTCTGGCGAACAATTACAGCACGAAATCGACAAGATTCTATTACGGGCTTCGGTCGTTACGGGCCTGTTTATGGGGTTGATTTCGCTATTGTTTTTTGAAGCCATCGACGACCGGCCAGAGCCGAAAGTGGCCTGGTTTTCGTTCGGGATGGCGTTTCTGTTCACGATGCTGATCTGGATGTTCAACATCTACGTCAACAATGGTCGGGGGTTACCCTTTATTTACCGGTTCATTAATCCAGACTATGGGTTTGTGATTCGGGTGCTGATCTGCCTGCTCATCAGCGAGGGTATGATACGTGTCTGGACGGTACTGGACGTATTATATCGAATGGAAAATACGGGCACCAGCAATTTTCCGGCGGTGCTACAGGTGCGGGGGCTGCTCATTGTGGCATTCTCGCTGCTTACTACGTGGGGTGTCGAAAAAGCATTAGCGCAACAACAGGCTATGGGGCTCATAACCAAATTGAAAGAAGAAAATTTTCAGGCGAAGTACGAAGTACTCAAACAGCAGATCAACCCGCATTTTCTGTTCAATTCCCTGAATATTCTGAAGGGTATGATACGTACCGGAAACGAAGATGCGGAAGAATATCTGATCAAACTGGCCGAAGTGTATCGGTACATTCTGCAAAGCAACGCCAAGCAGGACGTAGCGATGTCGGATGAGTTGCTGATGCTCGAATCGTACCATTTCATGCTGAAAAACCGCTTCCGCGACGCCATCGACCTCACCATTACGTTGTCGCCCGAAACCCGCCGGTCGATGCTGCCCCCGCTGACGTTGCAAATGCTGATGGAAAACTGCGTGAAACATAACGTATTGACGCAGAACCGAAAACTGCATGTCAGCGTAACCGAGCAGGATGGGATGGTGTTGTTTCGAAATAACCTGCAACCCAAACAGTCGCTGCAATCGAGTAACCACGTTGGGCTGGAAAACCTGACCCGACGCTACGAACATTTGTGCGGCAAGCCGTTACGTATTGAACAGGATGAACATTTTTTTACGGTTTATTTACCTATAATTCCGCCCGACAATGACCGTGCTTATTCTTGAAGATGAGGCTATTACCGCCGAAGAATTACAACACTACGTAACGGCTATCGATCCATCGGTAAACGTACTGGCTTTGCTCGAAACCATTGAAGAGGCTGTTGATTTTCTCAAAACACACGAAAGTCCAGACCTGATTTTTTCGGATATACAACTCGCCGACGGGCTGAGTTTCGAGGTATTTGAACAGGTTCCGGTCCGTTGCCCGGTTATTTTCTGCACGGCTTTCGATGAATACGCCATTCAGGCTTTTTCGACCAACGGCATCGACTACGTACTGAAACCGTTTGACCGGAAAGCGATTGAAGGAAGTCTGAACAAATTCCACGCGCTGCAAACGTACTTCCAGCGCGACACGCCTGCCCCCGCCAAAACCGACCTGAACGAACCGCTGCAACGGCTCATCGAACAGCTACGTCCCAGCCGACGTTCGAGTTTTCTGGTCAATTATCGCGGCAAATTCTTCCCGGTTTCGGTGGCCGACATTGCTTATTTCTATACCGAAAATGACGTAGTGTGGCTCCACAAATCATCGGGCGAAAAGTTTTCCCTCGAATACACGCTCGATCAACTCGAAAATCTGCTCGATCCGTCCCAATTTTTTCGGGCCAATCGGCAGTACATTATTCGTTACGACGCCATCCGTGAATTTGAATCGTATTTCAACCGCAAGCTCGCCGTCCGGCTTCACCTGCCCACCACAGAACCCATTATCATCAGCAAAGCAAAAGCAAGCGAGTTTATGCATTGGCTGGAGCAGCGGTGACGCGTATCATTACTACGTTATCGATTGGCCAAAACGGCCCATATTGGTGTCCACTCAATATCTGGATATCGGTTGTTGTCGAGTGAGTCTAGTTTGGCTGCGCCACTGAGCATGTCGCGCAGATACTGCATACCCTGCCAGGGCGGAAAAACTTCATTCGGTTGTGGCGATACCGTGCGCATCATTTTAATCATGGTGTTCAATACGCCAAGCCCACCCAGACGTAGCAAGCTGAATTTTTCACCCGTTGCTTTCTGGGCGGCTTCCTGCAAATCTCGAATGCTCGCCACTTCACCAGCGATACGTAGGTAACGGGGTGCCGATGGATCGAGGGCGGCCGCAGCCGTAAACTCAGCCGTATTTTGGATAGTCGTGAAGTCCATCAATTGGTCGGCGCTACCCCAGTACATAACCCGATTTAGCTTAAACAGCACGACAGGTGCCTGCCCCGTCAGTAGATCAGTAAACATGCCGTTCAGAATCGACGTAGCGGCAATGGGCGCCTTATCAAGCAATTCATTAAACGTCCGACGCAAATCCAGATTGCGGTTTTCACCTTTGGGTAATGGACGATAATCAATACAATAATCCGACGGAATAAACCGGGGAACGCCCGCGCCAATAGCCGCCTGAAGCAGTCGGGTTTGGCCTTCCACAAGCACATCCCGCAATCCCGACAAAGCTGAAACAAGGCACGTACCACCCTGGCAAGCTTTGGTCAACGATGCTACGTTACTGAAATCCACATCAATAATCGATACGCCCTGCTGCCGTAATTTGCTGATTGTCTCACGGTTGCTCCCCTGACGTACCAATGCCGTTACGTTGGCCCCACGCCGACGTAGTGACTGAGCGATATGTTGGCCCAGATTTCCGGTGGCCCCGGCCAGGATGACCGTATGTTGAGCGGGGTTATTTACCTGTGGCTTCCTTTCTTCCATTTGCGAGCGATTTGTCCCCAACAGACGTAGTGTTTATGTGCATTGTTTCACCCACCTCCCGAATTTCTCACAACCGCAGCACAGCAGCTCCCGTAGCCTGATCTGTTTCCCGGATTAGCTGGGTAGAATGTACTGTAATGGTTATTTCGACGGAGCCGGTGCCTACTTCTAATGCCAGGATGTGCCCTCCGAAGGCTTTAAAATCTTTGTCTGTAACTACGCCATGCATATGCAGCGCCGGCTTACCGTCTTTCCAGGCAATGCTACCCGTCATGCTGGCCATTTCCATATCGCGCATGGATTTTGGCTCGTACTCTTTCTTTTTGGCATTCCAGAAGCCGAACGTTGGATGAACAAACCCAAAGCCCGTCAGGCTGGCGCTGGGAATTTTCTCGGTAAGTGTAAACTGCTCAAGCTCAGCCAGTACGTTGTCGCCCTGACGTAGTACCATTACGTATCCGGTAGGGGTTTTAATGTATTTGGCGGGTTGCTGGGCTTGTACCGATAAGACCAGTAGACAATTAACAGAAAGAGCAATCAGGAAGAAAGCATTCATGACAGTTGCAGATGATGAAACAACTTATAAACGAAATTCGGCCAGAACCTTCCTGATTTCACGTCAATTTAACCGCCTGATTCTGCCTGTTTAGCCCCTCAATTTGTCCGCTTCGCCCAGTTAAGCCACCTCATTCTCTACCCACATTTTACTTTTGGTGCATCGGTCAACGATCAATCGCCAACAAGCAATGAAACGTGTTTTAATCGGGCTTTTTTTGCTACTATCCAGCAGCCCAGCCTTCTGCCAAACTCCCGCCGACACACTCCGGCTAACGCTTACCCAGGCCGAAGACCAGTTTCGCCAACACAATCTGTCGTTGCTGGCTACGAAACTGGGCGTCAATGAATATCAAGGTTATGAGAATCAGGCGAAACAACGAAACAACCCATCGATTTACATCGAGCAGATGCCTTATAACCCACAGAGTCGCGAGTTTATGCCTGTAAAACAAAGCAATTCTGAACAGCTCATTCAGGTGCAGCAACTGCTTTTGCTGGCCGGTAAACGTAACAAACAACTGGCGCTGGCCGCTACCAATACCAAACTGGCCGTCGACCGTTTCGATGATCTGGTACGTACGCTTTCGTCGCAGCTACGTTCAACGTTTTATGACCTGTATTTTCAGCAGAAAGCGTTGGCAATTTATGAGCAGGAAATTACTACGCTGAGCCAGACGGTAGCGCTTTATCAGCAGCAATACGATAAAGGCAACGTACCGCTCAAAGACCTGACCCGCCTGAAAGCGTATCTGTTCAACCTGTCGACCGAACGACAACAACGGCAGGCTCAACTCACTGACGATCAAACCACATTGGCGGTATTACTCAATATCGCACCCGAACAACCCATAAATGCTACGCTGACAGATGCCGAGGTTAACCAGCAACGGGACCTCGGCAGGCTGTCAATTGATAGTCTGATGACCCTTGCCGAACGGAACCGCCCCGACCTGCGCGGCTATCGGGACCAAAATATCGCCGAACGACAAAATCTGACGCTCCAAAAAGCGATGGCCGTTCCCGATCTGACGCTGCAAGGCACCTACGATCGGAACGCGGGTTACATCCCCAATTATTTCGGTGTCGGCGTCGGTATCTCGCTGCCATTTTTCAACCGCAATCAGGGTAATATTCAGGCGGCTAACGTGCGGATTCAAAGCAGCCAGCAGGTTGCGTCGGCGTATCAGCTTCAGGTGGAGGGCGAACTTCAGCGGTCGCTGGCGAAAGCGCGGCAGGCCGACCAGTTATACCGCACCTTCGACCAGCGTTTCAATAGCGATTTCGGCCGACTCATCGACGGTGTTACGTTGAACTACCGCAAACAAAACATCGACGTAGTGGAATTTCTGGACTTCCTGGATTCTTACAAAACGTCTCAGATTCAATACATCCAACTCCAAAACGACCGCACACAACGGCTGGAAGATCTCCGTCTGGCTGTCGGTGCCAACCCATTTGCCAACTAAATCAGTCAACCGAATTCGTCTTGCCAATACACCATGAAAACGCATCAATTTCCCCGCATTAGTTGGCTCTTACTTCCAGTGGCTGTGCTATTGGCTACGTTGCTGACCAACTGCCAACCTGACGCATCGGCCAACAATACGGCCGACAGCACCAGTAAACAAGTCGATCTGCTCGCCACCGCTACGTTCGATACGGCCAAACTCGTTCCGGTAACCAACGAGGTGAACCTGACCGGCAAAGTGACTTTCAATCAGGACAAAGTGGTGAAGGTATTTCCGCTGGTTGGTGGCCACATCGAAAACGTGAAAGCCGACCTCGGCGACTACGTAAAGGCAGGTCAGGAACTGGCGATTATCCGCTCTGGCGAAATGGCCGACCTTGAACAGCAGTCTATTGCGGCACGCGGTCAACTGGCTATTGCTCAGAAAAACAATCAGGTAACTGAAGATATGGTGAAAAGCGGCCTCTCGTCGCAGCGTGACCTGGTTTCGTCGCGGGAGCAGTTGCAGGCGGCTAAAGGCGAGATGAACCGCATCAGCGAACGACGTAGTATTCTGGGCGGACGTGGTTCTTCGGTCTACGTAGTGAAAGCCCCTGTAAGTGGTTTTGTGGTTGAAAAAAGCGCGTCGACGGGTATGGAAATCCGCTCTGACGATCCGGAAAATCTGTTCACCATCTCGAACCTAGATCACGTGTGGGTGATTGCGAACGTATATGAATCCGACGTAGCGCACGTTCACGAAGGCGATCTGGCACGTATCTCTACGTTGGCCTATCCCGACCAAGTCTATCAGGGACGTATTGACAAGGTTTTCAACGTATTAGACCCTGACAGCAAGACCGAGAAAGTACGTATCACGCTGGTCAACCCAACCAAAGGTTCCGACAACATTATTCTCAAACCGGAGATGTTTGCCAACGTGAGTGTTCAGTACGCTGGTCGCGACCAACGTATCGGTATTCCGGCGAAAGCTGTAGTTTTTGCCGACAGCCGGAACTACGTTGTCGTTGCCGACGCCCATAATCGCCCGGTCGTTCGTGAAGTCGATCCCTTCAAAACGATTGGCAGCACTACGTATCTCAACAGCGGTGTGAAACCCGGCGAACGCGTCGTCACGCAAAATCAACTCCTGATTTTCAACGCACTAAATAACTAAAGAGGGTTTTAAAGAGCGAAAGAATGAATGAGCGAAAGAGCGATTTGTAACTACAAAAGCTCCCGCCCTAACGATCCAATCTTTCGCTCTTTCGCTCATTCACTCTTTCGCTCTTTAATACTCATGAACAAGTTCATCAAAGGTATTCTCACATTCTCGCTGAAGAACCGGTTCTTCATCTTTTTTCTGACGGTGCTGGCCATTGTGGCTGGTGTCATCAGCTACCAGAATACACCCATCGAAGCGTTTCCCGACGTAACGAATACGCGTATCACGATCATCACGCAGTGGCCCGGACGGTCGGCGGAAGAGATCGAAAAATTCGTGACCATTCCGGTTGAAATTGGCCTGAACTCGGTTCAGAAAAAAACGGATATTCGGTCTACTACGTTGTTCGGACTGTCGGTAGTAAACGTCATGTTCGACGATGGCGTCGATGATAGTTTCGCGCGGCAACAGATCAACAACCTGCTACCAGGAGTCGATCTTCCCGATGGCGTAAAGCCTGACGTTCAGCCACCTTACGGCCCAACTGGCGAGATTTTCCGGTACACGCTGGAGTCGCCCACCCGCACGGTTCGCGAACTAAAAACGATTCAGGATTGGGTGCTCGACCGCCAGTTCAAAAGCGTTCCGGGCGTGGCCGACGTAGTGAGTTATGGTGGCGAAGCTAAAACCTATGAAATCTCGGTTGATCCACGACGACTGGCCGATTACAATATTACACCACTCGAACTGTATCAGGCCGTTGCTAACTCGAACGTGAACGTGGGTGGCGATGTGATCGAGAAAAACGCCGAAGCCTACGTCGTACGTGGCATTGGCCTGCTACGTAACCAGCGTGATATTGAGAATATTATCGTCAAAAACGTGAAGGGTACGCCCATCATGGTACGTAACGTAGCGCAGGTGTCGGAATCGGCGCTGCCCCGTCTGGGTCAGGCTGGCCGCGACAAACAGAACGACGTAGTGGAAGGCGTCGTGATTATGCGGAAAGGCGAAAACCCGATGGAAGTGATTGAGCTGGTGAAAGCTAAAATCAACCAACTGAACACCAGCATTTTGCCATCGGACGTAAAAATCAATACGTTCTACAACCGCGAAACGCTGGTCAATTTTGCCACGCATACCGTTACGCACAACCTGCTCGAAGGGATCATTTTCGTAACAACCATCGTGTTCCTGTTCATGGCCGACTGGCGCACTACGTTGGCGGTGTCTATCGTGATTCCGTTGGCCCTACTGTTCGCCTTTATCTGCCTGCGGCTCAAGGGAATGTCGGCCAACCTGCTGTCGATGGGAGCCATTGACTTCGGGATTATTGTCGACGGAGCCGTGGTCATGGTAGAAGGAATTTTCGTAGCCCTCGACGCCAAAGCGCATCACGAAGGCATGGAACGGTTCAACAAATCGGCTAAGCTCGGGCTGCTACGTTCGACGGGAACGGAGATGGGAAAAGCCATTTTCTTCTCGAAAGCTATCATCATTACGTGTCTGATTCCAATTTTCTCGTTCCAGAAAGTTGAGGGTAAAATGTTCTCGCCCCTCGCCTGGACGCTGGGTTTTGCCCTCCTGGGAGCCCTGCTCTTCACGCTGACGCTGGTACCGGTGATCGCGAGTATGTTGCTGAACAAGAACGTACGCGAAAAACACAATCCGTTTGTTAAGTTCATCACCGACAAAGCGATGCGAGCGTTCTCGTTCACTTTCGCCCGCAAACGCGCTAGTCTGTTACTGACGGCATTACTGGTAGTGGTTGGTTTGTCGGGTTTCAATCTGTTGGGTACTGAGTTTTTGCCCGAACTCAACGAAGGTTCAATTTACGTGCGGGCGTCACTGCCAATGAGTATTTCGCTGCCCGAATCCATCCGGTTGACACAACAGATGCGCAAGGTATTTCAGCAGTTTCCTGAGGTTAAAGGCGTGATTTCGCAAACCGGTCGCCCGAACGATGGTACCGACCCAACCGGGTTCTACAACGTTGAGTTCCTGGTCGATATCTATCCGAAAGAGGAGTGGAAAAGCGGCATTACCAAAGAACAATTGGTGGCTAAAATGCAGGATAAGCTCAAAGTTTTCCCCGGTATCGACTTCGGATTTTCGCAACCCATCATGGACAACGTAGCGGAAGCCGTGTCGGGGGTGAAAGGCTCCATTGCGGTCAAAATTTACGGTAGCGATCTACCCACGCTGGTCAAGAAAGCCGACGAAGTGGAGAAACAACTCGCGACGGTACGTGGTATTGAGGATTTGGGCGTTATCAAAAACATCGGTCAGCCCGAAATGCGGATTGAACTGGATGAGTACAAATTAGCTCTCTACGGCGTCAACAAGGCTGATGCGCAGGCAGTTATCGAAATGGCGATTGGCGGTAAAGCAGCTACCCAGATTTACGAAGGCGAACGCAAATTCGATCTCCGTATCCGCTACGAACCCAGTTTCCGACGTACCGAAACCGAAATTGGCAATCTGATGGTACCGACTCAAACAGGCACGCAGATTCCTATCAAGGAAATCGCTAAAGTTTACACGCAGACCGGCCCGATCCTGATTTTCCGTGAAGGCAACCAACGTTTTTCGGCCGTAAAATTCTCGGTACGTGGCCGCGATATGGGTAGCGCCATTGCTGAAGCGCAGCAAAAAGTAGCGTCGGCCGTTACGTTCCCTCCGGGTTATTCAGCCAAATGGGCGGGCGATTTCGAGAACCAGCAACGTGCTACCAAACGGCTGGGCCAGATGGTTCCGGTAAGCTTGATTATGATTTTCGTGATTCTGTTCGTACTGTTCGGCAACGCCAAAGACGCTGGATTAGTGCTCGTTAACGTACTGTTCGCCATCATCGGCGGCATTGCGGCACTCCTCGTTACGCACGTCAACTTCAGTATTTCGGCGGGGATTGGGTTTATTGCCCTGTTCGGTATCTGTATCCAGAATGGTGTGATTCTGATTTCGGTCTTCAAGAAAAACCTCAAGAACCAGATACCGTTGGCGCAGGCTATTTACGAAGGCGTGTTGTCGCGGGTTCGCCCGGTAGTGATGACCGCCATGATGGCAGCCATTGGTCTGATTCCAGCCGCTGTATCGACCGGGATTGGTTCTGAAACATCGAAACCGCTGGCGATTGTGGTTATCGGCGGACTCATCACCGCTACGTTGCTGACCCTGTTTATTTTCCCGCTGGTGTTCTACGCCTTCTACCGCCCCGGTGCCCGCGAGCGGAAAGCTATGAAAAAAGCGCTGGCAGAGCAGATCTAAAGAGCGAAAGAATGAAAGAGTGAAAGAGCGAAAGTACCTGCCGGACACTTTTCGCTCTTTCACTCTTTCATTCTTTCGCTCTTTAGATCTGTTCAGCCTTTACACGTAGCGCCTGTTTTAGATGGCGTTCGGTATGGGCTAGCAGCATCAGGAGAGCATCGCCCAACCTGATTTTAAGCCAGTTACCGAACAGTGTCATCACTTTATCCTTATTCCAGTCGAGGTAAACGGCCTTGTCCAGCAGCGAACGTAGCAGTGTTTGCAGATCCAGAAACTGGCCCATCACGTCGGCTGGAACGAGTTCGTTGGCAGGGCGGGGACGGATCATTCCCGGTGCGGGGAGCTTGATTTTCACCTGAGGATCAACGGCGAAAAGCATCGCTTTTCCTAACAAATCGCTTTCGACAGGCTGATCGGTGGGTTGCGTCTGTACCAATCCAAGTTTATCGACCTTATGCTGAATGTTACGTATGTAGAACCGTTCGGCTAGATTCAGGTGCTGCAAACATTCAATAATACTCCAACGTTCGGGGCTGGGTTTCCAACGAAGTTGCTCATCACTGAGGGGCGCAAATTCCTGTTCGACCGTTTTCAGAATAGCCGTCAAACGGGTTTGTAAATCGAGTGCCGTTTCGAGTTTCTGCATGAAATCAGTGTTGATTTATGGCTGGGCGTGTAAATAAGCCTGTCTGAACTGGTCAACGTCCTGTCTGGTGTTTAGATCAATAGAACCAGCCTCAAACGGTATTTCTGAACAGTCATCGCGGTGGCGAACAATTACCCATTGTACTCCTTTGTCGCCCTGAAGTTGCAGTAACTCAGAAATATAGGTCCGGTAAAATAAAGCGGGTACGCCGATCTGAGTTCCATACCGACAGGCCACAATGCCCTTCTCTTCCTCTTTCCGGATATCGAGCATGTGCAGAAGCAAACCTAATGACACAATCGGTTGATCGATGTGCAAAATCAGGACAGCCTCAATGTCTTTGTGCGTCAAATACAAAGCCGCGAGGCCTGTTTTCAGCGAACCCGCCTGTCCGCTTGGCCAGGTTGGGTTATCGACAATCGTAACGGGCAGGCCCTCTAATTCAGGCGCAATCTGGTTTCGGTTGGCCCCCAGCACAACCACTACGGGGCCTTGTTGAAGCGCCAGCGCACTTTCAGTAGCTCGCCGAATGAGCGTTTGCTCTTTATAAATCAATAACTGCTTCAGGTCGCCACCCATGCGCGACGCATCGCCAGCAGCTAATACTATAGTTCCAATTTTCAAGACAATCGTTTTTTGTTTGAAGATAGAGATAAAGAGCGAAATACTGACGCAAGCCTTTTGGCACTTTCACTCATTTGCACTTTCGCTTTTTATAAAAGGGTACCCAACTTCCACGAGTGATAAACCTTCGGCGGGGGCAGCCCGACCAGCTTTTTTGCGGTCGCGTGCTAGTATAATTTGCTCAAAATCGTTTACGCTTAATCGCTCCTGCCCTACTGCCAGCAACGTACCAACGATGGCACGTACCATCCCGTGCAGAAACCGGTTTGCCTGAATATGAAATACTAAATCACCATTCGCTTTCTCTTCCCACTCAGCCCGGTCGATACGACAATCGAAGGTTTTGACGTCGGTTTTTACCTTGCTAAAACTTTCAAAATCAGTGTAATTAAGGAGTATCGAGGCCGCTTCATTCATGCGTGCTACGTTGAGTGGCAACGTGAATAAATACGTCAATCCTTCCCGAAACGGATCTTTCCGCCGACTGATGTGATACTTATAATACCGATACGTAGCGGTGAAGCGGGCATGATCGTCGGCACGTACCGGAAAGCAGTCGTATACCGCAATATCCCTCGGAATTAGGCTATTGAGCGAACGTAGCAAGTGGGTCGGTAACGCTACGTCCGTTTCAAAATGCGCGAATTGCTCTCCGGCGTGTACGCCCGCATCGGTTCGTCCGCTGCCTACTATAGCAATAGGCTGACGTAGTACGGTGGTCAGGGCTGTTTCAAGGACCTCCTGTACGCTCAGCCCGTTAGGTTGCCGCTGCCAGCCGTGGTAATTTGTTCCCCGATACGCCAGTTGAAGAAAGTAACGCATAATGGCGGTAAAGGTACGAAGGAGCTGATTGAACAGGTTATTATATTAACAATACTACGTAGTGAAATGGTAAGGGCTTTGAGCATCAGACACGTATGCCATTTGCCAAAGCCCTGTTAAAAAGAGGAAGGTATTTTTGGTAATTATAATCTATCGACTTCAAATTTCAGATCGTCGATCAATTGACGTAGCCGCTCGGTGCTGGGCGGTACGGGCGGCAATTCCTGGCTGACGAAGGCGCTTACTTCCCAAACTTCCAGTACGTCTTTTAGAGACACTTCACGGTTTGGCACGTCGGTACGGTCGGCAGTAAGTAAGAGTACGCCCCTCGTTTTCACTTGATTATATACCCGGCGACAGCAAATGACTGCGCCATTCGGATGATTCAGCATCAGGACATACACTTTGCCATCTAGAATATCGAACCAGTTGCGAATAAACTTCCCGACGAGCAGCGCCCCTGGAAACGTAAAGTCGTCACCTGCTTCAAAAGCGCGATATTGGCCTTCGGGCAGGTTTGGCAGATGCATGGCCGGCAACTGATAAATAAAGTCGGTCTGCTGATGTCGCTGGCGATACGTAGCAAATTGCGCCTGCATCACCACCGGGATACTAGGCCCCATCACCTGTGTCGATGGGGTAGGCTTAGCCGTTACGCCCGGTTCTTCATAAACATTATTAAACGTCAGTACGTCCGTTGGCCGGGCCGGATTTGACGTAGCAGCCGGGTTTCCGCCCCAACGGTCAGTCGAAGGCATAAATAACGATTCCGTATCGGGTTTATCCTGCCGAAGCCAGTCAGCCGTATTGGCAGACGGGTTGCTCACTGGGCGAACAGGCGACGTAATGACGGGCGGATTCGGCGCTGGATGCTCGTTTGTGCGACGTACTTCCTCCTGAGGTCGATAAAATTTGTTCAGTACCGACGAAAGCGGTTGCGGTTCGGGTTGAGGAGGGCCAGGCTGCGCGAAAATATCCGGAAAATCAGGATGCTGAAACGGATCGTCGTCGGAGGTCAGTTTCCCGTCGGAACGGATCGCTGGTCCTGAATCTAAACGAGCATTGTACGTATCGGCTGATTTCTGGCCCAGTGGAATGCTGAGATTCGGTGTTTCACGGATTTTACGGAGATCCTGCCGAGTCAGCAGTTCAACGGTGGTGTTGAATGCTTTGGCAATTGCCTGCATATTTTGCTGATTCGGATTGGCACGCCCCTCTTCGTAAGCACCTAATAAAGAACGTTTTATATTTATTTTTCGGGAGAATTGCTCCTGCGTTAACCCGTTTAGCTTACGCAGGTAGCGGATGTTATCACTGACGAGCGTCATCCGGTTGGGGTTTACTAAAGTTTCAGCTAAGATAAACGATTCATGAGTTAAATCCACATCAGCCGGTTTTTTGTACTTTTAGCCTAAATAATTGCCAAATTTTCCAGGCCATGACCACGCTTCAGCCCCAGGTGAACCTACGTAATGATATACAAACTGTTTTCGATGCACAACGCCAGCAAGCCCGTTCGATGGCCTTAACCAGTGCTGATCAACGTATCGAACGCATTCGCCGGATTCAGCAGTGGCTCACGGGTAATGAAACGGCGATTCAGCAGGCCATGTACGACGATTTCCGGCGACCTCCGGTCGAGGTGATGGTGGGCGATCTCATTCCGATATACAGCGAAATCAAACATACGATTCGGCATTTGAACCAATGGATGAAACCCCAGCGCGTTCCGACGTCGCTCGCGCTGGTCGGTACTCGAAGTTACATTCACTACGAATCCAAGGGCAACGTACTGATTATCAGCCCCTGGAATTATCCGCTCGCGCTAATGATACGTCCGTTGGTAATGGCCATAGCTGCTGGTAATGTATCAATATTGAAGCCGTCGGAGTTAACTCCACATACGTCGGGGCTCATGAAGCGGATGATTTCGGAGTTGTTTCCTCCCAATGAAGTAACTGTTTTTGAGGGCGATGCTACGGTTTCGGAAGCCCTGCTTGAACTGCCTTTCAACCACATTTATTTTACGGGAAGCCCGTCAGTTGGCCGTCTGGTGATGACTGCTGCGGCTAAACATCTGGCATCCGTTACGTTGGAATTGGGCGGGAAATCGCCCGCGTTCGTAGATGAATCGGCGAATGTGAAACAGGCCGCCGAACAGATCGCCTGGGGAAAATACTTCAACAACGGGCAAACCTGCATCGCGCCTGATTATCTACTGGTACACGAAGCCATAAAAAAGCCCTTTTTGGAGTCATTACAAGAACGCTTGCGGAAGATGTATCAATCTGATAACAAATCAGTTGAAACATCTGACAGCTACGCACGTATCGTCAATAAAAAGCATTTTGAACGACTTAGAATGCTGCTCGACGATGCTACGTCGAAAGGGGCAAACGTTACGTTCGGCGGTCAGCTCAACGCCGACCAGAATTTTATTGAGCCCACTATTCTGGAGAACGTAACGCTGGATATGCGGGTCATGCAGGAGGAAATTTTTGGCCCCATACTGCCTATCCTAACGTATCGAATGCTTGATGAAGCGATACGGCTTGTTAATCAGGGCGAAAAACCACTGGCGCTTTACATCCAAAGTCGAAATCAGAAAAACACGCAATACATACTGGACAATACCTCAGCGGGCGATACGGTGGTAAATGATACGTTGCTTCAATTCGGAAATATGGAAATTCCGTTTGGGGGCGTCAACAACAGCGGTATCGGCAAATCGAACGGTTTTTTCGGTTTCCAGGAATTCTCTAACCAGCGGGGAGTCATGCACCGCGACCTGGGTACCATTAACTTCCTTTACCCGCCCTATACCGACAGGGTAAAAAAGATCGCTCAATTTATAGCGAAGTATTTATGAAGTGAGAATGGATTGTATTTTATCGTTCTTCGGCATGACAAATTACCACTTTGGCCTTTGCCTTAATAGAAAAGTACACTATCTATCGGTGCTTAACTTGCTCTCATCGAGTCGATCTGTGAAGTTCCCCAAAAAATGGTGATGAGCTGGACTTGGTTATCAGGCCATTCCAGCTATCGGAGCCTTCTTTTACTAACCAAATATGAATTGCTTACTTCGCTATTTTTTATTGCTATGCGTTTGGCTCGACGAGCTGAGACTCGCGGGGTTGACCGTGCCATAATTTTCTACTAAACCAGAGGCTAACTTTCTCCGCTGAACTGGCCGTTAGGAAGGCCGGGCTCCAGTTGGTGTAAACAGTGTAATTCGGCAAATCCTAAGCCGACGTTCTTTACTTGAAATTATAAAAGGTAGCTTCGTTAACGTTTATTTTGCGACATACTTCAACTATGACCACTCCGATCTCAGTTTGCTTAAGGGCAAATTCAATTTGTGCTTCAGTAGTACACGAAAAGCACTTGCGGCATCTTGGGTAAATATTAAATAATTGTTTACCGCCCCTTGCACTTATTTTATGCCAGCTTACTAAATGATTTTACGTTAATAAGAAGTTGGTTGTAAAAACGAAGAGAGAACTAATAAGAAAGAGATTAAAGATTGGCTTCATAAATGCACTCAACCTCGTTAATTAAATAATCGATTAACACCAGGAAAGTTGTCTTATGAAAGAGCTGATTTAGTCGATGATAGACGACTACCTGCTCATGGCTTCTGGCCACACCATCTTTTAAATCTCTAAATTGATTTAGTAAAACTACTATGTCGAGATTTTGAGTCGCTCTAGCGATGTCATCAGGCCAGAACCGAAGCGCATCAATACCACAGCAATCCACACCACATTCCGTTTCGGTCTTTTTCCAAAACTGACTTAACGCATCTTGCTTGTCGTACAATTTCTGGAAAGAAACTCGTTCGTCTATTTCGTATATGGATTGCGTTTGAGGATCAAATTCATGCCATTGTATGTACTTCTCCGGGCCGATCCAGATACTTTCCTGATGATCCATGATGATATGTTTGTGACAGATTTCTGTTCTTGTATAAGTGCCATTTTATTAGGTTGAACAAAAATTCAAACATTTTTTAAACAATACTTTATAGCTCTAGTTTATAAAGTGTATTTCGCTCGAAGTAGACGTACATGCACTTAAAACGCAGCCGTAAGTCTGCACACAGAGCGAAACCAGAAGCCAGGTGACTTTCGCGTCGTCTGGCTTTCTTTTTACCCTCCTACAAAAGTCATATA
The DNA here is from genome assembly GCF_054778555.1 of Spirosoma flavus. Lineage (NCBI taxonomy): Bacteria > Pseudomonadati > Bacteroidota > Cytophagia > Cytophagales > Cytophagaceae > Spirosoma > Spirosoma flavus. The sequence goes on from NZ_BAAGZL010000002.1 coordinate 1,265,887, forward strand.
TCTTCCTTTTATACTATAAATATGATGATTATATACCCGAATTCTTAGAATAAGTCAATCATGTACATTTACCAGTTATCGCCCTTTTTAAGCGATTCATCACTTAAATTCAACGCTTGACCAATTCTTCGTTGCCAGCTGAGTACGCTCTTCATTATTTTTGTAGCACATTCACAAACAACAAAGACGATGAACATCAAATTAATGCACATCAACCGCCCGGCTCGGCCCCGCATCATTGAAGTCGGTGGCCCTCTAGTGGGTCTGCGAGGTCGGATGATCTACCGGATGCGGGTTCGCTAAAGGAACTCTTCCCGAAGCGGTAAGCTCCCCAGTGTGGGAGCTTTTTTTATGGCTATTCGTGCTGTCAAGGATCTTAACGAATTAACTCATTTCGGCACTTTTACAGAACCCATAGAGCATTACAAATCGATAGTATATGAATCAGCGGTAGTAGGGTGAGCAGCAAAGCTTACGAAACCAGGGCTTCTAATGAAACGTATCAGCCAACGACACACTTATTAAATCGACGTGTTGTTTCAGACGAGTAGCCTGCTTATAAATCTGATCAACTAATCAGGGGCTAAGCCAATTATGTCTGTGTTTTCCCTCATAAAATCATCTCCTCTACTGATCAACTAAGATGAGCCATATAGGCAAATTATTTGAGCCGTAGAAGAAAACAGCTTCGACTGGAGAGCCGTTTACTTTGCAGTATGAAAAACAGCTCAAAAATTCAACTAGGTCTGAATGGCCCCTTCGTATCCAAACTTGGTTTAGGTTGTATGCGTATGTCTTCCATCTGGGGCGGTCTCACGCCTGACGAAACTGAAAGTGTAGCCACCATTCAGGAAGCCCTGGATAACGGTATTAATTTTTTAAACACGGGCGACTTTTACGGCGCTGGTCATAATGAGATGCTGATTGGTAAAGCCATTAAAGGAAGGCGTGACGATGCCTTTATCAGCGTAAAGTTCGGTGCCATTTTTCACAACGGTGAGTGGTTGGGAATGGATCTGCGCCCCATCGCCATCAAGAATTTTATCAATTATTCGCTGACCCGGTTGGGTATTGACACCATTGACCTTTACCAGCCCAGCCGCATGGATGACAGCGTGCCGGTGGCTGACATCATTGGAACCATCGCCGACCTGATCAGAGAAGGGAAAGTGCGTCACATTGGCGTATCGGAGATCACGGCTGACCAACTCCGCCAAGCCAACAGTATTCACCCCATCAGCGCCTTAGAGATCGGCTATTCGCTGGCCGACCGTCAGATAGAAAGCGAACTGCTGCCAACAGCCAGGGAATTAGGCATTGGCGTTGTGGCTTTTGCTAATACGGCCGAAGGCTTATTGACCGGTGAACTAAAAGCTCCGCTTGGCGATAATGATTACCGGAATCATTTCTCTCGTTTTCAGGGTGAAAACTTACAGCATAACCTGGAAAAAGTTGATATCTTAAAGCAAGTTGCTCATAATAAAGGGTGCACGCCAACGCAGGTGGCTATCGCCTGGGTAAACCAGCAGGGCGATCAGATAATGCCCTTAGTCAGCATGAGTCGTCGGTCGCGCCTACCGGAAAATATCGCAGCGATGGATATTGTATTCACCCCAGAAGAAATGAGCCGATTAAACACGACTTTTGCGCCAGGGGCCATACGCGGTGGCACGTACCTACAACGCTAAATGACGAATCCAGCCGAAATTCTCCCGGGTGTAATCTTCTATTCGTACAGCTCCGCTGAGCGGAAAGAAAAGGTATGTTTCTGGAACCACCATACCTTGATAGGTCAGGTGTCAGGACAGTTTACGCTGGAAACCTCGGGGCAAACCATTTCCATGGGCGGAGGAGGCATACTATTGATTGGCAAAAATCAGCTGGGTACGCTCACCAAAACACCGTTGCCCGGCGGCAATTATGAAACCATCGTAATATCCCTGCAGGAAGACCTGCTGCGCAAGATCGCCTTAGAAGAAAAGCTGGAATCAGACCAGAAATTCATGGACCCACCCAATATCCTGATTCCGGCCAACGATTTTCTGCAGGGGTATTTTCAATCCATTGTTCCCTATGCTCATAGCTCGGGGGCGGCTATGACCGAGGAGATGGGTATGCTGAAAGTAAAAGAAGGGATTAAGCTGTTGGTACTTGCTCTGCCTGGGCTTCGCAACTTCCTGTTCGACTTTTCCGATCCTCACAAGATCGACCTGGAAAAGTTCATGCTTCGTAACTTTCATTTCAATATTCCCCTTGAAAAATTTGCTCAGCTTACTGGCCGGAGCCTGGCAGCTTTCAAACGTGATTTTGGGAAAACCTTCGGTGCCCCTCCTCGGCAATGGCTGCAGGACAAACGGCTACTTGAAGCCAAGCATCTACTGGAAACCAAACAGCAGAAACCCTCGGCCATCTACCTCGAGTTAGGGTTTGAAAGCCTGTCACACTTTTCGTATTCATTTAAGAAAAAGTTTGGTATGGCACCGACTTCACTGACTTTTCATCATTCGCCAAAGTGATTATCTAGTCTTTTCAAAGACCCTATTTACGAAGCAACCCATAAATACAGCTTCGTCTTATGGGTGAGAATTAGTTAAGTGTGTTACGTTGCGGTACCTTGTTCAGCGAATCAAGACCCGGCCATGCCTCCTCAGCCGGCAACTCATACCAAGCACAGCAGGCTTCTTTTCTCTCTTCTAATAGGCTTCTTGCGCTACGTTGAATAGCTTCTGCGGGGTCTTCCCGCTTGTCTTCCATTCATCTACTGGGCACCTTCCTCCAAAACGACCTCGTTCATACTACGTAGCTGGGGCAGTTCGGTGCGTAAGCAACCCCTGATTGATGGCAGATAGGACCACCCTTTCATCTTGGTTCTGGCGGCCAACTCAGTGCATTCCATCTTGAGTTTGGCGGTGTGATACGTTGTCAAACGGGCTTCATAAACCTCAAGTGGTTGCACTTTTACAGTTGTGCATTTCCAAGAAAAGGCGTAGCCAGAAACACCACTCGTGCAACCGCCAAATTTTTAGGGCTAGGGCTGGGGGTGTGCACATAATTGCATTTTTGTGTGTGCGAAAAACCTGAAGATGTGTACGGTCGCAAAAGCAGGCGTTATGTTGTATTATTCCGCTCGTGAAACCGCTATAGCTATTTATTTTTTTGCTACGATTTTTATAAAGAGTTTAACGTCGTCCAAAATTGCATCACCAGACTGATAAAAGAGCTTTTCTGATCCATAATCGATACCCCAATCGGTTCGATCAATGATCAGCGTGCCATTCAACTCGACTGTTCCGTCCATTCCGTCCTTAAAATGCATTCTGGCTGGAAAAGTAACGGCCTTCGTGATCCCTTCAATGGTCAGATTCCCTGTAACTTTTATATTCCCTTCATTAACTCTTATACTTCCATCATTTGGAACTTTTGTATTTCCTGTTTCAACCTTCGTAATGGCGAATGTAGAAACAGGAAATTTTTTGATGTCAAAAAATGGGGGTAATTGATTGAGTGAACGTTGATCAACAAAATTTTCAATTGTAGTCATGTCGACTTCAACTGCACCGCCCACCAGATTACGTTTGTCGATCAACAATTCTCCTTTTACTATATCGACATCCCCTGTATGGGAACCATCACCAAGAAACGTAGTACCTTCCCATCCACCAAGTAGCCTAGCCCCTTTCCAGACGACAACACTTTGCTTCGTATCTATGGTATATTTTTTCTGCCCCTCTTTATTATAAAAGTCCGTGATGGTCTTTCCATCATACCGATACACGCCGGTCGCATCGCCAAACCAAATACTTCCGTCGTTATCTTCCAAAAGCCCCAGAAAAACCTTTCCTGACCTAATTTCGGTTACTGTGGGATTATTGCTATACAGGGTCTTTGCATCATAACGGGAAAGCGCCTGGACCGTCCCATTAGCAGGATTTACCGGGCCAGTAGTCCAGATGTTACCTTTTTTATCTTGTATGATCGCATAAGCACCTTTCTCCGATACTTTAGTAAAGGTACTACCGTCATAACGATAGAGGCCACCGGGTCGACGGTCTCCTTTAAAGCCATTGTAACCGCTGAGCCAAATAGTGCCTTTTCTATCCTCCATTATGGCCCAAACGCCGAGAAAGGGGTCGCCTTTATGGGTTAACGTAGTAAATTTTTTCCCGTCATAAACAAAGGCGTCGCCCCTTGTGCCAACCCACAATTTCCCTATTTTATCTTCAAGGATTGTATTAATTTCATTATTCCAATGCCCTTCTTTATAAAAAAGCGGGGCGTTCGGAGAGGTAAAATTTCGAAACGATTTCCCATCGTAACGGCTCAGACCATTTCCAGTACCGAACCAAATAATACCGGCTTTATCTTCATAAATAGAGCTGACTGTATTATGAGCAAGTCCCTCCGTAGTAGTGAAATGTTGAATGGATTTCCCGTTGTCATAATAAACGCCTGAATCCGTAGAAGCGAACCAACTATTTCCTCGTCGATCTTCCAGAACATCTTGAAATTTGTGCTGACCTAGTTTACTGGTAAGATTAGTAAACGATTTTTCCCCGGCCCTGGAAGGGTCGTATCGAAACACATCACCAAATGATGCGTTGTTGGGGCCAGCGATCAAAATGGTGCCATTTCTGCCTTTTTTTATATTACGAACCATTATGTTAGGCCCTATGTCCTTAACTTCGAACTTGATACTATCTTTTGGTGCGCTTGTTTGGTTTTGCCCACAAGAAGTGCAAAAAACAAACAGTAAGAACAGAGCATATACGCGGAAGTAGTTCATCCTTTTTCTTTTTTTATACCAACGAATTTCAACCACTGCGGTGGTCCGCAAACCTACCCGTCTTTGTGCTGAGATGTGTTGGTGGGCTAGTAAAAGAATGTTAACGACACGTAAAAGTTACGTTTACAGACTGCTGTGAACTTTTGCCTTTAAGCGGGTGGGCATATTAAATGAATATGTTGCCTATACAACGGCCTCACAGAAATGCTTTCCAAGTTGATACGATAGAAGCTAGATATATCTACTTCTTAAATGGGCTGTTGGCCCGTGAATCATGGATTAGTACAAATATCAAGCTCTACCAGCAATAGTAGACCGTCGTCTCGGAATGAACGATGCTCAACCGGTCGAAATACCTTCAATGACCGCGGAGGGCAGCCCTTGCCTTCGTATTTTCAGCGCCTAGAAAGTAATTAAAAGTATCTGTTCGCTTAGTACAGCTACGGCACGACCGCCGTTGCGGACCCGGCCATTTTGCCCACTTTCGGTTAACGATATACACAATCCAAGTCTTCAAATTTAGGCGACCTAATGCGCGTTTCACTTAGTTGTTGTAAAGGGGCATTATTGTTTTATTCGGCTTCGTTAAACTAGCTGGCCTTCGAACGGACAGGAAAATCTCATCGCTTTAAGCCGGAAAATGCCGGTTGATCAATGCATTTGTTACTTTATTGACGAGGAACTGTAGTTTAGCATGCTAGCAATTCTTAAACGACTGCATCATGTTACGCGAAGATCTAATCGAATTCCCCCAACTTTCTCACCACGCCTTTCAACATTCTTTAGACCGCGACGCCGGCAGTATCCTTAAAGGCATTGACAAGTTCAAGTCTATTATTGGCACTATCAATTCCTACTTCGAACACGCCCAGCATTATTATAATAGCTCATCCTGCGCACGCGTTAGCGAAACGCAGTATCCCTCACTCTATCGGGCCTATACCAAAATGGCACGAGTGCTCGACGTGCCCAAATTGCCCGACCTCTACATCGAAACTATCGACGAAATTAATGCCTTCGCCAGCGGGATCGACCGGTATAGTATCAATATCAACTCAGGCCTGCTGGATATTTTGACCGAACGCGAAGCCTTAGCGATTATCGGCCATGAACTGGGACACGTCAAATGCGACCACATGTTTTATAATACGTTTACGTATTTTCTGCGCTACTTCGGCTCCTCGCTCATGAGCATGATTCCAGCGCCCTTCAACAGCGCCCTCGACATCAGCGTGCAACTGGCTCTACTCGAATGGAGCCGCCGGGCCGAGTTCTCCGCCGATCGGGCCGCCCTGCTCACCACTCAGGACGTAGGCGCTGTCAGCGAAGCGTTGAGTAAAATCGCGGGCTATTCGAAAACCTTAAGCGACCCAATCAGTGTAGAAGCCATTAAGCAGCAGGCCGAAACGTTTGAAGAATACGTCGATGACAACTGGATGGCCAAACTGATTAAGGTTCAGTCGATGCTACGTCAAACGCACCCATATACTGTGTTGCGGGTGAAAGAGATTCTGGCCTGGTCGGAGTCGGAGCAGTACAAAGCTATCTTGGCGGGTAATTATCTGAAGCGTGGTGAGCAGCCCGCTCCAACGCTACTGCCCGATTCCTATGCTCCAGCCGAACCGACGGCGGCTCAGAAAGCGGCTTCGGCTGCCTCAGCCCTTGGCTCATCGCTGTCGTCGGGGCTGAAAGGGTTTGGTGGTTTTGGTAAGAAATAAGTCTTATTCGGCCGTTCATCGGCCTGGGCTGGCTAGTTTTTACTGGACAAAAAGCTAGTCAGTCCCTATTTGTTAAGCCTGGACGTACCTCCTGAAGGCATTTGCTCGGTTAAATATTTCCAATAACGTTTGGGCATATGCTGGAGCTGAAGCCGTTTATTTTTTCGGGCCTCAATGGTCACGCTCTTAAAGTAACGACGCCACAACTCCTGATAAAATTCTTCACTCTCATCACTGATTGACACAAGTCCAGAAGCAGGACGGCCAGCCTGAACATCGATGGCTACCGGACTCACCGTCTCTAAATCATAGTAAATACCGTACCGGCGCCTGGCATCGTAGATTAACCAACGTTGATCGGCATACCGACTTTCAAAGTGAGGGCTGATCAAAGGCAACACATCGCAATCCGGTTCAACGACGGCAAAGTACACCTGATCAGTAGTACGCTTAAACCGAACGAAGGCTTCCATTCGATGCGCTTCCCGTTTCACCCGCTTTGCCGCTTGGGTTACGGCCCAAACCGCCGGGTGAGCATAGTCTTCTTCTACATTCTGCGGATTATCGAAGACGTGACGTACAAAACCATACATGAGTTCTTCACACCGGTCGATTTCGGACAGGTAGGTTTTGTATAATCGGTTCATGCCTTCGGCGGACAATCGCTTTTGTAAGCCTACCAGCACCCGCTCGGCTTTTGCTTCATCCGTAGTGACTCGATACGTAGACCCAAACAACAACCCGGTACCTGATTCCTGGTTAGTAAATACTACGTCCGCTAGTTTGTCATTATAGATGTCAAAGATAGCCGTTAACCAACCGGCATACGTACCGTCGTACACTACGTTCGTCATCCGATCAGAACAAGCTTAATTGGGTTGAAAAATTGGCTCTGTATTTGCTCTCTTGCGCATTCAGGATCAACTGCTTAAGCTTTGAAGAGGTATAATCGGGCTGCGAGGTAAATGGCCGACTGAACGCCAGAAAGTAACGGGCCCGGTTATAGGCGATGCCCATTTTTTGGAGATGCTCCGCTTGCAATCGTCTAAACCGGCGAGCCGCCACAATTTTCTGCGCACTTTGAAAGCCAATACCTGGAATACGTTTAATCAGCTCAATGTCAGCTGTATTGATGTCCACAGGAAACTGATCTAAGTTTCGCAAAGCCCAACCCAGTTTAGGGTCCACATCCAGGTCCAGATTGGGTTGAGTAGAGCCGACCAGCTCATTAAATCCGAAGCCATAATAACGTAGCAGCCAGTCGGCCTGGTAGAGCCGGTTTTCCCGGATAATGGGAACGGGTGTACCCAGGGAAGGGAGTCGATTGTCATCGCTGATCGGTACGTAGCCCGAATAGTAAACCCGCTTCAAGGCCAATTGACTATAGAACTGATTGGCCATACCCAGAATGTCCAGATCGGTTTCGTTGGTCGCGCCAATTACCATCTGCGTGCTCTGACCAGCAGGAGCAAAAACAGGTGCTTTGGGATTACTCTTTTTTTCTTCCTTATGGCCAGCAATCTCGGCTTTCAGGTACGTCATGGGACGTATTACATCCTGGTGGTTCTTGTCGGGTGCCAGTAACTTCAGGCTTTGTTCGGTTGGCATTTCCACGTTGACGCTCAAGCGATCAGCATACGTACCGGCTTCCTTAATCAACTCGTCACTGGCTCCCGGAATGGCTTTGAGATGGATATACCCGTTAAAATTCTGCTCTTTGCGCAGCTTTTTAGCGATCCGCACCAGGCGCTCCATGGTGTAATCGGGACTGTCGAAAATTCCCGAACTTAAAAACAAGCCTTCAATGTAGTTCCGGCGGTAGAAATTGATCGTTAGATCGACTACCTCTTCAACCGTAAAAGCGGCCCGCTTTACGTCATTGCTTTTGCGACTCACGCAGTAGGCGCAGTCGAAAATACAATGATTGGTCAGCAGGATTTTAAGGAGCGATACGCACCGCCCATCTTCGGTAAAGGCGTGGCAAATGCCGTACCCTTTCGAATCGCCCAGCCCTTTATCTTTATTGCTTCGTTTGCTCTGTCCAGACGAACAGGACACATCGTATTTTGCTGCATCAGATAGGATTTCCAGCTTCTCCATCACGCGCTCATTCACCATCTGAATCTGTAGTTGATTGGCAATAAAAATACGATGATGCTACGTGCCATCAAAGGCAAAAAAGACAATAAAGACAACTTTATCCTGACGTTATCTCAGTACTACGTTGGTAAGGTACACAAGAAGACAGGTTGAAAAGATTTAAAACCTTTTACGGCAAAAAGCGTACATGAGACAGCTTTTTATTTGTAACTACCATTCACCAATAGATTGCCGTCTTCAGTAACAGAGTAGCTTTCCACATCCTGGAATTCTTTAACATCATAGCTTGCCTCTGGCTCAAGTGTATACTTTTGCTTAAACGTTTCTTCGGCCTGCTGCCGGGTTTGATTCACGAAAACGGCGCAATATTGATAGGGTTCTTTCCGGTAGACGATCAGAATAACCGGACTTGGACTGGGTAAATAGGATGCGATTTGATTTTGCATAATTGAGGTCATCTATAGATTGGTACGTCAGAAAACCCGCTGTTTTTCGCCTTTGTTTACTAGAAATACTGAATTGTTACCCTGTACGCCAGGACCGCAGCAGAACCCGCAAAGACAGCGTTTTGGTGGTCCACTGCCTCAACGTGACTCAATGTAGACCAGCTTACTGTTTTCCGTATAAAGGCGGTTACCCTTCGGCTGAACAAGCATCTTGCGATTGATCACATCTTTATGCGATCGGCTAACATTGCACACCACCTTTGCAAGGCCGTATCTTTGAGGAAACAATACTAAATCTACTTCTATAGTGCTCTGGCGATGGTTATTGTGCTTCATAGCACTCATTCTCATGAGTCCGTTGGGCTTATTAGCCCAACCGTCAGACGTATCGTTTCAGCACTATACTACCCAGGAAGGCTTATCGAATGATCAGGTTACGGCGATTTTGAAAGACCGACGCGGGTTTATGTGGTTTGGTACCTTTAACGGCCTGAACCGCTTCGATGGCGTAAAATTCACGATCTATAAACGTAATGAAGGCAAAGACGGCCTGCCCGGCAACTACATCGTATCCGACGGATTGGCTCAGGATCAGGACGGATTTATCTGGGTTTCTACCAATCGGGGCCTTTGCCGGTACGATCCCCAAACTGACCGACTTCAGGCTATTCCGCTCCCACAACAGCGCGATCAGGTTGCCGACAACGACTTTGTTTCGCCCGTGCGTTTCGATCGGGCGGGTATGGGATGGTTTGCGTCGGTAGATCACATTTATCGTTTGGAGCCCCGGACCCGACAACTCACCGCGTTTCCGGCGCCAACAATTCACCCCGGTACGTTTCCTATACCCTATCCTGACCAGCATGGAAACATATGGGTGTGGCACTGGGGAGTTATCTACCGTCTTGATCCGGCAAATCGTACGTATACTTCGTTCGTAGGGGCGGAAGCGCAGCAACCAGTAGAAAGGCTGACCGAACAGAACGGGCACGTTTATGCCCTTATGAAACAGGGCGAGGTACGTCAGTATAACCCGGCCACCGATCGTTTCAACCTATTTGTTACCCATTCACAAGCCAGTACAGAACTGGTAGAAGACCGCTTACCCGATGGGCGACTCTTACTCTGGCTGGGGGGCTATAATCGACTCACGGCCTACGTGCCAGCCACGAAACAGTTTACCGAATTCACGCACGTAGCCAATGATCCGTTGAGTTATCCGGGCGGGACGGTCGGCATTATGTGGGCTGATCGACAAACCGGCATCATCTGGATAGGCACTTCGGAAGGTATTGCGAAAATAGATCCAGTTGCCCTGAAATTTAGTCGTAAATGGTTACCCAATCCGTCGTCAGGGCCGGCAGAACCTGTGGAAATAGTTCGTCAGGATTATCAAAAGAATGATACGTACTGGGTTTTAGGTCATCAAAGGCTTTATCAGTGGAATCGCTTGTCAGGTTCATTAACCCCGATACCGAAAGAGCCAGATCTGCCTAATAGTCTATACTACGACATGATTCAGGACAAACGAGGACGGCTGTGGCTTGGCATGCAGGGGGGAGTCGCGATTTATGACCCTGCTACGTTGCAATGGCAGGTTCGTCGTGATATTGGCTCTAAAGAACGACAGGCCAACCTAACCGTGCCAACCCTTTGCCTGGGTACCGACGGTCGCATCTGGGTGGGCACTACGTCCCAGGGTCTATTTTGGTATGACCCAGCTACGAATCAGTTTCAACGCTGGTTGGCGACAGGGCCGAATCAATTGCCGACGAGTATTAGCCTACTCCAGACCGACCATCGCGGGTGGGTTTGGGCGCAAACAGGAGTGGGTCTGTTTCGACTGAATCCAGCTACGGGGCAAACGAAACGGATACACTTGCGCGGGGGCGAAAAAAACGTTCAACCGTCTGATCAGATACACAGTACGTTTTATGTCGACAGGCAGGGGCAGCCCTGGATCTCAGGAATTGACTTTCTGGTTCAGACCGATACGAGCGGCCAGATCCAGCAAACCTATACGTTGGCGAACGGTCTGCTCGCCGATCATGTATTCAGTATTGCCGAAGATCAGCGAGGGCATATTTGGCTGGCCAGCGATGAGCAACTGCATGAACTAGACCCCAGAACAAAGCGGTTTCGGTATTACAATGAAGCCAATGGTCTGTTTTCCAATACCCTCTACAAAGCGATCAGCATGGATCGGCAAGGAACACTTTTCGCCGGATTCAAAGGGGCTTTTGCGTACTGGAAACCCGAAAATCTTCGGCAGAATAACGTAGCGCCCCCGGTAGTAATTACCCATATTCGGGTCAATAATCGACCACGAACAGTAGCTTCCTCGATTCAACTTGAGCCGCAGGAAACAACACTGGCCATCGACTTTGCGGCTCTCAATTTTAGTCAGCCCGAAAAAAATCGCTACGCCTACCAACTCGTGGGTTTTGATAGTGACTGGCTCACAACCAACGAGCGCACCACGACGTACACTAACCTTGAACCGGGCAGTTATACGTTTCGGGTAAAGGCGGCCAATAACGACGGCGTCTGGAATGAAACGGGTGCTACGTTGGCGATTCGGGTCGTGACGCCTTATTGGAAGACGACCTGGTTTCGGTTTCTCTTGATTCTGATCGTCTTAGGAATTCTCTATGCCATTTATCAGAATCGCGAAGGGCAGCGGCTGCATCTCGAACGCATCCGTGATCGAATTGCGACCGATCTGCACGACGATATGGGCTCAACGCTCAGCAGCATTCGTATTTTTAGCGACGTAGTACAACAACAGATTGCGCCCACAACGCCCGAGGCCGTGCCCATTCTGCAACGTATCAGCAATAGCGCCACTACGTTGTCGGAGTCGATGCAGGACATTATCTGGACCATTCAGACGAAACATGACCGGCTGGAGGACGTAGTGACCCGAATGCGCGAATTTGGCTTGAAAATGGCTGAGGCAAAAGGCATTACGTTCCGAATGAACGTATCGGATCAGTTCGAAAAAACCCGTTTGAACGTAGAGCAGCGACGTAATCTGTACCTTATTTTCAAGGAAAGTATTAATAACGCGGTGAAGTACGCCGAACCTTCGCGGATTGATGTTAGCCTGAGTATCAACGCGGGAAAGCAATTGCATCTGACGATAAAAGATGACGGACGAGGATTCGATCCGGCCACTGTTCAGCCGGGAAATGGCTTGCCTAATTTACAGAAACGGGCTCGTGAAATCGGGGGAAATCTGGTGCTGACCGCTAAACCGGGGGCCGGAACGGCGATAGAATTGCTTACAAAATTATGACTGACACCATCAAAATAGTCTATTACGAAGATAATCGCGACCTGCGCGAAGGTATATCTTTTCTGCTTCAGGCCACGCCAGGCCTGGAATTACTGGGCGCATTTGCCAACTGCCGGAACCTGACCGACGAGATGCGGTCACTACGTCCTGACGTAGTGCTGATGGACATTGACTTACCCGGTATTACGGGCATTGAGGCCGTGCCCATTGTAAAAGCGACTTCGCCCCAAACGCAGGTGCTGATGTTGACGGTGTTCGACAACGAAGAGAAAATTTTTCAGGCCATTCGGAACGGAGCCAGCGGTTACCTGCTGAAACATACCCCGCCCTCGGAGATTATTGCCGCCATTTTTGATGTTCACCGGGGTGGTTCCCCCATGACCGCGAACGTGGCCCGGCAGGTGCTACGTTTCTTCCAGCAGCAAAACGCCCTGCCGAATGATGTTCCCTCAACCAACGTAGCAACGCCCGCGTCGCGCCCCACCGCTGACGAGTACAAACTCTCGACCCGTGAACTGGATATCGTGAAGGGTTTGGTAGCCGGCTACAGTTATAAACTCATTGCCGATGAACTTCATATCAGCATTGACACCGTTCGGTCGCACATTCGCCACATCTACGACAAATTGCAAGTCAACTCCAAAACCGAAGCCATCCTGAAAGCCATGCGGGAGGGTTTGGTGTGATTTTGCGTGTTGTACCCCAAATTCTTTAAATAGCTAATGCTATAGGGGCTTGTCTTTCGTCGCGTAGCGACCTAATGTTTGTAGAAAAACGGCCACCATACCTTTTTTCTACAAACATTGGGTCGCTATGCGACGGGAATTGGCACCCTTCAATTCATGTAAGATTAGCCTGAGGAGAACCTTGTCTAAGGACAAACAAAGTCCTCTTCAGGACCGGGGTTGCGGGCGAATTAGAGGTTTTGATTTACGTACAATCCATAAAATCACATCTTCTGGGACGCTTTGCAGGCTCTTTTCACATGTTTGTGCGATTGATGGGCGTTCGGTAGACGGCCAACTTTGTAGCCACTAATGAACGCTACAAAATGAAACGTCAACTTTCCTCCAACAACCGCATGGCCAACCTATTTACCCCCTCCGGCGTAGATCTGTTATTGATTGGCTTCCTCTACCTGTTCAGCGTTAGTCTGCTGGCTTCCGCTGCCTTAGCCCAACAATCCAGTCGCACTAAAGTGCTCGGTTCAGTACGTGATGTCGCTGGAAAACCGGTTGAATTTGCCACCATACTTCTGGTAAAAGCAACTACGTCATCACCGGCTACCAGCCAATCGACTGCTACGTCTCCGTTGGTAAAAGGGGCTGTAGCCGATGTCAACGGGCAGTACGTAGTTGATAATATCGCACCGGGAACGTATCAGATTGCCGCCCAACTGGTTGGCTACCAGAAAACAACGTCTGCACCCTTTACGGTAGTGGCCGATCAGCCGGAGGTGAACGTAGCACCCATTACGTTACCCCAATCGGAGCAAACACTCGGCGAAGTAACGGTTGCCGCGAAAAAGCCTTTTATCGAACAGTTGCCGGATAAAACGGTGATCAACGTAGCAAACAGCATCGTTTCGGCAGGGGGCACGGCGCTGGAAGTGTTGGAAAAAGCCCCCGGCGTATTTGTTGATAATCAGAATGATCGCATTACGCTCAAAGGTCGCGAGGGAACGCTGGTCATGATCGACGGAAAGCCGACTTACCTATCGGCGCAGGAAGTTGTGAATCTGCTACGTAACACACCATCAAACGGCATTGAAAGTATTGAGCTCGTAACAAATCCATCGGCTCGGTATGATGCGGCTGGAAATGCGGGCATTATCAACATCCGACTCAAACGAGGGAGCCGGAAAGAGGGCACGAACGGTAGTGCTACGTTGGGCGCGGGTTATGGCCGATTTCCGAAAGCCTCGGCGGGAGTAACGCTTAATCACCGGGCGGGAGGATGGAATTTATTTGGCAATTACAACTACGATTATCGCGAATCGTTCGGTTCAGTCGATGCGCTGCGGACGTTTGGTTCCGGCGATTCGCTGACCACGGTAAATAACCTTGGCTATCGGCCCAGTACGGCTCGAAACCATACGTTTAAAGTCGGTGCTGACTATGCGTTGAGTAAACGCACTACGTTTGGTGTGATGGCGAACGGCCTGTTCAGCAACAGTCAGGCGACGATTGATAATAAAAATCTTGTCTACAATGCGAAAGGTCAGCTGGAACAGACGTTAACCATGATTAATGCGTCATCCCGGGAGACAAAACGGGTGGCAATCAATGCGAATGCCAAACATACATTCGATTCATTGGGGCGCGAGTTGACCGCTGATCTGGATTATTCACGCGTAAACATTCAGCCCCAGGATAACATGCGGACGCGCTATCTGGGAGCTGGTGGCGAAGAAACACAACCCGAACTCGTACAGCGTAATCTGCCGCCATCGACCGTAACGATCCGGGCCGCCAAAGCCGATTATGTGCATCCGCTACGTAGTGGTGGACAACTGGAAGCAGGTGGTAAAGTTTCGTACGTAACGTCGGATAATGACGTTCGCTTCGAGACACGTACCGAAACTGGCTACGTACCCGATCCGCAACGTACCAATCATTTTCTGTACGACGAAACCATCACTGCGGGCTATCTCAACGCAAATCGCGACTGGGGAAAATGGTCGCTACAGGCTGGGTTGCGGGCCGAGCACACGCGTTCGCTAGGCAATTCCGTTACGTTGAGTAAAGTTGTCGATCGCAATTATCTGAACCTGTTTCCAAGCGCATTTTTGACGTACAAAATCAATGAAGATCACCAATGGCGCGCGTCCTACAGCCGACGTATCGACCGGCCAAATTACCAGGATTTGAACCCGTTTGTGTACGTAATGGACCCATACACGTATTATCAAGGGAATCCATTTTTACGTCCGCAGTATACCAATGCGTTTCAGGTGGGCTATACGTATAAGAATGAAACGAACATCAGCCTGAGCTACAACCACACCACCGATGTTATTACGGGTGTTAATGAGCAGCAGGAACGGATCATGCGGGTAACCACCGTAAATCTGGCGGCTCTCGACAACATCAACCTGAGTGTCAGCCTGCCGATTAAGCCAACCAAATGGTGGACGCTTCAGCCCAGCGCCAACGTATTCTGGAATGCCTACAACGCGGAGTTTGCCGGGCAACGACTCGATTATCGGCAGTTATCGGCGAACGTAACGCTGAACCAAAGTTTCATACTCCCCCACGGCCTAACCGCTGAACTATCAGGCTTCTACAATTCGCCGTTGGTCTATGGCATGATGCATATCCGGGGGATGGGCCAGTTGAGCGTGGGCGTTCAGAAAAGTTTGTGGAACAAAGCGGCCAGCCTGCGGCTGAACGTGAGCGACGTACTACACACGATGCGGTCGGGCGGCACGATGAACTTTGCGACAACCAACTTAAGCTTCGTCAATCAGTGGGAGAGCCGGGTGGCGCGGCTCACGTTTACTTACAATTTCGGCAATCGGACTATGAAGTCTTCCCGCCAACGTCGTTCGGGTGTTGAGGAGGAGCAGAACCGTATTGGCGGAGGCTCCAATTAACGCCGACCACAACGCTTTACTGTTCATTCGCATGTTCTGCTCACTTTTATTTACTGACGTAGCATACCTCTTTCTTCTTTTTTAAAATTCTCTAAAACAACAAATTACAATGAAACCATTACTCAAATCAACCTCATACATCGCGTTGTTTGTACTCTTATTTTCGGCCTGTAGCAAACCGGCAGAAGCGGTTGTTGATCCCGACCGGCAATCTCCTCCCGCACCGGGTGTCGGCGGTAAATGGAGTTATGGTACGTTCTCGCCCAGCAGTTTCTGGGGCACCGACGGCAGCTATCACGGAGCCGCTTCTGAGCAGGCCATGGCTTTCCATTTCACAGCCGACGGTACGTACGAACTGTATGTAATGAACGTAGCAACGTACTACGGCTGCCGCACAGGAGCGTATACGTACTGGAAAGGGAAAGCCAAGTTCAACGAAGACGACAAATCGATCCGGCTAACTCCGGCGCAGGGTACTCAACGGGGTGAATACAGTTGCTATCCTGGCAAAAACTTCAAGCGGGATGCGTCGGACAGCGAGCGAACGAAGGCGCATCAAACACTTCACTACGCTATTGAAACCGATTCGAAAGGTCAGCCTGCGCTACGTCTTTACTTCGGTGACACCGATCAACAAGGGGTACGACTGACAACGGCTAGCTGGTAAGTATTTCAACTTACCATCATTTATTAATCGACTATCTCTTAAGGCCTTACCTTACAGGTCCGTAAGAGACAGGCGACTCATATAATTCTTTTTTTATCAAATCTTACGATGAAATACCTGCTTACCATTCTGTTTTTAGCGCCTTTTTTTGTCCATGCTCAGACCGTTAGTAATCTTGTTTTAACCACGCCCAACTCGACAACACCAGGACGGTTTAACGTATTGGTTGGCCTCAGTGCAGGCAGAGACCTCTCCACAGCTGTTGAGAATGTATTCATGGGCAATGCAGCAGGTGAGTTAACGACCTCTGGCTCCCACAATGTGTTTGTTGGCGTGCGGGCTGGCAGTGAGAATACGACCGGACAGGGTAATACGTTGCTGGGTTACTACGCGGGTCGATATAGCACAACAGCCAATGCCAATTGCTACGTCGGCGGTTTCGCGGGTGAGCGAACCACAACTGGGGCTGGTAATACGTACGTTGGTTATTATGCCGGCAATTCCAACACGACGGGTAGCTCAAACTCCTTTTTTGGCTCTAATAGTGGGCAGGGTACTACCAGTGGTGTTTACAATACATTCATTGGCAATTCTGCCGGTCGGCTCAATACTACGGGCGGGGCCAATGTGTTCATGGGCTATTATGCTGGTGGCGAAAATACGACCGGGTATCAGAACGTTTTGATTGGCCAGGGTGCTGGCGAGATCATTACAACGGGTTACCAGAATGTCATGCTCGGCAGTAATTGTAGTCCGACAAGCAGCACGATTCATGATGCAGTAGCTATTGGTACGAATGCGCGGGTGGCCTTGGACAACGCCATCGTACTCGGCGATCCGACCAATACCAGCATCGCGGTGGGTATCGGTACGGATTCACCCCAGTTTCCCCTTGATGTGCGCGGCACGATTAACCTGCGCAACAATGGCCGCATCAAGTTTGCTCACTTATCGAATCCCTTGTTTCAGGGCACGACCGATCAGTTTTTGACCGTAAATGAACAAGGTGAAACCGTACTGGCTAAGCATCGTCTACGGATCGAAGACGTCAATCAGTGGAGTGATAAAGTGTTTTCCAGATCCTACACTTTACGCCCATTGGCTTCTGTTGCTTCGTATATCCGGGAGCACGGCCATTTGCCGGGTGTACCTTCGGCGGATGAAGTGGTGAAGGAAGGCGTTGATTTGGTTAGGATGAACGCTACGTTGCTGGAAAAGGTGGAAGAATTGACCTTGTATAGTATTGAGCAACATAAAGCGAATCAGCAGCAACAAAAAGAGATTGACGAACTAAAGCTATTGGTTAAAAAGCTAATTGAAAACAGGTAATAAGTCCTGTTTAGATTGCTTCTTCTCATAAAAGGCTCCACTAGGACATTTGGCGAAACGGCGAATCTGTGGTTTATCGGGGCAGCAGCGGCTAGCCGTCCGTGCCATAGCTTTTTTTAATGGTATTTCCACAGGAGTTAATTTGGCTACGACAATCACAAATTCGACTACGTCTGAGTAATGGCTAAGGCCGACCTTTGTCTTAACCAAAACACAACAGCATTATGATTTTAGTAACCGGAGCTACCGGCCAACTGGGCACCACAGTTATCAACCAGTTACTGCAAAAAATACCAGTCAGTCAGATTGCTGCCTTCGTGCGGGATGAAACTAAAGCCGTAAATCTGATTAAACAGGGTGTTACCACACACATAGGTACCTACGACGACACCCAGAGCCTTGACCGCGCTATGCAAGGAATAGAAACAGTCCTGTTGATTGCTGGTACAGACGAAGAAAACCGAGTTCGCCAGCACAAGCATGTAGTCGATGCAGCCAAGAAAGCTCGTGTAGAACGAATTGCTTACACGAGCCGGGCACTGAGAGATCCGGCAACGCTGGTCAACCGATTGATGGATGGCCACTTTCAGACCGAGGACTATATCAAAGCCAGTGGACTGCCCTACACGCTGTTTCAGAATATTCTGTATATGGATGCTATTCCTCAGTTTGTGGGCGGTGACGCCGTTTTCGAGCGGGGTATCTACTTGCCAGCTGGACAGGGAAGGGTTGCCCTGGCACTACGTAGCGAGATGGGTGAAGCGATGGCAAATGCCCTGACTACGACCACGGAAGGTAACCTAACGTATCAGCTCACCGGCAGCGAGTCTTATTCGTTTTATGACGTAGCGACTGCCCTAACTACCCTATCAGGTAAGTCGGTAACGTATACGCCAGCAGAACTAGCCCCATTTGAGGCTCAACTTATCGGACGCGGTTTGTCGGATGTCGTAGCCCGGCGAATCACCGGGTTTATAACTGATATTGCCAATGGTCAGGAAGACATTATCAGTCCTGACCTGGAAAAGCTGCTTGGTCGAAAGCCGACGGCACTTAACGAAGGGCTAAACTCGTTATTTAAGCTGTAACATGGGTTATCTGGCTTCACGTAGAAAAATCCAGGTACTGCGCTTATTGACTTATGCCAACTGAACCGATCCTCAGAATAGATAGCATATTCGCTTATCATCAATTGGCTGGCCTTCCTAAACCATGCCACCCGCTCATTAGCGTTGTTCGGTTTGAAGACATCAGGCCACGGGGAATTGATGCCCCAAAAAGCATTGTTAACAACTTCTATTCAATCGCGCTAAAAAGGAATTTTAACGGTCGACTGAAATACGGGCAACAGCCATATGATTTCGACGATGGTGTAATGGTCTTTTTAGCACCCGGTCAAGTGTTAACCGTTACAGCTGACGAGGCCCATGAGCATACAGGTTGGCTGTTAATGATGCACGCTGATTTTTTGTGGCATACACCCCTGGCTAAAACGATTCGGCAGTATGACTATTTTGACTATTCAGTTCATGAAGCTCTCTTTTTGTCTGAAAAGGAGGAGTCAGTGATTGATGGCATCATCCAGCAAATTCAGCAGGAATATCAGGCTCCCATCGATAAGTTCAGTCAGAACATCATCATTGCTCAACTCGATGTGCTGCTCAATTATGCCGAGCGGTTTTACCAGCGGCAGTTTGTTACCCGTAGGCCCATCAACCATGAGTTTATCGACCGATTTGAAGTTCTACTAGAGGCTTATTTTGAGGGTGATCAGTTGATTCAATCGGGCTTGCCAACGGTGGGCTATCTGGCAGAACAACTCCATTTGTCTCCGACCTATCTAAGTAGTTTGCTAAAAACACTGACCGGGCAAAACACCCAGCAACATATTCATGAAAAGCTGATTGGGAAGGCCAAAGAAATGCTGTCTACGACTAGCTTGTCAATTAGTGAAATTGCTTACAAACTGGGTTTTGAGCACCCACAATCGTTCAGCAAGTTATTTAAGTTGAAGACAGATTCCTCTCCAATCGCATTTCGACAATCATTCAATTAAGCTAGCTTTGAGTATGTTGACGAATCAGATATACTATTAGTCAATAGATAACCCTTTATAGACCCTTCAAACATTCAGGTTCTCATAAATCCATCCTACTTGAAACGAACAAGCGTCCATGTGTCTGCTGCATAATTTGGGCGTTTAAAGAGAAAGTATACACGTTATTTTTAATCCCCTTTCCTTCTAAAATCCCTAATGGTTTTTCCATCATAGCGAAACACATCACTGGTAGCCCCCAAAGCGCCAAACCAAATACTTCCATCGTTCGCTTCCATTAGTCCACAAAGCATTCCCGGCCCTTCTATTGACATTATTTCAGTTACAGCTGGCTTTTCATTGTACAGCGATTTTTGATCGTACCGTGAAAGTGTCCAGACATTTCCATTAGGAGGATGTACACTACCCGTAGTCCAGATGTTACCTTTTTTATCTTCGATTATAGCTGAAGCACCTCTCTTCGATACCAATGTATACGTACTGCCGTCATAGCGCTAAAGACCATCATTATCACCGCAGCAAAACTAAATGCTTCTACCCCATCGGCTGTAAATCACCTGTAATAGAAAAGTAACGAAATGTAAATGCAGCCGCTTCGGCGCAGGGCGGCCTGTGCCGTTCGATTTATGGACTGCTATGGATTTTTGCTCCTAAGAAGTAAGATATATTGTACAACTGCCTCACAAAATCGCTCCTATGCTGAAGCGATAAGTGGCCGCTTGATGATTGTCAGATGTAGTTCTAATAAGCCTATCCACTTAAGGCTTATCTTGCTGCCATGAAATCGATTTTTCCCGCCATCTATTCGACGCTTTCCCCGCATGCCCTGGCGGATTTCCTCACTGAGCGCTATTCACTAGACTCTGTTCATTGCACCTTTCTGGTTCGAGGGGTGGGTGATACCTATTTAGTCGACTCCGCCCAGGGGCGCTTTATTCTTCGGATCTACCGCTCCACTCACCGAAGCCTGTCCCACGTCAAGGCGGAAGTAGCCTTGCTGCTGGCTCTCAAGCAAGCAGGCGTATCCGTGTCTTATCCCATTGCGGATCGGATGGGAGAGTCGATTCAACAACTGGACGCAGTGGAAGGCTCACGCTGTGCGGTGCTCTTTAGTTATGCCCCCGGCCAGCCAGCGAGATTACTGAGCAACAGCCAGCTTCGCTCGCTGGGTCATGAAATGGCGCGCTTTCACCAAGTGTCATCCACCATCATATTGCCTGGAGAGCGCTGGACTTTTGATTTAGATACCACCTTGTTCCAGCCACTGGACCGATTAGAATCCGCCTTTGGCGACGATCAGGAAAGTTACCTCTTCTTGCAGCAAGCCGCCCGCCAAGTCGAAACGAAGATAGGTCAGGTAGACACATCAGGATTCTTGAGGGGCTATTGCCATTTTGACCTGCTGCCTAAAAACATGCATTTTGAGGGGGATTCGGTTACCATTTTTGACTTTGATTTTATGGGCTACGGTTGGTTGGTGAATGATCTGGTTTCGTTTTGGCAATACCTGGCCCTGGAGGTTTATGCTGGCAGGATGACGTCGTCAGCCTTTGAGGAGGCCTTCGCTATTTTTCTTGAGAGCTATCAAACCGGCCATCCGATTAGTGAGCAGGAGTTAGCATTGGTTCCTTACCTGAGTCTAGGCTTTTGGCTTTTTTACATGGGCTTTCACACGACCCATGACCAGTTTTACAGTTATGTCCATGGGGCCCAATTGAAGGTCTATACCGGTTTCTTAAGGCATTTGGCGGGAGCTTATTGGGCCTAGCCAACTTAAGAGTACAGGGTAAAACTGGCTGATCCAGTTAGGCTATTGCTAAATTCTCAAAAAAAGCTCCCAGCGTGAGACAATGAGGCCTTCATATACCTGTTCCACAATTGTGGAGAGTGGCTGTAATACACCCCAGATCGCTTCCATAGTCACAGATTAAAAGACACGAATAAGTTGTCTGGATGTAGAACCAGTGCCTAGGTAGTGATTTGGTGCCAATCTTTTTTCACTAACCATTTCTCCAGATTGTAAGCCGTCGCTGGATAGGGATTGATCAACTAAGGTAGTTATTTCCATCTCCTCAGATTGGGGCATATGGTGATAATGGCGAGTCGTCAGCTTTAAGTTTTTTTATTGTCTATTTTCTAGACTTAACTCAATCACCAGTTGTTTGAGGGCCTCGTTTTCTGATTTAATCGACTGCACTTCGGGTGCAGTGGCTCCTAAGTCGTATCCCCCGGTATTCGTTTTTTACAGGCTTCTAAGAACTCTTTACTGCTTCGGCGTTCCGATCCAGCGGTAATAAATAGGGGTATTGAGGGCTTCTCGTCGACAGATTTCGGCTACGAACTACTTACCCTACAAGCCTTCGGAGACAATGCGGATCTTTTCTTCAGTGGTGTACTGCCGTCGAGTTTACCGTTGAATGTTTTTAATGAATATCGCCGGTTTGCGATCAGAGGAAGTTGCTTGAGCCGTTCTGTTATGTTTAGATAGGTTTTTTTAGTTGAATTGGAAATAGCTAAGGTGGCTTGGTGAAACAATTTATTGGATTGTCTCTTCCATTTTTATCCAATTTGATTTGACGACGTACACTAGTCATTAAACGAGAATCTTCCCGTTTTTTGTCCGTTAAAAATCCCGTTACCGGAAAGTTAAACGCAGAGTTACCCGGAACTGAAAGGCGGGGTTTCAGGTGTATAGGGCCTGAAAACAAAAAAACCAGCCGGGTGAGGGCTGGTTTTATGTGTTAGACAGTGGCCTAGTGACCGATACGGGAATCGAACCCGTGTTACCGCCGTGAAAGGGCGATGTCCTAACCGCTAGACGAATCGGCCGTCTTGTGTACAAGACCCAACGTTTTAGCTTGTAAGCCGCTGCGTTGGCGAAACGTGGTGCAAAGGTACTGTTATGTTTTTATAATGCAATATCCCACTGCAAATTTTTAGCAAAAAAAGGGTTGCTACCTGTTTTCCTGCTATTTTTGAGAAGATTAGCTTTTCACCGTTTTCTCCTTCATGAAATCTGTTTTCCTCTGTATGAGTCTCATTGCCGCTACGTTAGCAGCGGCTGCTCAAACAACTCCTTCATCAACCAGCTCTTCATCCGGTTCCGTCGATTCACCTGAAAAATTTCTTGGCTATACCATCGGCGAACGCTTTACGCCCCATTATCGCGTGCTGGCTTATGCCGAACAAGTTGCCCGGCAGCGTTCTAATCGGGTAAAACTTCTGCCCTATGGCACTACTCACGAAGGCCGCCAACTGATGGTGGTTGCTGTAGGCTCGGAAGCTAACATGGCCCGGCTCGAAGAAATTCGAACGAACAATTTGAAACGTATCGGTCTGCTTGATGGAACGCCAACCTCAGCAACCCAACCGCCCATTGCCTGGCTCAGCTACAATGTGCACGGCAATGAAGCTGTTAGCTCAGAGGCTTTTATGGAAGTTTTATATCGACTGCTGAGTCCGACAGATGCCGTATCGCAGAAAATTATTAATTCAACCGTCGTTCTGCTCGACCCCGGATTAAACCCTGATGGCCACGATCGCTACGTGAATTGGTACAATCAGATGGTAGGACGTAGCGCGGACCCAACCCCGTCGGCCCGCGAGCATAACGAACCCTGGCCCGGAGGTCGCTATACGCACTACCTGTTCGACCCTAACCGTGACTGGGCGTGGCAAACGCAGGAAATCACCCAGCAACGAATGACCCTCTATCAGCAATGGATGCCACATCTCCATGGTGATTTTCACGAAATGGGCGTTGAAAGTCCGTATTATTTTGCACCATCGGCCAAGCCTTATCACGAAGATATTACGCCTTTCCAGCGGAAATTTCAACAGACCATCGGTGAGTATTGCAGCCGCTATTTCGACCGCAACGGCTGGCTCTACTACACTCGCGAACGGTTCGATTTATTTTACCCAAGTTACGGCGATACCTATCCAACTTACAACGGTGCCATTGGCATGACCTTCGAGCAGGGCGGCAGCGGACGAGCCGGACTGGCCATCGAGAAAGCCGACGGTGATACGTTAACCCTTCGCCAACGTATCGACCACCATTATGCGGCCAGCATTGCTACGTTAGAATCAGTAGCTGACCGACCAGCTGAAATCGTGAAAGAATTTGGGCAGTTTTTCGATAAAGCACGTAACACGCCTATTGGTACGTATAAGAGCTACGTTATCAAGTGGCCAAAAGACGATAACGGCGGACGAGTGAAAGCGCTTCTTCAGTTGCTGGAACGTAACAAAATTCGCTACGGGTATGCCGGCAAATCTCTGAACGCGCCCGGCTTCAATTACAATACGCAGAAGAATGATAAGAGCGTAGCTGTAGCCGCTGAAGACGTGGTTATCAGCGCCTATCAGCCCAAATCGACGCTTTTAAAAATACTGTTCGAGCAGAATTCTGCCCTCGAAGACTCTGCTACGTATGATATTACGGCCTGGTCATTGCCGTATGCGTTTGGGCTGCAAACCTATGGGCTTACTACCCGACTGGAGCCATCCAGCACGATGTCGGTTCCGACCACACCAACTTCGACAACCACAGCGGCTTCATCCAGAGCGTATGCCTATCTGATTAAATGGAAATCGTTACCAGCCGCTCAGACGCTGGCATCCCTGTTGAAGCAGAAAATCAGAGTGCGGGCTGCCGAAAAACCCTTCGAACTGGATGGTAAAACCTATCCGTCAGGCACGTTAATTGTGCCGCGCGCGGGCAACGAACGACTCGGCGACCGGTTCGATACAATTGTGAAGAAGATCGCTACGATGACCGGTTCCGGTTTCGAACCGGTTCAAACGGGCTTCGTCGCCAAAGGTTCGGATTTCGGGTCTGATTTTGTAACGGGTCTGAAAGCGCCCCGTGTGGCACTGGTTATGGGCGATGGCACCCCTCCCCCATCGGCGGGCGAAGTGTGGCATTTCTTCGATCAGGAATTGAACTACCCCATTACGTTGGTCGATGGCAATGCACTGGGTAACGTAGAATGGAACAAGCTCGACGTACTAATTTTGCCTACGAATTATAACTACGCCCGCTTTCTGAACGACCGGGTTCTGTCGTCGTTACGTGAGTGGATTCGGGCAGGCGGAAAGCTGATTGCGATGGAAAGGGCAGCCGCTTTTTTGGCTGGTCGTGACGGTTTTGAGTTGAAAGAAAAAGCTCCACAGGATGGTGATAAAAAAGAGAAAAAGGGTAATCCTTCCGACTCCGTTAAACTATACGCCGACCGGGAACGTACTGCCATCTCCGATGATATTCCGGGTAGTATTTACCGGGTCAACGTTGATACGTCGCACCCACTGGGCTTCGGGCTAACCGACGGGTATTACACACTGGTGCAAAACGCCTTTAATTTTGATTTCCTAAAGGATGGCTGGAACGTAGGCTATCTGAAAAGCGATAATTACGTCGCTGGTTTTTCGGGACGTAACGCCCGGGAGAAATTAAAAAATACGTTGCTTATGGGAGTACAAAATGTGGGCCGGGGCAGCATCGTGTATCTGGCCGACGACCCGCTGTTCCGGGGCTTCTGGTACAATGGCAAACTGTTGTTCAGCAATGCCGTTTTTATGGTTGGAAATTGATACGTTAACGTAGTGAATTATACTCATTTAGGTCAGTAAAAACATAAAGACGCAACGTTTATAAATACGTTGTGTCTTTATGTTTTATTGGCTGTCTGAGTAAAAGGTAATGGGAGAATTACTTAATGTAGTAAGCAACTCCTTCGTCAATACTTGTCTTTCTTAAACTTATTGGTTTGGTGAAAATTTTCCTGCCACTTGCTTTTATTATTCTATTAGTTAGTCCTTCGCTGGTGCGGGCGCAGAAGAAAAATGAACAGTACCAGTTACACATCAGTCGTGCTCAATCGCCTGTCGTAATCGATGGAATTGTGGACGAACCTGCCTGGCAGGCTGCCGAAGTCGCCACCGATTTTTGGATGGTGCTTCCAATGGATACCAGCAAGGCGCGCGTGCGGACCGAAGTACGCATGACGTACGACGATCACAACGTTTACCTGAGTGCCGTTTGTTTTCATGGTTACGTAGAAGGCCCATACATGGTCGAATCGCTCCGGCGCGACTGGGCATTTACCAAGAATGATAATTTCATCTTCTTTATGGACCCCTTCGACGACCAGACTAATGGGTTTACGTTTGGAGCGAATGCCGCGGGTGCTCAGTGGGATGGCTTGCTGTACGAAGGTGGTAAAGCGAACCTTAGCTGGGATAATAAATGGACATCGGTTGTCAAAAATTACGCCGACCGCTACGTTCTTGAACTGGCGATTCCGTTCAAAACCATTCGGTATAAAAAAGGTATTAGCCGATGGGGCATCAATTTCAGTCGATTGGATTTAAAAACCACCGAAAAATCATCCTGGACGCCCATTCAGCGACAATTTCCAACCGCTTCGTTGGCCTTGACTGGTGTATTGATCTGGGATCAACCACCCCCACAACCGGGTCCTAATATCTCCATAATTCCGTATACGCTAGCTGCTTTAACGCGTGATTATCAGAACAATGTACCCAATCAGTACCGTTTCGATGCTGGTCTTGATGCAAAGGTGGCCGTTACGTCATCGCTGAATCTAGACCTGACCGTGAATCCGGATTTCTCGCAGGTTGATGTTGACCAACAGGTAACCAACCTCGACCGTTTCGAGCTTTTCTTCCCGGAACGCCGGCAATTCTTTCTCGAAAATGGCGACCAGTTCACTAATTTCGGCTACGACCGTATCCGTCCTTTTTTCAGTCGACGTATCGGCTTGGGTGGGGTTCCGATCCGCTTCGGAGCGCGGCTCAGTGGTAAGCTAAACAAGGACTGGCGCATGGGTCTCATGGATATGCAGACAGGCCAAGTTGACGAAACAGGACTGCCCGCGCAAAACTTCGCTGTATTTGCTCTGCAACGACGCGTTTTTGCCCGCTCGAACATCGGAATGATGTTCGTCAATAAAGAATCTCTTTCATATACGCCAACACCTGACAAACCGACTTATTCGCGCTACAACCGCAATCTCGGGTTTGAATACAATCTGGCTTCAGCTAATAATCTGTGGACGGGTAAGGCATTGTATGTTAAATCATTCCGCCCCGATCAGCCCGGCGACGATGCTGTCTATGCGGGTAATCTACAATACACCAGCCGCAAATGGCTGATTGGTGGTCAGGTCGAAGCGGTTGGCAAAAACTACACAGCCGAAGCGGGTTACGTTCCGCGCCTGGGCTACGAACGCGGCATGGCTACGTTAGGGTACACGTTTCTGCCATCGGGAGGTAACGTACTGAACCACGGACCCGTGCTTACCTCTACGTATTTTTTCGACCCAAACTGGAAACAAAGCGACAACGAAAGTATTCTGAGTTATGCGTTTACGTTCCGCAGCCGCAGTACGTTCACAGGCTGGATCGCAACCGATTACGTCCGACTTTTACAACCCTTCGACCCTACGAACACGGGTCGTGAAACGTTGGCCACCAACACGGAGCATAACTGGACAGCCTGGGGTACCGAGTTTATTTCCAAACCGCAAAGTGTTTTTACGTACGGATTTACAACGCGATACGGTGGGTATTACGAAAACGGAACGCGCCTGAACCTCACTGCTACGTTAGGATATCGTATTCAGCCTTACGTAAGTCTGGCGGCCACAGCGAGTTACAATGACATTCGGTTACGCCAGCCCTGGGGACGTACTACGTTCTGGTTAATTAGCCCCCGTTTCGACTTTACGGTGACTAATACGTTGTATCTCACTACGTTTGTTCAGTATAATGAGCAGCAGAAAAACATGAATGTGAACGCCCGAATTCAGTGGCGTTACAAACCAGCCTCCGACTTTTTCTTGGTTTATACCGACAATTATCTACCCAATTCAGGCCAGATTGGCCAGGACGTACCGGGCTTCTTCTCCGTTAAAAACCGGGCTCTAGTCCTGAAATGGACATATTGGTGGAATCTTTAATGTGTTGGGCTTAAAACAAACGGAGATTGTACTAGTTAATTGTGCATCCTGCCATCTAAAGGCAGTACATATCCTACACAAAACCAGTCAACGTTTATGAAAGCGCTAGTTAAGTTTCTCCCAATGGCCTTTGTTGCCTTCTTTCTTACATTCTTTCTGACCAGTTGCGAAGCAATCGGCGATATTTTTAAAGCGGGCGCCTGGACGGGTGCTATCCTGGTTATCCTGGGAATTGGTATTGTTATCTGGCTCATATCCAAGCTATTTGGTGGCGGCAACTCCTGATAATTTTTCTGTTGAATGCAAAAAGGTTGCTTCCACTAGTTGAGAAGCAACCTTTTTTGTAGTGTCGATAGTGCTACGTTATGCCACTAATTCCAGCAGCCCATCGCGTTGAAGCACAGCCCGTTGGCGTTCACTGAGGTCGTCGGATGCCCGCATAAGCGGTAAGCGTACCTCTGCAGAAATCAGGTTGAGGATTTCCATAATATTCTTAACTCCTACCGGATTCCCTTCTTCGTAAAGGAGAGGATCGATACGTAGGAAATGGCCCAACTCCTTCTGAGCAAAGGCAAAATCGCCTTTCAGCGCAGCGTCTATCATGCCGGAGAATTTGGCCGGGAACGCGTTGGCAATCACGGACATAACACCTACTCCACCGATACTGATGAGTGGAACCGCCTGCACATCATCACCGGAGATGAGCAGAAAATCATCGGGTTTATCACGCACAATTTCCATGCATTGCTCAATGACGCAGGAAGCTTCCTTTACACCGATAATGTTCGGGTGTTGTGCTAGTTCGCAAATGGTTTCAGCAGACATGTTGATACCCGTCCGAAACGGAATGTTGTACAGAATTACCGGTACGGGGCAGGCATCGGCAATGCGCGTAAAGTGCTCAATGACACCGCGTTTACCAGGTTTATTATAGTAAGGGCAAACCGACAGAATAGCGTCGACACCCTCAAAGTCAATATCTTTCATACCTGACACTACGTCGGATGTTACGTTACCACCAACACCAAACACTATAGGCAGGTTACTCGGGTTGTTTTCCTTTAGGTATTGTAGCAATTGTTTCTTCTCCTGCTTCGTCACCGTTGGCGATTCGCCGGTAGTACCCTGCAGAACAACGTAACGGACACCTCCCTCGGAGATGTGTCGGATAATGCGACCAAAGCCGTCGAAATCAATTGACTGGTCGGCATTGAAGGGCGTCACAATGGCGACGCCGACGCCGTGAAATTTGGTTTCCATTTGCGGAGACAAAAATGTATGTTACCACAAAGTTACGGGAATTTCATGTGGAGTTCCGCGTTCATGCCATGACTTCCGTAGAGAAATCTTTCGGAACAAAATAAGCAGGCGTTTTCAACTCAAATACTTCGTCATGAATGGAAGCCACAAAAAGCCCTGCTCGCTGCGCTTCTTCGCGCTGTTCCATTGCTCCACTGACGCAGGCAATAATGCCGAATATTTTCTTACCAGCATGTTCGGGGTGCAGGCGTCGGAAGCGGTCAATTGTCTTCAGCGTTTGTTCGATATCCCGTTTTCGGAGATGACTTTTTACTTCAACAATTATGGCTATGTTAACCTCTCCATTCGCTAATCCTAATACGTCAATTTCTAACGTATCGGCCCCGGCGTGAGTGGTGTAGTTTGCTGCAACGGTGGTTATGCCAAACTGTTTCCGCAGTACATTTTGCATCGACGGGAAGGCCATCCCTTCGGTAAACGTACCGAATTTATTACCGATATCGCCCACAATTTTAGCGACACGACTTATTTCTTTATCGTTTTCACGCTGTTGTTCAGCATTTTCGCGTTGCTTCTCAGAAATTTCCTTCAGAATAGCCCGAATATCATCAAAACCAGAATTGGCCTCCATTTCAACTCAGATTGTTTAGTGTACTGAAGACGAAGAAATGCGAAAAAGTAACGTAGCGGGATGGTCGGCCGCGCTACGTTATGGTAATAGCTTACACCTCCAGCATCGCCATGAACTCGTCTTCACTAATCATTGGTACGTTGAGTTTCTGCGCTTTATCGACTTTTGAGGGCCCCGCGTTTTCGCCGACAATCAGGTAGTTCAGTTTTTTGGAGATACCACTCAGCAGTTTACCACCATTAGCCACGATCCGGGTTTCAAGTTCTTCGCGTGTGAAATTGGCGAATGTTCCCGAGTAAAGAAAAGTCTTGCCTGCCAACGTATCACCTTCTTGTTCAACTACTTTCTTCTCCCCCACAAACTGCAATCCGGCTGATCGAAGCCGTTCCACATAGGCCCGGTTATCGACATCGGAAAACCATGCGACGATGCTCTCCGCGATACGGGGCCCTGTATCTGGAACGCCCAGTAATTCATCCAACGTAGCATTCATAATGGCATCCATCGAACCAAAATAGTCGACCAGTTTTTCGGCGGTTGTGTTACCAACGTAGCGAATACCCAACGCAAATAATACGTTAGCCAGGGACTGTGCTTTCGAGCGTTCAATGGCCGTTAGAATATTTTCGACTGTTTTCTCCCGGAAACTAACCACTCGTTTTTTACCTGGAACAGCTTCGCCAGTTGCGGTGTCAATGGTCTCTTCTTCGATATATGTCTTTTCAAGCCCCAGCAGTTTGTCGTGTGTGAGGTCATATAGATCGGCGGGCGTTTCGACTAAGCCCCGGTCAATGAGTAATTCTATTTTGCCTTCACCCAAGCTCTCGATGTTCATGGCCCGGCGTTGAATAAAATGTTCAAAACGGCTCTGTCGCTGTGGTGGACAGCCTCGTTCGTTGGGGCAATAAAAATGTGCTTCGCCCTCTTTCCGAACCAGGGGAGTTCCACAGGCCGGGCAGGTTGTTGGATAAATAATCGGCTGGCTTTTGTCGGTACGTCGGTTCAGATCTACGCCGGTTATTTTCGGGATAATTTCACCGCCTTTTTCAACGAACACTGTATCATATAATTGGACGCCCAACCGCTCAATTTCATTGGCGTTATGCAGCGAAGCCCGCTTTACGGTCGTACCAGCCAACAACACGGGCGTTAGTAAAGCCACCGGCGTAACGGCCCCCGTCCGTCCAACCTGGTACCGGATGCCTTGTAAAATCGTACTGGCGGCCAACGCTTTATATTTAAAGGCAATGGCCCATCGCGGACTTTTGGCCGTATAACCCAGTTCGCGTTGCTGGTCGTAGCGGTTTACTTTGATAACGATTCCGTCCGTCCCCAGTGGCAGGTCAAAACGTTTGGTTTCCCACTCGTTAATATAATCCATTACGCCCCGAATGTCGGCGCATTTCCGCCAGGTGGGCGATACGTTAAATCCCCACTCTTTCATGGCAATCAGGCTTTCTTCGTGGGTTTGGAAGATGTCCTGTTCCGACAGAAAGGAATAGATATAACAATCGAGCCGCCGACGCGCCACAGCCGCCGAATCCTGCTGTTTAAACGTACCGGAAGCCGCATTACGTGGATTAGCGAGCAATGGTTCGCCAATATCTTCCCGTTCTTTATTAATGCGATTAAACTCTGCCAACGGCAAAAAGCCTTCACCCCGAACTTCAAAAAGGTCGGGGATGGCAGAGGTTGGTGGACTTGGGACTGAGGGCGTTACGTTGCTGTTTGAGAAGAGAGCTAATTGTCCAGAACCTTCGTCCCCTCCTTCCTTTGCCCCGTGCCCTTTGCCCGCTGCCCTTTGCCTTTCCACACGTAGTGGCACCGTGCGGATGGTACGTATGTTGTTTGTGATATCGTCACCATGCACGCCATCGCCACGGGTAGCGCCTTGAATCAATACGCCATTTTCGTAGGTCATGCTGAGGGCGACGCCATCAAATTTTAGTTCGCAGACGTATTCATAAGGTTGTCCGTTCAGACCCTTTCGGACGCGGTTGTCGAATTCGATCAGATCATTTTCGGAATACGTATTACCCAGCGAGAGCATCGGAAATCGGTGGTAGACCGTCGCAAATTCTTTGCTAATGGTCCCTCCAACGCGCACCGTCGGCGAATCGGACCGGCGCAATTCCGGATATTGTTTTTCCAGTTCAGTCAGTTCGGTCAACAGCTGATCGAACGTGAAATCATCGACTTCCGAAATACTGTTCTGGTAATACTGATGATTATAATAATTCAGACGGTCTGAAAGTTCAGCGATACGTTCCTGGGGATTCATATAATAAGTTGTTAATCACGGGTCAATAGTGGTTAGTCGATAGGTACTAGTCAATTGTTGCTGACGACTGCAACTTCAATGCGTCAGTCATAACCACTGATGACGATCGACTAATGACGATCAACTGCTCTGGCAATATTGGGTTTGTTTCCTCGTTCAAGCAAAAAAATAGTAGTTTTACGGAACAAAAAAATCAGCAAGTTTTACAAAGGGCATTGTAATTGCTTGATAAATAATTAATTGATGCCCAGACATAACATACCCATGACGCTGCCTCTCATTGCTCCATCGCTGCTTGCCGCCGACTTTGCCAATCTACAGCGCGAACTGGAACGGGTGAATCAAAGCGAGGCCGACTATCTTCATTTCGATGTCATGGATGGCGTATTTGTTCCTAACATTTCCTTCGGGTTTCCTGTTCTGGAAGTCGCCCGTCGATACTGCCAGAAACCGCTCGACGTACACCTGATGATTACCGATCCGGACCGCTACGTTGACGCGTTTGCAGAAGGGGGCGCATCGGTGATTCACGTTCATTACGAGGCCTGTACACACCTGCATCGGACACTTACGCACATTCGTCAGCTAGGTTGCCGTGCCGGTGTTGCACTGAATCCGCACACACCCATTTCTGGCCTCGAAGACGTACTGGAACAGATCGACGTTATTCTGATCATGTCGGTTAATCCGGGATTTGGTGGTCAGTCATTCATTCCTCACACACTCCAGAAAGTAGCAAAACTAAAACAGTTACTGGAAGCCAATCAATCCTCGGCGCTCATTGAAATTGATGGTGGAGTAGGGCAAAACAATGCACAGTCGTTACTCAGCGCCGGAGCCGATGTTCTGGTAGCTGGAAGTTCGGTGTTTGGGGCTAAAGATCCAGTAGAAGCCATTCGAATACTGAAAAACAGTGGCCAACCTTTGATTGCCTGATAACCTTAAACCAACCTACTTTATCCAATTGAATCGCAGGAAAAACTTTATGAAGAAACACCACCTGGCTGTCGTACTTGGTTTGCTGTTCCTGACGGCAGCCTGTCGTCATAAAGAAAAGACCAAACCTGATGTCAGTTCTGCCGACTCCGCCACTGTGGCTCCTCCTGCTCCCGAATGGGCGAAAAGCGCAACGATCTACGAAGTAAATCCGCGCCAGTTTTCGCCACAGGGTACGTTTAAAGCCATTGAAACCCAACTTCCCCGACTAAAAGAGTTAGGCATTGATATTATCTGGCTCATGCCTATCTATCCTGTGAGTCAGCAGAATAAGCAGGGAACACTAGGAAATCCATATGCTGTAGCTGACTACAAAACGGTCAATCCCGATTTCGGTACGTTGGTCGATCTTAAATCGCTGGTGAACCGGGCCCACGCGCTGGGGTTACGTGTCATTCTGGACTGGGTACCCAGTCACACGGGCTGGGACCACACATGGGTGAAGGAACATCCTGACTGGTACCTTAAAGTAAACGGTAAAATGATTGCCCCGATCGACCCTCGAACGGGAAAACCGGCCAAACAAAACGACGTTGTTGCACTGGATTATAAAAATCCGGCGTTACGTAAAGGCATGATTGAGGCCATGCAGTATTGGGTAAAAGAATGCGACGTGGATGGTTACCGTTGTAGCATAGCTGGACTGGTACCCAATGATTTCTGGGCCTCGCTACGTCCTGAACTGGATAAAATCAAAACGGTTTTTATGCTGTCGGAGTGGGAAGATGATCCGAATCAGTTGAAAAGTTGTTTCAATATGAACTATGGCTGGAGTATGCACAACATGCTGAAAGCTGTAGCGAAAGGCGCCCGAACAGCGGATAAGATCGACTCGCTTCGGGAAGCCAATCAGGAACGTTTTCCGGCCTGGTACTATCAGATGATGTTTACGCAGAATCACGACGAAAACACCAATAATGGTACGTTGGCAGAATTGTTTGGACCAGCCGCCGATGCAATTATTGTCTTGAGCAGTACGTTGGAAGGCATGCCTTTGGTATACAACGGTATGGAATCTAACTTAACGAAACGATTAGCCGTTTTCGAAAAAGATACGATTGTTTGGGGCAATTACGCGAAAAGTAATTTTTTCAAAACGCTTCTTACATTAAAGCATCGGAACAAAGCCCTCTGGAACGGTCTTGATGGTGGGCCTGTCACGAAAATCAATACGGACCACGATAATAAACTGTATGCCTTTTACAGACAGCGTGATAACGATAAGGTTGTGGTAATGATTAACCTAAGCAACCAGCCCATGACCGGGCATTTATTGGGTGATTCGTATTCGGGTATGTATACCGACGTATTTAGCCACGAAGGGGTCGAATTACGATCGGAGATGACGGTTACGCTCAAACCCTGGGAGTATCGCGTACTGACCAATTAAGATTTTTCTTAACTTACCTAACATATTAACGTAGCGTTTACCACAGAACCTACTACGTTATTGTGGACGAACCTTAAACATAGTTTACGGAAACAACAACTGCTCATTAGTTGACGAGTTATGCGTGTTTGGAGCATCTTGACGGGTTTTCTGGTTCTAATAGAAATTTTGGTTTGTGGGGCACAGCCGTCCGCTTCTCAACCTAAAACCTCACAAAGTTCGGTGCAATGGGCCAGTCGCGTGGTTGGCGTTTCATCCGAGAAAAAGGGCGAACCGACCGGCGAACAATACCGGGCATCGCAGGCTCTGGGGCATCCCAGCAAATTGCCCGAAATGGGAGAAAGTCCGTGCGCCTGGGCACCTTTCTACATCGACGGCACGGCTGACGAATGGATTCACGTAGCGTTTGCCAATCCGGTACGTGCCCGGCAGATTGTTATCGCCGAAAATGTGAATCCGGGCTCTGTAGTGAAGGTGGTTGTGTTCGACGAGAAAGGAACCGAACATACTGTGTTCCAGTCGACAGGTATTCAGGCGCAAAATGACCCGATGACGCGGATTTTCCCAAAAGATTCTGCTGTTTTTTTGTGTCAACAAGTCAAGGTTTTCATCAACGGTGCCGCCCTCAAAGGTTTGAATCAGATTGATGCGATTGGAATTTCGGAAGATACAAATCCCATCACCGTTAGCCTCAACATATCAAAAGATACGCCAAAAGACCTAAAAAAAGAAAATCTAGGAAAAACGGTTAATTCGAACGGACAGGAAGTAGCTCCCGTTATTTCGCCTGATGGTCGCACGCTTTATTTCACCCGGAATTTCAATAAAGCCAACACAGGTTCGCCCAATCGCCAGGATGTTTGGTATTCTACGTTAGAATCAGGTGGCAGCGGTAGCCAGCCAAGCTGGAGCGAAGCCGTCAACATCGGTTCACCCATCAACAACGCGGGTGATAATGCCATCAGCGGATTAACCTCCGACGGACGTACTGCCTACTTGATTAATGTGTATAAACCCGATGGGGGCATGACATTTGGCATTTCCAGTTCGATACGTACCAAAGCAGGCTGGTCGCAGCCGGTTGAGTGTAAAATCGCGAACAATTATAACCTGCACGAAAAGAACCAGTTAGAGTTTTGCGTAGCGCCCAACGGTCAGGCGATTATTCTGGCCGTGCAGCGAAAAGACACGCGTGGCGACCGCGACCTCTACGTATCACTCCTCAAACCCGATCAAACCTGGACTGAACCGGTATCACTGGGGGGTGTTATTAATACAGCCGACTCCGAAAGCTCACCATTTCTGGCAGCCGATGGCCGAACGCTTTACTTTACGTCGGCTGGCCATCCTGGCTTCGGTAACGGTGATATTTTCGTGAGCCGCCGACTCGATGAATCCTGGGGCAACTGGAGCGAACCCGAAAATCTGGGCCCGTCTATCAATACAGCGGAATGGGATGGCTATTTTACCATTCCTGCCGCTGGCGATTTTGCGTATCTGAGTTCGCGGGCGGGTTCGTTGGGCGAAGACGACATCTTTCGGTTAAAATTGTACCCCGCCATCAAACCCGATCCTGTTGCGATTATATCGGGACAGGTACTGGATGCGAAGAGCAAAAAGCCGGTTGCCTCGGAAGTCGTTTCTGGAATCCTTGGCGATCAAAAAGAGGTTTCCAAAGTTGAATACAATCCCGAAACGGGCGAATACAAATTGATTCTGCCCACGCAGAAAACGTATAATCTGGTCGCTAATAAAGACGGCTATTTCCCGACCACTGAAACGCTGGATTTAAGTAAAGACAAACGTTTTCGTGACATTAAAAAGAATCTATACCTGGTCAAAATTGAGCCGGGCCAAAAAATTGTGATGCGCGAGGTCCTGTTTCAGCAGAGCCAATTCGAACTGCTACCGGGAGCCAATACAGAGCTGGATCGAGTAGTGACCATGATGGAAAAATACCCAACTATGGAACTACTGATAGAAGGGCATACTGATAATCAGGGCGAATGGGAGCCGAACATGAAGCTTTCTGAAGACCGCGTTCGCGTGGTGAAAGAATACCTGACTGGCAAAGGAATTTCGGAATCTCGCATACAGACGAAAGCCTGGGGGCCCAGCAAACCCATTGCCAGCAACGAAACCGAAGAAAAGCGCAAACAGAACCGGAGAGTAGAATTCACCATTCTGAAACTATGAGAACCGGGATTTTGCGCGTAGTTTTGGCCCGATGTTTTCCCA
Source organism: Spirosoma flavus (assembly GCF_054778555.1). Lineage (NCBI taxonomy): Bacteria > Pseudomonadati > Bacteroidota > Cytophagia > Cytophagales > Cytophagaceae > Spirosoma > Spirosoma flavus. The sequence continues at coordinate 1,302,660 of NZ_BAAGZL010000002.1, forward strand.
ATTATCCCGTAACACGCTCGTTTTATTAGGCATCATTCTGGTGCTGGCTCTAGGGCTTCGCCTGTACCGAATTGGTACGTATGGCATCTATTTCGACGAAAAATCGACGTTGCTTATCAGCCAAAGTGTCGTTCTGGAAGGCTATAATCAGAAAGACGTATTTAGCAAAACGTACTTCACGCCGGCCGAATTCTGGAAGCCTAAAACCTTCAATGACTTCATGGAGGCTAATATCCGGGGAGATATCGGTAACAGTCCTGTATACTACGGTGTACTTTGGGCCTGGCTTAAGATTTTCGGTCTGAGTGATACGTCGTTACGGATGCCATCGGTCATTTTTGGTACGTTGGTTGTGTGGCTCTTATTTGCATTTGTCCGGCGGCATTTTCGGAAAATAGTACGTACAGAAAGATTCGATGAGATTTCCTTTTTAGGCATCAGCCAGCTTGATACACTGGCACTTGCGAGTGCTGGCATCGCTGCAGTAGAACCTTTTTTTGTGGCATCGAGCCACATTGCAAGGAACTATCAAATGACGATTTTTCTGACGCTACTGTCAACGCATGTCTTTCTGATCATTATGGAGCGAGTTCAGTCCCCTAAAACCGCTTTAGACGCATCCAATGCGGGACAGCGCTATAACGAAGGAGGTCTGTTACCACTTTACATTGCTTACGGACTATTGTTTATTCTTTCAACGCTATCACACTATCTGGCAGTCGTTGTTTTTGCGTGCCATGGTTTGTATGCTGCTTTGTTTCTACGTAAGCCTCGTGCCTGGGTGGCGCTGGCTGTAACGGGTGTAGTTGGATTAGTACCAATTGTCTTATGGTTTGTATACGGTGGAGGCAGGTACACGTTTTTTACCCTGAACCATCAAGCCGAATTATACAAAAAAATTGCCCTGACCAATCCAACCGGAAGCGAATTTGGGACGATTTTACCGGCAACTATACCTAATATTATCAAACGAGCAATTCCAATTTTTTCAGATCTGTTTATTTTTATCAACGGTCTGGGACCAGCGTTGGGTGGTTTAAAAAACTCACTGGTTGCGTTCGCTATCGGCTCCATTGCTACGTTCGTCATCCATAAGTACCGGAACGTAGCGAATCCACCGACCTGGCTCTACGTAGCGTTGCCAGTGCTGTTTCTGATCGGAATTCCTATTTATAGTGTAGTACCACTACGTCTGCTAGTACTGTCGGCGGCTATTCCGTTTGTGTATCTCATTGGTTGTTACGTTGTTGAGAAAATCAAAACCAACCAGAAACAACTTCTCATTCTATTGCTATTGCTTGCGTTTCTCCCGACGCTTTTTCTGCTTTTTATGGCTTGGCGTTCTGGTCATACGTTCGGAATTACGCAACGGTATTCGAGCGTATCGTTTGCCTATGTCAGTATTTTTGTAGCGATGGGATTGATCCAGCTATCTCGAATCCGGTGGTGGTTTAGTGCGCCGATTGCGATTATTTTGTTGATTCAGGCCAGTTTTCTCGTTCAGCTTCTGAGTGATATTTACGCCGACCAGGCTCCCAAATACACGTTTTTCGATAAACCACGTATGGCTAATCCGTACTGGTCATCGGCACAGAAATTGAAAGAGTTATATGCACCAGGCGATACAATTCTGTATCCAAATAAGGAACGTAAGATTTATTCGGAAGCAATCGACAAAACCTATTCACCTGTTACGCTGATTGATGCCCAATTGGTGAACGTTTATTTGCCAAAAGACGCACAATATATACAGCGCGTCGACCCGAACGAACCTGACCGGATTGTACTGGTGAAAGGAAATTCGGGCCAAAAAATTACTATTTTTGATTTTAAAGGCACTACGTATCGCTACGGTGGGTAGCCCATTCACAATATGACTTCGACAACAGAACTAACTGACTACCAATCATTACAAGGTCAATTACGGCTCAAAATATTGGGTCTATATCATCAGGCGCACGCCGGCCATATCGGCTGCTCGCTGAGTTGCGTTGATTTGATGATTGCTACGTTACTGCTCCGTAAGCGTGAAAATGATACGTTCCTGCTATCGAAAGGGCACGCAGCAGCTTCGCTCTACGTTTGCCTGAATCATCTGGGCGATGTGTCTGATGCCGAACTGGCAACGTACTACCATAACGGCACTACGTTACCGGCTCACCCAGCCCCAAATAAGCATAAAGGGATTCCGTTTGCAACAGGCTCATTGGGGCACGGCTTGCCCATCGGAACGGGCATTGCGCAGGCCAGTAAAATGCTTGGCGATGGCGGACGGGTGTTTGTACTCATGTCGGATGGCGAAACCAACGAAGGCACGACTTGGGAAGCCGCCCATTTCGCCATGCAGCACCAACTCGATAACCTCATTATTCTGGTCGATAAAAATGGCTTGCAGGGTTTCGACAACACCGCTAACGTATTAGGCGACACAGCCGACGTTCGTACCTGGAAAGCGATTGGTTTTGAAACAGTTGAAGCCGATGGGCACAATGTTGACGAACTATTGTCGACTATTGATCAATTAACAGCTTCGTCCAACGGCAAACCTAAAGTGTTGATTGCCAATACGGTTAAAGGGAAAGGCGTTTCGTACATGGAAAATAAGCTCGAATGGCATTACCTGCCCATGACAGAGGCTCAGTACGAACAAGCCTGCGCTGACGTAAACGAGCGTTATTTGCTAGCTCAACCCACGCAGGCATAGGTAATTTCCCGCTGCCGTTGGCTATAAAACTGGACTTCTTGAAATCATATCCGGGCTTTTGCCGTAATATTGCGGTCTGAATGAATCAGCCTGCTGCTAATTTGCTACCTTCTACCATTGCCCAACTCAACGGGCCTATTGTTGTTTTCGGAGCCAGTGGCTTTATTGGTGCCAATCTGTATGAGCAACTTTTCCGCGTTCGCAAGGACGTATATGCGCTCACTCACGACGCTACTAAAGCCTGGCGACTTAAGTTATTAGACGTTCCCGCCGAGAATATTATTCACTGCGATATTTTGTCCAATACGTCGGTTCAGGACGTTTTTGGCCGTCTGAAACCACGTACCATTTTCAATCTGGCGGCTTACGGCGCGTACAGTAAACAGAAAAATGTTGGCCTAACCTACGAAACCAACGTATTGGGCACGGTCAATATCCTCGAAAACACTACGTCTGAGATGGTGTACATCCATGCCGGTAGTAGTTCGGAATATGGTTTTAACTGTACGGCTCCCAAAGAAACCGACCGCGTAGAACCCAACAGTCACTACGCGGTGTCGAAAGTTTCGGGGGCATATACGCTAGAATTCTATGCCAAAGTACACGGCCTCAATACGTTAAATCTTCGCCTTTATTCCATTTACGGTGGTTGGGAAGAACCTGACCGGCTCATTCCGCGCTTAGTGGAAGAGAATTTGAAAGGGAAATTACCTCCTTTGGTTTCGCCCGACATCAGCCGCGATTTTGTGTATATCGATGACTGCGTTTCGGCGTTCGTTCAAGCGGCACTACGTGTAAATTCCACCATTCGTGGGCGTTCGTATAACATCGCAACGGGTAAGAAAACGACCATGCGCGAGTTGGTCGACGTAGCGCGGCAAACGTTTGGATTGGAACAGGAACCCATTTGGGGAAGCATGACGAACCGTAACTGGGACCTTTCGGACTGGTACGGCGACCCAGCTGCGGCCGAAGCTGACTTGGGCTGGAAAGCTACTACGTCACTAAGCGATGGTCTGCGCATGACGGCCGATTGGCAGAAATCGCATGACTACGAGGGACGGGTGATTCCGGCATTCCAGACGCCCACGTTGAATCCGGTTATTTCACCGATTATTGCCTGTTACAGAGACGCTCAGGCCATTCCATTTATGTATGAGCGGTTGGTGAAGACTTTCAATGAAATGAAGGTACGTTACGAAATCATTTTCGTAAACGACAACTCACCCGATAATACCGACGAGGTACTGAACGAGATTTGCGCCAAAGATCCGAACGTGATCGCCATTAAACATTCGCGGAATTTCGGGTCGCAGTCGGCTTTTTTGAGTGGGATGGAAATTGCAACGGGCGATGCTGTAGTACTGATGGATGGCGATTTACAGGACCCGCCCGAAATCATTCCGAAGTTTTACGAGAAGTGGCAGCAGGGCTTCGACGTTACGTATGGCGTTCGCGTTCAACGCGAAATGGCCCCACACGTTCACTTTTTCTACAAGCAGTTCTACCGCCTGTTCAAGCGGACGGCCTATATCAATATCCCGGTCGATGCAGGTGATTTCTCCTTGATCGACCGGAAAGTGGTTCGCGAACTAGTCAATCTCCCCGAAACCGAACAGTTCTTACGCGGACTGCGGGCCTGGGTAGGTTTCCGACAAACGGGCGTCGACTACGTTCGGCCGGAACGCATGTTTGGTGTTTCGACTAACAACTGGACCAAGAACATCTGGTGGGCGAAAAAGGCCATTTTCTCGTTTAGCTTTGCGCCACTGGAAGCAATGACTTATGCCGGTTTTGTGCTTACGGGTTTGTCGATGCTGGGGATAGTCTGGCAAATTCTCTCGCGGCTGCTCAACTTCGATCCCCATACGCCATACGGTTTATCGACCGTTATTGTTCTGGTTACGTTTTTTGGGGGAATCAACCTGCTGGGCATTTCGTTTCTAGGCGAGTACATCAGCAAGATTTTTGAAGAGACTAAAAAACGTCCGAAATTTATTCGAACGATGGTCCGCAAAGGCCAGCGTGTGTACAAAACCGCAGCCGAAATCAGTACGTTGGTCGAGCAGCGAAAAAGTAAATAACTTTGTTGATTGCATTGGAGGCTATGACACTATTAAATCGAATCACCATTGATCCGGCTATCTGTCACGGAAAACCTTGTATAAGAGGGATGCGGTGGCCTGTTGAGGTTGTGCTCGATTTATTAGGTTCGGGCATGACCATTTCAGACATTTTGGCAGATCATCCTGAATTAGAACAGGAAGATATTGTTGCCTGTCTAAATTATGCCCGAATTCTGATGTCAGGCCAATTACCAGCCGCTGCATAATGAAGTTTATTTGTGATGTTCACATGCCGGTGCGCTTATCTAAGTTTCTGGCTAAACATGCTGAAGAATCCATTCATGTCAATCAGATACTAACAGGTTCTTCAACGCCTGATTCCGCGATTTGCCACTATGCTGACCAACACAATTACATTGTTATTACTAAAGACGCCGACTTTCGTAACACGTATTTTTTGAAGAAAACGCCCCGAAAGCTGATTCGAATTTGCCTGGGTAACCTCACCAACGATAGCTTGGTAAGCCTATTCGAGAGCCAGTTAGCGTTGATTGAAAAGCTAAATCTGGAAGAGTCGTTTTACTTAGAAATTGGTCCAAGTTCCGTACTTATTTATTGAGTAATTGGGCGGACCACAAATGATAAAATGCGAAAAGAATTTTCAGCCGCCATTGAACGTATTGCGCGGGAAGACGATAAAATTATATTTATTACGGGCGATCTGGGCTACAATGCGCTGGAGAACGTAGTGGATGCACTTGGTCCACGGTTCATCAATGCTGGTGTGGCCGAGCAAAACATGGTTGGCGTAGCCGCTGGCTTGGCCTACAAGGGTTACAAAGTGTTTTGTTACAGCATTGCTCCGTTTGTGGTTTACCGCTGTCTCGAGCAATTCCGAAACGACGTTTGCCTGCACAATATGCCCGTGTTTCTGGTTGGAAATGGGGGTGGATATGGGTATGGCATCATGGGCAGCACACACCATGCCATTGAGGATTTGGCTTGTTTGAGCAGCCTGCAAAACGTCAATACGTATATCCCCGCTTTTGCTGATGAAGTAGAGCCGATGCTTGAACAGATTGTTGCCGAAGGCCGGCCAACATACCTACGGTTGGGAGCCGGCCCGAACACGCCCGATGGTGCTCAAACGCATGGATCGTTTAAGCACATTGTACGTAGCACAGCCTCAATAGGGAACGTAGTAGCGCTTGGTCCGGTGGCAGCCAACGTATTAACCGCGCTGAAAGACGAGTTACTTGCTAATCAATTCGACGTATTCACGGCTACAAATCTTCCGTTGGATCTTCCAAATGAACTGGCTCATCGTTTGGCGGGTAAACCGTTACTGGTGGTAGAGGAGCACGTATCGGTGGGTGGTCTGGCCCAGCAGTTGTCGGTAAAATTGCTGGCTGATGGAGCCGCACCGAGTCATTTCGTGAGTTTGTCGGCGCAGGGATATCCGAACGGTTTATATGGCGATCAGAAATATCACCAGCAATTGTCCGGGCTTGATCCAGCCAATATCGCCCGACATCTGGCTTCGTTCACCAATTAGTTTTGTCTGTGCTGACCCCAACCACCGATACGTCACAACCGGCTCATCGACATGGCCCTAACCAGTCTGCGCTGAAGTCCACGGCTTCTGTCTGGACCTGGCTTGGCTATTTGCTCGTTGCCATGCCGATTGTGCTTTTCGCGCTGGTCTGGAACGTGTATGCCATCAACATTCCAAAATGGGACGACCACGCGCTACGTGCCTTTCTGTACTATTCCGATCAGGAAACAACGTTTACGGGCAAAATTCATCAGCTTTTCAAGCAACACAACGAACACCGAATTGTCTACGACCGTATTGTTACGTTGCTCGACTATTGGCTGTTCGGCAAGCTCAATTTCGTCCATCTAATGGTGGTAGGAAATCTGAGTCTAGTCGGATTACTGGCCGTGTTCATCGCCGTTCTGAATCGGGCGGGGAAGTCGGTGTTGTATGCGATTCCAGTTGCTTTTCTGATTTTCAACCTATCGCACTGGGAAAATATGTACTGGGGAATGGCAGCCCTGCAAAATTTCTCGGTGGTACTCTGGATCATTGCTGCTTTCTATTTTCTGAGTTTTACAAACCATTGGCTGCTCGCTTTTATAGCCGCTACGTTAGCTACGATTACTAGTGGTAACGGATTGGTTGTCTGGCCAATTGGGTTCCTTATTATTCTGTTACGTAGCACTACGCATCAAAGCCGGTCACTACGTTCGCTAATTGGCTGGATTGTGGGTGGAGGTATCGTAGTTGGCTTATATTTTACCGGATTCGAAAAGCCGGGGGATATTACCTACGTCCGGCCTGGAGTAGTTGATTTGCTAAAAGGCTGGTTCGCGTTTACGGGCGCTGCCGCCGAAGTCGTTCCGGTTGGTTCTCCACTCCGTTCCAGCATTGCGCTTGGTGGCCTAATGACTATTACGACAATTGGTTTATTGGGATGGTCTGCGTTCCGGTATCGCTTTACTATTCTTCAGGCTGTTCAAAACCTGCTACGTTTAAAATCATCTGGAAAAGCAACCCAAGGGTTTATTCCATCTGTTACGTTGTTTTTCTGGGCTTGTGCCGCTTTTCTGCTCGGTACGGCGGCAATTGTAGCGTGGGCGCGAACGGGTTTCGGCGCTGAAATTCTGATAACCAGCCGCTACAAAATGTACTCGCTTACGCTGCTGGCCCTATTGTACGTTTATCTGATTTCTACGTCGGGAGAACGTATCGGGCGTTGGTTGCTGATTGGTGGTAGCTTAGGAGCCATCGCATTTGCAGGCATTTCGTACCTCTCATTTCTGGATGAGACGATCTGGTGGCGGCACTGGTTCACGACCAGCCAATTCAATTGGACATACACAACTAATAGCCCAACCGCTACGTCTGATTCAGTATCCGAACACTACACGGATGCGGCTCCGGCTTTCTACGATGCGCATTTGCAAACGCTTTTTGCGCCAGTGCAGAAGCCCGTTACTGATTTGCAGGTTTCCAAGGTTTCAAATGCCTTTGTGGTACAAAACTCAACAATACCAGCAGGTGGTCTGGGCGATAATGGTACGTATCTGATGGCGCGGTCGGATGAACGTACATATCTATTTCCGGTCTGGCAGAACGTGCGTTCGATACGTAGTACGAAATTTATACCCTCGAATCTATTCACGGATGGATTTAAGGGGCGCTTCCTGTCAATCGATTTGGCCCGTGGTACGTATCAACTGTCTGTTCTGAGAATTTCAGACAATAACCGTAAGGCCGAAATCTACCCGACCAACCAAACTATTTTCACCGAAGGGCCGCCCGCCCAGTCAACGACTAAGAACTGGTAATCAGCAACGTAGTACGTATTGATTACGCAATTCCTTTTTTATGCAAACGAACACCCCAGTAGCTGCTCCTTCTCGTCCGGTCCTGAATCACCTTCGGCAGTTGGATGGCATTCGGTTTCTTGCCGTGGGTCTGGTTCTGTTCGACCATTGGATGGCCGAGCATTGGCCCTCAGGAAATTTTGAGTTGCCCCTTGGTGCTCTGGGCGTGACTATTTTTTTTGTACTGAGTGGATTTCTCATCACCCGGATTCTTTTATCAAGCAAAGACAAACTTCAGAATCGGCCTTCGGGTGGTTTGGGGAGTTATCTCAAAACGTTCTACATCCGCCGGACGTTACGTATTTTCCCGGTTTATTACCTTACACTTTTTGTACTCTACCTTATTGACGAGCCGCCCGTTCGTCGAACGATTGGTTGGTTAGCCCTGTATGCCAGTAACATTTATATGGCGTATTACGGCACCTGGATGGGTACCGTCGATCATCTCTGGTCGCTGGCGGTTGAGGAGCAGGTGTATTTATTTTTTCCGCTGCTGCTTTTCTTTGTGCCCCGCCGTTGGGTACCGCTGACGGCTACGTTGATGGTCGTGGGCGGTGTTACATTACGTTACGTGTTGTTTCGCGCCCGGATGCCCTGGTTTATCGGCTACGTATCGATGCCCGCCTGTCTGGATTCGTTTGGCCTGGGGGCCATCATGGCATACTGGTGGTTGTATCAGCGTGAGCGTTTTGAGGAGGTTTTCCGGCCAACGTACCGACTCGTACTCAGCATATTGCTGTTCATTGGTATTATGGTGATGACCAAAGTATTACCAGCCGTTCCTGATTTACACGGCTGGACGGGGCACCATAACATCATGTCCGACGTATGGGAGCGTCTGGGGGCATCGTTGGTCGGTTTTTTCCTGATTGGTCGAGGTGTACTGGGCTTTAATGGGGTCATGCAGTGGGTACTTGAAAATCCCGTCAGCCAATACATGGGACGTATCAGTTATGGACTGTATCTGTACCATAATTTCGTTTTTAACGTGTACCATACACAGCCCACTCATTTTACGGTACGTGCCTGGCGACGGATTACCGATATATTACCTTTTCTGAACAGCTCTTATTTTTTTCAATTCTCCTTCTATTTGTTTTTAACCGTCGCGTTGGCAACAATCTCCTGGTTTTTGATTGAAAAGCCGATTAATAGCCTGAAAGACCGGTATTCATATTGAGCTCTCAAACTAACCATAAATTTATTTTGCCAAGTCCGCACAATAAGTCCTTTTCGAATAGGGAAATCAACCGGAGAGAATTCTCTATATTTGTGGCGTTTTATCCGTATAATTCACCTGCATAAACAATTAAGTTGTTCTTTGCATTGGCGGACCGGCCCAATCGGACCACCTTTTATTCCCTAAATACGCTGCATGAGCATTCTGCTATCCATTGTAATGCCTGCCTACAACGAAGAAGAAGTTATTGAAGCCGTTGTAAAGCAGTGGACCGATTTGCTGACCCGTCAGTTTCCTACCGAAAATACCCGTTTAATTGTCGTTAACGATGGTTCGCGCGATAATACGGGCGCTATTCTGGATCAAATTAAAGAGCGTTATCCTAAGCTGATGGTCGTGCATCAGCCCAATGGTGGTCACGGAAATGCGGTCGTTAATGGGTACCGGCAGGCAGTGGCCCTGGACTCTGAATACGTGTTTCAGACGGATAGTGACGACCAGTTCATCACCGACGATTTTGCGAAACTATGGGCGAAACGGGATGAATCGCCATTTATTCTTGGCTACCGGGAAGAACGTTACGATGCGCCCGCTCGCCTGGTCATCACCCGGATTCTGCGGTTTAGCATTGCCCTGATCTATGGTACGTATATCATGGACAGCAACATTCCGTTCCGGCTGATTAAAGGTTCGTTCCTGCGGAAACTGCTGGCCCAACTACCCGAGCCTACTCCATTTGCTCCCAATATTTTTCTGGCTGTTATGGCCAAAAAAGCCGGCGGTACCACCTTCGATATACCCATTACGCATAAGGAACGCCAAACAGGTACCGTTTCAATTCTGAAATGGAAGCTGCTGAAAGTTTGCATGCAAAGCTTTAAAGAACTGGCGCAGTTCCGGTTCGAGCTAGGTGACAAAGTAAAAGCCATTAAAAAACCAGAACCTGTAGGTGTCGCATAGTTATAAAGTAGTAGAGTTACAGGGTTGTAAAGTTCGGCTCACAAACCACCCACTTTACAACCCTGTAACTTTACTACTTTATAATCACTTGACTCTACATCTTTACAAACTGGATTCAACTCAACCATGAAATATAAATATGTCATTATTGGCTCCGGGCCCACCGGACTTGGAGCAGCGTATCGCCTAAAAGAATTAGGCATTACCGACTTCATCGTTCTCGAAAAAGAAAACCGAATTGGTGGTCTGTCGAAAAGCTTCGTTGATGAACAAGGCTTTACTTGGGACGTAGGGGGCCACGTACAGTTTTCTCACTACAAATACTTCGACGACCTGATGCGTAAGGCGTTAGGTCAGGATGGCTGGCTCAGTCACCAGCGCGAATCGTGGGTGTGGATCGAGAAACGCTTTGTGCCGTATCCGTTCCAAAACAACATTAAATACCTGACGCCCGAAACGATGTGGAAATGCCTCGAAGGTATTATCCACAACTATAAATTCCCTACGAATCAGAAGCCAGCCAACTTCCGCGAGTGGATTCTCGCTACGTTCGGGCCGGGGCTGGCCGAAACGTTCATGTTTCCCTACAACTTCAAAGTCTGGGCTTTCCCGCCAGAAGACATGAATGCAGTATGGGTCGGTGAGCGGGTGGCCGTTACTGATCTACAGCGCGTTACTAAGAATATCATTTTCGACCAGGACGATTTTTCGTGGGGGCCGAATAGTACGTTCCAATTTCCTAAAAATGGAGGTACAGGTGGCATCTGGGAAGCCGTCGGTAATCTGGTTGGTCGCGAGAATATTAAACTGAACGCAACCGTTGATAAAGTCATTGGTCCTTCGAAAAAAATCGTGCTGACCGACGGCGAAGAAATTGAATACGAATACCTGATGAGTACCATGCCGCTCGACCTGTTCACGCAGCGGGTTGAAGGGTTGGATTCGGAAATTGTTCAGACCGCGCAGGGGCTGAAGCACTCGTCTACCAACGTAGTAGGTATCGGTCTGAAAGGCAAGCCGAAAGAAAGCCTGAAAACGATGTGCTGGATGTATTTCCCGGAATACAACAGCCCGTATTACCGCGTTACGGTATTCTCTAACTATAGCCCGAACAACGTACCGGATATCAATCAACACTGGTCGTTAATGACCGAAACGAGCGAATCGGCCGCGAAACCGGTTAACCGTGAAACACTGATTGATGATACGATTCGTGCCCTGATTGAAGATCAGCTTATTGAGTCGGCCGATGACGTAATCTCGACATTCCATATGGCGTTCGATTATGGTTATCCAACGCCTTCTGTTGAACGCGACGGCATCCTGAAAGCTGTTTTGCCGAAACTGGAACCGTTTGGTATCTATTCACGCGGTCGGTTTGGCGCCTGGAAATACGAAGTCAGTAATCAGGATCACTCGCTGATGCAGGGCGTTGAATGGGCCAACCGTGTGGCAACCAACGTACCCGAATTAACAATGCCTTTCCCCGAAACGGCCAACGCCATGTGGGGGAAATAAGGGAGCTGTACAGTTATAGGGTTGTAAAGTTGTAGGGTTATAGAGTTGACGGTCTGACAAACGTAACTTTACAACTTTATAACCTTACAACCCTCTAACTTTACAACCCTACAACTTTATAACTTATAAATGTCAAAACGTCTCTGGCTTGGTATTGGGGCAATCGTGCTGGTAATTGGCGGCTGGTTTGGCTATCGTCAGCTCGTTCCGGCAACGCAAACCGTTGGCTCCCTGATACCGCCCGGTGCCCTGATGGTACTTGCCAGCGACCGATTGCAGGACACCATTCCGGCTCGTATTTTACGGACGCAGATGTCGATACGTCAGGTGCCCGTTTTTGATGAAGCCCGCCAGCGACTCAATCGCTTTCTCTACGCCACCGCCGATTCGGCAACCGTTCTGAAGTTTATTACCGGACGTAACGTTCGATACTCGCTGCATTCAATTTCGAAATCGACGCTTGATTACATTTTCTACGTACCAATCACTAACAACGATCAGGAATTTTTGAGTCGGGTGACGGCCCCAAATCCTCGTCAGTTCCGGGTACTCAGCCATACGTTTTCTGGTGAAAAGATTCGGGACCTGGTTTCCCGCGACGGCGAACCGATTGGCTCATTCATTCTTACTGACAACTTTCTGATTGGCAGCGTTTCGGGCATTCTTATCGAGAACGTAGCGAAACGCATGCACCAGTCTCTGAAACTTGATCAGGACGACCCGGTCATAAATGGCCCCGCCTTTCGCACTGACGCTCAATTACAGGCTGGTGTGTCGGTACGTCCTGAAGTGCTTCAGTCGTTGTTCAGCAACGTTGGGTCGTTGGTACGTCTGTTTCTGCCCGAACAATTGACTTTACAATTTCGTCAGTCGGCGGCTCACTCGCACCTGATTGGTTATTCCGTTGATGAAATCGGTGAACGGCGGGACGTAGCGGCCCTGTTCGCCAGTCAGAATCCCCAACGTATTCAGCACCCGCATTTAATTCCGCAGACGACCGCTACGTTGTATCACATCAGTGTGAGTGATGCCAAGCGTTTTGGCCAATCCTTAAGTGATCTGTTAAGCTCGGCTTCCAGCGATTTTCTACGTGACCGATTTACGCTGCTCGAACCGGTTACACCCGCGTTATATGCATCGTTGGGCAGCGATTTGCTCCTATGCCGGCTCGAATCGCCCGATGGTACGTTGCGTCAGGTGTTAATTCTGACGGCCGAAAACGGAAAACAACTGGCGAATTCATTTCAACAGGCAGGGTATCGGGCCGGTGCGCGAAATGCAGGGCAACCTAAAACGTATCTGGGTCATAAAATCCTGCAACTCAACGTACCCGAACTGCCCGCTTCGCTCTTCAGCAGCCTGTTCTCAGGATTCTCGCAAAGCTGGATTACGCAGCACGGCACCTCGCTGATTGTTGCTAACAGCGAAGAAGCGCTACAGGATTATCTGCAACAGGTGCAACGCGGAGCCATCTGGACAACCGACCAGCGGCAGGCCGAGTTTTTGAAGGCAACACTACGTCCTGCCAATTTCACGGCGCTTGTGCGACTAAACCGGGCCGCAACAACGGTTCCACCAACCTGGCCGCTGGCCTGGCAAAATCTACTCGACCGTATCGATCCGGCCACCGGAACAACGGCCTTGTCGAACCTGGAAAATATGGCGTATCAGGCCAGCTACGGCAACGAAAATATCCAGTCGACTGTCGTGTTGGGACGTACCACTCGCCGGGCTAGTAAGATGGTACTCAATAAGTTGCTATTACAGAAGAAAACAGAATTTAACGCTCCACTGATTTCGGCTCCGATTGTAACTGGTAACTTAAGTGATAGTTCTGCCCAGTTTTACGCACAGAATAATGCCGGACAGTTTGTGCTCGTTACACCCCAGGGCGATAAAATCGTTCAAAGCAATATCGACGGGCCAATACGTAGTAACGCATTAGGAGTTGATTTTCTGAACAATGGCCGGCTTCAGTATCTGTTCATGACCGACCGGACGCTATATATTGCGGATCCGGTACGTATTTCGAAAGAAGTTACCTTACAATCGATTCCACTTCCGCAGGGTATCGATACGTCGTACCTCGCCCGACCACGGGGCAGTCAGCAACGTAACTTTGTGGCTCTAGCAGCGCATAAAGAAGGGCACATTTACGCCCTTGATCGCCAGCGTCGGGCATTTGTACGGATCATGACGGCTCCGCGCAAAAGTTTACCGCAGCTTCCATTTCAGGTCATACCGACCGAAAAAGGCATGGACGTACTGATGATTCAGAAAGATGGCACGTTGAATTACTGGCGCGAAAACGGGACTCAGTACCCGCATTTCCCGAGTCGGATTGAGCGAAAAAACGAAGATGAAGCTATATTAGGCTTTAGTGGGCCAGCTTTGTTACCTCCTAATCAATCGCTCATCCAAACCATTGCCGACGAAGGGCAATTATTTGCGCTAAATCTCAACGGTCTGATTGCCAAACGAACACAGTTATATCGACCCGTTCGCAGTGATAAATTCCGGCTTTTCCCAGACGAAGATCAAACCAACTGGTTGTTACTACGTACTACGGATACCGAGCTAACCGTGCTGGATCAACAAGGGCAGCGCCGATTCGATGTGCGAGCGCTTCAGTCGGGACGTAACAACATACGGTATCACCGGCTTGGCGCTGGTGTGGAGTTGATTAGCGTAAAATCGGGAGGTTTCACTACGTTATATGACCTGAACGGCCGGATTATTGGCGACAGGCCCATTCCAAGCGATTTTCCGGTAGCGTTACAGTTTGATGAACGTACCAATGAAGTATATATTCTGAGTGGTGCACAGCAGGCCGTTCAGTTATTTCGAATACGAATAAGGTAGCATGGAGCAGGGATAGTGGGGATCGCATGGATTGGGTATCAATTTCAGCTCTTTCCATACACCTCTGCAATCCCTGCGATCCCTGCTTCTCGCAAAAAAATGCCCATACTACGTTACTTTGTTTTAGCTATTGTCTTGATACTCTGGGCTGGAGGTCTGTCTAGTACAGTTTCACACTGGCTTTATGAGACGGGTATTATTGCCGACGATTATCGATTCGGCGATCTGTACCGACTGTCGCCTTTACCTCAGTTTAAGGAGCCAGCATTCGAATGTCCATCAGCGAATCGGGCTAGCGACACGGCTTCGACGCATTTGTATATCATTGGTGATAGCTTCACCGAACCGCAACGACTTAGTGAAGCCGATTTTCGGGTAAGTCATTTTCAGCGGGTAGCCTGGGATTTTCGGCAACGGGCGCAGCTCGATACGACCAAACGTAACGTACTGATCATTGAAACTGTAGAGCGTCATTTTCGGGAACATTTTGCCCACCCCATCAGCGAACTGGTTGTCCAGACCGATACGAGTCAAAGTCCCACGGTACGGCCACCGCTACGACAACGTATCAGTAACGAATTTCACCGAAGCGACGTAGAAGAACGACTGGAATCGGCTCTGTTTAGCCACGATTGGGCTTTCTGGTTTAAAGAGCTGAAAGCCCGTCTGACGCTGAATTGGTTTGATCGCGATAACGGGAGCGTTACGTTATCGGAAAATCGCCAGCACATTTTTCTCAATCTGGATATCGACACGACCAAACGCCTAAACTCGTCTTTTTCGCCTTTAACTGATCGGGAAGTTAATGCGCTGGTCGATACGGCGAATGCAACAGCTGAGCGATATCGTCGGCTCGGTTTCGATGAGGTTTATATTTCTTTGATTCCTAACAAAACCAGTATTCTGGAACCCAGCAGAGGGGATTACAATCATCTCATCGAACGAATACAGGCTAATCCCCGACTAAACGTTCCGTTCATTGATACGTATAATCGGTTTAAAAATTCGCCTTCTTCGCCTTATCTGAAAAGCGATACGCATTGGAATTGCGAAGGGCGAAAGATGTGGTTAGAAGGTGTTTGGCAAAAAGTCAGGATATAATTATTCACCGTCGTTGAAGCACTTCGTCGAGTTTGGCTTTGTAGATACGCCCTACGGGAATTTCTTCATTATTGACCCGAATGTACGTAGCGCTGATGGCCTGAATGTGATCCAGCGCGACAATAAAGGATTTGTGAATTCGGGCAAACCGATTTGGGGGCAGCTTTTCTTCAAGATAGCTGATGCGCAGATACGATACCAACGGTCCCGATAACGTATGAATTCGGACGTAGTCTTTTAGACTCTCAATCCAAAGAATATCGTCCAGATCAAGCTTCACCATTTCCTTATCGACCTTGAAATACTGATAGTCTTTCGCAGAACGTATCGGTTCAGATGGCTCCGGCTGAGCGTATGTTGTTGGTATGAAGCGATAAATTTTACCCACTGATTGCAGGAACCGTTCGAACGAAATGGGCTTTACCAAAAAATCCACTACGTCGAATTCGTAGCTATCCAGCGCGTACTCCCGAAAAGCCGTGGTGAAAATAACTTTGGGTCGGTAGCCCAGCGGACGTAGCAGATCGAAACCCGTGAGCCGGGGCATCTGAATGTCCAGAAACAATACGTCGATTGGGTTTTGCTGGAGAAACAAAAGGGCTTGCGTCGGGCTGTTCGACAAGCCGACCAATTGCAAATCCGGCAACCGACCAATGTAGTCTTTCAACAGGTCAGTTGCCGGTGGTTCATCGTCCAGGACAAAACAACGTATCGCCATTGGATTAATAAGCCAAGCGTCGGTACTATGTTGATCTACAACGTAGTACCGACTAACAAACACTATTTTTTGTCGATGCGATACAGTCTGCCCTGGTCAGTAACTGCGTACAGCGCGCCGTCGTTACCCTGCGTTACGTCCCGGAAACGCTGGTATTGATCCGAAAGAAGTCGCTCTTCGCCCACAACTTTATTGTTTTCAATCACCAGTCGGGCAATGTGCATTCCGCTCAGGGTACCAACAAAAAGGTTGTTTTTCCATTCAGGGATGGCATTACCGCTGTAAAACGTCATACCGCTTGGCGAAACGCTGGGGTCCCAGTAATACACGGGTTGCTCCATACCGTCTTTCTGCTGAATTCCCTCCCCCACTTTCGGACCGGCATATTCGATTCCGTAGGTAATTGTGGGCCAGCCATAATTCTTGCCGGCCTGGATACGGTTGATTTCATCGCCACCGCGCGGACCAAATTCGCCTTCCCATACATCGCCCGTAACCGGATGAAACGCCAGACTCTGTACGTTCCGGTGGCCATAGGAATAGAGCTCAGGACGCGCATCATCTTTACCTGCAAACGGATTTCCTGCGGCCGGTTTGCCTTCTTTGGTGATACGTATCACTTTGCCCAACCCCGAATTCAGCGACTGTGCCTGCGGCCGGGTTACCAGGTCAGAGCGTTCGCCGGTACTGATAATCAGATTACCAGATTTATCGATCAGGATACGACCCCCGTAGTGCAAATTACCTTTATAGGCTGGCGTAGCGCGGTAAATGACTGTTGCGCCCTCAATTTTCTTCTCATCGCTCGCTAATTTTCCTTTGGCAACAGCCGTCAGATTTCCCTCATCACTGGCTTCGGAAAACACCCAGTAGATCATCCGATTAGATGCAAAATCAGGATCGGTACGCAGACCCAATAGTCCGCCCTGGCCGGCTGGATTCACCTTCGGCAGCCCCGTGATAGCTTCACTTACTTTGCCATCTTTCGTAACGATCCGCATGGTACCTGCCTTCTCAGTAACAAGCAGCCGTCCGTCGGGCAGGCTCGTGATACCCCACGGGCTTTTAAGCGATTCGGTCAGGACTTTTGCTTCGTAAGGAGTGGCGGTTTTCACACCAGCAATCCGGGTCTGTCCAGCAAAAGCTGATTTGTAAGCAGAATTAGGATCTTTAGTTTCGACGGGAGTTCCACCGCTGGCTTGACCGGCTCCGGTTCGGTTATCAGCTGTATTCTGACCGCAGGCAGTAAAACCAGCCAGAAGTACACATAGGCCAGTTGTCGTAAGCAGAGTTTTGTTAATCATAATTGTTTGGTTGTAAGATTTTTGTTCACGTTTTATCATTGGTTGAATCTAAAAAAGAGAATTTAAAATAGACTCTACCTTAATAAGCAGTTTAGATTAATGATCCACCACGTAGCAACACCAAAGAGTTTTTCATCCTCAAGAATCATTACGTAGAAATCAGTTCATATTAAATTTCAAAACGGCCAGAAACTGACTGTCTTCAGGCAATGTAACCAGTTCGTGTTGACCAGGAAACAGAATATCCAGTCGTTTTTTTAAGTTCGTCAGCCCCAGCCCCGATGCTTCGGGGTACGTTACGTCATCTGGCACCGAATTCTCCACCGAAAACACCAGTCGGTTGCTATTCTGCGACAAATGTAATTGAATCCAGCAATCGGTTTCGGTTTGAGCAGCTCCGTGTTTAAATGCGTTCTCGACAAAAGGTAACAGAAGCATTGGTGGAATCATTAACTCGTTTAGATTTTTCAATTCGTCGAAGTTGGTTTGCACGTCCAGACGGTCACCGTAACGAATTTTTTCCAGTGCAATGTAATCGTTCAGGTAGCCGATTTCTTTTTTTATGGGCACTTGTGGGCGGTGGCTTTCGTGGAGTTGGTAGCTGAGCAGGCCAGCCAATCGTTGCAAAAGACGTGGCATCTGGGCCGGTTGGTGCAGCGAAACCGACATCAGATTATTTAACGTATTAAATAGAAAATGAGGGTGCACCTGCGATTGCAGCAGACGATACTCGGCCGCCAGTTTTTCCCGTCGATACGTTTCGCTTAATTGCTGCTGACGTAGTGCATGACGCACCAGTTCGACGGCCACAAAGAGCCCAACAACCAGATGCAGCTGCATGGATTCGGCCAGGATTTTAGGCCAGTATAGCAAGGGCTTATGCAGCCCATCCGGATAATAGACTGGATAGAGAAATGAATAATTGATAAACCGGCGGATAATGCCAAAAACGGCAATTCCGCCCATCAGACTTAGCCAGAAACCCGTTAGGCGGTCTTTCAATAAAAAACGGATGGTTATGAGCAGATGCCAATATCCAGCCACAACCAGTAAGGGTAGGTTCAGGGCGATTTGAAACAGGCTTTGCTCAAAATTATCCAGGTAAGCCCCCGTATTGAGCCACTCGAACAAAAAATAACCTACCCAGAAGAGTCCCTGTGCCCAAACTTCCCGCTGAGGCTTGAAATTACCGAAACGAGCCATTTTTACGGTCTTCTATCCATTAAAGACACAAATTTACTACGTCTGCGACTCATTATCCTGGCTATTTTGCCCAACAGCGCCTATACCCTCCTCAATCGACTCTTCTTTCGACAAACGACCGATTTTCTCGTCCAACTGCGCTACGTAGCCAAATCTGGTTATGTGGGCCGGCAAATACGTCGTTAGGCTAAAATAAAATTTCCATATCCGAATAGGCGGTTGCTTTGACACCGGAATACAACCTTGAATTGAAACGCTAAAACAAATTTCAGCCATGTTAACCAATCAACACACTCTCCTACCGTCTGTTAGCCGAATGACATTAGGCTTAGTTGCTACGTTCGTTTTATTAGCCCATGCGGGTCGGGCGCAGGTCAGCAACGTAGCAGCGCAAAACGTAACGCCTGCCAAAGTTCTCGTCCGGTCTGGTAGTGATCCTGATTACGCCCTGGCTCCGGCTTCCTATCAGGTTCATGCGTATGTAAGCCAGACGGGTAAGGTGCATTTGATGATCAATAATCCAGCGCATTTACGCTATAAAATTGAAGTTATTGATCAGCAAAACCGATCTCTTTATGAGGAATTTACCAACCATAATCAATACAACCGCCGACTCGATTTATCCTCTCTGCCCGAAAACTCCTGCCAGGTTATCGTAAAAATTGACAACAAACAGTATCAATACAAGGTCAAACGGCAGCAAACGCAGTTCGCTTTTACGTTGCAACCCAACATCAACCAAACCCCATCCGATGAGCCGCGTCAGGGCGAATCAGAACGTCCATCGGTTCCCGTTACGCTCGACTAATCATAACTTAAACGATTAGCAACTATGTTGAACGATCAGTCAACGGCTACTAAACTAGCCGACATGCTCAAAGCGATGGGGCATCCGTTGCGCATTCAGATTATGGCGGTCATTGTTGCCGAACGATTTGTCAGTATTCCAACTCTTCAGCGGGAATTAGCCGATACCGATCCGTTTTTCCTGTATCGAAATTTACGCTATATGGACAAAAAGATGCTCCTTCGAAAACGTCGGAAAGGCCGGGAAATCTATTACGGCTTATCGGATATGGCGATTGCTGCGGGTTTTGAGTCGTTCTTCCGAAACCGAACCGACGTAATACGTATTGAAGATCAAACGGTACGTTATCGGCAAAGAATTAAAGAAAAAATGCCTGCTTTTTCGTAACCAACAGACGAAAGCTAATGAACACGTCAACTACTGCCAGTACTACGTAGTACTGGCAGTAGTCATTTGTGGGCAACGTAGTAACAACCGCTACGTTGCAGGATTCTTACAGTTGGCGGTTTATTTAATTATTTACGCTATTTTTCGCCCGCACTTAGAAACCTTTACTCAATGAAAACGTATTTCATTCCTGCTTTACTAAGCCTATTAGGGAGCACACTAACTCCAATCTACGCCCAGAACGTTACGTTAAAACCTCTCTGGGAATCTGATACAACGCTACGTACCCCCGAATCGGTTTTATATGATCCCGCCCAAAAAATCCTTTACGTTGCCTGCATTAACGGTAACCCAACGATGGAGAATAAAAACAGCTTCATCGCCAAAGTAAGCCCGGACGGAAAAGTCATTAAGCTCAAGTTTACCGAAGGCCTCAATTCCACAAAAGGGATGGGTACTTTGGGTGATAAGTTATACGTAACGGAAATGACGCAGGTTGCCGAAATCTCGAAAGCGACCGGTCAGATTGTAAACCGTTATCCGATCCCGGAAGCTAAATTTCTCAATGACATTGCCGTTGATACGCAGAAGAAAACGATCTACGTAACGGACATGCGGAGCAATCGAATCTGGGCAATAACGGACGGCAAAGCCAGTATGGTTTCGGAAGGTGGTTCCCTTAATAATCCCAATGGTCTGCTTGTAGATAACGGTATGTTATTGATTGGTAATGGCGACGGTTCGCTGATGGCCATCGACCCAGCCACGAAACAGATGAAAACACTGGCGAAGGTTTCGGGCGGTATTGATGGTATTGCTCCGTTAGGTAAGCAGGCTTATATCGTTACGGAGTGGGGCGGAAAAATCTGGCACGTCGGAGCAGATGGCAAAACCGAGTTAAAACAGGACACTTCTGCCGAAAAAATAAATTCTGCCGATGTCGATTATAATGCCAGCGCCCAAGTGCTGTACGTACCGACTTTTAATCACCACACGGTTAAGGCGTATTCGCTGAAATAGGCGGGAAAGTGTTATTGAATACGGATTTGAGGGGTGAACATAAATAATGTTGACCCCTCAAATTTTATAGAAAAGCGATCACATAAGCATCCTCTAAAAGTCCCATTTTCGGTAATGATTCTAAAAATGAGCGACCTTCTTCACGTGGCTTAACAACCTTTCCACTGCCTTCTAACTGAAATACAATAGGAAGTACGTAGGTCCCCGCGTACGTTTGATTCTGAGCTGGGAGCTGAGCCATCAAGCGATTGACTTCTTCTTTAAAGGTATTGTCCACATTAGCTTGATTCAATACCTGAACATCATTTATCTTACCCTGTCCATCTACTTTAAATTCGACGTACGCTTTGGCTACTTTTTCCGCTTGCCGAGCCGCTGCCGGGTAACGTATCGATTTTCCTACAGCCTGACGAAAAGCCGGATCACTGCCTAATGTCTGTTCAGTGACTTGTGCCTGTGCCAGAAAAGGAATCAGTAAAAGAAGTCCTAAATAAGCGAACAACGTTTTCATAGTGACTAGATTTTTGAAGTTGAAGAAATCTTTCCACTAGAGATGCATACTTCTAACAGAATCCATAATTATTATCTGATTTGCTACCTGAATTTATGCTTGGCTAACTGTATCACTTATTTAGAAGCTGGTAGCCATTCAGGACTTTGTCGAGAAGAATCCCTACTATCCCATGGCTCCGGTTTTAGTTGAATACGTACCCAGCCTTTGGTCGCTTTGTAAGGGTGATAAATGTAGGTTTCAGCACCAGAGTCGTCCCCATACAAATACGTTGAAAACTTGCCTTTGGGTAATCTCAACGTATCAGAGTACGTAATGATAGTATCTCTCTCCCTGGTTGTATGTGAGGTGTATTTTGGATACGGGTACATGGAGTATTGACCTGCGTAGGGACCTGCTGCCGTGAATGTTGTATCTTGGTGTTTAAATCGTATATGATGAATCTGGTATTGCCTCTCAAGTCTCGCTTCCTGATCTAAATCCCCATCGATCAAAACGTGGTACATCCGCTCACCCAATATCGGAGTGAACATGTCATAGGTCCACGTTGCAGGTTGATTAACAGGTTCAATTCGGATATCCCGGTACTCTAGGTAACAACCTCGCAGGAAGTAGGCAATCCACCAATATAGGAAGACTGTAAAAACTGTCGTTATGATACGTCCCCACATTTGTTTCGTGACAGTCAGGAAAAACGTAATAAAAACGATATATCACACTATGCCAGTACAGAGTCTGATTTGCGAACGGGAATAGCCTGAAAATTGAAGACTGACTGGTACGTTAATTAACCAGATAGGGCAGGTAAGGCTCCAACATGTCTGTATCGCGGAAAGCCGTTACCTGATGCAGCTCATTTTTATAGGCATCGTACCGAAGCTCTACGTAGAAATCGCGGAGGTTGTAGAGCAGAAAAATGTTTTCGCCTTCGTACCGATTCGCGAGAATATCGCCGGTGAAGTAAAGGGTATCGAGTTGCTGGTCGGCGGAGAGTCGGGCGAAGTCGGCGGGTTGCATGGGCGGCTGGGGTTGACAGGCGAAATAAGCAAAAGTCGGGCGGCTCACCAAACGAGCCGCCCGACTTTATATAATACAACTAAAACAATGTAGCGTATAGATAAAACAGCACTATATATAAAACTCCAACTCTCAACGTATTAAGTTCAATATCTAAACGATAAATTTTTAGACTTGAAACAGAGTACATCAAACTATTTTTATCTCCTTACCTGATTTGGCGGCTGCATAAATCGCTTCAACTACTTTAATATCGCGTAGCCCTTCTTCGCCCGGAGCAATCAACGGTTTTTTATTCATAATGGCCAGCGCATCGTCGTCCATCTGTTTGGTTTGTTGCCAGGGTACTTCATAGGGGTGCTCAATGGTTCCACCGTTGCCCCAGGTCCCCTTCTGTCCATTATAACCCGAGTAAGGTTCCATCCGCCATGATCCTTTTAAGCCCGTTACGTGCAGATAATTCATATTCATCCCGTAACTAGTCTGCAAGGAAGCTCGGGCACCGCTCGGAAAAACCAGTTGAACCATCGACGTCTCATCAAGGCCATTTTTGTAGACATCAGGTCGGGTCGTATACTGCTGCGCCGTTACCGAAATGGGTTCTTCGCCAGTTGCCAACCGGGCTCCCTGGATGACGTAGACGCCCATATCGTACATGACGCCCCCGCCCATTTCTTTTTTCTGCTTCCAGTGTGTTGTACGATTGTCATAATACGCAGCCGCGCAATCTACCATCTGAATTTTACCAATTTTCCCCTCGCGTAGTCCTTTCATCCACTCCTGCGTATTAGGCTCATGCTGAAGCCGATAGCCTATAGCCAGCGTAACTTTATTCTTGGTGCAGGCATCGATCATATTCTGACATTCTTTTGCCGTTACCGCCATCGGTTTCTCACACCAAACATGCTTGCCCGCTTTGGCGGCCCGCACTACGTATTCTTCGTGCATCGACGGAGGCAGCACTACGTATACTACGTCGATATCAGGGTTATTGGCAATCTGATCGAAGGTTTGGTAGGAGTAAATATTCTTATCGGGAATATTGTACTGTTTCTTCCATTTTTCGGCTTTTTCGGGCGTACCAGTTACAATACCAGCGAGGTAGCAGTGTTTTGTTTTTTGCAAAGCCGGGGCCAGTAAATCGGTACTGTAATAACCCAAGCCGACCAACGCCACACCAAGCCGGTCTTTGGCGGGTTTTGTAGCAGCCCAGAGGGCATTGGGGAGTATCGAAGCGGCAACTCCAGTAAGGGCAGTTGTATGCAGGAATGTTCGTCGCGTTGTCATATCATGCGTTTTGCTGAATACTACGTTGGTTAGACAATTTAAAGTATTCACAGCTGAGGTCCTACTATGTTTCTGACGTAACGCTAAAGCCATTTGTTACGTCAATTCATTTGAAATGAGCCGAATTTGACTTTTGAGTAAGCGGTTTGGCAGGCTGGGAAGGATTCTATAGTATTGTTCTGGTTATGAACAAATTACCCTTATGTCTATCAAACTCAACGGCTTCTATAAACTACGCCACCCCAAGTATCTGCTGTATCTCCTTGTGGCCTATTTAAACGTAGTTGTTTCTGCTCAGGCTCAGAACCTTATCTGGGCGAAGCAGATGGGGGGCGTAGAGCGTGATTATAGTAACGCCGTAACTGTCGACGGTTCAGGAAATGTATACACGACCGGTTATTTTGGGGGAACAGCCGACTTCGATCCGGGTCCTGGTGTAGCGAATCTCACCTCGGCAGGCATGGAAGATATTTTCGTCAGCAAGTTAGATGCATCCGGTAACTTTCTATGGGCTAAACGAATGGGTGGAACAGGGTACGATCAAGGAACTGCGATAGCCGTTGATCGCTCTGGAAATGTCTACACAACCGGTCAGTTCGTAGGAACAGTAGATTTTGATCCGGGGGCAGGCACGGCCAATCTCACTTCGGCAGGCTCGGAAGATGTATTTATCAGCAAGTTAGATGGGTCGGGAAATCTGGTCTGGGCCAGGCAAATCGGCGGAGCAATGGACGATAATGGTTTGTCCATTGACGTAGACCTGACAGGCAACGTTTACACAACTGGCCGTTTTGCTGCCACTGCCGATTTCGCACCGGGGCCATCTACTGCTACTTTGACATCGGCGGGCGCCAGCGACGTTTTTGTTAGCAAATTGAATACATCGGGGATGTACGTTTGGGCCAAGCGAATGGGTGGCCTATCAGGCGATGTTGGGAAATCAATAGCGCTTGGCAGCTTTGGTGAAATTTTAATCACCGGCCATTTCTACGAAACGGCCGATTTCGACCCTGGTCCTAATACATTTAACCTGAATTCGACTGGCAACAGCGACATATTCATTACCAAACTTGACGCGTCAGGGAATCTCATCTGGGCCAGACGCACCGGAGGGTCAAATTTTGATTTTGGTATCTCCTTGGTTTACCGAAGCGGCTATATCTATACCGTTGGCCAGTTCGAAGGAACGATAGATGCCGATCCCTACATTTTAGGATTATATAATCTCACTTCAGCGGGTGACGACGATGCTGTCCTTAGTAAACTTGACGAGTCGGGAAATCTGGTCTGGGCAAAACAGTTTGGCGGAACAGGGTCTGATTATGGCAGTTCAGTCGCCGTAGATGGACTTGGAGACGTTTATCTGGCAGGATACTTTGAGAACACCGCTGATTTTAACCCTGGTACCGGTTTAGCCAATCTTACATCGGCAGGGCTTCGAGATATTTTTGTGGTAAAACTCAATGCATCAGGAAATTACATTTGGGCTCGACGGATGGGCGGCAGCAGTCATGACGAGTGTTTTGGCATGTTTATCGATGAACTGGGAAATGCGGCTCTGACTGGCCAATTTGGCGGTACATCCGATTTTGACCCCGGTCCCAACGTAGCTAATCTAACATCTGCCGGGATATACGACGTTTTCGTGCTTAAGTTCAGCGGAAACCCCGTTTCGATAAGGGACGGTGCCTGGACTAACCCCACTACGTGGTCTTGTACCTGCATTCCTACAGCTACTGATGTTGTATTTCTCAGGCATTTAGTCAACATACCTAGTGCCAGTACGCAACCAGTCCGTCGAATTATTTACACCAATACAGGTCGGCTTGCTTTCGGAAACGGAGCTACTATTGAGGTATCATATTAAACTCAACGTATTTCAGAAACGACAATGAATACCTTCACAGTTACCATTTTTAGCTTACTCGTTGCTTCGTGTGTCTTTTACGCGCTCAGATCACGTTCTAATTGGTGGGAGCTGGCAGCGGCCTTGTCGTGTCTGTTAGCATCAATTCTCTGCTTGTGGAATAGTAAATGGTTTGTGTTTAATAGCTCGCTGGCAACCGGAATTTTTACGGAAATTTTATCAATTAGAGGTTTATATAATTGGTGGCTCAGGAGCAAGTTAAGTTGAGCTACTCCCGAATTTTTCGAACCCAGCCAGCACGCTTTTTTGTTATAGATAGGGTCTGATCATGCAGAAGGTCCTATTTTTGCTCCATGTCTAAAAACGTCAATATCGGTTTAGTACAAATGAGTTGCTCGGCAGATGTCGAGGCCAACATTCAGAAAGCCATCGATGGCATCCGCGAAGCAGCCCAGAAAGGCGCTCAAATTGTTTGTTTGCAAGAATTATTCCCCTCGCTCTACTTTTGCGACGTAGAGGATCATCATAATTTTAGTCTGGCCGAAGCCATTCCCGGCCCCACCACCGACCGGCTAAGTAAACTCGCGGGTGAACTGAACGTAGTGATTGTGGCCTCACTTTTCGAGAAACGGGCGCAGGGGCTGTATCATAACACAACTGCCGTACTCGATGCCGACGGTACGTATCTGGGTAAATACCGCAAAATGCACATTCCCGACGACCCCGGCTATTACGAGAAATTCTACTTCACGCCCGGCGACCTTGGCTACAAGGTGTTCGATACGAAGTTTGCCCGTATTGGTGTGCTCATTTGTTGGGATCAGTGGTATCCGGAAGCGGCACGTATTACGTCGTTGATGGGTGCCGAAATTCTGTTCTACCCGACGGCCATTGGTTGGGATACCAACGAACCCGACCCGAAGCAGAACGAGGAGCAATACAATGCCTGGCAAACCATTCAGCGGAGTCATGCCATCGCCAACGGTGTACACGTAGTGGCCGTGAACCGCGTCGGTCGCGAAGCCGATCAGCAATTTTGGGGCGGTTCATTCGTGGCAAATCCGTTTGGTTCATTGCTGTATCTGGCCCCGCACGATCAGGAACTGGTCCACGTACAAACCGTCGATCTGGCGCTGTCTGAGAAATACCGTACTACGTGGCCCTACTTCCGCGACCGACGTATCGATTCCTACCAACCCATCACCCGGCGGTACATCGACGAATAGAATACGGTTCTGAGTAACCGCTACGTTAGTTATGGTACGTTCAGGTGAACGTCGTAATCTCTATTTCTTTGCGAGCAGTAATGAAACTTCCCATCATTTTAGCCATGACGGTGGCAGGCAGTCTAGGTTTCTGGTACCTACGTCCTCACGGCCTTCCCGATCCAGATCCGGTGTATTTGACCGGTTCGTTGCCCCCGCAAACTGCCCTGACCCCAACACCTCGTTCGCGTTTTACGCCTACCACACGTAAAGGTTATTACAACATCGACGTAGTAGACGACTTTACGTTACCCGCCACTAAAACCATTACGTTCTGCGGAGCCGGTAGAAACTTACACGTATCAAAAGACCGAAATAAGCTGTTCCGACGCGGTTTTTCGGCGGTGGATCAGAGTCGGATGGTACCCAACGTAGAGATCTGGAAAGATGGGTTTCCAGCCAAAGGTTGGAAAAGTGCGCTGGATATTCGGCAACGGGCATGGATTGTGTATCGGAATTATTTTACGGATTCGTTTGGGTTAAACTGGGCGATCAATAGCGATATGGGCAACGAGACGATGTACAAAGCGCCTGCGCCCAAGCCCGGAGCACGTATCAACCGTAATACGTTGTATCAGGCTACGTCTGAATTAAGCGGTGGGTGCGTTGGGTTTGGCGATTGCCCGCCGGGTGGAATGAAAAGTACGTATGGTTTCATTTTTCTGGATATTGAAAACGAAACGTATACGGTAAAAGATCGTCAGGAACAGGCGAATCTGTACATATTCATGGTGAAAACCATTAAGGATAATTCCAGTCCGCAAACCCATGTTGGCTCCATTGATCCAGTTGCGCACAACAGTTTCGGATACTCGCGCGCTGAAGATTATACAGACACCATACGTTGGTTGTATGACATGCCCGCCAAACACACGGCCACCAGCCGCCAGCGGGGCATGACCGACGATATTCTGGGAAAATCCTTTGCCGATTTGGCTGATTTTCAGATGCCTGGTACGTATTTTCTCTATCCAGAATTTGATTATTCGTTTCCGCACACCGGCAATGGCGACCGTCACTGGCTGGCTGCCGTATTGGGTGAGCAGGAAGTAAACCGGAAATTATCGCCCAAAAAAAGGATTGCCTGGCAGTGGGTTTTCAACACACAGGGCGACTTTCCAAAGAGCGCCAAAGCCGAACACCCGGCCCCACCTGCTGTAGCTGAAGGAACCGCTATTTTCTATTGGTTTACAGGTGCTTACGGGGCATTATTCTGGGATGACCACAACGAATTAACGCCCGACCAGCCCTCTCCTACCGACCCAGCTTTGCAAGGCCTTGGCAACGACCGCAACTATGCCTGCTACGAACATTACATCCACGGGTTGTGGCGTTTATTTAAGCATCACGGCGATCTGTTCAACGGCAAAGAAACTTACCTCAACGAAGCCACCGAATGTTCGTATGATGGGGGCAAAACCTGGTACAAATACAATGCGAATCAAATCAAAACGCACGACGTACCGTTTGTGCGAGCTATTGTAAATGGCAATCAGGTTCTGATAGCAGCCACAAAAGCCTACGCACAGCCTCAGCAAAATAGCCAGGTTATGTTCCGCTATATTCAGGGTGGTTATTCGTTTTATACGACAATCAGCCTGAAAGGCGACGAAATTTATTTGGGTCGGGCCACGATGAACCGCGCGAAATAAAGCAACTAGTCCGGTTTCCTATTTTGCCAGTATATTAACTTTCGGCTCTCCTCTTTTTTCTGGCAACGTTCTATAGTTATTTTACCCCATGAAGCTTGGTATTGAAATCGGTGGCACAAAATTACAACTCATAACCGGCGACATGACGGGCCAGATTACCCAGCGATTTCGCTACGCTGTTGATCCGAAAAAAGGGGCAAACGGCATTTTAGCGCAAATCGCGGCTACCATCCAGCAATTACCCGAGCCGCCACAGGCCATCGGCGTCGGCTTTGGCGGACCGGTTGATTGGCAAACCGGACGTATCGCTACGTCGCACCAGATTGGTGGCTGGTCGGGATTTGAGATGGTAAACTGGCTTCAGCAACAGGCTCCAGGTGCTCATGTGCGTGTGGAAAACGACGCGAACGTAGCAGCGCTCGGCGAAGCTCGTCGGGGAGTAGCGGTTGGATTTAAGCACGTCTTTTATGTTACGCTGGGTAGCGGTGTAGGCGGAGGGATGGTCGTTGACCGTCACCTTTACCACGGCGCATTGCCAGGAGAATCTGAAATTGGCCATTTGTGGCTGGTTCCTCCCAGCGCCAATTCAGACGGGCAAACAATAGAACAAACCATTTCCGGCTGGGCTATTGATAAGCAAATTCGTGATTTGTTGCCTCAACTGCCAGAAGATTCAGCATTGAAAATAGCCGTTCAGCAGAGCCATGAAGCCGGGTCAGTTGGCAAAGAAGCCCGGTTTCTTCACCCAGCCTATGAAGCCAGCGACCCAGCCGCCCGAATGCTGATCGAACAGATTGGCTCAGTGTTGGCTCTTGGCCTGTCGCACGTAGTACACCTGTTTCACCCGGATGCGATTGTGCTCGGTGGTGGCTTGTCGATGATCGAAGAACCGTTACGTGCCGCCGTTCGACAGGCACTTCCCAAATTTGTTATGAAAGCGTTTCACCCTCCGCTGGTTCTATTAGCGAAACTGGGCGAAGATGCCGTACCAGTCGGCGCTCTTGAACTGGTCTACGATTGATACGTATCGAATCGAAAATTTAACGTAACAATTACTGCTACGTCCTTATAAACTAAGTTTTTGCAGAATGAATCAGGCCTATTTTCAGACGTACCTTTCCAGCCAGAAAGCTACTTACGATGCCATTCCAGTAGATCGGGTGGAACGGATTATTCAACTCATGAAACAGTGCTGGGAAGACGACCGGCAACTGTTCACTTTTGGCAATGGAGGGAGTGCGGCCAACGCTTCTCATTTCATCACCGATCTAGGTAAAGGCGCTTCTGACGTATTGGGCAAGCGTTTTCGCTGCATGTCGCTCAATGATAACGTAGCCTGGATAACGGCCCTCGGTAACGACTATGCCTACGAAGACATATTTGTTCGTCAGCTCGAAAATTACGCTCGTCCGGGTGATTTAGTCCTGATGATGAGTGTTAGTGGAAACTCGCCGAATTTGGTGAAAGCGGCAAAATGGGCTAATGATAATGGTTTATTAACCATCGCTTTGGTGGGTGCCAAACGAGGTCAGTTAGCAGATTTGGCGAAAGAAGTTATTGTTATTGAAGACACGCACTACGGCCGGGTCGAGGATGCGCAAATGACGATTTGCCACATGCTTTGCTATGGTTTTATGGAAGAAGAGATATCAGGTCAATAAGCTTATTCTCGTAAAAACTCATTTCGATTATGAAAAAAACAGGTATTTACTTTATATGGCTCTTTTGTATTACCCTCTCGGGGGTTTCACTTGCTCAGCCTATGCTTTATCTCACCAATTACACCTATTCGCCGACGCAACTTATTGTGGGTACGCTTCAAGCAAAGCAAACCGATGCACGCTATGTTGTGAGTGGCCCAAACGCCAATTTGTTCAGTATCGACAAAGCGAATCAGCTGTCAATCAAGCCTGAAGCGGCTAAATCTTCAGAACCTTTTTATGATGTTACCATAGAAGTCAAAAACAAGTCGGGTGCGCAAAAGGCTGAATTTCGACTAGTTAAAGACCAGTTTATCCGTAACCAGGTTATTGCCCACCGGGGGGCCTGGAAGCAAAGCAATACAACCGAAAATTCGCTGACGTCGCTGAATAATGCCGTTAAGCTAGGTTGTATGGGAAGTGAATTTGATGTACACATGTCGTCCGACTCGGTCATGTTTGTACATCACGACCCCACCATCGACGGTATCAACATCGAAAAAACATCGGCTCAGGAGTTAGCGAAACTCAAACTGAGCAACGGCGAAAGTTTACCCACGCTCGAAGCCTATTTGAAAGAAGGCATGAAGCAGTACAAAACCAAGTTGATCCTGGAAATAAAAACCTCGAAGCTGGGCCGATCAATTGAACTGACCGACCGTGTAGTAGCGATGGTTCACCAGTTGAAGGCGCAAGCCTGGGTAGAGTACATTGCGTTCAGCTACGATGTGTGTAAACGAGTGAGAGAACTGGACCCGGTTGCTAAAATATCTTACCTGAACGGCGACAAAACCCCAGCCGAACTAGCCGCCGACAAGCTGAATGGATTCGACTACTACCTCAGCGTGCTAAAGAAAAACGAAAACTGGATTCAGGAAGCCAAACAGCGTAACCTGACTACAAACGCCTGGACAGTAAACTCCCGTTCCGACCTTCAATGGTTTCTGGACCAAAAGGTTGACTACATAACAACTAACGAACCCGAATTACTGCTGGATTTAGTAAAGTAATCTGAACCGGGATTAAACAGATTTAGGGATTTACACGATTTTGTTTTTCGCTTCATTGAAGCGAAAAACAAAATCGTGTAAATCCCTAAATCTGTTTAATCCCGGTTCAGAATTACGAATACCGATCATTTCGCCAGGGGTAGGCGGTGTTGGAATACCCGCGCTCTTCCCAGAAACCAAGCTGGTTTCGTGTTAGAAATTCGATACGTTTTATCCATTTGGATCCTTTCCAAGCGTAAAGTTGCGGGGTTATCATACGTAGCGGTCCGCCATGTTCCCGAGTAAGCGGTTGTCCATCGGCCGTATGTACCAGCAATACGTCTGGTTTGAGTGCCTCCTCGAGTGCTACGTTGGTGGAGTAACCGTCATAGCCGTAACACATGATGTGCGTAGCCGTACCTTTCGGATCGGCCAGGGCCGCTACGTCCATAAACCGAACGCCCACCCACGGTACGTTCAGCCGCGACCAGGTCGTTACACAGTGAAAATCGCTGGTATCTTCAACTTGTGGTAAGGCCATCAAATCGTCCCATTTTAAACGAATTGGATTATTGACTTCCCCGTCAATGTTAAGCTGCCATTTATCGAGTGGAATACTCGGTTGATAGCCTAAATCCAGAACTGGCCATTTGGCTGTTACGGTCTGACCTACTGGCACTTCGGGCATCCCATGTCGATTAATCGGCCCCGAACCGCGCGGTTGTTCATCCTTAACGGATGGCGTTTGCGCCATTTTCTCCTCAAACCGACGCTTGAGTTTCATTCTGGCCTCTACAATTTTATCAGTCTTTTCGTTGGCTTCCATATCTGTCTTAAACAGGTGCTTACTACATAAACCCCGATTTTGATTTTGTAGTTTTACACCAACGAAAAACGCATGCTTCGGCCGTTCGTTATTTTCTACGCTACCCGAACGTAGCTACCCAACAGTTTCACTTCGGCAGCATGGTGATTTAGAATATCCTGTAAATCTGGGTCAGTAGCGTGGCCTTCGCACTCCAGCAAAAACCAGTACCGGAACGTAGCACCTTCACGTAGTGGGCGACTTTCAATTTTGGTGATATTGATACGTCGTAAGTTGAATTCCTGTAAAAATTCCGCCAGCACACCCGGCCTGTCTGTATTGGGCAGACGAGCAATCATGGTCGTTTTATCGTGCCCACTTGGTTGGTTCACAAAGTCTTTTGCCAGAATCAGAAATCGGGTACGGTTCAAATTGCTGTCCTCGATGTTGTCGAAAAGGATGGGTACGCCGAAAAGTTTAGCGGCAATGGTTGAGCACAGGGCAGCGGAATTAGGATTCTGAGCCGCCATTTTTGCCGCTTTTGACGTCGACTCCACAGGAACCATTTCGACCTGTAGCCCATCAAATGAATCGTTCAGGAATTTGCTGCACTGTCGGAAAGCAATATCCTTCGAATAGATGTGCGTAATGTCAGCGAGGTTTTCAGCTTTGGTAGCGAACGTAAAATGAACCGGAATCTGTGCTTCGGCGGCTATAGCCAGATCTTTTTCGAGCAATAAGTCAATGGCCTCACTCACTACCCCTTCCTGATTATTCTCGATGGGAACCACGCCAAACCGAACCCGCCCTGTTTCGACACTTTCGAATACCGAACGTATCGTAGGGAGCGCCACATACGTACTCATCGCTCCGAAACGGCTCTCGGCGGCCTGATGCGTAAAACTTCCTTCAGGACCAAGGTAAGCCACCCGTTCTGGTAATTCAAGGTTACGCGAAACGGCGAAGATTTCCAGAAAAATAGCTTCAATAGCTTCTCGATTCAGCAAGCCGCTATTTTGTTCGTGAAGCCGATCCAGAATCTGCTTTTCGCGTTCGGGGCGGTAAATAACGGCGTTCGTTGAGCGTTTGAGTTCGCCAACCCGACGTACCAGTTCCATGCGCTGATTCAGCAGATTTAACAATTGGTCGTCGAGGGCGTCGATTTCGTTACGAAGGGATTCAAGACTCATTCTAGAAAGTAGTGCGCTACGTAGTCTGCAAAAGTACGTTACTGACCGCCTACTGCAAACTATAATCCATGAAAAGCATAAATCTTCTCTACTACATACCTTGCATTTTTTCAGAAATGACAACGGGCCAGACTGGATTATCAGTCTGGCCCGTTACGTTGTTTGCCTCTTTATTCAACTAAAGCGGATTCTGCACAATTTTCGCGTTGGCGTTAATCTCGCGTCGTGGAATCAGAAATTCCCACTGGTTATCACCGGCTTTTACGTCGAAGAGAACCACAACCGCACTGCTGAGGTTGGCCCCATTGCGGTTTAGTGGCTGGTTCATCCGTTTCAGGTCAAGGAACCGGAATCCTTCGCCCCACAGTTCGATACGTCGGTTGAAGATAATTTCATCGATTAACGCAGTGCCCGTTTTGGTCGACAGTTTGTAAGACGGATCGCGTTTACTCACCAGATCAAACAGTACGCTGGCTGCGGCCGTAGCATTACCCAAACGAGCTTGTGCTTCAGCTTCAATCAGGTACATTTCAGCGGCCCGCATGTACGGAATGTCACCCATCGTGCTCGTTGACGGCGTACCGGGCAGACGAAACTTCTGGTTCAGGTAAGGAGCCCGCACACCACCCGTTGGCACAATCGAGTTAGCGGCCGTTGCATTTTTCACCCACATTTTCGAACGCACATCTGTGGTAGGTATCTGATCGTAAAGTGTGCTGTTGATGACTTTTGGCGTTACGCGAATGTTGGTCGAGTTAAAATTGCAGGAGATATACGAGTGATACGCTCCAAAAAACTCCGATTGATCTTCGAGGTGATCGAAGCCCCACATCCATTCCGGATTGCTGATGTCGGCAAAACCATCCTGATACTGCGTCACCGTCATGGGTGTATATCCTTTACGCGCTTCAGCCGCAAATTTGGCAGCATCGGCCCAGTTTTGCTGCGTCAGGGCAACCCGGGCCTGAAGGCCTTTTACGACCTCAAGATTAATATGCGACTTATAGGCACGTGTCGACGTAAGTAGTGCGGCAGCATCGGCTAAGTCCTTGTTTATCTGCGTATAAACTTCTTCAACAGTTGCTCTGGGCAGACCTTCGGTTGTTGGCGTTAACACTAAAGGAACACCAAGTTGGCTGTTAGGCTTGTTCGCAGAATCGTACCGTTTGCCATAGAGTTGAACCAGGTTGAAATACGAAAAGGCACGTAGCGCTAAAGCCTCGCCCTTAATCTGGTTTTTCTCCGTTTGCGCACCCGCTGCATTGTCGATATTAGCAACGGCGATGTTGGCATTACCAATCAATCGGTAATACATCTGATACCCTAACTGATCGCCTACCGCCGTTTCGGAGCGGTGCGCCTGCCAGCGCGTTTCGGTCAGGTGCCACGTATTCGACGTATTACTGATCACTACGTCTTCGCCCAGTACGTCCAGAATAATCATCATGGCCGGGTGCCCAAAGTGTCCCTGCGAATCCAGGTAACGTACTACCATGGCGCGGTAAATTCCGTTGATGGCTGCGGCCGCATTTTTTGTGGTCGCATAAGCGGCACCGGCATCGATACTGCCCGTTGGCGATGTTTCTAAATATTCCTGCTCACAAGCCGTTGTCATCAGGCCCAGAGCAACTAGTATGGTCAGAAATTGCTTTTTCATGAGTTTGTTGCTACTTAAAGTGTGAATGAAATACCTAATACGACGCTCTTAGCCGGGCTGAATACGTTGCTGGTAACACCCGTGAAAGTCTGCTGAACGTTCATCCCTTTCCGTTTGGAAAGGATGAGGAAATTTTCAGCACTGACGTAAACCTGTGCATTTTCCAGGAAAACCTTCTTCGCCAACGTAGTAGGAATGGCATACGAAAGTGTTACCGCACGAAGGTTGAGGTAACTGGCATCGATGAGCCAACGATCCGACTGAGCATCGAAATCTGAAGTCCGGGCTGCGTCCATACGGGGCACGTCTGTTACGTCGCCCGGATTCCGCCAGCGTCTCAGGATATCCACCGATTTGGCACTGCCATAACCACCTGAACTCATCAATGAAGCGTAGGCCGCATCGTAGGTTTTTCCGCCTAGCTGATAAACAAATAAGGCCGAAAGCGATAATCCTTTGTATTTGAACGTATTGGTGAAGCCCCCCGACAGCGCCGGAATCGACGAGCCGTTGTAATGATACCGAGCATTGTTGAAGTTAGTCGTCAACGTATCACCGCCCTCAGTAACACGTGTGCTACTGGCTACAAAACTTGCAGCCTGATACTGAGCTTCTCCAGTAGCTGGGTTCACACCCCGGTATTCACGAAGCCAGTAGTCGTAAATTGACCGCCCCACGGCCAGCTTTTTGGTACCGTCGATAATTTCAGGGTTTTCGGCAGGCATCTTCGTGATTTTGTTCTTTAAACTCGTCGCGTTCAAATCAAGGCGCCATACAAAATCTTTATAGCGAACAGGTTCAAGACCAAGTTCGATTTCAATACCCCGGTTATACATGGTTCCAATGTTCCGGGTAACGGTCGAAATACCAGCCGATAAGGGAAGTGGTACGGCAAAAATCAGGTTCGACGACTGGCGATCAAAGTACTCAACCGTACCCGATACGCGGCCTTTAAACAGGCTGAACTCCAGGGCTACGTCGAATGCGTTGCTCGATTCCCAGGCCAGGTTGGTGTTACCCAGACTCGATTGTAGAATACCCGCTTCCGAAGCGTTGTTCCAACCCAGGTTGTACAGCGGCTGCCAGGCGTAATAGCTAATCGTGTTATCCTGCGCAAATTGAGCCGTATTACCACCACCATCATTACCCGTTTGTCCGTATGAACCTCTCAGTTTCAGTAAACTAATCGAAGGAATTGACCGAACAAATTCCTCCTGGTCTAAACGCCATGCGCCACTGACTGAATAGAAGTTACCCCAGCGCACATCTTTGTAAAACTTACTCGAACCATCGCGCCGAATCGAAGCGGAGAAGAAATATTTCTGATCGTAATCATAATTGATACGCGAAAAATACCCCTCCACCCGGCGGGTGTTGTACACCGAAGCCAGGTTGGTGGTTGTCGTAAAGTTAACCAACTCATAATTTCCTTCCAGAATCAACTGCGACCGCGAGCCTTCCAGGTTATTATCGTTAATCTGGAAGTTTTCATGCCCAAACAAGGCTTCTACATTATGTTTCCCGAACGACTTATTGTAGTTCAGCAACTGGTTGAAGTTGTAGCTGGAAATATTCTGAAACTCATGCGTGGCCCGTCCAGCCGGAGCACCATCACCAACTTCAGGGTTACCGAACGTGTAGCCGTTGTAATTCGTAATATCGGTACCGATGTTGGTCGTGAATTTGAAATCTTTTAGAAACGTAATCTCAGCATATCCACGGGCACCCAGTACGTTCCGACGGAAATAGTTTTGGTTCAACGTCGTTTCAGCCACCGAGTGTCGTCCACCAAATTGAGGGCGGGCGGGCAATCCCAGCGCAGTCAGGTTACCATAATCCCAGCGACGATTACCGTTGGGCAGCGTCAGGAACTGGCCTGGATTGTTGGGATCGTAGGCATAAACCGGATAAATCGGTCCAATATTTCGCGAGAAGTAGAACGGATTCACGAACGTAGTACTGCTGGCTACGTCAGCCTGATTCGATTTTGTAATGGTTGTTGAAATGTTCGCTCCCGCCCGTATCCAGGGTTTCAATTGTGAATTGATATTGAGTCGACCCGTAAACCGGTCATAATCGGAACGTATCAGGTAGCCTTTATCATTCAGGTACGTCATCGACAGGAAGTAGTCGGTTTTATTCTGCCCTCCCGCAAAACTCAGGCTTACTTCATCGCGATTGCCCTGCCGCATGATAGGCTTCTCCCAGTTCAGATCATCCTGCGAAAACTTAAGTTGCGCATTCGGGTTCATCTGCCCGTTTACGTCGACTACCTGATTGTCCGGTACATTATATACGTTGTATCCAACCAGGCTAATCAGTCGAGACGTAGCATCGGCGTTGGCGGCTGATAAAGACAAAGGATTTGTAGCACGGTAAGCTACACTGTTCCGGTACGTTTCCCACATCAGCGGGTAATATTCCGATACGCCCACCCGGTCATATTCGGGCAAACCGCGGGTGCTGAACCCTTTCGTGTAGCGTACATTGATCGTATTACGATCTTTCTGGCCTTTTTTCGTCGTCACAACTACCACGCCGTTGGCCGCCCGTGCGCCGTACAGCGCCGTTGACGCTGCATCTTTCAGTACCGAAATGCTCTCGATATCGTTCGGGCTCAGGTTAGCAATCGAACCTGAATAGGGTATCCCATCCACAACGTAGAGCGGATCGTTACCCGATGAAATAGAGCCGAAACCACGAATCCGGATATCCGGCGCCGAACCTGGCTGGCCGCTACCGGCGGTTGTCTGAACACCGGCGATAGCGCCCGAAAGCGCCTGCGCAATATTCGTCGTTACGCGATTTTTCAGTTGCTCTGTATTAATCGTACCTGCTGAGCCTGTGAATGAAGCTTTCTTGGCCGTACCAAACGTAGTAACGATAACCTCGTCCAGATTGGCGGCATCCGGTGATAACGTAACATTAATGGCAGACTGATTTCCGATAGCAACCTCCTGTAACGCAAATCCGATGTAGCTAAAAATCAGTCGACCGTTGGTTGGAACGTTAATTCGGTAGTTTCCTTCGGCATCGGTCGTAGTACCACGTGTTGTTCCTTTGAGCTGTACACTTACTCCAGGTAGTGGAGTGCCATCCTCAATAGACGTGACACGTCCACTTATGGCAACGTCCTGCGCTAGTACAGGCAGGCAAAAAAACAAAGTCAAGAGCCAAGTGCTCAATAGAAGTTTTCTCATGAAGTGTTAAGAAAGAGTTTATTTAATTTATTTTTAATTCAACAAAAGTAAGGCAAGAATTAGTATTCAACAATACATTATTTCGAAATAACTCATTTCGATCTATATAAAATATCGAATAAATATCAATTTGTATAATTTTACGAAAATCTATAATTTTCTGTTTTTACGTTATCCGTTACGTATTTTTACTCATAGTCTAAATGAACTCAAAAATTACATTTCTAGAACTCCTACCTTTTATACGTAGTGAATTGTTACCCATAAAAAAGCGTCTACTGAATAATCAGTAGACGCTTTTTGTGTCATCCAGAAATGTTCTCTGTCCTTAAGCTACTAACGCGGCTTCATCTATGTCTTTTTCGATACGTAGATTATCGATTATAAAACGCTGCCGATCGGGTGTGTTTTTGCCCATGTAATAGCTGAGCAATTTCGGCACCGACGTTTCTTTTTCCATAATTACAGGTTCCAGTCGCATATTTTCGCCGATAAATAAGCCAAATTCTTCGGGTGAAATCTCGCCCAATCCTTTAAATCGAGTGATTTCCACCTTCTTACCGCCCTTGGTCAGCTTATCAATGGCTTTCTGTTTCTCTTCGTCCGAGTAGCAGTAGCTGGTTTCTTTGTGATTTTTCGGATTGCGAACCCGGAAAAGTGGCGTTTCCAGAATATACAGGTGGCCGTTACGTACCAAATCAGGGAAAAATTGAAGAAAGAACGTGAGCATTAACAAGCGGATGTGCATACCATCGACGTCGGCGTCGGTCGCAATCACAATTCGATTATAACGCAACCCTTCAAGGCCATCTTCAATATCGAGCGCGTGTTGAAGCAAGTTAAATTCTTCGTTTTCGTAAACCACTTTTTTTGTCAGTCCGAAGCAGTTAAGTGGTTTTCCGCGCAGACTGAATACGGCCTGATGCTGCACGTTACGCGACTTGGTAATGGAACCACTAGCCGAATCGCCCTCGGTAATAAATAACGTAGACAGGTAGCGATCATCAGCTTTCGGATCGGGCAGGTGATTGCGGCAGTCACGTAATTTTTTGTTGTGTAAGCTCGCTTTTTTGGCACGATCATTGGCCAATTTCTTGATACCGGCGAGTTCTTTACGTTCCCGTTCCGACTGCTCGATACGCTTTTTAAGGGCATCCCGAACGGATGGATTGATATGCAGGAAATCGTCCAGGCGTTCTTTCACAAAATCGAGCACAAAGGAACGTACCGACTGACTATCGGAATTCGGCGCCATGTTGATCGAGCCCAGTTTTGTTTTCGTTTGCGACTCAAAAACCGGCTCCTGAACGCGGATGCTGATGGCCGCAATAATCGATCCGCGAATATCATTGGCGTCGTAATCCTTGCCAAAATGTTCACGTACCGTTTTTACGAAAGCTTCACGTAGCGCGGCCAGGTGTGTGCCGCCCTGAGTGGTATATTGGCCGTTGACGAACGAGTAATATTCTTCGCCATACTGATTTCCGTGCGTTAGGGCAATTTCAAGATCCTGCCCTTTCAGATGGATAATCGGGTAACGTAGCGAATCTTCGTCGGTTTTGTTACGTAGCAGATCGAGCAGACCGTTCTGCGAAAGATATTTCTGCTTATTGAACGAAATAGTAAGGCCGGCATTCAGATAGCAGTAGTTCCAGATCATGTTTTCCAGATACTGCGGAATGAAATGGAAATTCTTAAACACCGAATCATCCGGTTCGAAGCAAATCAACGTACCGTTACGTTCGTTGGTAACGTCTTCGCCCTGATACTTGAGTTCGCCCCGCTCAAATTCAGCCCAGACAGTACGTCCTTCCCGGAACGACTGTACCCGAAAATAACTGGATAGTGCATTGACGGCTTTGGTACCTACGCCATTCAGACCAACCGATTTCTGGAACGCGCCCGAATCGTATTTACCGCCCGTATTTATTTTAGAAACAACCTCAACTACTTTACCTAGCGGAATACCACGACCAAAGTCGCGAACTTCGACCCGGTGATCAGTTACACGAACATCAATGACTTTACCGTGGCCCATTACGTGCTCATCGATACAGTTGTCGATGGTTTCTTTGAGCAACACATAAATACCGTCGTCGGCGGCCGATCCATCGCCGAGTTTACCAATATACATGCCCGGACGCAGGCGAATATGCTCGCGCCAGTCGAGCGAGCGGATACTATCTTCGTTGTACTGAACGGGTTGATTTAGCAAATCTGCCATACAAAATGGATAACAAATAAAAAGGGATAAGCCGTTAACGAGCTTAATTAGTTTTCACAAACATCGGAATAGTTATACCAAGCTACCAGTATGTCCGAAAACTCTCCGGACAATAGAAAAGTATTCATAATCCAACAAAAGTTCGCTTACTTTGCCGAATGAACTGTAGTGTGTACTTATAAAGCCCTAGATAACGTTACTTATAAAGCTTTGTCTCAACCCTTTTCAGGATTGTTCGACTTCTTAAAATTATGCAAAATCCGTCAATTTATCGCGACTTTCCAACAAAATATTTTCTTTCTCTTCCTTCATTTTCCAGTCGGATGTTTCGTTTGAGCGTAGTCACGTTAATTCTTTCGGCAGCTTGCCTGATCGCCCAGGCTCAGGTTATACCCTCTACGGGTTCTATGCCAAATTTGCCAGCTGGTGTGAATCCGAATAATCTACCAGCCAACGTTCGCCAGCAACTTAACCAGCGATCTGGGAAAACCGGCCAGAATATACAAACGGCTCCCGATGGACGTACATTGGTCGACCCTGCCGATACAACCATTCAGGCAAAGCCAGACAGCGTAGCCCTCAGTAACGAAACTGAAGCCGAACGAGCGCAACGTCTAGAAAAGGAATCCACTCGCCGGCGTTTGTTTGGGTTTTCAATATTTAACGATCCCAATCTAAAACAAACGTTCACGCAGAATATGAACATTGCCACGCCCCGTAACTACATCATTGGGCCCGGCGATCAGTTGAATATTCAGTTGTATGGCTACACTGAAACCGATTTTAGCCAGAAAGTGTCGCCCGATGGCAATGTATATTTTGCACAGGGAACTGGGATTGGGCCCGTTTTTGTATCGGGCTTATCGATTGAGCAAGCAAAAGTTCGTTTGACCGAGCGGCTGTCGAGACGTTTTGTTGGTCTGCGTAAATCAACGTATGGCCCACAGAATACGTATCTTGAAGTATCGCTGGGTGGCCAGATTCGCAGTATTCGTGTTACAGTTACTGGCGACGCTGTTCGGCCTGGTACGTTCACTATGTCGTCGTTATCTACTGTCATGAACGCCATCTATCTGGCTGGCGGCCCCAGTGAACTAGGGTCATTCCGAAAAGTCCAGTTGATACGTAACAACCGAGTTGCGGCTACGCTCGACCTTTATGATTATCTCCTGAACGGTACGCAACGTAACGATATTCGTTTGCAGGATAATGATAATATCCGTTTCACTACGTTTATCGAACACGTCGAAATAACGGGGACGGTTAAACGGCCCAATATTTTTGAGATGCTGCCGGGTGAAACCATGGAAAGGCTCCTCTTTTACGCTGGTGACTTCGCGGCTCAGGCTTATAAAAACCGCGTAAAAGTATCGCGACTGACCGACCGTGAAATTAAGGTTATCGACGTAACGCGCTCGGAGTTTGGTACGTTTGTGATGCAGGATGGTGACCTTGTTACGGTTGAACGTCTGCTGGACCGTTTTGAAAACCAGGTTACCATTGAAGGAGCCGTGTATCGCCCAGGGCAATATTCGCTCGACAATAGCTCAACGCTGAAACAACTTATTACAGCGGCAGAAGGGTTGAAAGGCGATGCATTTACGGGCCGGGTTAATATTGTTCGTACGCGTGACGACCTGGCGCTGGAAAACATTACGGTCAACCTCGCCAATATTCTGGCTGGCACGGAGGCCGACTTGCCGCTACAACGTGAAGACCAAGTCATCATTGCCTCACGCTTCGACCTGACCGAGCGGGCTATTATTTCCGTCCAGGGTGAAGTTAATCTGCCGAACACGGAGATCCCTTACATCGTCAACATGACGTTAAATGATGCCTTGTTACGTACAGGCGGCCTGAAAGAATCGGCTGCGGCCTCGCAGGTTGAGGTAATTCGCCGGAAAAAAGACGCTGATCCTCGTTCAGTTTCTGCCCAGACAGCCGAAGTATTCCGGTTCAATGTCAATCGCGATTTATCGCTCAGTGCGGATGATAATAAGATCGTTCTGGAACCTTTCGACCAGGTTGTGGTACGTAGATCACCTAACTATTTTGTGCAGACCTATGCTAATATAGAAGGCGAGGTAATTATCCCCGGTTCATACCCGATACGTAGTAAAGACCAGAAAGTATCGGACCTGATTAGCCAGGCTGGTGGATTGACACCCCAGGCTTACGTAGAAGGCGCTACGCTGGTACGGTCAGTCAAACTGAGCCCAGATGAAATTACTCGTCGCAAACAGGCACGTGAAGATCTGGCAGATGGCCTCTCAACCACTAAGTCTACGGTTGAAACGGATACGATTGCTGCTATTAGTCAGGAATCGATTGGTATAAACCTGAAGAAAATTCTGGCGAAGCCTGGTTCATCGGAAGATATTATGGTGCAGGAGGGCGACATATTACGTGTTCCCAAATTGCTCGAAACGGTACGTATTCAGGGTGAAGTACTGATGCCAAATACTGTAAAGTATCGCTCTGGACAGAATTTCCAAGACTATATTTCAAACGCAGGTGGTTTTACGGCCAAGTCACAACGTCGTCGCTCGTTTGTGATTTACGCCAATGGTTCGGTTGACCGGACACGAAAATTCATGTTCTTTAACGTGTATCCACGTGTTGAACCCGGTGCCGAAATCGTTATTCCGAAGAAGACATCCGTGCCAC
This sequence comes from Spirosoma flavus, assembly GCF_054778555.1. Classification (NCBI taxonomy): domain Bacteria; kingdom Pseudomonadati; phylum Bacteroidota; class Cytophagia; order Cytophagales; family Cytophagaceae; genus Spirosoma; species Spirosoma flavus. The sequence continues at coordinate 1,345,915 of NZ_BAAGZL010000002.1, forward strand.
TAACGGCCCAACAGGTTCTGAATTCGACCGTTGGTATTGCTGGTTCCCTGTTAACCCTGGTCACGACCATTTTAGTTATTACCCGAGTTCGCTAAACGGCTTTTCTTACCTATGAATCCAACTAATTCAACGACAACCACCACCGCCAACTCACCGACTGTATCGCGTGCGTTGCCGCCGGATCAGATCTCACCGAAATCGGTGGTGCTACGTCTATTTAAGTTGAAAGACGTAGCTAAACGTAACTGGAAACTGCTCCTGATATTGACCGGTATAGGGGCCGTCATTGGCTTTATTTTTGACATAACCCACAAGCAGGCCCCCATTTATAATTCGTCCATCATGTTCAACCTGGGCAGTGGTTCATCGAGTGGCGGCCTGGGCGAATTAAGTCAATTGGCTGGAGCTTTTGGCTTGGGTGGTGGTGCTCCGGACGCAAATATTTTCTCTGGCGACAACTTCCTCATTTATGCCCGGTCGCGGCCGGTGGTGGAAAAGACGCTTATGAAGCACGACACCATCAACGGAAAAGACACGCTACTCGTCAATTATTACATCCGTCACAGCGGCATTCGCGATAAAGAGTGGGAAGACAACGATACGTTACGTGCTTTTTATTTCCAGCGCGCCAAACTACCGAGTGAGTATACCCGCAACGAGCAAATCGCCATGTCGACGATTTATTCACGTATTATTAAAGAAATCACCGTAAAACAACCCGAACGCAAATCGTCGTTTATGACGCTTAGCTGCGGGATGGAAGACGAACATTTGACAGCCTCCTTTCTGACAACACACCTCAAAACGATTGAGGAAGATTATCAGAGCAAGCAAACCAAGAAAACCCGCGAGATGTACGACCTGCTCAATTCGCGAGCCGATTCTATTGCGAGGATTCTATCAGGCACTGAAAATCGACTGGCTCAATACCTCGATCAAAATCAGCAGGTCGTTGTAGCTCAGGCGCGTATTACGGAAACCAAATTAACCCGCAATTCCAGCTTCCTGACTACGCTGTATTACACAGCGCTTCAACAGGCCGACAATATGCGTTTATCGCTGATTCGGGAAACTCCCCTGTTTACGATCATCGAGCCGGTAGCTTTCCCGCTGTATAAAGAGATAAAAGCCTCGCTAGGGTTACAGGCAGGTATCGCGGTCGGTTTATTTTTATCCATCATTATCATCTTCCTGCGCGAAACGTATCGCTCAATCATGAAGGAAGGATGAGTTGTAAAGTTATAGAGTTGTAGAGTTATAAAGTTTGGCGTAAAGCCCACTAACTCTACAACTTTATAACCTTATAGCTTTATAACTCTACAACTTTACAAATTGAAGAACTACGAAGTACTCATACAGCCCGGCCGCTCCGAACGGCATTATTGGCGAGATTTGTGGCGTAACCGGGAACTGATGTATATTCTGGCTATGCGCGACGTATCGGTGCGTTATAAACAAACCGCGCTTGGCACAGCCTGGGGCCTTATCCGCCCACTCACCACCATGCTGATTATGGTGTTCGTTTTCAGCAAAATTGCCAAACTCCCCTCCGATCCTGGCGTTCCATACCCACTGATGGTTTTGGGCGGGATCACAGTCTGGACGTTTTTCTCAACGGCTTTTACGCAAATCAGTAACAGCGTAACGATGAACGCCAACCTGGTGACAAAAGTCTACTTTCCCCGACTTATCATGCCAATCAGTTCAATTGCCATTAGTTTTGTCGATTTTCTGGTGTCGCTAGGGCTGTTCATTGTCATCGCGATCTGGTATCGGTTCATACCCGACTGGCATTTGCTGATGCTCCCTGCTTTTATTCTCTTGGCGTTGCTGGCTTCGCTTGCCTTTGGTTTATTCTTTGCGGCCATTAACGTCCGCTTCCGCGATATTGGCCAATTGATTCCGTTCATTGTTCAGGTGGGTTTTTACATCTGCCCCATTGCGTACAGCAGTCGGTTAGTCGCTGAGAAATCAAATGAATGGTGGGCTCCATTTTATTGGTATAATCCGATGGTGGGTATTATTGACGGCTTTCGGTGGTCGCTACTTGGGGAAAAAGCTTACTTTAATCCTCAGAGTTTATTCATATCCGTCGCTATTGTCGTCGTTTGTTTAATTTTATCGCTTTATTTTTACCGGAGCCGCGAAAACTCGTTCGTGGATGACATTTAAAGTTATAGAGTTGTAAGGTTATAAAGTTGTTGAGAAAAACTCTACGACTTTATAACCTTACAACTCTGCAACGTCCTTAATACTATGTCTGTAATTACAGTCGAAAATATTAGTAAGCAATACATCATTGACCACAAAAAGGGCAAGGGTTCTAATACGTTACGGGACGTTATTGCGGAAAATTTTCGGTCACTTTTTGGTCGTACGAAGCAAGAAGATGCCATTACTCAGGAAGAGTTCTGGGCGTTACGTGATGTAAATTTTTCGATTGAACAGGGCGACCGCGTGGGTATTGTTGGCCACAACGGCGCCGGGAAATCGACCATGCTCAAGATTCTGAGCAAAATTATTGAACCCACTACGGGTAGCGTGCGGATACGAGGCCGGGTTGCAAGTTTGTTGGAAGTCGGAACTGGATTTCACCCGGAATTGACAGGTCGTGAAAACATTTATCTGAACGGCTCGCTGCTCGGCATGACACGTAGTGAAATCCGGAAGCAGTTCGATGAAATTGTTGCCTTTGCGGGCGTCGAGAAATTTCTGGATACGCCTGTAAAACGCTATTCTTCAGGAATGTACGTTCGGCTGGGATTTGCTATTTCAGCCCACCTCGACCCTGAAATCATGATTGTGGACGAAGTGCTGGCTGTAGGTGATGCTGAATTCCAGAAGAAAAGTCTTGGCAAAATGCGGGACAACTCAGCCAGTGGACGTACCATCATCTTCGTAAGTCATAACCTGACAGCGGTTCAGGCGCTTTGTAACAAAACGCTTTATTTCGAAAAAGGGCGGCTTATTGAACAGGGCGAAACCAATCAGGTTATCGCTTCTTACCTCAGCAAAGTGTCGAAAGTTCGGCTGTTACGTCAGTGGGATACACCTGAAGAGGCCCCCGGTAATGACCTGGTACGTATCCGCCGAATTGAGCTCATCCCTGAGTATGAGGAAGATTCGAACAGCATCGACGTTCGAACGCCCATGAAACTTCAGTTCGAGTTCTGGAATATGATGGACCGGGCCAACCTGAATTTGAGCTTACACCTTAATTCACTGACCGGCGAATGCATCTTCAACATAGGCACCCAATCGACGGCCTACGAGAAAGGTCTTATCATGGGCGAATGCACCATTCCAGGCTACTTCCTGAACGACGGTACGTATACAATCTCCATGATGATTGTGAAGGATACCGTTACCGTGCTGTATAATATGGAAGAAGGCATTACCTTTGACGTAGAAGATTATCGGGAAGGGATTGCTTGGTACGGTAAGTGGCCAGGTTATGTGCGGCCTCAGTTTCCTTTCCAAACAAAAATGCTGGAATCAGCCGTCACAGAACCAGCCGCCGTAAGCAGTAAACCGTAATTTAGCCAACGTAGTACGTATCACTACGTCGACTACGTTCAGCAAACCGCCATTGATTAATGATTAACGTAACGAAGTCTTATCTACCTGATATTGAAGAGTATAATAAATATCTGGCAGAAATCTGGAAAACGGTACATCTGACCAACGATGGGCCTTTGCTACGCCGACTGGAAGACGAGTTAAAGGAATATTTGGGCGTAAAGCACCTGAAATTCTGTTCCAATGGTACGGTCGTTCTTCAGATGGCGCTCAAAGCCCTGAATATCACCAAAGAGGTTATTACAACCCCTTTTTCATACGTAGCAACTACCAATGCGCTGCTGTGGGAAGGCTGTACTCCTATTTTTGCTGACATTCTTCCCGATGATTTTAACATCGACCCGGAGAAGATCAGACCGCTCATCACCGAAAACACGCAGGCCATTATGGCTACGCACGTGTATGGCAATGCCTGCCGAATTGACGAGATTCAGGCGATTGCCGATGAGTTTAACCTAAAGGTTATTTACGACGCAGCGCATACATTCGGAGCTAAGTACAATGGTAAATCCCTCCTGAGTTATGGCGACCTCAGTACGTGTAGTTTTCACGCAACTAAGGTATTTCATACAGTTGAAGGAGGCTGCATTGTCACTGACGACGACGAAATGGCGGAGAAATTACATTTCTATCGTTCATTCGGGCATAAAAACGACGATTACAGAAGCATTGGGATTAATGCCAAAAATTCCGAGTTTCATGCAGCTATGGGGCTGTGCGTACTTCCCAAAGTGCCCGATTTGATTGCCGCCCGTAAAGAACGCTTTGGCCTATACGACAGTCAGCTTGATTTTAGCCGAATCAAACGGCCAACGCTCCTCCCCGGCATGGACTATAATTATGCCTATTATCCAGTCGTGTTCGAATCGGAGGAGGTTTTATTACGTGTTATGGAAGCGCTCATAGCACAGGATATCCTGCCACGGCGGTACTTTTATCCATCTCTCAACATTCTGCCGTTTGCGGTCGAAAAAACGGGAAAGCAACCCTGTCCTATTTCGGAAGAAGCCGCTATTTGCGTGCTTTCGCTTCCTATGTACCCCGACTTACCTGCGGAGGTCATTGACCGAATAGCTACTATCGTCAACGAAACGGTTGCCCTTGTGGACGAAAATGTATAATGTATTGACCGGGCCGGTTTCTGATGGCTGGTTTATCTGAAATCAGCGATTCAACAACCCCACCCGGGCATTCCGTATGGTCATTTTATATCTATTTCTCCTTTCGCTTTTTCTTGTTTACGTGGGTTACCTTGCTACTCACATTAGTCGTCCGTCCTTATCCGAGTGGTGGTTGACTACGTTTTTGCTGGGAGCAGGCAGCGTCATATTAACTGGATTTATTTTATCGGCTCTCTACCAGACCGCCAACGCCCCAGTCTGGGCTGGCTCAGTAGTAGTTATGGCTGGTGTATTGGGCATGATACTCAGGCGACTGATTCCCAGAAACCAACCTTCTTCACAGAGACGATTTTCACTACGTCAGTTAATCAGCCAACGCAGACAAACGTTTAAAGATTGGTTTAGAGGTCTTTCGACTTATTCACGATTTCTATTTGTTACCTTGTTCGCTACGTTAGCGATCATCGCCTTCACGAATTTGGTGCTGGTTTTCTTTACCGTTCCTAACGAATGGGACAGCATGACCGGCCACTTGAATCGGGTGATGCAGTACGTTCAACGGGGGACGATGCGTCATTTTGGGGGCACCAACTGGAACATGGATACGTACCCGAAAAGTGTCTGCACGCTCCAGATTTATTCGTTTCTGATGACGGGGCGCTTCGAGAACGCGTTCAAATTTATTCATCACCTGAGTTACTGGACAGCTATTGTGGCTGTTTTTGGTATCGTTCAGCGAATTGGTCAGAATCGGCTATCGGCTAGTTTTTTCTGCGCATTAGGGTACGCACTCCTGCCCGATTTTTTAATGCAGGCCATTACGACCGAAACCGATATCGTCCTGACGGCTTATTTGAGTGTACTGCTTTACATGCTCTTCATGTATCGCCAGACGCAGGATAACCGCTATTTATATATGGCTGGCATGGCATTTGGCATGGCATTCGGCCACAAAATCACCTTTGCGCTACTGCTGCCGTCCGTGTTTGTCATAATGATTTACACCGTTTTTCTATCACCTTCCTGGATCGTTACGTTTGGGCGAGTTTGGAGATTAGGAGCAGCTATTATACTAGGTGTCTGCCTGTGGACATTACCAACGGGTTACCTGAAAAATCTGGAAGTGTTTGGGCACCCGATCGGTCCGCCGACGGCGCTGAAACACCAGTCGGTTGAACGGGCCGGCTCGTTCAGGAATCTGCTAGAACAAGGAAGTCGTAACGTAGTACGATATGGTTACGATCACATTAATCTGGACGGCATACGGAATACTCAAACGGGAGCGGCATTGAATCATACCATGCGTCAACCGCTGGTCTGGCTGGAAGATAAACTGCATTTGCGGCTGGATGAAGAAACCGACTTTTCCATCATGCCTTTTACCTTCGACCGCCGATTTGTGTATTACAATGCCAATCCGTACTGGGGTATTTTCGGCTTCGGCTTAATTTTCCCCTTACTGATACTGGTGCTAGTCGGTTTTCTACGTTCAACGCCCCATTTTTTTCTGGGAATCGCCCTGCTGGTGCATTTTGCGGCCCTCTCCTACTCCGCGCCATACGATCCTTTCAAAGGACGATATTTCATCGAAACAGGATTATTCGGCATTACATTTCTCGCGCTTGTATTCCTCTCACCCCGCTTGAACGTAGAGCAATCAGGACGTAGTATCTGGAAGGGCTACGTGGGTTTGGCTACCGTATTGGGCTGTCTATCAGCGTTAATGTGTGTATTCTTGAACATTCGTGCACTACCTTTTGCCTGGACATCGCCCGACGGAAAACAGTTTTCGTCTGTATTTGAATCGGATCGCATTCGGCAAATAACCATCGGACGCCCTGATACGTATATGCCTTACAAACGGTTCGATGAGCTTGTGCCTGATAACGCAACGGTGGCGCTGGCAACGATAAATGATGATTACGAATATCCGTTGTATGGCCCTCACTTATCGCGTCGGTTGATTGCTATCAATCCGTTTGAGAAGGGGTTGCAACCAATTCCCAAAAACGCTGATTATCTTTTCTTTGACAAATCCGTCATGAAACCCCAACCCGGTGACGTACGCCTGGGAACCGACACAACAATGCGGGCCATCATGACTGTACCAGGAGAAGATTATTACCTACGAAAACTGAAATAGCCATAAGTTTCTGCCTATGACACTCGCCATTATGCAGCCTTATTTCCTGCCTTACATTGGCTATATGCAGCTCATGAAGGCTGTCGATACGTTCGTTCTCTATGATGACGTAGCGTTTATCAACCGGGGCTGGATAAATCGCAACCGACTGTTAATCAATGGACAGGAATTTATGTTTACGGTTCCATTGAAAGACGCCAGCCAAAATAAACGTATCAACGAAGTACATTTGGCCGACGACCCAAAGTGGCGAAGTAAGCTCCTGAAAACCATAGAACAAGGCTATCGGAAAGCACCCTTTTACCAAACGGTGATGCCGTTGACCGAAAAAATCGTCAATTTTACCACCGATTCCATTGCCGATCTTGTGCATATCGGCCTTGTCGAATTAAATCAATACTTGGGACTGACCACTGAATTGGTCAAATCTTCGTCGATTTACGACAACGTAGCATTGAAAGCACAGGAGCGAATTCTGGATATTTGTCGACAAACCGGCGCAACCCAATATATCAATCCGATTGGCGGCACCGAATTGTACGATAAGCCTACTTTCGCGGAGGCCGGAATTCAATTGAACTTTATCAAGTCGAAGAAAGTCGAATACTTACAAGCCAGCAAAACGGCTGAGTTTGTACCCTGGCTGTCTATTATCGACGTACTGATGTATAATGACGTACCAGCGGTTCAAGCTATGCTGGACGAATATGAACTAATGTGAAAGAGCGAAAGAGCGAAAGAGTGAAAGAGCGAATGACTGTCTAATATGGCAATAATCGACCTCTTCTCACTCATTCGCTCTCTCACTCTTTCGCTCTTTCGCTCTTTATGAAATGGCTAAAGTTGTAATTTTTGGGGTGATGGATACCGCCGAACTGGCGCATTTCTACCTCACAAATGATTCGGAACACGACGTAGCGGCTTTTACTGTCAGCCGTGAATACATGAATGGCACCGAATACAAAGGGTTGCCGCTTGTGGCGTTTGAAGAAGTTGAAACGCTGTTTCCGCCCCAGGAATATAAATTTTTTGCTCCCATGACTGGTCGAAACATGAACCGCAACAGGGAGCGTATCTATCTGGAAGCCAAAGCTAAAGGTTACGAATTCATTTCGTACATTAGTTCAAAGGCCACAGTTTTTGGAAATCAGATTGGCGAAAATTGCTTTATCCTAGAAGATAATACTATCCAGCCTTTCACTACGATTGGCAACAACGTAGTGCTTTGGAGCGGCAATCACATTGGTCACCACGGCCAGATTAAGGATCACGTGTTTTTTACATCACACGTAGTGATGTCTGGCCACTGCGTTATTGAGCCATACTGCTTTTTTGGGGTCAATAGTACCATCCGAGACTACCTGCATATCGCAACCGGTACGTTGGTTGGTATGGCATCAGCCATTTACAAAGACACTGAAGAGTGGGGACTTTACCTCGGTAATCCTGCCAAAAAACTTCCCAAGCCCAGCTACGAAGCCTATTGATGAACGTTCTCTTCATCGGCCACGATGCCAACCGGGCTGGAGCTCAATTAGTTTTACTGAATCTGATGCGCCTTCTTAAAGAGAAAGGAGTTCAGATGCACCTTTTGCTAGGCGACGGCGGACCACTTTTGCCCGACTATCAGGCTATTTGTCCCGTAACAATATGGCCTGCTTCGGAACGATACGTCGTTGGTGCCATTGCTGATAAAGCACTTTGGAAATTGGGACTGTGGCAGCGATTTCACGACCGGCAGCGAAAAGCGCAGCAACAGGCCGTTCAGGCAAAGCTCAGTCTCGATTCATTCGACCTCATTTTGGTGAATACCGTTACCAGCGGTCATTGGTTCAGTCAATTGGCGATTCCCGACACTACGCCAGTCACTACGTTCGCGCATGAGCTGGCTATTTCGGTACGTATCTATACCAAGCCGGATGAGTTGGCTTATCTGCTACGTCGCACCAACCGTTTGCTAGCGGTATCCGAAGCCACGGCTCAATACTACGTTCAGGAACACGGTTTTCCTGCGGAACGCATCACGCTTTATACGCTCATTGATACGCCCGCATTGGCACGTAACGTAGCGACTGCACGTCAGCAAGAGAATATATACGAAACGTTAGGCGTACCTGCTGATGCGCTGATTGTAGGCGGTTGCGGTAACGCGGAGTGGCGCAAAGGCAACGACTTGTTCGTTACGCTGGCCCGACAGGTGATTGGCCGTTTTCACAGTGCTGACCAGCCTGTTCATTTTGTGTGGGTGGGTGTACCACCGGGTTCGTTACGTGACGATTTACTGTTGGATATTCAAAAGGCAGGTTTGTCTGATTACGTCCACCTGATTCCGCCTACACCCGACGTACTACGTTATATGACTGGTTTCGACGTATTTGTGTTGTGTTCACGGGAAGACCCCTATCCGCTTGTGGTGTTCGAAGCTGGGCTTTGTGGCGTGCCAGTCGTATGTTTTCAAGGTGCTGGCGGCTCTCCTGAACTGGTAGAAAATGATGGGGGATTTGTTGTTCCGTATCTGGATATGGACACCATGAGTCAACGAATCCAGGAATTGCTAAACCAACCCGAACTTCGAAACAAAATGGGCGAGCGATTAAAGGAAAAAATTTTAATACGTCATCCGGCTCAACAAAGTATTGAGTCAATTGTGACCTTATTTAATCAGCTTACTCTCAAATAGAACACCATCGCTTTTCGGCTAGGCGGCAGATATTATTAACAATCTGATTTTCAAGAGCCTTAAAATCAATTTTAATTATATAAAATCATTTTAGTTCAATATTTCGTAAAAAACCTGGAATTGAGAGCTAACTTTCCGCTTATATACGTGTTCACCCTATAACTCTCACACTCCCATACGATTGGCGGCAATTTTAACTATTTACTTTCCGAGATAATCATGCAAGTGGCTATTTCTTAAACAGTTTCGTATGAGAATTGCAGTATGGCATAATCTTCCAAGTGGAGGTGGAAAACGCGCAATGTTCTATCACTTAAAAGGACTAAAAGAGCGCGGTCATCAGATTGAGATATGGACCACCCCATTGGCAGATAACCAGTACCTTGACTTTCAATCAATTGGACCTATACATATTGTCCCATTAGCTCCACCTGCCAACCCAATTCCGGCTAGTGACCGAATCGGCTATTTGAGTTTTCAGCAAGACTCAGCTATGAGAGCAATGGAGGCTCACAGCCGAACCTGCGCGGAGCAGATTCAGGCGGGTGGTTTCGAGATTCTGTTTGCCAATAGCTGCATGACCTACGCAGCTCCTTATATTGCTCGCTTCGTGTCGATCCCGACGCTTTTGTACCTGGGCGAACCGCTACGCTACCTGCATGAAGCGCAGCCTACATTACCATGGACTGCTCCTGAAGAAACACCAAAATGGACTAGTTTGGCTTACTGGCGTATGCTGGGCAACGATCTCTGGCGGGAGCGTCGCTTTCGGGTGCTTATGCGGGAAGAACGACAGAATTTCTGGGCTTACGATCAGGTTCTGGTCAATTCAATTTATTCAGCCGAAACGTGTGCACGGGTTTATGGTAAAGATGCCGAAGTAGGCTATCTAGGTGTCGATACCGAAATTTTCCGGCCGCTCAATTTAGAACGAGAGCCGTTTGTGATCAGTACGGCCAGTTTTCAGGCCCGGAAAGACCCTGGTTTCATCATTGATGCATTGAGTTATATACCCGCAGCCAGCCGCCCAGCACTGGTATGGGTGGCTAATTACACCAATCCTGATTATGAGGCCCAGATGCAGCAGTATGCGCTGGACGCTGGCGTCGAACTGACACTGAAAAAAATGGTGTCGGATGAAGAACTGGTTACGCTGCTCAATCTGGCTAGTGCCTTTGTGTATGCCCCCCGGCTTGAGCCTTTCGGACTGGCCCCGCTGGAAGCCAATGCTTGTGGTTTGCCCGTTGTAGCGGTAGCGGAGAGCGGTGTTCGTGAATCAATCCAGCACCTTCAGAATGGTTTACTCGTCCATCGGAATGCTCGTCAGATGGGCCGAGCCATTGAACGAGTGCTTCAGGATGACGAACTTTGGCAAAAATTATCGACGGAAGCACTGGAGCAGATTGAAAACAAATGGTCGATGAAGCACTGCATTGACCGGATTGAAGAAGCTCTTTACAAAACAGCGGTGCGCAAGAAAGAAACTCAGCCTTAAATGGTACTTGCTTTTACAATTTGCTCGGTTAATTACCTGGCGCAGGCCCGAACGTTGGGCGATTCGCTCCGTCAGACTAACCCTGAGTATAACTATATAATTGGCCTGGTCGATAGACTGGACGTAGCAAATTTACCCAACGACCTCATACCAGAGTACCCAATGGTTGAGGTCCATAACATTCACATTCCTGACTTTCAGGCGATGTGTGATCGCTACGACATTACCGAGTTGAATACGGCAGTTAAGCCTTTCTTCATCGACTATTTTTACAATACATATCCAGACGTTACACAGGTCATTTATTTTGATCCGGATATCATTGTTTACCAGCCCCTTACACAATTAAATCAGGCGCTGGACAAGCATAGTATTGTCCTTACTCCGCACACCTGCTCCCCCACCCCTGACTGGAAACGGCCGAACGATCAGCATCACCTGAACACGGGTATTTTTAACTTAGGATTTATCGGCCTACGTAACGACGAAACCGCTCGGCAGTTTGTGAACTGGTGGAAACGGCGGCTGGTTTATGAGTGCCGGATTGACCTTTGCAGCGGCATGTTTGTCGATCAGCAGTGGGTAAATTTTGCGCCTGTTTATCACGATAACGTATTGATTGATAACAATCCCGGTTATAACGTAGCGTACTGGAATATTCACGAACGGTATCTCTCACTGAATGAGGCTGGCCAGTGGCAGGTTTCTAATACGGCTGATAAATCTGGTCCACTTTTGCAGTTTTTTCATTACAGCGGCTACGATCCTTACAAGCCCGACAACGTATCGAAATACCAGGATCGCTATACATTTGATGAACGGCCAGATATAAAGCCAGTCTTTGAACTGTATAAAGATCGGCTGATAGAAAACAACAACGAGCAGTACCGGAAATACCCTTGTGTTTATATCAAGCCGCCAAAAATGCTACGTTACCGGCGCGTTCGTAAAGCGATTAATATGCCGTTCAATCAGTTGATTTCGCTACTGGAATCGATCTGAGTAGCTTTTTGATTTCATGTTTTGGAGAGATTTCGGCAATTGTTACGTCCGTATGGCCACATTTGCGAAATTTGCAAAATAACTTGCTCGATTCGTCAGGGAATCATCCATTGAATGAAGTCACCTGCTTCTGTTTCTGTTAACGTAGTAATTCCGGTTTATAAGCCGCAACTCACTGAATACGAACGTGTTTCACTAACTCAGTGTCTGCGTGTGCTGGCCGATTATCCTATCTGGCTGGCGGCTCCGCACTCGCTCGATATTTCGGCGTATCAAACCCTGGGGCCAAACTTACAGGCACGAACCTTCGACGACCATTATTTTACAGACGTGCAGGGCTACAATCGCCTAATGCTCTCGGAAGGATTTTATCAGGCTTTTGCTGACCAGGAATATGTATTGATTCACCAGTTGGACGCTTTTGTTTTTCAGGACGACCTTACCTTCTGGTGTCAGCAGGGTTATGATTATGTTGGGGCGCCCTGGTTGCGGGATCGTGATTTTACGGGTTTATACGACCGTGTTACGTTCCAAATCCGGCAGCAAATCGCTACGTGGCTCATTTTAAAAAAAGAGGACGGCATCACGCCCCGTGAAATTATTAATCTGAATGGGGTTGGTAATGGCGGTTTCACCCTTCGGCGCATACCGGCCATGCTACGCTGCCTAAAGCGATTTCAGAAAAAGATTGCGGAGTATGAACGCATTCACATGCACCAGTACCATGAAGACGTGTTCTGGGGTATTGAAGTGAACCGCTACTGGCCCAATCTGCGTATTCCAACCTATCGAAAAGCCCTGCATTTTTCGATTGAGTTTTTCCCAAAATGGGCTGTAGAGCATTACAACGGTGGTCTATTACCTTTTGGATGCCATGCCTGGGACATACACGGCACGGAATACTGGCGTCCGATTTTTGCCCGTTATGGTTACCAAATTTAGCTTGATTCAATGACCTTACCGGACCGCCCTCGCATTTCTATCGCCTTATGTACGTACAATGGCAGCGCCTATCTACCAACGCAATGGCAAAGCCTGCTTGATCAGCAGCTACGTCCTGATGAGGTAATTATCTCCGACGATTTATCGACAGACGACACGCCAGATTTACTCAAGAAGTTAGCCGCCGAAGCTCCATTTTCAGTACGTATTCTAAACAATACAAATCGGTTAGGCTCAAATAAGAACTTTGAACGGGCTTTAGCGGCCTGTACGGGCGATTTGATTTTTCTCTGTGATCAGGATGATAGCTGGCTTCCGGAAAAAATCAGCACGATGACCCAATACATGAATCAATTTCCTGAGGCTCAGGTCGCTTTTTGTGACGCCTGGGTCACTGATGAGCAGCTCAACGGCCGTCAACAGCGGTTCTGGGAAGTGGTCCGGTTCGACAAACGCGCGCAGAAGCGGGCTCAAAACGGCGAAATGATGGAAATTATCCTCGATGGAAACCGTATGATGGGTTGCGCCACCGTTGTCCGTCGTTCGTTTCTATCAACAACATTACCAATTCCAGCCGATATACCCGGTTATATTTATGACGGCTGGCTGGCTCTCGTGGCTGCTTTATCCAATCAGCTTTATTTTATTGATCAGCCGTTGCAATTATATCGAACACATGTGCAGCAGCAGGTAGGCGTCCGTGAGCAGGAAGCGCCACCAGTCGTGCGTTTACAGGACCGCTTTGCCCGGCGCAGAGAAGGAAAATTAGGTCCACTACGTGAAAAAGAAGCGCTTTTCGCCAGAATCGATCAGCTTTTAAGCAAACGTATCAACACAGAAACACCCGGTATGCCGATGCTACGTCGACGACTGACCCATTACAGGATGCGGAGTCATTTGCCAGAAAATCGGTTGAAACGAATCGCCCCCGTCTTTACCAGTATTTTTAAAGGAAATTACCATCGTTACGCCGACGCTTCAGCAAACTGGATGGCACCTTATCTGGCTATTTTGGGCGATTTGCTGGAATAAAAGTTGTATAGTTATAGAGTTGTAATGTTATAGGGTTGTGTGGCTGTCAAACCTAACTTTACAACCCTACAACCCAACAACTTTACAACTTTTCCTTAGTTTTGCCACCGTGTTACTTACCGTCTGTACAATTCATCAACTGCCCCAGGCTTACGCGCTGGCCGATAATTTCCGTCAATTTGCCGCTACGTCGACTGGGCAGGCAGGTCCTGTGCTTATCGGATTGGCCGACGATCCACACCAATTGCCTGCCAATTTTGTATCGCCATACCCATTACTTCCCATTAGTGAGCTACTTTCAGTTGATGAATTAAGTGCGCTGTCTGCTACGTATACGCCGACCGAATTTGCCGCTGCCTGCAAGCCGTTATTCATCAAAGAAGCGTTCCGACGCTACCCGAATGCCGCTACGTTGCTGTATGCCGATGTTAATCTTCGTTTTTTTGCCTCGTTAGCTCCTATTCAGGAACTGCTCAATACAGCTAATCTTGTACTGACGCCCCTACTGACCCGCAGCCTGGATGAGTCGGATACATATTGGCCTGACGAAAAAGCGTTTCAGAACGTAGGGCTTTACAGCGCTGACTTTATGGCCTTTCGACGTTCTGAGGAAACAGATCGATTGCTGGCCTGGTGGGATGATCGCGTTCGTACCCGTGCTTACGTCAATTTCTGCGAAGGGCTTTGCACCGATCAAATTTGGCTTATGCACATGCCGGTTTATTTCCGGAACGTAACGGTTATTCGTAATCCCGGCTGGCACGTAGCACTCTGGAACTTACCCGAACGAGCGCTTCGACAGGAAGGTAGCGGCTGGTTGGTCGATGGCCCGGCCGGACGTAATGAGCCCCTATTATTTGCCAATTTTAAAGGGTTACACAATCCCGATGAAGGATTTTTTCCGTACCAGACCCGACATAAATCAGGCAAACGAATTGATGTTATGACGCTGCTCGCTACGTATCGTCAGGCGCTTTCACTGCAAAAATTACCAGCTCTCTCTGCGATTAAACCTGCTTACGGGCAAACGCCAGAACCGGTGGTGTTACGTGGCTGGCGATACGTAACGGTTAACATGTTACGTTCTATAACTGGGTTCGTGAATCGAGTGCCACTTCCGGTCATTAAATAACGCATCCTCCGAGGGCAACGGTTTCGGCAAGGTTTTATCAACAAATAGCACTATTTTTGCGGGTGTACTATCTCAGAAAAATACAACTGAGTGTGTACGTATCACTCCCTTTATGAAAGTCCTGTTCGACCATCAAGCCTTTACGGGTTTGCCCTACGGGGGCGTTTCCCGCTATTTTTTCGAGCTGATGCGTTCGTTTGCCAAATGGCCTGAGATTGAGTTCGATTTATCGCTCCGGCTATCGAATAATGAGTATCTGGAGCAGGAATCGTTCAGCAATCACCTGCGTTATCGTCGCCTGTCGGGTTCCCGAAATATTAATCGCCTGGCTTCTTTATTGAACCGTTTATATAGCCAGCAACGTATTCAGGCGGGCAAATTCGACGTTTTTCACCCAACGTATTATCATCGTTATTTCTTGGATTCGATTGGCTCTAAGCCCTTGGTTATTACGTTTCACGATGCAGCCAGTGAGCGTTACGGAGATCAATATCCTGAACTGGGGAAAGGACTATATGATATTAAAAAGGAGTTGATACGTAGAGCCGACTGCATTATCTCTGTTTCCGAGTATTCGAAGCAGGAAATCCTTCGGTATTTTCCGGTGAATCCTGAAAAAATTAAAGTGATTCATCTGGGAACCCGGCTGCGGAAGCAATCGGCCGGGAAAGCGCCTATGGGACGGCCAATTCCTATGCCTTACCTGCTTTACGTGGGTAAGCGGGAAGTATATAAAAACTTCGACGTTTTTTTTCGAGCCATTCAGCCTGTATTACAGCGTCATCCTGATTTGCATTTGGTTTGCGCAGGGGGCGGTCCTTTTTCGCAGCAGGAACATAATTCGTTTTACGCTGCCCGTCTCGCCGATCGGGTTCTCTATCGTTCGGCATCCGACGAGAGCCTACTCGCGCTATACCAACACGCCCGGGCGTTTGTTTTTCCGTCTCTGAACGAAGGGTTTGGCATTCCTGTGCTGGAAGCCTTTGGCAATGAGTGCCCGGTGGTGCTTAGTAATGCTAGTTCTTTACCCGAAGTGGCGGCTGAAGCGGCTTTGTATTTTGATCCGGAAGACGACACTTCCATAGAGCATGCTATCGAACGTATTGTTACGGACGATGAACTCTGCGCCGATTTGCGCCAGAAAGGCACCGAACGCCTTCGTGATTTTTCCTGTGATAAAACAGCCCGGCAGACGCTGGACGTGTATCAGTCGTTAGTTTAACGTAATCATGACTAAGTTTTTTCGCTTTCTGCAAACGATAGACCTCATTCGCTTAGTGGTGGGGATTTGCATGTTGCTCGATGGCTACCCGATTATCTTTTTCTTTCGCGATACGTTGCATCTGGCTCCCAACAGCACAGCGTTTACGGCGGCTGGTTTTGCAGGTGGCCTTTTGCTGATGGTACCCTTTACGTTTCTGCAACGTCTGTATCGACCGAACATAATGATG
Source organism: Spirosoma flavus (assembly GCF_054778555.1). Taxonomy (NCBI): domain Bacteria; kingdom Pseudomonadati; phylum Bacteroidota; class Cytophagia; order Cytophagales; family Cytophagaceae; genus Spirosoma; species Spirosoma flavus. The sequence goes on from NZ_BAAGZL010000002.1 coordinate 1,362,492, forward strand.
CTGACGCTTCTGATCGGGTTCCTGGCCATGAGCATTTTTTACATGTTTTTCTTCAATGGTAACCCTCACTTTGAAGATTATGGCAAAGACCTGATTTATTACGCCTACGTGCTGATTTTCATGTTTTTGCTCATCAATATTCCGAATGACATCATTCGGGTATTCATTCCGGTTGTCGTTTTTTTTACCCTCGTATCGAATATGGCGTTGCTGTATTCGCTCATTACCGACCCCACCTGGACCGTTGGACAACGGGCAACTATCTCGCTGGGTGACAATGACGACGGGTCGGGTAACCCGCACGTATTTGCCCGTAATGCGTTTATGGGAATTGTGGCCTGTGGCATCTGGATTATGCGGCCCAATACGCACATCCTGTTCAGGCTGCTTTCGTTTTTTTCGGGCTCCTTCAGTCTCGCGATTCTCATCCTGACACAAACCCGTTCGTCGATCGTGGGTCTGATTCTGGCGGTTATCTGCTTTCTATATTTCAATGCCCGGCCTGCTCAGATACGCTCAACTATTCGGGGACTATTCAAGCCTATTCCCATCACTATCATGCTGGTTGGGGTTGTCAGTATCATCGTTTTTTTTCAGCGAAACTATGATACGTATGCGGTACTCTATGGCTACGTGATTGGATTCATGGAACGTAACATGGACAACATCTATGCGCTGTTAGGCATGAAAGCCAAAGGCGCTGATTATAGTGCCGTTCTGGATGAATCAGCGGCTAACCGCTCAACCAGTGCAGGATTCTTTTACATCGTAATCACGGGTCACCTGCATATGCTCATTCTGGGGTATGGCTACAAATATTTTTACCTCGACATCCCGATGATAGAATCACTGATTGACCAGGGTATTTTTGGCTTTCTGTTATTTGGTGGCATAAACGTGATGGCGATCTATTACTGCTACAACATCATGCGGACAAACCCTAATCCGCTCAGTACGTTTCTGGCCTACTTTTACACGCTCATTTTCGTGCTGGTCTTTACGGGTGGGCGTCCTTACGAAATTACGTTCCTGTTTCCGTTAGCTATGATGACCCGATTTATGGGCCAGGAGCATCTATTCCCGGCTTATCTGGTAGATCATCCCGAAGAAAGCAACGATAATTATCTGGTTGTGCAGGAAGAAATGGTAGGTAGCCCTGGCTGATTCGATAAAAGCTTTTTGCAGAGAAGTTAAAAAGTTATAGAGTCGTAAGGTTGTAGAGTTTTTAGCTCATGCGAAGCCAACTCTACAACTTTACGACTCTATAACTTTTTAACGTCAATCGCACTAGTTAGCTCGGGGACGTACCATTCTGGGGTTCCAGCGTGTTTGAATGAATGTTTGAGCCGGTTTTTCAATAAGATGGTAGCAAACCATCGTCACAACAAATAAGGCCACAAACGTAAATATATCCCGTAGGAATGTATCCCCAAGCGCGAGGGGATCAATCTGCTTAAACAACCTAATTACAGGCAGTTGCAGAATATAAATGCCGTAGCTGATTTCACCTAGATACACCAGAGGACGCCAAGAAAACAGCTTTGTTAACGGCGTATTCGTTTGCAGGCTCAACCCAGTTATAAAGAGAATAAAAACGGGCGTCAGTACTCCTCCCTGCGCGTATTGCATGATGAAAATGTCAGAGCCAAGCCCAACGATTCCGACAGCGCCGAGTAGCAGCATTCCCCAGGAAAGCCGGTTGCGGTTGGCAGAAGCGGGATTCTGACGGACGTAGCGCCAGAAAAGCAGTCCGCTTATACATCCGTTAACAAAGGACGCTACGTGTATCCAAGGCGAATAATTCAGTAGATTATGATGCGCTTCGGGAGACAAATTAATCGGTATCAGATGATCCGCTATCGCGTAAAATAAGCCAACGCCAACCAGCCAGCAAACAACAGTCATTCCCAATAGCAGGCGATTGGACAACAAATCTAAGCGAGGTAACAGCCAGGGGAAAATTGCGTAAAAAAACATTTCAACCGATAGAGACCAGCCCGGCCCATTCAACGTATCGGCCAGCGACGGAATCCAAGCTTGCGTCAGGGTCAGGCTAGCTATTACTGAAGCAGGCGTTACGGTTTGGGCATACAGAACCGTCAGCACGAATAAAGTCAGCAATAAGGCGAAAAAATAAAGCGGAAAAATCCGGGCGAAACGAGCCAGCCAGAACTGTCGCCGGTTGATGGTGCCGCTACGTTCCCGTTTCGACTGATACGTTATGGTCAGGATGAATCCGGATAAGACGAAGAAATAAACGACGGCTACGCTGCCATATTCAATCAGGTATCGTCCCGGATAAACCGTAAAGGGATACGTTCCGCGAGCGCCATGAAAAACCAGGACAACGGCAGCCGCAATAAACCGCGTAAACGTAAGCTGGGGTATCTGCATGAGTTGGTTATAACTAATAGCCTGATCACGACAGACACGCTATCGACACAAACACATTTACAAATTTATCGACGCGAGCGCAGGAATGATGCTTTTTTCGTCACAAATTTGTGTTTCTTTTTCCTATAAATGCGTATTCTCATCGTCCATAATTTATTATGGGCTCATTATAAATCGGCTGTCTTTCAGGCACTTCAGCGTTTGGTCGACCAACGGACTGACTGCTCGGTACACGTATTGCAGATTGCCCGAAACGAGCGTTCACGGGCGGGACTTGAAGCCACGGCCAACGATCCATCAGCACCAACGTATCAGTACGACTACGAGCTCCTTTTCGACCAATTTCTCGACGACATTCCTTTAAAAGAACGAGCGAAAGCGCTGCTACGTCGTGCCAGAGCGTACCGTCCCGACGTAATAAACCTGACGGGATACTACGACCCGGCGCAGATTCTGCTGCTGCTTTGGGCAAAACTGAACGGCGTGAAAGTCATTCTACAAAATGAAAGTACGGAAACTGATCATCAGCGTGGTGGTTGGAAAGAGGCCTTAAAAAGATGGATTTTCGGACGATGCGATGGTTTTTTTTGTTTCGGAAGCCAATCCGCCGACTACTTAATTCGTTTAGGCGTTCCTGCCCATAAAATTTTACTACGTAAAAGTGCCGTCGATAATGACAGCCTTCGGACGGCTTATGAGCACGCGCTACGTTCCCGCACAGAAACTCAGAACAGCCTCAAATTACGACCGCATAATTTCATTTTCGTAGGTCGGTTGATTCCAGCTAAAAACTTATCAGCTCTGGTAACGGCATTTGCCGATGCCCAAAAGCAATCGGCTCAGGGCAAACAATGGGGACTGATTTTCTTGGGCGACGGCCCCGAACAGGCTTCGCTTCAGCAGCAGTCCGAAAACCTGGGCATTACTGACACGATTCATTTTCTGCCCGGTCGTCCCTGGTTTCAGGTGCCGGATGTACTGGCACTCAGCGATGTGCTCGTGCTGCCGAGTTTGTCTGAACCCTGGGGGTTGGTTGTCAATGAAGCGATGGTGTGTGGTTTACCCGTTATTGTTTCCGACCGCTGCGGCTGCGTTCCTGATTTGGTTCGAGACGGCCAAACTGGTTTTATTTTCGATCCCTACCAGCCCGAATTATTGATACAATTGCAACGTCGGTTCATGGACGAAACGGTCGACGTAGCATCGATGCGTGAAGCGGCTCGCGAACGTATCGCGCCGTACTCACCTGAAGCTGTTGCGCAGGAAATGCTCGATGGCTTTATGAAAATTGCAACCTAAGCGGTTATTTCGCCTTATCTATGCGAATTTTAAACATCTGCGCCTACAGTTGGGAAACCGGCGGCCCTCCCAAAATTATCTTCGATCATACCCAGGTTGCGCTACGTCTGGGGCATCAGGTTGACATTCTAAGCCCAATTTCGCCCAACGAAAAACCGTATACCGTCCCCGAAGGCGCCCGACTGATTCTCTGCAAACGTACCACGCCTATCAGTACGTTTTTTCGGGAGTTTTCCGTTGAGTTATACCAATATCTGAAAAAACACATTCACGAATACGACGTTGTGCATTGCCACGGTTTATGGCATTTTGGTACGTTGGCCCCGTTCATGATTGACCGTAACGTAGCGAAAGTCATTACCATTCACGGTGTGCTCGACCGTTGGGTGTATGCGCATAACAACTGGAAAAAACGGCTGATGGATACGTTAGCCCAGAAAGCCTATCTGCGCCGGGCCGATCTTGTCCAGATCAACAATACCGACGAGCGTGCGGATGTGCTACGTTATTTGGGGTATCAGCATCCGAACGTAGTGATTATTCCGAATGGGGTGAAAATGAGTGATTTTGCCAAACTTCCTCCGCGTGGTACGTTCCGGGCAAAATTCGGTTTTCCGGCTGACAAAAAGCTGGTGCTGTTCATGAGTCGATTGAACGTAAAAAAAGGCTTGGATCTGCTTTTGCCCGGTTTTCGGGATTACGTACGCAACCATCCGAACGCCATGCTTGCCCTGGCCGGTTCCGACGATGGTTATGAAGAAACAGTACGTCAGTTTATTGCGCAAAATCAACTCGGCGATTCGGTAAAGCTGGTTGGTATGCTCACGGGCGATGATAAAAAAGCCGCTCTCGCCGACGCCGATTTGTTTACGCTTCCCTCCTACTCTGAAGGTTTTTCGATGGCGGTACTGGAAGCAATGGCGGCTGGTACGCCCGCGTTAGTTTCAGACCGGGTCGGTTTCGGCGAAACGATACGTGAGCACAAAGCTGCCGAACTCGTAGATCTATCCCCCGAAGGGGTCCGGAAGGGGCTGGAAAATATGCTGGGCAACGATGCGCTACGTCAGCAAACCAGCCAGAACGCTACTGCCCTGCTGGAAGCCCAATACGACATCGACATTGTTGCCAAACGGCTGCTCGATGAGTATGCGAAGGTGGTGAAGCCTGAGTAATTATAGAGTTGTAAGGTTATAAAGTTATAGGGTTGTAAAGTTGGCTGACGCCTAGATTGCTTTCGCGTCAGCCAACTTTACAACCCTATAACTTTATAACCTTACAACTCTAGATATCTACAACCCTCCTCGTTACGTTCTTCCAGTCAACTTGTCGATCAGCTTCGGCCAGGTCAGTGAACGGGAACTCCTGCAATAACTGCTTGAGTTTGGGCCAGCATCCCCGCAAACCGTAGTACGATTTAAACTGACGCACTCGGCTCAAGCCCGGAATCATGGGCTGGTCGGCGTCGAAATCGCGGGGGTGAAAATACGTCATGACGTACTTTGAGCGATTGGTGAGCCGCTTGATGAGCTGGTAAGGAAACAGTCGAAAATAGCCACCGCCCGAAAAAATCAGGTCCTGGCCGAAAACAGCGGCTGTATTGATAGGAAATTCTTTCAGCAACGTACCGTTTACATCCAGATAACCCGGTTCGAACATGCCCAGCGACGCATCGCCCCCGTGCGCCCGACGAGCGGAAAATACCGAACAATCAATCTCGATACCATTCTCAATCAAAATCGGGAACACCCAACGATTATACTCCTTGATAGAAAAACCGGGAGCCCGGTACGCCCGAATTTTTTTACCTGTCAAATCCTGCAAATGCTTGATTGACCGCTCCAGATCAGCCTGAAACTCGGCGGGGGTTTGCTCGTAGGCAAGCTGGTGCGCATACGAATGCGTAGCAATTTCGTAACCAGCCGCATCGATTCGCCGAATTACGTCGGGATGTTTGTCAGCCACCCAACCCAGGCAGAAGAACGTAGCGCGGCTGTTGGTTTCGTCCAGAAGTCGGAAAATCTGGTCCATATTCTGATGAATTCGGGTCTCGTACCGACTCCATTCAGCCTCGGTACGGGTAGACGAATTGTCTAGAATATGAAACCATTCTTCAATATCAAATGTCAGGATGTTCATTGTTAATAAATAATGTGTAATGAACGATGGATAATGAATAATGAACTTGGCATCAATTGGATACTTCCGTGTCGATTATTCATTACACATTATTAATCAATAAAACCGTTTGCCAGCCGCTCGAAATGCTTTTACGTCGTCGCGGGTCGGGAAGGTGAAATAGGTCATCTGTGAGGCATCATTCTCGATGAGTTCGTACTTCCCAGAATGTATTTTTTCGATGGATTCCAGAATGGCATCCATACCCATCTTCTTCGTTACGTCAATCAATTCGGCCTGACTCATGTTGCCGATGGCCAATTTGTTCTGTACCAGAATTGGTCCACTGTCAATCCCTTCATCCACAAAAAACACTGATACACCCGTATGCGTCTCGTTATGACGTAGCACCCAGAACGAAGGCATCAGGCCCCGGTATTTAGGTAATAAAGCCGTATGCAAGTTGATACACCCATACGTAGCAACATCTAGCAGCCTTTGCTTAAATATCTGATTACCAGCAATAGATACAAGTAAGTCTGGCTTATATTCTTTAATCTTCGCGAGATTTTCTTCTTTATTAATGTTGCCCTCGATATGAATAAGTGGAATCGAACGCTCGGCTAACACCTTTCGGACATTGTTACGGCTATCTAATTTTGACGCAACGAATTTAAGGCCGTACCGAATGAAAAAGGACGGGCCGAAAATGTCGTACGTTTTTTTCATTTTATCCCGAAAACTCTCCCGCTTTCCAAACGGCGATACGTCGAAAACAACCGTGGCTACAACTTCAGCGTAGGGCGGTAATTTTTTCAGCAGGTAATCAATATTTCGGGCGAGGTAAAAAGGGTCATCCTGCGTAAGAATCACAAGGCGCATAACTCATGGAGACTGGTAAAGTCGCAAAACTACGCATTCCCGCCGAAAGACGGTGATTGACTTATTCAGCGATAATCACTTTCTGGCTGATTATCTGGCCACCCGTCGTTTGCACTCTGACTACATAGGTACCGGTCTGAAGACTCTCTAAAGAAAGTACAAGAGCATTCGAAGCCGTTCCTTGCCAGCTTTTTACGCCCCGCCCCATAATATCGTACAGAGCAACTTTCGTAAATGCCATTTCGTAGGCGGTCACGTTTAACCTCCGGTCGGCACCAACCGGGTTGGGGTAAACCTGTACACCTGGCTCTGGAGTTACTACCCCTGACGGACGGGCGCTTACTACGTTGCTATAGAGCGACTCCGACGTAGCACTGAAACCACGCAACCGGTAATAGTACGTACCGGAAAGATCGGGCAGGGACGTATCGATGAATGAATTGACCGTTCCGTTCAACGAGGCAATCTGTTTGTAATTAGTTGCTGTTGCGTCGGCACGTTCCAGCACCTGCGTCTGCGCGTTGGCCGATGCCGTCCATTTCAATTGAATCTGTTTATCAGAGAAGGCAACCGCGGTCAGGCTAGTTACTGGTGCAATGGCGTCGGCAATTGGTACGTTGTCGAACGAGAAGGCGCGCATTCCCCGTGTATTGCGGAGGGTTGGCCCGTCATAATAGGTTGTCGTGAAATCGGCGAAATAATCGGGCAGGTAACGTAGCGTTTTAGCGGAAGCTGGTTGTTTCAGGCCCAACATAATTCGGTTACCCCGCGCTACGCCCCCCGTCACCAAACCGGATTGCTGATCGAGATAATAGAAATCTTTCTGCTGGCGTGTGGCAATAACTTCACCCGTAGCAAAGCTATAGAACGTAGTGTCGGCTTTCCAGACCATCTGCATCTGATCGTCAAAAACCAGCGAAATAGAATCTTTTCGGGCATTGTAAAATACCTTTTGTATATCCGGCGAGTTAATCTGGAGCGTATCTTTCGAGCCGTAAATATCCCGGCTGATTTGCCGGAATTGCTCAAAAGCCAGCCGTTGATTGGCTTCTCCATCGTAATGAACCCCATCGAAACCCGGCGTTCCGACCGTGGCGATGGTTTCCACATTTTTGAACAGATACTTCGTCCGACGCTGGAAATCACGTAGCGCCGAAGCGCCCGTACTTGCCGACATTATATTAATCTGGCCAATGTAAATTCGGCAATCGCCGTAGTCCTCGCGAAACTGCTTGTAAAGCGTCGTGAATTTTGCATCATAGCCCGGTATACCCGTACCAGCGTCTTCTTCGCCCTGTTTCCAGATGATGGCTTTAATGACTTTAGGGTTGGCGGCCCACTGAGTTCGGTAAAGTAATCGGCCATAAATATTGGTTAGGCTAGCATGATTAGTATCAGTACGAACCGACAGATCAGCGATGGACGTTCCTCCCTGAGCCCCGTTGATCACGCAGGTTGGAATACCATGTGTTTGCAGAATCAGCCGTTGAAGCGTCAGTCCAAATCCCCCGACACTACCATAAGGATCTTTAGCCGGATACCAACTCATCGTAGCAGGAATATCGGTCAGCGGGACCCCATACGTATACGTACAGTTGCGTAGGTATTTATCATCGAAATTAAACGAATACAACGTTCCCAGTCCGGCAGCCGCCAGTGCGTTTGACTGCCCATGAATGATATAAATATCGCCACAGACAATACGTTCACGGGTTGTAAAAAGCGTTGAATCAGCGTCTTTATAAAGGAAGACACGAAATGTGTATTCAGCGGGTTCAGCCTTTATTGTAGATGCTAGGCGGAACGTAGCGCCATTATCGGTTGGTGAAAGAGCCTGACTAACCAGTTTGGTAGCGACACCTTCCCGTAGCATCTGCACCGCGATTTTGGTGTAACCCGCTGCCGTCATTTTACCGCTTACGACGACCTCGGCCTGGTTCGTTGCATCGCGCGGATAGAGTTGTAAGTTGCGGGGTACCTGCTCGAAAGTAAGTTGGGCGTTCGCTGAGAAATAGTACAAAAACAATATAACACTTGCGTAAAGTTGCTTCATTGGCTTTGTCCCCTATAAAAAAAGTTATAATATTGCGTGGATAAAATCTCTGGCAAAGGGAATAGTAAAAATAGCACCTTTTTTCATATTTGCCGATACGCCTTCTGGCGATTTGTGAACTAATAGTTACTCTGGAGTATGCCTGATGTTTCTGTCATCATATTGACTCATAACGAGGAAAAACACATTACCCGCTGTATTCAGAGTTTACTTCCGTTTACCAATAAAATTTTTATTGTTGACTCATTTTCAACCGACCGTACCGTTGAGATTGCCCGGTCGCTGGGGGCAGTGGTTGTGCAGAATGCCTGGGTAAATTACGCTACGCAATTTAATTATGGGATTGCTAATACGCCATTTGAGACGGATTGGCTAATGCGGATGGATGCAGATGAGTACGTAATGCCCGAATTAGCCGCCGAAATCAACAGTCGAATGGCGAGTTTACCGGCGAATATTGGTGGTGTATACGTGAAGCGCCGGGTATTTTTTCTGAATCGGTGGATGCGCCATGGCGGTTTTTATCCTATCTGGCTGCTACGTCTGTGGCGCCGGGGCGATGGTTTCTGTGAGCAGGTCTGGCATGATGAACACATCAAACTGACCAAAGGCGAACCTATACAGTTTACCAACGACATTGTTGACCATAATCTGAATAACCTGACCTGGTGGACGCAGAAACATAATCATTACACCATTCTGGAAATGGTAAACCTGCTCAACTATCGTCACCATTTCGACCGGGCCGAGAAAGTACAACCTCGTCTGTTTGGAACCCAAGAGCAACGAATTCGATTTTTAAAAGAAAAGTATGCTTCGGCACCGCTGTTTACCCGACCGTTTATCTATTTCGTTTACCGATATTTTATTCGGTTAGGGTTTCTGGATGGACGCGCAGGGTTGGTCTGGTGTTTTTTACAGGCGCTGTGGTACCGTTTTCTGGTCGATGCCAAACTCATGGAAGTAAAACTCAGGGTTGGTGATGATAAAGAAGCCATTATTAACTATTTCCGAACGGAATATGGAAAAGACCTCCGACCGACTCAACGCGAACGAGTTGATCAGGACTAACGAGCGCGACGCAGCGGGTCTACCCCAGTCTAATGAACCAACCGTTCAGGAAAGCCAGGGAAAAACCGATTTATCGCGATTCGACAATAGTTGGTATAATCCGGGCTCGCGGCTGAAGATTGTGCTATGGTTTCTGGTCAACGCCTTTTTTCTGAATACGTACCTGCCCATTCCGGTGCGATTTAAGCTGGCCGTGCTACGTTTGTTTGGCGCAAAGATTGGGAAGGGCGTAATGATTAAACCGGCGGTTAACATCAAATATCCGTGGTTACTACGTATTGGTAACTACGTCTGGATTGGCGAACAGGTTTGGATCGATAATCTTAGCGAGGTAAGCATAGGTGATAATACGTGTTTGTCGCAGGGCAGTATGTTGCTGACGGGTAATCATGACTACCGTCGTTCGACATTCGATTTGACAACCCGCCCCATTACGTTAGCCGATGGCGTCTGGATTGGCGCCAAATCGGTTGTATGCGCGGGCGTTTCCTGCGAATCGCACGCGGTGCTGGCCGTGAATTCGGTAGCAACGCGCACGTTGAACGCGTATGGAGTTTATCAGGGAAATCCGGCGGTTTGGGTCCGACAACGAACCATTACTACGTGAAAGTTTCTATTATTACAGTTGTTTACAACGGAGCGGCTCACATTCGGGATTGTATTGAATCAATTGTGAATCAGACATATCCAGATATTGAGTACATTATCGTTGACGGAAAGTCGACTGATGGCACAGTGGAAATTGTGCAATCGTACGGCACGAAAGTTGCGCGATTTATATCGGAACCCGACAAAGGTTTATACGATGCTATGAATAAAGGTATTCGTATGGCTACGGGTGAGGTGATCGGATTACTGAATGCGGACGATTTTTACCGGCATAATCGAGTTATTGAAAACATGGTCGCTACGTTCGAACGAACGGACAGCGATGCCGTTTATGGCGATATGCTTTACGTCGACCGGGACGATACCCGCAAACTTAAGCGCTACTGGCGGTCGGGTTGGTATACTGACAATGCGTTTAAGTGGGGATGGATGCCTGGCCATCTATCTTTTTTTGCGAAACGATGGTTATATGAGCAGTACGGTCTGTTCCGAACGGATATGAAGAGTGCGGCCGACTACGAATTGCTCTTACGATTTATTTACAAAAATAAGGCCAAACTTGCCTACATGGACGAGGTTACGATTGTGATGCGAGCAGGTGGAGTCAGTAACAGCAGTTTATCCAATCGGCTTCGGGCCAATCGCGACGATCAGCTCGCCTGGCAACTCAATGGACTGAAACCTTATTTTTTTACGATCTGGCTGAAGCCGTTACGTAAATTAACGCAGTATGTTACTAAACCGCCTGGCTGGCCTGATGAATAACCGGTTAAGCCGTTCAATCAGTTTTTTGCAAGTGGCAAAAATAAAACTGAGATTTTTACCTATCATCGTACGGAAAACTGTATGATGGTATCGAAATAAATAAAACGCTCGTCTCACATTGAGCGATCCCAGGTGAGAACATACACTTTTACCTGTTCTGACTCATGAATATTGATTTATTTATTGCTTACCTGCAACATAAATTCGCCGACGATCTGTTTACACTTGGTCTGTACCAGTGCATACTTTCGTTTTTGGTAGCCTGTTTTGTATCAGTCGTCTCGATCCCGGTTGTTATTAAGATTTCGGCGTTAAAGTCGCTCATGGAAAAAACCGGCGAGCGCCGTTCTCATACCACACCTACCCCGACATTTGGTGGGATTGCCATTTTCGCGGCCATCCTGATTGGTTATTTCCTTTGGCCCAGCATCGACCAGACTGATATTTATCGCACAAATTTATCAGTTGTGGGTATGACCATCCTGTTTTTCATCGGTATTAAGGATGACTTAGTAGGTATAGATCCCACCAAGAAAATACTCTTTCAGGTTCTGGCAGCTATTATTCTGATTTTCTTTGGAGACCTCCGTGTCGACTATTTATATGGCATTCTGGGTTTCTATCATATCAATCCATTTGTAGGAACCGCACTTACTTGTTTCATTTTCATCGCTTTAACCAATGCTATCAACCTCATCGATGGTATAGACGGTCTGGCGGGTGGTATTGCTACGATTGCCAGTGCCACGTTTGGCGGGTGGTTCCTCTTAACCAATCACTTCACAATAGCCTGTCTGGCCTTTACGTTAGCTGGCGCCCTCATTGGTTTTCTCCGATTTAATTTTTCGCAGACAAGCAAAATTTTCATGGGTAATACCGGCTCGCTGATTATTGGCTTCATGCTGGCATTTTTCGCTGTACGTTTCGTAAGTCTGAATGCCTCTTATCGCTATGAGCCAACAGCATTCTTCAATGCACCCATCATTGCCATTGTTATTCTAATTGTACCTATTTTCGATACGTTGCGGGTATTTCTGGTGCGCATACTGTCTGGCAAATCGCCGTTCTCAGCCGATCGTAATCATATGCACCATATCTTGCTGGACAACGGATTATCACACGCTGCAGCTACCACCATATTGTGTGGCGTATCGTTATTCAACACTGTCCTGTTCCTGCTACTGCACCGGAATATTTCCAATACGTTATCTGTGGTTATTCTGGGATGTTTGTTCGGTTGCTATATGCTGGTAAGTTTCACCCTTAAGTTACGAATCAAATACGTGGGCACTCACCCCCGTCACCGCCGGGTTGTACTACGTCGGGAATTCCAGAAAGGTATTTCCGGGAAGCGTATTGTCGAATATCTTTAAGCACTACGTAGCAAGTTGTTAACAATTTGCTACGTTCGCCACTCCTACCACAGGCGTTCTGCCAAATACTTCGGGAAATGCTCTACTTATCAAGCCAGATTCTCCAGTTATAAAGTAGTGATGGTCAGCTTGATTTGGTGAAGTTAGATTTGCTTCATCAAATTACTTAACAGCCCGAATAGGGTAACCGCTGACGATGGCACTTCTTTGGCTTTTCTGGGGTATTGATGTTATTACGTTTCTGGCTGCTGTTTATTTTTTCTTTCGGGCGGTAGAGACAGCTCCCTCATTCGACCCCTTTTTTATGTTGGGATGGTTTGGGTTGATTATAACGCCATGTAGTATCGTTTTAGGTAGTTTCTGGCTTTATACCTGCAATTTTAATGTGCTCGCTGTGCTAGTAGCAGCTATTCCGGCCGTACCTGCACTTTTTTACACCTGCCTGAATTTGTTGCTGATTACGTTTGAAACGAACGTAGCAGGTTATCCAGTTCGCAGCCAGATATATGCAGAATAAAAGAAGAGTCCATTTTGGTAGTAGGCTATAAAATAAACTAGCTGTCTACCGACGTCTACGCCTTTTGACTAACCACCAAATACCTACCACAACTCCAATAAGTACGCCAACCGGTATCCAGAGACTCCCTTTGTAGATTGTACCAAAATAGTCGCCAGGTAGCGACTCCTGACTTGACTGTAGAAGAGGATTTGCCATAATCTATTTTCACATAAGTTTATAATGCTTGTCTCGTCAAAGCAATCAAAGAAACTTGATTAAATAAAGAGCCAAATTATGACTATTTACCTAATCAGGTTTCAGCATTTTGATGCTCATTTCTACTAAAAAAAGACGACAATTCCTTCAGGAATTCTTATAAGCTATTCTCATTCTTCCTCAACAAAACGGGACTTAATCAGTATATATTGGCCGTTTTGATACGTTAGTCTAGCATCACTCTCAACTAGATCATAGGTCATCGTCACGACACGGTCAGACTTATGTATCGTGGAGCCCATGCATCCTGTTGAAATTAAGAGCCAGGGCTGCGTGAGCAAAGCTCGAGAGCTGTATGAGTTCTAAAGTAGAATCTAACGATCAATTGGTTGTTGTGAAAAATTTACGCCCCATACTTAATTAAATAAACCTGCAGTTAATAGTAGCACACACTATTAGGTAGAAATTCGTTTTAACTGAATGTTTTCCACAGGCCGAATGACTAACGGTACTTTTTCAATTTTAATGGAGCTGCTATCCAGGCCAAACCAACGGGCTTCAGGTGTGGTAAAAGACTTTATCGTGAAATATATATTCATGATTAGTCGTTCGAGTTGGGGCAGTTCATTCTCAAAAGAAAGGAATTTCTCGAGGACAACAAACCGAAAATCGCCAATAACATTCTGACGACTAAGCGATTCATACCGACTTGTAATGTCAACCTCTTTGTTGCGCACCATATCTTCAATTACTTTACGAAAGAATAGATTAATTCGCTGTTCTACCCGAAAACCTAACCGGAAGGTTACCTTATATGCATCGTCTGGTGCAATTGTGTTCACCTTATATTCCATTGTGTAGGGATCGTCTGTAATATCGACATGGACAAACCAATAGATGTCAGCCCTTTTGGGTCGTTTTTGAAAAATCGAATAAATAATTTTCGATTCAATTTCTGACTGCCGAGCTGCATTGCTCATGAATACCAAGTGAGTTGCATATTTGGGAATACTAATGTCGCGGCTAAGTTCTTTGATGGACTTTATGTAATGGTCGATGCGAACGTATTCGGTTAGCCTGAGTTTAATACGAAAGGCTTGCAGCCAAATGTACATTACACTCGCAATCGATGACCCGATCAGAACGGATACCCAGCCTCCGTGTGGAAATTTGATCAAATTAGCTACCAAAAAGCTTCCTTCCAGGCCTAAATAGACAGTCAGAAACAAAACGATACCCCATCCCTGATACTTATGGGTATAGAGATAATACGACATAAGTAAGGTTGTCATCAGCATCGTTAAGGTAATAGCCAGCCCATAGGCAGCCTCCATATTAGACGATTCCCGAAAGTAAAGGACAACACCAATACAACCGCCCCAAAGAAGGAAATTGATACTTGGCACGTAGAGCTGGCCCTTTTGTGCACTGGGATAGCGAAGTTGCACCTTGGGCCAGAAATTAAGCCGAATAGCTTCACTAATAAGCGTGAAAGAGCCCGTAATTAGAGCCTGGCTGGCAATTACAGTGGCAGCAGTAGCAATAAGAATACCCAGAGTTAAAAACCAGGGAGGCATAAGTTCATAAAAGGGTATTCTGTTTTGTAATTGTTGTCCTTCCTGACTCAAAAGCCAGCTTCCCTGACCGAAATAATTCAGCAACAAACACGTTTTGACAAACACCCAGCTCACCCGAATGTTAGCCCGACCGCAGTGCCCCATATCTGAATACAGCGCTTCAGCCCCTGTAGTGCAGAGGAATACAGACCCCAGCAGCCAAAATCCACCGGGGTACTTGGCTAACAACCACCAGGCATGATAAGGATTGAGTGCAGATAGAATAGACGGCGACTGAATAATTTGTATCCCTCCCAGCGTGCCCAACATAATGAACCAGATCAACATAATGGGGCCAAAAGCAGTACCTACCACACTGGTTCCAAAACTTTGGATCAAAAACAGGATCGTTAGGATGCCAATGACGATCTGAACAATTCGGTCATCGCTGATAGAAGAATCTAGCAGCCGTAAACCTTCCACGGCCGAGGAAACAGAAATAGGTGGCGTAATGATTCCATCCGCCAGTAGAGCGGCACCACCAATGATAGCAGGCAAGGTAAGCCAGCGGGCGTGGCGACGAATCAGTGCATACAAGGCAAAAATCCCCCCCTCGCCCCGGTTGTCAGCTCGAAGGATCAAAATAACATATTTGACTGATGTTTGAAGGGTGAGTGTCCAGAAAACGCAGGAAATAGCCCCCCGAACAAGCTCAGCATTAATCCGGTTCATTGGCCCGATTATGGCCCGTAAAGTATACAAGGGAGAGGTGCCAATATCACCATATATAATGCCTAAAGCGACCAAAAGTCCTGCCGCTGATACGGTATCAAGGCGATGTTTATTATTCATAATGAATGAAGATTAATCCAGTATGACTGGAACATAAGACTAAATTTGCTGACCATCGTCAACAGAAAATGCCGGGGTTAATTCAGCAGCATAGGTGATCGAATGCAGCTTTGGAAGGGTCAAAGACCGAATAGAGAAGAAGTACGATTGAGAAAATAGCCGAAAAAAGATGCCATTTTATTCCTGCCAGCTCAGTCAGGCTGCCCCTAATTTCTGATTGTGAAAACAGCACATGGAAAATGCCTCACCAGACCTCGTACAGTTCGCAAGGAATGGACAGAGGTTTCCGGAGACAGTCTGGAATCAGGAAGATCTAGATCGATCTAAAAAAGTAAGCCAGGGGAGCACAATGACTTCTCAAATAAGCCACTGACAGCATCGGAGGTAGATAAGTCGGTAGCTATTAAAAAAAGGGCTGCTACTATGCCTAAAATAAATAGAAACCGGAAGGAAGAACTGACTACCAAACGGATTGGTCTTACCAATAGAGTCAGCGGTACGTTTAATGGCTACTCTACTCGATTGAACCGAATTAGAATTGGCGACATACTTGACGGGCAGATAAGCTTGATAACAGTCTCCCCAAGTATTGACGATCACCCGGGTATTCACTTCAAGAGCTGAAATGAAGCAACACAGGGTCAGCAAGTGTAAAATCCAAAGACGCCAGCGAGTTTTCACACGGCAAAGATAATAATTGAGCAAGCTGTAGCATTAATATGGTTGGTAATCTTTGTTACCCCTTTGCCAACATTTATTGATTCTGCCCGAATTGATAGTTCATTCTTCTACTATTAAGCTGATTCAGACACAACTTCGTCGAACGTTAAATACCAATTTTTGGAGCAGATAAACGACACTTCTTTAGTCTCAGGTTAGAACCTTTTGCGACAGAAAATCAATGTCACGTATTTTGATTGAACTAACCCTGATCTTAATATGATATTCTTGTGAATAGCTCATAAGCTCCAGAGTTGAGCGTATTGACATGATTGGGATTCTCCTGTATTTAGGTTAGTTAGCGTACCATTATTTTTAAATCCACCGATGGCAAACTGGGGGAACTTGCAGTTAGTGAGACGCTTCCAACAGACCCTGTCGGACGAATGACGGCTAAACATCGACCACGGAACGTAGTTTTTTGCGCTTGTTGAAAACTGCTCAGGTCTGTAGGATTCGCGTTTCCAACGCCCGCCAATTCACCTCCACCTGATAGTTGAAACATAATAGGAAGGTCTGCCGTAGGAATTACATTGCCATGCTCATCCAATATTTCAACCGTTACGTAGCACAGGTCGTTACGTGAAGCACGTATCACCGGTCGATCGGCGGTTAAACGAAGTCGGTGCGGCTTTCCGGCGGTACGCAGTTCGACAGCCCCCGTTGGTTTGCCATTTTCAAAACTTGTTGCTTTCAGAACGCCCGGCTGATACGGAACAGAAAAAGTCGCCGTAATTGTGGTATCGGGAAGGCGCTGTTCGCCAACAAGTTTGCCATTCAATTCCAGACGTATCAACGAACTACGCGAGAAAACACGTACCTGGAGTGGTTTCCCTTCAGCGCCCGGCCACGTCCAACTTTGTTGTTCGTCGGGCCACCCCCAGTTGGTAACAGTTTCTTTCATACCATCAGGAATGGGACTATGAACGGCTAGCGCAATGGGGCGATTTCGCCAGACGACATCGCGGTAATAAGATTGCGGCTTTTTAAAACCAATCAAGTCCAGATCACCGCACCAAGCGTTAAACCAGGGCCATGGCAGCACTGCTTTGGTACTGTCTTTGTCGGATTTCGGCTGAATAATTGTGTGTCCAATAGCCGTTTCGCCCATGTAATCCATCGCAGTCCAGACAAAATCACCGATGACGTAGGAATGTTTTTCGACCTGCTGCCAGTTTTCAAACGCTTCTTTGGCAAAGGTTTCCGTACCGACTATAATCCGTTCAGGATGCCGCTTATGATCTGATTCATTGTGTTTCCACTCGTAATTGTAACCGCCCACATCCAGCAGCGCAAACGCCTTATCCGAATCTTCCCAGACTTTGCCCGGATGCTCCCAAAATACGCAAAGCGCTTCGGTAACCGGGCGTGTTGGATCTAACCGGTGCACTTCATCAGCCAGTTTTTTGGTGATCTCCAGCCCCGACGGATCAGCTCGCTCATTGATTTCATTACCGATGCTCCACAAAATGACAGACGGATGATTTCGGTCGCGGTGAATCATAGCCGTTAAATCGTGCTGCCACCACGTATCGAAAAAGCGATGATAATCCTGCGGCTTTTTGGGTCGCTGCCACATGTCGAACGCTTCATCGATGACCAGCATGCCCAGCCGGTCGCAGGCGTCCAGTAACGCGCTGGAAGGCGGATTGTGGCTGGTACGTATCGCATTAAACCCATTGGCTTTCAAGAGTTCTACTTTTCGTTCTTCGGCCCGGTCGATCGCTGCGGCCCCCAACGGTCCATTGTCGTGATGAATGCAACCGCCTTTCAACAAAACGCGTCTACCATTCAGAACAAAACCTCGCTCAGCACTGAACTCAATCGACCGAACCCCAAACGTAGTGACTACACTATCCAGCCGTTTCTTGCCCAACAAAATCACTACGTTCGCCTTATACAAACGGGGCCTTTCGGGCGACCAAAGTTGTGGGTTCGCCAGGTTCAGTACGTGTTTACTCTCGGCTTTACCATTGGCAGCTAAGGTTATAGATTGCCGGGACGTAGTACTTACTGATTTACCGTTTGGTGCAATCAATGTAGTCTGAACGACAATCGGCATTGGCTTCTCGCTGACATTGTCAATCGACGTAGTAAGCTGCACCTGAGCCGATTTTTCGGTAATCTGGGACGTAGTGATTGCTACGCCAAATGGAGCGATATGCACCGGCTCAGCGACGGTCAGCCAGACGTGCCGATAAATGCCCGATCCAGTATACCAACGGCTATTTTGACCCAGATTTTTTACTCGAACGGCCAGCACGTTTTTACTTCCCGGCAGAGATAGATGAGGGGTGAGATCATAGCTGAACGGCGTGTATCCATAGGCATGATAGCCAAGATGATGCCCATTCAGCCATACATCGGTTTCGGTATAAGCCCCATCGAAATGAATGGTGACCGTCTTCCCTTTTTCTGCCGAACTGAGCGTAAAGGATTTACGATACCAGCCTGTTCCTCCAACGGTAAAACCCGTAGACGTACCGCCAACACTCGCTCGTGAAAACGGCCCCGCTACCTGATCGGGTTTCTGGTTCGGCAAATCTTCGATGCTCCAATCGTGTGGCAAATCCAGCTTTCGCCACGTAGCGTCGTTATAAGTTGGTTGCTCCGCCTGAACGGTACTGTCTTTCAAAAACCGCCAATCCGAATCGAAAAGCCGGGTTCGAGTGGATTTTTGTTGCCCAAACGCGTACGTAGTAACAAGGACGTAGCACGCTAAAAATAATCCCTTCATAATTACTTATTGGTAAACCAGAAACCCGTTCAACGCGGGGTTATTCTGTAAACTAGTAGCCTTGATTGTCAACGTACCGTTTTTCCATTCCCACGCGCTGAACGGTTTTTCGACTTTATTCAAAACAGCCACAATTTTGGTTGGTTTCTTTGTGAGAGGCAATTCCACAAAACCACCATCAAACGGAATCAACGCTAGTTTTTTGGTCTCAAAAATAGGCTGCTCGTCCTGCGAAATTAAGGCCCATCGGCCCTGCCATTTCATGTTCTTAATCGCCGATTTGTCAAAGGAAATCTGACTTTCCCGTAGCGCCAGTGCCGTCAATCGGTTGTTTTCCAGACGTCCCCAGCAATTGGGTATAGGTTCCTGCGAGAAACTGCCTTTATGGCTATTCAGCCACAACGGCGTCCAGCCAACTTTCGTCCGATGCCACAGAGCTAGCGCCATTCGTTTACTAATTTTCTGAAGCGGCACCGGCGATCCATCGTCCAGTTTACGGGGCAGCACCGCACTCTGCCCACCAATAATGGCTGTATTGAGTAAAACCTCCGCGTCGGCGTTCCAATCGTAGCCGCTCGACGCCGTAATAGCCGTATTCTGCTGCCCCGCCAGCGAACTCCAGACACTCCATTGTCCGTGGCCTTCAATCTCGTGTCCGCCCGCATCGCCCATATCATCCAGCGCCAGCAGATTCTGAACGGGTCGAAACAGGGGATGAATCGAATAGTATTGAATCGTGATGTTCGGATTGATTTCGCGGGCCGCTTCCGACACCAGCTTGAGCAGCGTATACGCCAGATTTTCGCCCCGCAACGCCGGATTTCGGGACGTAGCAACATCAGGACTGGGAATCCCATAACCGAAATCC
The DNA here is from genome assembly GCF_054778555.1 of Spirosoma flavus. Lineage (NCBI taxonomy): Bacteria > Pseudomonadati > Bacteroidota > Cytophagia > Cytophagales > Cytophagaceae > Spirosoma > Spirosoma flavus. The sequence continues at coordinate 1,382,501 of NZ_BAAGZL010000002.1, forward strand.
AGTTTCAAAAAATCGGGTTTGAGGTCACGAACAATGGCTTGCGTCCGACTTCGAATCAACGCCACTGCTTTCTCTGAGCTAGGGTCCAGACAGTAAGCCCCATTCCCGTGCGGATTCATATTCCAGGCAGTTTTTACGGGTTTGCCATCGGCCCCACAAAGCAAATCCTCGTTCGTCAGACCAAATTTTTCTGGTTCGCCCAACCAGATGATATTCTGCCAGTAACCGGTTTTTAAGCCTTTCGAGCGAATGTAAGCCAGGTCTTCTTTGTAGTCCGGGAAACGCTTTTCATTCCAGATACCGCTTCCCTGCGCACTTTCCCAGGAATCGTCAATGGCGAGAATGTCGGCTTTAAAATCCAGCGCTTTGTCGGTGATCGCTTTTAGATTGAAATCTCCATTTTTGAAGTCGCCCCAGGTGTTCCAGACATTGAGTTGATGATTTCCGGGGGCCGGTGTAAATGGTCCAAACGAATCGAAGTAGGCTTTGTAAGCGTCATAAGCCGTTGCAGCCCAGGTGATACGTAGCGGCTCGTTCCAAACCCGTTGGTTAGCCGTCGACTTACTCCATAAATCTTCCCGGTAGAGATATTGCAAACACCCGTTCGACGATTGAATTTTATAGACCATAGCCGCGTCAAGAATGCTACCGGCTCCCAGCACAATCCAGCCGGGCTGGTTACCCATAGCACAACTGTAGAAAGGACGCGGGAAAGCTGCTGCATAGGGGGTACCTAAACTCGGCCCGAAACTGCCCAGCGGCAACGTAGCATGGCCCAAATCCCACATCCGAAAGAAGCTTTGGGTGGGATTGCCTTTGGCGCTGGGAATGCAAATGCCGGCGGCTTCCCAGTCGGGCCAGAACGGATATTCCTGCGTCGGCGCGCGAACTTTCTCCTCCGCACTCATGAGCGACGTACCGAAAAACATCGAAATCAGTTTGGGTGGCGTACCGTTCCAATCAACGGTTAATTTCGTGATACGTATCACACCCTGCGAGTAGCTGATTTCTAGGTTTCCACTTCCTAATGTACCAAAGGCCAGTTTTACCACTCCCCCATTTTCCCGCAGATTGCTGGCATCAACAAGTGTCGCCTTAACGTATTGGCGCCCCGCTGGTTCGGTTTGGAGCCAGAAAGCGGGCAAAAGGCTTCCTTTCCAAAGCTGTTGACGGGGGGTTTCTTTACGTAACAAAGCCGAATCTTTGGCGATGTCCCAATAAAATACGTAGCCATCGGATTTAACAGAAAAAATATTTCCAGCCAATACGTTGCTGGATAGAAGTAGATATAGGCAAGCGTATAAATAGCTTTTGAAAGCGAGAAAGGAAAGCTTCATCTAGTGTTGTTTACGGTTTGTGAAAAGTAGACTGAAGCAGGAGCCCTTTAAAAAAGAACTCCTGACTTATAACCAACCTAAGATTAATAAAACGTAATACTGAATGTCTCCCGATATAGCCGAAAGATTACGAGCGTTTTGTAAGCAGTTGTTCGATTTCTTCCAGTGACTTGCCTTTGGTTTCTGGTACGTTTGCCCGCACAAAAACAAAGTAAATCAGGCAGATAGCCGCATGAATACAGAACGTAGCAGGAAGGCCCAGATACGTTTTCATCACCGGAAACGAAGCCGTTGTGAAGAAGTTCGCAATCCATAAAGCCAGCGTCGACAACGCCATCGCATTCCCGCGAATTCGATTTGGAAAAATTTCGGAGAGAGCAACCCACGTAACAGGTCCCAACGTAGCAGCATAAATGGCAATGAAGCCCAGTACGAAGGTCAGAATCCAGTAGCCCGGCCACCCAAAATAAAAAGCCGTTGCCAAGGCCAGCGCATCCACACAAAGCAGCGCAGAGCCGTATAGCAGCAATTTCCGACGACCAATTTTATCAATTGCCCCAATGGCAAAAAAAGTGAAAGCAAAGTTGATCAATCCAAGAATCACCGATTGCAGAAAAGCGGAATCTTCGGCCATACCGGCTTGCTGAAAAATAGCTGGAGCATACGAAAACAAGGAATTTTGCCCGTCTGCCTGCGAAAAAACCGCGATTCCGACGCCCAACATGACAATTCCAAACAATTCTTTACTGAACAGGTCGCGAATATTTTCTTTGATTTCCTGCGAAAAACTTTGCCGAATCGCTTCGCTTTCCTGGTTGGCGTAACCACTGCCCCCGATCTTGGTCAGCACCTGATTGGCGAGTTCGTTACGTTGTTTGCGGATGAGCCAACGAGGGCTTTCGGTTACCAGAAACAAGCTGCAAAAGAAGAAAATCGCGGGTAGTGACTGCGATGAAAACATCCAGCGCCAGTTGTTTTCGCCAGTATCCAGCAGCAGGTAATTGGCGAGATACGCCAGCAAAATACCTGTTGTAATCGCCAGTTGATAAACGGTAACCAGCCGACCCCGAAAACGAGCGGGCGCCGTTTCGGCGATGTACATAGGGCAAACCAACGCTGCCGCCCCGACCGCTACGCCACTCAACAAACGGAAGAAAATAAACGTAGTGAAACCTGTTGCCCAGCCCGTACCTACCCCCGAAACGGCAAACAAAAGTGCGCAGAGAATCAGCGTTTTCTTACGCCCCAACGTATCACTTAACTTCCCGGCAACCAATGCCCCAACCGCAGAACCGAGGTTAATACAGCCGACAGCCCATCCGGTTTCGATGTTATCCAGACGGAAATAGTCGCTGAAAAAGCGCACGGTTCCCGAAATGATAGCCATATCAAAGCCAAACAGCAGTCCGCCGAGGGCCGCTACAGTGCTGACCAGATAGATGTACGTGAGATTGTAAACGTGCGTACCACGGCTTACGGTGTCGAGTTGAGTAGGAATAGCGATTGCCATACGGTTAATGTTATTTAGGATACCTGCTACGTCAAGGATACGTCATTTTCCTTGTTTAGAAAATCCGTCTGGTCAGTTATTCCCGAAACTTGCCAGGTTAAAAGAGCCTCGTCCGGAACGGTTTCCAACGGCGTAACGCAGGACGTAGAGGGCTCATTATAAGGAATATTCCCCTGTCGATTGTAACAGGAAATAAGCGACCACCGGGCATTTTCAGACAAGTTTGCTTCGGAGCGATGCAGCAGGTTACTGTGAAAAAATAAGGCGTCGCCCGGCTTTAACTCCACGTAAACAAGGTCCATCGTTTTCAGCGCCAGATCAACGTAGTGCTGTGAAGCACCGACCTGCTCGCCCGCAAAACCATGCTCAACCCGACCCATTTTGTGAGAGCCTTTAATGACCTGTAAACAGCCATTTTCTTTCGTCGCTTTCGTGATCGCTACCATGACCGAAAACATCTGATCAGGTAGGAGAAACTCGTTTTTGTACCAATACCCATAGTCCTGATGCCACTCCCAGGCCCCGCCCACGCGCGGTTCTTTCTGCATCAGTTTCGAGTGAAAATGACAGACCGGCGACGTATCATCCAGCAATTTGTCTACGGATTGCACGATACGTTCGCTACGAGTTACCAAGCTATATAAATCGTTTCCCGGCGTGAACCAGAGCGCGAGTTTGGTTTTTTTTCCAGACTGATCATTTAAATCGTATGAGTTCCGGGAAATGGTTTTGTCGTCAATGGCTACCTGATAAAGCCTGTCTATTTCCTCAGACGAAAACAAGTTCGAGACAATCAGATAACCATCCCGATGGTACTGCGCAATCTGCTCGTCAGACAACTGATATACTGACATAAGGTTGAGGGATTAAATTTCTTCACTTACTGATAAAATAGTATTTTGACAGTGCAAAATGACACTAAGAAAAGCCGAATTTCTACTAGTTTTGTCTCAGAAGGCGATACGATTTTAACAGGCTATGAAAGCGTTATTAGAGAAACTTCCTGCCACTGAGCGATCCTCGTTTAAACTGTATAATTTCCACTTTCCATACTTCCCGACCCCCTGGCATTTTCATCCGGAATATGAATTGGTACTGGTGGTAAAGAGTCATGGGCAGCGCATTATTGGCAACGGCATTGGCGATTTTACGGATGGCGATCTGGTGTTTATCGGCACCAACGTACCGCATATCTACCGAAACGATCCTGTTTTTTACCAAAATTCGCCTGACCACCGGGCTGAGTCGCTTATTGTCCATTTCCTGGAAGAGTTTCTGGGCGAACCCTTTATGGAACTCCAGGAAATGGCACCCATCCGACAACTGTTTCAGCGAGCCGCTTTGGGTCTCGAAATCCTGGGGCCAACCAAAGAATACGTCATTGCTCGCATGATGGAAATGCCGCAAACGGAAGGCATGCGTCGACTGCTCCTGTTGCTGGACATTTTAACTACCCTGGCCGAATCTCCTCATTTGCGCACCCTATCTACCCAAATTATTGAAGGAAGCAATCCGGTTGAAAGCGAGAAGGTAAACTTGGTTTTTGATTACATTTCCAGAAATTACCAACGCCGGATTGCCCTACACGAAATCGCCGATCTGATGAACATGTCCGTTCCGTCGGTCTGCCGGTTCATCAAACGGCGAACCCATAAAACGCTTGTTAATTTGATCAATGAATTTCGCATCAGTCATGCGTGTAAACTGCTGGCAGATACCAATTTATCCATTATTGAAATCTGTTACGATTGTGGTTTTCAGAACCTTTCCAACTTCAATCGACAATTTCGTCTATTGAAAAATTGTAACCCGCAAACATTCCGCAAGCAGCTCTGGAACAATAATTTGCAGGACTAGAAACTTAGGAATCTGGTTGAGTAAGCTAATCGTCGCGTAGCGACCCAATGTTTGTAGTCGGAAAGAATCCTCCTTTATCTCCCGTCGCGTAGCGACCTAACAATTGAATTGCAGTTTGGTCGCTACGCGACGGGATCTGATTTAGTCATTCCTGATTTCTATAAACATTGGGTCGCTACGCGACGATTGGCTATCTCGATACGCTCACTAAGAAAACATCTACATATCAATACCCCGGATTCTGCTTCAACACGTTGTTACTCAGGTCAATCTGGCGCTGCGGGAGGGGAAAATATTCGTTCTTCCCGGCGGTAAATTTCGAGCCGACCATATAGGTACGTAGCGTACTTTCATACTGGATATATTTGTTGATCGTCGCTTCAGCCTCGCCCCAACGTACCAAATCGAAAAAGCGGTGACCCTCCATGCCTAACTCCAATTTTCGCTCGAAATGCACCGCTTTCCGGGCCGTCGCCTGGTCCCAGTTTTGCTCATACAACCCAACTTTGTAATTGGCCGCGGGCGTCGTAGTCCCATCTTTCACGACCCAACTGCTTGGCTTGGCAGCCCGAGCCCGTACTTCGTTGACGTAGGCGCGCGCTTTGGCTAAATCACCGGCTTCTACTTCGCATTCGGCCAGCCATAAAATGACATCGGAAAAACGTATCAGATTTGTGTTGATAGCCGTTACGGTACTTGCCCAGAACGAGCCATCTGTTAATGTTCCTTTTTGGGCTTTGTAATACACGTTCTTTTTCGTGTTATACGGCCCCCCATAAGCCTGATCGCGCTGCCAGCTAATGCCCTGATGGGGGCCATAATCGAGGTAAGGAATACCCCGGCGACCAACGGTCCAGTCTAAACGCGAATCCACAGTGCCGGCATAGGGCGTAAACGGATCGGTGATCGCAACGCCTTCATCGCTGGTGACCGGATTGGTATTATACGTATCAAGATCGGGTAAACCTGTCGCACCGACTTTGTAGGAATTGACTAAATCCTGCGAAGGTTGAAAGAAGCCGCAGCAATCGAACGGGCCACCGTAGGGAGCATTCAATACGTCACCATAGTTGGCATTGGCCGCTGCGGCTCCATCGTTGACCGAACTTTGCGTTGCGAATACGGACTCCTTTGAATTCTTCGTAGCCGCGTTGAAATTATCCTGATACTTATCCAGCAGGCCGTATTTCATGCCCAACGGATTTGTGCCTCGTTGGTAAACCTGATCCAGCACGGCTTTTGCTTCGGCGTATTTTTTCTGAAAGAGCAGACATTTCCCCAACATAGCCCCCGCCGACCACTTGTTCGCCCGTCCGACAGCGCCCTGTATTTCAGGTAAATTATCGTAAGCATATTGAAAATCAGCCTGTATTTTCGGCCAGATATTTTGATCATTTGCTATGTTCACTTTGACGTTCGGAACGGTGAAATCGGTCATCGTTTCGTCGATAAACGGAACCATGTTCCACATTTTCTTGGCTTCAAAATGATAATGACCGCGTAAAAACCGAGCCTCACCTTCGAGCCGCTTGCGGTCGTCGGCCGTAATATCGGTTGCTCCAGGAATTGTTTTCAGGACAATATTAGCTCGCGTTACGCCTTCATAAACAACCTTCCATTTGTCATTTAAAAAGCCGTTTGTGGGAATCGGAATATAGGCTTCTATCGCATTGACTTCCGGCTGATCGGTGCCGGTGCTGCCTTTGTGGGCGTCGCCACCCGCTATGCTCCCGTAAACCCAGTTGGATGCCGCACTTGACCAGGAACCGAGCGTTGTCGTGCCGACACTGTAGCCATCGAGCATGGAATAAGCGCCAATCAACAGCGATTCAAGTCCATTTTTGTTGGCCAGGGAGGTAGCGTCGAGTGTACCGTATGTGCTTTTATCCAGATAGGATTTCTCACAGCTAATTAGCCCACCGACGCCCAGGCAAATAAGGGTAAATGTGTATAAGAATTTGCGCATTTGAGTAGGTAATTAAAAGTTAAGACTAGCGCCGATAAGATATTGCTTGACAGCTGGATAGGCGTTTGCATCGATACCCGCAGCCCGATCGTCGGTACTGATAATTTCCGGCTCGAGACCCGTGTAGCGCGTGATGGTGAACAGGTTCGTAGCCTGTACGTACACTCGCAGCCGGTCAACCCCAATCCTATTTAACAAGGGCGTTGGAAGCGTGTAGCCGAGACTCAGGTTTTTCAGCCGCAGGTAAGACGCATCTTCTTTATAATAAGAATTCGGAATCGCGTTGGTACTGAAATTCCCAACTGTCTCTTGGATGGGCACTGTAGCGCCCAGGTTGTCGGGCCGCCAGGAATTATACAGCGCATCTTTACTTTTGTTGGTGATGCCCTGCGAATAAAAATCCGTGGTGAACTTGGCATAATTAATAGCATCTCTACCCTGAACACCATAGAAGAAACCCGTCAGATCGAACCCTTTGTAAGACAGATTCAGGTTTAAGCCATAGGTGAATTTTGGGTTCGGATTCCCGAAGAAAACCCGGTCATTGGCGTCGATTCTCCCATCGCCATTAGCGTCACGATATTTAAACCGACCAGGAGCCGCGCTTTGCTGCGTCGGCGATTTTGCTACGTCGTCCGCGCTTTGAAATAAGCCAATTACATCGTAGCCAAAGTAAGCGTTGATCGGGTGCCCAACTGCATTCCGGGTGAACGCACCGCCAATCCGGTTCTGTTCATTGAGCGGACTGTTATAATCAAAATACGAAATACCATCGGCAATTTTCGTGATTTCATTTTGATACGTAGTGAGCGTTAACGTAGCGTCGAGCTTTACGTCCCGAAGGTTTGCCCGCTGCGAAATCGCCAAATCAATACCCGTATTTTTCATACTCCCTACGTTGAAGAACGGCGGGTTTTGGGCGGCAATTCCGCCTGCGGTAGCCAGCTGTTCAACTGTGTACAGGAGGTTATTGGTTTTCTTCTGATACCAGTCGAACGAGATGTCTGTTTTGCCGCCGAACAACGTAGCGTCGAAGCCTATATTGGTCGATACGTTGGTTTCCCATTTTCCTGCGCTGTTGCCAATAAATGACAGGTAATAGCCCGATTGGGGAGTCGTGCTCGTTCCGCCAATGTCGTAGGAGGCAGCTCCCTTGCTGGTCGAAAACTGGGTGAACTGGTTGGCCGGATCGATACGTTGGTTCCCCATCAAACCGTAACTCCCGCGCAGTTTCAAATCCGTTAACCACGTTACGTTCTTCAGGAACGCTTCTTCGGAAATACGCCAGCCTAACGAACCTGCCGGAAAAACGGCGTACCGATTATCAACGCCGAAGCGGGAAGAACCATCGCGCCGGACAATCGCACTGGCGAGGTATTTGTTTTTAAATTCGTAATCGACCTTGCCAAATACGGAGAATAAAGAGACTGGCGTATTTGGGAAACCACTCACCAGTTGATTGGACGTACCCGAACTGAGCGTAATCGCATTAATATTGGTGTACAGGAAGTAATTACTTCGCGACCCTTCAATGCGGTCACCAGCCTCGTCGACCGCTTCGGTTCCTGCCAATACCTGAAGGTTGTGATCGCCAAATGTATTTTTGTATGTTATCTGATTAGTCCAGGTCCACGACCGGTTCTTGAAAAAGCCAACGGCCAGCGTCGGGTTCCGGTTGTTTTCGGCCCCCTCGTATTCAATCGTTGGGTAGTTTGTATAGTCGTTCGTACCGTAGTTGCCGCCGAAACTGGTACGTGCCGTAAAGTGCTTCAGAAAGTCAACTTCGAGGTACATGTTCCCAAAAATCCCGAACGTATTGGCTCGGTTGTTTTTGGTACGTTCCCGAACGGCAACCGGGTTATCGGCTGTTCCTAATCCGTTACCTTTCGTTCCGGCGAAATCACCGTCACGTATTGTGTAGACCGGCACAATGGGCAGAATGTAACGAGCCAGGGCTAATTCGCTGGCTTCGGTATTGTTCGCTGCCGTATTGCTCTGTGACGTATAAACCTGTAAATTTTCGCCAATTCGAATGTTCTTTTTCAGCGTAAATTCGGTGTTGATACGTGCCGAATAGCGCTTGTAAAAGTTGTTAATAACAATACCATCCTGGTTGAAATAGTTGAGACTAAATAAGTACCGACTCCTGTCGGGCGCGCCACCCGAAACCGTGAGATTGTGGTTGGTAATGGGCGCGTTACGGGTTACCGCTTTCCACCAGTTCGTGCCTTGTTTATTGGCTTTAACAATGAGATAAGGCGCATAATTGGAGTTGGCCAGATTAGCATAGCTCAAATCATACAGAGCCGGATTTGTAGCCGGATCACCTTCCTTTACGCCGGATGCCGTACCTGCTAACAGGTAATCGGGTAATACAGGCGTAGCACCTTTGCCATACTGGACACTCGTCTGCGGCTGGTTGGAATTTTTCAGAGCTAACCAGGTCAGGTCGGCGTATTCCTGCGGATTCAGCATATTGGTCCAGCCTTTTCCAGGATCCTGAATACCATACGATACGTCGTAAGCTACTTTCGCACTGCCCGTTTTCCCCTTTTTTGTCGTGACCACAATGACGCCATTGGACGCACGGGCGCCGTAAATAGACGCCGAAGCGGCATCTTTCAGCACTTGCATCGACTCAACGTCACTAGGGTTAATGCCTAACAGAGAGCCCGTTGGAACACCATCCACAATATAGAGTGGATCATTGCCGGTAAACGAAGCGAATCCACGAATCCGGACGGTTGATACACTTCCCGGCTGATTATTACTAATCACAGTCACGCCAGCAGCGCGCCCCTGAAGCTGATTTTCAGCGGTCGACGCGGGCAACGCCTGGAGGTCTTTTACTTTAACAATGGCAACTGAGCCCGTAATGTCTTTCTTCTGCTGCGACGAATAGCCCGTTACAACAACCTCTTCCAGCGCCTTGACATCATCGGAAAGCACTACGTTCAGGATCGATTGATTGTTGAGCGGAACTTCCTTTGTGGTGAAGCCAATAAATGAAAAGACCAGCGTTACGTTCCCGTCTGGTACGTTGAGTGAGTAATCTCCATTTGCATCTGTAACCGTACCGGTTACAGACCCTTTAATGACAACGCTAACGCCCGTCAGAGGATCACCTTTGGCATCCGATACTTTCCCTTTGACGCCAATATCTTTATTCTGAGGAAATTGGACTGCTGTCGCAATTGGCTTTACTGGAAAGGGATGGGCAGTTGCTACGTTCGTAAGCAGGCATATGAAGAGCGCAGGGTACGCACTTCGGTCAACAAGTCGCATTAGGAACCTGTAAATATTGCTATTCATAGTATACTTGATTTAGGAAAACGCTTACTATTTATTGAGTGATACGAATACTGCACTCACGTTTGGGCATTGAAATTCATTATAGAATACACGAAGAGAGATGTTAATTTCATTCTGTTTAGCAGAATCATTATTTCAATAATGCAAATAGACAGCGATATAAGCCAAGAAGCCACTTGTTTTGTATCATAAGGCGATACGATTTTAACAGGCTAGTCAATCAATAATTTTTAATCAATAGCAAGGTATCAGCACAATGGTTGGACCGTGTGAAATTGAGGCAACTGTGTGCCAATGAAAACATCTTGCTTGGTTAATTCAGCTTAGCTAAACAATAGGTATACCCTTTTATGCCCTTGATTCGGACACTTCGTCAATTTGGCCTTAGGCGGAGCTACTTTAACCGAGGGCAGACGGCGTAAACGATTTTTAACGGCGGCTGGCCAGTAAGTGTAGCGGGCGATACGTTAACTCCGGATGGGATTTTGGCAGAGGCTTTTTGTTGACTAAATCGGTTGTGCCAGCAGATAAAGTAATACGTTAGTTTGATAATTCTCTCCTAGATTTGATTCAAACACTTAACGCCTAATATTATGAAGTTTATTGGCCGACAGGCTAAATTTTCCATTTGCAACAGACGTAGTGCCAGCATCTGTTCACAACCTTTAGCGTCAGCAATGTGGCGACTTAGCTTTACTGCCAACCGCCCCCCACTGCCCGGTACACGCTGACCAGAGCGCTCAGTCGCTGCTGTTTGATCTCGGCTAGAGTGAGTTCAGCCTGCAAAGCGCTACTTTGGGCGGTAATAACTTCGAGGTAATTGGCCATACCACTAGTAAACAGCAGACGGGCGTTGGCGATGGCCCCTTTCAGCACGACGACCCGATTGGCAGCTATTTGCTCCTGTTCGCGCCGTTTCTCGACCATAATCAGTGCGTCTGATACCTCGCGTACTCCGTTGGTAATCGCTTGCTGGAATTGAATTTGGGCCTGTTCGCGCTGAATCTGAGCTACCTCACGCTGGGTTTTGAGCTGGTGACGGGCAAAAATAGGCTGGGTCAGGCCGCCCGCAATGCTATAAAAAAGTGATCCCGGAAACATAAACCAGGTAGCTGCCCGGAAGGCGTTAATACCACTGCTGCCCGTAATCATCAGCGACGGATACAAATTGGCTTCGGCCACACCGACACGCGCATTGGCGGCTACCAGCCCAAGTTCACTGGCCCGAACGTCAGGACGATTGGCTAATAACTGCGTTGGTACGCCCGCCAGCAACTTTTCGTCAATAGGCATCTGATCCAGTTGAGCTGAGCGAGGTATTTCGCCCGGCATATCGCCTAAGAGCTGACGAAGTCCGTTTTCCTCCATCGCGATGGTTTGTTGCAGTTGCGATTGGAGCAAAGCCGCCGATTGCCGTTGTGCCTGCGCCTGTTCAACGGCCAGTTCGGTAACCTCACCCGCATCTTTCTGTAGCCGAATCACCTGCACAATCGAGTCGCTTAGGGCTAGATTCCGCCGGGCGATACCCAACTGAGCGTCGAGCAGCAGCAGGCGGTAGTAACCATTCGCTACGTCGGCAATCAGGTTGGTTCGTACAGCTTTGACGGCTTCCTCGGTTTGAAGGTAAGTCGCCCGCGTGGCTTCGTTCTGCCGACGAATTTTCCCCCAGATGTCGGCTTCCCACGACACCACTACGTTAGCCGAGTAGTCTTCGAGGTGGCGAGTGCCAAGAAAAGTTTCCAGACTGACTCCATTCAGGCTGTTCCGGGAGGGCGTGAGGGTCGAAGCCGTCACTTGCCCGCTGACTGACGGAAGCAAGGCATAACGTGTCTGCCGAAGGTAAGTCCGGCTCTCGTCGATACGTTTAAGCGCAATCTGTACATCAAAATTGCCTGTTAACGCTTTGCTGATAAGTTGCTGTAGCTCCACGTTCGGAAAGAAATCGCGCCAGGGCAGTCGGGCCACCGTGGCGGAGTCGGCCGTTGGTGCCGACCGAAATTGGGTCGGCAACGTAACGGCAGGCCGCTGGTAATTCTGTCCCACCTTACAGCCTGACACCAGCAGCATCAGAAGCATGAATAGGACGTAGTAACGACCCGCATTAGGTCGGGATTTAAATGAGTTGTTACGTATCATTAGTTGTGGATTGTAGCGTGATTGGCGACCAATTCGCGGTCTTGCTCAAGTGAAGCAATCGATTTACGGCCGCTTATTTTTTCGTGTAGTTTCTGAAAGACGACGTAAAGGACCGGGATGATGAAAATGCCCAAAATGACACCCGTAAGCATGCCCCCAGCTGTGCCGATACTGATGGAGTGATTCCCTTTAGCCGAAGATCCCGTCGCGCTCATGAGCGGCACTAATCCAGCAATGAAGGCAAACGACGTCATCAAAATTGGCCTCAGTCGCAGACGAGCCGCTTCCAGTGCAGAACTGATTAAGGCCATGCCCGCCCGGCGTCGCTGCACGGCGTACTCGACAATCAGGATCGCGTTTTTGGCGAGCAGTCCAATGAGCATAATCAGCCCGACCTGCACGTAGATGTTGTTGTCGATATCGGCCAGCCCGATGGCCCAGAACACACCCAGCACACCCGTTGGCACCGACAGAATGACGGCAAAAGGCAGCAGGTAACTTTCGTACTGAGCCGCCAGCAGAAAATAAATGAATACCAAACTCAGCAGGAAAATTATACCCGACTGGTTTCCAGCCGCGATTTCCTCCCGCGTCATGCCCGTCCATTCGTAGGTATAGCCGGTGGGCAGATACTTCTGCGCGACTTCATCCACCGCCCGTATGGCGTCGCCCGAACTGTAGCCCGGCTTAGGCGTTCCGTTGATAATCACCGCATTGAACAGGTTGTTACGTGTAACCACCTCCGGCCCGTATACCCGTTTCAGCGAAGCCACTGTGGTAATGGGTACCATCTGGCCGCTCTGGTTCTTAACGTACATGCCGTTTAGCGATGCAGCGTCGGCGCGGTAAGCTTGGTCGGCCTGAGCGATAACGCGGTAGAATTTGCCGAACCGATTAAAGTCGGAAGCGAACGTACTGCCGTAATAAACCTGCATGGTTTGCAGAATAGCGCCCGTCGAAACGCCCAACTGACTCGCTTTTTTGGCATCGATCTCGAGCGAAAATTGCGGAGTGCCGGTATCGAACGTAGTGAAGGCCGCGCCAATCTCCGGACGTTTGCGCAGTTCTTCGATAAACCGCGTCGTGGTGGCGCTCAGTTTGTCTAACTGGCCACTGGTTCGGTCTTGCAACACCATCTCGAAGCCGTCGACATTCCCGAAACCCGGCACCGTTGGAAACGTAAATACCTCCGCCTGACCTTCGCTGATTTTTCCAATCTCGCTTGTGATCAAACCCATTACGTCCTCAAGCCGCTGAACTGCCCCCCGGTCCTTATAATCTTTCAGGTTGATAAACCCAACCGCATACGACGGACTGATCGAGTTGGTGATGATGTTGAAGCCGCTGATTCCGTAATGACTATGAACCGCTGGCATTTGGCGCATCATTTGGTCAATGCGGTTTGAGACAGCCTGCGTTCGCTGGAGGGAAGCGCCCGACGGAAGTTTTAGCGAATACACAATAAAGCCCTGATCTTCAGATGGAATAAAGCTCGTAGGCGTTGTACGTACCAGCCAGAACGTAACAGCAATGACCAGCGCCAGACCGCTCATGCTTACCCATCGGTGGCGGATCAGCAGGCGGGAAATGTTGACGTAGCGTTTGGTGGCAATATTGAAGCCCGCGTTAAAAGCCGTGAAAAATCGATTCGCAAGTCCACTTTTCTTCGCCGAATGACCGTCTGCTACGTGGTTGTTACGTAACAGCAACGCACATAGCGCCGGGCTCAGCGTCAGGGCGTTAACGGCGGATATAGCAATGGCGATGGCTAACGTAAAGGCGAATTGCTGGTAGAACACGCCCGCTGGACCAGTCATAAAGCCTACCGGTACAAACACGGCCGCCATGATGAGCGTAATCGACACAATAGCTCCCGAAATTTCCTGCATCGACCGGAGTGTAGCCGCCCGTGCCGACTGCTGGCCCCCTTCCATACGCGTATGCACAGCTTCGACCACTAGAATGGCGTCATCGACCACAATACCGATGGCCAGTACCAGCGCGAAAAGCGTCAGCAGGTTGATCGTGAACCCGAACAATTGCATGAAAAAGAACGTACCGACAATAGCAACCGGCACGGCAATGGCCGGAATAAGCGTCGACCGAAAATCCTGCAAAAACAGGAACACAACTAGAAAAACCAGCAGGAAGGCTTCAATCAGCGTGTGGGTCACCTGGTCGATGGATTCATCGAGGAATTTCTTGGTGCTGTATTCAACTGCGTAGTGAATGCCTGACGGAAACGATTTGGTGGCCTTATCCATAATGGCCTGAATGGCAATCTGAATGTCGTTGGCATTCGAGCCCGCTGTTTGAAAAATGGCGATACCCGTAGCGGATTTTCCATTGACGCGCGTATTTCCGCTGTACGTAAACGAGCCAAATTCCAGTCGTGCTACGTCCTTGAGCAGAATAGTCGAGCCATCGGTGTTGGCTTTCAGCACAATCTGATCAAACTCTTCGGGTTTGTTAAACTTGCCTTTGTATTTAATCGTGTACTCAAAAGCCTCCGCGCTGCTCTCGCCCAAACGACCAGGAGCCGCTTCCAAGTTCTGGTCGCGAATGGCCGCCAGTACTTCCTGGGGCGACAGTCCGTAGGCAACCAGCCGGTCGGGTTTGAGCCAGACACGCATGGCGTAATCTTTCACCCCAAACACCAGTGCCTGACCAACTCCGTTAATCCGCTGCAATTCGGGAATGATGTTGATTTTGGCGTAGTTCTGTAAAAACGTCTCGTCGTATACGTCTTTCGTACTGATCAGGTCCAAGAACATGATCATGCTGTTTTGCTGCTTCTGAGTGGCAATACCGGCCTGCACCACTTCGGTCGGAAGCAGACTCGTAGCTTTGGCAACCCGGTTCTGGACGTTTACAGCAGCCAGATCGGGGTTGGTGCCGAGTTTGAAGAAAACGTTGATGGCTACTGAGCCATCGTTACCCGCCGACGAAGTCATGTAGGTCATGTTCTCTACGCCGTTGATGGCTTCTTCGAGCGGGGTCGCTACCGAACGAGCCACCACTTCGGCGTTAGCGCCGGGGTATGAGGCCGTTACCTGTACGCTGGGCGGAGCAATGTCCGGGAACTGCGTAACAGGCATGGTTACCAGGGAAATGAGTCCCAGAATAACCAATAGAATGGAGATGACCGTGGAAAGAACCGGTCGTTCTATAAATACCTTAAACATGATGAATAGGGATCAATCAAACCACGTAGGTAGTTTGACACTTTCTCGTAAGAAATTGATTTACAGTGCAGCCGTCGCCTGGCTACTATCGTTGTCAACTGGTTTAGGCGCAATAACATCACCATCGTGTAGCCGGTCGATGCCGTCGCGGACGATACGTTCGCCGGGTCGGATTCCCGCTTCAACGAGGTAGAAGTTACCACTTTTGCCCAGGATTTTAAGCGGACGACTCTCCACTTTGTTGCTGTCGGCGAGAGCGAAAACAAACACCCGGTCCTGCCGTTCGAAGGTAGCTTCCTGCGGTACGACTACGGTTGTTGCGTGAGGTTGCGGAAGTCGGACGCGTCCTGTAATGCCCGAACGTAACAGCCCTTGCGCATTGGGAAACACTGCCCGGAACGTAATAGCGCCCATGGCTTTGTCGAACTGACCGGCTGCCAGTTCAATACGTCCCTTCTGACCATAAGGATTGCCATCGGCCAGCAGGAGTTCTACCGGTAAAAAACGCTTAATTTTATCTGTCAGACTACGCCCGGGCGACTGTTGGGTGAATTGCAGAAAGTCGGCCTCGCTCATGGAAAAGTAAGCGTACAGTTGGCGAACGTCAGAGATTGTTGTCAGCGCCTGGGGTTCGACTCTACCGACCAAACTACCCGGTTTATAGGGAAGTCGGCCTATGTAGCCGTTCACGGGGGCGGTAATCAGTGTACGACTTAGGTTGGTTTTAGCGGTACTCACCAGCGCCTGTGCCTGATCAATACTGGCCACAGTCGCTTCAAAAGCCGACTGAGCCGCCTTCAGTTGAACGTCGCCAACTACTTTATTCTGCACTAAAGGTGTTAGGCGACTTACTTCCAGCGCAGCTTTGTCGCGATTGGCTTTCGCCATCGCCAGACTGGCCTGAGCATTGCTGAGTTGCTCCCGGTAACTACGTTCGTCAATGCGGAACAGCGGCTGCCCTTTCCGGACTGATGCGCCCTCGTCGACATATATTTTTTCCAAATAGCCTTCCACCTGCGGGCGGATATCTACGTTAATGGTTCCTTCGAGCGTAGCCGGAAATTCCTGATACGTTGTCCTCGAAGCCGTTTTCACCGCTACGACGGGGATTGACGGAATCGCTGTTGCAGTGCTAGCCTGCTCCGCCGACGTTTGGCAGCCGAACAGGGCCAAGGTTAAGAGAACAGCCAGTGCTGTAATGGACAAAATGGGTTGATTTCGCTTGGATTGGTTCATTGTGTTTTGTTGGGATGGTTGTATGTAGAGGATTGCTTGTTGAGTCGGGTATTCCGAAAAGAAAGCGGGCATGATAGCGGCCAACGACGATTACGGGCCATTGGGTGCGCAAAACAGCAGACAATCGACGGGGCGGGCAACTTAAGATGACGTACAGCGGAGAATACCGGACGAATGCAATTGGTCATTAAAACGTAGGTACTTATACACAATGAGGCCGCCAACATCTTTAGGAGATATACGGCGACCTCATAATTGGATTGATAAGCGATTTATTACTAGTAATCCCTATCAGTATTGGAGAACCGAGCTGGCACTACGTCGGTATTCAACTAAAATTAGCGTGAATAAGCCCTTAGCGTCAGCAATACAACGTAAACAAATTAGCTAATCTAACGCCATTCAAACACTTAGCTATTTACTACGTAGTGAAGCGCGACAACTCCTGATTCTAGTACGTTCGATTCTACTAACTTGAGTGCTACGTTGTCAGTGATGTTTTTAAAAACCGGAATACCCTTTCCAATCAAAACCGGGTTCACGAACAGCCAATACTCATCAATCAGGTTGTGCTGCATCAGCGAATGAGCCGCTGAGGGGCTTCCGAATATAACAATAGTTTTACCCGGCTCCTGTTTTAGCGCCTGAATCGGTGTTGCTACGTCACCGCCGATAAACCGAACGTTGGGGTTTTCACTCTGCTTTTGCGTATTCGATAACACAACTTTCGGCACCTGGTTATACCAACGTGCGTGGATTTTGTCGTGCTCAGATGCGTCTGGCTGATCACCGGCTGAGGGCCAGTAGCTTTCCATCATATCGTACGTAACGCGCCCGTAGAGGGCGGTATCCGACTCAGCAGTGATTCGGCTGGCGTACTCAAATAGCGGTTCATCAGCATGAATCCAGTCCATCTCGCCGTTTGGCCCAGCTACGAAGCCATCGAGCGAGGTATGCAGAAATAACACTAATTTTCTCATGCGTTTGCGATAAATTTTAGGCAAAAATAATCAGGCAACCTACCCGTAAATAGAACATTTCCGACAAGGGCCGACGTTACGTAGGATAGCAGTCGGTGCCGACACGTAGCGTGTTACCGGATAAAGCCGTTGATGACGTAGCATAGCAAAATCCGGACGAATGCAATTGGTCATAAAAACTTGGCCGTTCCAGTAAGTCGCTCTTACTTTGTTTGTTCACTGACTTTTAACCGCCTGGTTGTATGCTGCAAAACATGCAAACCTGCCCCCGACAGCGCTGGCTTCAGGAAGCGTTGCTGTTTCTGGGCTTTTTTACGCTTAATTCGATGACGTCGTGGGAGCTCCTTAATTCGGGCTACCCGATTGCGCAGGAGTTCGCGTATTTCTGCCTGCTCTACGGCCACGCGCAGATTCAGCGCTTTTTCGTGCTGCCTCACCTGCTCGACGGTCGGCAGGTACGTCGATACGCTGGCATATCAGTCGGTATTCTGCTGCTCTTTTCGGTCATTCTGATGCAGTTTAACGCCTGGCTGTGCACTGAAAAGGCCGTTCGGGACTTTTCGCTGGTCATGATTTATCTCTACGCGGTGGCCTGTGCCACAGTGAGTTTGCTGCTGTTCAACGTACCACTGCTGGTACATCGTTTTTATGAGCAGCGCCAGCAACAGGAGAGCTTCAGTCTGTGTATGAAAGAGATGGAACTGAGCACACTACGTTCGCAATTGAACCCGCATTTTTTGTTTAATACGCTCAACAACCTCTATGGCATAAGTCTGCACGAACCCGGTCGTACCCCCGATCTGATTATGCAACTCTCGCAATTGCTACGTTATCAGCTAGATAGTACTCGCCAGATGTGGGTCCCACTGGCCGATGAACTACTATTTCTGGAAAGCTACGTAGCGCTGGAAATGGAGCGGGTAGGCAGCCGTTGTCGGGTAAACTTCTCCGGCCTGACGCACCCAACCGACAACTACGTAGTGGCCCCCATGATGCTGATGCCTTTTGTAGAAAATGCGTTTAAGCACGGTACGGCTGGTATTGGTCTCTGCGAGGTGAATATTTCCATCAAACTTGCCGATGAAAAGCTGCACTTACGCGTGAGTAATTCCGTACCCCGACGGGCCAAAGCGCCCATATCGACGGGAGTTGGTCTAGAAAATACCCGCCAACGACTGGAAATGCTTTACCCCGATACGCACCAGTTAATTATTCGCTCGTGGCCTGATAATCACGTAGTTGATCTGATCATACCGCTGCAACCTTGTTTTAAACCCCAGCCAGTATCGGTGGAAATGAATGAAGTTCCTGCTGAACAGTAAACGTAATAACGAATGCCAGAATCCATCCGCTGCCTGATTGTAGACGACGAAATTGCTGCCCACTACGTATTGGAAAACTACATTGAGCGGGTGGATCGGCTGGTGCTGGCGGGCCAGTCGTACAATGCCCTTGATGCGCTCAATTTTATGCACCGCCAGCCGGTCGATTTGCTGTTTCTGGATATCAACATGCCCGAGCTGAGTGGACTGGAGTTACTCAGTTCACTCACCTACACGCCCCGAACTATTCTGACAACGGCATACACCGAATTTGCCCTCCAGAGCTATGATTACGGCGTAACCGATTATTTGGTCAAGCCAATTCCGTTTCCTCGTTTCCTGAAGGCAGTTGACCGGGTGCTGGCCCAACCGCCGGGGCTTGTCAGCCCATCGGCTACCACTGCGTCAGTGTCAGCTCCGCCGACTGATTCAATTATGGTGAAGGTTGACGCCGACTGGGTGCGGGTCAAATTAGACGAACTGCTGTACGCCCAAAGCTGGGGGAACTACGTCAAACTGTTTCTGCCGAGACGTATGCTGCTAACCCCGCTGACCACCGCTGAACTGGAAAGCCGGCTACCCGGCGAACAGTTTGTCCGAATTCATAAGTCGTACATTGTCGCCCTCAACAAGATCGACCGGCTGACTGGTAATACGTTGCATATCGGCGATACAGAACTACCAGTGGGCATCACCTTCCGGCGTGAACTTACCGACCGACTGCACAGGTAAGCGCTGATTACGTATTGGCGACAATTGATTGATGCTGAAGCATGGCAATACCTTGATCAAACATTCTGTAGTGGATATTGGCCATTTGATTGAATGTGGTTAGGGTAGGAAACTAGGAATAAAACGTTTAATAGCTGTCCAATCTAGTCCTTAGCATATGTCCTTTGGCATTGGCCTTAAGTTGGCTAACGCACATGCTTTCCCGAAACCTCCATGTACACCCGTTCGATACGTTTTGCGTTTGTCCTTCTGTTAATATCGGTCAGACTGGTAGTTGCCCAGTCCCCTGGCGATAGTTTCATCAATGGAGATCTGCTGCCCAACGCCCCTGAGCTGGCTGCGCGGGGGAGCTATGGCGTAGGGGTGCGGACGATAAAACTGGTTCACCCGGCCCAACCTGATGTGCTCCACGGCAAAGATGGCAAACTCCCGCTCTATGACCGCCCATTGACGGTTGAAGTCTGGTATCCGGCGCAGGTTCCGGCCAACAAACAGCCTACCGTTACCTATGAATCCACCCTGGGCCGGGCCAATGACCCCAAACGCCCGCTTATTCCGTTTACATTTTTGGGACGGGCCGCTCGCGACGCTCAGCCCGACCCTAATGGAGGAGCTTATCCACTGGTGATTGTATCGCACGGCTATCCCGGATCGCGACTATTGCTGACTTACCTGACCGAAAACTTGGCCTCCAAAGGCTACGTAGTGGCGGCCATCGATCATACCGAATCGACCTATGGCGATCTGGCTGGCTTTCCCAGCACGCTGCTGAACCGCTCTCTGGATGATGGTTTTGTGCTGAACGAAATGGCCCGATTATCGGGGAAAACCAGTGGAAGTTTTCTGGCGGGCTTGCTTAACGCAGACAATACCGCTTTGATTGGTTATTCGATGGGGGGCTATGGGGCGCTTAACGTAGCAGGAGCGGGCTACAGTCCCCAGGCGTTGAAACTATTTGGGCAGATGACGGGAGGAAGTACGGCTCTGGAGCCACGTACGCAGGCATCACCAGCTTACAAAGCGTCGCTGGACCCTCGTTTTAAGGCAATAGTTGCGTTTGCGCCCTGGGGTATGGAACGAGGAGTTTGGGATGCCACAGGTCTGGCGGGACTGACCCTGCCCACTCTTTTGGTCGCTGGCAGTAAAGATGATGTGTCTGGTTACGAAAAAGGTATCAAAGCGATTTATGAAGGCGCTATGAACGCGGATCGGTATTTGTTAACTTACATTAATGCCCGCCATAACGTAGCGCCCAATCCGCCCCCATTGGCTTCTCTGCAACCCGGTGTATCAGCGGATGAATACATGCATTATGCGGAGCCAGCCTGGAACGAGCATCGGATTAACAATATAAATCAGCACTTTGTGACGGCTTTTTTAGGCATTCACCTCAAGGCTATGGATTATAAAAAGTATTTGGATTTACCAGCGGCCGAAGCGGCTGAGGGGTGGCCTGGTTTCAAACCTCGCATGTCGGTAGGGCTGGAAATGCGCCACGCCAAACCTTAAACCCAACTGCCAGATATTTATGGGTAATAAGATTTCTTCCTGAAAGGTGGTATCGTCCTTCATTCGGACGTTTATAAGGTCGAATTGTAGCCTGTTTAGGCTTTTGCTTAGAGGTTTTTTGTCATTCCGACGGAGGAGGAATCTTAATGTATCCTAACATTCAAGTAAGGATACATTAAGATTCCTCCTCCGTCGGAATGACAAAATCACTCATTTCCAACTTTGTTCTAAAAGTTTAAACAGCTTCTTGGGTGATGAATTAAGAATTATGGACAACTGGCCATCAATTTTCTGTCGGTTTCATTTGTAGATTGAATTTGGTTCGCCATTTTTGCCAGACCCTTACGCATTTCTCTTTCTTAACCTTCCCAAAGACAAGTCAGCTACGTACTGGCTTATTTATTTTCGCCTTCAATCTACTTTCTAGATAGAATAAAACTAGTTTAATTGAATTTCAACCGACACTCGTAAATGGCTTTCTTCCATTCCGTTTAACACGTACCGCTAACCCTGATTCAAAGCAAAATCTGAGAAATTAACTTTTACAACCTGTCAATATGGATTATTTACTACTTACTCGTCTACGTAGCAGTCAACACAAGCGATGGCTGCTTTTTGCTCTTTTTTGTCTGCTGGCCATTACCAGCCGGGCGCAAACCATCCTGACTGGTACGGTTAAAGATGCTACGTCGGCTGAAACGCTGGCCGGCGCTACCGTGCAGATTAAAGGCACAACTACCGGTACTACCACCGACACACGTGGGCAATACCGAATCAGCCTGCCTCCAGACGTAGCGTCTCCCGTACTGGTGTTTTCGTTCATTGGCTATCAGCCTCTTGAACAGACGGTTGGCAACCGTACTGTTGTGGATGCGCAGCTAGTCGCCACCGACAATGCCCTCAGCGAAGTGGTGGTGGTTGGTTACGGGGTTCAGAATCGGCGCGACATCACTACATCTATTGGGTCGGTACGGGCGCGGGATATTGCCAATCAGCCCGTTGTGAGTTTCGACAATGCCATTGCCGCTAAAATTGCCGGTGTACAGGTGGTGCAAACATCGGGAGCGCCCGGTGCCGCTCTTCAGGTGCGGGTGCGGGGAACCGGTTCCATCAGCGCGGGGCTGGACCCGCTCTACGTTATCGATGGCGTACCGCTCTCGCGAGATACCAAGTTTGCTACGGGCAGCACCAATACGCAATTTCCCGACAACCCGGTCAACGTACTGAGTACAATCAACACCGATGACATTGAGAGTATTGAGGTGCTGAAAGATGCCTCAGCCGCAGCTATTTATGGGTCGCGGGGATCGAACGGCGTGGTGTTACTGACCACCAAACGGGGAAAAGAAGGCAAGACGACGATCAGCTACGACGCGTTTGTGGGCGTTCAGCAGGTGAGTAAAAAATTAGACCTGCTCAACGCCTACGAATACGCTACCCTGAATGCCGAAGCCAAAAACAACGCGTATCTCGAACGAAATCCGACTGGCAAAATCACCGACTCCAACGATATTCGGAATCGTGGTGTAGGCGCTCCCAGTACGTTGATTCCCCCGCAGGTAACCCCCTATCTGACAGGGCAGCCTGGACTAACCAACACCGATTGGCAGGACGAAATCTTCCAATCTGCACCTATTCATAACCACACACTGTCGATTAGCGGAGGCAACGCCAATGCGCGTTACTACGTATCAGGCAATTACCTCGACCAGCGAGGGACGGTTATTAATTCGGGCTATAAACGCTACAGCACACGCGCCAACCTTGATGTGAAAACGGGTCGTCTATCGGTGGGTTTCAACTTTAACCCTACGTATTCGTATCACGACCTAATCAAAGCCGAAGGGCCTTATCTGGCCGATGGTGTTATCGGGCTGGCGGTGCAGATGCCTCCCCTTTTTCCCGTTTATAATGCCGATGGCTCTTACAATTTCGATGCGAACGGCTGGGGATATGGTGCTACGTCGATATTGAACCCGGTGGCTGTAGCCAAAGAAGTGAAAGATAAATTAAGTCAGCTGCGGCTTCTGGGAAATGCCTACGCACAGTATGACATCACGAAAGGGCTTTCGTACCGGCTCAGTGTTGGAGTAGATCTAAACAGCTTTCAACGAGATTATTACCGACCATCCACCGTCGAAATCCGCGACCGCAAGGGGCCATCTATCCCGACTGGATTTTCGCGAACGCAGAATTATATCAACTGGCTAATCGAACATACGCTGAACTATAGCCGGAGTTTCGGCCAACATAATCTCGCGGTGCTGGCCGGTTTCTCAGCCCAGAAAGACCGTCGAACCGCCAGTGAATTAACCGCGACCAACTTCCCCAACGACCTCGTACAGACGCTCAATGCCGGGCAGGTTACGGCGGGAGGCACCGACCTTCAGGAGTGGTCGCTGCTGTCGTACATTGGTCGGGCGCAGTACGATTATAACGGCAAATACCTACTGTCGGCAGCAATCCGGGCCGATGGCTCCTCTCGCTTCGGCGCATCCAACCGCTGGGGTTATTTCCCGAGTGTATCGGCCGGCTGGAACGTATCACAGGAGGCTTTTTTGAAAAATGTATCGTGGCTCAGCGACGTAAAAGTCCGGGCTAGTTATGGATTAACAGGTAATTTTCAGATACCCAATTACGGCTCGGTGAGTCTGCTCAACTACCAGAACTACGTGCTTGGGCCAGAAAGCATTGTCAGCGGACTGGCTCCCGGCAACTCGGCCAACGACAAACTGAAGTGGGAAAAAACGGCCATGCTTGATATAGGTTTCGATGCGGCCTTTCTACGTAACAGACTGACGTTGACCGTTGATTATTACAACGCCAACACCTCCGACCTACTGCTGAACGTACCGGTGCCTCGTACCTCGGGCTTTAGCACGGAGTTGCAGAACATTGGAAAAGTAAATAACGAAGGGTTCGAATTTACGCTCGGTACGCAGCAAACTTTTGGGCGGTTTGGGTGGTCAGCCAACGCCAACATCGCCACGAACCGCAACACCGTACGGGCACTTGGCGCATCAGGCGACCCGATTATTGTGTCGGGTGGAGTGGCCGGAGCACAGTTTATCACCCGCATTGGTGAACCCATTGGGCAGTACTGGACGATGAAGTACGACGGTGTGTTCAAAAACCAGGCGGAAGTGGATGCGTACCCGCACACAAGTACCACCAAACCCGGCGATTTCCGGTTTATAGACACCAACGGCGACGGGAAAATCGATTTCAGCAGCGACCGGACCGTAACGGGCAGTTATTTCCCGAAATACACTTTTGGCTTCACAACCCGATTCACTTTCGCTGGTTTTGACCTCGGCGCTACGTTGCAGGGTGTACAGGGTAACCAGATTATGAACCTGATCCGGCGGTATATTTATAACTCGGAGGGTAATGGTAATCAGTTCCGGGGGGCTTTGAATCGCTGGCAATCGCCGGAAAACGTTGGGAATGGCTTAGTGAACCGCGCCAACCGATTGGCAACCGGCTCGAACGGCGAGATTTCGACATGGCATATTGAAAGCGGTTCATACGTTCGCATCCGTACAATTACGCTGGGCTACACGCTCCCAACGGCCCTGTTGCAACGGCTCCGTTTGAGTCGGGCACGTATTTACGCCACTACGCAGAATCCGTTTACATTCACAAAGTATACCGGCTATAATCCAGATGTAAGCGCCCGCCCCGACAATGCGCTTTCGCAGGGCGAAGACTATGGAACGTACCCACTGGCACGTACTACGTCGATTGGAGTTAACCTCAGCTTCTAGATTTAAAGAGCGAAAGAATGAAAGAGTGAAAGAGTGATTTAGTCACTTCTACTTTCGCCTTTCGTTTTGCTCATTCATAAATTTCTATTTGACATGATACAATTACTCTCTTACTTTACCATACCTAAGCGACTCGCGGTTCCGCTAGCGGCACTCTTTCGCTCTTTCACACTTTCACTCTTTATCAGCTCCTGCCAGTCTGATTTTCTGAATCTGACGCCACAGTCGCAGCCGAACGCGGATAATTTTTATAAAACTGCCAACGATTTTAACAACGCCGTTAACGGAGCCTACGATGTATTGCAGTCGAGCAATCAGTATGGGGGTGATTTCAATACACTGCTCGAAGCACGTAGCGACAATGTGCTCGACAATGACCCATCATCCAACGCCGGACTACGGTATAACATAGACCGGTTCATTGAGCCAACTACCAATACCATTCTGCGCGATACGTGGGGTAGTCTGTATACAGGTATCAATCGCACGAACCTGATTCTGGATAAGATTGACGCGGTCAGTTTCGATGCGACGCTGAAAGCCCGTTACAAAGGAGAAGCCCAGTTTATCCGGGCGTTGTCCTATTTCAATCTGGTACGTCTGTGGGGCAAGGTGCCGCTGGTGCTGAAGGCAGGTAATACAACGGAGTCGCGTTCGTACATACGTAACGAAGTAGTTGACATTTATACGGCCATCGAAAAAGACCTGACCGATGCAGCCGCCAACCTACCCGCCAGCTATACCGGCGCCGATGTAGGCCGTGCTACGTCAGGGGCCGCCAAAGCATTGCTGGGCAAAGTGCTGGTGACCGAGAAAAAATTTAGTCAGGCCATAGCCCCGCTACGTGAGGTTATTAGCAGCAATACGTATCGGCTTCTGCCTAACGTAGCGGATGTGTTTTTGGTGAGCAATAAAAACAACGCCGAGATCGTATTTGCCGTTAAGTTTAAAAAAGGCGTGGGTGGTGCGCTGCCCGAAGGTCACGGCTTGTGGTACGGCACCAACATCGGCGACAATATTGAACCTTCGCTACGTGCGGCCTATCCAACTGGCGATAAACGGCAACCACTAACGGTGCAGATTCCGGTGCCGAGCAATGTGAACGTAGTACCGCGTAAGTGGTACGACGAGGTGTCTGCCACCAATGACGTAGGAAATGATTTTCCCGTGCTACGTTACGCCGACGTACTATTGCTGTACGCCGAAGCTTTAGGGGAATCGTCCATCCAGTTCAACGGTGAAGCGTTGGCATCGCTGAATCAGGTGCGAAGCCGGGCGGGCGCGCCACTCTACACCGAAGCGCAAGTAAATACTCAGGCTGCGTTTCGCAACGCTGTGATTGCCGAACGGCGGCTGGAACTGGCGCTGGAAAATGACCGCTGGTTTGATCTGGTACGTACCGGAACGGCCATCGATGCGCTAAAACTGACAAACATCACTGTTCCGGCCAACCGGCTTCTTTACCCGATCCCGCAGGCTGAAATCGATACGTATAACAACCCAACAGCTTTCCCACAAAATCCGGGATATTGAGCCTGCTTCTACTACGTTATACTGGACACTTTACGAACAAAGTGTCCAGTATAACGTAGTAGAAGCAATTTCATTAATAGTCGCAAAATTGACCAGATCTTTCACAAAATAAATCTTTTCTTTTTACCCGCATCTGTCCACTTCAGGCTGACAATGTACAGGATAGGGATGTGGAAGTTGTTCTAAGTATACGCAACCGAAATTCCATATCATGCTAAAATATAACGATATGACAAATATGTCCATTATTCTTAATTAAGTTACCTTACCAAAGGCATTACTTGTGTATGCTCAATAAACTTATCTCAGGTGTCTAGAAGTAACTCATTAGAAAGGTTGCTAAGAAACCCATTCCCTTTTGTAAACCATAACGTACACCAACAAAAAAGAGTTACACCATCTTTTAGTGTAACTCTTTGATTCCCTGAGTGATCCCGAAGCGACTCGAACGCTTGACCGTCTGCTTAGAAGTCACATGAGACGCCTTTTTGACTTATAGGTGTTTGTCTATAATTCCCTCATAAATAACCCCTTTACGATAAAAAAAGGAGGGTTTTATATAAACTCCGATAAACTATTTTTTCGGGAGTTTATGTATATTCGGGCCATTCTTCGGGCCATTTTATAGCTCCTTATGAACCCCCATCAGGCCAGTCTCCAGCTCAGTTACAATCAGACCAAAGATAAGCTCTACAGCGTTAAAATCCGCGTGTCGTATCAGGGTACCCGCATCCGGTTTGCGCTGCCCGAAAAAAAGGGAGTTATTCTCAAGCCCTCTGATTTTAACCGGATCCTGAACTGGCATAAAAACAAACCCAAAAATACGGGGGATGATATACGCAACCTGTACCGGGATAAGATCAAACCGCACCTGGAGCGGGCCGAGCGGATCCTGGCCGAACTAAAACCATTTAGTTTTGAGGCCTTCAAGGCCGCTTTTCAGGCGCCCGAAGGTCAGCTGTACCAAAAAACGGATGCCATTGCCATGCTGGACCATAAAGCCGAGCGGCTCAAAGCGGAAGATCGGGTCGGCAATTCCAAAAATTACACGACCACGGCCCGTTCCTTCGAGCGGTTTATGGCTAGTCTGACGCCAAAAGATCACAAAGACATCTGGGGCCAGCTTCAGCCCCTGGAGGGCCTGCCCTTTGCCCTGATTACGCCCAAACTGCTTCGGCGCTACGAGCAGTGGATGCTGCTTTACGGCATGGCCCCGAGGAGTAAACACTCGGCCCCTACCCCGGCTACGCTCACCTCGATCAGTATTTACTGCCGGAACCTACGCGCTGTTTACAATGAGGCAATACTGGCCGGTGTTATTGCGGCCGACGGGTACCCGTTTGGCAAAAAAGGCTACGTCATTCCGGCCAGCGTCAATACCAAAAAAGCCCTTTCCAAAGAAGAGGTACGTAAAATCATTGATTACGCCGTCGAGCCGGATTCCATGGCCGCCCGCAGTAAAGACTTCTGGGTCTTTTCATATCTGTGCAACGGGATGAATTTTGCCGATATGCTGCACCTTCGCTGGAAGGATCTGGATCTGGAAAACAAAACCCTGACGTTCGTTCGCCAGAAAACCACCCAGACCCGCAAAGCCAAACAGGTTAAAATTACGGCCAGTTTATTTGAGGAAAGTTTGGCCATTCTGGAGCGATGGGGTAATAAACGCCGGAGTGGGTCGGATTACGTATTTCCGTACCTTGAGCCAATCATGGACGCCACCCGGCAGCGATCCGTGATTAATTCAATCACCAAACTCACCAATAAGTACATGGCCGAGATTGGCCAGCAATTAGGCATCCAGAGTGAAATCACCACCTATGCCGCCCGTCACTCCTTTGCCACCATCCTGCTACGTAGTGAAGCGCCTTTAGCGTTTATCTCCCAATCACTGGGCCATACCAGCATCAAGACAACCCAGGATTATCTGGGTAGCTTTGAGGATGAGCAAACCAAGAAGTACTTGAGTAATTTATTGTAGATATTGCAAATAGTTGTTTTACTAACAATATTTGTATGACCCTCCGGGGTTTCGGGCCTGGGGTTCCAGATCGGCAGAGGGCCGGGCGACTGGATTCTTTAGCAATAAAATCTTTCAAAATAACCTATCCTGAACATTATAGCGAAGGCCGTTATTTACCTCTTGGAAGGACCAATAAATCGAACTAAATAGTCAATTGAAACGGCCCCACTTACCCCAATCGAATTAGCAGCTAAAGCATTGGCCAATGTATTAAATGTTTGCATCTGGCTAAACCCCTTATCTTTTTCATCAAAACGAAATCGGATATCATATCGGCTACCATAAATCTGGGATTCGTAAGATGCCCTCTGAAGCAGTTGTGCATAAGGAACTATAATAAACGTAGCTATTCCAATCACTAAATCTTCAGTTGCCGTTTTACCAAATTTTAGAACAGGTCCACCTGAATTTCCCTTATTCATTGTCAAGTCAAGTAAAGCGGATTGACGCAAAATTTTCTGTCCGTTTAATCCATTTAAGGTATCGACTGTCTTTACTGAAAACATACCTTGCGTGGGCACCTGATGCTCAATAGCTAATGGATAACCA
The DNA here is from genome assembly GCF_054778555.1 of Spirosoma flavus. Taxonomy (NCBI): domain Bacteria; kingdom Pseudomonadati; phylum Bacteroidota; class Cytophagia; order Cytophagales; family Cytophagaceae; genus Spirosoma; species Spirosoma flavus. The sequence continues at coordinate 1,411,455 of NZ_BAAGZL010000002.1, forward strand.
GAAGAGTAGATTAAATCGCCTTCATTTATATCCTTCCATCTGCCAAGCTTTAACGTCACAAACGGAGTTTTGGGCTTTGTTTTTAATTTTAACAGGCAGTAATCTTTAGACTCAACTTCAGTAAAAGCACTTTGCGTATTAACTAAGCTTGCAGGTATTTCGGCCTCTATTCGCTCTTTTGAGGTTAATTCAATATCAATTTTCCTTACTTCACCGCGAAAAACTCCAAGTGAATCTAAGACAATAGCAGGCTGAATGACATGCCAACAAGTGGCTACCCATCCATTGCCATCATCAAGAACAAAAAAACCAGTCCCTGAACTTTGGCCATTAACATGAATTCGTACAACCGAAGATTTTAGCCGATCTATTCTGGCTTTGCCTAAAGGTATTTGCGCAAAAGAAAAATGAATAGTTAACAGTAGTAAAAAGAGAATTACAGAATGCTTCATTTTATCATTTATATAATTACCTAATTACTCATTTACATACCGAACTCAAATATTAACCTAGTTCGATTTCCTTCAAATTATACCACTGTGCTCCATCATACTCTGCTACGAATACAGAGTAATCCCTCCCCGTTACATCGGCAACCTCCCGTATCGCCTTACATGCTTCAGGAATAGTCAAATCTGAATAAGCCATGTACAGGCCAGGAGGCAGTAAATACCCTTTTTTCGTTATATTTTCATCGATTACAAATTTGAAAAATTTTATTTTAGCCAATTGTGCATCCAGGAAATCGTAATCAAATACAGGTACAATAAGCTCTCTATGAAATGTGTGGAGATGTACCGTCGCTATCATTCTAACCATTTGATTGTATTTATATAATTACTTCTTTATTTACCGCCCTTCCAGCTTCTCAATCCGCTTCTGCTGCTCAATCACATATAGCGTCAGCTCCTCCACTGCTGAAGCAGCAGCACATTCATTTTGATTAGAACTAATTCTGCATTAAACATTTACAGTTTATTATAGTATCCAAAGGCCTAAAATAATAGGAAGGCAAATGATTGATATTAAGAAAAACACACCCAATACTTTAACAACCTCATATAAGGAGTTTATCGAACCTAATTCTGGCGGCTTCTTGCCTTTAAAATTATTCCAAAATTTTGTTTGTGATCTTAATAAACGTGGATTTCTTTTAATTACTCTTGTGTCTATTAGATAGACTTCTCTAGGAATTCCGTTTAAGTAATCTTCAACATTTTCTGAATCGACAAAATCTATATATCGATCATAATATCTCCACCTCCAAAATAAGTATACCACATAAGGAAACAATTCACCAACAAAAACGTAAAGAGTAGTTAAAATAAATAATATAGAGGCAAATCCAATTCCCATAAATCTCAACATACCATTTAGTGGATTAGCTATAATATAATCAAGCATAGATTGATTTACTTTATTTTTATTTTGATTTTCAGTCAAATCAACTACTTTGATATCACCATCTTTTAATACACGTTCAGTTTTTGGTATTAATTGTACATCTTTTTGATTAGATTTGATGTACATAGAATATAATCCAAACTCATTCTTTCTCCATTGCTTAAACGAAAGAGACAGCTTATTGCTATCAATACGTATTAATTTATGATCGGGGAAATTATTTTGTTGCAAACTTATTTTATCCAAAATTTGAATACTTTTAGAAAACTCAAAAACGATACTTGAATCGATCAAGTTTTGGTTTGAACCTGCATGTGTTATTGTCTCATCTCCTGTATTTACCAATTTAAATCTAATAAGCCATAAGTTTTTTACAGGTATATCTGAATACTCATAATTAGCTTTTAATCCAGGTATATTGTTACTAGATGTTAAGTAATCCTGAGATATAATTTGATATTCTACTTGAGTGGTTTTAGATTGTAATTGAATGAATAAGCCAATTGCACCAATGATACCTGTTAATGCACCTATGACAATTGCGGTTCGTTCAAAATGTTTCCATGGTGTGTTTTTATCTTCCATTCAAATTAATTATTTCTGTGTTTTTGGGAATTTTCTTGTTACCTGCCGCTTCAACTGCTCAATCTCCTTCTTCATCTCAATACTGTACAGCGTCAACTCCTCCACCTTCTGAAGCAGTAACGCATTCATTAACTTTTCACCTCGACTTGCGTGCCTATTTCAGCCCAGTCAAAGAGCGTAGTGGCATCGGGAACAGATAATCGAACACACCCATGGGAGCCGAAAAAATCAGCACCACCAACTTTTAAATAGGAAACTAAACCAACCATTTGCGCTTCATGAATAGCTATACCGTGATTAAAAAACAAGGCATGATGCATAGGTACATGAAATTGTGAGCTTATGTGATACCTCTCTTTCCGATAGATGCGGAAAGCGGGACCAGGTGGCGTCGGGTTACTAGAATCGCCGGTAGCGCAGTGAAACGTGTATGTAGGATGGCCACTTGTGTAGGCTGTCAGCGTTTGGTGGCTTAAATCCACTACAATGCGTTTGGTGAGTGACATAGTAATATAGAAAGGTTTGGCGTGAAAGATTAGTAATGTTTATTTCGCTTAATCAATTCATTTAGCTCATCGATTTCCTGTTGATACTTTTTCTAGCCTCTCGATGCGCTTTTGCTGTTCAAGAATCTGTTTCTGCTGCTCAATACTATACAGTGTCAGTTCCTCCACCTTCTGCAAAAGCAACGCATTCATCTTCACAAGATCCACCCCATCCGCTTTCACCTGTTCCGCTGAGGGAACATCGGGTAAATGACTGTTCTGTTGAATGTACTGCTCGACCTGAGATAGTGGCTTTAACTGATACGTAGGCGAAAACACCTTATCGCTCCACTGATTCACATTGTCGATGCTGATCCGGTACCGGGCCAGTTCGGTTTCACCCTGCTCGTTCACCGTCAGGAACCGGTCAGTTGTGCCGTTACGTAGTGGGTTGCTGAGGTGGGCAAACTTGATGCGGCCATTGTTGCGTAGGTTGATTGTACCCCGTACGTCCAATGGATACTGGGGCGAATCAGTGCCGATGCCGACGGCAATGCTAGTGTTAGTTGGATCGCCTAGCACAATGGCGTTACTTAAAGCTACCGTAGCATTGGTGCCGATAGCCACTGCATTAGTCAGGGTGCTGCTGGTGGGTTGCGTGTTCGAACCCAGCATAATGTTGTTACTGCCGGTGGTGATGGCCGTACCGGAGTAGGGGCCAATTAATACGTTGTTGCTGGCGGTGGTGTTGCCATAGCCCGCCTGGTAGCCCATAAACACATTGTTGGCCCCGGTAGTGGCCTGATAGCCTGCTTTGGAACCGATGAAGGTGTTGCCCGAGATTTTGTTGTTATAGCCCGCCGAATCGCCCACAATGACGTTGAAGCTGCCAGTGACGTTGCTAAAACTGGCTCCTGAACCGACGGCTATGTTGCCCGAACCGGTCCGATTGGAAAAATTAGCATTTTGACCCAGCGCTGTGTTCTGCTGACCACTCCTGGTGTTATAGCCCGCCGAAAAGCCCAAAAACGTATTCTGGGATCCTGTCGCATTAAAGAGACCTGTCTTAAAGCCCACAAAGGTATTCCCTTCACCCGTCGTGTTAACATAGCCCGCTGACGAACCCAGAAAGACATTACTGCTACCCGTCGTGTTGTTTGAGCCGACATGATACCCCATGAAGACATTGTCGCTACCTGTCGTGTTGCCGATACCTGCCTCACCCCCCATGATGGTATTCTGGTAGCCTGATGAATTAGAATAGCCCGCCCGATAACCCACAAAGGCATTATAGTAACCCACTGTGTTATAAAAACCTGCCTGATGGCCCACAAAGGAATTATAACTACCTGTCGTGTTAGAAAAGCCTGCCTGATGGCCCACAAAGGAATTAACATTACCTGTCGTGTTGAGCGTTCCCGCCTGCCGACCCAAAAACGTATTGGCGAATCCAGTGGTGTTCTTTTCCCCCGCCTGACTTCCCAAAAACGTGTTCGCGCTGGCTGTGTTACTAAAGCCTGTATTATTGCCAATGAACGTGTTGTCATTTCCCGTGGTGATAGCCCGTCCCGCACTGGTACCATATAAGGTGTTATTAGAGCCGTTACTCAAGGCATTGCCCGCATAATAACCGCTGACCGTGTTGTATTGCCCGCTCAAGGTGGCGTTGCCCGCATTGATACCCACCCGTACGTTACCCAGACCCGGCGCGGGAGAGGCTGGTGAGGTGAGCATCAGATTATCCTGGGCAAAAGTAGGCCGGTAAAGCAGCACGAAAGAGCAAAGTAGAATGGCAACAATTCGTTTCATAAGTAATTGGTTAATAAGGATTTTCAGGAAATAGGACTGACCTGTTTATCAGATTACTCAGCAATTTATTTCTTCTCCAGTACCTGTTTCATCAGGGCTTTGAGCAGGGCTACATCCGATTTTAAGGATTGATTCTCTTTTTGCTGCTGGATACTGTACAGCGTCAGCTCCTCAACTTTCTGTAGTAGTAGCGCATTCATCTTGACCAGATCAACCCCCTCCTCGGTCACCTGCTGCGCCGATGGCATATCCGGCAATCGCTTGTTGTCTCTGATGTGCCGCTCAACATCGGAAAGCGATTGGAGTCTGTAGCCGGGTTCAAATACCCTGTCCGCCCAATCCGACGGCTTCTCGGTACGGAGCCGGTATCTGGCCATCACCGTCTCGCCGTTTTCGTTGACGGAGAGAAACTGATCGGTGTAGCCGTTACGTAGGAAGGGGTTGGAGAGGTGGCTAAATTTGATGGTACCGTTGTTACGGAGGTTAATGACGCCTTTTACATCGAGCGGGTAACGAGGGGATGCAGTGCCAATACCCACTTTAATAATACGAGTCGTATCCCCAAGTACTATAGAATTAGAAGTATTTACGATAGCATTAGCGCCAAGGGCAGTTGCATTACTCAAGTCCCCTGAACCACTTTTTGTGTGATAGCCAACAAATGTATTTTCTGCGCCAGATATACTTCCATCCCCAGAGTAAGTTCCTAGAAAGGTATTACTAACACCAAGTACATTTGACAAACCAGATTGGTATCCAATAGCTGTATTTAATGTGCCAATAGTATTATTTGTACCTGTTTCACTTCCAATAAATGTATTTCCAAAGCCAGCTGTATTTTTAAAACCTGATGTGGAACCCATGAAGACATTTTTATTCCCTGAGTCAGTAGAGTAGCCTGCCTGTAAACCAATGAATGTATTAAAGTTGCCATTATTGGTTGTTCCAGCGCCATATCCTAAAAAGGTGTTATATTCTCCAGATCTATTGTATAAACCAGCTTGGCTACCTAAAAAAGTGTTAAAGTTTCCTGTAGTACTGTAGTTCCCAGCCGAATTCCCAATAAAGACGTTATCTCTACCTGTAGTATATTGTATCCCTGTGCCAACGCCAATCATTACATTACTTTCACCGACTGCTTTGCTGTTTCCAGACAAATAGCCAATAATAACATTATAATCACCAGGCGTAAAAGAATTTGGCGAGGTATTAACTACGTTCGTCTGAGCCAGCGACAAAAAAGGCAATACGATGAGGAAGGTAAAAAGTAGTTTCATAGTATGAGGCTTAGGAAAGGATACTAATCGTCGTTAACCGACATAGCTAGTTGCAAAGACTTCGATCAACGTATTGTTTTCGTCCGCTGGCAGTTAGGTAATAGCAGCCGCCACGTGGCCCGCGGATATAATATTGGGAATAGGTGCGTGCTACTGATGTACGGCGTTTAGGGCTTTCCCAATTATACCCTCCATAGCTTTCTACACTACTCGTTTTTGACTCCGGTACCGGCTTTGAGGCAGCAATAGCCTCTTCCGGTGTTTTGCCTTTAAACGTGACAATAGCCCTGCCTATATAGCCAGAAAATCCCCCAACTTCGGTAGACCAATACATGTCGTTATAAGGCGTAAGTTTTAGGACGGTCTGTTCAGGTATGGTATAGATATTTTTGGCGCTATAGGCTGGCTTCTCTTTCAAATACCGCTCAACATTCACATAGCCATAGACAACAGTATCTTTATCAATCTCCTCTTCGTATAGTGAAATAGACCTATCTTTTGATTTTTCAAAGGTGTGTGCCTTAAAGGCCTTAAAATCCCCATCGATATAGAGAAAATGTACAAAGCCAAACTTGTGCCCGTATTTGGTGCGATAGTGTCCACGATCACGGTGTGTAATCGTTATTTGTGTGCCTTTGGGGATCGTAGCCAGAATTGACGCTCCCTGTAGTGTGCTCTCTCGTAATGGAGTTGCCTCTAATACATTAACTAGAACAGGAGCAGCAAATTTATACCGTTCATCCAATGGCGAAACAAATTGGGTTTCGTCCTGAGCAAGCGACATTACAGGCAACAAGAAGAGGAAGGTAAAAAGTAGTTTCATAGAGGAAATGAATAGTTATTTCTGGATAATGCAGTTATATATATTATATAGAAGATCGGATTCAGATTGAGTAAATTTATATGTTTGGTATCCCGATTCTGCCATTAATCTTAATCCTGATAGTTTTTGAGATTTCAGTTTATTTTTTATAGTATTCATATATTCTGGCTCAAGCCAAAATACCGACATACCATTACAATTATACTTATTGGTTTGCTGGGCGCTTTCAATTGACTTATCCTCAAACAGAAATTTCAACTCCGTGCCTTTATCTACACAAATAGTACTAACAGCCATTGCAAAAAAAAGGCCCATGTTAGACTTTGAGAGTACAATCATGGTGTTGTTGCCTTTATCGCTTACCAGTTTAATTTCTTTACTTTCAAACCCTTTTCGATCTGGTTCAAAATCATCTTTCATTGCAATCAATAAACTTGCACAGTCCTGACTTTTTGCAAGTGGACATAATAAATTAAATGCAATAAATAGCGGAAAGTAAAAGTATTTCATTATTAGGAGGTTTAGGGTGTGTTTTTATATTAATCGCAAAATGATCTAACCATCCGTTTTATTTTTCACCTATTATCGATTTTGTTCCACTTTTACCACTCGATATACCTCAAAAACTTCTTGAAGCGACACATCATAATCCGGGAAGGCTGATTTATCGGGGTTAAGCGAAGTCAGAGTAAGTGTGCCATTAACAACGTCATACCGAGCAATGCGCTTTATCACCACACCATCAGGGCCGGATATAATATAATCTTTACCTACTGTAATAAATGTTTTACTATTCCAATTGTCTGGCTCAATGAGACGGCCTGTAACAGTGTCACGGTTGCTGATTGATTGCTTAGAATCGTCGTCCATACTGTCGCCACTAACTTCAAAGGATCGGTAGCGATTATGGTCGCGTTTAGGTAGGATAATAGAATGTTTGGGCAACTTATCTAACCATTCAGGGTCACGCCAGCCGTGTGGATAACTAGCGTAAGCATATTCGGGTACAAACTCAATAGTGGCTAGCACATAGCCGTTTTTCAGATCTCTAAACTCAGTACCCTGGCTATTCGTAGTTACATCGGTTTCGTCAACGAAGTCAAGCGGAATAGCTTCAATTGTTTTTCGAGGTTGCCCAGGGTTCTCCAAATTGACTTCACTTAAGCGAATAGGGCGACCTGGATCCTTTTCAAACATCTCCCCTTCACCGGTCTCCCACCATAGCTTTTTAACACCTAAGAGCCGGATAACCTTTTCATCTATTATTTCCCCAATAGGCTTTTCGCCACTAAACACCTTGGAAATATGTGCTTGTGTTGACTTTATGCTCTGAGCAAACTCCTGTTGCGTATATTTTTTCTTTCCAGGCTCAGCTTTTCGTTTAGCCTTTAATGCTTCGAACACATCCCTAAGCCTCTGATTTTTAGGACTTAAGATAAATTCTTGATTGAGGTTTTCTATAATATCTTTACTGGGCATAAAAAAATATGCTCTATCGCTTGACATATTATGTCCTTGGACATAAATTTGCATAGTATTTGAATGAGATAAGATGAACACTCATAGCAAACCTATGAAGTACAATGATAAAAAAAGGCAGACAATTAACCAAACGGCAAAATGAATTGACTTTTCAGTTCAAAACGGCTTATGAGCGGCTGAGCTACAACCATCGGCGTATGGCCAAACAGCTGTTCTGTGAAGGTTTTTGCATCGTAGGAGGAACATTTGACAACAAAGTCAGTGGTAACAATCCTGTCGCTCAGAGCGAAGTAGACTGGATGGAGCGGATTGCCGCAAATCCGATTAAGGAATTAAGTCAATCAGCAACTGCTTAATGCTATGAGCAACATCATCCTACCTATATCCTACAATGCGCAAGGTCAGGCAGTAGTTAGTACGCTCGACTTCGCCATTGGACTGCACATTCAGCATCCCAGTTTGATAAAAACGATTCGGGATTATCTGCCAGCAATTGAAAAGGATTTTGGACAGGTCCGATTTGAAATCGGGACTGTCACCAACTCGGTAGGTGCTGTTAATGAACAGATTTATGCTTACCTGACCGAAGATCAATCACTGTTCGTCGGTACGTTGTCACGCAACTCGGAACGCGTCGTCGAATTCAAATCGGTACTGGTTCGCTCCTTTGCCGAGGCCCGACGGAGTATGCAGCAACGTTCGTTGCCCTCCTACCAGATCGACGATCCGATACGTCGGGCAGAAGTCTGGATTCGGGAGCAGAAGGAAAAGCAGGCGCTTTTATTTGAAAATGCCGAACTCCGGCCCCAGGCTGCCTATGCCCAGACGGTACTCTCCAGCGAGTCAACCTTAACGACTACAAAAATCGCTCAGGAACTCGGGATGAGTGCCGTTAAGCTCAACAAGCTGCTGGCTAGTAAAGGAGTGCAGTACAAACAGAGCGGCATCTGGAACCTGACGGCCAAATATACCGGCAAGGGATACGTCAAGCTGAAAACCTTCACGCATGATGGTAGTGATGGTACCCTGCGCTCGGAACATTTGCTGGTTTGGACCGAAGAGGGCAGGCAGTTCATTCATACGCTACTCAATCCGGCGCTTTCGCCCTCGTCTCAAGCCATTCAACCAGCTACAGCCTAACCCATAAATGTGATGAAAACGTACGCCAATTTGGAACAGACAGACCCGGTTACGCCACCTGCAAATTCTGTAGTAGAGGCCATGAACCATGTCAATCAGAGCGTGGCTCAATTGTCGGAGGCCATACGTGCCGCTCAACAGCTGGGCGTCCATGTCAGCCTGTCGAAAGCACCGAAGGAATCGGGCTGTCTGTTTCAGCTGGTGTATCTGATCAATTCCAGCCCCACCTGACTGCCATGCTCAAAACACCCGCCCGTCGAAAGCAGGAAACCACTGATCGCAAAGTAAACGACTACTATACCCGTCTGATCCAGCGGGGGGCCATGAAAGAGGCCGCTGTACTGAGCAGTATGAAAAAATTCAACGTAGCCCGCTCGACGGTGTATAAAATCAATAAACGGGTGCAGGCCCGCCAACTGGTATGACGAATCCCTTTGAAGAATTGCAGACCCAGCTAAACCGGGTAGAAAGCACGATGTCGCTCATTCTGGGGCTGCTTTCCAAGGCCCAGACGGCTCAGCTACAGGTTGACGAAAGTCAGCCGATTCAAATCGAAGAGGCTTCTAAGCTACTGGGCATAACGGTGCAGACGATCTACTGCAACATAGGCCGTATCCCTCATTTTAAGAAACATAACCGGCTTTATTTCTACCGGGAACAGCTAAAGGACTATCTGAGCGGAAAAGGAGCCGATTATTCAGCACTGCTCCACGAAAAAGGAGCAACGCGTTCCAGACGCAACCAAAAGACGTTGCCGGATTAATCACTGGCAATAAAGAGGGTTTTTAGGCTAAAGACCGGGGCGATAGTCCCGGATCTTTCTAAACCTTCTCTAAAGACAAAACCCCGGCTATGGCCAGGGCTCGTACTGCAACTTTCTAATTTATATACAAATCAATGAAAACAATGGCAAACTATCAAGCCCTACCAAGGGTAAGGGCAGTCTACACCCTTCGCCGGTTGAAGGCGCATCTTTTCGCGCTGGCCAAATACCCCAAACGTGCCTTTTACAAGGTGCAGCGCTCGCTGGTCTGGCAGTGGTTCGGTGTCCATAAGTACGAGCAGAAAACGGCGCGTGCCGCTTGGTTCTATACGTTGTATCTGTCCATTGGCTCGGTAGCTTTTGCCTACGGAATCGGCTATCTGCTGTTCGATCGATGAAAAAGATACGGTTCGGCGGTCTGACAAACGACCGACTGTTTTTTATCTGCACGGAGTATCTGCTACCGGTCCTGATGGTCATCATCATTGTCATCTGCATTGAAATGTACTTATACATACACAATAAAACTGTACCCCTCCCCGCTCATGCACCCACTCCTTACACCCACATCACACGCTGAACTGGATATTCTGGCCAATAATTTATCGCTGGCTGGTTATTACGATAACCATGATGAAGCGTATTTGAAAATGTTTTTAGGCGTAACGCTAGGCCTTACGGTACTGGAAAGCCTCAACGGAGTAACGGTCAACGGCCGTCAGTGTATAGTCGAACGGATCCTGATCGAACGGGTTATTCAGCGATCGGGGACGTACAGTTTTACCCTAAAACGTACCGATACCACCTGTGAGCTCAGTTTCGCTCAATCCGGCCGGAAGCTGGGCAGCGTAAAACTGGATCAGGCTGAATTCAATCCACCGGTTTCGGTGGATACGTTGTACGATCTGGCGCTGGCCAGAGGGGTTCGCCAATACTTTCTGGATCTGTTCGGCCATAAATTCTATTTGAAGGCTGAACTCGAAACCAAAGGCGTATCGGTCGGTGGCACTACGATTTCCGAAAAAGTGGCTCAGGTGAAACAACAGGTACCAGGATTGCTTTCGGGCAACGAAGTACCGCCACCGGACTACGTCCGTAAAGAAAATGAGCGACTACTTACCAACTGGCAGTCCTATGTGGAGGGTTTGGGTGCTGACAGTGCCAGCGACTGGGATGAACATGCGGCTAAGCTTGCCAAACTGACTTTTCTATCGGAGGCTGATATCAAAACCAATCTGGAAGCCCTTAAGAAACACGCGCTTACCAAGGGTATGGGCTATAACGCCACTACCAGCCGATTCTATCAACTCAATCGCCCACGGGCCATGGCCTAAATCAATCTATACGTATGAAATGGATAAAACTTACCGACCGTTTGCCGCAAGAAGGTAAACAGGTAGTTATCAAAGATTCGCAGGGCATTATGGCCCAATACACCCGCAACAATGACGGCTACAATGAATCGGCAACTGGCAACAATAATCAATTGGTAGAATGGCTGGATGAAGAGGCTGAATGGGTCGATCCTCAATTGGAACGCATCCTAAAAACCCATCAGGAAATTATTCATACGTATCACTGTGGCAGTTTAGCCGATAAAATCGGAAGCGTTCTACGTCACTACCAACGGGAATCGGCTTCGGCTATTGGTGAGCGTAAACGCATGACTGAGGATACGTTGGTGTATTTCCGGTCGGTGGTCATGATCACTGAATCAATTGGCCTAGCCGGAACGCATGGTGAAAAGAATGCCCGTCTGCGTGGATTAATTGAACTACTGAACACGGCCATCGATAAGCTACGTGATGAGCAGCTTAATGGCTTACTGCACAACTGGCCGGATTACTCCATCGGTGGTCGGTCCGACTATCCCTATCGATCCATTCTGGATGAGGTACGTAATCTGAAGCGCGAAAACGATGAGCTAAAAAAACAGCTCAATGGTAGTGAAGGGACTACTCAAGGTACTGACGATGACAATGTTAAATTTTAAGATAGCCTAACCCATATCTATATGGCTAAAGAATTTCAGCAAATGACTGTCGAAGCTGCATTGGTAGCTGGTTACACAAAGTGTATACAGGATGGCTACTCGCATGTGGAAGATATCGACGACGTAGCTACGGATGAGCTTGAAGAAGATACGTATTGGATTGTAGGCAAAGAATCAAAGGCTTATAGTATCACTGCCAAATGCATAAAGGACATGATAGCCGATCACGTTCGTGATCAGGATCAGTGTGCCGATGAAGATGATGTACTTGGCGAAACAATTGATAAGATACCTATTGAATTGTTTGCTCCACTGACCGCCCTAGTAAACGAAAAGTTGGCCGAGCATGAGTGGTGGCCGAATACAAACATTCAACTTATCCCTTAACCCTTTACAATTATGCCAAACTGGTTTTTAGGAAAAATCCGTTATCAGAAGCCAATCGACGAAGGTACTGTCGGTACTCGGTTACAGGAATTCATCAAACAGGAAACCATTACAGAAGCCTATCTGGTCGATGCAGTGAGTTTTACGGATGCCGAAGCACGGCTTTATCAGGAAATCGCGGCCAATACGCCCGACTTTGAGATTACGGCCGTCAACCGCATGAAGCTGGCCGACATATTTTCGCACGAAGACGGCGGGGAAACGTGGTTCAAAGTGAAAGCTGTCTTTATCACGGATGATGAACGGACGGGCAAACAAAAGAAAACGCCAAATCTCTTGCTGGTGAATGCCGAGAATCCCAAGCAGGCGTATGAACGCGTGGAACAGGCGTTGAAAACGGCGCTTGATCCGTTTGAAATCACGGACGTAAATACGACAAAGATTCTGGAGATTTTCCCCTACGTCGATGAGGCAGAATTGGCGCCCGTCAGTGAATTAGAAGTGCAATAAACGCACCTGCGTATATACCTAATCGTTAGTTGCTATGGAGATATCAGAAAAGGAGATTGAAACCATGATTTGGGAAGCAGCGGGCACGGAAGCGGGTCGTAAATTTCTTACCGAACGCGGTTTGGAAATTAGTGGTACCATGCTTCGGCAAGTTGGCTTAGGGAATTATGGCGTAGCTGACTTAATCACTATGTCATTTAACTGGTACGGCCATAAGCTTCCTAATGGTAGCCGGGAGTGTGCTATTGATATTTATGAGCTTAAAAAGGAAGCGATTGATGTCAATGCGCTTGGTCAGGCATTACGATATATGGAGGCAGTTCGGCATTTCCTCGGCGAATTGAATCTTAATCTGCATCTGTATTTTGGTATACACCTTATCGGGAAGTCTATCAATCACAGTCAGAATTTCTTGCCGCTAGTCCGTACGGTTTCCAATGCCCAGGAATTTGAATGCTCCACGGTGTTTTTGTATGAATACAAATTTGACTTTGATGGGATACGTTTTCATCGAACGGAAGGCTCAAATTACAGCATGTCAGACAATGGTAATCCTTCCCGTAAGCAGTTTTCATACAGCGCACTGAGAGCTATAGCTCGTGATTCCTTGCGATATAGTTAAGAAGTAGGTTTAATCAACGCGTATAATGGCGGGTCTGTGGATTGACGATGTGATATATAAAATGAAGCGCAAACCCGCTGAACGTATGCTATTGGCGCTCATTTGTTACAGGGCCGCTGGTAACGGCGGCACTTGTACCGATAGTAATAAAGAGTTAGCTAATGGTGTGGGCATTCACTTTCAAAATGTGTCCGAAATGGTCACCAAATTCAAGACCGAAGGTATTTTGAATGTGGTAGTTTCTCAGGCTGAATCGAATGCTCGCACCATTACCCCTATAAGTCATTTACTTATACCCTATACGGAAAACGCGCAGAGGTATAAGCAAAAAACGGATAGTCCTATAAGTAAAAAACGTAGAGGGTCTACGTCAGAAGCTCCGACCCCTATAAGTGGTTCACTTATACCCTCTACGCCAATGACTGATAGCTCTAGTATTACTAAGGATGAGAAAATAGAAGAAAAGGATAATGAAAATTTAGAAAACAATAATCAACAACAAAACGCGCCTGACGTCGCGGATGCTGTTGATGAAGAAACAAGTGATGAACCTAGTGACCAAAAAAATGAAGAGGGTGCCCCTCCCCCCAACCCCCTCCCCACGGCCGATGAGGTTCGGGTGGAACTTGGCAAATCATCCTCCCACTGGCGCTACGCTTACGAGCAGCTGAAAATAGCCAAAAGCCGCGATGACTATCAGGCCCTGATTGAGATGTTCATCACGCAGCAGGAAATGGATCAGCAGGAAGACAGACCCCTGTTCCCCAAAATGTACAGAGTACGTAACCACTTTAAAAACTGGCTCGGCAAACGACCCCTGATTAACCAGCAAACCAATGGAAACCTTACCAGCAATCAAGCCAACGGCCGAACAAAAAGCACTCTCCGCCCTACAGCCGTCGGTCAACCTAACTACCGCGGAACGGGAAGCCATTGCGATGTGGACCTCTGATCCGCCAAGGTACCCTCAACTAACCGAAGAAGAGTGTGATGAGCTGGTTCGCCGGGAACGGATCAAAAAGGGTCAGTTGCTTTACCAGCAGGCCTACGCCAAAAAGACGAAGGGCATTCGGGAGTTTCCTCAGTTTACGGCCAAAAGTTTCCGGGAGTTTATTAAAAAACGGGGTGACGGCCGGGCCGAGGATCTGCACTGGAAATCAGGTCAGTTCGACATCGATGCCGATAACGAAGCTGTTTTGAAGATTCTCTCGCTGTATTTCACCAAAGATGAACGGTTTTTGCAGCTCAATCCCGCTTATTCGCTCTACAAGGGCATTTACCTGGCGGGCAATACCGGTGTTGGTAAAACGCAGTTGATGTCGATCTGTGATACGAATCCGCATGTTTGTTTTACCCAGCATGATTGTCAGATCATCGCCAACGAGTATACCGATAAAAAGGAAGGCGGCCAGTCGGTGATTGATTATTACATCACCAATATGGGCGTCGCCAATACCGATTATTCGTTTGGTCAGGCGGTAACCGGCCGTTTCTTTGATGATCTGGGTCAGGAAGATATCGGCAACCACTGGGGCAATGTTCGTAACGTAATGGCGCAAATCATTGAAGGGCGCTACCGCATGGGTGCTTATAACCTCACCCATTTTACCAGCAATCACACCATCGACGAACTAGAAGCCCTGTACGGCCCCCGCGTTCCGGATCGGCTTCGGGAAATGTGTAATCTCATCGAATATCCATCCACGGCCAAATCGCGCCGGTAAATCCAATCCAATCACCTGCTGAACCGAATCCGCTGGGCCTAGCACCTGGGTAGGGGAAGCTCATCTCAAATCAATCAAAATGAACCTAAAAAACCACATTACGCCAAGTTTCGCACCCGTTGATTTCAAGCCCCGCGGTGAAAAACATCTGCCTAAATCGGATATATCCGGACTGATTCCCTGCCAGCTGACCGGGCCGGGCATCTACGTAGCCACTACGGTTTACGTAAGGCCTCACATGCTGGAAAAACAGATTGCCAAATACGCTGAGCTGGGCCAGAAGCTGGTTAGCCGCCAGCATGCTCAGGCCGCTACCCTGCGTGATGAACCTGCCACAGTTCCGCCCAAAAAGCCAGCCCGAAACCCCAAAGGCTCTTCCCGAATGGTGATCTGTCTGAACACGGGCCGCTATTATTCATCCGGCTACGAATGCGCCAAAGCGCTGCATACCTCCCAGCAGGCGCTCAGCGTGCATCTACGGGGCGTGGTCAAGCAAATGAAAGGTCGACGGCTTCGCTTTGCTACCCCCGAGGAAATTAAAGCGATTGAGGCCAATCCGGCATGGCGCTACAGTGGTGAGTTGTTTCCTATTGTTCCCAAAGGTACCTGCAAATTCTAAAGTAAGCCGATCATGACTGATTTTTCAGCAGCATTCGTCAATACCATCATCAATGAGAATTGCCTTACAGGCCTTGGTAAATTGCCTGATAGTATTGCGAATTGCTGCGTTACTTCACCACCTTACTTTGCGCTCCGGGATTATAGCAACGAGGAGCAAATTGGCCTGGAAGATACGCCCGAGCAGTACATTCAAAAACTAGTTGAGGTGTTTCGGCAGGTTCGACGGGTACTTAAATCCGATGGTACGTTATGGCTCAACATTGGCGATAGTTACTGGGGAGGCAAAGGGAAATCTGGCCAGAGCTATTCAGCCGAATATCAGAACGAACGCTACAATGCTGGCCGATCTTTCAACGGAGCACATCATCAAATTGGTGGTATTAATCAAACTAGACCGACGGATCGAAAGCATTCGCTTTATAAGCCAAAAGATTTGATTGGCATTCCCTGGCGGCTTGCCTTTGCGTTGCAGGCTGATGGTTGGTATTTACGGCAGGATATTATCTGGCACAAACCGAATCCGATGCCGGAAAGTGTTGTAGACCGCTGCACGAAATCCCATGAATATCTATTCCTGCTCTCAAAATCAGCAAAGTATTACTACGATGCTGAGGCTATCAAGGAGCCAGTTACAGCTTCGACGATCGCAAGGCTGGATCAG
Organism: Spirosoma flavus; assembly: GCF_054778555.1. Taxonomy (NCBI): domain Bacteria; kingdom Pseudomonadati; phylum Bacteroidota; class Cytophagia; order Cytophagales; family Cytophagaceae; genus Spirosoma; species Spirosoma flavus. The sequence continues at coordinate 1,427,741 of NZ_BAAGZL010000002.1, forward strand.
GATCTCGAGTCTCAAGCTGGGAGTAATCGAATACCAGGAAAAACCAACGGACCCATGAAAGCGGTTGGTGTTCGGCCACAACTCAAACGAGCTATTGAACTGGCTAACCAACACGGACTAACCGACGCTCATTTTGATGCGATTCGTTCGGTAGGGCTCAGCGACGCGGGACAATCCAAGCTGTTACAATCCGGTGCTGGTAAAAATTCGGAGGAGGTTATTCGATTGGCCGAGGAAGCCAAAGCTGCATTGGGAGGGTACTACCGGGAATTTGTATCGGCTCCTAAGAAATCAGGCAATAAAGAACGTAAGCCTGGTAGTGAACGGGGATGTCCGGAAAATTCGGGTTCGAATGTCTGTAGTTCTATACCCTGGGAAGGCATAACTCGTAACAAGCGTTCAGTTTGGACCGTGGCCACGAAGCCATTTAAGGATGCCCACTTTGCTACGTTCCCGCCTGAACTAATCATTGATTGTATAAAAGCAGGTTCACCCCCGGGCGGCTTAATCCTCGATCCGTTCATGGGTGCTGGTACCACCGCTATGGTCGCACGAAAACTTGGCCGAAACTATCTCGGCTACGAATTAAATCCTGACTACATCCAGATAGCCCAGCGTCGACTGCATGGCGAATTAGGCCTTTTTCAATAAACAAGTGTTAGTACACTATGAAACACTACACCTATCTTGGCGACCGCATGACCGACCCAACCCTAAAAGGTCAACCCTGTACTGCCGTAATGAACGGCGAAAAGTGTATTCGCGGCAAGAATGGCAGTATGCTCGTTCAGTTTGAGAATGGGCGAGTTGCGGTGGTGATTGGACGACTATTACGCAAAATAATCTGACCCGCTCCCTATGGATACACCGTAAAATAGTTGGTCATATACCGCTTTTGGTCTTTGTCCCAAGCTGCGTAGTACCCTTTGTCTCCGACTACGCCTAATCCAATAATCTCAGGTCGATACATTGGGGGCGCTGACTGCTGCTGTGGCCCCGCTGTAGCCCGTTGCAGGGTGAACACGAACAGGCTGGCTGATAGTAAGACGAGGGAGAAAGAAACAGCAATGACAAGTACACGTTTGGAGAAGGTATCGAGTTGCATGGAATGAGAAGATTTAGATTTATCAGACAAGGTACGAAAACAACCCACTCCCCGTAGCATCAAATGGAAACCATCAAACTGCCCAGCTTAAAACCGATTGCGATTGCTGAGATTCTGCATGTAGCTGACTCTGAAATTCCATGAAAAAGACCACACCTAAACCCATACCCGGCGAACGCACCGCTGCCTTCCTGATTCAGATGGGCATCGAGCAGCTTCGCAAAAGTCCCAGCCTACGTACCCAGTGCCAGATTAGCCTGGTCGATCTGGAGGCTGCGGGGAAAGTCAGACGTAAACTCCTAAAACAGATACCGAAGTGAGGTCGACCGTTGAAATCAATAATTTGTTCAATGTGGTTGCCCTGCGTTACAGGCGATTAATCGAACGCTACGAATCCTTCAAAAATGACGCTGCCATAGCATGGGTGAAGGATAGCGCTGAATTAGATCGATTTGATGCCAGTACGCTGATGGTTGCCGCCCAGATTCGGGAATGTGAGTTACAGATGGATATAATCAGCTGGTTCGAAGGGCGGAAGCCCAGATACCGGGACAAAGGCAACTCTTACCTAGATGAGCAGATGTTAGAACTGCTCGCAATTCCAACCAATAAACAGCTTTTATAATGAGAATGGCCAAAGCAACCAAGCAGGATATTGAAGTAATGCAGAAATTCTTCGATACGCTTGAGAATCACATTGAAAATGATGAAGAATATGTCTCGGATGAGGTATTAGCCCGATACGTTCGTTCGGCTATGAGAGGGCCTCTGGCCTCAGCCCGTAACCGGGTCATAATCGGCTGTGATCTGCTGATCGATACGGTTTGTGATCCTGATAAATCCTATCTGGAATATAACCCCGATCTAAAAAAGATTATGCCCGAAACCCAGAATGAGCAGGGAGAAAAGCTGTTTTATGTAATCAGCTATACCCATTCATCAAAAGGAGTACTGACATTCTGGGGGCCAAATAACGCCGGTTATACTACCAACGTCAGACGAGCTGGCAAATACACTGAATCCAAGATACGTGAGAATTTAAGCTACTATCATCAGGGGGAAAATGCTGTAGCTATATCGGTGGAGGAGCTACACAGCCGATTCAAGATTTCAGAAAATGTCTGGAACAATTATGATGAGAAATCGAAGCACATGGAACGGGTGAAGCTAAAGATTCTTAGTGAATCGGAATTAGATTCACACGTAAAATGAAACACTACACCTATTTAGGCGACCGCATGACTGACCCGACGTTAAAAGGTCAGTTATGCACGGCTGTACTCCGTGATGATGGTAAATGTATTCGCGGCAAGAATGGCAGTATGCTCGTTCGGTTTGAGAATGGACGAGTTGCGGTGGTGATTGGGCGGTTGCTGAGGAAGGTGAAATAATAAATCAGGCCACACCTAAAGAAAGTATGACCTGAGAGCATTTATCACATTTATTCTGCTCACTCAGTATTCACTTACCCTAAAGGCAAATAAATCATGAGCTTATTCCCTCAATCAAGCTGCACCTAACGAAAGCAGAGCGTGACAATTGTCCAGGAAAACTACACAATTAACTGAACTCATAACCCTCAAATAATCAAAAAGTTAAATAAAAGTTTAAATAATATTTCCCTCTACCGTAACACCAAATGGAAACCATCCAACTACCCGGCTTAAAACCGATCATTTAGATCTTTCTCGCAACAACTTATAAATAAACCCGACACTGAAAATCAGATGCCGGGTTCTTTCAAAACATTTGTTACTTTTTCTGGAAGGTATCACTCTTTTATCTCATGCCACTTGACTTTCCTTAAAATTTACAAAAAAGTAATAGTATTGAATCACATGGTATGGCCATTATTAAGTAAGCGTTGTTACTGCCTTAACCTACTGTAAGTTACCTTACCATTTAGCAAGAATATTGCTCAGGTGTTTACTTTGAGATGATTAGCCTATTCTGATGCAGAACAGTAGGAGCATGAGTTTTACTTGACTCGAGTGCCCGCCGGATTCGTTTAGCTTGTTTTTTTAGTCGTATCACATGCGAATGCAGGTAATTAATTGATAATGGAGTAGCCTTTTGATAGCTGGGTTTATCCATATCGGCCATCAGCTGGCTAAGTTCGTGAATCGTCTCTACAAAGATTTTTTTTAGTTCACTTATATGAGGTCGACTAACTGGATCGACTCCATGTTGGGTCAAGGCGAGGGTTTGCTGTTCACGTTTACTAATAGTTTCCATCAACTCCCTGGAGAGCTCATGAAGGGTAGTCATAGCTTGAACCCAATTGACTAAAGTAGCAGATGGGTCAGCTGAGGTTGACGTAACGTCGTTCTGAAGTTGCTTATGAGTAGCCATTGGTAGGACTTTGTTTAAGGCAGTTGGTTAAAAAGGTACTATTTTGACCGATTACCCAAAGCAAAGTCACAATTTATATAACAATATAAATAATTAATTGTGCTTATAGAATATGACTTATAGTCTAATAATGCTGGAGGCTTATAGTTTAAGTAGCCTACTTTTAGTTTATAAGGCCGTTAGCTAACTTCTGCAAACATTAAATCCTTATTGTTATTCTGTCCTACGACAAAAACGATCGTAGTTGAAAGATTACAGGAGACATGCTGATGAAAAAGGATCAGGAGCAATTCATCGCGCTTATAGAGAATTATGTGTTCAGGGTGGTTGAAGCTTGCATAGCTGAGGTGGATGCAAAAACGCAAGACAGACTTATCAGGTTATTTATTGATATAGGAGACGATTTGCCTGAACTTTTCGATATATAGAAGTGAGCACCCTTTCTCGTCTGTGTTATGTAAGTCAGTAGACTAATACTCGAATACATTGGGTGGTTTTGGCGTAAACTTCATCACCGTGAACTCGTCCAGTTTGAGCGTACGCCAGCCGTAGTTTTTGGCATCCTCTATGGTCTCGAATTCCAATGGCTCCCCTTCGATGTCCAGTACAGCATACTTCATATCTGGCTCAGTGCCTTCAATAATCGCATACTTCATTCTAGCCGATAACATAATTTACTTGCAATATATATAGCAAAGGTATAATATAGCGGTTCATCTTTAACAACCCGAATCATGACAACTAACGAACGTGCCCAGGTATGGGCTAGAAAAGATCAATTGTTCAAAGCCCTGGGTCAGCTATCTGCTTCCGATGGCAATCTTCGCGAGCAGATCAAAGAGCAGATCGAGCAGTGTAATCAGGCGTTGGTCCAGAATAAGGTTGAACTCATGCCTCAACTGGAAGAAATCGAATAAAAAGTATATTATACTATATTTTTTAAGCAAAAAACGTATCTTTGAGCATGACCTGGAAACAGCGCTACAACCGGATGAAAAAGCATTATAAGTGGACGAATGCGGATGTAGCGTTAATAACAGGTCATGCTCCAACAACGGTTACGCAGTTAATCAACAGCAAACAGCAGGAATTTCCGCGCTGGCTACGACTGGCCATCGTCATCTTTGAAACTGAGCAGCAACTGGAGCCATGAATTCTGTCATATCAACCGGTGACCGGGTAGTTGTCACGCCCTACGTGCGAGGCTATGCCCGAAAGCCCTACCGGGCTACAGTAATTGAATGGACGCCATTTGGACGACTAAAAGTGAAAGCAGACAAGACGGGCAAGGTGATTGCTGTTAGCCCTGAGCACGTTAAGAAGACAGCCGATGCTCCTACGTTATGAAGAACCTGTATACCTGCTGGCATTTTGATCATGCTACGTATCACCCGCGGATTCCGTTCCGGTTTATGGTTGGATCATTTTACGAGATTTACGGAACTAGTTTTGATCACTTTTATATCTATCTGAATTAGCTGGCTTTTCAAATGATACAAAGTTTTAATCAGGTACTGAGCGAGGCTTTATTGGGCAAACGCATAAAAGTGTGGGAGGTAACAGAACGTTCGGGAAGTACATACTTGACCTTAAGCTATTTTCCAGATTCTTATAACCAATATAAGGAGCATGAGGCAACCATTATCGAGGTGGGTCGATTTATTAAAAGTAAATCCTACATTATGCTTTATGTTCTGATTAATAATCACAAACAGTCTATTAGATGGGACTTGAGTTATGAGAGTATAGAATTTATTTAAAAAAAATCGCCTGACTGTATAACAATCCGGCGATCTGGACTACCCATAAATATTATCGAATTGATAATTAGGCGTTTAACCAATTTGTTCAGCGTATAAATATGAAACCAACTGAAGCACAAATCCAGCAGACCATTCGGGATATCGGCAAACGGCTGAAAGCCGATCAGATGGAGAAGCCCATCAACCGGGCCATAAAGGAAGGCTATACCGAAGTGTACAACGTACTCGTAGAGGGTCGAACCAACTATGATGGGATTGATTCACTTCGAACGGTTCAGGGCCGGGCGATTGCTGTGCTGGCGGTTGACTACCTGAACGGAGAAGTCGAAAAACACGTTTTATTGGGAGTGCCCTTCAAAAAATAGGCTATGGCAACAATTTCGACAAAAAACATGACGGGCGAGCAGTTGATGGATCATTACCTCGACCTGGGCGGTAAGTACTCGCAGACCATCGAAATGGCTATGCTGCTACTGAAGCCTAAAAAACTATACTCCTTACTGGAAGAGGCCGAACGAACGAATCAGCGACTTCAGGTGCGCCGTTCCAATCCTGATCTGATCACCGAGCCTGATATTGTGGAGTTGGTACCCATCGGTTAGGGTAATGCTTTCAGCCAATTTGCGACCAGCGCCTGCGATTCAGCATATAACCCCGGCATAGCGGACTGAAAATAGGCATTACCTTTGAAGTAATTTTCAAACGCATGGGCGATGAATTCGGCTTCGGGATGGCCGGCAATCTGCCAATACGCATCATCGTGACCAAATCCATACGTAGGGTTTAAGGCCATTAACGTATCCCTGGCCGCGGCTATCTTCTCCTGATGATCGTGCTTATTTTTCTTAAAGACGAGTCGGCTCTGATCCTTAAGTTTGCGGTCCAGCTGTTTATACAATGCATCGTTGGCCGCCGAAAATTCAGCCCGGTATTTGTCCATCAATTGTTTAACTTCTGGAGAAAAGCGCAGGTTTTGCTGCCAGTCAATGGCGTGGGCGTACTCGTGATAGATGACGGTTTCCGCTTTCCATTTACTTTGCTTATACCGGCTGGCATAATACCCCTTCACGTATTTGCGCATCGGGTCGTAGCCAAATAAGGCTTCTTTGGTTTCCATGCTCAGCATCACCGACTTATTGAGCATACTAAATACGCGCCGGTCGACCTTCACCCGCATCTTTTTCTCATAACCGGCCAGTTGGCCTGGAATGTTAGTAAGCTCCCGAATGATGGGTGGTGTTAAGGGTGCCTTGACAAACGGCTCGTTATCGACCACAAACAAGGGTTTACTAGCGCCGGGCTTCTCAAAGCGCTTCATGTTATCTTCCAGCCAGATATCCCAACCCGCAGGCGGCTCCTCGATCTGATTGTCCGAAACAAAGTTCGACGTATCTTCACCGGCCAGCGTTTTACGGGTCAATTCGCGTAGCTCCTCCCGCGTTGCCAATATTGAAATTACGTGGCATTTACAATTTGGATGCCACCCGACGAACTTAAACGTTTTTGGATACTTCCCTTTCAGGGCCTCGCAGACATCACAACCGACGGTGTTATTCGACCGGCGCACTTCGATACCCACCACGAAATCCAGCTTCTGCAACCGCAAATGGTCTGATTCCCGGTAGGCCATATTGATCTCCGTTCTGGCCAGCCGCATCGCATTTTTATACGAGGACCGGTAAACACCCCGGCCGGGATGATAGGCTTTAGCGGCTTTGGAGAGGGCCAGTTGCCCCCGTTTGTTACGTACCCGGCGAAACAACTGTTCGGGTTCATTGAGATACCCCCGAATATCCTGACTCATTCGGGTCGCCGATTTGCCTTCGCCAATGCCCAGATCGATGGCCAGCTCCAGTTCACTGCGTAGCTGCTGAGCATATTTAAATACGCGGTCCGATAGCGATAACCCCCCAACGGTTCGGGCCTGAAAGGCAGCCAGTGCCTGCTCATTTCGGGATTTATAAACCGGTGGAATAACCGGCTCGTCGGATGGCTGAGGATTCTGGCCCGGCTCAGTCGGTAGTTTATTGTCGTAAAATACCGAATCGACGAACGCATCATTTTTCTGATCAGCAAAGTCCCACTGCGCCCGTTGCCCCGCCTGAATCGTAAACAGCAGGTTCAGGGCTACCCGCTGGAAGAGATCATTTACCCGTTCTTTGGTTTTGGGGTACTTCTCAAAGCTGAATTCACTCTCCGGATCCGGTTTGGCCTGCGTAGCGATCTGGGTCGCTTCCCGAATGGCGGTGTAAATAATGAGTTGCACCCGACGGGCGTATTCTTCCACCTGTTTAGAATGGCGGTTATTCCAGTCTGTTGGGCTGAATTTACGAAAGCTCATATACGTTAGTTCGTGGAGGAAAGTAACACGTCAACCGATTCCGATATCTCAAAATCGTAATGGTACGAACTGGCCGTACCCTGGATTAGCTCATAGAGCAATCCATCCGGACAGATCTTTATAGCGGTTACCAGCCGCGGTAACTGTTCTTTATCCGTTTTGAGATAGACGGTCTGTTTTAAGGCAAATTCGTTATCGATTCTCATGCTGTTGGTTCGCGTATGTCAAAAGAGCGGCTTCTGGTTTCCTCTTCCTGAATCTGGGCAAACTCACTGTCGACATCTTCCACCAATCCCGACAACGTAACGGCCGTTTTCTGAGAAACCAGTGGTTTTCCGCCGGTAGCTTCCGAGAGCAGGTCGATAATGTCTTTTTCGTTGGTAATGATGTACGGCACAATCTTCGGCTTGATCACCAGCTTGGCGGCCTCCTTCGTCCATTTCAGATTGAGCACTCCTACAAACGCTTTAATGATATTGAGCCGTCGCTGTAGATAGGCGTCGAATATTTCGCGTTTATCCTGAACCTTCAGGTGCGCATCCATAAACAGGAATTTCATAGCGATACCCGATATATCCAACCCTTTGACCGAATCAAACGAAAGGTCCGGCGTCTGAGTCATACCGTATATGTCACGGCGCAAATCTTCGACTTCAAACTTGACAGCTTCGGGTCCGTTCTCCCATTCAATGTATTCGGCTTTGGCATCCTTCTCCATTTCGATCACCTTGCCTTGCGTACCTTTAGCTGCCAGCCCCGTTATTTTACCCGTAACGCCGAGGATGGGGGAGCCGAAGTAATCATTGGTATCAGCAAAGTTGGATTTAGTCTTTTCCAGCCGGTCGATCAGCGACTGTACATCATGCCATTCGACTTTATCCTGACGGCCGTACACAATGGGGATTTTCTTGAGAATATTTGCTTCCTTAACAAATTGCACCCACCCCTGATCGACTTTCTTCCAGCCTATTTTTTCTTCATCGGTATAAACCTCGAAATAGTCGACATCCTTACCATTTTCTTTCCGACGATAAGCCCGGCTAAAGGCAACCATATCGCCGGTTTCGTCATAAAATGGATATAGTTTATTGCCGTCCCAAGGCGAGAATTCCTGAACCCGAATTTTTAGTTTCGTAGTAAACCCATAGTGATCATGATCTTCGGCAAGGCTGACAGGAAACCAGCATTCAGCCGTTTCCGTGCACCGGGCGATATTACGAGCGATTTGCCGGTTGACGGTATCAATTTTATTATCTGTCAGAATCTGATTGACAGCGCCCAGAATCTGGCTCTCTACGGAGTCTTCTTTCACTTCACAAACCAGATCGACGGGATTGCCGAAGGTGAAGCAAACGCTTGAATTGACAATCCGTTTCTGCAGGGGCAACGCCAGCCGGTTGACTTTCTCAATCCGATTTTTACCCGCCTTTTCATCAACCACAACGACTTTATCGGGCCTGGTGGTTTTATCCATGATTTCCCGCTCATCAGTGATGTCATACTGATTTTTGTAGTCATTCACTTTTGAGTCAGAACCATATTGAGTCAGAAACTTGATCGACTCATCAACATTTTCGTTACCAGTGATGTCTTTGTATTTCATTGGAATAAACTTGCGATGGATGAAAGATTTTGGATTTGAGCTAGTTTGACTGGATAGAACGTATTGGCCATGGCGTCAAACTCATCGGTTGAGCGTTTGAGTCGCAGCTGTATATCCTCTTTGGGTTCAATGATGATGCTTCCGTTCGACTGAAATTTCCACTTGATTTCGGTCGCTTCTTCCATGAAGCCACCGCCCGGTGGCAGCATAGGGAGGTAGTTGTCTTCGGTGCCAGGCTTATAGTTTTTCGGATTCAGCCAATCCCGTACCGCCCAGAAGAGGTACGCTCGCATGTTGGCAAAGGTGTACTGGCCGGTAATGTCAGTGAGTGGATCGCCCGAGTCGTTGGTAGCCGATTCGCTGTATTTACAGGATAGCGCGCGATTCTCGTAGCCTAATTCTTTGGTTCTCGAATAAACTCCAGCCCCTTCGCCAATGGTATCGATCAGGGCAACGCCTTCCGGATTATTCTTCAGCACATGCACTACCCGGCCGGCGACTTCCATATGATCAGCCTCGCCACCTGAATTACTTTTCTCGAATTTGGGTACAATATTTCCGTGCCGGTAGGCGAAAACTGTGCTATCCCGCCCCATACCTGCTACGTCAACACCCAGATGCAACGCTTTCGGATACATCTCGTAGCGAACATCTTTATGGTAGCGTATCCACCGGGCCTGAGCGGCTTCAACCCACTGCTGAGGAATCAGCGCATCGTTGCCGACTTTGGGAAATTTGCCTAATACCTTAATCCGAAAGATATCCTGAGGCCGGTACCACTTCCCTTCGAATTCAAAGTCATCCTGAGCAATGTCGATCTGATGAGGTTCTATCGTCTCGCACCACGTATCGAGTTTGTCAACAATCCATTCGTAATCGACCTGGCCGGGAATAGCCTGCCGTTTCTCAATAACATTGGGCGCCGTCAGGGATGACAATCGAAACCTGTTCCAGCGCTCCATTTTCTGGGACCGTGCTGCATACCCTACTGACTGGTTTGGGTTAAATACGATCAGGATCCGGCTATTGCCCTGCAGGTTACCTTCAATAGCGCCAAACGTATCGTCACTGATCCCCGATGCCTCCGTAATGGCAAACATGGTATTGACCGCGTGGAATCCGGACCAGGCTTCATGGTTATGTTCAGACGCTTTGAAGCCAGTTAAAAACCACTCTTCACTGTCCGTACGAATGTCGTAAACGGTTAACCGTCCCGGCAATTCACAACCATTTCGCTTTGCTTTATTATATAACCGGGATATTTCCGGCATCATAATGTTTTTTACCTGCCTGTCGGTTGGAGCGGTCAGCGCTACTTTAGTATTATCGATTAAATCCCCCTCATCATTCCATTTTGGGGTGAGGTACATAAAGCACATGCAAGCCACCGCCGTTACGTAGTCTTTACCCCGAGCCGTTCCGCTGGCCACTGATGTACGTGGATTGAATTGAACGGACGACAGTATTGCCTGCTGCTCTTTATCCAGCCGGGCAGATAAGACATCGTAAGCGAACTTATTCCAGTCAGCTGTGTAGATTCGAATCTGCTCCTGTGCTTCTAACTCCAACTCTAATTCCTCTTCAGCTGTCATTTCTTATTTACTTTTTTGAGGAATCCGTAAAAACCTTTGTTCAGCGATTCGCCCTTGGTGGTATGATCCTGCCGGTCGATCAATTTGCCTTTCATTTTCAGAAGCGTTTCATTGGCTTTATCCGCTGCGTACATCTTCACCTTCGGGCCAAACTCGGTAAATGATAGTTCGAATACATTGCCTACATCTTTCGCTCTGGCGATAGCTACCAGATCAAGCTCAGCCCTCTCTATCCATTCGGCTTCGCCTTCAATATCCCGATATGCTTTCGGATTACGACGTAGCTCGATTTCGAGTCGGATGAGGCTTTGTTCCAAACCCTTAATCTTTACCTTCTGTCGCTTCAACTCGTTTTCTTCAAGTTCGACAGCTGACAAATACTCATTCTCAAATTCAATCTCTTCCTTCAACTTGGCAATGATCTCTTTCAGGGGCTTACGCACCATTGGCCGGTGGAGCACCTTCTTTATCACCATAAAGTCATTCACCCGCGTTCGGGCTATATCACTCAGATTTTTGGTAGCCTGAGCCGCCGTAATCGTTAATTCCTTCTGATGTTTACGAATAGCCTTTTTAATCTCTGGTTTTTTCAGCAGATCACAGGCGGTCTGTCGAGCTCGGCTTTTGGCGTAGCCTGCCCGGATCGCTGCCTGAGCCCCCTTACAGTCCACGCAGTACTCTTCAATAAACCGTTGCTCTTTAGCGGTCATACCGTTACAAAACGTTACACTTTTTTCAGTTTCAGGGCCAATTCAGTTACAGCTTTGACGATTGGCACTACTTCACGCAAAACGGCCAGCTTAAAAGCATCAATAGCTTTTTGCAATTTCTCCTGATCACTCATAGCTGATAAATCCCAGATTAATCGAATCAATGCGTCGTCGATTGAGTCGAAACACGCCAATCCCTTCCCGGCTCATACCGGGATTGGTATTGCCCTCGATGGTGGTCAATAGGCCATTTGGATCAACACGCTCTACAATACCGGTATGGCCAGTGGTAGCGCCCAGCTTAAGAAGGAACTGCATACCCGGTTTAATCAGCTCAGGGCTATCCTCGGCTTGAATTGCCGTGATCCGTTTCAGTCCGGATTCTTTGAAGCCTGCCAGACTCCACAGGTTCAGCACGCCTGCCGATTTCGGGCATGGGTTTTTAATCTGCATCTGCCTGGATGCCTGCATAAAACACCAGTAAATGAAGGCAGCGCACCACGCATAGCCGGGACCTAGGCCTACTGATTTTAGCACCAGATCAATCTGAGGTCCGCGGTTCGATCCGGGCGGTACCTCAGTGATGCCGATTTGCGATTTGGCGACAGCGAGTAAACGGTTGATGAGCGTTGCACTCAGCGGGGTATACGTTTTATAGATGGCCTCGAACGTATTCTGGCCAAATATGCCGTCGACTTCGAGCGGTTTGCCCGATCGGTCGAGGTGAGCCATCTGAAACCGACGTAACGTATCGGCTTCGGAATAGCCTGGTAGTGAATTATCAACAGCCCAGCCTAGATTCTTTAGACCAATAGCCACTGGAGTACGTATGGTGGGGGAGTTCATAGCAAAATCATCTGGGTAATTTTTGTTACCGAATTACTAAAACCGTTTATCGTACTGTATCGTATATACCAGCGTTATTGCCGAACTGGTAACTACATTCATTTATGGGTTAGTGTGTCCCCGTATGGTCATTGACGATACGGGGCATTTCATTTTCGGCCTTGTTTCAGCATCCGCTCCTGGTTACGTAGCGTTTTGACATTGGCTATCGAATCAGCGACGGCTTTCTTTCTAGCTTCCGTTTTCAGCTGTTTGACATCCGAAGTCAGGGAGTTTAGTGCTTCATGCAGCGCCTTCACCTCATCCGCTAGTCGGTACACGACGCCAGCTAAACCCTGTTGCACCCGGCTTTCGGCAGTCTGCCCTTTGGTAAATCCTACGCAGGTAGCTACGCAGATCGTTATGGCCAGACCAATCCCTATCTGAACTAAGGCCCGATGTTTGACCCCGGTTAGGACTTGCCGCTGCTCATCGGTTGAGGAGGCTGGAACCGGCTTGAGGTAGTAATCCAGCACTACGCAGGAAAGCATAATAGCTATTGACCCCATGAAGGTTAAGAAGGGGTAGAGCTCGATATCGGTCAGATCGTCGGCTGCCAGGGCGCTACCGGCATAGGCACTGCCAATCATGCCGATATACAAGCCAAATTTCCAGATACGATCTTTTGTGTCAAGATTGAGCAACAGGGTTCCGTACTGGGCTATACCAGCCACGCCAGCGAATACGATGTACATAGGGGTTACGTTCATGGTTCTTGAGACTTGTTTTCATTATTCGTTGAGTTAGTATCCATAGCTTTCCACGTACGTCGAAAGCGGTCAATGTATTGAATGATGTTGTTGGAAGAATTCTGACTGCTCATCCACAGCCAGATACCCCGCTCCATCACGGGGGAGAGTAGACAGGTAATTAAAGCGACTACGACAATGTGCCATTTCCAGAGCATTAGCCCGAGTCCAACGCATAACACGCAGGTGACCACCCAGGCGTAGAACTGGGCATAAATGCGCTGGGAAATCTTAGAACTGCTGTCATTTTTGCCCTGAGTCAATCGGTACGTAACACCGGCAAATGCCAAAAAGAGTATTAATCCGTATTCTGCCTTCCATTCCATGGGTATGCCTGTTGAGTGGGGATTGGTCGTTGATTACCGTTAGATGGGAGGCGAACGGCTGTGTTTACGTAGCTTCTTATTGCGACCGGTAAACCAGCCTTTCTGATCGGCAAGGGTCTGGCCTTTATCAGACCACTTGCGAAACTTCTGGATGGTATCACCCCGCAACCGGTAGCCTTCATTCACCAGGGCATAGGCTCTTTCCCGGTAGAACAGGCGGCTCTGTAACGTATCTGAGTAGCGAAGTTTGACCGCAATAGCCTCGTGAACGGGCAGGCTGTAACAGATCTGATCGCCAGCTTTAAACACCGTATCAGCGGGTTTTAACAGTTTATCCCGAACAAGACTTTCCAGTATGCCCGTACGCTGGGCAAGGCCTGATAAACCAGCCACATCCAGCTTGATGGTTGGCAGCACGGCTGACCGGCTGAGGACTTCCCGTTCCAAATCGCGTTCGATACGGGCAAATGATTCCGCATTCACAGCCAGCGAATTCTGGGCAACAATTAGCTTATTACCCACTTTCCGAAGGCTATCGGCCAGTTCGACGTTCGCCTTATCAGCCTTCTTGTTCCAGAAACGTAGGTCTGGAATGTAGACAAGTGCGCCGGTTATGAGCAAACCTCCCAGTAGCCCGGTGAGAATTTTCCAGATCATTTGATGAGCGGATCAGCGGTGGGCGGTTTAGGATCGGAAGGCTCCTGCGTAGTCCAGGGCGTGAACAGCTTACTGGCAGCACCCAGAAAGCCGATAACCGGTTGTGCCGATGGCCATATCTGGATGATCAGGCTACTGGTAGACAGATAATCCAGCACCGTGTATACCAATAAGATCCAGAATGAGGTACTGATAACCCGGTTCTTCTGCATGAACTGAGCCATCACCGCAATGACCCCTGAAATCAGCATGATAATCAGATACGTCTTGGGTGGATAATGGAAGAACTGACCCGATAACGTAATTAAAGAAGCGACAAAAACGAGATAGCCCGACAGCTTGGCCGTGGCGTTGTCTTTTGAGAAAAAGTCCTTCAATGCATTCATATGGAGATTAATTAAGGTGAGCGTTGTTGTGTGCGTGCTGGAATTCTCTACACTCTTTTTCAGTAGCAAAACAGACAGCTCCGATCTCTTTGCCATTTCGAAAAAACTTCAGTTCGTAGGGATTTTCAGCCCCTGTATTGTAGTATGGGCCTTGTGCCCAGCTGTGCGCTTGTATCATCGGTACTGAATTTTAAAGTTTTTCATATCCTTTTTCATGTCTCCAAGTATGTGGCCGTTTATGTCTCCAAACGTGTTTCCACTTATGTTTCCAATCTTGTTTTCGTGCAATTCTGCAATCAATTCTGGCTCAGTCGATTGCGTCCATTGGAAGGGCCTGTAAAAACAGAAAAAAGGCTTTCACTTTTCGTCTCATTTTACGTAAAACTTTCATATTAATCTTTAGCTAAATTATTGAAAAACAGTTATTTATGAAGAAATTTTTGTGCTTGCAATATAAGCACGTTCAATATATTTGTGCGAACCAATATATACTTATCACTTACCAATGAAGGACAAGATCATTGCCAAGTTGAAGGAGAAATATCCAAATATTAATCTTTCAAAGGCCAGACTGGACGCCATAGCGGACAAGCTGAAAGTCACTGAGGAGTCTGAAATTGAGGGTAAGCTGGAGGAGCTCAACGACATCTTTCCGTTCGCGGAAGTTGCCAAGCAGGATGATCGGATTCGGGGACTTGAAAAAAAGGACCAAAAGCCGGCAGACGAAAAGAAGCCCGACAATAAACCCGAAAAAGACGACTCAGCCGATGATGATGAGGGAATGCCGAAATGGTTCAAGGGCTACGCAAGCAAGGTTGATTCCTTAGTTGAGAAAGTCCTGAACATTGAAACAGGCAATACCACAAAGACTCGCAAGCAACAGCTTGAGGAGGCTTTGGCCGATGCACCGGAGAAGTTCAAAAAACTGACCCTGAAGAATTTCGAGTTGATGAATTTCGACACCGACGAAAAATTCACGGGCTTTTTGGAAGGGCTTAAAACCGACAAGGCTGAGTTTGCGCAGACAGAGACGAATGAAGTCCTGGAGACGCAAGGTAAGCCCTACGTACCGGGACTGGATGCAAAAAGCTCCTTCGTGGATATGATGAGTAAGATTGGGGAAACTGCTACCAAAAAATAGTCTTTAACACCTAACTCATCCTCATCGATGAAATACGAAATCACTCAACCCGGCGCTGTGCTCGAAGAGCTATGGCAGGAGAAGACGGTACGCGTATTGTCAGGTGGTTTTAATCTGAACCTGACGAATTACCCAGCTGGGCAAATTCATCTGAAAAAGGGTACACCCTTGTTTATTGATTTCGCCAACCGGACCGCTACACCTGTCAAAACCGCCCTGGTTAACGTTTCCATTGCCGATGGTGTGCTGACGTTCCAAACTCCGAAACGGTCCCTGCTCAAAGTAGGTGATATCATCGGTAATGGCACCAAAGCGGCTACCATCACCGCCATCGATACGTCCAATACGGCTTACGATTCGGTAACCGTAGACGCTACACTGGGCGCTCAGGCCGCAGGAGCGGTCCTGACAAGTTCGACATCCGCGGGAAACAACAAGGCGCTTTTAGCTCCGAATGCGCTGGCGTATGCAGACGTCAAACTGGAAGGCCAGCAGGCTGTTTCGGCCGTCTACGAAGCCCACGAAGTGAGCCTGAGCAAATTACCGTATCAGGTTACCGCTGCCATGCAGATCTCGCTCACCTCCCGCTTTTTGTTCGTTCCCTAACCCTTACAATCGACCATGAAATCTATTATCGAAGAAATTCTAGAGCCGGAAGGGTTTGATGCGTTCATCAACGAGCAGATGAAGCTGTCGACCTACGTGCCGGAATGGGAAAAAGAAATGGATACGGATTATTCCGAATCCAAAGCCTTCAACGAGGTAATTGGGACGTATTCGGCCGCTTATGCTGCTTCGGTTGTGGAGAAGAACGCTGACAAGCCTCTTCAAAACATGCCGAACCTGGGCGAGTTGAACGGTACGCTGGCCCGTATGGCTGACCGCTTCCAGCTGGATAACGATCGGCTGGACCGGGTACTGTTTCTGGAAGGTCGCTACCGCGGTCGGGCCGCAAATCTGACCGAAACGCAGAAGCTGTCGGAATACGGCAAGATCACCAAGTTCTTGTTTGATCCGTACGAAAAAGCGGCCATTGCTCCCCACAAACGGATTGATCAGCTGTATTTTCAGGGGCTATCCGATGGTAAGTTCACCGTTTCGCTGGCTAATAACCCGAAAGGTATTCAGTTTGAGCTCCCACTGGGCATTCCAACGTACCAGATTCAAAATGGTGGTGTAGCCTGGGTAACGGTTGCTACCTCAAAACCCGTTCAGGATATTCTTTACGTTCAAAATATCCTGCGTGGCAAGGGCAAAATCGTGACCAAGTTACAGATGACGCCCAATACGTTCCAGAAGATTGCGGGTAGTGCATCGGTAAAGAACCTGTACACGCTCAAGGTTCCGGCTGGTGAAATAGCGCCAGGAGGTATCGTGACGCTGGACATGATCAACCAATACTTTGGTGTGATTGGTTTGCCTGCCATTGAACTGATGGAGAAGTTTTTGGCCAAACCCGATGGTACAGCGGAAAACATGTTCAAAGAGGATCGGGTGGTATTCCGTACAGCTAATAAAGTAGCCAAGCTGCTGATTGCTGATACGGTTGAAAGCAAATTACCGCTACCAAACCGGGTGTACACGACCTATAAGGATAATCTGATCAGTCAATATCGCACGGAGCAGGGGCAGTTCATCGACTACGAAATGTGGGGCTTACCCATTTTCACGGGTCGCGATGATTTCGCAATCCTCAAAGTGGACGAAGTAGCCTCATCGTAGAATGTATCAGCATAGATGGCAACAGTATCTGCAATCGTAACAAGCCAATTAGCCCGATTTGGTCAAGCTCTTTCGCAAGATGAAATGGGGGTTATCATGGCTCAGGCCGGTTTGTCGCCTACCACTGAAGCAACAGGTACCAACTGGCAGCTTGGCCTTGCTTACGGGTTGCAGTTTCTGTTGCCAACTATACCGAAAAGCGTGAGCGAAGGCGGGTATTCGGTTACGTGGAATCAGGAGGCTATTTCTGCCTATATCCAATCGCTGTTCAATCAGGCAGGTGTTACCAATCCATTCAGTAACGCTCCCATCGTTAGGGACGCCAGCAACCGATGGTAAAGCAATATCCCTACGAGCTATGGGCGATGCAAGCCACGCAGGATTCTGTTCAGAATGGTCTGGGTGACTTTTCGGCTTCCAATCCCAACTGGACACTGCTTTCGGTATGCCGCGATGAACCAGGTTCACCGGGTCAAACCGTCACACTTGAGGATTCATCGGTTATCGGCATTAGCAGTCTGATTCAGCTACCTGTAGCCTGTCCGGATATTGCCCAAAACACGCCTGTTCAGGTTCGCGATGGTGTCAAGATTCGTCTGAATACCACGGCTAAACAATTCTCACGTGGTCAACTGCATTGCCGGTTATGGGTGTAGAAAACAGAGCTACCCCATCCAGTATCAAAGCGCATTTTGAAAACATTCGTCAGAACATCAGGCGAATTATTCTGAATAACCTCCGATATCTGGGTGAACAGTGCGTCAATATTGCCCGGTCTGTCAATACGTATCGAGACCAGACGGGCAATTTGCGCAACTCGGTGGGCTACGTAATCATCTATAACGGCCAGGTTGTCGAAGAGAATTTTGAACCAACAGCCAATCCAACATCTACCGGTGGCGGAGGGCCAAACGGTTTACAGGTCGGTCGGGATTATGCGATGAGTCTGATTGCCAACTTTCCAGCAGGCTACGTACTGATTGTTGTGGCGGGTATGGAGTACGCATCAGACGTTGAGGCCAAAGGTAAGGATGTACTGACATCTGCTGAATTGTACGCTGAGGCTGAACTGCCACGAATGCTGACAGAGCTTAAAATCGACATTCAATCGATTCGATGAGACTACCCTACGATTTAAGCAACATTCTGTATCAGGTCCTGAAAGGTTCTGAACTGGATACGGCGTTAACGGGCACTGTCTACAAGCAAGTAAGGCCAAACGGCTCGAAGCTAGAGGATTTAGTCATCAATCCACTGGCCATCGATGCCCGACAGTTCCAGCGTGGCAGAGCCATTGCCAACCTGTACGTACCGAATCTCGATGTGACGCTACAGGGCCAACCTCAACAGGTACCTGATATGGCCAGGCTGAAAGAGCTTGGAGATATAGCTGTCACTGTGCTGCAAGAGTACCATTCGCAGGAATATTCCTACTGGCTACACGAGCCAAAGGATATGCATGATGAAGCTACGGGGGACTATTTCCTACAGCTCACAATTGATTTTCGATTCAATCAAACAAGTCTTTAACGAATCACAATACAATGGCAAAAGTAACAACCTTGGGGATTACCTCGATTAAGATGGGCGCGATCGCTGTCGATGGAGGAGTCGGTACAAGTCTCACTGTCATCGGTAGCACTCGGGAGGATACGGCGGAAATGGTTCAGGAAGATCCAACCAAAACCGAGCTATTCACCGAAGAATCCGATACACCGTTTTATACCGCAGTTAAGCAGGGTAAAATTAGCTTCAATTTCTCACTCGCTGAGCCCGATGTTGATCAGCTGGCAAGGGTCTTTGGGGGAACGACCTCTGGCACACCCAAAGTATGGGATATGCCAACGGCTGTCGTGCAACTGGAGCAAACCTTGGAAATCAACCCAAAAGTCGGGATGAAGTTCCTGATTCCACGCGGTCTGGTTACGGCGAAAATGGGTGGCAAATTCTCTAAAAACGACGCCTTTGCGGTGGCTATTACGGTCGATGTGCTTACGCCGACCAAAGACGGTGTTCCTCCTTTGCGGGTAACCAACCCAGCTTAATCTATTGAACGATAGGCATTAGGGTAGGCCGTTCGGTCTGGCTTAATGCCTATTTTCTTAATCAGCCCATCCATGAAGCATCTATTATCCATCTGTCTGCTACTCCTGACGATGAGTGTACAGGCACAACTTATTGGGTTGCAACCAAAGGCCATGCGGGTTTACAGGGTCAATGATCAGGTCATGATCCGAGATTCTGCAGCGGCAAAATCCCCTGACGTTTTTTCTTCATCGGCCGTATCCGTCGGACCGGGCCGTAACAGCGTTCGGGTAACGGTTGATTATGCCGATATGTACTTCCCGATTACCAAGTTTCTTAAATCCGACGGTACGCCCTATTCCACCGTTTCAGTCGATGCCGCTGTCAACGCTTACGTAGCAAGCCTTCCAACAACCGGTGGACCTACCTCACTCACTGGCCTGGATAATTCAGTAACTAAGTTTACCAGCCTGAGCGATGTCATTTCCTTAATTACCAGTGCCACAACGACCAATGGCGGTTATGCAGCAAAATACGCAGGCAAAAAAGCTGTCTTTTTGGGAAACTCCATCGTTGCCCGAAACGACTGGACCGCGATGCTCAGTACTGCTCTGAACATGACGCCTGTGAATTTAGGGATTGGCGCGGGGGCATTAACGAACGGAGGTACCGTCTGGCAGAGTCTAAGCAACATTCCCAACGATGCTGATTTTATATTTCTAGTCGCTGGAGGTGCCGAATACCTTTTTAATCAGCCATTAGGTACGTCGAGCGATACCACAAATACGACGTTTCATGGAGCGCTGTTTGCGGCTGGGCGTAAAATCATGGCCGAACACCCAACGGCGAAACTGTTCTATTTATCCGAGTACCCCTTTGGGCAGGGAGCCTATTCGGTAGCGATTGGCGCTACGAATGCAGGGGGCAATACACAGCTGTCGTTTTTCAATGCCGTTCGCGATCAGGGTCGAAGGCTCGGTAATCCCTATATTCACCTAGGGGACGGACAGGTTGGCGATAACTTTCCCGGTACGCTGGCCGATAAGATTCACTTCACCAATACAGGAGCCGTAAAAGCGTATGCCTATGTTTATAACTGGCTACGTAACTACGATCCATCGCCTACGGCGCCAACACCTACGGCTGTGGCGACTCCACAGTTTTCACCGGATCCGCTCTATTCATCCACCAGTTCAATAACCGTTACCATTACCAGTGCAACATCAGGCGCGGAAATTCGATACACTACGGATGGGTCAACACCTACCGGTAGTTCAACGCTCTATTCCGCACCGTTTAGCCTGTCTACATCGACGACGGTAAAAGCCATAGGTATCAAGTCGGGATTGACGAACAGTGCCGTTGGTATGGCTAACTATACGATAAGTACCAGCGTAGCCGTACCGCAATTTTCACCCGTTGCCGGTACGTACAGTTCCAGTCTGAGTGTTGGCATTACCAACTCGACGGCAGGGGCAACGATGTACGTAACGACGGATGGCAGTACACCGACGACGAGCAGCCCGGTTTATAGTAGTGCAATTTCAGTCACGGCTACGTCAACGATCAAAGTACTGGCCGTCAAGTCGGGCCTAACCAGCACCACGGCCAGCGCTGCCTACACGATCACGACAGCCACGACGGGCACTTTCTCCTGTACCGACGTAACAGCCAGCGTATTGTCTGGCATGGGTACCAATACCTTCAGCGTTAACGGAGATGGATCAATAAACTTCACCCAATCAGGAGGTATCGGCGGGGTACTGATTAATTCAACCTACAACGCCATGCAGTTCGATGTGAAGGTGGCCGGTACCAACTCAGTAGCTCTTGTTATGGGAACGGGTAGTTCCGGATACCTGTACATAAACCTTCCTCCATCGGGCACTGCGGGTTATGGTCAGGTGTCAACATCCGGTGGACTGAGTGCAAACGGAAACCTTACGCCCTCTGCCAATACAACGGGGGCTGTTGATACCCAATTCAGAACGTACAGACAGGGTAACATCTTTACCGTTCTCCGCAACGATTCAGGTACCTGGACGCAGGTTTGGCAAGGCAACGTAACAAGTCAGGGAGCGCCAAGTACGTACTATTCGGTGGCTCAAACCGGATTTGCCTTTTATACGAACTGGTACCCAACTCCCTATCACGTCAAGTATTGCAACTATACTCCATAGGAGCACTATTACGGTTAAAAAACAGGTTTTCTGATGTCAGAAACGAAAAACTTTGATAAGCTACGGGCTGAGAAACAGGAGCTTGACATTCTCATTGATGCGGGTGTCAAGTTCAGTGTTCCTGAGTTTAGTCTACTACGCATATTCGGAAAGAAAACCAGAGACTTCGTTATTTCTGAGCCCTACCTCGGGACTATGGATCAAATGTCGGTGTATGCGTTGAGGTTAGCCAATGACTTTTCTGAGGAAAAGCTGAAGAGCAATCCAATTGGAGAAAGTAAACGGCTATATCCAAACTCCCGATTGTGCGCGAAAATCATCGCCATCGCCGTACTCAACAACTACTGGACGATCAAGCTCTTTTCCGGCATTCTCGCCCGGTATTTCCTGTGGGGCATCAAACCCAGAGTGCTGGCTGAACTTACGATGATCATCAATACGACGTCGAACATACCGGATTTTACGAACTCTATCAGATACCTGTCCGCCAACCGGACGACGAAACCGACGGAAGTAGAAAATCCAACGGAGAAGGAACCGATAGAGACTCCTCTGGTGGCGGAGGGCTAAAAAGTCCCTATGGACTAAGAGGTTCGATTTGTGCGCACTACGGCTGGAGTTGGCACTACCTGCACTGGGGAATCAAATGGGCTATTGTTCAACGGATCCTGATCGATGCACCCAGCTACAAAAAGCCCAAGAAGGAAAATGAAAATGGGCCGTCGCGAAAACTCGATGAAATGACGCCTGAAGCCAGGGCCGAATTGATGAACAGCTTAAATCAGTATATGCCACAGTGAGATGACGACACTAAAAACAACTTATCGACGCGATTTTGAGAAGCGCAAATTGGCTGTCATTACTTATTACAATAAGTTAGCCTCAACACCGGGGGCTATGAAAATGGCCTGTACTGAGAAAACGATGAAGAAGTTTGGTATCAAATCAAGGGTCACGGTGTGGCGGATGGTAGCTAATAAAGGGGGCTTTAATATCAGTTAGCACAAGCCAAAGTACGTACAAGTTACCATATTTTAGTGAGGGAGAAAAGCCCGATGATTGTCGGGCTTTTCTCCCTCTTTCCAGTTCTACTACCGCTTCTCTTCCTTCATTCTTACTTCTTCTCTTTGTCTTCATCCGGTTTAGGCATCACTGCTACTTTTAATACATCGAATAGGCTATTCTTTATCTTTAACTTTTTGTCGTAGCTTTCCTTCTCTTCTTGCTTCGCTCTTGTTTGCTCTTCATCTTTATAAGCATTAAGTATTGCTTGTAGTTTATTACACGCACTTCCCCCACCATCACCGCTACCTACAAGCCTCTTTGTAGTGGTTGTAGGTTTCTGAAAAGTTTTTTTTATAAAAACCTTGCTATTGTACTTTTTTCCATATCTCTTTGTATAAGGAAAGCTAAAAGGGCTTAAAGCATACACAAAGAGATGAACAATGAAGACCAATCAGCTATAAATGTCCTCCTTCAAGAGAAGGATGGTTTGCTTAGGGAGGTTGAATATATTAACCGTCTAATTGAGCGTATAAAGCTACGCTCTGGTTCGCCTAGCTATGTCCAGCCTCCTGCTTCACAGCCAAATAACTCAAATGGAGTCAACCACTTGCCTTCCTATAATGCCAATGGTTCGTACCTAAAACCCAAAGCTTCGCTTGCAAAGGCTCCCTTTGAACAGAGAATACGAACTGTATTTGAGGAAGTAATAAAACACCCTGTCCGTTTTCCTGAGTTAAAGGTAGCATTTGAAGACTTAAAGCTTCCTGTCGGCAATTTAAGGCATGATACGTCTGAATTGAGAAGAAAAGGCATATTAGTTGCAATCAAATTCAATAATAACGCTACTTCCGTTTATATAGGGCCAAAAGATTGGGTTGTTGAGGCAGACTTTGGGCCGACATTCAAGGAGGAATTTTTCAATCCTGTGGTTTTTGTTCCTAATGGAATATTCGTATCTGAAATAGCATCTTTTAATACAGAGACTAAAAAACAAGAAGGCCACCCAGAGGGGTAGCCTTGAAGATACTGCGTTTCGTTTCGTTGTGGCGACGTTTCGGGGCGCATAGGTGAGAGACAGCGCAACTATATTCGCTGACCGTAGGGTTGGTAAATTATGACCGGATTCATAACCCGGAACAGTAAACAACCATCCTCACCGAAAAAAAGTGGCCGGGGCGTTTCATTTCGCTTCGGCCCTTTTTCATTTGCAATAGTACATTAGATTCCGATAGATTCCAAATTTTGTAGACATACTATATTTTGCAGGCATAGTAAAGAATAGAGACTCAATAAATTTTAAGAGTATACTAAAGAATACCTATATCCTAAATCTTGCCTTGTTTATAAAGCTATAGTATAGCTTCTACCTTGGCAATTAACCTTTTATAGATAGAGCTACTTTCCAGCCTAGTTATCACTTACAAATGCCCCAATAAAGCCAGTTGGGTATAGGGTGGCTTAAGTGATGATGTCATAGGGATGGGAGAGAATTTAGTATCGGTTTATAAACTAACCAATACTTGAAAGCCAATTATCGAAAAGGTCATTACTATTACGTTCTTTTATTGAAATCCAATTTACATTTTCGTAAACAATAATGTTAAATTCGAAATCTTTATAGTTATTACTTAGCTTGCGTTTTTCACCATAGCCAAGAGCGGTTAATGCTTTATTAAGCATTTTAATATCGCTTATATTATGGATTAATAGTTCAATAATAGTTCGCGAAACAAGGAATTGCAATAATTCAGTATTCTTAATTAAATCTTTATAAATATCCTTCATATTCCCGCCGTGAACAATTTTACTTCTAATCCTATACATCTCATTTATATTTTCAAATATTATATTACAGTTGAATGGTTTTTCGCCACATAGTACGGAAATAAATCGTTTTAATCTATATGAAAGCTCTGATTCTTGCTCTACTACGCTTTCAAGAGCAAATAATAGTGTAAGAAACTGGTAATGATAATGAGACGCCTTGTAGCTTTGAATGTAGTTTTCTATTGCAACGCCAATATAGTTTTTGGCCTTCAATCTATTAAAGACTAGGCTAATAAATTCATTGATTAAACCAATGTCTTCTCCACGGTAATTTAGTAGCTTTTCTGAATCATTACCAGTTAGTTGTGTGTCAAAAGATTCCATGAGGCTGCTCTGAAAGAACCCCATATTATTGTCGTAATAAATAATGTGTTCAATTTGTAGATTACTGGGGAATATAATTAGTAGTAATTTCCAACAATTAAGAGCGTCTTCATAATTAAAGTTTTTTATATCAATAAATAATATTAAAAACTTTTGCTCATGATCAAAGTTTATTTCACTTCTTATCTTATTAATAAAAGTAATATTTGCGTCATACATATTTGGTTCTAGTTTCTTTATATAATCATCAACGAAAGAATCTTTAATATTTACAATGACAATATTTTTGAATGAGAAATCGAATACGCTCAAGTCTTTGTATGTACCTGATATTACCGGGATTTTTATAGTCATTTTTTTAATTTTTTTGTTCATTGTTTATAAACTGTTTGGTAGAATTGAATAGAAACAACATTATTATTTACGATAAATAATAATCCTCTTATAAATGCGCTAGCAACGCCAACTGGGTAGGGCGAAAGGTAATAATGTTGTGAGGTGTAGCTTTATAGTTTGGGTCGGTTTGGACTTGTTCGCGTTTAACTTCAACCTCTAAGCCTCCTTTTATCCAAATATCGGAAAGGCTTCTTTTGGATAGGTAGCGCAGCCCAAATTGCTTACTTAGGTAATCTTGAATAATTACCGTGCCTGTTCCCCTCTCCATTTCATAGGTGAGCATTTTTAATTGAATCAACTCTCCTTTGTCAAAAGTCGGAGTTAACACAGCATCAACAGAGAATTTTGAAAGTGGGGACTTTATTAGGTAGGAGTATTCGGTTTTACTAAACTGATGTAAGGTATCAGCCCGAATCAAACGGGAGTAGGTATAGTCGTACTCCTGTTTGGTCATCCCAAAGCGAAAACCCAAAACAATGCTGCTATCGTAAGAGGCTTTTATGTTTTCCCTCCTTATACTATCTACCTGAACACCTGAAACGGCTATGGTGGTTACGGGAGGTTCCTGTCTTTTCTCAGAACAGGAAAAGGCAGCATAAAACGAGAAGAAAAATAAACAGTATCTTATGTCTAGTTGAACCATATTAATTCTTTCTGCACAATCGCGCTTTCGGCTGTATGTTTTAATTCATCAATTGCTCTTTCTCTAGCTTCTCTACTAATGAATCGTTCGCTCATGCCGATTATTTGACCATTGCCCGCGACAATACGGAAATTATATGAAAAGCCATTATTACCCGCCTTGTCATTTCTAATATAACTAGAATCAAGTTTAGCGTTTTTTTTGACTGATGCAATTCCACTTTCAATTCCAGTAAAACTGGAATATCCTTCACTACTTAAGATGTTCTGACCATTACTACCTTTGAACTGGAAAAATAATTGGCCGTCTTTCCTCCTTAATATTACGAATCGCCCCATCGCTTTAGCTTTTTACATGTATGAACTCAACTCAGTAGAATAAAGACGCTCCCAAGCTGGATTATGGGTGCCTGCCATTGCCTGTAGTTTTAGCGCCATATTCGAATCCATTTCAATGACACTCTCAACTATTAAATCTTGATATAACCTTAACTGGTTCATCCTAATATAACCAGCCCTAGCCCCATTATGTGCTATCCCCCCTCGATCTGTCACAAATGCATCTATTTTAGCTGGCTTGGTAGCTGATCCCCATAATGTAGTACAATCTTCGATCCCCAAATATGCATTATATAGCAGCTTGAGATTACCAGCTTTAGGTGTATTCAACGATTGAGCATCCAATCTAGCATAAGCAAGCCATACATCTTTCCATCCATCGCCTGCCATAGCCAGAGGCTTAAGATCATGTTTATCCTCTTTTACTTTTTTGCTAATTGTCTTTTTTATTGAGTTATTAAGCAAGTTTACATCATTAACCGAGCTGTTCAGGTATTGGATCGACTCTATTATTAAATCCTCGTTATATCGCTCCCAAGCAGCACATAGCATAACGACCGCACTTCTGGTTAGGTGTCCTAAATTCTTACGCCCTCGTCTGTTTTGAGTATAGTAACTGTGTGTTTCAATTAACCTTAAAACATCAACTCGAATATATAGAAAATTGATATAAGCGTTCGATGGCATGGAATAACGAATAATTAAAAGGTAAAGTAATTTAGGAAGAACTGATGAGGCTGATTTTACTACCTTTCGCTATTGTTATAGCAACTAAAATACAGTCCCTGTAAAGTGACAAGCGTTTAAACTGTGCAAAATATTTTCAAACTTTAACTAGGATGCATTATAAAGTGCATATATTTAGCGACTGAAACTAAACTCATGGAAGACCTAAAGAAGCGGGTGGGGTATTTAATTAAACAGGCTCGTATAAGTAGAGGTATTACTCAAAAGGAGCTTGGGGAGCTAATAGGTGCTTCTGAATCTCAGATTAGCCGATACGAAAGCGGTAATATAAATATATCTGCTGATGCAATAAGCAAGATTGCAAATGCCCTAAACTATGACATTTCGATAAACTTTACTTTAAGGTAAATCATAGGTTTAATAATTTTACCAAATAACTTGCATCTCATTTAAAGTTAGATTAATATTGTATCAGCTAATGCAAGGGAAAGTCCCTTGTTAACATAAGAAACCCGTACCTCTGTCGCCAAACTTCGATACGGGTCTTATGTCCACTAGTTAAACAGGCATGTTTAAAAATGAACACGGAGCAAAGCTACGTGGGTAGGGGGAATTCTGCAAACACCCCTCCACAAACGGCCAATTCTGGCCTTCAAACCCCGTTTAATCGGGAAGACTGGCAAAGTAAACTCCTGCTGGATATTTACCAGGACGACGAAGCCAGAGACGATTTATTTACGCTGCTTTATCAGGTCTGGGACTTCAACGATTCAGACACTCCTTTCGAGTTAATAGGAGAGCTTTTTAGCTTCTGGATTTCTCGCTCCCAAAACGACCTAAACGAAAAGCAGTTTGAGGTACGCAATCTGTTTAGCCTGATAACCTTTTTGATTACACTCAAAAATAGGTTCGTGTGCTTTGATAACAATTCGGGCTATACCAATAAGTATAAGCTCAAGCAAAAGGAGGTGAGCCATGAATAATAGCAACCTTACTTTTCGCGCTCAAGCTAGTCAACTCGTTACCACCATAGCCGTAAATACGGGCGAAAATCGCCTACTAATTTGGCAACGTATATGGAGTAGGTTAGAATCTCATTTGGGGATTAACATACACCTTTTCCCACGTATCGAGGGTGAGTGTTTGCTATCGGTAGCTGAACGAAACGACCTACTAAACGAGGTTTACAGCCTTGCTTTTGCCGAACACTTATACCAGCAACAGTACGAAAGTTAATGGAGGCCGCTACTGTTAATAATCAAACGAGGGTTTCTTACTCTCGTTTGATTGCCTCCATTCGGCGTACCGAACAATACGAACAATGGAAACGAGCCGTATTCATTCGCGACCGCTTCACCTGCCAACAGTGCGGGAAACGCAACGGACGCAAGCGAATTATTGAAGCGCATCACATTATAGAGCTATCGGCTTTAGTTCGTGAAAATGGAATTAGCTCTATTGATGAGGCCAAAGAGTGCCTTCTATTGTGGGAGGTCAGTAACGGGCAAACGTTGTGTCACTCCTGCCATGAGCAAACGGACAGTTATCCAAAGAATTTTGTTAAACCAGTTAAAAAGAAACGAAAGAGATGCCTAAGCTAGTAAGCCTAAGTCAAAAAGATGTTGAGGTTATCATTGATGCCTACAGGCAAGGAGACTCATTAGAAACATTAGCACGTCGTTACCATTGTAGTTCAAGTCCGATTTATAAAATTATTGAGCAAGCGGGTATAACGCGCAAGCTAAAATTTAGCAACCTTTCTACTGAAACGCAGGCTGAAATTGTAAGAGCTTTTAGGGGTGGGGCATCTGTAAGCGACATTGGCAAGGCAATGACTTTGCCTTACAACTGCGTTTATCATGTCCTTAAAAAGGCTGACTGCAATCTCAGAGTCCGGCGAGTAAATAACCAAGATATTGAGCAAATGAGGGCCTTATACGATAAAGGTATTAAGGTTTATGAAATCGCCCAAACGCTTAATCTAAGCGATGCAACTGTTGGCAATTACCTTCAAAAATACCACCCCAATTATAAGGGAATATTTGCTTTATCTCCTGATGAAATTCAACAGGCAATTAAAGACTATGAAAGTGGTGAATCCTCGGAGTTGATCGCCAAAAATCTACGTGTTTCTGCTAGTAGCATCTGTAAAACCTTAAAAAGGCACGGCGTTAAAATTCGCCGAACTGTGCTTAGTCCCGATAAAGCCGAAAGGGACTTTGTTCCATTATTTGAACCAAGACCAATCCCCAAGTGCCAATACCCTGGTATATATAAATTCACCAACCTTGTTAACGGTAAGGTGTACATAGGCCAATCTCAAGATATGTATCAACGCTACCGAAATCATACCAAAATGCGGTTAGAGGATGGGCTATTCCCTCGCGCACTTAAAAAATACGGAGTTGGTAATTTTAACTTTGAGGTTTTGGAGCGAGTTGACGACCTTTCAAAAATCAACGAACGCGAGCAGTTTTGGATGGATTTTTATCAGTCATACAACAGGGCTAAAGGTTACAATTTGGCTACCATAGCCGCAAGTAATCGAGGGGTAAAACGCCCTCCTCACGTAGTTGAAGCAATGAGGGTTAGGGGTAAACTTATGTTTAATGGCCCCAACAATCCCATGTTTGGCAGGAAGCAGACAGAAGAAACAAAACTCAAAATCTCCGAAGTCAAAAAGCAGCGACTTATACCTACCGAATCGCAGGTAAGAGCAATTCAGGAAAGGCTAAAAAAAGTCAATCAGATTGATATAAAGACAGGGGAGGTAATTCGGGTTTGGGGGAGTGTCGATGAAGCAAGCCAAACCCTTTCGCTGTCAATCCATTCTATAAAAAGAGCCTGCATAGGGTATCGGAGCACCCCAAAAGGTCGCATCCCCAAAACCACGCACGGAGGCTTTAAATGGCAGTACGTATAAAAACAAGAAAGCCCGATTTAATAAGTCGGGCTTTCTTGTTAAGTAAAAAGTCTCGCAGCTACTTTTCCAACACAAAGGTGATAGCGAATGAAACAAAGAAATTATCGCCACTGCTTATGGCAGGAATCGTATTGACTATTTTATATTCTTCATCCAACAGTTTTTGCAATTCTGGGTAGACAGTCTCAATACCCCTTCCTTTGCGAGTTTCTAATTCATGCGTGGTGGGACCATGCCCCATAATTGTAATTACCTTTTGCATATAAGTTGTTTAAAGTTGCTCTATCGAAGTTTTTATTGTTGTTCGGGCCAAGTACGCTTGTAGTAAGCATAGAAAGCATTCCAAACCACTACAACACTTGCGCCAATCGTATATAAATGCTCGGTATCTAAATCAACGGTTGCGTATAGTTTTTCAAAGGTTTTTATTGCCATACGTAAGGCAACAAAAAACGACGCGCCGGAAAAGAAGCAGGTTGTGACGTTATCAAGTAAAACCTTGTTATGCTTACTCCTAATCTTTAAAATAACAGGATGCGAAAGGCATATTAACAAGGCTCCTCCAACAATGACAATAGGTGAGATAATTTTATAATAAACGGGCATTGTGTGAGCTACTTATGCTCGTGATAGAGTTTAATTACCTCAGGCACAGCAACGGCAACCAGTCCAATTGCGCCACCCCAGACGGCTCCCGTAAAGCTAATCAACGCCCCTATCCCTCCACCTCCGATTACCCCTAGCAAAGAAGAATTAACAATAGCAGATACCTCTTTCATGTTAGGTTCGGAACTGATTGTTTTGTGCGCTCTGGGGTACCGGCGATCTACCCGTTTTGCGTGACTTAACTTTGTTTTATGAGCCTTTTTCGTTTCCATAACCTTACCTAGTGTACGGCTGTGCATATATCGTGCAGATGCCGTGCAGTGATCGTTCACCAAATGAACAAAATTTAGGCCGGTTTTGGTAATAAACCAATAGATTTTTTTGCAAATTTTCTTGCAGATTTCCTTGTAAATTTTCTTGACAATAAAACGAACAGCCCTGTAAATCAATATAGGGCCGTTATAATTTCTGCTTCGCATCTTGTTGCATGGGCTGTTTCACTTCATGTTTTACACTTTGTTTAATACACTGATAATCAAGAAAATAACTTTTTAATATTGTCTTTTGAGGGCTTAACTTGTGGGAAAAAGTAACTCCTTTCCCCAAGTTTTAAGATGAGCCTAAATGGTCCCTTAGACTTCGACGCGGTAATTCGAGATGTTAATTTTAACTCTACCATCCAACAGATGGAGCGTAGAGTATTAGGATTGACCACTACAACTGTTCGGGAGTCAGCCAAAGTTGATAGTGCCCTTCAAAACATAGGCCGTTTAGCTCTTGGTGCATTTGCCTTTAGGGGGTTATCTGATTTACCTCAGCAGATAGTAAAAGTCCGGGGTGAGATGGAGCGATTAGAAATCTCACTCTCCGTTTTATTACGCTCCAAATCCCAAGCCGATGACCTTTTAGGTAAAGTTGTAAAATTTGCTGGGTCTACACCCTTTAGCGTCAAAGATGCAGCAGATGGAGCCAAACAGTTACTTGCCTATGGATTCTCAGCAAAAGAAATAATTCCCACCTTAAGCAAGCTTGGTGACGTAGCCGCCGGTATGGGGCTACCACTTGAAAGGCTTGTCTATCTTTTCGGCACGACTCGCACATCTGGCCGATTGATGACAAAGGATTTGAATCAATTTACGGATAGCGGAATTCCTTTAATAAAAGAGTTAGCCAAACAATTCGGCGTAGCAGAGGATAAAATTCGCGGCATGGCCGAAGAGGGCAAATTTGGCTTTAAAGAAGTCAAAAAAGCCATTGAAGATATGACTTCGGGTACTGGGTTGTTCTCTGGTACGCTAGAAGCTCAAAGTAAATCAATTAATGCTCTAAAGGAGCGTTTAGGCGATGCTTACGAGCAGATGCTTAATCAGATTGGTAAAGACAATCAGGATATAATAGCCGGAATACTTAACGGAGCAACAGAAGCCGTAACACAATACGACTCAATTCTGGACATCCTAAAGATACTGGTGGCTACGTATGGAGCCTACCGCGCAGCCGTGCTTGCAACAAGCGTAATTGAGCAAGCTGCTGATTTAGCGAAAACGCGAAGAGCCGCGTTGCTTACTGCTGAGATTGCGTTAGCACAATCTAAGGTTATTATCACCAGAGAACAGGCTATTGCCGAAGCGCAGGCGGCAAGTGCAACAGGATTCCTTACTTTATCTCAAATAAAGTTAGCGGAGGCTACTGCTTTAGCCTCAGAAGCACAAGCGGCCTCTGCTGCCATTGCTGCCACTAATGCAACAAAAGTAGCCGCTTCGGCAACCCTTGCAGCTAGGGCACAAGCATTCTTGAATTCAACTATTCTAGCCAATCCGTATGCGTTGGCGGTAGCTGCTATTGTTGCCGTTACAACTGCTCTTGTTATTTATAAAAGCGAGTTGACAGGTGTTGAAAAAGCAGAGGAGGCACTAAAGAAAGCACGTGAGGATGCCGCTACGGAAACTGACAAGGAAAGGGCAAAAGTTGAGTTGTTAAGAAGCACAATCAATAATGAAAAACTAACAAGGGAGGCACGCAATAAAGCCCTAAAAGAATTAATTGACCTTTCACCTGACCACCTAAAAGCACTCACTCTTGAAAACGTAAAAACGACAGAGGGCACTACAGCGATTAACGACTACATAGAAGCCCTTGCTCGTAAGATTGAAAAACAGAAACTAGATGCCGAATTAGTCGAACATTTGTCTAGACGTAACGACGCGCTTAATAATAAGAATGAGACCGGTTTTTTCTCGAACTTATTGACCGGGGCGGCACTATCCGAAGGGGCTTATAATGGCGATGTTCAACAGGCACAGGCTGACAAAAAAAGGCGATTAAACAAAGAAATAGCCGCCGAAGAACAGGTTATTATTGATAAAATTCTTGAACGAAATAGGGCACTTGATGAAGCAGGAAAAGCGGCTGTTAAATCTGAAACGGCTGCTCAGGCCGCAAAAGGCAAAACCATTGAGCAAATTGACCAAGAGATTGAGGAGATTAAGAAAAAGATAAATACCGCCAATACTGATGCTCAGAACGCAAGGTATCGGAAGGATATTGACGCGCTACTCAAGCAAAAGCGTCGTTTAACGGGCGAATTAACGACCGAAGAAAAAAGACAACAACGTGAGGCTGATAAGGTTGGCCCGTTTGGGTCTATCTCCTATTTTGAAAATGTCGCCAAGAAGAGTGACGAAATTCTGCAAAAGCTAGTAGCGGGTAAGGATGATGCCAAAATTGCCGAATACCTAGCCAAAAAACAGGCGGCTGAGTATCAGGCAGAGGAGTTAAGAAAGAAGCAGGCTATCAAAAGCTTTGAAGAAGAATTATCGGAGAAAGAAACGAAGTATCTGGTTTATGAAAATCTCTTAACCGCTTACGGCAAAGAGTCGGCTGACGCGCAATTTCAAGACCTATTGAAATCGGGGACATCCTATCTGGATTTTCTTAATAATCAGATTTCGCAACTTGAAGATCAACGTACTAATGTCGGCTTGACCGATAAGGAAGCGGGTAATTTAAGTCAGTTAATTGAGAAACGTAATGCCGTAACGGGCCAAAAAACCTCGCTGGATTTATTTGTTGAGGGTTTGAGAAAAGCTCAGGTTGAATCGGTTTCCTTAACTGATTACTTGAACAAACTTTACGAAAAACAGGAGGCATTAAATAAAACCAGCCCTCTTGCGCCGGATTTCTTCAAAAAGAAAGAAGCCGTTGCCACTGAAATTGTCCAAGCCGAACAGCAACTTAAAGATTTTACTAACCAGTTTCTGCAATCCTCAGCTAGTAACGCAGAGGCTGAGTTGGCTATTAAACGCAAGTATAACGATCTGAAATTAGGTCTGGACAAAAAGTACAATAATGAAACTACGGCTGACTATTACAAAGCATTAGCCGATATAAATACAAAGGAAGCCGAAGAGTTAGAAGAGTTCAAGAAACGAAAGTTTGAGGAGGGGGAAGCCTATAAAGCTACTACCAAGATTATTTTAGAGGAAGGTCAAAAAGGGCTAAAAATCCGAATTGCCAATCAGCGCGCCGTTGTTGAGGATGCTAAAAGTAACGGCGGCATCAACACTGAATTTTACAAAGAACAATTACGCATACTTCGTGAACTTGAAAAAGAAGCCGAACAGGGTTCTTCTAACATCCTTAACGTATACGTAGGGGCGGTTGGTCAATTTGGACAAGCATTGTCTCAATTAGGTGGCGATGCAGCCGTAGCAGGTAATCTACTGGTAGGGCTATCCTCAACAATTAGTACGGTGGTCAAAGCCATGAAAGAAGGCCTGAAACCTTCGGAACGCTTGGCGATTGGTATACAGGGGCTAATGAGCCTCATCAATGATTTTAACACAGCCTCAGAGCAGCGCAAAAAAGTTGATGAGGACTACTATAATTCTATCATTTCTCGCCAGCAGCAGTATAATCTACTCCTCAATGAGCAATTAGGTCTCACTACCCAGAACAGAAACAACATTTTTGGTGAAGACTATTTGGGTAAAATTAATAATAACTATAAGAAGCTCAATGATGCGCAGGTAAAGTATCAGCAGTCCATTCGCAAGCTCGCCGAAGGACAGGCTAAGGTTGGAACCCGCGATTCCTTAAACGCTGGTAAGGCCCTGTCCGGTGCTTTATCCGGCGCGGCCATCGGCACGGCAATACTCCCCGGCGTAGGTACTGTCGTTGGTGCTGCAGCTGGTTTTATTGGGTCACTTTTTGGGTCGGCTAAGGAAAAACAGGAGGAGTTTGCTAGCCTATTACGAGTGTACCCCGACTTAATTAAAGAAGGGGAAAAGGGTGTATATGAATTAAATTCAGCCTTAGCGGAGAGTTTAGTTAAAAGCGCAGCGGTAGATGACAAAACCAAAGAACTGATTCAATCGACGCTGGATTGGAAGAAGCAGATTGATGAAGCGAAAGTGGCTATTAAAGATATTGTCAAATCACTGGTTGGTGATTTGGGCGGCAAACTGGGCAACAGCTTAGTTGAAGCCTTTAAACTAGGTCAGGATGCTGCTGTAGCGTTTAAGGGTACGCTGGAAGAAATTTTGGAGGATTTCACGGCGAAACTCATCTACTCCAAAGTACTTATGCCGTATCTGGAAAAATTCGGCGATGAGGTAGCGGAATCGCTAGGGCCGAATGGTGACGGGCGGATTGATGATGATACGGCTCGGTTGTATGAAAAAGCACCCCAAATCATCAAGGCAACAAACGATTTGTTGCAACAGGCTATGGATGGGGCCAAACAAATGGGCTTTGATATTCTGAAAAACAAAAATCTTGCCCCCAATACGGGTTCCGGACCGAATAGCGCCACGAATGCCATTCGAGGTGTGACTGAAGAGACGGCGGGATTGCTTTTGGGCCAATTCAACGCCTTTCGAATCGGTCAGGCTGATGCCACTATCGTTATGCGTCAGCAACTACTATCGCTCAACAACATCGAGACGAACACAGCCCGTCTGGAGCGAACCAATGAGCTGTTGAGCTCGGTGGATAATCGGTTAAAAAATCTGGAAAGCAACGACCCGTTACGGGGTATTGGAATTCCGAAATAGCATGTAAGATTATGGATTTAAACTACAGCATAAACGGCGTTAGCTTCAAAAGTCTGGGCATCATCGTCACTAGTTCAGACGGTGTACTGGATGGCTTGACGCTAAAACCGCCCTTCTCGGTAAACTGGCCGGATGGACACGGTGAAGTAGTCGATCTGGCCAGGCCCCGTTACGAAGCCCGTAAAATAGCCCTGAAATGCTATCTGGTGGGTGCGAGTAACGATAGCTTTCTCACGCAGCTAAATGCCCTGAAAGCCGAGCTTATCAAACCCAACACCCAGCGATTGCATCTCGATCCGACCTCCAATGGTAAACCATTAGTATTTGAGGTCTATTGCCCGAGCGGTATTGAGATCGATAAAAAGTGGCGGGAAGCCGGGAAGGTAATTGGTGAGTTCACGCTAAATCTGGTTGAGCCTCAGCCGGTGAAATGGGTAATGAGAGCCGAGGGGGGGCGAACATCTACCCTGCAGCTATCCGCCGTAACGCCCGTGACGGTTTACTGGGGCGACGGAACCCGTGACACGGCGATGGGTCCAAGCACATCGCTGTCCCACACCTACGCGGGGACAACTAGCAAATCGTATTACGTCATCGTGTGCGGAGAACTGGAGCGCATGCAGGAACTATTTAAAACCTGGTTGTGGGAAGTATGGCCCCGTTTACTTTAATAAAGCCCGATTTTACCCAAATCCCCCTGGTCAAAGCGGGGCTGAGCGGTATTGAGTCCGGTGAACAGCGCGTCGACCTGTTGACCGGTGATACGGTGACGCTGAAGGTCAAATCCGTCTCGCCCATCAACTTCGGCATTGGTGATTCCATTTCCGTATATGGGCAACTGTATACGTTGAATAAGATTGCGCCCGTAACCAAGGATGGTGATCGACGCTACATCTATGATTTAGTGCTGGAAGGCCCTCAGTACCATCTGATACGGCCTATTTACTTCGATACGTCGACAACGGGGGTTTCACTGGCTTCAAGTTTCTCACTGACGGGTAATCTGGCGCTTTTTGCCCAGGTGCTCATTACCAACATGGCCCGAGTATTTGGCGGAGCCTGGGGGCTGGGTGATGTGTACGGCACGGCACTGGGCGAATCCGGCTGGATAGCTGGTAATCAGACAGAAACCAAAACACTCTCGTTTGATAACGAAACCTGCCTGGGTGTACTCCAGCGGCTCTGTACCGAATTTAATACCGAATTTGTCATTGACTACCTGCCCGGTCAGGCTCCTAACCGATTGTTGCACATTAAGCCAGCCGGAAATGTAAAGCCTTGGGTATTCAAATACGGCTATGGGAATGCACTCTATCAGCTGGTTCGACGGCCGGTTGATCAAACGCAGCATTACACCCGCATTTACGTGTTTGGGGCTCAGAAGAATCTACCCTATGGCTACCGCGGTTTTTCGGATCGGCTGCAACTGCCCCTGCCAGTAGGTTCGCCACCTCCTGAACACCCTAAACCGCTGGATTCGTACGTCCAGAATCAGCAGGCCATTAGTACGTATGGGCTGATTGAAGACACGAAGATTTTCGAGGAAATCTATCCATCGCGAACCGGAACGGTCACCATACCCTATGGCAATTTGGGGTTTATTGATTCGACCATTGATTTTAATCCCTTTCAGATTGAGGGCACCAAAAAGGTAAACGGCCAGACGGTTCCCAATTATAAATACCTCATACCGGGCCTGACGCCGAAGATCAATTTCACCTCGGGCGGTCTGATGGGGTATACGTTTGATTTAACCGAATTCCATACCGCTAACAAATCGCTGTTTTTTAAGGCCTTCAAAAATGAACAGGGCTGGGAATTCCCGTCATCCGCTCCGGATTCGCCCTTTCAGGTTCGCGCGGGGGATACCTACGTACTCATCGATATCCGTTTGCCGGATGAATACGTTGAGGCAGCTGAAGCGAAGTTATTAGCCGCGGGGCAGGCTTATCTGGATGAAAATAGTACGCCCAGAGCCGAATACCAGTTAACCATCGATCAGATCTACCTGCGTAAACTGGCGGGTGACACGGGTCCTATTCCCGCCGATGTACCGTCCATTTTCTTCGCCGTAGGGGATCAGCTTCGCATCGTTGATGCTGATCTGGCCATCGATCGATTCGTTCGGATTCTCTCCTTTGTCCGTAATGTGCTTGATCCGTATGAGTACGCGCTGACGCTGGGCGACGTTCGGCGCGTATCGCTGGTCGATAAGATTCTGCGTACCCAGGCGAAGGTGAACCGGACGCTCGATAACGCAGGCCTGAGTGATACAACGCCCTCAGTCGTGCCGCCTGCCGAAGCGACCAGCAAAGAAGACTTGATCGACCTGGTTAAAAAGGGCCTGGGTGCGCTGGGCGGTGTACTAGGCGGGGGGCGGTTAACGGCCTCGACCGGTCTGCCACCGGGCTACGTCGAATTAAAATCGGGTACACCCGTCCGGAATCAGCTGGAGGTCGGTGTAGTCGAAAAAACAGATCAGTTAGAACAAATTCTGGGTCGGGTGAAGGCGATTGGCGTCCGACGGCTACCCGATATTTTATCTCAATAACGATATGGCAAAAGTCATTAGACCCTTCGTTGCGACTGGCCCAGGCTGGCAATACCAATTGGAGCGGGATGGTCAGTTTACCGACTGGGTAGACTGGGATGAGGATTTTGAGTTTTCGCAGGATCCGGACGGAGGAGACATACGCATCGATACAACCTACTGGCTGTATGCGCGCAATGCCTTATTGCCGGTTATTGAGGCTGGATCGTTTGAGCGGCCTCAGGCGGCTTCCTTGCAGGTAAACGCCCATAATCGGGTAGTACCGGTCTCACCGGCCGGCGTAGTGACCGAAGGAGCGGCCTATCTGATGGAGCTCGTCAACAGAACCTGTGCCGATGATCTGAACGTCATTTTACGCATTCTCTTCAACAGCATGGACGATCAAACCCAGGCGGTGCTCTGCCAGAAAGTAAGCCTGTGCGATCTGACGCCGGTCAATCCCGTTCCCAACTTTGTGGGGAGTAGTGACTTTATTGAAGTCGATACACCGGAAAATTTACCACCTTCCTACGTACTTCGGTTTGATGGCAATGACTGCGTGAACTTCTTCGGCTGGTGCGTGGATAAGAACCATCCGAACCAGGCGCCTGAAATACGTATCGAGCGCGATGGCGTAGAAGTCGATACCGTTACGGCAACCATTCAGCGCAATGACGTACGGGATTATCTGATTGCTCAGGGCCTTATTCCGCAGGGTACGACCTTTGCCACCTACGGCTGGCGGTACGATAAACCATCGGGTGATGCCGATGGCCAGTCCCATACGTACCGGGCGTTCGGCGGTGAATCTGATACCGAAGCAACCAGCGATGTCGGCGCAACCAACGAAGTAACGTGCGGGGGCACTACGTCGAATCCAGCCGTTCGCATTGTGGATTTATGGGTACTGACGGCTGAAGGCCCAACGCCTACCAATGATTTCCGCATTGCCAAAGCCGACGGTACTACCTCGCTATCGGTCAATGAAGGAAGCTCGATTACGGTCGAGTTGCAGCGCCGATTCTCCGACAATACCTGGCAGGCGTATGCCGACAGTAAAGCGTGGTCGCTGCTCAATCAGCCTACCGGTACGGCAATCAATTCGAATGGTACTATCGCGGTAACGGCCGACTCGATTACGGCCAATGCCAGTGCTACGATTAAGGTGGTCATTCTGAATAATCTGGAAATTACGGCTCCGCTGGCGATTCTGAATCAGGGTGCTACGGCGACCAACAACTTCCGGATTGTCAAGGATGATAATAACTTAACGCTGTCGACTACGGAAGGCACTGACCTTCAGGTGAAGCTCCAGCGGCAATATTCGGATAATTCATGGCTGGATGACAATACGGCACGTGTATGGCAGGCGACCAATGGCCTACCGACTGGTATCAGCATGAATTCGGGTACCGGCAAATTGACCGTCGGTGCGGATACCATCACCGCGGACTATGCACTAACCATCTATGCGACCGTCATTCTGAGCGGTGGTAACGTAGAAATTTCAAAACCGGCGACCATTGTCAACGTAGGGAGTGCAGAGCCCACGCCGACCAACGAGTACATGATTGATCGTATGCCCTCGTTTGGCTTCTACGGCGAAAACTTCGTCATACCGGGTGCGCTGTCCCAGTTGCTCCTATACCGGAAATGGTCGGATAATAGCTGGCGGCAAGCCAACGTAGCCCGCAGCTGGAGCATTGTCGGCAATCCGCCGGGCGTCACCATCAACAGCCGGGGCCGGGTAGCCGTGGCCAGCTCAGTGACGACGGCTCAATACGTAACGGCCAAGGCTACACTGGCCGGTGGTGTGGAGGTGTCGATTCAGCTGAACGTAAGTATCAAAGGAACCAGCAACTCAGACAAGTCCGTAACGACCGATTACCGCCTGGGTTCAGGTGCCTCAGCCTACAAAGGCCGAACGTCGCAATTGCTTGTCGTTGAATCCTATTACGGGGTAGGTGGCGCGCTAACAAACCGGGTCAATCCAGCCTATGAGTTTGCGCTGCATACGACCGTACCCGCCGATATCACGGTAACCTCAGGTGGTTTACTGACTGTTCCTCAGGGTAGCACGGCCGATAGTATCAGCGTCAAATACCGTCCGGCAGGCAGTAGCGCGGCCTATGATTTCTACACCGTTTATCTGGATGCCTACGTAGCACCGCCATCGGCTCCGCTGAAAGTGGACTATCAGATAGCTGTTAGTGAACAGGATAGCAGTCAGGTGCAAGCGGCCTTCTTTGTT
Source organism: Spirosoma flavus (assembly GCF_054778555.1). Lineage (NCBI taxonomy): Bacteria > Pseudomonadati > Bacteroidota > Cytophagia > Cytophagales > Cytophagaceae > Spirosoma > Spirosoma flavus. Next base: position 1,467,862 of record NZ_BAAGZL010000002.1, read on the forward strand.
AATTCGCCGGTCGTGGTGATCGAGCGCATCTACGAAAGTAACGTACTCTACATCGAGCAGGGTATGGTCGATGACGCTGGTAGCTTGGCGGGTGTTGGCTACAACCGGATTGGCGGTACGCGCATCACGCCACGGAGCACGGTGCTCAAACATGAGTTTTATAAAGTCGGTGCCCAAACACCATTCTTCACCTACACGCCTACGATACCAGCCAGCGGTACCGTAGCCCGTACAAACGTCTATACCCAGTAACATGGCCATCGGAGATAAACTTGCCCAGATCGAGCGGCAGAATGGTGAATACGCCTTTGTGCCGATATCCAATACAGCCACGTGTGGCACGATGCCCACGCTTGCCCAGATTAACGCCCAGATCGGCTCCGCGCTGGCGAGTAAACCGGTCGTAGCCGGAGCCGTCTGGCTTGCCCAGAACTGCCCCTTGTTACCACCGCCGTTTTCGGTTACCATTCAAGCCGAAGACGTAACGACGGGTACGGGTAGTTCCTATCCGGATTCGGGGGCCTCCGGTGGACAGATTCGCGGTAATTACGGCTCGGCCAGTGACTTTTTGGCCTATACAGTAACTACTGACAGGGCGGGCAATCACCTGGCCTTACTGAAATACCAGACCAACTATACGGACGGCATTGCGACCGGTACCCTGCTGGTTAATGGCACCTTACTTACTGATTTTACGCTGCCAGCATTGGGGGGAGGAAAAGGCGAAATCCGCTTTATTGTGCCGCTTCAGGCGGGAGCAAACACCATTCGCATTCAGGGAAAAGATACCGGTAACGGCCATTCGTTTTTGCAGGATTCACTGACTGTTTCTGTCTCCAATCTGGCAGCGGCCGCGGCTGGATCAACCATTACGGCTAGTTCGACATTGGCCGGTTATAACCTCTCACCGGATTACCTGATCAACAGCTACCGGATGCCTAAACATGGCTCTGTCGGATGGGGGGCTGGCGAAGGCTGGAACAGTGCAAATGGTGCCGTCAGTCAGCAGTGGCTGGAGATCAATTTCAATGCAACCCGTGCACTAAGCTCGGTAACGTTGTACGGCGTTCCGGATCAGCTACAGACCCGAACGACCGAACCCGGCGACTCCGAAACCTTTACCAGCTACGGCGTCACCGGCTGGCGCATTCAGGTACCCAATGGCTCAGGCGGCTGGACTACCGTAGCCACGGTAACGGGCAATACGCTGGTGAAAAAGTCGGTCAGCTTTTCTACCGTTCAGACGGATCGGTTCCGCGTCCAGTTCGATTCAACCACCAATACTACCAGCGTATTGCTGGTCGAAGTTGAAGCTAATTAATCCCCGTTTATCATGGCAAAACGAACCTATAGAGCGTATACCAATACCGGTGATTCCGTGGACGGCTGGCTGAATGGCCAGACCCGTTACGATATCTATGATGATACGAAGACCTGTGAGGCCCGTGATGCTGAGTTTGAGACGCTGAGCCCGGCTCAGAAGGTCGCCCAGACCCAGCCGAATCCACCAACACCCGCGGCTAATAAGCAGTTTGTCAACCGGGACTGTTCGCCGTTGGGGGATACGTTCGTCGATATTGAAAATGCTGCCTTTGAGCCAGGCTCAACCGGTGGCGGCACAACCCAATCCGGTTTTGATACGTCGTATGCCTTCAGCCGGTCGGGGACCGACGTAAACAACAAACCGTTTATCAGCACACCTGCCCCCATTCTAACGGCCGTCAATCAAACCAAGCCGCGGCTGAAAGGAAATTCGTACAATTTCACCTGGCAGGATGGTCAGAACGTAGCGCTGTTCAAACGCTTTTCGACGTTCAACACGCTCAGTAAGGTTATTGTCTTTCCTGGTGGATTGTATACTACCTCAGCCGATAACGATCTGATTGGGAGGGGTTTCACCCATCTGGCGGAAAGTACCAAGTTTCAGGGTGAGTCGGTATATCCTACCCAGTATAAACGGGCGATTGAAGCCGCCTATTACCACGAAGCCTGGCTGGCGGGTAAGGACCTGGAGGCCGCTGGCGGTTCGGCGAATCTGGCCGCGGCTCAGCAGCTGTTCAACTGGTCATCCCGTCAGTCGAACGGGCCGGACAATGGCTATAATGGCCTGCATTACTTTATGGATAACCAGCTGGCCTTCCAGAAGTATGCAGAGAAAATTTACGCTACGTTTCAACAGGATGACTGGAAAGGCGGTGGTGTGGAGTACTTCTCCATCAATCAGGAAGTTTTCGCGGAACAAGATAATTCCTATGCAAAATGGTACACCCAGATTGGCGGTATTGCCAAAGCGCTGATTGATTACGCAGCGGCTTCTCCCCGCAATAAAACCCTGAAAACGTGCCTGACTGATCACGGCGGCATCTGCCATCCGAGCCCGTATTTCTTCTGCTATCCCTACAATGGCGATAACAGCCTGCCCGAATACATGCATTACAGCAAAATTCTGGAAGGGCTCAGGGGCACCTCCCAGAGCGATCCCATCAGCAACAGTACGGTGATCGGGCAACTCCTGAGAGCAGGCAAAGCGTTCGGAGGGGAGAATTCCTACCTGCGACGTACCAGCGACGGTCAGACCCTGTTTCAGAAAAGTGGCGCTGACTACATCGTGCAGAATGGGGAGCTGGTCTGGCGAACCGATAAACGGTACGTTAATCTGCACGGGCAGAATACGCTGATTTATAAGGGTGATTACTACCGGGCTATGGTTGAGCTCTATGCCAACGAAGCCCAGCACGTAGCCAATCACTTCTTTCGGGCGGGTGGTCAGCATCTGGCGCCGTCTACTTTCAGAAAAACGGGCTACGAAAACATTCATTTCAGTGCCGCTTTCCGACTCGATACCGAAGTGGAGCCGGGGGTTGACATGAGTGCCAATAACCTGACCAATGACGACGTAACCGAGCTCAACAACCGGCCGTTGTACGGACCCTGGACGGAAAACTACGCCATGAGCATTTACTTCTTTACCGAAGATGCAGGCTACATCCGCGGCTGGATGGAAACCCAGCTACGGAGTACCATCGGCGGACCGCTACCGGCCGAAATGAATCAGCGGTCCAAATACCGGGGTTCGGTTGAGATGTACCAGAAGGGCTTCCAACGGGCGGCAAACCTGAATTTTATCATTCAGAACGGCTATCAGCCCCTTGAATTCAAACTCTGGATTTTCAAAAACGAACTGGATCAGACCACGGATAAGTATGAGCAGTTTACCCGCAAGCCGGTGGTTCGCGGGGGGCTGTTTGTCTACCAGAGTGACACGTATATGTGGGTGCGTATCTGCTATTTGTGTCAGGATGAAGATAAATTCACGGACTTCAAATTCTGGGTCGATAAGGGCTCAGGGCCTGCCACGCCCAGCTATCAGCTACGGGCCGAAGGCCGCAATCCGGTGCTGGAGTACTGGAAACTAACGGCCGGTGCCGCCGGTGCCGTGCCCAAAGATGTGTACTGCCAGTTCAACGACATTTTACCCGCCCCCTATCAGGAAACCCACACCTGGCGGGGTGATTACCGGGAAGCACGTATCACCTCAAATCCCACTCCTCCCGCTTTAGCAAGTTAATTTTATGGCTACCATTGGAAAACAACCCGTTAAAATCAGGCGTCGGGCCGCTCCTCAGGAAGTGTTGTACGTCGGTTATGCCAGCCGGGATATCGATTTGTATCCACTGACTACGCAGGGCGAAGCTGCTTTTGAAGCCGCGGCCAGCGCCGGGGCCTTTACGCTGACCGTACCCGATCCTAACACCGGTACGTTGTATACGATTCCCGCGGGAACCCGGCCTCCACTTCAGCCGCCGTACCCAACGGGCGGAACTGGAGGTGGCGCTACGTCAACCGCTTCAGCGATAGGCTTAGCGGCCCGGTACACCTATAGTTCAGGGAACGGCGGTTCACTCCAGATCAGAGCGAGTGGAATTGGTAATTTCCAGATGAAAATCGAGCGTCAGGATGGGCAAGCGCTTACACTGTCCAATTCGCAAAACCCTACTCTGCCAACGGGTGTATTTCTGGGGTCAGGTCAAGTCCCTGAGGCCACCGACGGGTATAGTCTGGACTGGACATTATGGGGCGTTCCATCGGTGCCCATTCGGGTTACGTTTCAGCTCAATGGCGTTCCCGATGCCAAGGAATTTACGCCGACGGTAACCACAAACCCGGTCCAGCTGTTTACGACGTCAATCACCAATCCACCGACTCAGACCACTACGTATCGTTCGTTTAATCGGATGCTGGTGATCGGCAACTCGTACACCAAAGCGGGTCGGGTACCGACGACGGACTGGTTTCCGGTAAACAATGCAGGCGATGAGGAGCCGCGGGGTATGGCCGCGATGAGCCTGCTGGCGGATTATGCCCATAAGATATGGACAGAACTGAAAACAGTCAGCCCAAACCTAAAACTTCGGGTCATGGGCGATTATGCGTCCTTCGAGCGGTGTCAGCCGGGTTCGCCTGGCTGCTACCTGAACGCCTTCAATTACGACGGCTTTTACAACGGCATCGGCCATGAAGGTTTTGGCTATGAGCCGGTCGATCTGATCATCATCAGCGGGGGCGAAAACTTCGACGATTCCCAGTGGAATCAGGCGGTGTTCGAACAGGAGATGACCAAACTGATTAATGGTATCAGCAAGACATCGAACTGCGTCATCATGTTCCGTAATAGTACGTGGAGCGGTAACAGTAATTCGAATGCTGGCCAGCGTCAGTATGCCCAAAGTAAGGGGTATGAGTTTATCAATCTGGATGATATTCGCGATAAGCCTGAATACGAAAACCACAGCTTCAGCAATCCGTTTATTGCCAAACACTGGAACGACGCTGGCCACGCCGAATTAGCCGCTCGTTTCTTGGAAAAACTGAAGGTAACTACTACTACGCCGGGTGGTGGAGGCAGTTCGGGCAACGTCGATGCGGATGGTTTTCTGAATTATGAGGATCAGGGCTGGATTGGTGCCGATGAGAAGCAGATCGAGAATACGCAGGTGATCATGAAGTTCAAGAAGTCGGTCGGCGGTTGTCCAACCTGGGCGGCTCTGAAAACCAACAACCGGAACGTCATCTGTGATCAGCAGGTCAACAATCAGTTTTCGGATAAAGGCGTACAATGGCAGGTTAGTTTGTACGCCAACCCGAAACGAGTCTTTACCATCAATGGTGTTACCAAAGTGGGTACCGGTGCCAATCCCGTACCGGGCGGCTCCGATGCGCCGTGGTACACGCCCGGTATCGTAATCAAATCGGCGGTTCTAAACGATTCTGCGCGCGGTCAGGTGTTTTGCGTCAAGCAACGGGGCTTATTCTGGAACTGGCAGAATGAGCCGGGTAATATCGTTGTCGATCTGGAATGGTGGTTAGTGGGTAAACGGATCTGCTACAAAGCCCGAGCGGTCGTCGAAGCCAGAGCCAGCTACATTACCGAACAACGTATCTGGCATGGTCAGGAGCAGGAAAAGCAATCGCTTTACAACATTGGCGACTTTAACCAGCACCGCACGAAGATCAATGGCAGTGAATATGATATGCGTACCGGACTTGGCACGAGTGCGCCGGGTGTCGAAAACTTCAGTGATACGTTCCTAACCGATGCCTGCTGGGCAGGTACCTACAACGGTGACTTTTCGCAGGGCGTTACGTATTTCACGCCTCAAAACTCAGCGTTCAAATCCTGGCAAAAATTTGGCGAAGGGGGTGAATGGAACAGCGGGGTATCCGCTTATCTGGTCGCCTGTCCCGAAAACAACTATGATGATGTCGGTACCAAAACCATCGATACCGGCTATATGATTCTGGGTAGTAAATCAGACGCATTGGCTGAGATTGCTACGTTGGGTGGAGCCGATCAGAGTTTTGATTTCGTGTTTGGTGGGGCCGTCGATCCGCAATGGTTTTCGAAAGATGCTGCTATGAAGAAGGTCGGCAGTGATATCGTGTTTGAAGTCGGTACACCTAACCACGATAATGCGGCTTACAATACAGCGCGGGTGAACTCACCGCACCGGGCCTGGCAGGCATCGGGCATTACTCAGATTCAGTTCACCATCGCTGTACAGGGCAACGGCGGCAATCAGGACCTAAAATTCATCTGGGGCAAACCCGGCAAGAAAGGTCAGTATGAGTATTTTAAATACTTCACGGTGCAGGCTGACGGTGTCGAACGTACCTATACGGTAAATACGGCCGATGCCAACTGGAACGGCATTATCAGCCACGTAGCCATTGGCGGTAAAGATGGCATGCCGACCAATACGACAATTAAACTGAAACGGATTAAGAAGCCTTAAAATGGGTTGACCCAGATATAGTAAAAGCTCCTTCCAGCTGGTTGGGGCTTTTTTTAGTCAGCCTGCCAGTTCGTACCGGTAAATAAACAGAGTCTGAACTAGACTGATTATAAGCTAGATTTGATAAAGACTAACTCTTTGGCTTTATGAAACCAACTCTTCTTCTTCTTGGGGCAGCTATCTGCGCCACACCCGTCCTGGCTCAGCAAACCCAAAGTATCTACTACACAGGATCGACTAATGCCGATGGTCAGTCTAACATTACCCTAGGTGCCTATGCCGGTACGAGCGGAGGGTTCCATACCGTAACGCTGGGCGCTTTTGCCGGCCAGCTCAACAGGGGTAATGCTAATGTATTTGTGGGTTATGCAGCAGGCCAGCAAACCACCTTTGCGAGTGGTAATGCCTTTATTGGCGACCATGCGGGTTACAATAATACTACGGGCACCAATAATTCGTTTTTGGGCGTTAATGCGGGATACTTTAATACTACGGGCACCAATAATTCGTTTTTGGGCGCTAATGCGGGATACAATAATACCACCGGCAGTTATAATGCCTTTGTGGGCGCTGGTTCAGGCGGCTACAATACCACGGGGGACCAGAATTCCTTTCTGGGCTATTACGCGGGCGTTTCCAATACAAGTGGTAGCAATAACGCCTTTCTGGGGTATTACGCGGGCTTTGCCAACACGACTGCCAAAGCCAATGTGTTTGTAGGGGCGCAGGCTGGTTTCAGCAATACGACTGCCAGTAACAACGTTTTTATCGGCTATCAGGCGGGCTACACCAATACGACCGGCATTGGCAACCTGTTTATAGGCAACGCAGCGGGAGCCAGCAGTAACGGCTCTTATAATCTCTTCATGGGCAATGGGTCGGGCCAGAATAACACCTCGGGACTGGGTAATACGTTCATCGGCGATGGCTCGGGCTTCAGTAACGCCACCGGCCTGAACAACACGTATATCGGCCGGGGGGCTAACTTCTCTGGCAATGCCTTAGGTTCTCAGAATACGTTCATCGGTTTTCAGGCCCGTACACCCGGCGGAAACATCAACAACTCAACAGCCATTGGGGTGAATGCCGTGGTATCGCAGGATAATTCCGTGGTGCTAGGCTCACCCGATGCCAGAGTCGGTATTGGCAACTCGGCCCCTCAGAATAAACTGGAGATTACCCAGGGGCTTGCCAACCAGTCAGGCTTGCGGCTCACCAACTTAACTAGTGGCTCTCCAGCGTCGGTGACGAATCAGTACAAGTTCCTCACCGTCAATTCAGCGGGTGACGTGATCTTAGGCAGTGTAAACGGTTCAAGCCGTGAGGGAATAAGTGACTCTTTCTGGCAACGCAAAGGCTCGTTTCTACAAAGCACCCAGAACGATGCGGTCATTATTGGTAGTAACGTAGCCCGTACGCCATCGGGTTACAAGTTATTTGTCGAAGAGGGTATTCTGACCGAGAAAGTAAAAGTAGCCGTAAAAAATACTTCAGATTGGAGCGACTACGTATTCAAGTCAAGCTACTCGCTGAAACCTCTCTGGGAAGTAGAACGGTACATTCAGCAACATGAGCACCTGCCGGGTATTCCTTCCGCTAAAGAGATGGTGGAGAAGGGCAATGATCTACACCAGACCGACGCTAAACTGCTGGAAAAGATCGAAGAACTGACACTTTACAGTATTGAGCAGGATAAAAAAGCAAAACAGCAGGAAGAAAAACTAAAACAACAGCAGAAACGTATAGACCACTTAGAGCAGCTTGTCAACCAGTTGCTGGATAAGAAGTGAAACAGGTAATATGCCTTAAAAGGCCATTCTCAATAGAATGGTCTTTTTTATGCCCGTTTGGGTATTTGTAACTTGTTAAATTCTTTGGTGTAAAATTACGCCATGAAACACCTACTCACCTTCATCCTGCTAGTACTTTCAGTTTCGGGGGTGGTTTGCTAGGTTACTGGCGCAGTAAACGGTCGATTTCAGCGGCAATGAATGCACCGGCAACAATCAGACTTTCCAGGTGCGTTTTGGCGTTTATTTTGTCGGCAAACTCGTAACTCCAGGTTTCAGGCCAATAATCACCGTCACCTGTAAGCGCGAAAATGGCGGCCTCTGTAAGCTGACCCTTATCGTTCGCGTCGTCGCGCTCTGCCGACCATCCATGTTTATTGATTTGCTCGTCTCGCTCCTCAGCGATTAATTCAACTCCTGTTTTCATGTTGTTTATTTTTCTTCTTTATCGGTGTCCTTATACAACTTGATTAGTTTAGCCTGAGCCTTAGTGTCAACTCGATCAATAAACCTTTCTGTTACTCTAAAAACGTACAACTCCAATATTTTTTCGAACTTCAGTTTGACTTGTAGCATTAGAATATATGGAAAGGATTAACCTATAACCGTCTAAGTTACATTTAATTAATGGCTTAATCGGTAGGGTAGTGTCTCAGTTTGAATTTTTATTCGTAAAAAGTATTGCTTCCCATTCCCGTTGAAGAACTTGTATTGCTTCTTCCATTGGCTCACCGTCGAAGGCTTCAATAGGTAAAAATGTCAGGCAGTCTTCGCCCAACGATAGCTTAACGGTAATCAATTGACATCCCAGACTAACAAATTTAGAAAGTAACCCAAAGCACCCTTCAATGCTATTGCCTCCAATAATAAAGTCATCTGCGTCTTGATTATCCCTGATTGCGGTAATGTGTATGAAGGGCATATAACTAGCTGTTTAAAGGGAGCTTTGAACAAAACTCTTTCACCACTAGTATTCTCTTATTTTCCATATCAAAAGTAAGCATCCGGCACTTACAAGTCGGTTAGCTCAACAATCTGCTGAATGCTCATCGGGCGGCTAGCTAAACCCCTTCCATTGTGACGGGTAACTATTACTTATTCGGTCAAGCATTAAAATTTAAACGGAGGCACTACCAGTGGTTGACCCAGATTTCTCGAAAAGACCATTCTAACTAGGATGGTCTTTTTTAGTACAAAAAATGCTGATTCAGTAAATAAGTGGGCCATTACATGGGCCATGCAAATAAAAAAGAGTTACGATTTTTGTCGTAACTCTTTGAAAATCAAGTGATCCCGAAGCGACTCGAACGCTTGACCGTCTGCTTAGAAGGCAGATGCTCTATCCAACTGAGCTACAGGACCGTATTACATATTAATAGCCATACCATCACCAAACTACGTAGCGCCGAAATAAGCTGTACAGCTAACGTACCTGTTTGACAGCCCAAAATTAGGCTTAATAGAGCATTATTCCAATATAGGACGCTGGGATTCATATGCACGGTACGTTAACTGTTTACTCATTTCTACCGGTTATTGATTTTAGATCGCTTTCTAAACGCCGAAAAATCAATTTTGACGAATGAAAGTCATTAACATCTCCAACTGGTCGCTGATCGGACTCTATGGCTTAGTTATACTCTTTTCAGCCCTCAGACTTAAACAAACAACAGACGCTGCTGGCTGGGCTTTAGGTTCTGTCTACCTGATAGCTGGCACATTCATATTAATTATACTACTTGGAGCCAATTTGTTACCGTTTCGCGCTGTCAAAATTATAGTATTTATTTTACTGATCGTGCCTACTCTATATGGAGCAATCCACTCAATTAGTGAGCTTTACGAAACGTCAGCGGTTCACAAAAGAGAGGAACAACGGGCGAATGGTAGTTATTACTTCGAGGATTTACCCCGTCAACAAATTGCTAACGCAATCGCCAATCTGGATATGGCACGTTTACAAACGCTGCTAAACCAACCGACGCCTTTCCTGAACGAAGTCGGAAACGAAAACACTACGTTGCTTGATTTTGCGGCTATCAAAGCGGTTAATAATGATAACCCAAAAGCTGCTATACAGTGTGTTTCTCAGCTTCTTCAAAAAGGGGCTTCTGTCCAAATCAATACGCCTGACCATATTCCAACTCACGCGCTGGTCGGCCGTGAATGTTCAGCCCAACTGCTTTCGCTATTGCTTGAACATGGCGCTAGTCCAGATGAGCAAACCGCTTCGGGTCTTCCTTTATTATTGGCCGTTCTGGATTATCCGACCGATCGCACGGAGAAAATAAATGTATTACTCACACATGGGGCCAATCCAAACTGCGAATTTCCGTCTACGGATACAAGTTGGCTTCGAGGACACAGCGCGTTGCTAGCTGCCGGCCGAATGGAGTTGTGGGACATTTGTCAACTATTGCTAGCGAAGGGAGCTGACATTTCATTTAAAAGTCCTCAAAATTTAACTTTTACTGAATTGATTGAGCAGAATACCAGGACTTATGAGCAAATGCGTTCTACTCCTCCAGAGTTTTTGCAATTGAAAACGTTTCTTCAGGAAAAGGATCCAAAGGGTAAAAATCGATTATAAAATATATCCCTTATGGACTTCAAATATTTCGCGAATCCAGAATTGTACGTAGGTTTTATAACGAATAAAGTTGCCTGCGCTACCTGCGGACTCGTTAAAGATTGCTTCGATGCAGCTGGTTTTTACGGGGAAGAAACGATTGACGCAATATGCCCCGACTGTTTAGGGAATGGCAAACTGATGGGTCGTTCCATTTCCACCTGCGAGGGGGATACTGCCCGTCTGAAGCAGCAACTTCGCCAGTTGAATCCCAGCTTGAGCTGGCCAGATATCGCGAACGTAGTAAACCAGAAAACAAATGAGCTTGAGAAAACCACCCCTCAACTTATAAGCTGGCAAGACTGGCTGTGGCCCTGTTCAGATGGCGATTATTGCCGGTTTATTGGCTATGGCTCTCAGGCACTTTACAAAAAACTAGCTCCCGATGGCCGGGGAAAACGGCTCTTCATTCAATCAATCACAACGGATTCCGACGATATGGATGCGGATGAGTTGTGGAATGAGTATCTGCCGGAGAAAGCGATTAAAGACTATCAGGACAGCAGCGAGTACGGCACACTTTTTTACGTGTTCAAAAGTCTGCATTCTGATAAAATCAAAACCATTTGGGACTCAGAATAAGCCCCTTTCTCAATACGTATCATTTTCCAAATCATAATAATTCACTACCCGCTTCACTTACTTAATCACTACAAAATAATGAATCAAAAACCCTCAATGGCGTTTATCGGCGCATCCTGGTTAGCGCTGGGCGCCGGTATGTTTGGCTTTCTGATTGGCCTGTGGCGGTCAGATATGCAGCTTAATGAAAAATGCTTCTATTTCACGGTGCTGATGTATGGTCTTTTTGCGGTCGTGTCCGTACAGAAGAGCGTTCGCGACCGATTAGACGGGGTACCTGTTACGGATATTTATTACGGTATCTGCTGGTTCTCAACCATTTTAGCCATTGTCTTACTCACGGTCGGGCTTTGGAATGCTACGTTATTACCAAGCGAAAAAGGCTTTTACGCATTCGCGTTTCTATTAGCCTTGTTCGCGGCTATCGCCGTTCAGAAAAATACTCGCGACGGACAATCGACAACGTAGCAGGTTCGATTCCAGTGCAACGTAGTAAGCCCACTACGTTCCTCCAGAACTACAGGAGGAACGTAATGGGCTTACTACAAATACTACGTTGCTGTCAAATAACGTATTACCAACGTACCGTTTCGAATTTCCAACCGGGTTGCACTTTCTGCATTTCTGTCTCGTCGTCGCGTTTGGTCAGGCCGCAGTCCAGATACGTTTGATGCAATTTAGCCAGCGCTTCCCGGTCTAACTCTACGCCGAGGCCGGGCTCCTGCGGAACCTGCACCATTCCATCTTCAAATTTGAACCGGCCCGACGTAATGACCTCATCCGACTGCCAAGGGTAATGTGTATCCAGCGCATACGGCACTTGTGGTAAGGCTGCGCCCAGATGCACCATAGCCGCCAGCGAAATACCAAGGTGACTATTCGAGTGCATGGACAAGCCCCGGCCAAACGTATCACAGATGGCGGAAAGATTCATGGACGAACGTAGGCCACCCCAGAAATGGTGATCGCTCAGGATAATATCCTCTGAACCAAGGGCAATACTATTGGGAATATCCTCAAACGACGTAGTACACATGTTGGTAGCCAATGGTGTTTTCAGGGCACTACGTACCTTCGCCATATTGGCCTGCCCCCGAACTGGATCTTCCAGATATTCCAGAATCGGTTCCATCATTTTGCCATAATGGATGGCCGTTTCTACTTTCCAGATGGCATTCGGGTCGACACGTAGCGGTACGTCTGGCCCAAAGGCTTCGTGTAAGGCAAACATCGCGTCGACTTCCTGCTGAGGTTCAAAAACACCCCCTTTAAGCTTAATCGACTGAAAACCAAACTCGGCGCACATGGCTTTGGCCTGAGCCACTATTTCAGCGGGAGTTAATCCGCTGGCTTGCCGGGCTGCGGCCCAGCCTGTGGCATTCGGGTCGGTACCGAAACCGAGTTCACCACCAGCACCTTCATATTTATAAAAGAGGTAGGCCGAAAACGGAACACGGTCCCGCATTTTTCCGCCTAGTAAATCAACTACCGGTCGGCCCGTCACTTTGCCAATAATATCCAGGCAAGCCACTTCGATGGAGCTGAAAACATGCACCAGTTTGCGCTGATCCCAGGGCGTTTCGCCCCGTTTCACCATCCCTTCTGTCCCGAAATGGTTGACCAGTACCTGCCGAATGTCGTTGAGCTGAAATACGTCTTTCCCGACCAGCAAACGGATCGATTCTTCCAGTGCTACGTCGATATCTTTATTTCCGGGAATCTCGCTGATACCTGAAATACCATCGTCAGTCACCAACTCAACGATGGTACGTAATGCATACGGCGCATGAAGGCCGGCCGCATTCAGCAAAGGCGGGTCGACAATGGCAATGGGCGTAATATGAATTTCCTTAATCTTTGGCCCCATAGTTTATAGAAAAATGTATGATGTTTGAGGTATGATATATGAAAAGTCTGAAGAATCTACTTTCTCATACATCATACCTCAAACATCATACATAAATTTAAGCGGCTTCGTCGCTAACGGTCTGAATCAGTCCTTTGATATAGCCGTAGCAGAACGAGAATGCCTGCAAATCGCTGCCGGCTGCGGCATGGTGCGGTACGTGATCGGGCATAACCATGCCTGAGTAGCCCACATCACGTAACGCCCGTACTACGTGCAGAAAGTTCATGTCGCCATTGTCGGGGTAAACTTCCTGAAAATTGTTCCAGCCGCCTTTGATGTTACGCATGTGGATGTTGAAAATCTGGTTGCGCTCCCCTACCCATTTGATGATCGGCAAAATTTCAGTTTTCGGGTCTTTCAGCCCTTCAGCGATGGAACCGAGACACAAATTAAACCCGTGGTATTCAGAATCATACAGTTTAGCAAAACGCTGAATACCTTTAAATACGTCCGGACTATTCCAACGCGTAATACCCCTGTATCCAACCGGTGTTGGAGGATCAGCAATGTGGTTGGCCATTTTCACTTTATACTCTTTGGCAACCGGCAGAATTCGGTCGAGCAGGTAGGTGATACGTTCGAACATCTGCTCAATGTTTACGTCACCTGCCACCGTTTTTGGGTGATTTTGCTTTATTGCTTCTTCGTAATTCCAGGTACTATACGTAGCATTACCCCGTTTTGGATCGGTAGTGCGTCCGGTACGTAGCACAGGCAAAATGGTTGTGTTGTAATTCAGGACTTTAATCCCGGTTTTGCCCGCCACCTGAATCATTTGCTGAAGAATTTCGATTTCGCGATCGCGTTCCGGGCTTTTACCAAGCATGATGTTTGGATACTCAGCTCTGTCGATGCCCGAGGAAGCCAATGGAAAATGGTACGCATCCAGACTGATACTGTACTTTTCGCAGGCTTCTTTCTTACGTAGCGAATCTTCCAGATCCCACCCTTTGCCCGGAATGGTTTTAGGCGCTCCACCGTCCAGATTATAGACGCCATGACGCGCCTTAAATTCCAGATTTTCAATGGATGTTCCACCAGATTGACAGCCGACTTTCATCAGCACTTTCTTCGGTTTCGCTACGTTCCCGGCTTTGGCAGCTTCCGGTTCCCAAACAACCGCTCCGACTGAGCCAGCCGCAAGTGTTCGAATAAAATTCTTCCGTTTCATCGTGTTAAGCGTTAGGTATTATTCTTTTTTCTCCAGCAATAACAGCAGCGAGCTATGGTCTAATTCGCCGTTTCCGCCCTCGACAGCGGCTTGCATCTGATTGGCAACCAGGGCTGTTGCCTGAAGCGGCACCGAAAATTCGTCGCCGGTTTTCAAGGCAATACCCATATCTTTTTTGTGCAGTTTAATTTTGAATCCAGGCGCAAAATTTCGGTCGATCATGCGTTTTCCGTGCAGGTCGAGAATGCGGCTTTGCGCAAAACCGCCCAACAGCACTTCCCGCATTTTCTCCAGATTGACGCCCGCTCTTTCGGCCAAGGCAAACGCTTCGGCAACTGCCTGAATCGTAATACCAACAATCATCTGGTTGCAGGCTTTGGTAGTCTGACCAGCACCAGGTTCGCCAATATGTATGATGTTTTTGCCCATCGCTTGAAACAACGGCAACGCCCGCGCAAAAGCCACTTCACTCCCACCCACCATAATTGACAACGAAGCGGATTCTGCGCCGACCTGACCACCTGATACGGGAGCGTCCAATGCTTCGACGCCTTTTTCCTGCATGAGTTTGTAAATGCTACGTGCCGTAGCTGGCGCAATCGTCGACATATCGATGAACAAAGCGCCTGATTTGACGCCTTCCAACACGCCATCGGGACCGCTTACCACTTGCTCCACATCGGGCGAATCGGGCAGCATTATTATAATGATATCGCACTGTTGAGCTAGCTCTTTACTACTCTCAACTACCTGTGCACCAGCCTCCACCAACGTATCGGCCGCTTTGCTTTGACTCAAAACCGCTACGTCGTAGCCTGCTTTCCGCAAATTCAACGCCATGGGTTTTCCCATGATACCCAAGCCAATAAATCCTACTTTTTCCATTCGATTACTATTTTGTTCTAGTTCCAGAATACAGACGTAAAAGCTGATACTTTATACTTAGCCCTGAAATCTTGAACGTTCACTTCTTTCTATACCAGCGGAAACAGTTGTGCCGCTATCATAATGACAATCAGGCCCGTTAGTCCCATCACCACGAGCAAAGGCGAGATGGTTTTCAGAGCTTCTTTTTCCGTTAGGTTACTGAGTTTGCAGACAATCCAGAAACCGGCGTCGTTCATCCAAGGAATCAGTTTGGAACCGCAACCAATAGCTAATCCCAGATAAACCGGGTGAAACGCCAGTTGCGCATTCGTCGCCATTCCCGACAAAATTCCTGAAGCGGTGATCAACGCCACCGTTGCCGAACCCTGCGCCGTACGGACCACAGCCGCGATGAAAAACGCCATCGGAATCAAAGCCATCTGGTACCCTTTCGTCAATTCGGCGATACGTCCGCTAATACCCGATTGTTGTAACATTCCGCCAAACGCGCCACCAGCCGCCGTAATCAGAATAATACCTCCCCCACTCATCAGAGCCGCCTGCACAAACGGTGTCAAACCCTCTTTACCACCTTTTTTCTGGCTCACCAGAATCAGCAGAGCCGCAACTCCACCGGCAATAACGGCCAGGTTTTTTTCGCCCAGGAAATGAAACACACGGGCAATTGGCTTCATCGAGTCGGACACCGAGTCCATCGCACCAAACGCCGTATCGACGCAGATAAATACCAGCGGAATCAGAATCGGCAGCAACGATACGCCTAATGGAGGCAGACTTGCGTCTTCTTTGGCGGCAATGGCTTTGATGTCTTCCAGTTTGGCATCGAGCGAATCACGTAGCGGAATGGGCCATTTTTTGTTCGCCCACAGCGCAAAAAAGTAACCCGACGTAATGGTAAATAGCCCCACAATCGTACCGGCAATCATCATCAGGCCGATGGGAATTTTCATCTCGCCGATGAGGAACAGCGGTCCCGGCGCGGGTGGCACCAGCGAGTTGGCCATGGCAGCACCGGCCATGATACACAGCACCAGCAGCAGGTAATTTTTACCGATACGTAACGTCATGGCTTTGGCGAGCGGCATCATCAGAAAAATGACCGTATCGAAAAACACGGGAATGCCAATGAAAAAGCTACTAATCAGAAACGCAATCGGTGCTTTTTCGATACCGGTCAGACGTAGCATCGACCGGATGATACGTTCGGCGGCCCCGCTTTCGAGCATGCATTTTCCGATGATCGCGGCCATGGCTATCAGGATACCAATTTTTCCGCAAGTGTTGCCAAACTCCGTAGCGATACGTTCACCGACACTCTTTTTAGCCAGTGCAGCAGCTGCGGCCGGGGCGGTTCCTTTCGAGATGGCAAATGCTTCGATGACCGATGCGGGCGTCATCAGTGCCACCACGAAAGCGCCAAGCAGCAAGGCCAAAAACGGGTGCAGTTTCAACCCAATAATACCCCCGACAACAATGATTACACCAACGGCTAAAATAAAAAGTGGGTCTGTCATATTGTAACGCGGACATTATGTCCGCATAGTCTCTTATTTGAAAACTACCTTAACTATGCGGACATAATGTCCGCGTTACTTAGCCCGGAATCCGTTCAGCTTTTGGGCCATGCTTCGGGCGCCATCGGCCACGAACGTAGCGTCGGCCCCACAGGCAATCAGTTGAATACCTAAATCGTGATACGTTTTGTAATCATCGGGGTTAAAAAATAGAATTCCAGTTGCTTTGCCGGCTCGCTTCGCGGCATTAACCGTTTCGTGAAGGGCTTCTTTGAAACGAGGGTGGTTGAACTGACCGAAAATCCCCAGCTCCATCGATAAATCTGCCGGCCCGATAAACAGTACGTCAACCCCATCCATATTCGCTACGGCGTCCAGATGATTCAGCACTTCCATAGTTTCAATCTGCACAACACCTAAAATTGTGTCGCGGGATGCTTCATAATACTCGTTGAAATTCTGCGCAAAGTTTGTGGCACGTACCATCTTCGCGACGCCCCTACTTCCATGTGGTGGATAGTGCAGGCCGTTCACTACTTTCTGCGCATCGTCCTGATTCCTGATTTTAGGGCACATAATCCCTTCGGCACCCATATCCAATACGCGGTGAATACGCTGACTTTCGGCACTTTCTACTCTAACAATAGTTCCAACGGCCGTATGAGCCAGTGCCTGAAGCTGATAGAGCGCATCTTTTTCCGAACCAGCGCCGTGTTCGAGGTCAATCAATACCCAGTCGAAACCGGCCTGACCAACAATTTCGGCGGTGAGCGAACTTCCCAGATTTAACCAGCACCCGTTGAGGGTTTCTCCCTGTTGCAGTCGTTTTTTCAGATTTTTCATGTACAGGTAAAGGCAGGCAGATGAAGGCTTTACTTTTTATCCCACCAAATGCGGGTGTCTAATAGATTCGGTCCCTGGCGGCTTATGGCCTGCTGTACGTTCGTTTTATTGACGTTCAATTCGGCGTCTGTGTACGTCAGTCGGCGGATGAACGGCTCGGTTTTCAGGTCGCTGCCGGGGTATGGATTAGGCGTCAGAACCGGAAAACCGCTACGTCGGAAATTGGCCCATGTTTCGGGACCGATCAGGAACGACGCCACCCAGTACTGTGTGTTGATTTGCTCCAGTTCTTTACCCGCCGTCAGCGGATTAGCCGTTACGTAGGTATTGATAGCCGCATCGGAAATGGCCGTGCTGGCGCCATAACTAGCGAACTGCCGCATGTGCGACCGAATACCATTGGCGAATAAAGCAGCCGCATCACCAGTTGTCCATTTCCGAAATACGGCTTCAGCCAGAAGCAGTTGAGTTTGGGCATACGTAACGAGGAAGCTAGGCGCGAGCAAACTAGCCATGCGGGTCCGGTCGAGCTGGCTGTAGTCCCACAGGCTAGCCAGTTTGCTCGCCGTTACTGCCGAACTGATGGTTGTGTTATCGAAGCCCAACGGCGCGCCAATCTGAGCGGCTGGCGTGCGATTGGCTCTGGACTCAACCTGCTGTGCACCACTGGTAGCACCGACGTAACGAACGGCAATGGAAGCAAGTCGAGGGTCATTGTTTTTGCTTAGGTACGTAACGAAATCTTCAGCCAGATAAAAGAAAGCCGACTGGCCGCCATTCAACTGAGAACCAACAGGATTTGTAAAACTTGCCGTATGCCGGATGACCGCATTATCGTCGTTCGACTGCATCAAGCCACCCGCAACAGCTTTCGTTACGTATTCAGCCGCTTTGGTCGGGTTTACTTTCGATAGTCGCATGGCGGCACGTAGCAGCAGCGAGTAACCCAGTCGTTTCCACTTCACTACATCTCCATCGTACATTACGTCGGTGGCAACTTTCGCCTTTGCGGCATCCATTGCGGCCGAAGCGCCATCCAGTTCGGCCAAAATGTCGTTGTAAACCGACTCCTGCGTATCGTACACGGGCGTTACGACACCTTCGAGATAACTTTTTCCGGCCTGTGTATACGGAATGTCGCCATACGTATCGGTCAGGAGCATGAACGTGTACGCCCGCCAGATTCGGGCCATGTTGTACAGGTTGCTACGTGCCGCATCCGACTTGGTTTTGGCGATCACGTCCGTCAGTTCCTTGATGTTGGTCTGGTAATACGAATTCCAGTTACCAGCCGCCACGCTTCGGTTATCCTGATTGAAATTAGCCGCCGAACCCTGCCCACTGAACGGCGTAATCATCTGTTTTACAATGGTAGTCTCATAACTCAGATTGCCGTAAGCGGGGGCGCTGTTCACGATAGCCGTGTTCAACTGAAAACCGGGATCTACGGCCGTCAGGGCTATCGGGTTGACGTTCATCTGATCGAAACCTTTATCGCAGGAGCTTAGCAGAAACGCACTCAGCACACCCACAGAAAGGTATTTATGGAAAGTTTTCATGATAGTCTGTTTTAGATATTCACAAAATAGTCTGCCGAAGTGCTGTTAAAATTTGACGTTCAGATTGAAGCCGATGCTACGTGTGACGGGCAAGCCAGTTGCTTCCAGTCCAATCAGGTTATCGGAGGGAAAGCCGAATTGTTCAGGATGAATATTGGGCACCCATTTCTTGATGACCGCTACGTTGTTCGCCACCGCATTCAGGCGAATGCCTTTGATAAACGGAACTGTTGAGGGCAGAAATTTCGAGAAATCGTAGCCGATGGTTATCTGCCGCAACTGCCACAGACCAGCGTCGTAAACAAATTCTTCGGCGATGTTTTGCGAACGTACTGTTTCGTAATAAGCCTGCACACCCGACTTCGTTTTGTTGACTTCGCCATTTGGATTTACACCATCCCCAATCACAAAATTTTCAGCCCGGCCCACCAGCGTTGCCTTATGGAGGCCGTGTCGCCAGGCATTGTGGTTCGTGCCCGAAATCATTTTACCACCTAGTTTGAAATCAATCAGGAACGACAAACTGATGCCTTTATACGTAAAACTATTCGTGATACCACCTACCCACAACGGTAACGCACTTCCAAATGGAATCTGGGTGGCCGTACGCAACGGTCGTCCATTCCCAGCGTCGAACACCTGACGTCCCTGCGCATCTCTCAGATACCCAAAGCCGTAGAGTTGACCCATCGGCAGACCTACTACTTGCCGAAGTTCACCGGTAAATTCGCCGGTTCCAACGGTTATCATGTTATCAGCGACGCTGGGGCCTAAATCAAGTACTTTTGTTTTGTTGTAAGCCGCGTTTAGGTTCACGTCCCACAGAAAGTTTGGCGTTTTCAGGGGCGTAAACGTCACCAGCATTTCCAAGCCCTGATTCCGGCTTTGTCCTACGTTGATGAGTTGCGACAAATATCCTCCCGCGTCGGAGGTTTGCGCGCGCAGAATCTGGTCTGACGAGAGTTTATCGTAGTACGTAAAATCAAAACCTACCCGGTTGTTGAAGAGCCGCAACTCCAGCCCGAACTCTTTTTCAGAGACGCGCATCGGGCGAAGATTCGCGTTGGGAACCGTTGAGCCGCTGATGGTTGCCAGGGGCTGAGCCGCCCCGCTTGGCGACGGAAACTGCTGGGCATTGATGCCGTAGAACAGGTTATTGGAATACGGCTGCACGTCAGTATCACTACCCACTTCGGCATAGGCGGCCCGGATTTTTGCAAACGAAATCCAGTTCGGCAAGCTCTGTGCAAACGCCTGTGAAACCACAAAACTCGCCGTTACCGATGGGTACAAAATGCTCCGATTGGCGGGCGAAAGCGTTGAGAACCAATCGTTACGTACCGTTCCGTTCAAAAACAGAAAGTCTTTGTACGATACTTCGGCAGATCCATATAACGAGTTTACCTGACGCTCCGAAAAATCATACGTAGCGTCGCGCTGGCGACCGTTGCCGATGGTATACAGGCCGCGCGTGTAAAAATCCTGCACAAATACGTTATGCCGACTGATACGTCGGTACATCTGGTTCCCCCCTGCGTTCAGATTGACGCCGATTGACCCAAAGGTGCGATTGGCCCCAATCAGGAAATCGGTGTTGAGTTCGCGAACCATCCGCGAATCCTGCGTGTACTGTCCATTCACAAAACCCGCCGGGGCTGCTGGCTGACGCTGACTTCCGGTTGGCAGGTTATAATCCTGCTCGCGGGCGTAATAGTCCTGCCCTACCCGAGCCTGCAAAAACAGCCAGTCGGTGAAATTGTAGCGGGCGGTCAGGTTACCGAAAACCCGGTCGTTACGTATGTTATCGAAGCGTTGGAGGGCAAAATACGGGTTGGTTCGGTTGGTAAAACGCGACCAGACCACCTCGTTTCCGTTGGCATCTGTCGCATATTTTTGCAATAAATCCAGCGGCATTGAGTTCGCCATATTGAAGATTACCACCGGGCTATAGTCCTGCTCTGCGATATTCGGCGGGTTTTTCCGGAATTCGTTCGAATAGTTGACGTTTCCCGAAATGGTCAGTTTTTTAGCCAGCGTCTGTGTAAACCCCAAGTTAATGGTTTTGCGATTATAGCTCGAACCAGGGAGAATAAGCCGGTTGTCGAGATTGGAGATGGACAGGTTGAAACCGCCAAATTCGCCCCCAGACGACAGACTAATGGTGTTGGTCCAGGTTTGTCCTTTCTGATAATACTTCGTTATCTGATTTCGCTGCGGTACGTAGGGAACCTCTACCCCATCGAACAAAATTTGGGTCATACCCGGCTGAAACTTCTCTCCGAAGCTCCACTGACCCGACGTAGGAAATGGTGCCGTTGGCCGAACGCCGTTTTCACCCTGACCGTATTCGTATTGATAATCCGTATAATCGAGCGGGGTTTCGCTGGTGAAATTGGAGTTATATTCCAGACCAATCCCTGAGCCAGAACCGCGGTTTTTGGTCGTAATCATGATAACCCCATCCTTCGCCCGTGAGCCATACAAAGCCGAAGCTGCCGCCCCTTTTAGCACCGTCATCGTTTCGATGTTGTCGGGGTTGATGCTGCTCAAACCGTCGCCACCGTCGGAAGTACGGTTGCTGCCTTTTTCTGATACGTCGCCCCGCGCACCGTAGTTTGTATTATCAATCGGAACACCATTTACCACAATCAGCGGAGAGTTATTGCCACCAAACGACGACTGCCCCCGAATCCGAATTTTGGACGTACCAGCCGGGCCGGTTCCCAGCGACGTAATGTTTACACCCGGAATCTTCCCCTGAAGTGAATTCATAAAATTCGCCGTCCGGTTCACCGTAATCTGGTCCGACGTAACGGTGGACGTAGCGTAGCCAATGCTTTTTGCCTGCTTTTTGATGCCCAATGCCGTCACGACAACTTCACTCAACGCTTTATCAGCGGGCGTCATCAATACCTGAAACGTCGATTGATTGCCCACCGTCATTTCTTTGGTTTCGTAGCCAACGAAACTGAAGACCAGCACCGGATTGCCGCTATCGGGAACATCAAGTTGAAACGTACCTTCAGATGACGTAGTAGTCCCCCGTTGCGAACCTTTTATCAGTACGCTCACGCCCGGCAAACCCGCTCCTTTCTCGTCGGTTACTTTTCCCGACACCATCCGTTTAGGATCGGTAACCAAATCCGGTTCAATCGATTCAATCATGCCCGTTTGGGACGTAGCGGGAGCAATAGCCGATAAAACCAGCTTGCGTCCGACTAGTTCGTAATTCACTTTCAGAGGCTTGAAGAAACGTATTAACACTTCCTCTAACGTAGCGTTATTGGCTTGAATGGTGATTTTCTGCTTCGGCTCTATCACTTCCGTACTGTACACAAACTGCACACCTGTCGCTTTCTCGATATCAGTCAGCACTTTTTTAATTTCCTGATTATCTACGTGAAGCGTTAGGCGTCGGCGCAGATAATCCTGCGCATTTGACGGATAGGCATACGATACGCCTACCACGAAGAGCATTACTAAACTTTGGGTTAGTGAAAACCTCATGATCGTAGCCCAGATTTGTCTGGAGAGGATTTTTTTCATGAGTATGGCAGAGGTTAAAGGTTCAGGGTATTAATGGTCCCGACAGGCTCCGGCTATCGGCGTCGCGCTAGCGACTAATTCAGTAGCTACAACCGACAGCCAGAGCCTGTCGGGGCCTTCTACCGAAAGCTTTTGCGGCTAATAACAATCTGGCCATCAGTGATTTCGTAGCTAGCCGAAGCCGCCTTACACAAGACGTCCAGTTTTTCATAAAGCGACTCATTTGTCAGCGTCGCCGTAATTTTACAGGCCTCAAAACTTTGCTCATCAAACTGAATCGGGATGCCGTAACTCAGTTCAACGTCCCGCAAAATGACAGGTAACGCCACTTCATCGTATACAAACTGGTTTTCAGCGATTTTCGGCGTCGTCAGCGTTGGATTGGCCACTAGTGTTTTAGTCAGATTACCATCGCTTTTCTCGAAAATAGCGGCCTGGTTGGCGTGTAGAATCAGGCCGTTCACCTCCTTGGTGTTGGGCGATCGATCAGGCGACGGCTTATAAACCGAAACCTTACCTGACAGCACCTGCACCGTAAATTTTTTATCGAGGTCGAACGCCCGGACCACAAATTTTGTACCCAGCACTTTCGTCACCATATCGCCGGTATATACCATAAAGGGCTGATTACGACGCTTTACCGCGAATTGAGCCTCCCCTTTCAGGTACACCGTCCGGGTAGCGCCCGTAAACTGCGACGGGTAACGTAGCTGGCTTTTCGGACTTAACAAAACCTCGGAACTATCGCCCAGCACCACACGTAACGGTTGCTGCGTATCATTTGCGGTTTCGACTAATTGATTTGTAACCGAATGATTCGCCAAACGGGGTAAGAGCGGGGTCGGACTATCATGGGTAACGTACCAACTCAAACCGACCAGCACAACCATCAGCATCGCTAATACAACGCGTTTACCTGTCCGTTGGCGGCTTATTAGTGGATTCTTAACACTACGTATCGACAAATCGCTACCCTTACGGTGTGGTATATACGCAGCCGCTTTTTCCAGAAACTGTTCGGTCTCTTTACGAATTTCGGCTTCACCGATTTCGTCGGACGTAACGGAAGCTGCCCGAATGAACCGTTCGGCCAACTGAAAAGCTTCTTTTTGGCGTGGATAGAGTTGGAGAAACGAAAGCCAGAACGTTTCCTGACTGCTACGTCCCTGGACCCAGTCGCGAAAATCTTCGTCCTGAATAAAATCTTCAGTCCCGTATGCGTCGTAATTTTTCATCTCCGTTTACAATGTTCGGTTTCGCATGTGCGGTGATACTACGTAGTGAGCCAGTACATCGTGAACCCCAGGAGGCTGGCAGTCCAGTTTTTGCGGAGGCTGTTCAGGGACTTTTGCAGCAGATTATAAACCGATTGCCGACCAAGCTGCATCACTTCGGCAATCTGTTCGAAATTCAGGTTCTGGTAAAACCGAAGATAAATGAGTTCTTTCTGACGTTCGGGCAGGTGATTGATAACGTGCTCCAACCGACGGATTTGATAGATTTCGTGTTCCTCTTCAATGAGCCGAACGTCAGCGGCAAACTCAACCGAAAATTCATATTCGTCGGGTAATGCCGCCTGATACGTAGGCTGTTTAGCCGATAATTCGCGCAGAATTCGTGTTTTGAGCACTACCAGTAAATACGACCGCACATTTTCAACCGGCCGGATCGATGCCTGCATTTTCCAGAGATTCATGAACATCTCCTGAATACAATCTTTCACAAATTCCCGGTCGGCGTGGAGCCGCATTCCCCAATGAAACAGGTCGGGATAATACCCCTGCATGAGCTTCGCCAGGGCATACATATCGCCCGCCTGATAATCCTGCCAAAGTTGTTGTGCTTCGAGTTGGGGTAACCGTCTGCTCATATTCGTACGGTGGCTTTATACGTATGAGCGGATTTTAACCGAAACTTAACCCTCGTTTTAAGATTATTTTTTTAAAAAATTAGAAAATAGCTTGAAAAACGATTATAAAGCCACTGAGCAAAGTGATTCGTCTAAGCTAAAATCCAGCTTTGTATAGACAGAAGCTCCAACTCATAATGCGTTAAAAATCGTTTCGGCAAAGCACGTATCGGAATTTTGGTAGGCCAGTTTTTGAAGATTTTCATCTGAATACATAATACCTTCAGTCAGCACTTTTTCCAAAAGTTGACTAATAGCTTGTGGTGAAGTCGAGTCGACTACGGCACCTAGTTTATCCTGTTCAACGAGTTTTCCGACGTAGCCATAATCCGAAGCCAGTATGGGTTTGCCCGATACAGCCGACCGAATAATTACCGAAGCCATCCCCACATGCCGCTGATACAACGCCAGCGCATAATCGGCCAGCTCAAAAAAAGCCTGAATACGTTTGCCCCGCACTTCACGGAACTCACAAATGATCTGAATAACAGGGCTAACCTCCGCCATTTTCTGCTCAATTAGCTGCTGGTAATCGCTACGTATTGCCCCCGCCAATACCACACAAACGCGCGAATACAATGCCGGATCAAGAAGTTTAAGTGCATCCAGCAGGGGCTCTATTCCTTTGCGATCATCCAGATAGCCGAATAGGAGAAATACCTTGCGATCAGGCTTGATTTGAAGTTCACTACGTAGCGTATCAATTTCTGTAGCCGGAATGGAATAAGCTTTTACGGGGTCAGGAAGCGGTACTACGTTGACGCCAGCGTGTATCGTTCGGAGCATGGCTACAACCGAGTGATCGAGGCAGAACAGGTTGGTGAGCACACCCCGACGTAGCATGCCACGTAGCGTCAGTTTCTTCCGTAGTACGTTCAGTCGGGCTTTCAGGCCGGGGACAGTTTTGTAGTGAAAATCGGGTCGGAAATAAATGCCTGATACTTTACAGGGAACTTTACGACCCAGCCACAACCCCATCTGAAAAATATCGAAATACATCAGCAGGACGTGCGAGGGCTGGTATTCCTGAACGTAACGACGTAGCAAATTCCACTCTTTGAACGCACGAGCCAGCATCGACGCCTGGTGCGTCTGCTCAATATCGGCCTGAGGAATTGGGATAAAACGGACCGCAGCGCCCGTTGGTGCTACGTCGACCAATTGCTGAAATGTTGGCTCAAAAGACGCTTGTGTGACAACAAGTAACTCGCCTTCGGGCCGTTGGTGAAGCCAGTAATTAATAAGATGAGACAGATAATCAGCGTGATGCCCATCAATGATCGTGTCAAACAGCAGAATTCGTTTCATAATAACCGCTACGTTACCTCTTTCAGGCAAGCAGCGTTCGCGTACACACAAGCCAGATTTTTAGTCAATGAAAGATCAAAGTTATCGAAAAACGACTGGACTACGTGTTTACTTCCTTCACCACTACGTATCATTTCTTTTTCTTATACCTTTGTTAGTCACCTTCTTCTGAGTCATGCAGAATCTTAAGATTGCGACAGCACAGTTCGAAAATGCCAGCGGAGACAAAGCATACAATCTCCAGGTGATTAGCCAGTTAGCGGCTAAAGCAGCTCAACAGGGCGCTCAGGTTATTGCCTTTCACGAATGTTCCATTACGGGTTATACGTTTGCCCGTCATCTGTCGGAAACGCAGCTGCTGGCCATTGCCGAGCGAATTCCTGATGGAGAAAGCATTCAACGGCTCACCGAAATTGCTCGTGAAAATAATATTGTTATTCTGGCGGGTCTGTTCGAAAAAGATGAGCAAAATCGTCTTTTCAAAGCCTACGTTTGCGTCGACAAAAACGGTTTAGTAGCTAAATATCGGAAACTGCACCCCTTCATCAATCCGCATCTGTTACCCGGCGATCAATACGTTGTGTTTGATTTATTTGGTTGGAAATGTGGCATACTGATTTGCTATGACAACAATGTAGTTGAGAATGTACGCGCGACGGCGTTGCTCGGAGCCGATATTATTTTCATGCCACACGTTACGATGCTAACGCCTTCTACCCGCCCCGGCGCTGGCTTCGCTGACCCGGCGCTGTGGCAAAATCGCGAAAATGACCCAACGTCGCTACGTCTGGAATTTGACGGTATGAAAGGACGCGCCTGGCTCATGAAATGGCTACCCGCCCGCGCTTACGATAATGGTATCTACGCCGTATTTTCCAACCCAATCGGTATGGACGACGACCAGCTTAAAAATGGCTGTTCCATGATTATTGACCCGTTTGGCGATGTCATTGCTGAATGCCGCGAACTTGGCAACGACATCGCCATTGCGACTCTTACTCCCGAAAAACTGCAACAAGCCGGCGGCTACCGTTACCGTAAAGCCCGTCGCCCTGACTTGTATCGGGATATTTTAGGCCAGGAACATACGCCGGAGCAGAAAGTAGTCTGGCTGAATTCGGATGTTGAGTAGCAAATAACGAGTTAGGAAAACAACTTTGTTATGCTGATGAAGCCGGGCCGCCGGACTGGAATCATAATAAAAACAAAAACCGGCTCTAAGCCGGTTTTTGTTTTTATTGACATCAAACACCTTTAGGCAATTACTTCATATTCATAGCCTGGCCAGCTTTCACCACTTTCATGACGCCATTCATAATGCGCCAGTGGCCGGGGAACGTGCAGACGTACGGATAATCACCGGGGGTAGTGGGCGCTGTGAATTTTAGCCGGTAAGTCTGGTCAGGGTTGACGAGTGGCGTGGCAACAATGACCTGCGAAATCGACGGTACGTAGTTTTTCTCGGCACCATCTTTCGCCGTAATCAGTTTGTCAGCAGCCGCACCGATAGTTTCCATGCTACGTGGTTTCCCGATAACGAGGTTATGCTGCATGGCGTCGGGGTTTTCCAGTACAATTTCGATCTGCTTGCCCGCCGTTACGGTAAATTCTTTTTTATCGAAACGCATCTCCTCCCGAACGGTTTTCATACGTACCACCTCTACGTTCGGGTCTTCAGGTTCAGCCTTTTTCATACCCCAAACTTCGTAAAGTCGGGCCAGCCGCTCGCGATTGTCGGTTGAAACGCTGTTGCTCAAACTTACCAGGAACGACTTGTTTGCTTCTGCTACGTCGGTTTTTTGTTTCATGTTCCAGCCTTCCGTAACGCCTTTCACCAAAGCCTCGCTTTCGGTAGAAGGCAGCTTCTGCGCCCAACGTAGCAGCGCCACCACCGAATCGACCGGGGCTACCGATACGTAGCTACGGGTTGCACGTTCGAGAGCGTAGGTAGCCAGGCTCTGCGGGCCGCGGTACGTTAGTTTGTGCGTAGCATTGTTATTCTGCTCGTTACCTTCCGCAATTTTGTTGTCGCGATCAAGCATGGCCGTGATGGTGTATTGACCAGCTTTTTCGAACGAAACGCCCATATCACCAACCCAAGGGCCATTGTTCGATTTGGTGATGGTTACCGTTTCGCCAGGAGCGATACCCGACTCGTGCGTTACGCTCACAAAATCAATTTTAGCTTTCTCGCCTGGTCCCGAAGGCCCTTCGACACGTACCGACAATGGAATCGGTGTTCCGGCCGGAATAGCTGCACCACCCGCGTTTTTCACATCGACAAATACCTGTGCTCTTTCCCGAACGGCTGGTGAAGCGGGCGTTGTCCGAATGGTTGCCACAACCAGATCCGGCTTATTGCCCGACGAAGATTGAGAATTATTTGAATTCGACGTAGTAGCCTGTTGTTCAGCATGGTTATGGGCACTCATGTCGTGCTGCATGGATGACGACGTAGCAGGACCTTTCTTCGCCAGCTCAGCCATGTATGCTTTTAGCAGCTCACCATCATCTCCGCTTAATAACAGAGCGTATGCTTCAGGTATCCAGCGGTCTGAGACGTAGTTATTGCTCTGAAGCTGAGCCAGAATTGCCTCTTGTTCAGGCCGTTCAAGTGTTGATTTTGAGAGCGCTAACAGGGCTTCCAATACAACTAATGGTTCTTTATCTTCCAGTAATTTCTCCCGGAAAATATATTTCGCCAACCAGCCATCCTTATCGTTTGGCAACATCCGAATCACCGCCCGACGTACTGCCGGAGCCGGATGATGCAGCACTTTTGTGACTGCCCCTGATACGTTCGGATCGGTTAAGGCACCTAAACCGTGGAGCGTCCAGAGGGCGTGAAGAACACCCGGCGCATTGCCAATTTCATCGAGCGACGGATCGTTCAGCAGCTCCAACAGTTGCGGCACTACGTCCTTGTTGTTCCGTTCGATAAGCAGCCGCTGAGCCGTCATGCGCCAGAACATATTCGAATTTTTCAACGCGGCCACCAACTGATTCGGCTGGTCTTTGCTCAACGTCATAGGCGTGTATGAAGGCGCGCCTTTGTAACCGACGCGATAAATCCGACCGTGCGTAAAATCACGTAGCGGTGTCTCGTAAGCATTTCCCGAACCATTGGTAGCACCTTTAGGCGTTGGGTTATGCTGAATAATGTAGCTGTACCAGTCAACCACCCAAACAGCTCCGTCGGGTCCAACTTCAGCAAAAACGGGCGCAAACCATTCGTCGGCTCCGGCCATCAGGTTAAATCCATCGACGTCGGAAAAATCGGTTCCGCTTTTCTGCATTACGTTCTGGTGCAGAATGTGGCCCGTTGGTTCGGCAACAAACGCTACGTTGTTCCAGTATTTTTTGGGGAAGGCGCGGGCCGTGTAAAAGTTATGTCCAGCGGCCGCCGTAAATCCGCCAAACACGTCCACCTGCCGAACTTTCTCGGTGATGGGTTTCATGTCTTTGTGCGTATCCGTACTGCGACTGCCGTTCTCGCGAATGTGCGGAGCGCCGTGAAAATATTGGTTCGGGATGGCCATGTACCAGCCGTGCGAATTGTTGGCCGTCGAGCCGAAAATATCGCCGGTTTCGGTGAAGCCAAGGCCCCAGGTGTTGTTCGACGTACCTGTTACGTATTGAAGTTCAGAACCATCGGGTTTAAACCGAAAAAAGCCCTGGCTAAATTTAACGCTGTCGGCACCCACTTTCCCTTTGAAACCCGAGTAGCCAACGCTGCCCCAGATCCAATTGTCGAAACCGTAGTGCAGGTTACTCGGACCGGCGTGCGTATCGAACGTACCGAAACCGGTAA
Organism: Spirosoma flavus; assembly: GCF_054778555.1. Lineage (NCBI taxonomy): Bacteria > Pseudomonadati > Bacteroidota > Cytophagia > Cytophagales > Cytophagaceae > Spirosoma > Spirosoma flavus. The sequence continues at coordinate 1,497,614 of NZ_BAAGZL010000002.1, forward strand.
ACAGAATCTTCGTTAAATCAGCCCGGTCGTCGCCGTTGGTATCCTGCAAAAAAAGCATGTGGGGTGCCTGCGATACGTAGAGGCCTCCGTTTCCAAACGCCATCCCCGTCGGGATGCTCAGCCCTTCAGCGAAATTGGTGAACTTATCGGCCTTACCGTCTTTGTCGGTATCCTCGCAGATAACAATATAATCTGACCCTCCTCCCGACTTCCGTTCGTTGGGGTAATCCTTGGTAATCAGCACAAACAGCCGTCCGCGCTCATCCCAGGTCATCGCGATGGGGTGCAATACGTTAGGCTCATGCGCAAACAGTTCGAGCGTAAAATCGACCGGCACCTGAATATGCTTCATCGACTCCTCAGGCGACAGCGGCTCCTGCTCCATTTGAGGGCCAGGCCGTTTTTCGTAGTTCGGCAGATTGGCTTCGTGATACGCAAACGGCTGCGGATTCAGGTCGTCGTGCAGTTTTTTGACTTTATCACCAACTGCCCAAAGAATACCACGTTCCAGTAACTGCTGAAAACCGGGCTGGCTCCAGGTACGCTCGTCGTGGCCATAAGCCGTGTAGAAAACGCGCCCTTTGCCGTACGTCCGAGTCCAGGTATACGGTTCTTCGGTCTTGTCGGGGCGGTCCTGCCGCTGGTCGGCTTTAATTTCGCGAACGGCCAGTACGTTATTATCCTCTTGCAGATGGCTGTGCAGGTACGTTTCATCGAAAGCTTTGAACGACTGCAAACCCATTACCAACGCATTTTCGGGTTGCGTGAAACGCGTTTGGATGGTGTCCATTTTGTGCCGCCAGAATTGCCCACCAACTACTTTGTCGACGTATTCGGTCGAGTTGCGGAAGCAGTATGATGCACAGTGTACCGGAATCACGCCATGCCCCGACGATACGTAATCAAGTAACGCTTTTTCCTGCGGCTTCGGCAGGCTGTCCCAGTTGGCGTAAATCAACAGGCCGTCGTACTTGTTCAGGTTGTCGGCGTTGAGGTCTTCCAGCTTATCGGTATACGTAATGTTGATGCCCCGGTTTCCCAGCGCAGCCATGAGTTGCGGCACCCGCTCGATGGGCCGGTGATGTCCGTTATCGCCCAGAAAAAGAATTTCGGTCCGGCGAGCCCGCGATGACTCCTGCCGGACGGTCGTTTGTGTACCCGACAGGCGGGCGCACTGCGCAAAAAGGGCGGCTAACCCAAGGAGAGTGAGTAATTTTTTCATGGCCTTACGACCGTCTAGTTATAGGTTAAAATCGGGCAATTCAATCAATTTTCCACCCTGAAGCGCTGACTCGTGCGCCAGAATTCCAACGCTGGTCCAGTTGGCCGACTGAGCCGCATTCGGGAACGGATCGCGATCTTCAACAATGGCCGACACAAACTCGTGCACCATGTGCGGGTGCGATCCACCGTGACCACCGCCCTGTGTGAACGACAGGTGTTGCGTTTCATCGGCATCGTACACGCCTTTCGTCGTAAAACGCTGAATTTCTTCCGGTAGATAATGCGCGTAATCGGGAACAGTTACTTTCTCAGGGATTTCTGGTTCCGGCTTTTTGGCCGTGTGAATCACTGGCTGCTCGTCCTCGATCAACTGCCATTCGAACGATTTTTTATCACCGTACACCTCGAAGCTTTCGCGATACTGCCGTGCTACGTCGAACAGCGACCGGTATACATAAGCCGATAAATCGCTGTTTCTGAACTTGATATGCGCCGATTCCACAGCAAACGGCGAGTTGTGAATTTTTGCCAGTTCTTCGCGGATAGTACCCGAACCGAAGCATGATACGTACTCAGCTTCCAGTTTAAGCAAACCCGCAACCGGACCAACGCAGTGCGTAGCGTAGTGCATTGGCGGCAAACCGGGCCAGTAATCCGGCCATCCGTCCATATCCTGCTGGTGACTGGCTTTCAGAAACTGCACTTTCCCCAGCTCACCTTTTTCGTATAACTCCTTGACGAACAGAAATTCACGGCTATACACCACCGTTTCCATCATCATGTATTTCTTGCCCGATTCTTTGGTAGCTTTCACGATTTCCAGGCAATCTTCAACCGAAGTTGCCATCGGCACCGTGCACGCTACGTGTTTACCAGCACGTAACGCTTTGAGGCTTTGTTCGGCGTGGTTCGGAATCGGCGAATTGATATGAACGGCATCCACATTGGGGTCGGCCAGTAGTTCGTCGTAGCTGCTATAGCGTTTTTCAATGCCATACGCGTCGCCAATCTTGTTCAGATTTTCGACGTTGCGCTGGCAGATAGCATACATATTGGCGTTCGGATGACGCTGATAAATCGGAATGAATTCGGCCCCAAAACCCAGGCCCACAATGGCAACGTTAATCATAATTAAAGAGTGAAAGTGCGAAAGATTGAAAGAGCGAAAGATTGACTGCTGGTGAGGCAACATTATGACGAGAGCAATGCGCTCTTTCGCTTATTCGCTCTTTCACTCATTGTTTTTATAAACGCCAGTCCGTCTACTGCCAGTTGTTCGGGCGAGGTAAACATGGGCCGGAAAATATGCGTGGCTGCCGCCAGATCAGGCGGGTTCGGACCGAAGGCTTCTATAGCAATTGGGCCTTCGTAACCCACTTCCTGCAACGTACCAAATACATCGTCGAAATTAATATGGCCTTTGCCGGGAGTAGAACGGTCGTTTTCGGAAATCTGAACGTGAACCAGGTAAGGCGCTACGTTCCGAATGGCCTCTGCTACGCTCTTCTCCTCCATGTTGGCGTGGAACGTATCGAAAGCCGCCCGGCAATTCGGGTGATCAACCGCTTCGACGTAGCGAACCAGTTCATCGACGCAGGTAAGCAGGTACGTCTCAAACCTATTTAGGTACTCAACCGCCAGCACTACGTCCTTCGTTTGGGCGTATTCGGCCACTTCGCGCATTCCTTCAACCGACCAGTTCCATTCCTGCTCAGTGGCGGGTTTGCCCGTAAAGGTTTTGAATCCGGCATACATCGGCCCCATCAGAATGCGGGAACCAACGGCTGCTGAGCAGTCGACAATCTTTTTTAAGTACGTAACGCCTGCACGTCGCGTAGCTTCGTCGGGACTGATGAGGCTTACCTCATGGCTACAGATGGTACAGGTTTGAACACCTAAGTCCAGCGCCTTCAATTGTTGACCGATACGTTGCCATTTGGCGAGGTTCGGCGTATCGTTCGGTTCGCTGATGGGAACCTCCACAAAATCGAATCCGCTGTTTTTCAGAAACGCGAACGTTTCGGACAAGTTTTCGTCCATCGACGCTGTCCAGACAAACAGATTCATTCCTACCTTATTCATATTACGTCTCTAAAAAATTACACAAATTTACTTAGTAACCAAATACGAGTCATAGCTTTTATTAATGAATACCGACTGTATTTTCACGCAAAACTTCTATTTTTGGCTCGGATTACGTTAAATAAAAACAATGCGACCGCCCTTACGCAAAGATATCGAACCTGTTGCGTCTTCGTTCATTGTTAAAGAACTGACAGAGCCTCACTTCGATCAAAATTGGCATTTTCATCCCCACTACCAGTTATTTCTGGTCGAAGAAGGGACCGGTATGCGGTTTATTGGCGACTCAATAAAGCCGTTCGGTCCCGGCGATCTGGTTTTTTTAGGCCCCAATTTACCGCATCTCTGGCGTAGTGATCAGGATTATTTCAACAAATTTTCGGGCCTCATCACGAAAGGCATTGTCGTTTATTTCGCCGAAGATTTTCTGGGAGGGGATTTCTTCAATAAACAGGAGATGACCCTGGTGCGGCAATTGCTCAATAACGCCCGGCAAGGGCTGGAATGGACTGGTGAGACACGTAGACAAACCGAAAAATCGCTACGTAATCTGGCCAAACAAACCGTTGATTTTGAGCGTGTTATTAGTCTACTCTCCTTACTAAATACGTTGTCGCATGCGTCAGACTACCGTTTTCTGACGAGTTCAGGATATACCAACACGGTAAAGCCGTCTGAAACGGATCGCATGCAATTGGTACACGATTACGTACTGGAACATTTCCCAGACGACCTTAGCCTAGATACCATCGCCGATCTGGCCGGGATGACGCCACCCGCTTTTTGTCGCTATTTTAAAACCCGGGCCAATAAAACGTTTTCTGAATTTGTGTCGGAGGTACGCATCGGGCATGCGTGTAAACTACTGATGATGGGGAAGTTAAATATCACGCAGATCAGTCTGGAAAGCGGTTTCCGTACGCTTTCGAATTTTAATCGCCAGTTCAAAGACATAACCGGCCAAACTCCTTCGAATTACGTAAAGACGTATCGGGAGCTTTAGCATATAAAGTGCGGAAGAATAAAAGAGTGAAAGTGCGAATACCATCGTAGGCTTTTCGCACTTTCACTCTTTTATTCTTTCACTCTTAAACTTAATACGTCACCGTGCTCGCTGGTTCGCGAACTGATACGCCTTCATTGATAAAGGTCAGCAGATCTTCGTTGAGCCGATCTTTTTCGGTTACGAACAAACCGTGCGGAGCGCCTTCATACACGATATACGTAGCATTTGGCAAAGCATCGGCTGTCCGTTCGCCTGACGCTTCAATGGGTACGGTTTTATCGGAATCCCCATGAATAATGAGCGCCGGTACGTTAATCTGCATTAAATCATCCCGAAAATCGGTGGTTGCAAATGCGTTGGCGCAGTCGAGCGTAGCTTTGTGCGATGCTACGTAGGCGCGGGCAAAATCACCGTCGAGGTGGGCTTGACTAACGGGCTGGCTGATCAGGCTGACGCCATAGAATTGCTTACCGAAAGTTTGCAGGAAATCGGCGCGATCTTTCTGTAAATTCTCAGTGATTTCGTCGAACACTTCCTTATCTACGCCATCTGGATTGTCTTCCGTTTTCAGCAAATAAGGTGTTACAGCACTGACAAATGCTACTTTCGCTACGCGCGCACCACCATGGCGGCTCATGTAACGAGCTACTTCGCCACCGCCCATCGAAAAACCGACCAGCGTTACGTTCTGCAAATCCAGTTCATCAAGAACCGCTTTCAGATCGTCGGCCAACGTATCGTAATCATAACCATCCCAGGTCTGGGTCGATTTTCCGAAACCGCGACGGTCATAAGCGACTACGCGGATGCCATGTGCCGGTAATTCGGCCAGTTGATAATCCCACATTTCGTGGCTGAGCGGCCAGCCATGAATGAGTACGACAGGATTGCCGGTGCCTAAATCTTGATAGAACAATTTGATGTCGTTGCCTGAGGCATCGGTGCCTGCTTTAATATAGCTCATAACGTTTTTGTTTTGTCGATTTTAATCGAGTTGTTTTATAGACAACTCGACTTGTAATAAATAGTTTGCTACTGGTCCATTATTTGATTGTTACCAGGGTTTAGCCGATTATTGGTCCATGAAACAATCTTTACTCGCCCGACTTTCCGAGCAACCACACGCCCTAAACCATTTATTACTTGGCCTTAGCGAAGATCAGATCCGGCAACGACCACAGCCTGAGAAATGGTCTATTTTAGAAAATATGGCGCATTTGGGGCGTTATCAGGAAGTGTTTCTGGACCGTATCCAGCAGATTATCAGCAACGTAACACCAAGATTTAACCGCTACGTTGCCGATAATGATCCTGATTTTGATGATTGGACACGGCTATCTTTTCAAACGTTGACCGAGCGCATGCAAAACGAACGGGCAGCACTGAATGCCTTTCTGAGCATTTTACGAGAGGAGCAATTGTTACGCGTGGGCATACACCCCGCGTTTGGACCTATGACAGTAGAAGGCTGGGCCGAATTTTTTCTGCTCCATGAAGCGCATCATTTCTTTACCATTCTGAAGCTAGGCGGAGCCATGCGAACCGAAGAACAGCCGATGGGCGTATAGTAAAAAGCGATGAGAGACAAAGGATGAGTTTGCTGACGCATTCAATTGCTTGGTACTTCAGCAAACTCATCCTTTGTCTCTCATCGCTTTTTTTCTGACTACTGGTACACCCGCACGTAGTCGACTTCCATTCGTCGGGGCCAGATGCTTTCGTCAACGCCTTTCTGGCCTCCCCAGTTGCCGCCCACCGCTACGTTCAGCAGCAGGTAAAATTTTTGTTCAAACGGCCATTCTGCTACGTTACTGCCCAAAACAGACTTTTCGACCGTGTTATATTTCTGGTTATCGACGAAGAAATCGATCTTATCGGCGGTCCATTCAATAGCGTAGAGGTGATACGCCTGAGTAGCATCCGGTACATTAATCTGCTTCCCTTTCTGGGTCTTTTTAGCGTGGTTGTACGATTCGGTGTGAATTGTGCCATGAATGACGCCTTCATCGAAGCCAACGTGTTCCATGATGTCAATTTCGCCAGCCAGCGGCCAACCGGCTGTTTTAATATTATTACCCAGCATCCAGACGGCAGGCCACGTACCACGACCCGATGGCAGTTTGGCGTAGGCTTCGATACGTCCCTGCTGCCACGCCATTTTGCCTCGCGTCAGCAACCGTGCCGACGTATAGTTTTTGCCTTCATAGGTTTCTTTGCGGGCTTCGATGATCAGTTTCCCATTTTCAACGCGGGCGTTTTCACTTCGCCGACGGGTGTAGTACTGCAGCTCATTATTGCCCCAGCCATTCCCTCCTACTTCATAATCCCATTTCGTGGAATCGGGCAGGCCTGGCTTGTCGAATTCATCACTCCACACGAGTTTTCGGTCTGTGGGCGAAGTTGTTACGTTCACCGGGGCTGTTACGTCCGGCGCTTTACAGGCTAGCAGAGCGATTAGCACTAAGGCTTTTAATATCAATACGTTTCTCATAATCAGTATTTCTTGTTCGATCAATCACTCATTTTCCAAACGCCCACGTCAGGAAATCGGGCATGATGGCGCTCCAGGTTTCCTGGTTGTGTTTTCCTCCGGCAATTTCAACGTAGCGAATGTCGTCGTTACGTTGATAACCTTTTTCCTCCAACTCCTTTATCAGATCAAGCGTATCGTCGATGGCGTCGATGATGCCGTTGTTATTGCGGTCGCTGGTTTCGTCGTCGGTACCGGCTTCGAACCAGAATTTCTGGCCTTTATGATACGTTCCCTTTCGAACAAGCGCGTGCATAATTCGGTCGGTTTCGTCGCGGTAACCGTCTTCCGTACTCTTGCTACGCCACCAGAGCGAACCCGAAAATACGCCCGCTTTGGAGAATCGGTCGGGATGGTGAAACACAATATCGAAGGCCGACAATCCGCCGAGCGAAAAACCAGCAAACACTGATTGGGCGGGGTCGGTACTGACGCGGTACTTTTTCTTAACGTAGGGAATGAGTTCAGTCAGCACGAAGTCGGTATACAGATTGGCCTTACTTCCCCGGCTCATATAATCGGCCTGAGCCGCCGTTCCGTATTCCTGAATCCGGTCGCCGGCGTGAATAGCCACAAGTATAAACGGACGTATCGCCTGTTTTTCGTAAAGAGAATCGAGCACTTCTTTTATCCGCAACCGGGTCAGATCCTGCCCATCGTTCAGGTATAAAACGGGCAAGCGCGCTACGTCGTTTTGCCGATTCATTTCAGCAAAGGACTGGTAATGAGGAGGTAGTACTACGTCTAATTCAACAGTTCGTTTTAGGGGAACCGAGTATAATGAATCGTCGTGCCGAACCGTTACGGTAGATTGTTCAGCATTGGGGAGGGTTGGTACAAGGTCAACCATAAGCGCAAAAAATAACAAAAGGATAATCTTCACAATTGACAAAGTAGCTAAATTTTTCGATGCCTACGACTCTCTTTTTGACGGTACGAGCTATTTCTTCTATTTTCAGCCGAAATTTTGTACACTCATTAAACAACTACCAACGTGAAGGAAGACTATCGGAAGTGGTATTCGCATCACCTCGGACGCGACATTGAAATGCTGGTTTATGGGGATTGGGGCTACCCGGTGATAATGTTTCCGACCTCTATGGGCCATTATTACGAATATAAAGATTTCGGTTTGCTCGAAACGGCCCGTTGGTTTGTGGAAACCGGAAAAGTAAAACTTTATTGCATCGACAGCATCGACAAAGACAGCTGGTATGCCAAGCACCTGCATCCTGGCACCCGCATCTGGAATCACGTATTGTACGACCGGTTTCTGCATGAGGAATTGGTACCCGGCATTCAGCGGGAATGCAACGTACGGAAAATCGGCGTTTCGGGCGCTTCATTTGGTGGGTATCATGCCATGAACTTTGCGTTCCGGCATCCCGAACAGGTTGGTCATCTGCTCACCATGGGCGCGGCTTTCGACATCAGATCGTTTCTGGGTGGTTATTACGACGATAACGTGTATTACAACAATCCGCCCGATTTCATGCCCAACGCGCAAAACGATGAGTTCTACCATATGAATATTGTGCTCGGTACGTCGGAATATGATTTCTGCAAACCCGCTAATTACCAGATGTCGGGCATCCTGAACCAAAAGGGCATTCGGCATCAACTCGACGTAACGCCTTGGGGAAACCATGACTGGCCCGTCTGGAAAGACCAGTTTCCTAAGTATTTAAGCCAGATATAATGTATGAACTAGGATGTATGAAGTATGAACGTCGTATCGCATACATCCTATTCTATACTTTATACATCATCAATCTATGCACCACCTCGACCGGCTTCGCCAACATATTATTGACATACCGATTCGCCTGAAAGCCTTCTCCGATACCGAGCTGACTCAGCACGCACCGGACAAGTGGTCGCGTAAGCAAATTCTGGGGCACCTGATTGATTCGGCTATTAATAATCTGAAGCGATTTACGGATGCTCAGTTTTCGGAGGGAACGTATCAGACAACGTCTTACAATCAGAATCAGCTGGTTATTGTCAACCAATACCAAACGTTACCGCTGGACCATCTGCTCACGCTCTGGAGCAGTTTGAACACCCAAATTCTTTACGTTGCTGAAGTCATACCAGATGCCAAACTTGCTCAATCTGTTCAGTACAATGGAGTAGCAGCAGAAACCTATACACTCGATTGGATTATTGAAGATTACGTAGCACACTTGGAGCATCACCTCAAAACATTACTTTGATTATCAGATATTTATAATAATAATCCTATCAACGTAACATTATCTTTTACTACGTAGTATCAGTTCGGCACAGTAGTTGTTTTGGAAGATTTAATGCCTCATCCTCCATAACATAACTATGACAACTTTTACACAAATCTGGCCCAATTTTCGCCGTACGAAGACCGGCTTGCACATGTACATTCAGCACCGCAATAAACAGGGGTTCGTTTTAAGCAACTACGTTTGTTCGGCGCTATATAATTGAAAAAAGCCCGCTAAATGACGGGCCTTGTGTAGTAGCGAGGTGGTTTTACAGGTTGCGGTGGACAAGCGGAAAACCGGGACAAAGTTAAGTAGTTTTACCCGAAACGTTTGCAGATTTATATTAAAACCCGATTAATTCAACCTATTTACCAATACGTATCTTGAATCAAATCAGTCTCTTACGATAGAAAATAGTAAAATACTATAGCCTTTCTGACTCACTAGTTCACGACGCTACACAGCCTTTTAAGCACAAATAGTTAAGTAGTTTATACTGTATAGACTAAGCAGGTTACCGCTAAGATTGCGATTGATGCGCGCTAAACAATGTGAAAAGCGGTATGTTTACCACATCAACAACCAACGCTTTTGCAATTTAATAAACTGTTGTTCATGAAAGCAGTTTTTAAATTAGCCTTAACTAATTCATTATGAGCAAGAAATCAAAAATCGGTATTTTGTTCGGCCAGGAGAATACTTTTCCGCAAGCATTTGTCGACCGTGTTAATGAAAAACAGAGCGCTTTCCAGGCCGAATTTGTTGCCATTGAGCAAGTTGAACAAAGTGTGGCGACCGATTACGCCGTTATTATCGACCGCATCTCGCAGGATGTGCCGTTCTATAAAGCTTTCCTGAAAAACGCTGCGCTGACCGGTACAGCGGTGGTAAACAACCCGTTCTGGTGGAGCGCCGACGAGAAATTTTTCAATAACGCTCTGGCCGTTCAGCTGGGCGTACCTGTTCCGAAAACCATTTTGCTTCCTTCGAAAGAACGCCCCGACGATACGAACCATAACTCATTCCGGAACCTTCGCCACATGAACTGGGATGCGATTTTCAGGCATATCGGTTTCCCGGCTTTCATGAAACCGCACGCGGGTGGCGGCTGGAAAAGCGTATATAAAGTTGATAATCCGGAGCAGATGTTCAACGCCTACGACGAAACGGGGCAGTTGGTAATGCTGTATCAGGAAGCCATCGACTTTACCGACTATTTCCGGTGCTACTGCATTGGTGGAAAAGATGTTCGGATAATGCCCTACGAGCCACGTAATCCGCACCACCTGCGCTACGCGTCCGAAATGAAAACTACGGGGGATGCTGGCAAAAAACTGCTGGAAACCATGCACGACTACGTATTGAAACTGAATCATGGCCTTGGTTACGATTTCAATACGGTAGAATTTGCGGTACGTGACGGTATACCCATTGCCATTGATTTCTGCAACCCTGCCCCCGACGCCGACGTGCATTCGGTTGGACAGGAGAATTTCGACTGGGTGGTTGAAGCAGCCGCCAATATGGCCATCGACCGGGCGAAAAAAGCGCAGAAAGGCACCAACAATCTGACTTGGGGTACGTTTGTCCGCGGCTCAGTGGGCGATACGTCTGAAGTGTCAGCGCCGGCAAAAGAAGCGAAAGTCCCGGCTTCTAAAGGTGAAAAAACGAAAGAAGCTCCTAAAGCCGCAACGAAAGCGGTGAAAGCCAGCGAAGAAGAAAAACCCAAAAAAGGAAAAAAATAAGGAATCTTGTCATTCTGAAGGACAGAATAAGCCTAACAGCCCCTCCCAAACGTATCAATACGTTTGGGAGGGGCTGTTAGGCTTTAGTTATAGACCAGGTTATTTCAGACCAATACCCGTATCGCGGGCCGAGGCACGTAGTATGGCCAGCATTTCGCCGTAACTGAATAAGCGCCCGTCGATGTAATCATGCTCTTTCGGGCGGTCCGACGTTTGGGTTAGCGAAGGTTCGCTTCTCTTCCAGATCGCAAATGTTGGCGTGAATCGTTATTAATACGTCCTGAATAAACTCCTCAAATTACGCTACATCCATAACTACGTAGCATTAATCTATTTTCTATAAATCCTACAAAAATCTCTGCATATAAGTCTTTACCCCGAATAATATTAGGCATATTGGCAAAATTTCGACGTACCGCTCGTCACAAAAGTACCGTCACTTCAGCATTTTTAACCATATTCGCGTTTTGCGAATGTTTGAATCGATCATCAACAACCTAGTACATGCAAAGACGCAATTTTATCCAGTTGTCGGGACTGGGAATTGGTAGCCTTTTTACATCTGGAATTCCGGCGGCCGGCGTCCCGGTATTTGGCAATAACGTATCGGCAGACTATCTGTCCGATGCATCAGGTTGGGGCGCAGGTGTTGACGCTGCTGCCAAGAAAACATTAGCTGACGTAGCACTCAATACGGCCAAAAGTCAGGGCGCTACGTACACCGACGTGCGCATCGGCCGTTACCTCCAACAATACGTATTTACACGCGAGAAACAGGTTCAGAATATTGTCAACGCTGAATCGTACGGCATCGGTATTCGGGTTATTGCGAATGGTACGTGGGGTTTTGCCGCCACCAGCGACGTAACACCTGATGCCATTGCCCGTTGTACGAAGACGGCCGTGGCCATCGCCAAAGCTAATTCTCGCCTGCAAACAGAACCGGTTCAACTGGCTCCGCAGAAAGGCGTTGGTGAAGTAGCCTGGAAAACCCCCATTCAGAAAAACGCCTTTCAGATTCCCGTTAGTGAAAAAATCGATCTGTTGATGAAGGTTAACGGCGAAGCGCTGAAAAACGGCGCGGCTTTCGTTACGTCGAACCTGTTTTTTATCAACGAACAGAAATACTTCGCTTCAACCGACGGCTCCTACATCGATCAGGACATTCACCGCATCTGGCCAACGTTCACGGTGTCTGCGGTTGACCGGGCGGCCGGCAAATTCAAAACGCGCGATGCCATCAGTTCGCCGATGGGCATGGGCTACGAATACCTCGATGGACTGGCTTCCGAAAAGATAAAAGCACCAAACGGTCTGGTAGGCTACCGGTATTCGTACGACATGGTTGAAGATGCTACGTTGGCTGCGAAACAGGCGAAAGAAAAACTCACGGCCAAAAGCGTTCAGCCCGGCAAATATGATCTTGTGCTCGACCCCAATCACCTCGGTCTGACCATCCATGAATCCGTTGGTCACCCTACCGAACTTGATCGCGTACTGGGCTATGAAGCGAATTACGCAGGAACCAGTTTCGCTACGTTGGATAAATGGAAATCCAAAACGTTCAACTACGGCAGCAAACTAGTCAATATCGTGGCCGACAAAACCCAGCCGCATACACTCGGCACGGTCGGTTACGACGATGAGGGTGTTCCTTGCAAAGAGTGGGATTTGATCAAAAACGGTATTCTGGTGAATTACCAGGCCATTCGCGACCAGGCCGCTATTCTGGGCGAGAAAGAATCGAACGGGTGCTGCTACGCCGACAACTGGAGTACGGTACAGTTTCAGCGGATGCCGAACGTATCACTCAAACCCGGTACGGAAAAACGCTCGGTTTTCGACATGATCAAAGGCGTTGACAAAGGTATTTATATCATTGGACGCGGATCGTATTCTATTGACCAACAGCGGTATAACTTCCAGTTTGGCGGACAGTTGTTCTATGAAATCAAGAATGGCGAAATCGTAGGTATGCTCGACGACGTAGCCTACCAGTCGAACACGCAGGAATTCTGGAACTCCTGCACCCAGCTCTGCGACCAGGACGATTACCGCACATTCGGTTCGTTCTTCGATGGAAAGGGGCAGCCTTCACAAGTCAGCGCCGTTTCGCACGGGTCAGCAACAACGCGTTTCAACGGCGTCAACGTAATCAATACAGGTCGGAAGATATAAAGGGAAGTTGTAAGGTTGTAGAGTTATAAAGTTGCTGACGCAAAACAAACTCTACAACGCAACAACTTTACAACCCTACAACAAGGAACCATGTCCATCTTAACCAAAGACGAAGCAAAAAAAATAATTGACAAGGCCCTCTCCTATGCCAAGTGCGACGAAATGAGTGTCAACCTATCGGGGGGACGTACCGGCAATATTCGTTATGCCCGCAACGCCGTATCGACCAGTGGCGAAGGCACTAACCTCTCGATGAGTGTAACGGCGGTATTCGGCAAACGGGCTGGTACAGCAACGCTCAACGAATTTGATGACGCGTCGATTGAAAAGACTGTCCGGCGCGCCGAAGAAGTGGCCCGACTTGCGCCCGAAAACCCGGAATACGTACCAATGCTGGGGCCGCAAACGTATCTTCCGGCTGATCCTTATTCCGAAAATACGGCCAAAATCGATCCCGAATTTCGGGCCAAAGCTACTTTCGACAGTCTTGATCCTTGCCGAAAAAAGAATTTGACAGCGGCTGGCTACATGGAAGATACGACCCGATTTACGGCTATCGGTAACACTAAAGGATTATCAGCCTATAACCGGGAAACCTCCGTCGAATTTTCGATTACGGTACGTACCGCCGACGGAACCGGCTCTGGTTACGCCACCCGCGACGTAACGGACGTATCAAAATTAAGTACGAAAGACGCCACCGAGATTGCCATGCAGAAAGCGATGGCTTCGACAAACGCGCGAGCGCTGGAGCCCGGAAAATACACAGTTATTCTGGAACCAGCCGCCCTGTTGAGCAACGTAGATGCTTCGCTTATGGCTGCGATGATGAATGGTCTGGATGCCCGAAATGCTGAAGAAGGGCGTAGTTTTCTGAGTAAAAAAGGGGGTTCTACGCGATTGGGTGACAAATTATTTGACGAGCGGGTCACGATTTATTCCGACCCGACGAATCTGGAAGTTCCCGCTGCCGCGTTTGGCGGAGGAGGGGGCGGTGGTCGTTTTGGGGGTGGCGGCAGTGACGGTCGTCCGCAGGAAAAGATCACCTGGATCGAAAAAGGCGTTGTGAAAAACCTGTCGTATTCGCGCTACTGGGCGGAGAAAAAAGGCGTAAAAGCTGTACCTCCGCCAGCGAATTTCATTATGGAAGGTGGCACGCAGTCGCTGGTTGATATGATCAAAAGTACCGAAAAAGGAATTCTGGTTACGCGATTCTGGTATATCCGCCCGGTCGATCCACAAACATTATTGTATACGGGGCTCACCCGCGACGGTACGTTCTACATCGAAAACGGGCAGATCAAATTCCCGGTCAAAAACTTCCGCTTCAACGAAAGCCCGGTCATCATGCTCAACAATCTTGAAGCACTGGGTAAACCCGTTCGGATGGGGGGCAACCTGATTCCGCCCATGAAAATTCGCGACTTTACGTTTACCAGCCTGTCTGACGCCGTGTAGTTATATCGTTATAAAGGGTTTAAAGTCTGTGAACGCGGCAGTCCTAGCGGGGAACCGCAAAGGCGGCCCAGCGCAACGTTACAACCTTACACAACTCTATAACTCTCTTGTACCCAACCTGAAAACTCTCACTTCAATGAATCGTCGAGATTTTAATCATTTATTAAGTATGGGCGCAGCCGGAATGCTGATGCCTTCATTACCCGCTTTTTCGCGATCGGTTACCCCGGAACAATTGCTGGAGCCTGGTCTGGATATAGCCGTAAAAAAACGGCTGGCTGATGCCGCGCTAAACACGGCGAAAAGCAAAGGTGCTACGTATGCCGATGTACGTATTGGCCGCTACCTGAACCAGTTCGTACTCACCCGCGAGAACAAAGTGCAGGGCATCGTCAACTCCGAATCGTTTGGCGTTGGCGTACGTGTTATTGCCGATGGCTGCTGGGGGTTTGCGTCGGTAGGTGATGCGCGAGATGAATCGGTTGTAGTCAAAGCCACCGAAACAGCCATTCGGATTGCCAAAGCGAACGCCCGCTTATTGACCGAACCCGTTCAACTCGCCCCACAAAAGGGTTTTGGCGAAGTAAGCTGGAAAGCTCCGATCAAACGTAACGCCTTCGAAGTACCCATTAAAGAAAAGGTGGAATTGTTGCTGTCCTGCAACGCTGCGGCCATGAAAAACGGAGCCAATTTCGTGAACAACGTACTGTTCCAGGTTAACGAACAAAAATATTTTGCCTCGACCGATGGTACGTATTCCGATCAGGATATTCACCGGATTGGGCCGAGTTTTACCGTTACAGCCGTTGATCCGCAGAACGGGCGGTTTGCTACCCGGAATTCATTGAGTGCGCCAATGGGGATGGGCTACGATTATCTGCAAACAAATCCGGCCGACAAGATTACGGGCGTAACGACCCGGTACAACAAAGGGTACGATATGCTGGAAGATATTACCGCAGCCGCCAAGCAAGCCAAAGAAAAACTCTCGGCCAAGTCGGTGGAAGCGGGCAAATACGACCTCGTCCTCGACCCATCGCACACCTGGCTGACCATTCACGAATCGGTTGGTCACCCGCTCGAACTCGACCGCGTACTGGGTTACGAAGCCAACTACGCGGGCACCAGCTTCGCTACGTTGGATAAGTGGCAAACCAAGAATTTCAATTACGGCAGTCCGGTGGTTAACTTCTTCGCCGATAAAACCCAGGAAGGTTCATTAGGTTCCGTGGGCTGGGATGACGAAGGCGTTAAAACCAAGCGTTGGGATCTAGTAAAAGATGGCATTCTGGTGAATTACCAGGCCATTCGCGATCAGGTGCACATCATTGGCGAGAAAGAATCGCAGGGCTGCTGCTACGCCGACAACTGGAGTTCAGTACAGTTTCAACGCATGGCCAACGTATCGCTGGCTCCCGGAAAAACGCCGTTGTCCGTTGACCAAATGATTAAAGACGTTAAAAAAGGGATCTACATCATCGGCGACGGTTCGTTCTCCATTGATCAGCAGCGCTATAATTTCCAGTTTGGTGGCCAATTGTTCTACGAAATCAAAGACGGTCAGATCGTGGGAATGCTCAAGGACGTAGCATACCAGGCGAACACCCGCGAATTCTGGAACTCCTGCGTAGCGGTTTGCGACGAAAAAGATTACCGGTTAGGTGGCGCATTTAACGACGGAAAAGGCCAGCCACCTCAATCGAGCGCGGTTTCGCATGGTAGCTCAACGGCTCGTTTTAATGGGGTTAACGTAATTAATACTGCACGGAAAATCTAAAAAGATATACGAGCGATGTGTCATCTTTCATAGCTCATATATCCTACATCATCAACTAAATGTATGGCCATCTTAACCAAAGACGAAGCAAAACGTATCATAGATAAGGCTCTTTCCTACGCCAAGGCCGACGAAACCAGCGTCAATCTGACGGGGGGACGTACCGGCAACATTCGCTACGCCCGTAACTCGGTATCGACCAGCGGTGAAGCCGATAACATGGCGCTTGCGGTGACAGCCGTGTTCGGCAAACGGTCGGGTACGGCGACCATCAACGAACTCGATGATGCGTCGCTTGAGAAAACGGTACGTCGGGCGGAGGAGATTGCAAAGCTTGCGCCCGAAAACCCAGAATACATGCCGATGCTGGGGCCGCAAACGTATCTGCAAACCAATACGTACGCCGAAAGTACCGCCAAAATCGATCCCGAATTCCGGGCCAATGCCGCTTTCGATAGCATTGATCCCTGCAAAAAGAAGAATTTGACAGCCGCCGGTTATATGGAAGATACCACTGGCTTTTCGTCGATTGGCAACAGCAAGGGATTGTTTGGATATAACCGCTCAACCGGCGTCGATTTTTCGATTACGGTACGTACCGCCGACGGACTTGGCTCGGGTTACGCCAATCCTGATGTGAACGACGTATCGAAACTCAGCACCAAAGCGGCCACGGAAATAGCCATGAGCAAAGCGGTAGCCTCCGTAAACGCCCGTGCGTTGGAACCCGGTAAATACACGGTCATTCTGGAGCCGACGGCATCGGTTGAGTTATTACAGAACATGATGTTCAGCATGGATGCTCGAAACGCCGATGAAGGCCGAAGTTTTTTAAGCAAAAAAGGCGGAGGTACGCGTTTGGGCGAGAAACTTTTCGACGAACGCGTCAACATCATTACTGACCCGATGAATGCCGAGTTACCCCTGTCGCCATTCGGCGGAGGAGGGGGCGGCCGTTTTGGCGGTGGCAGCGATGGCCGTCCACAGGAAAAAGTGACGTGGGTCGAAAAAGGCGTTGTGAAGAATATGACGTATTCGCGCTACTGGGCGGAGAAAAAAGGCGTGAAAGCCGTACCTCCACCTAGCGGCATCATTATGCTAGGCGGTACAGAATCGCTGGCCGACTTGATTAAAAGCACAACGAAAGGAATTTTGGTCACCCGGCTTTGGTACATCCGCGCCGTTGATCCGCAGACTTTGCTCTATACGGGCCTCACCCGCGACGGTACGTTCTACATCGAAAATGGGCAGATTAAGTACCCGGTCAAGAACTTCCGGTTCAACGAGAGCCCGGTCATCATGCTTAATAACCTCGAAGCGCTGGGCAAGCCCGTTCGGGCAGGTGGGCACTTGATTCCGCCCATGAAAATTCGTGACTTTACGTTTACCAGCCTGTCTGACGCCGTGTAGACTTTAAGTTATAGAGTTGTAAGGTTATAATGTTGTAAAGTTGGTTCGACAGCCACACAATGCTATAACCTTACAACCTACAACCTTATAACTCTTAATTCAATGAACCGCCGACACTTTAACCAACTTCTGGGCATGGGTACTGCTGGTATCCTGTTGCCACCCTTACCCGCCTTTTCACGCCCGGTTACGCCTGAAATGCTACTGGAACCCGGCCTGGACGTAGCCGTCAAGAAGCGCCTTGCCGATGCCGCCATGAATGCGGCCAAAAGTAAAGGTGCTACGTACACCGACGTACGTATTGGCCGCTACCTGAATCAATTTGTGGTTACCCGCGAGGATAAAGTACAGAATATCGTCAACACGGAATCGTATGGCGTTGGGGTTCGGGTGATTGCCGATGGGTGTTGGGGATTTGCCGCCGTGGTCGATGCGAAAAGCGAGACGGATACGGCCAAAGCGGCCGAAAAAGCCGTAGCTATTGCAAAAGCGAACGCCAAGCTGATGAAACAACCTGTGCAGCTGGCTCCGCAGAAAGGGTATGGCGAAGTAAGCTGGAAAGCACCCATTCAAAAAAATGCGTTTGAGGTGCCTATTCAGGAGAAAGTTGATTTGCTCTTATCCGTCAACAACGCAGCCCTGAAAAACGGAGCTAACTACGTGAACTCCATCCTGTTCATGGTCAATGAGCAGAAGTATCTGGCTACTACCGATGGTACCTACGCCGACCAGGATATTCACCGCATCTGGCCACTGTCCACCGTAACAGCAATCGACCCAAAAACGGGTAAATTCGAGACGCGGCAGGGGCTAAGCGCACCAGTAGGTATGGGTTATGAATACCTTCAGACTAATCCGGCCGATAAAATTACGGGTATCACGACTCGGTATAACAAAGGCTACGACATGCTGGAGGACATTACCGCAGCCGCAAAACAAGCCCGCGCCAAGCATGCAGCCAAATCAGTCGAAGCCGGTAAGTATGACCTTGTTTTGGACCCCTCGCACCTTTGGCTGACCATTCATGAATCCGTTGGTCACCCGCTCGAACTCGATCGCGTACTGGGTTATGAAGCCAATTTTGCGGGCACCAGCTTCGCTACGTTGGATAAGTGGCAAACCAAGAATTTCAACTATGGCAGCAAGCAGGTCAATCTGTTCGCCGATAAAACGCAGGTAGGTTCATTGGGCGCCGTTGGCTACGACGACGAAGGTGTGCAGACCAAGCGTTGGGATCTGGTGAAAGATGGTACGTTGGTGAATTACCAGGCCATCCGCGATCAGGTGCACATCATCGGCGAAAAAGAATCGCAGGGCTGCTGCTACGCGGATAGCTGGAGTTCGGTGCAGTTTCAACGCATGGCCAACGTATCGCTGGCACCTGGCAAAACGCCTTTATCGGTGCAGGACATGATTAAAGACGTCAAAAAAGGTATTTACATCATCGGTGACGGCTCGTTCTCCATTGATCAGCAACGCTATAACTTCCAGTTTGGCGGCCAGCTATACTACGAAATCAAAGATGGTCAGATTGCCGGGATGCTCAAGGACGTAGCGTACCAGTCAAATACGCAGGAATTCTGGAACTCCTGCGTAGCGGTCTGCGACGAAAAAGACTATCGACTTGGTGGCTCATTCTTCGACGGGAAAGGGCAGCCCCCACAGTCGAGTGCGGTTTCGCATGGGAGCTCAACGGCACGATTCAACGGCGTAAATGTTATTAATACGGCAAGAAAAATATAAGTTATCGGTCGATAGTCGACAGTCACCAGCATTCTGACGACTATTGACCGAAAGCTACTGACCGACTAAAATCATGGCAATCATACTCACAGAAGCAGAAGCTAAGGCGCTGCTCACTAAAGTTCTCAGTTACTCGAAAGCTGACGAGTGCGAAGTCAATATTCTCGGCGAAGAACGGGGTAATCTACGTTATGCCCGCAACGAAGTGTCGACCAGCGGCTCGCTCATCAACAAAAACCTGGCGGTTCAGTCGGCATTTGGCAAAAAAGTCGGCGTGGCCACTATCGACGAATTTGATGATGCTTCTCTAGAAAAAGTGGTACGTCGTTCGGAGGAGCTGGCCCGGCTGGCCCCCGAAAACCCGGAATATGTGAGCGTATTGGACCCGCAACAATACCTGAAATCGAATGGGTTTTTCGACACAACTGCTCAGATTACGCCCGATAAACGCGCTGATGCTGTCGACAAAAGCCTGCAACTTTCGCGAGAAAAAAATTTAGTAGCCGCTGGCTTTTTGCAGGATCAATATGGCTACTCAGCCATGATGAACTCCAAAGGCTTATTCGCCTATTACCCAAGCACTAACGTTAATTTCTCTCTGACGGTACGTACGCCCGATGGCAAAGGTTCCGGATACGTAGCACGCGGTTTTAGCGACTTCAATAAGCTGGATACCGCTGGAGCTACACGTATCGCTATCCAGAAAGCGCAGGGTTCAGCCGAAGCACGTGCCATCGAGCCAGGTAAATACACCGTTATTTTGGAGCCAACGGCCGCCGTCGTTTTGCTCGAAAACATTTTCTTCAACATGGACGCCCGGTCGGCAGATGAAGGCCGGTCGTATTTCAGCAAAGCGGGCGGCAAATCACGGCTGGGCGATAAGATTGTTGATGAACGTGTTACCATTTATTCCGACCCAACAAATCCCGATTTGCCCGCATCACCCTGGTCGGGCGATGGGCGTCCGCAGGAAAAAACGATGTGGATTGAGAAAGGGGTAGCTAAAAATCTGTCGTACTCACGATACTGGGCGCAAAAACAAGGCAAAAAAGCCATTCCAGGCCCCAATAACGTAATCATGATGGGCGGCAACGCTTCGCTCGAAGACATGATTAAAAGTACGCAACGAGGTATTCTGGTCACCAAACTATGGTATATCCGCTCCGTAGATCCGCAAACGATCCTGCTCACCGGCCTTACCCGCGATGGTACGTTCTACATTGAAAACGGGAAAATAAAGCACCCTGTCAAGAACTTCCGGTTCAACGAAAGTCCGATTATCATGCTCAATAACCTCGAATCCCTGGGTAAACCAGAACGTGTCGTCAGCACCGAAACGGATCAGAACTACCTGATTCCACCCATGAAAATTCGGGAATTCACGTTCACCAGTCTTTCGGATGCGGTGTAAAGATAAAGTTAACGTAGAAGCGAATTGACATAATGGTCACGATTCGGCACGGATTCCTTCAGGATAAAAACGCACTTTGTGAACTGTATCGGGACGTAGCGCGTATCAGCCAGGGCATTGCCCGAACAGAAGCAGAAATTACGGATGCGTACGTAGCATCGCTGTTTCAAACTACGGCAAGGCAGGGGCTGATGCTCGTTGCCACCGACGAACCGAACCGACTGGTTGCCGAAATCCACGCGTCGAAATACGGAATCCATATTTTCGACCATATTTTAACCGGTCTGACCATAGCGGTTCATCCTGATTATCAAGGTAAAGGGATTGGCAAAATGCTGTTTCAGGCATTTCTGGCTGACATACAGATCCGGTTTCCTGAAGTGCTACGTGTTGAGCTTGAATCGCGGGCGTCGAATCAGAAATCAATCGGACTTTACCAAAGTCTGGGATTTGTTCTGGAAGGCACGATGCGGAACAAAACCAGAAATGCGGACGGTTCTTTTGAAGACAGCCTATTGATGGCCTGGACGAAAATGAATAATGAGTAGGCATGATTGCAATTACAGAAGTTAGTGAAGCCGATTTTCCGATTATTCAGGACATCGCCAAGCGAACCTGGCCCAGTACGTTCGAAGCTATTCTGTCGCCCACGCAGATTAGTTATATGCTCGATATGATGTATAGTCTGGATTCGCTCAAGTCGCAGATACAGGATAAACATCACGTTTTTCTGCTGGCGAAAAACCAGCCCACTAACGAACCCTTAGGTTACGTATCGTATGAACTGAATTATAAAGAAGAGCCACTAACGAAAGTCCATAAAATATATCTTTTGCCTGCTAGTCAGGGCAAAGGCGTTGGGCGGTTATTGCTCGACAAAGTGGCCGAAACCGCGCTACGTAACGGAAATACTCGACTCGGGCTGAACGTAAACCGATTTAACAAAGCCGTTCAGTTTTACGAACGAATGGGTTTTTCAGTGGTTGGGCAGGAAGACATTGATATTGGCGAAGGTTTTTTGATGGAAGATTTTATTATGGAAAAACCGTTAACGTAGCAGCACTACGTAGTGCACCAAACTCAACAAACGCTTTTGAAACCGTTTTTTTTCACTCGAATCCAATATACCTCCGGCGACTGGGACACCGATCAGCGGATGCCATCGAACCTGTTGCATTCACTGGTAGAGTATACTACGTTGCCGGTCGACCAGAAGGAGCGGGTGGTTCAGTTAAGTAGCCCAGACTTGTTTAAAAGTCCGTTTTGTTACCTCAGCGGACACAAATTGGTCGAGTTTTCGGCTCAGGAGCGAGATCATTTTAAACGCTACGTTCAAAACGGTGGCTTCGTGTTCGTCGACGACTGCAATCACGACGTAGACGGGCTATTTGCGAAATCGTTCGAGCAGGAAATGGCCCGGACTTTTGGCCAAAAAGCGTTACAGAAAATACCGAATACGCACCCGATTTACACCTGTTTTTTCAAGTTTGACGAGGGGCCACCTACTACGTCGTTCGAACTGAATGGATGGGGTGATGATCTGGTTCATGACTATCTCAAAGCCGTAACCATCAACGGACGTATCGGCGTGTTGTACAGCAACAAAGACTACGGCTGTGAGTGGGATTACGATTTTCGAAACAAGCGTTTTCTGGCCGAAGACAACACAAAATTTGGAGTAAACATCGTCACGTATGCGCTAACCGCTTGAGTTTTATTTAGAATGTATGATGTATTGGCAAACAAGTGATGCCTCCTATATCATACATCAACATACAACCTGAATAGACATTGGATACACAACATTACAAAACACTCGTCGCCAAACTACCGCAACTAAGAGCAGAAATCGGAAAGGTCATCATCGGGCAGCAGGAGGCTATCAACGAAGTGCTTACTACGTTGCTGGCCGGTGGACATTGCCTGCTCGAAGGCGTACCGGGGCTGGCTAAGACGCTGATGGTCAAGACCATGTCGGATGCGCTGGCAATGCGATTCAAACGAATTCAGTTTACGCCCGACCTGATGCCCGGCGACATTGTTGGCACCGAAATCCTGGAAGATGACCACGAAACGGGCCACAAAGTCTTTGTGTTTAACCGGGGCCCGCTGTTTGCCAACGTAGTGCTGGCCGATGAAATTAACCGAACCCCGCCCAAAACGCAGGCCGCCATGCTGGAAGCCATGCAGGAATACAAGGTTACGTATGGCGGCACCGACTATGAACTTCCCCGGCCTTTCCTGATCATTGCAACCCAGAATCCAATTGAGCAGGCGGGTACGTATCCGCTCCCCGAAGCCCAGCTCGACCGATTTCTGCTGTATATCAAGCTAAGTTATCCGTCTGAAAACGAGGAATTGAACGTATTGAAAAGTACGACCGGCACCGCCAAACCGAAGCTGGATACCGTATTGTCCGACAAGGATATACTTGATTTACAAACCCTAACCCGGCAGGTTCACATCAGCGATGAACTAATCGACTACATCAATCGGCTGGTACGTTCCTCGCGCCCGCAAACTACTACGTCGGCGTTTGTAAAGCAGTGGGGCGAATGGGGCGCTGGCCCACGGGCGGGTCAGGCACTGGTATTATGTGCGAAAGCGCGGGCGGTATTACACGAGCGGTTTTCCGTCATTCCCGAAGATATTCAGGCGCTGGCCTATCCCGTGCTACGTCATCGGATCGCGTTAAACTTCCGCGCCGAATCCGAAGGCATCACAACGGATAAAGTAATAGACGAATTACTGAAAACTGTAAAATGAAGAGAAGCTGTAAGCCGACTTGACAAAGCGGTTACAGAGCAGCAAGTTTATAAAGCTAGCTGCTATAAACCCAACCCACAACTTTTTAACGCTAGAACATTACAACTTCATAACGCTGTCACATGCTCACCCAGGACCTCATCAAACTGAATAATCTTCAACTGGCCGGAAAACTGGTCAGTGATGAGTTGATGCTGGGCGTTCAGCAGAGTCGGCGGTCGGGGATTGGGACGGAGTTTGAGCAATTCCGGCACTACGTTCCCGGTGATGATCCGAAGCGTATCGACTGGAAATTATTTGCGAAAACTGGCCATCACCTCGTACGGGAATCAGCGACAGAAAGTAATCAGCAAATCCGGCTATTGATCGATTTGTCGGGTTCGATGAATTATACAGAAGCGAACATCAGTCGTTTACACTATGCGAAGATTTTGCTGGCTTCGCTGGCGTATCTGGCCAATCGTCAGGGCGATCAGTTGAGTTTATACGCGTTGAAACAAGGGTTGGTTCAGCCGCTGGTTCCGCCGGGAAAACAGTCATTTCTAAAGATTGTGGCGCAACTCGAAGCGGCCCAGGCTTCCGGTCCTTGGGTTAATCAGGGCGATTTTATTCCTGAATTTAGCCGCAAACAAGCTGAGGTGCTCATCATCGCATCCGACTTTCTGCAGGTGAACGATGAATGGGTGAATCTTATCCAGAAAGTGGCCGCTCCTCGACGGGAGATTGTGCTGTTTCAGATACTGGGCGATCAGGAGACCGATTTTTCGCTAAGTGGCTTCTACCGATTTCAGGACCTTGAAACCGGAAAAGAACTTGAATTACAGGCCGATGTCGTCAGAGATACGGTTCGGCAACGCGCAACCGACTATCTGAAGAATCTGGAAGAGAGTTTTCGCCTGCCACACGTTCAATTGATACGTACCCAATTAAGTGAACCAATCGCTCTGGTACTGAAGCAGTTTTTATTGAAATAAGTGAAGTCTGTGCGGTTCAGAAACGGCTTAGATCTTTTATTGATACAACCTGAAAAATGTCATTTATTGAGCCATCATTGTTATGGGGAGCGTTGGCTGTTCTGGTGCCGGTGATGATTCACTTCTGGCATCAGAAGCAAGGGAAACCGATGCCCTGGGCAGCCACGCAATGGCTCATAGAGAAGCAGCAACAACAAAGTCGCGGACTCCGACTCGACAATATTGCGCTCCTGATACTCCGGTGTCTTCTGGTGATTTTGCTCGTCTTTCTGCTGGCTCAGCCGATTTTGGACTGGTTAAACAAAAAGCCCACTATTCAGAAAGTACATCTCGTTCAGCCGAGTGCCGCCGTTGCCGATAATTTCCGATTTGAGTTGACAGAAGCGCAAAAAAAAGGCGAGCGGGTGGCCTGGGCAGATGACCAGCTTAACTCCTTAGGCGAGAAAACTACGTACTCTCAACAGTCAGCTCAATCAGATGGCTTATCACTTCAAACGGCTATTAATCAGCTTGATGCGAAGAATACCGAGCTTCATCTTTACGTATTGAACACTCAATTGTTAGCCGACTTACCAGCCATTACGGTACCTGCTCGTTTCCGATTACATGCAATGGTTGATTCAGCCGCTGCCCCCCGACCCTATTTGACTGTTCAACAAAACAAAAAACTGTTCATCAATCGGTCCGGGAAACTGGTCAGCGTACCGCAGTTAGAACCAAGCCTGACAGCTGGAAAACCGGTTCATTCGGGTACGTTGTACACGTTGATCAGCTACCGAAATGAACTGGAACGACAAACGGTAAAAGCCGCCCTGATAGCGCTTATCGACGTGTATTCGCTGGATTTAACCATCGACGAACGACCAGTTCCTAATCGAACGTACGAGTGGATTTTAACGGATCAACTGCCGTCGAAACCACGCCCCCAAACGCTTTACGTAGTGTCGGCCCCCATGCAACCTTTGGGAGCACGTAACGTCATTTTCACGAACGAGACACTCACCCCACAAACATCGGAGCGGGTAGAAACGGGGCAGCTACCCGAATGGCTCGGTGGGCATTTACTACGTCATTTTGAGCTTTATACGAGCCAGTTACCTTTAAGTGAGCAGGAGTTGAAAGCGCTGTTTGTGCCGTCGTCGAAAACGGATGCGCAGCAACAGCCCGGTCTTCAACATGCACTCTTACTGCTTTTTATCGTTTTACTACTAGCAGAACGCTGGCTCGCCTTAACAAAAAACGCATGAACGAACTGAAACGACTGCTTTCGTCCATTACGTATCAGCTGTACGCCAACGCGTTACTACGTTGTCTGTTGTTGGCAATGTCGGCCTACCTACTGACCGCTACGTTCACGAATACGTTCATTTGGCCCTTGCTGGCTGGCATTGCTGGATTTGCCCTTGGCGCTTTTTTTAATAAGCTAACTCAGAACAAAACGGAGCAGGCGGTCCGGCTTATTCACCAAACCGTTGGCGACGCTGAATACAGCTTGCCTTTACTGACCAAATCACAACTTAATCTGGCCGAGCAACTTCAGTTAGAGCGATTAAATGAGCGGATACAAACTATCCGAATTCCGGTCGTATTACTGTCGAAAATAGGCCTGTATTTATTGCCGGTTCTGGTGGCGCTGGGCATTCATTTTGCGTATCCCCTACTCGCGAAAAATGCCCCGGATGCGCCCAAAAAGCAAGGATTCCTTTCAAGTATTTTACCCGATAGAAAACCAGTCGCTCCTGCGTTCGAATCGGCCCGTTTGCACGTTCAGCCGCCAGCCTATACCCGATTACCCGATATTCGCTCTGCCAATCTCAACGTGTCGGCCACGGTTGGCTCTATGCTGACCTGGAGTATCCAGTTCACTGATACTCAGAACGTATCGGTACGTCTGGTCGGTGCCCGGGGACAGGAATTAGCTTTTCAGAAAGTGGGCGACGGTTTTACGTATCAGGATAAGTTGATTAGTTCGGGGTTATATGCAATCAAAGCCTACTGGCAGACGGCAAATAAACGCGATTCGGTCATCTATCAGTCCGATTTTTACCGGCTCGAAGCCAAACCTGATCTGGCGCCTAAAATTGAACCTGATTCAAAAGAACTGTATAAATTTCATTACCTGAAAGACCCGAAAACGCTGAACATTGCAGCCAGAATTTCGGATGATTTCAGCGTATCGCAGGCGTTCATCGTGGCTACAGTAGCGCGTGGATCGGGCGAGAACGTGAAATTTCGGGAAATGAAATTTCCGCTCAGTCAGGCCAATTTCCGGGAAGCTCGCCTTTCCAAAACGCTCGACCTCAACGCTTTGCAATTCGCGCCTGGCGACGAATTGTATTATTACTGGGCCGCTTTCGATAATCGCCGACCTGAGCCAAATTTCACGAAGTCAGACACGTATTTCGTCGTCTATAAAGACACTACACAGCTAGAAGAAAGCGAATTAGCGACGATGGCGGTTAACATCATGCCGGAGTATTTTCGAAGTCAGCGGCAGATCATCATCGATACCGAAAAACTGATTGCGGGTCGCAAAAAGATGGCAGACAGGCCATTCAAAAGCCAGTCTAACGAAATCGGCTTCGATCAGAAAGCGTTACGTCTCCGATACGGACAGTTTTTAGGAGAAGAATTTGAGAAAAACATCGGGGGCGGCAACCCGCTCCCAACCAATGGCGATGGGGCTGTGGTGGCTGGTATGGCCGCTATTCAAGCCTATATGCACAAGCACGATGAGGGCGAAGGTGAGCAGGTTGCCCCGGCTCCTGCGCCGGCACACAGCGCCGACGATGGGCACAATCATGGCGGGGGCGGAAATTCCGACGACAAAGATCCGGTCGCAGCGTTGCTTGAGCAATACATGCACTCACACGACGATGCCGAAACCAATACGTTTCATGAACAATCGACGCGGTCGTTGCTGAAAATGGCTCTGGAAAATATGTGGCAGTCGGAACTGCATTTGCGCATGTACGAGCCCGAAAAAGCTCTGCCTTTTGAACAGGAAGCGTTGAAATATTTGAAGTTATCGCAGCAGAAAGCCCGCTCCTACGTCAAAAAAACCGGCTTCGATCCTCCTCAGACCAAAGAAAAAGAAACGCGTCTGACAGGCGAACTGAAGAACGTAACAGAAGCTTTCCGGCAGGAACGCACCTATTCGCAGCAACGTATTGAAACGCTCGTTGCCGAAACACTCGGTTATCTTGATTTGCCGACCTTGAATGCCCGGCAACGCCAGACCGTACAACAGTTGGGTAATGCCCTTACCGAGGGCGTCATGAACAGCGGCCTCACAAACTGGTCGGTACTGACGACGCTACAGAAAGTTGTAGCCGGAAAACCTATTACCGTTGCCGAAAAATCGGGGCTCAAAACGCGGCTATACGCTTTGGTAAACGCATCGGAGCGAACCGGTTCAGCCTACGTAAGCGACCGAAAATTGCAGCAGGCTTTCTGGCGACAACTCAAGTAATTCGCTATGCACATTACTGTCAATTGGACAAATCCGATCAACTGGCTGATTGCCATTACGTTGCTTATTCTGCTGATAGGCCAGCTCTGGCTGGTCGCTCGTAATTCGTCACTTAGTACGTCTCGCAAGTGGATTCGGGGTGGGTTGAATGGGTTGCTGTGGTTGCTGTTGCTCGTTTACTTTCTACAAATTGAATGGACCGTAGAACGCCCGTCTCGGCATGTTATGCTCGTTGGCGACGACGTACCATCAACTTTTACCGATCAGATAAAAGATAGTCTGCACATTCGGGAAAGCTTCACCAGCCGGAACATCAAACCCAATTATGACTCCATAACCTTGGTTGGACAGCAATTTCCAATCGGAACACTCGCGCAACTAAGCAACGTAGCGCTACGCTGGATCCCCTATACCGCCCCCGATCAGTTGCAGTCGATACGTTGGAAAGGCGTTGTGCAGCAGGGTGAAATCCAGCACGTAACAGGTCAGATTTTAGCGTCTGAACCGAACGTATTAAAACTTAAATTCGGTAATCGAACGCTGGACAGTATGTCGCTACGTAAAGGAGCGAACGCGTTCGCCTTTCAGTTTCCCGTCTTCGCTCGTGGCCGCAATCAGGTAGATGTTACGTTGGGCAACGCTACGTTGGATACGCTACGTTATTTTGCCCAGCCAACCCGGCCTCTTACGATCCAGATTCTATCAAATAGTCCTGATTTTGAGAGCAAAACGCTAGCTGACTGGCTGGGCAAACAGGGGCACACGGTTACTGTTTCCGCTACATTATCGAAGAACCTGAACAGTAGCGTAGCTATTAACAAAGCCCCTAAATCAGCAACAAAACCGACTGATCTCATCATAACTGAGCCAGCCAACGCCAACAACGTAGCGGTACGTAAAATCCTTGCGGATGGTAAAGCCGTATTGTTCATTAACCTGACCAATCCTGAAGCGGATTGCCAGCTTATTAATCGAGCAGTCGGGAGTCGCTGGCAGGTGCGCAGAATGAGTAACGAGCCGACAATTGCCATCGGTAACGGTTTAAATGCACTCCCCTATCGCTTTAACGATCAACTGAATCAATTCAACGTACCCACTTTTCCAGTCGCCGTTCAGCAGACTTCGGGCCGTGTGGGGGTCAGCTTACTGAGCGAAACGTATCCGCTTTCGCTCAGTGGAGACAGCCTTACGTATGCCCGCTTATGGACGGGAGTACTGGCCAAATTATCTCGACCTAACCAGAATACCATTCAAGTTGAAGCCCCACTTTACAAAGGACTTCGGCAGGCAATATTCGTCAACAGTTCTGGCAAGCAGCCTCATTTGTTACGTATCGGGGCAGACACTACGTATTTGCAGCCATTCCCCATAAACGACCGATTGTCGGAAGGGGTAGCACGGTTTACCAACTCAGGCTGGCAACCGGTTCAGGATTCGCTGGCAATGTATGTAAACGACGGAGCAACTGACAATCGCTTACGTAACAAAGAGTTAGTCAGTCAGTTCATAAAAGCTCATACTCAAAAGCAAACCGTTAGCGGGAGTTTGAATAACGCAGTAAAAAGCCAGCTGCCAAACTGGATCTGGTTGTTACTACTGATTACGTGTTTCACAGCATTATGGGTTGAGCCGAAAATTAGCTGAGGTTCAAGCTGAATAAATTACTTTTTCTCACGGTGCTCAAGCTCCCGTAGCACATCAGCCAGCGTCCGAAAGCGGTTGGCATCGCCAATAAAACCTAAACCCGACATAATCAGGGCAAATCCGCCGGTACTCACCCAAAACCAAGGATCGGCGTTTGCTTCTTTTTGTTTTGAGCCATGTAATAATACGGCCAATCCACTCCCTAGAAGCATTGCTCCTCCCCCACCGAATAGCCAGTATTTTTTAATTAAATCTTTCTCGCGTTTCGTTCTCATTGCGTTTACATTTTTCATTTTCTGTATAAAACACAACTTATCAGACTACTATCAGGTTTACGAAAATTAACAAACGGAGCCGTGAGTTGCCTATTCTGCATACTTAACAGAAACCCCGATTGTGTGTACATCAAGTTTTATCTAAA
This sequence comes from Spirosoma flavus, assembly GCF_054778555.1. Classification (NCBI taxonomy): domain Bacteria; kingdom Pseudomonadati; phylum Bacteroidota; class Cytophagia; order Cytophagales; family Cytophagaceae; genus Spirosoma; species Spirosoma flavus. Next base: position 1,527,695 of record NZ_BAAGZL010000002.1, read on the forward strand.
AAAAATACCTGGCCGTACCGAACGTAGCGCGTCAATTCAAAAACTAGTATATTCCATTTTCGTTTCTTAGCTTACAGAACCATATTTTCAAACCCATATTGCCGATGCCAATCTTCACCTTAGGAATTGAAGAAGAGTTTCAAACAATTGACCCAAGTTCAGGCGAGTTGCGTTCGCACATGTCGAAGATTGTCGATGGCGGGCAGATCGTGCTACAGGAACGCGTAAAAGCCGAAATGCACCAGGCAGTGGTTGAGGTAGGCACCAACGTATGTAACAACATTCATGATGCGCGCCAGGAGGTTACGTACCTCCGTAAGATGATCATCGAACTCGCTGAAAAACAGAATCTTAAAATTGCCGCGGCCGGAACGCACCCATTTTCCGACTGGCAGGAACAGCTCATTACGCCCAACGAACGCTACGACCGGCTCATCGAAGAAATGCGCGACGTAGCCCGCTCGAACCTGATTTTTGGTCTGCACGTCCACGTAGGTATTGAGAGCCGTAACGAGGGTATCCAGATTATGAACGCGGTACGTTATTTTCTGCCCCACATCTACGCCCTCTCCACGAATTCGCCGTTCTGGCGGGGACGTAACACAGGCTTTAAATCCTATCGCTCCAAAGTTTTCGATAAATTTCCCCGGACGGGTATTCCGGACTTTTTCTCGTCGGCAGCAGAATACGACGAATACATCGAACTGCTGGTAAAAACGGGCTGTATTGATAACGGCAAGAAAATCTGGTGGGACATCCGGCTCCACCCTTTCTTCGACACCATTGAATTCCGTATCTGCGACATACCAATGCGCGTCGACGAGACGATTTGTCTGGCTGCGATCATGCAGGCGCTGGTTGCCAAAATTTACAAACTGCACAAGCAGAACCTCAATTTCCGCCCGTATCGCCGTATTCTCATCAACGAAAACAAATGGCGGGCCGCGCGTTATGGTATTGAAGGAAAACTAATCGATTTTGGCAAACAGGAAGAAGTGCCGACCCATCACCTGATTCACGAACTACTCAATTTTATCGACGACGTAGTGGATGATCTGGGCAGTCGCGCGGAATGTGAATACGTACTGAAAATCCTGGAAATGGGTACCGGCGCTGATCGGCAACTCGCTGTTTTCCAGCAACACAACGACCTGAAAAGCGTAGTCGATTACATCGTACAAGAAACTTCTTACGGTATCCAGTAGTTTTGAAAAAGGGGCCGACTGGCGTCCAGAGTCTGTAAATAGTTTTCTGTTTTTAGTTGTCCTTTCGACCACTTGAACGTCTAAAAAGGAGCAACAGAAAGCTGTTTACTTATTTAAAAGATGTATTTACCTCTATGAGTATCGTAAAAATTGCCGTTCTGGATATGAATAACAACCATGCCAACGAAGGTATGCGTTGTATTGTACAGCTTATCCGCAACGTACAGGGAAACGACCACGCCGAGCTGGCATTCGACGTGTTTAATGTTCGGGCTGAGAATCAAATTCCTGGCCTGGATTATGACATATATATTTCGTCGGGTGGTCCAGGCAGTCCGATGGCGTCAACCGATGAATGGGAAGCTCGCTATTTTGATCTGATTGACCAGCTTTTCGACTGGAACCGACGGAACGACCGCAAGAAATTTGTTTTTCTAATTTGTCATTCGTTCCAACTGGTAACCCGCCACCTCAATCTGGCGGTGCTGAGTCGGCGGAGATCTACGTCATTTGGTATTTTACCTGTACACAAAACGGATGATGGCTGTTCGGAGCCGCTGCTACGTGGTCTTCCTGATCCTTTTTATGCCGTCGATTCGCGTGACTACCAGATTACCTCGCCAAACATAGAACGAATGGATGAATTGGGTGCGACGATCTTATGTCTCGAAAAAATTCGTCCGCACATACCACTCGATCGGGCGGTCATGGCCATGCGTTTTTCGCCCGAAGTCATTGGTACACAGTTCCATCCCGAAGCCGATAACGAAGGTATGCTACGTTACTTTATGAAAGAGGAGAAGCGTAACCAGATTGTTAAAAATTTTGGTCAGGCCAAATACGACGACATGGTCGCTTATTTACAGGATCCCGACAAAATTCCGCTGACTGAATCGGTAATTCTGCCAGGATTTTTGCGTCGGGCAATATCGTCATTGGCGCCCGCCGAGCAGTTTGCGGAATAACGTAACATCAATCCATTTTGGATAAACTATCTTACCAAAACCCAGTAATCAGCTAGCCGGTTACTGGGTTTTATGAATCTGAACCATGATCAAGTCCGTTCGTCAATCGTTCAATGCAGCGTTCAGCCCGGAAACGTACCAGGCTTTTCTGGATAAAATCAATGCCGACCTACCTGGTTTGCTGGATTTCCGCGTAGCAGAAACGCCCGTTTTCGTCCCAAAACTGCTGACAGATAAGATTTTACAAGCCTGTGACGATATCGTTAACGTTATAACTCGTGATGATTTTAAGGCATTGACCGAAAAAGCAATTCCTGAGGGCCAGCGCGTACCAAACGAAGACGAACACACACAATTTCTGGCCGTCGATTTCGCCGTTTGTCATGATGAAACGGGAGAATTAACCCCACAGCTGATTGAATTACAGGGCTTTCCATCGCTTTATGGGTTTCAACCTTACGTAGCAAACCAGTTTCGCACTTTATATCCAATTCCTGATACACTTTCGCATTTATTCACTGTCGAAACGAACGATGATTATTTGGAGCGATTGCGCGATATGCTCGTTGGAGATTGCAATCCGGAGGAAGTGATTTTGCTGGAAATTTATCCAGAGAAGCAAAAGACACGCATCGACTTTGTATTGACGGAGAAATACACCGGGGTTAAAGCCGTTTGCCTGACCAAAATCCGAAAAGAAGGCCGCGAATTGTACTACGAAAAAGCCGGTCGGCAGGTACGTATCAAGCGAATTTATAACCGACTGATTTTCGACGATCTGACAAATTTTCCCGATTTACAATCTGACTTTCAGCTCACTGACGACGTAGATGTTGAGTGGATCGGGCATCCGAACTGGTTTTTCCGCATCAGCAAATACACGCTTCCGTTGCTGAAAAGTCCCTACGTACCAACCAGTTACTACCTCTCCGACCTCGCTACGTATCCCGCCGATCTGGAAAATTACGTATTGAAACCACTATTTTCATTTGCCGGAAGTGGCGTAAAACTAAACATCACGACGGCCGACCTCGACGCCATACCAGATGAACAACGTAACGGTTACCTGCTCCAACGAAAGGTGAAATATGAGCCAGTTATCCAGTCGCCTGATGGATTGGTAAAATGCGAAATACGTATGCTGTTTATTTGGCCGAAAGATGATCCAAAACCAACCTTGATTACCAACCTCAGCCGATTGAGCCGGGGCGAAATGATTGGCGTTAATTTCAATAAAAATAAAGATTGGGTCGGCGGTTCAGTCTGTTTTTTCGAAAAGTAACCTTTCTAACCGCATCAGTGCTACGTTTTAAGACTATTCCTTCATGACTTCTCAACCCGAAAAAGTACTTTTTGACCTTACGAATAAAGTTGCTCTTATTACCGGAGCCAGCAAAGGCATTGGCGAAGACATGGCGCGCGTTTTCGCTCGTTTTGGCGCAAAAGTCGTAGTAAGCAGCCGAAAGCAGGACGCCTGTGATGCGCTCGCCAATGACATCAAAGCGCAGGGGGGCGAAGCGACAGGCATAGCTGCGCACGTTGGTGATTCAGCTCAACTTCAGCAATTGGTCGATAAGACAATTGCTACGTATGGCGGCATTGATATTCTGGTGAATAACGCAGCTTCAAACCCGGTCTTCGGCCCCTCACTCGACTGCGACGGAGCCGCTTTCGACAAAATTATGCAGGCCAACGTCAAAGCTCCATTTGAATTGAGCAAGCTATGTCATGCCAGCATGAAAGCACGCGGTGGCGGCAGTGTAATTATGGTCAGCAGCATCGCTGGTCACACACCCGACCCCGGTTTGGGCATTTACAGCGTGAGTAAATCTGCTTTAAATATGCTCACCAAAGTGCTGGCGAAAGAATGGGGGCAAGACGGCATCCGCGTCAACGCCATTTGTCCGGGTCTGATCAAAACGAAATTCAGTCAGGCACTTTGGCAGGACGAAAAAATCCTGAATCATTTCACCAAACGCATTCCCATTGCCCGCATGGGAACTACCGACGAAATTAGTCCCCTCGCCCTATTTCTGGCCTCGGATGCTTCGTCATACTGCACTGGAAGCCTGTACTATGCCGATGGCGGAACGGTGATTTAACACCTACATTTTGTCTGCTAAGAAAGAACTCTGCCATTTCGAGTCAACCATCGTTGGCTTCTAGTACACGCGTGTGCTTTTAGTTTGAGTAAATAATTCTCCCGCCAACCAACGTAGCGGCAATAGTGATATTGTCGTCGAAAATGACGATGTCCGCATCTTTACCCACTGTTAATGAGCCCTTTCGCGAATCAACACCCATGATACGTGCCGGAGTCGTACTGGCCATGCGCACGGCGTCCAGCAATGATACGTCGGCGAGTCGTACCATGTTACGTACCAACCGATTGGTTGTGGCCACACTTCCCGCAAACGAACTACGGTCGGGCAGTTTTGCTACGTCGTCTTCTACTAGTACTTTCAATCCGTTTTTGAGCGGACCCAATACGCTTTCGCCTTCGGGCATTCCGGCCGCCCGCATGGCGTCAGTAATCAGCGCTGTTTTGTCGGCCCCTTTGATTTTGTAAACCAGCTTAAGCAATGGTGGCGGCAGATGAATACCGTCGGTAATAATCTCAACATCCATATCCAGCAAAAACGCACTTTCAATGGTTCCCGCATAACGGAACGCATTCCGACGCGTCACGCCCGACATGGCCGAATACAGGTGCGTTGCCAGCGAGTAGCCATTTTCATAAGCTTCTAGTACATCTTCGTAAACTGCATCGGTATGCGCCACAGCCGCCAGAATTCCTTTCTCGCGCAGCCGACGCCCGAACGCAATGGCACCGGGTAATTCAGGAGCCGCACTCCACCGGACGATTGAGGATGAATAAGCCAGGATTTCTTCGTATTCCTGCGGGTCTGGATTTCGGATGTAACGCGGGTCCTGCGCCCCTCGCTGACTCATAGCAAAGTATGGCCCTTCCAGATGAATTCCCAGGAACGCAGCTCCTTGCTGGTTATTCTGATTTGCCCGTTCGAATGCATCCAGCGTCTGCAAAAGATCTTCTTTTTCGGCGGTCAACGTAGTAGGAACCAACGACGTAGTGCCGTAACGAGCGTGGAGTTCAGCAATTTTCAGGAAAGCTTCTTCCGTACCATCCATGAAGTCGTAACCACCACCGCCGTGTACGTGAATGTCGATAAATCCCGGTGCTACGTATTGCCCTTTCGCATCGAGCAACGTAGCATTAGGTACGTCGACATCACGCTCATGAATACCTATAATACGTCCATCTTCAATCACCAACGTACCACCGCGAACGTAGCGGTAAGGCGTTATTAACGTACCATTTGTTATTTTCAGAACCCCCATTTCCGAATTTGATGGCCTTTAACGGCGTAAAAAACCAGATAAAGGTAACACGGTATCAGCACCCAGTACGCCGTCCGAAGGTCGAATTTATCAGCGAAATAACCGTAGAAAACGGGCATAATAGCATTTCCACAAAGCCCCATAATCAGTAACGACGCCCCCAGCTTCGTGAAACGCCCCAAACCGTCGAGAGCCAGTGGCCAGATACCCGCCCAAATCAGCGAATTAGCTAATCCCAGCAGCACCACAAACCAGAGTGATACGTCGGTGGAGTGACCCAGCAACGTAACGTTTCCTTTGGTAAACAGAATCAGTAGGCTGAACGTAGTGCCCAGCAGCGTACAGATACGTAGCGCGTTGACCTGACTGATAAATCGAGGAATCAGGCTGATTCCTATTAGGTAACCGCAGATCGTACAGAATAATGTATATGATGGAAACACTTTGGCTTCCAGCAAATTAACGCCCATCGAACCGGCGTATCCAATCACCGTATCGATAGCAATTACCTGAGATCCAACGTGAAAAAAAATGGCAAACGCGCCTAATACCAGATGTGGAAATTGCAGAATAGTTGTCTTTCCGGCGTTAGCGGTCGCCACTTCAGGGCTCTCCTGTTCCGTATTCAGTTCCGGCAGGGGCGAGCGATAGACCAGGAATCCTAATAGTAGGAGAAAGCTTCCCAGTGCTACGTAGGGCGGAATCACCCGCCGGACCAGTTCGTCGAGCGCAGCAGCCTTTTCGGCGAAGCCCATGGTACTCAGTTTAGCAAACAAATCGGTGTCGGTCGGACGCAGGATGACGGCGGCAAAAACCAGCGGAGACAGGATTCCGGCGGCCTTGTTGCAGATACCCATCAGACTGATACGTTGGGCAGCCCGTTCTTTTGGGCCGAGAATGGTGATGTACGGATTTGAAGCCGTTTGCAGAATAGACAGGCCAATTCCGATGGTAAATAGCCCCATCAGAAAAATGACATAGGTGCGGGTCATGGCCGCCGGAACGAAAATAAAAGCCCCCAACGCCATGAACCAGAAGCCGATCATCATCCCTTTCTTAAAGCCCACTTTTTTGAGCAGATACGACGCCGGCACCGACATCACGAAGTAGGCAATGTAGAAGGCAAATGCTACCAGATAGGCCTGAAAACTAGTGAGTTCGCAGGCTATTTTGAAATAGGGAATCAGGATGGAATTCACCCAGGAAACAAACCCGAAAATGAAAAACATTAACCCGATCAGAAATATAGAAATCGCCGTATCTCGTTTTGTCAGACCCCGGGTATCAATGGCTAATGAGTTCATAAACTAAGTGAATGAATTTCTACGGATTAAATCGTTGGTTCCCAGCCTTTTTCGTAGTCGCGTTTCCATAGTTTTTCGGCTTCTTTATTGCCCTTGATATGCCCGTTTGTCGGATCAATGTCAAGCATACCACCAGAACGTAACGCAATGTTTCCTAACTGACAAAGCAACGTACTCTGGTGCCCACCGACGATATCAGAAGCCAGCGGAGTGCCTTTTTTGATGGCATCGAAAAAGTTCTGGAAGTGAATCGCATCCAAGGCCTGCGACGGATTCATTTTGTTCCGGGGGTCAATCGGCAGATCGTTCTTTACGTCTTTCACCAATTTATTTTCCAGGTCAAACACCTTGTATGAATTGCCCGATTCAATGAGAATGGAACCTGTATCTCCGTAAAAAACCACGCCTACGCTGTTGCCTTCAACGGTACGTCCGTTGCAGCTACGCCCTTCCCAACTCATGGCTGTATTATTCGAAAACTCCAGATTAATCACCTGCGTGTCAGGCGCTTCCCAGTCGTCTTTGTAACGATACCGACCACCGGCTGAGGTCACTTTGGTCGGGTACTCTACACCTAGTCCCCAACGCATCAGATCGAGCATGTGCGTACCGTTGTTGAGAGCCTCGCCAGTGCCCCAGTGCCAGAACCAGTGCCAGTTGTAGTGAATCAAGTTGTCTTTAAACGCCCGCCGAGGAGCCGGTCCCTGCCACAAGTCAAAATTCAGCCACGACGGTACGGATACCTCTTTGCCTACCCCAATCGACGCGCGATTGTTGGTATACCATCCCTTCGCGAAATACGGACGGCCGATAACGCCATTCTTTACGTCCTGAATTGCCTGCGCTACGTTCGGCCACGACCGGCGCTGGTTACCCATTTGAATCACATTTTTGTACTTCTTAGCGACGGCCACCAGTAGTTCGCCTTCGTTGGGATTGTGGCTGCACGGTTTCTCCAGATATACATGTTTACCCGCTTTCGACGCCAGAATCGCAGCGGGTGCGTGCCAGTGGTCGGGAGCGGCAATCACCAGTGCATCAACGTCTTTGTCATCCAACGCTTTCCGAAAATCGGGCTGATTTTTGGGTTTCGATTTCTGAATACCTTCAACGGTAGTGATGCATTTTTCGGCCGCCCGCGAATCGACATCTGATATCGAAACAACTTCACAATTCGGCTGAAGGGCGTAGTTACTTGCCAGCGCCAGACCCCGACTGTTGACCCCCATCACGCCGACGTGCACTTTTTCATTGGCACCCAAAATTCGGGCGTAACTTACCGGACTAAAACCTGGCAAAATACCCCCCACCGTTAGGGTAGCAGTGCCCGTGAGTGTTTGCCGAATGAAGTTTCTACGCGATTCGTTCGGGTGGGCGGTTTCCGTTTTTTTCATGGTGATAGGTTTCGGAATAGTCAACTATAGTTATGTGTTGTAAACGGGTTCGGTATTTTAATCAAATCCTGAATTTCGTGTCCATTATGTTTAAATCGGGCCAGCGTATAAACTGTGACTCATCATCACCAATAGCAATGGAATTGACGTATGTAGGCCGGGTCCCATCGGCGTAAAAAATAGCGCCGTGGTCCTGATACGTTCGGCTCGGTATGTGGTACGTAATCAGATGCAGATTTTCCAGTCCTTTAGCCGCTCCTTTAGCAATTTCATCTTCACCTTTTACGCGTTTGCCGTCGATATAAATGGGTCCGCCGGTCAGATAATAGATGGTTTCGCCATCGGGTCCCGGCTGAAATCCGAGATACCCATAACTAAACTGGTCGAACATACCGCTACGTTTCGAGGGCTCCGACGCGATTCGTTCGACTATCTCAAGTTTTGGTGCACGCGGGTCGAACCGAAACAGATAGCCTGAATTTCCGTGTATACCATAAGCTACCGCTTCGGGCTCGTACCAGAAAATCTTGCGCCAGTTGTACCCCATACTGCCCGGCCGGGTAGCATCATATCGACCAAAATAATCAAGGCGTAAATCAACATCTTCTACTTTCCGAATCACACCCAAATCAGGATGATACGTCAAAATATCGCCCTCTGCCGTCGAGAGGTAAAGCGTGCCATCGCCCGGATCAACGAACATAGACCGGCAAATTACCCGGTAATCCTCGCCCACCGTTCCCGCTTCTCCCCGACCACAAGTCAATCCGGCATTGGTCAGTTTATCAGTATTCAGATCATAATGAAACAAACAGCCCAGCGGCCACGATAGCGCATAAATTTGCCCTAGCGCCCGATCGAGTGTCATGGTAATCAGCCCTTCGCCATCCGGTGCAATCGCTAAGTCCTCGAACGTACCGGTTGACAAATCATAGGACAGAATATGTCCACCTGGATAAAGCTGGTAACCTTGCGGCAGATTTTGCGGTATCCGCTCCATACCGTCAATCATCTCATACACACCAATATGCGTAACAAAATAGAGTTTGCCCTTACGTTCATAAAACCGAACGTGGCTCTTCCCTTGCGGTATCGCTTTCTTTTCTTTTTCGCCACACACTTCCGTCAGGTCAGCAATAAACGTAGTGTTATCGGTTCTGGGATTGTACATATACATCTGCCCTCCCTGGTCGTATGATTCCGACGAAAGAACGTAGTAAATGTTACCATCGCTGGCGGCTGTGATCGCATTATACGTATCGTGCGCCAGTTCGAAACCGGAATAGTATCGTTTTGCTTCCAGGTGCTTAGCGGCTTTATTGCCAATCGGGTTATGCATTATGATTTTCAATACGTTATTTATGATCACGGCACCTTAACACCTGCCTGTTGCGCTACGTTGATAACCTCATTTAGAATAGTCGATTCGATCGTTGATGCCCAGACGCTGGGCAATCCGTAAACCATTTGAGCCGTATCGCCTTCGTAGCCGCCTTCGCGTAATACGGTAGTTGATGGAATGTACCCCATTACATCGTTGGAGTAACCGGCGATAAACGTATCGGAACCAAATATCTGCTTCAGTTTTATGGAATATTCAATCACAACTTCGCCCCCCAGACTGATAATTGGCTGATCACCCAATTGCCAGACCTGCACTGGATAGGGATACGACGTAATGAACGATTCGCTCCGGTGTAATTTCCCCAGCATACGCTCAGCCCATCGTTTATAGTGCGGAACATCTGATTTTGCAACAGCCAGTAAATCAGCTTCCGTTGGCGATTTAGCGAAAGCCAGATCAACTTCTGAATACGCCGTTGCAAGTTTGGGAGCTAATGTACGCATAGGCTCGGCCAGTACTCGTTCAACGGCCGACGCCAGTTCTCGCCCGTATTGCTGCGCCAGAGGAATCGTATGTCTTGGAAGGGCGTTCTGATCGGCACCAGCGCATTGAAAAAAGAGCGCTGTTATGTTGGGATGGGCTTTTTCCAACTCTAATTGCGCAAAACCGACGTAATCGCCCGACCATTTGTAGATGTCGAGAACAGTCGGATGACAGGAATAACCAAACAAAACCGCTTTTAACGTACCATTGGCTTTTTCCACCTTGATCACCGGAACGGCGTAATCGTTTGGCCCCTGCAATTCCGGCAGCCGATGCAGCAACGTAGCGTTGTTATTGCGTCGATTTACCTGAAACCGGGTTACACCCTGCTGCGCCGACAACGTAACGGGTTCTTTACTACGTAGCGCATCGCCCACCAACGTAACAATTTGGTTTTCTAACGTAGCAGTATATTGCTCAATTTTAGCTAATTGTTCAGCGTCGATTGGATAAATATCCAACAGCGCATCCGACAAAACCGGTCCCGAATGGGTATGCGAACTGTTTAGTATTATTTGCGCTTTCGACAAATTGAAACTGTTTTTCAGGCGATTGCGTATACGGTCGGAGAGTTTTTTGGGGAAGCCTAACAAATCAGTTGTCACAAAAACAGCCTGCTTACCGTTTTCATCTTCCAGGGCTATTGCTTTTGCCCAGAGGTCGTGCAGCGTGCCATCAGCCGGATGCGTTCGAACAGCAAAGCCAGCCATCCAAACAGGCTCTTTTGGTGTAATAACTACGCGTGAAACGCCTGCTCTCCAGCCTGTTGCGTTACCAGTAGCTTTCGCCAGAATGGGAAACAGGCATAAACAGATTAGTATCTTGAGCGCACGTAGTAGCTTCATTTTTGGCTTAGCTTAATCAGTTCGTCGGCGTTTTTATGCACCTTTTCAATGGCCGCAGCAATGTCGTTCATGTCTTCTTTCGTTCCCAGCAGCATATTTTGCGTAAACCAGACGGCTTCTTCGTTGCACAGTTTATCGTTTTCAGGACACTGGTTCTGCGCTACGTATCGCTTGAAATCAAGCATTTCTTTCGGGTACACTTTCTGGAAGTTTTTCGATTGGAAGGCGTCGTTCAGATACGGCTGATTAGTCAACGTAGCGTAACCGCTTGAACACGGAATGCCCTCAGCCTGAAGCGCCTTCAGGAAAGCAGCTCGCGGTAAACCTTTAAAACCTTCTTTCTGATAACGGAACGGAAACAGGTGAAATGCCGCCCGCGTTACGTCGTCGTAGAGTTTGTAGGGTACAATTCCCGGAATTTTTTCAATCTGAGCTTTCAGGTAAGCCGCGTTTTCGTTGCGTGTGGTCGTCTGCGCATCCAGCCGGGCAAGTTGTGCCAGCCCGATAGCAGCCTGATACTCAGTAATTCGTAGTTTGTTTCCCTGCCGGATACTGCCGACGCTTACCGAACCCACGCCTGCGCCGTACGGATTGCCGAAGTTCTGGTAGGAAAAACATCGGTCCATGAACGCATCGTCGTTACTGACTACGGCTCCGCCTTCACCAATCGCTAAATTCTTTGAATTTTGAAAGCTGAAACAGCCGGCATTTCCAAACGTACCAACTTTCTGGTGGTTGATTTCGGCCAGGTGCGCCTGACAGGCATCTTCAATCACGATCAGATTATGCTTCTTAGCGATGGGCAGAATCTTATTCATCTGAGCCGGTAAACCCAGAATATGAACGGGAATGATGGCTTTGGTACGTGGCGTAATTTTCGCTTCAATCTTAGCCGGGTCAATCTGGAACGTAGCAGGGTCGACATCGACAAAAATGGGCATAGCTCCTGTGGCCAGCACAGCTGATACCGTAGCAATAAACGTATAAGGTGGCACCAGCACCTCATCTCCCGCCCGAATATTGAGCTGACTCAAAGCGATAATTAGAGCGTTTGTACCATTGACAACCAGCAAACTACGTTTCACACCCAACGCCTGCGCCCACTTCTGTTCAAACTCCGCTGCTACGTTCGCTCGTGACCAGATGCCACTACGTAGCACCTCAAGCAATCGCTTTTCATCCGTTTCCGGATTCCAGATGGGCCAAGTCGGCCAGTTTTTTGTACGAACGGGTGCGCCACCTAATAAGGCCGGACTACTGGACGTAGTGTGTATAATTGAGGATGGTACGTCGGGGGATGGCGTCGCCGGAACTTCTGCCCTGTTCGTAATCAGCGATGGAGTCAACATGGCGCCAAGGCCGGTCAGGGAATTTCGCCTGATGAATTCGCGTCTCGATACGTTTTTAGATGCCATTTGCTTTCGGAATTAATTATCCAAGACGATATAACGTAACGAAGTCAGCAGCGCCATCACTAAAACTACATCCAATAACTGCTTATGGCCTTATTTCCAGATTGACTTTGCTGTATACAGTTGCAAATCCTTGATTTCAATTCGATTGCCCCAAAACTGAAGACTTTCTTTGGCATTCGCAACCGGCTTTCGTTCAAGTGAATAGGAATAGTCACCTCCGTTAATGAATACCTCAATCGAAGTCCGATCCACATAAATGTCCGCCGAAATCTCCATACTGGTCATATTTTCCGGGGAGTAGAAAACACCATTTACTAGGTTGGAATTCAGGTCGTAATCAAGTATGCGCTGGCCCATAAGCGAGAGTCCGGCACTGGTAGCGTGCGACAGTTTAAGCGTTGTTTTTATCCTGAATTGTTCTAGCTGATCGAACGACTTCAATTTATCATTGGCCTCGTTTACACTCAATGATGACCCTTGTTGCACTGGCGTAAACAGTTGCTCCGTTTCTTTAACTGGCACACTGAAAAGACGCGGTCCATTTTTGGTAGTACGAAGCTGTAACTCAGTGGGCAGCAGCATCATGTGATTGAAAGGCATTCCCCGCTGCGGAATTCGCCCCCAACCAATCTGGATACGCCGGGGATCACTTTCGGGCATGTTTGTGAAAGTTTGTGCCGCATAAATGGAGCCGGTCGTATACGAATGTTTGCCAGATTCGGGCGTAAAGGTTTTCCCGTCGAACGAGCCAATCATATACGTAGTCGACGCGCCGTACATGACCCATTTCGTCTTGTTTTTGTCGCCGTCAATGGGTAATTCGAACAGGTCGGGACATTCCCAGAAACCGGTTACGTGGCTTTGATACGTCCAGTCCCGCATATTTTTGGACGTATAAATCGAATGTCCGTCGCGCTCATTGAGCACCATAACCCAATGACGACCGGGCTTATACCAAAACACACGCGGATCACGGGTATCCTTGCTGTTCCATTTCGCATTCGAATCAATGAGTGGGTTCTTGTTATATTTTGTCCAGGTGCGGCCTTTATCCAGACTGTAAGCCATGCACTGAACCTGTTTTTCCGGATTATCGACGGTAAAAAAAGCGACCATTGCCGGTACGTTTCCCTTGTTAAAGCCCGCCGTATTTTCATAGTCAATTACAGTTGAGCCAGAAAACATAGTACCCAAACTATCAGGCGATAAGGCCGTTGGCAGTTCCTCCCAATGAATCATGTCTTTGCTGACGGCATGGCCCCAGGACATGTTTTCCCATTCACGCTCGTAAGGATTGTGCTGATAAAAAAGATGATATTCGCCTTCATAGAATATCATTCCATTTGGATCGTTGATCCAGCCCCGGCGCGTGGAAAAATGAAATTGTGGGCGATTTTTCTCTTTATAAAGCGAATCCTGACCGGCAATTTTATCGTCCTGATAAATTTTGCTTAGCCCCTCCGAGTTTCCGTCAAAACTGATGGAAATGGTCTTGCCCTGTAAGGCAGACATGTCGCAAAATACCCAGTAGTCAGGTTTGCCAGACGCCAATCGTATCTTGAAGGAGCGTTCCTGTCTATTATTAATGCTGAACTTCATGTTACCCCTGGGCTGCTCTTGCGCAACAGGAAGATTCAGATATCGTTTATTAATCGTAATCGAACGGTTCTGCGCCTGTACTACTTGAGTCACACACAAAATCAATCCAACTAAGGTGATACGTTTAAGGGCTAACTGCATCTGCTTTGGGGCGTTACTTCTTCAATTTATTCATTACGCTTTCCAGACTCACAGCCACGCCACCCCGTCGTTTGCTTTCGTCGGCGGCTTCCATAAACGCAAAAATCTCGATTGTTTCTTCTGGTTTGACGGGGACATTACCCGTCTCGAAATACTTGATAATCTCCTTTAACAGAGGTTCGTAACCGGCATAAGGGCCTAATTTCACGTTGCCATTCTGCGTATACACGGTTCCGCCGTAGTCGTGTTTGCCCGTTCGCGTTCCCCGAAACGTACCAACACGTCCGTCGTCCCAGGTGCCAATCACTACGTCGGTGCCGTCAGTATTCACCCGTACTACGTTGCGGCAGCCCGTTCCCATAACCGTGTACAGCGTTTCTACGCCGTGAATACCGTACCAGAATAAATCAGGGTGCGTTTTCTCCAGAACAGCAGGACTGAACGTATCGGCACCAACCACCTGGCTTTTATCAATGCTTTCGATGCCTTTGATGTAACGTAGCGACGAGGCTGAAAAAAGCGGCATTTTATATTGCTTCGATGCGTCGAAAATAGCCACTACGTCGCTCAGCGAAGCGGCAATCGGTTTATCGATGAACACCCGTTTCCCTGCTTTAAGTACCTGAATAGCCTGCTCCTTATGCAGCCGTCCGTCGTTGGTTTCGAGCAGCACTACGTCGACTTTCTTCAGTAAATCATCGATGGAATCTACGATTTCGACGTTTAGTTTTTTTACCTCCTCGATATACCCCGGAATCCGTTTCGTGCTGCTTTCGATATCTCGGCTGCCGTATGGGTAGGCCGCAACAATTTTATAACCCGCGTAATCGGGGCTTGCATCGGCGGCATTCAACACTTTGGTGAACGCTGTACTATGCGACGTATCCAGCCCGATTATTCCCACCCGTTTTCCTTTATCAACCTCACTCCTACCTGCCCACAATAACCCTGGATTTACTAAGCTAAATGCTGCGCTTCCTAAAGCAGCATTTTTCAGAAAAACTCTGCGGGTATTGGTTTGGCTGGTCATGAAAAACAAGGTTAATCGAGCAAACAGGAACGCTACGTTACCCAGTAAAGACGTTTTCTAATAGACATTACTTGTTTTAACCAGCACAGATTAATGACAGTAAAAAGCTCTTTTATCAGGCTGACGAATGAAGCCTGATAAAAGAGCTTTTCCAGAACATTTTAGGAAGTTTCTCAGACCTGAATATCGCCCGTCATGTAAAGTTGCACCTGACCGGAAATATCGACCCGACCGGGGCCATTTTCGTCGGCATTGAGTTTACAGCGCAGGTAGCCGCCCCGTTTAGAAAGTTGGCGAGCGGTGAGTTCGATTTTACCCAATTTCTCAGTCCAGTACGGCATTAAAGTAGTATACGCCGAACCCGTAACGGGGTCTTCATCAATACCTGATTGGGGGCCAAAGAAACGAGCGACAAAATCAACATCGGAATCGGCGTCCGCAGGGGCTGTTACGATAACACCCCGCGCGGGCACGGTACTCATTTCCCGGAAGTCGGGATTGAGGGATTCGACCTGAGCCTGTGTTTTATAAACCAGCAAATAATCCGTTTTCCCTTTATGCACCTCAATGGGTTTTTCGCCAACACTAGCCAGCAGCGCGGGCGGTTGCAGGTTTGCTTTCTGCACAACGTCGGCAGGGAAATCGAGTGTCAGCCAGCCGCTTTCGCTCCGGCACACCTTCAGCAGTCCGCTCTGCGACTGGAAGAAAATCTGATCGTTTTCGGGCTTTGAATCCGCTTCCAGAAAAAACACGACGTAACCCGTTGCCAAGGTAGCATGACCGCACAATGCCACTTCAACCGTGGGTGTAAACCAGCGAATGTGATACGTATCGGGCTGGTCGGTTTTGACGTAAAAAGCGGTTTCGGCCAGGTTATTTTCGGAGGCAATCTGAAGCATTTGTTCTTCAGAAAGCCATTCCGTTAGCGGCACGACAGCCGCTGGATTACCGGCAAACAATCGGTCGGTAAAAGCGTCAAGCTGGTAAATACGCATAAAAAAGTAAGAGTGTGCCAGGCACTTAAATGTTAGGAATAGTATGTTCTTGTAACGTATTGAATGTATCCAACGAAAAATCGGTGAGCGAATTCAGTACGATATCGGCAATAGCAAATTTAGAGTCACTACGTTCAAAATCAGCAGGTACCGCCACGGTCCGCATACCCGCTGCGTTGGCTGAACGTAACCCATTGAACGAATCTTCAAACGCCAGGCACGTTTCCGGCAAAACTCCCAACCGACGGGCCGTACCTAAATAGACATCGGGAGCGGGTTTGTTACGCGCTTCTAACGTAGCAGAATGCCAGAGTGTGAGCGCATTGTAAATTCCCAGTCGCTTCACCACTACCTCAATCAAACTCATTGGCGACGCTGATGCAATGGCGGTCGGAATACCTCTGCTGACAAAAAAATCAAGTGCCTCGAGTGCCCCCGGCATGGGTTCTGCGTAATGGGCGATACGTTCATGAACGCCTAACGTAATGGCTTCTCCCAAATCGGCAAAACTACGTCCGGCAGCGGCTTCTTCTGTCCAGGGTGCGCGGGCGTACCAATATTTCACTACGTCTAAAATAGGGAGACCGGTGGTTATTTTACACTGATCATCAGTCAGATACAATCCTACGGTATCAAAAACTTCCCGTTCCATGATGCGCCAGTGGGGTTCTGAATCCACCAGCAGGCCATCCATATCAAAAATTGCTGCGCTTATTTCCATTAATTTTTTCGAACGCCTTTCAACATTTGTTAGTAACCGGGTCGCTACCTGAACACCTGCGTTACAACAAGCTTATTATACGTCAGCCTGACGAAAGGGCTTTACATCAATTTTTTCCCAAACCCCCTGCACGATATACGGGTCTGATTGTAAATACTCATTCAACTGGTCTTCTGTTTCCATCTCAAGCAGCAACATCGACCCGATCATTTTGCCATCGGGGTCGAGCAGCGCACCTCCCAAAATAAATTGTCCATCTGCTTTCAGCTTTCGGACATAGTCAAAATGGAAGGGACGAGCCGCCATTCGCCGGTCGAGTGCATCGGTGCCGGTATGGTCGTAGGCATGAATAACGTATCGCATTTGCCAGTGAAATTTAGTTGGGCAAGATACTATCTTTCGGCAACATAAACCTATGCCCTGGCTAAGGTTCTTACTCCTTTAGACGCCGTATAAATAAGTGGGTCAATTGACTGAGTGCTGACTATTAAATCCCTTTCTTAGAGTAAACCTCTTATAACATCCGTAATTTCTTCGGCTTTATTCAAGGTCATAAAATGACCGCCACCATTTACTATCAAATCACTCACTACGTAACGAAATGGCAAAATTCTGTCTGCGGTTCCATGAATGTGGGTCAAGTTATCGTGATAAGTCTGGTTCGTCCAGGTAACGATTTTGTCTATCGCCCACTTTAAAAAATGGCTATCAGTATCGCGTAAAATATCAGCCAGCAGTTTTTTATCCTTGTTACTCTGCGCCCCAAAAAACCAATTACTTAATACGTTTGGTCGCTTTAATAAAATCACCGGTAATAACTTATGAAGTCGTAGTTTACCAGCAAGTCGATAGTAGAATGGAATTTCCTGTTGGGTTTTGGCCGAAGCGATAAGAATTACTTTTTCCGTTTTAATTAATTTGGCTACTTCTACAGCCATAATTCCGCCGAAAGAAAGCCCAATTAATACGGGACGAACTGTTACAATTTGTTTAGCCAATCGCTCCGCATATTGTTCTATCGTTTCGTTTAGTATAGGTTGCACCCAGCGGATAAACGTTACGTCAAAGCCTGAAAAATCCAACTCTTTAAAAACTCGCTCGTCTGCTCCTAGCCCACTAAATACGTAGATACAAGGAGGGTTAATAGCCGTTTTCATGTCGAAAAGTAAGGTTTTCGACCTTTTCTTCCTAATTTCCGGTTTCATCCGTTTCATTCACTTCGTCTTTCTATGCGCCACCTGTTCAGTTGGTCGTTTGCGCTGGTTGCTACGTCGGCACTGGCTCAATCAACCCCTACTATTACGTCTGCTCTTACCGTCGAAATGATTATGCAGGACCCTAAAGAGTGGATTGGTACGTCGCCAACCAACCCGTTCTGGTCCGATGATTCGCAGACGCTTTATTTCAATTGGAATCCCGAAAGAGCGAAGAGCGACTCACTTTACAAAGTGACATTTACGCGTCCGGCCCGCGGCAACGCACTAGTGCCATCGAAGCCTATTAAAGTCGGTCCCGCCGAACGTAACGCTTTGCCAACAGCTCCCATAGAAGCCTACAACCGTGCCCGGACGCAGCGACTGTTCGACCGGCAGGGTGATCTATTCTGGATCGATGTTAAAACCGGGCGGATTCGGCAGTTGACCAACACCGTCGAAACGGAAAGCGATCCCGTTTTTTCGGGCGATGAGCAACGCGTGGTTTTCCGACGTAGCGAAAATCTGTTCAGTATCAACCTGAGCACAGGCGAACTCAACCAGCTCACCGATTTCCGACCGGGCACCAAAAAGGCAGATCCAAAACTCACTGATGAAGAGAAATTTCTTAAGCAGGATCAGTTAAAGTTATCGACAATTCTGAAAGAGCGGAAGGAGAAAAAAGACGAAGGCGAACGTATTACGAAAGCCAACAAACCCAAGCGAGCGAAAGAAATTTATCTGGACGACAAGCGATTATTCAATCCACAGGTCAGCCCCGATGGGCGTTTCATTACGTATCGGCTGGCGAAAAATCCGACGGGCGCCAAAACGGCACAGGTACCCAACTACGTAACGGAATCAGGTTTTACAGAAGACATTTCGGCACGTACGAAAGTTGGCGCTCCTCAGGCTACGCACGAGTTTTTTGTGTACGACGTAGCAAAAGATACCGTACGGCTGGTGCCGGTTAAAGATATTCCGGGCATTACCGATAAGCCAGCGTATCTAAAAGCGAGTGCTACGTCGAAGGCTGACACGTCGAAAAAACTGCGTTCGGTAGTCGTGAATGGCCCCATGTGGTCCGACGACGGGAAATTGTGCGTGGTAGTGGTACGGTCGCTGGATAACAAAGACCGCTGGATTATGCGCTTCGACCCCGAAACGCTGAAACTAAGCCTACTCGACCGTCAGCATGACGATGCCTGGATCGGCGGGCCCAACATCGGCGGTTTGAATGGTCCGGGAAACATGAATTTTCTGGCTGACAATCAGACGATCTGGTTTCAGTCGGAAGCTGACGGTTACTCACACATTTACACCGTGAACGTACTGACCGGTGAGAAAAAACAATTAACGAAAGGCAAGTTTGAGGTGCAGCAAGTCGTGCTATCGAAAGACAAATCGCACTTTTTCATGCAAACTAATGAGGTTCATCCGGGCGAACAACATTATTACCGGATGTCGGTCAATGGCGGTGAGCGGGTACGTTTGACGACTATGATGGGTGCCAATGAAGTGACGCTTTCGCCCGACGAAACCCGTTTGGCGATTCGCTATTCGTCCAGCAATCAGCCGTGGGAGCTGTATGTGGGAGTCGTTAGCCCTCAGCCGACAGTCAATAGCAAAGCCAAAGCAACAGTTACCAGTGCGCCGGTTAAACTAACAGAATCGCTGACCGATGCTTTCAAAAAGTATACTTGGCGCGAACCGACGCTGGTCACCATTCCATCCCGCGATGGGCAGCAAATCTATGCGCGGCTGTATAAACCGCAGAAGCCATCCGGAAAGAGCGTAGTGTTTGTGCATGGCGCAGGTTATTTGCAGAATGCGCACAAATGGTGGAGTCAGTATTTCCGTGAGTATATGTTCCATAACCTGCTGGCCGACAAAGGATACACCGTTCTCGATATCGACTACCGGGCCAGTTCCGGCTATGGACGCGACTGGCGCACAGGCATCTACCGATTCATGGGCGGCAAAGACTTGGAAGACCATGTCGATGCTGCAAAATGGCTCGTTCAGACTCAGGGGGTGGATGCTAACCGCATCGGTATTTACGGCGGGTCTTATGGCGGATTCATTACGTTGATGGCCATGTTTACCACGCCCGACGTATTCAAGGCGGGAGCCGCGCTACGTCCCGTTACTGACTGGGCTGCTTACAACCATCCATACACCGCTAATATTCTCAACGAGCCGCAAAATGATTCGCTTTCGTATCGCCGTTCGTCACCGATCTACTTTGCAGAAGGGCTAAAAGGGCACTTGCTGATCTGTCACGGAATGGTCGATGTTAATGTGCATTACCAGGACACGGTTCGTCTGCTCCAACGGCTCATCGAACTCCGCAAGGAAAACTGGGAAGTCGCTTCTTATCCCGTTGAAGATCACGGATTTGTGGAGCCTACTAGCTGGATGGACGAATACAAACGAATTCTGAAGCTGTTTGAGGAAAGACTTTAGATAGTGATTGAGTTATAAAGTTGTAGGGTTATAAAGTTGGCTGACGCAAGAGTGGTATGTATGCGTCAGCCAACTTTATAACCCTACAACTTTATAACTCTATAACGTCTACTGCACAAGTACCCGGATCACCGACTGGCGTGACTCGGCGTTGACTTTCAGCAGATACGTTCCGGTAGCAATACCGCTAATGGGCCATTCGGCCTGTTTTTTTCCCGTAAAGGCCGGAATTTCGTAGGCACGTACCGAACGTCCGGTCGCATCGAGCAACTGTACCTGAATCGCTGATCGCTCGACTTGCTCAATTTCCAGCCGCAAACGGTCAATTATTGGATTAGGAACGACCCGTACAGACAAACCAGCATCTGGCTCCGGGGCGGTTAATACAAAACTGATAGCTTCGGAGGGCGGGGAGGCACAACCGCCATTATTAGTCACAATAACGTAGTACGAACCACTCGCAAACGGCGTTAGTGTTGAGGCCGTTGCATTCGGGACTGCCGTTCCGGGGTCAGTGCCGGTGCGAACGTACCACTGAATACCAGCGGGGGGTTCAACAACATTTAACGTACCACCCGACTGCGCTAACACAGGCTTAGCTGGCACCAGAAAAAGTGCTTTTATATTGACAAACGCCGTACTGGTTGTGCACCGGTTGCTGTCGATAACACTTACAGTATACGTACCTTCCGATAAACCTGCCTGCGAAGGCGTATAGGTTTTCAGCGTGTCTTTCCGCTCAGTTGTCCAGTAATACGTAAACGGCCTTTTGCCCCCGGCAACTTGTACCACTGCCTCGCCGTTGGTGCTCCCTTTGCATTGAATATCCTTCACACTGGCCACCGAAAGCGATAGAGCCTGCCCGTCGGTTATAACTGCCCGCACTGAGTCGGTACATCCTGCTTCGTCGATGACTCGTAACAGGTATGAATTCGGACGAAGACCGCCGATCTGACTCCCAACCTGATAGGCTTGACCGGCAACCTGAAACTGACGTAGTATGCCACTACCACCTGTACTGATCAGATTTACGGCTCCTGTGGGACATACGCAGCACGTAGCAGGAACCGGTGTGGCCTGCACTTTAAGGGCCTGGGCCTGCGTAACCGTAACCGACACCAGGCTCGTGCAGCCGTTGGCATCCGTACCGACAACCGTATAATCGCCAACGCCGACCCCCGTAAATACATTACTGGTTTGAGGTACTTTGTTGGAGGTAAGCTGATACGTAACAGCTCCGGTTCCGCCCGAGGGTGTTACCGCAATGGTGCCGCTCGTGGGTCCAAAACAGTTGACCTGTTTCGACGTAGCAGTTAGTTGTAATGGGCTGGGCTGGCCAATGGTAAACGGCTGATTTGTTAAACATCCATTGGCGTCACGAACCGTGATGTCGTAGGCTTTGGCCGCCAAACCTGTAAACTGCGCACCGGTCTGAAACGCGCCACCGCCCAATTGATACTGATACGGGGCCGTACCGCCGGTAACAGACACAGATACGCTCCCGTCGGTCGTGCCTGTACAGCGGGTGAGTTGCGGAGTTAGTTTAACATCCAGCGCGATAGGAGCGCCAACCTTTACGTCCTGAAACAGCACACAGGTATTCTTATCACTGACCCCAAGATTATAGGTCGTATTCGCTTTTAAATCAACAAATGTGCCGGTCAGTTGAGGAGTACCGCTATTAAGTATATAGCGATAGCCACCATTACCACCCGATGCTACCGCAACGATTCCACCATCGCTCCCTCCGGTGCATTTCGTGCCTACCACCGTGATAGTGAGCGATAGGGCCGCCGGTTGGGTTATCTGGACAGAACTCTGCAGCGTACACCCTCGCGAATCTTTGATCACAATTGGATACGAACCCGCTCGTAAGCCCCCATACTGATTATTTACCTGAATTGGCAGATCACTGAATTGATACTGGTATGAACCAGACCCGCCCGTCGGCGCAAAAAGTACCTGTCCGTCTTTCCCGTTATTACAGGAAACGTTCGAGATCGATGCATTCAGAACAATGCCCGCGTAGACCTGTACTGTAGCCGAAGCAGTCGTTGTATTTGTCGTTACGTTGGTTGTGGTAACAACAGACGTACTGACTGCGGTAGAACTCGTGGCCGTGGAGCTGCTACCGGTTGTGCTGACCGGGACCGTTATGGTTCGGGTTTCGGTGCTTGTTACACTGACCGAGCAGCTCAATGAATAAACAGTTGTCTGCGTAGGTGCTACGTTAATAGCGGTTGTTGTCTGCCCGGTCGACCAACGTAGTGTTCCGTTAGTGGGGCATTCGGTTGCGGTCAGAGCAACGGTAGTTCCGGGGCAAACGGGTGATGCACCCACGGTTATCCCCAGGGCCGTTGGCGATTGAGGATCTGCGTCATTAGTAGCCCAGGCAACTGTAGTGGCGCCTAAAACGGCCACTGCCCAAACTAATACGTGTCTGAAAAACCAAAGAAATGAGTGTAAACGAACGTCCATATACAAGCTACTACTTCTAACCAGGCAAAGATAATCAGTTAAATTACGAAAATCGCTCAAACGTCGATTCGCTTTCTTATCTGCTGGCTTTGCTAGACGTAGACCCCTTTATGTATGAATCGGTTTATCCGCCATTTATTTACCCATCCATTTTTTAAATTCACTCAACTTTTCGCGGCTGACAATCGCTTCTTTATCGAACACCGGACGTAGCGTAAGTGCCAGACGATTACCGAAATACGGCTGCATCTGGTCAACGGCTTTATGGGTCACCAGCATTCCACGATTGATCCGATAAAACTGGTCTGGATCTAGGGCTTCGGCCAGTTCATCGAGGGTATAATCGACCAGAAATTTCTGATTGGTATGCGTCCGAAAAAAGCTAAATCGCTCATCGGTATAAAAATACGCTATCTCGCCCGTTTCGACCGACAGTAACCGTTGTCCCTGACGTACCAGAAACCGTTTACGGTAATCTTTGGGCTGATTCTGAAGTTGCAGCTCACGAAGTAACTTGTCCAGATTCAGCGACTGGCCTCCCGACGTAGCAGCATCTTCGGACGGCGCGCTATTCCGTAAATCGTAAAATTTCTTCAGACTACGTTGCAGATCTTCTTTCTGAATGGGTTTCAGCAGGTAATCAATGCTGTTGACTTTAAAGGCCTGCAACGCGTATTCGTCGTAGGAAGTCGTGAAAATAACCGTGCTTTTTACTTCGACCTGTTCAAAAATCTCGAAACTCTGCCCATCGGCCAGTTCAATATCCATGAAAATCAGACTGGGTGTAGGGTTTGTCTGCAAC
This sequence comes from Spirosoma flavus, assembly GCF_054778555.1. Classification (NCBI taxonomy): domain Bacteria; kingdom Pseudomonadati; phylum Bacteroidota; class Cytophagia; order Cytophagales; family Cytophagaceae; genus Spirosoma; species Spirosoma flavus. The sequence goes on from NZ_BAAGZL010000002.1 coordinate 1,551,496, forward strand.
CAGTTGACCGATTCTTCGATACTGGCCGTAACGCCCTCAATCGATAGCGAGGGGTCTACTTCATTGACTAATTTACGCAACTTGCGAACGGCCAGGTCTTCGTCTTCAATAATGAGAACATTCATGCTTTAAGTGGCATTAATAATGGTAAAATAACTGTAAAGTAGCCGTCGTCGTCACGTACTGATGGCTCCGTTTTGGCCAGCAACTGATACTTGGCGGCAATGTTGCTTAAGCCAACATGGTTCGACAAAACGCCCGTTCCGTTTTTTCGCTGTAGATTATTTCGAACAATCAATTGGCCTGGATGCTGGGCCGGAGAATACGCATCGGGAATGGCCCAAATTTCGAGCGTCAGAGGTTTACTGGCGCTGATTACGTTGTGTTTTACGGCATTCTCGACCAGCATCTGCAAAGTCAGCGGGGGCAGCAGATAAGATTGATAATTGGCAGGGATATTAACTTCGAGTCGAATGCCGGCCCGGTAGCGGGTCTTGAGCAGGTGATAATACGAGTCAATAAACGATAGCTCGGTCGATAACGTAGTGAGTTCACTTTCGTTGGTCTGAAGCAGATACCGATATACTTTCGACATTTCATCCACAAACAGCTCGGCCTGTTCAGGCTCGTCGGCAATAAGCGACGAAAGCGAATTCAGACTGTTAAACAGAAAGTGAGGATTTACCTGACTTTTCAGACTAGCCAGCTGGCTCTGCAAATTCACTTTCTTCAGTTGTTCGCGTTCAATGGCATTTTCGCGCCATTTCCCCAGTGAATACGTTGTTTCATCGATGCCCACAGACAGTAGATTCGCGCCAACGTTAACAGTCAAAATCAGGCCAATATTCGACGTATTAAACGCATAATCGAACAACTGAAAATGGTCGTAGCAGAACAACGTACCAAAAATAAACAGCGGTGTCACTAACATAAATATCAGCAGCAGGCGACTTACGCGCGGCCAGGTCTGTCCGTAGTTCGGGTACCGGCGAATGATGGCCTGAGTCAGTAAATCAAGCGTAATGAGGCACGTAGCAGCGATGGTGAGATTGAGCGTCGTTGCGGTAATAAATGTCTGGAAGCTTTCGATATACACCGGCCCGATAGCCCAGTACGTAATGAGGGGAATAAACCACGGAAACAACAGCAAAAAGTGCCACAGCGTCTGAGTTCGAAGTGAACCCAGCCCGATACGGGGCAACTGATTGTTTACTATGGCTATAAATTTATTCATGCTACGTTATCAAATCTTTTTCGGCCCTGGCAGGCCCCGACGACCGGAGCCGAACGTACTACCAAATAACACATAAACCCTGAAGCCTACACCTGAATCCTGACCGAAATGCATTTAACGAGGTTTTTTCTGCATAAAATCATAACTGAGTTGTTTAAGATCGTTTGACGATTGGTGCCGGAAATAATGGCAACGTAATAACAAATCGGGTTGGTGTTTCCTGAATCGCTACCGGTTCCTCGGTCAAAAGTTGATATTTGACCGTTATATTCGACAGTTCCGACTGGCGGGTTTCCACCCGTAGATTTTTCCGTTGCAGGTTATTTTCAATCCGTAATTGCCCAAATGCAGTCGTGTGGATACTAATAATTAATGGTCGTTCAGCCAACATTACATTGTGTTTAATTGCATTGTCGATAAGAATCTGTACGCTGAGTGGCGGCAACTGATAGCCCTGAAACAACGCATCGATACGTTGTTCCACCTGTAACGTATCGCCGTAGCGAATGCGGAGCAGATTGATATAAACGGAAACAAAATCCATTTCGGCCTGTAACGTAACGAGTTCGTTTCCCCCAATAGGATTTTTGCCCGCCTGAAGCATATAGCGATACACTTTAGCCAGATCATCCACAAAACGCTCCGCTTTCATCGGGTCTTCACTAATAAGCGAGGAAAGCGAGTTGAGGCTATTGAACAAAAAATGGGGATTTAGCTGCCCTTTCAACCGGTCGAACTGATGCTGAAGTGACATCCGTTTCAGCTGCTCATTTTCGGTAACATGATTTTTCCATTGTGAATACGTATAAAACATGGAAAGCGCAATGCAGAGAAACAGGTCGAACAGCAGGCCCAGCACCCAAATTGGCTGAACGGCATCCCAGCTGAACGTAGCACCTGTAATCGGAAAAATACTGTAAATCCAGACATCGAAAATGGCCAGTACGACGGTAAGTACGCCCACCAACAACAGCATTGTAAGCGTGCGCGGCAAAGCCTGACGAACATCAGGAAAGCGGGCAATAACCCAACGTACCGCAATCGTTAGCACACTGATAGACAACCAGTAAAGACCAAATACAATGGCGGTTCCGGTAGCAAATACCAGAGGGTCGTTAAAATAACGCGCTCCGATAAAATAATAGTTACCAAGCGGAAACAGCACCGGCATCATCAGCAGATGATACCACCATTCGTACGTAGAAAAAAAAGCTGGCCGCTTCAGAAATAACGAAGTCATAGTGTAAAGGACAAGTTAGCGCCGACGGCCCCGAAATTCTGTGCCAGTCGGTTGCCAACTGCAAGATATACCGGATGAATTGAGGAAAATACTGGATGAATTGTAATTGACGCCAAATGCACCGAGGGTTTACGATTGTTCTACTCAAAGAGCATTCTTTTAAGAAGAGAAGCAATTGAATTAGCAAAATATCGTCGCATTGCAACTCAATGTTTATAGAAATGGTATCAATGCATTGTTTGCTCCAGATAACCTGACTACAAAAAAACAGCCTGTGTTTGGCACAGGCTCGTAGCGACTTTCAGCAAATAAGGACGATATCAGTAAAACAGGCCCCAGTCGTCGGGAGCATCGTTGTTTTTGTCGAAGTTATTCACCCACTCCACAAATAAAAGCCTGAACTGTTCTATTTCATCGCGCAGTACGTTTAGGTAAGCAGGCGTAGCTAATTTTTCAGCCTTACAATATGAGGTTTGCGCCAATAGTTCGCGGGCGTGCATTTTGATAATGACCGCATTTTCCATTCGCAGTGTATACAAATCACCGCCTTCGGCGCCCACAATTTTAGGAGCCAGCATCATGGCGTTGGCCAGCATCTGCTCGTGCATCATCAGCACATCGTCCTCCTTGTTGATGGTTTCCACAATAGCTTGTGTCAGTTCCATCAATTCGTTGGCTTTGCGCAGAATGGGTAAGTTTTTAATACGTCGATTTTCAGCTTCCATCTCGGCTCGGGTTTCTTCAGGATCGTAATCCTCGTCGAAACCATCCCAATCCATGAAGCTGTCATCGTCATCTTCATCGTCAAAGTTCATCGCAAAATGGGCAGAGGGGTTGATTATCTTCTGGTTGCCAAAGTAACACAAACCTTTCTCAAAAACAAACCCTTATTTTCGAAATCATCAGCACTGCGGCAAGAATTCTTTCCATACCTAGTCGTTGTCAGGCATATTTTTTGCTCTGCTTTATCTTTACGCTACAGCATGCAAGCGAGCCCGATATGTTACCATTTCTACCGTTATTTAATTTAATTTTTTAATCGGCGAAAGGAATGTATATTTGGTCACATAAATTCTATAGCACATAGATTTTATCGACTTTATCCAACATGAACATATCTTTAAGGCATTTCATGGGTTTAGTCCTGATGAGTGTTTGTTTCTACACTCCGCAGGCTAAAGCTCAGGTCGATGTTACGTATCCAGTGAACCGGATGGTTATCCAGCGTAACAACGGCAACACCGCAGATATCCAGATTGCGGGCAGTTATTCACAGCCTGTAGATGCCATCGAAGCCCGCGTAGTAGCCCGCGTATCGGGTCAGGGCATCACCTCTAACTGGACACTTATCCAGAACAATCCGACCAACGGTCAGTTCAACGGAACCATGAGTGCCAACGGTGGCTGGTATAAACTCATGGTGCGGGGAATGCGTAATGGCAACGTTGTTGGCATCGATTCCGTTGATCGATTTGGTATTGGGGAGGTGTTTGCCATTATGGGCCACTCCAATGCACAGGGAAGTAGCTGTGGCACCGACGGCAACGGTAATGAGCGCTGTCCCATTGGTGTAGGAGCTAACGACGACCGTGTATCGGTGGTTGTAATTGACGAGTCGACTCCTGATTTTGATACGTACCTCAACACCGCCGATACGCGTTATCTGCCAGGTATTCTGTTCAATCAATTACCAACCTTCCCGGGTCAGGCACCTTTCGGTCATTTTGCCTGGTTCTGGGGAAAGATGGGCGATCAGTTAGTGCAGCAGCTTGGCGTACCGGTTTTGTTTTATAATGCTGGTTTTGGAGGGACCAATATGCAGCAGACGTATCAGGCGGCCTACGATCAGGCCTTTTTTCACCCGTTTATCAAATACTCTCTGCGGATGCCCTATGCGAACTTCCGCAATCTGATGAACCTCTACGTACCCAGTACGGGTATACGGGCCGTACTCCTGCATCATGGCGAGAACGACCGATTCAGTCCGACCGATTCGCTCCAGACGTATTATTCCGGGGTTATTTCCAAAAGCCGGCAGGAGTTCAACAAACCCGATCTGGCTTATATTATTGCGATCTCTTCGTATGCGGGTGCCGTTTTCGGGCAGGTACGTTATGCCCAGTCTCAAGTTGCCAATCAGTCCGGCTTCCGTACCTTTCAAGGGCCCGATCTTGATAATATCAATTCATCCGACGATCGCCCCGATGGTATACACTATTCCGGTTCCGGACAGGCAAAAGTTGCCAATGCCTGGGCCAACGCCATTTCGAATGGCGTCCTGCAAAATATAACGCCTTACTCAGCCGAAACCCAGCCTCTGGCCAATATAGCCTGTGCTACGAGCAATCTGCTTACGCTTACCCAGCCAGGTGGTTATCAGGATTATATATGGAATACAGGAAGCAATAATCAGGCTCTTACCGTCGGTAGTGGTACGTACAACGCCCGGATACGTAACGCCCAGAAGAAGGTCTATTTTCCACCAGCTATAACTGTCCCGAACGATGTACAGCCTGCCATGCCCACAATTAGTGGCGTATCGGCGGTATGCTCCCTAACCGGAGTAACTTTAACATCCAGTTATTCGGCCCTGAATCAATGGAATACGGGTGCCACCACGCAGTCTATTACAGTAAACAGCCCCGGCTCCTATAGTGTACAGGCGAAAAATCCTGTTTATGGGTGCCTGTCGCCAGTGGCCTCTAGATCGGTTAATGTGGCCGGCGCTGATTTGACTTTGCTGCTCAATACCAGCCGTGTGGTTGTTCCAGTAGGCGATACACTCACCTATACGCTAACAGTACGTAGCGAAAGCGATTGCGACGCTGGCAGTGTAACCATTCGGAACCGATTACCCAACAATGTTACGTTTGTTTCGTCGCCCGATGGCTTAAGCGCGTCCAATGGCGTTGTCACTGGCACTATTTCGGGTGTATCAGCACGTAGTAACGTTAGTCGGCGATACGTAGCACGGCTGAACGCAGGCGGTACGTATTTCAACGCAGCCGAACTGCAGCTTCAGGCTACTAGTGACCCCGATAGTCAACCCGGCACCGGAACAGGCGATGGTCAGGACGATATGGCCATGACCGAAGTACGTACCAGACCTCTTAACGCAACGGCAGTTTTTGCGTCACCAAATCCCAATCCGCCCACATTACCCGATCCGATCAGTAGCCAGCCTGCGGCTTCACCAACTAAAGCCGATTTAAGTCTATCCATGCAGGCTAATAAGAGTATAGTAACTGTAGGAGAATCGCTTACGTTTGTGCTCACGGTGACGAACGTTGGCGGCATACAGACCAGCAATGTAGCTGTCGGCTTTACGTTACCATCTTCATTATCATTTGTCAGCTCTGTTTCAGGCATGACAGTCAACGGGTCTGTGGTTTCGGGTTCGATCGCTCAATTGGGCGTTAACAAAGTAGCCATTTTCCGATTTGAAGCTAAGGCGCTCAATGTCGGCTCGGTAATTAATCGGGCGCAGATTACTGCGTCGAGCCAGGCTGATCCGGATTCAACGCCAAACAACGGGACAAATAAAGGCGAGGACGATGAAGCTCGCTTCGATATACGCGTTGTTCCGGCTCAATGAAATCACTCATCGTGAGGAACCGAAAAAGCAATTTTCAAGAAATCGTGGGCGGAAATCGAACAAAAATGAGGGCAACCTGTATATTTGTCCGTATTCCATTCGGGGCATCGACTCGTGGATGATCCTGAATTTCCCACTGTATCGAATGACGTATTGTTTAGGCATTAAGGTTGCGTCGGGCTTGGTGGCTATCGCCGATAGACGGCTCACCTCTGGTACTGAAGTATCGTCGAACCGGAAAATATCGGTTCATGAAGTTGAAAATCACTCGTTGTTTGTCATGACTTCGGGGCTGCGTTCGGTACGTGACAAAGCCATTACTTACTTTAAAGAAGTACTCACCGAACAGGACCGATCTTTCAATAAATTGTATAAAGCCGTAAATGCTTTTGGCGAGCAGGTAAAGCGGGTAGCCCAGGAAGACAAAGCGTCTATTGTAGCTAATGGCCTGAATTTTAACTTGAATGCCATTGTAGGAGGTCAATTGGAAGACGATGAAGAGCATAAACTTTTTATGCTGTATCCAGAAGGCAACTGGGTCGAAGTCGATCAGGGCTCGCCATTCAAAATAATTGGCAACTCAGGATATGGCAAACCACTGCTCTTTCGAAATCTATCCTACGAAACCAGCATGCAGGATGCGCTTAAAATTGGGTTTCTGGCCTTCGATGCCACCCGAGTCAGCGCCAACGACGTCGATTACCCGTTAGACGTTGTCATCTATCCTAAAGACAGTTTTCACATGACCGAGTATCGGCTTGAAAAAGACGATATGGATGAAGTGTCGCACCAATGGAGCGCCTTACTTAGCAATTCAGTGCGCAAGCTTCCCTCCTACTGGATGGACCCGATTTTCGAGAAAGTGCGCGCAACCAAACAAGGTATCAAGTGATGAGTTGTAAGGTTTCTGACGCATTCAACAATTATTAAGTCAGCAAACCGCTACGGCGAACCGTTCATCACTCAACGTTCATCACTCTCCCATGAATCTCCACGTTCGGCATAAGTCTGAATATACGTATGACATTCCCGTCGCACTGGGGCCGCAAACGCTATACCTTTACCCCCGCATGTATCCTTACCAGCGACTACTTGATTATCAGCTGGTAATCGACCCTGTCCCTGACCGAATTGTTCGGAATGTCGACGTAGAGAGTAATGTGCAGCAACTGGTTTATATCAATACTCCAACAAAACACCTCAGCGTAACGGTGGAGATGCAGTTGCAGTCTGATGAATTTAATCCGCTGGATTTTATCTTTTTTCCATACGAATCGCATCGTATGCCATTCCATTATCTGAAAGCCGAGAAAGAGTTACTTAGCCCGTATCTGAAACGGGTAGGCGTTTCAGAAAAGGTGAAGCGCTGGGCTCAGGAAATTGCAGCCAAAGCTGATTGGCAAACCGTTGCTTTTCTGACGGAGCTCAATCAAACCATCCGGGAGTTTACGTATGAAATTCGGGAAACCGGCGCTCCTTTTTCACCTGAAAAAACGTTGACGAAACGCCGAGGTTCCTGCCGTGATTATACTACCCTGTTTATGGCAGCCTGCCGCAGCCTAGGCATAGCAGCTCGTTTTGTCAGCGGCTACCTGCTCGGCAACCCGCAGCAGGAACACCAGCTTCACGCCTGGGCCGAAGTGTATTTGCCAGGTGCAGGCTGGCGTGGCTTCGACCCCTCGGAGAACTCTGTAGTGGCTAATCGACACATTTTTCTGACGTCTACTGCAAAACCCGAGCTAGCGGCACCCATCAGCGGTTCGTATACAGGAGGGGTAAAATCTAGCCTTCGCTCCGAGCTGATATTTGTCTGAATCGTAAAGAAATCAAGAAAGTCTACGACTTATTTAAATCCTTTTTTTCTTTTCCCACTGACGAAATTCTTTGCATGAAATAGCCGGTTGCTAACGTTATTTACAGGAATCAACGTAGTACACACTCCCGACTGGCGACGATTTCCTATCTTTGCAGTCAATTATAGTGTATAATTTCTATCATATTCTAACCCAGTACAGTGGCCTTAATTAAGTCTATTTCCGGCATTAGAGGGACGATTGGAGGACGTAGCGGAAACGGGCTAACTCCTCTTGACGTAGTAAAATTTACAGCTGCTTTTGGGCAATGGTTGAAACAACGTAGCACCGAACGCCGAACTGTTGTGATTGGACGCGACGGTCGTTTGTCGGGTGAAATGGTTTCGAAACTAGTGGCCGCTACGTTGCAGGGGCTCGGCTTGGATGTCATCGACCTGGGTCTGTCGACTACGCCAACCGTAGAAATGGCCGTACCAGGTGAAGGGGCTGCCGGTGGTATTATTCTAACGGCCAGCCACAACCCTATTCAATGGAATGCGCTCAAACTGCTCAATGAAGCGGGTGAATTTATATCAGGGCAAGATGGTGCCGACGTACTGGAAATCGCTGATTCAGAAGCAGTTGAATTTGCCGAAGTTCGTAAATTAGGAACGTATCGCACTGATGATACGTGGTTACAAAAACACATTGATCAGATTTTAGACCTTCCATTGGTCAATCGCAACGCCATTGCCGCCCGGAATTTCCGAATTGTTGTCGATGCCGTTAATTCAACTGGTGGTCTGGCCGTGCCGATGTTGCTGGAAGCGTTGGGAATTGAGCAAATTACTAAACTGCACTGCGAACCAACAGGGAATTTTGCCCACAACCCGGAACCACTACCCGAAAACCTGCGTGATATCATCAAAGAAATGGGCAAAGGCAAAGCGGATCTCGGTATCGTTGTCGATCCAGATGTAGATCGGCTGGCCCTGATCTGTGAAGATGGCTCACCTTTTGGCGAAGAATACACACTTGTTGCCGTTGCTGATTATGTACTGAAAAACAGTGGTAAAGGCAATACAGTGTCGAATATGTCGAGTACGGTGGCACTACGTGACATTACACAACGCTATGGCGGTCAGCACTTTGCGTCGGCCGTTGGCGAAGTCAACGTAGTGGAAATGATGAAAGAGAAAGGTGCTATTATTGGCGGAGAAGGTAATGGCGGCATCATTTATCCTGAACTACACCAAGGGCGCGACGCACTAGTCGGTATCGCGTTGTTTTTGAGCCATCTTGCTACGTCTGAGAAATCAGCGTCTATGCTTCGGCGCACCTATCCAAACTATTACATTTCCAAAAACAAAATTGAACTCACCCCCGACATCGACGTTGATGCGGTGCTGAACCAGATTCAAACTAAATATGCCCGCAACCCGATTAGCACAATCGACGGTGTGAAGATTGAATTTGACAAAGAGTGGGTTCATCTTCGCAAGTCTAATACAGAACCTATTATCCGGATTTACTCTGAATCTGATACGTTAGCCACTGCCGATTATCTGGCTGGCAAAATCATTAGCGACATTCGGGAAGTAATTGCCGAAAAACGCTAGCAGACAGCGCAAAAACTCCCCCTTAACCTCGATTCAGGCTACCCTAAAAAAGTAGCCTGTTTTTTTTGAGCTTATCAATTTGTTAATGCGATGGTAGTCAACTTTACAACTCACTGCTACGCCCCATCAAAGCCCCTATCTTGTAGAATAAAATACTCAGATAGTAGTCTTTTATCATTTGTAACTAGTTAGCCAAAAAGTCCTAATAAACTGATAGCCAATTGTATAAAGGCAATACTCAACTTATGGCATACTTTTTTATAAAGGATCTGCAGATTTCATACATTACTAATTCAAAACAACCAGCATCATGGGCTTTTTGAGAGGAGTATTAGCGGGTTTAGCAATAGGTTATTTAACAGCGCCCCGAAGTGGAAAGGAAACCCGCGATAAACTAGCGCAGGGATTCGATGATATGCAACAGCAGTGGGAAGACGGGATTGATCAAGTGAAATCACAAATTGATCGACTAGCCGGTAAAGCCGAAAAACAGGCAGATAAATACTCAAACGAGGCAGAAGAAATTTTTGACAAGTATCGCGATGATGCCGAATCAAATTATAAGCAGAAACGTAGTCAAGCGAAAACTGCTTACAATGATACGATAGACAATACGGCAGACGCTGCTAAAACGGGTATCAACAACGCCGAAGAAGCACTGAAATTCAACTAATTCAATTAGTAGCTTTTCGTCAAAAAGGGCCGCGCTCCATAATTTGGAGCGCGGCCCTTTTTTTATCACTTGCCGTTCGCTCAATGAGTTAGCTCACGAATAAACAATCCATGTAACTTTTGCAACGATTATGAACTACACCATAACCTCCCGCCATGATTATAACCATTTCACGTACCCGAACAGCCTGTTCAGGGCGTCAGTTGCTCGTTCTGGTATTCCTAATTAACAGCCTTTCTGGTTGTATGACTACGCGCGTATTTACGGAACCTAACTGCAATACGCCCGCTAACGTTACGTATACGAGCCAGGTAACGACGGCCTATTTCTGGGGACTCAAACAGCCACTTGACATCAAGCCCCCCTGCGACCCGCGCTTTAATCACCTTAACGGCGTAATGGTGAAATCTACAATTGGTCACTACGTCCTCACAACCATTACGTTGGGTATTGTGAACAAACGACGTGTGCAGTGGTGCTGTGCGCCCTACGTACCACCCACAGATTCTATTTAGCCAACCATTCATCCACAACCAATTATGAGCCTTCCAAATGGTATTCAGGCGTTGGCAGTGAGTAGTCTGACCAACCGCCACGAGAATTTTACGCAGCCGCTCACCGCCAATGCCTCGTTCAAACTGACCATTCCACTGGGAATGCCTGACAGCAAATCGGAGTATCGCCAAACTACGGCAAATTTCCAGTGGCTTATTCAGCATGCTATCGATAACAACTTTCGTTTGCGTGCAATTGGCAAAAACTGGTCGTTCACCAAAGTGGGGGTAACAAATGGGGGAATGATCGACACTGATGCGCTGATGCAAACGTTCGCGATACGTAGCAGTTCCGTTGCTGCGGCTTATCTGAGCGCAGGCAAATCGGCTGACAATCTGTTTTTTACGGAGTGCGGCACCACAATTCACATCCTGGAACAACTACTGGAAGCACGTAACAAATCAATACGTGCGTCCGGTGCCAGCAACGGTCAGACCATTGCCGGTGCTACGTCGACAGGCACGCACGGAGCCGCTTTTGACTTCGGGGCCGTTCATGATACCATTGTTGGTTTGCACATTGTTTGCGGTCCGAACCGACATGTCTGGCTGGAACGGGCATCTTACCCAGTAGCGGGCAAGCCATTCACTGATCTGCTCGACGTAACAGATGTCATTCTCGATGATGATTTATTCAACGCAGCCGTCGTTAGTTTTGGATCATTCGGCTTTATTCACGGCATCATGCTCGAAATCACGGATTTATTCTGGCTTAAATCATTCAGCGCGAATAGTGTAGCTTATAACAGCGCCCTGAAGAAAGCAATGACGGGCTGCGATTTTTCGGGAATCAGCACAGCACTGAATCTGCCAGCCGCTACGTCCGATGCACAACCTTATCACTTTCAGATAATTGCCAATCCGCATCAGTTCGACGTAACGGGGAACGATATCGCCCGAGGACCATTTGTTCGCATACTTTATAAACACCTGACCAAGCCCGTCGGTGCTATTCCTCCCCCACCGAAATCGGGGTTTACGTACGGCGACGATACAATGGGCTTAATTCAGACATTGCTGGATAAATTAACGCCAAATAAACTGGTTCCTTCGCTGGTAAATGCACTATACCCCCAAGCCATTGAGGACACAAACGGCTGGGTCGGAACAATGAGTGATTTTTTCGGCAATACGAACATTCGCGGTAAAGCGTCGAGTGCCGCCATTGGCCTCAATGCGAAAGACAGCCCTCAAGTTCTGGAAGAAATGATTGCGCTGAACAACAAACGGGGTGGTGCTTACCCGGGCATTATGGCCATGCGCTGGGTGAAACAAACACCTGCTACGTTAGGCTTCACCCGGTTTCCAATAACCTGTGTATTGGAACTCGACGGCATCGAATCGGAACTGACGCGCAAATTCATAGAACGTGCCTGGAACCGGCTCGATGAACTCGATATTCCTTTTACAATGCACTGGGGAAAAGTAAATTTTGGTCTCACTGCCGACCGCGTTCGGAAAATGTATACTGACGCCAAAGTAGATGCCTGGCTCACAGCCCGACAGGAGTTACTGGATGCACCAACAAGGGCGGTTTTTGCGAATGAATTCATGGAAACCTGCGGCCTCGACCAAGCTGGAGTGATTGTCTAGAAGCTCGAAACGTAGTGTTCCGTGGCGTCAGATCTAAGCATCTAACGTAATGAGGTTTCTCAAAACCGAACGACACGTACGCTGCCCGTTTGGTTTTGAGAAACCTCATTACGTCTATAGATTCACCTTTTACTGAATCATGATGGGCACTGCCACATTTTCCCACATAAGCGTAACACCTTTACCTGTTACGTTGTAGGCCAGTTTCTCATTCATTTGAGGAGACTTCATTGGCTTGGTCATCACACGTAGCGCGTCTTTAGACTGATCATATTTGAAAGCGCCCCACTGATTTGGTTCTTTGTTGAAAATGATAGTCCACTCTTTTTCGCCGGGAATGGCAAATAAACCGTATTTGCCCGCAGGCAGTGTTTTACCTTCAACTTTTATGTCTTTGTCTGTTTCGAATGTAGTGGCTTCGTTCGCGCCAGCGCGCCACACTTTACCATAAGGGGCCAGACTACCGCTTGCGTCCCAAACGTTCCGGCCTTTTACCGAAGGGCTGCTGTAATTAATGGTAATGTTTGCACCACCTACTTTTCCGCTGGCGGTGGCTGGCGGGCTGGGACGGCTGGCTTTGTCGCCCTGCGCCCAGGTCATGAGGGTCATTAATGTGCCGACTAACGTCAGAGCGATAGTCCGATTCATTTGTATTGTTTTCATTTTTTATAAAGAGTTTGGTAATGAGCGGCTAAAGTAAAAATAATGTGGCAAATGCCAGAACGTAGCAGTATTTTATTTAATCAGTGAACGTAGCAATCAGAAAAGCAAAACGCCCGACTACGTAGCGTCAGGCGTTTTACATGTTATCTATTCCCACTCAATAGTTGCCGGTGGTTTCGATGATATATCGTACACAACCCGGTTGACACCTTTCACGCGGTTAATGATTTCGTTAGAAATGTCGGCCAGGAATTCATAGGGCAAATGCGCCCAGTCGGCGGTCATACCATCAACGCTTGTCACGGCACGTAGCGCCACTACGCGCTCATAGGTACGTTCGTCGCCCATGACGCCTACCGACTGCACGGGTAACAAAATAGCACCCGCCTGCCATACCTTATCATAAAGTCCTTCCCGTTTCAGGCCGTCAATGAACAAGGCGTCGACCTGTTGTAGTATCGCGACTTTTTCGGGAGTAATATCGCCCAGAATCCGTATGGCCAGCCCCGGTCCCGGAAACGGATGTCGACCAAGAATGGCGTCGGGCAGGCCGAGTGTTTTGCCTACGGCCCGAACTTCGTCTTTAAATAGCGTATTAAGCGGCTCCACTACTTTGAGCTTCATGAAGTCGGGCAGGCCACCAACGTTATGGTGCGATTTGATCGTAGCTGACGGCCCTTTTACCGACACTGACTCAATCACGTCGGGATAAATCGTTCCCTGACCCAACCACGCTACGTCCTCAACCAGATGCGCTTCCTGGTCAAATACGTCGATGAACGTTTTACCGATAGCTTTCCGTTTGGCTTCCGGATCGGTCAGACCAGTAAGAGCGGTATAAAACTGTTCTTTTGAATCGACACCTTTTACGTTCAGGCCCAGCGTTTTGTACGATTCCAGAACGCCCGAAAATTCATCTTTCCGAAGCACGCCATTATCAACAAAAATGCAATACAGGTTCTTACCAATGGCCCGGTGAATAAGCATAGCCGCCACCGACGAATCGACGCCACCTGAGAGCCCCAGCACAACTTTGTCGTTGCCGAGTTTCTCCTTCAATTGCGCCACCGTGGTTTCGACAAACGAAGCCGCCGTCCAATCCTGCGAGCAACCGCAAATGTCGACGACGAAGTTATGAAGCAGCGTTTTTCCCTGAAGCGAGTGCGTCACTTCGGGGTGAAACTGAATCCCGTAAGTCGGTTCGCCTTCAATTTGAAAAGCAGCCACTCGCACCGAATCAGTAGACGCTATAATGTGGAAATTCTCAGGAATGCTGGTGATCGTATCACCGTGCGACATCCAAACCTGCGAATGCTGATCAATGCCTTTCAGAAGTGGATTCGCTGACTCGACAGTGCCTAACTTCGCCCGACCATACTCACGGATAGACGACGGCTGCACCTCACCCCCGCTGGTGTGGGCCATTAATTGAGCACCGTAGCACACACCCAGAATAGGTAGTTTGTGCCGGAAATCCGACAGATTGACGAACGGAGCTTCAGCGTCACGTACCGATGACGGGCTGCCTGAGAGAATGATGCCCTTTACATCGGGCGTAATTGTGGGAATGTGATTGTACGGATGAATTTCACAGTAGACGTCTAGTTCGCGAACCCGGCGGGCAATTAATTGAGTATACTGCGAACCAAAATCCAGAATCAAAATCTGTTCAGTGGCCATGATGGGTCTCTAAAATGCAAAGTTAGCCCATTTTGGCGGCACGGCAAATTTAAAGAGCGAAAGAGTGAATGAGTGAAAGTGCGATTTGCCGGATAGTTTTCGCACTTTCACTCATTCACTCTTTCGCTCTTTAAGGATACAGTAGGTATTTTTTCCGTTTCACCTTATAGGCGTTCAGCGCGGGTTGCCAGCTTTGGCGGATTTTTTCTTCCGATACGCCAGTCATCAATTGCAGCCGGAATTGATCGGTTCCGGCCAGCCGGTCGATGTAGTTGGTAGCCAGGAAAAACTTGTTTTTATCCGACGCCCGTTTCATAAAATCGAATATGTAATTCAGCATCAGCCCTTTTTTGGAAACCGCTACGTTCGATAAATCAAGGCCGTAACAGAGTTGACCTTCCATGGGAGGATTTATAGCACCCGGTTTATCGACAGGCGTAAATGTGTAAGGGCCATATTTGGTAAAGGGCGATCCAATCACCTGAAACTGCTTATCCGTACCCCGTCCGACGCTGACGACCGTTCCTTCAAAAAAGCAGATCGACGGATAGAGTAAAATAGACTGCTGATTTGGCAGGTTAGGCGACGGGGCCACGGGCAATACGTAGGGCGTCTGGTGCGTGTAGTTTTTAAGCGGAATAATCGTAAGCTTACAGGTTTTGGCCCCGGCCAGCCAGCCTTCCCCGTTAATCATATTGGCCAGTTCGCCTATGGTTAATCCATACACAACCGGAATCGGATTCAGTCCCACGAATGATTTGAATTTCGGATCGAGAACGGGGCCGTCAACGTAGTGACCGTTGGGATTGGGCCGGTCGAGTACAATCATAGGCTTATTCGCTTCGGCGCAGGCCTCCATAACGTAGTGCATAGTGCTGGTGTAGGTATAAAAGCGCGCACCAACGTCCTGAATATCAAACACGATAACATCCAGCGAATCCATCTGCTGTGGTGTTGGCTTACGCGTATCACCGTACAACGACGCAATCATAACACCGGTACGTGTATCGCGGGCATTGTTTATTGTCGCGCCATCCGTAGCATCACCCCGAAAACCGTGTTCCGGTGCGAAAATCGTTTTCACGGCAATACCCCGCGCCAGCAACGTATCGGCCAGATGAGTCTTCCCGATGATGGATGTATGATTGACGACCAGCCCGACCCGTTTCCCCTGTAAGGCGGGTAGATACAAAGCCATTTGGTCGGCTCCAGTCTGAATAGAGGTCGCTTGTTTAGAGTTCGTTTGCGCGAAACAGGCAAATCCGAATAGACAAAACCCGGTCAGAAACAGTTTAGTACGAAAAGACATAGTGTAGAAACGAATAAGCGTTCTCACAAAACTCTTACTTTTACCAGAACAAAAAAAATAGTTGGTAGTCGTTAGGCCCCGACAGGCTCCGGCTGTTGGAGTCGCGCCAGCGACTAACTCGGTAGCTACATCCGACAGCCGGAGCCTGTCGGGGCCTAACGACTTTTTCAACTTCCCTTGAACGTCCCCGTTTTTTTAGCCCGTAAAGTTCGTCATGCGCCCGAAGGCAGTTTTTCGGCCACGGTTACACGCATTGGTATCGGTAGTATCGCGCTCGGACTCAGCATTCTAATTGTTGCGTTCGCTGTTTTGTATGGCTTCAAAGACACCATCCAACAGAAGATTTTTCTGTTCGGAGCCCACTTACAGGTCAGTAAATTCACGAACAACAACTCCTACGAAGAATCGCCCCTGCCGCTCAACACGGTTCTTTATAAGGAAGCCAATAAAATTCCGGGGGTACGTCATATTCAGGCGGTGGCTCTGAAAGCGGGCATCCTGAAAACCGAAACAGAGTTAACCGGCGTGATTCTCAAAGGCGTAGGCAAAGATTATGACTGGAATCTGTTTCGAAGCTCATTGGTAGCGGGAACCGTGCCAACGGTTGGCGCCGACACCGGCAATGGGTCAACACAAGTGCTACTGAGCCAATATATGGCCAATCAGTTGGCGGTAAAAGTTGGTGATAACGTACCGCTTTATTTTTTGGGTAATACGCCCCGCGCCCGCAAGATGAACGTAGTAGGTATCTACGAGACCGGTCTTGAAGAGGTCGATAAAACCATTGCACTGGGCGATATTCGACTGATTCAACGTCTCAATCGCTGGGGGGCTGACTCGGTTGGCACGTATGAAATTTTCGTAAATGACTTCACGAAATTGAACGCCACCGCCGATAATGTATTCGACGTAATGGCTCCCAACATGCGGCTCACCCGCGTAACGGATCAGTACCGCCCGCTGTTCGACTGGATGATTCTGCTCGACCGAAATATGGTCATTCTGCTGAGTCTGATTGGTTTCGTAGCATCGTTCAACATGGTGTCGGTACTGCTGGTGCTGATGATGGAACGTACCCCAATGATTGGTTTATTGAAAGCGCTTGGTGGACCTAATCCCTTGATACGTAAGATGTTTCTGGCCGTGGGTCTGAACATGGTCGGATGGGGGCTAGTGATCGGCAATGGGGTTGGGATACTCGTCAACTTTCTCCAGGATCGTTTCAAGCTGATTCCCCTTGACCCCAAAAATTACTTCATGAACTACGTTCCCATCGTTTGGGACTGGTCGACGATTCTATTCCTGAACGTAGCGACTATTTTACTGATTGCGGTGATTTTGTGGTTCGCTACGTTCATCATTAACCGGATTCAGCCCGTGAAAGCGCTGGCGTTTAAAAAGTAAGTATGATGTATGAAATAGGAAGCATAGCGGTGATCACTACGTCTGTTACCCTACATCATACTTCATACATCATTTCACCGCTTTTACCGTATAGCCTTTCTGACGTAGCAGGTTAATAACGCCTTTGTCTGTGCCCAGATGGCCGGCTCCGAAGGCAAAAAAAGTCGGTTTTTCTTTAGCTGCTTTTTCAATTACCGGAACCCAATTGGCATTACGATCACCGAGTAGGCTGTCTTCAAATTCGCCGATATCGCCAAACTTACTGGATTTCATCAGCGCCATGAGTTTGCTTACGTCGTTGGTTTTGTAGGCCGCCAGCAGGTCCGAAAATTCTTTTTTCGCTTCGTCGGGCATTTTGGCCATGTCGACAAGGCCTTTCAATTGTTCTTCCATCGGAATTTTGTCCAGCGCGGCTAATTGAGCGTCAATCGTTTCCAGCCCCAGCACTTCCTTTTTGTCCTTGGCCGCCATCTGCGCAAATGTCATATCGTACGATGCGGGCTGACAAGGCAGAACAGTCGTGTACATCAACGACAACAGACCAATGGGTTTGAACCGCTCGAACTGAGCCAGACCCATCTTCATTTTGTCTTTCAGGTAGTTGTCCAGTACGGTGTAATCTTCGGGTTTGAGCAAGTCCTTCAGGGTTTTACCATCGGTCATCACAATGGCCTTCTGCATACCCATCATCATCGACGGATCGTCCAAATCAAGCTCTAAATACACCTGTTGAGCATCGTTTACCGCCTTTTGCACCGACTCTGAAATCTTTAAATCGGCCGGGCAAACCAGGTGAAACGTACCGTAGAGATACGATGGTTTTGTGAGACCGGGGCCCGTTACTTCATAAAGCAGCGTATTATCTTGAGCCTGTGTGGGAATCAACGCACTTACAGAAAGTAAACCAGCAAGCGCGAGTTTGGTAGCAGTTTTTCGTTTCATAAAGGTATTCATCAAGTATCTGCGGAAGTGTCGGGCAAGATGATAAGTCGTTTTGATACGTAACTTTGGTTTGCCGACCCTTGCTAACGAAATTACGAAACGAATGATTGCACAGCAACCTAAGCCGACCTCCCCAAAATCGGCGGCTTTTACCCATAAAATTCGCCTGGTTACAGCGGCTTCGCTGTTCGACGGGCACGACGCGGCCATTAATCTGATGCGTCGGCTGATGCAGGCGTCGGGGGCCGAAGTGATTCATCTTGGCCATAATCGATCAGTAGCCGAAATTGTTGATTGTGCCATTCAGGAAGACGTGCAGGGCATTGCTGTGACGAGTTATCAGGGCGGCCATCTGGAGTTTTTCAAATACATGTACGACCTCCTCAACGAACGGGGAGCCGGTCATATCAGGATTTTTGGGGGCGGGGGCGGCACCATTCTTCCGGCCGAAATTGAGGAATTACATACTTACGGTATTGCCCGGATTTACTCGCCCGACGATGGCCGGGCGATGGGCCTGCAGGGTATGATTGACGATTTACTACGTCAGTGCGATTTTGAGTTAACACCGTTAAGTACGGTTGATTATCAGAATTTAAAAGAAAACCCTGGTCAGATTGCCCGACTGATTACGACCGCCGAAAATCATCCTGATCAATTCAATCGCGACACCCTGAAACCGTTTATGCAGGACGTTCCCGTTCTCGGTGTAACGGGAACGGGCGGTGCAGGCAAATCATCATTGGTTGATGAACTGGTACTACGTTATTTGCGGACGTATCCAGATAGAACGCTGGCAATCATATCCGTAGATCCATCGAAACGCAAAACCGGCGGTGCACTCCTCGGCGACCGCATCCGCATGAATGCCATCTATGCGCCCAATGGAGCACCGGGTCGGGTGTACATGCGGTCGCTGGCAACGCGGCAGTCGAATCTGGCCCTGAGCCGCTACGTTCAGGATGCCATCGACGTATGCAAAGCCGCTCAGTTCGACTTAATTATCGTAGAAACGTCGGGCATTGGCCAGTCGGATACGGAAATCACCGAACATGCCAACAAGACGCTCTACGTAATGACGGCCGAATACGGAGCCGCTACGCAGTTGGAAAAAATCGACATGCTCGACTTCGCCGACGTAATCGCTATCAACAAATTTGACAAACGCGGCTCACTCGACGCGCTACGTGATGTGCGGAAACAATATCGACGAAATCATAACCTCTGGGACATAGCAGACGACGAATTGCCCATCATTGGCACCATCGCTTCCCAGTTCAACGACGCTGGCATGAACGCCCTTTTTGATGGCATAGGGCAGAGGGTTTGGAATAGTGGGGTTGAAGCGGAAGATTCGGGGCGGAGAGAGAAGATTGACTCAGCCTCACTCCATTCCGTCATCCCCCCCGACCGGGTGCGGTATCTGGCTGAGATTGTGGAGGAAAGCCGCCGATACAACCAGTTTGTGGAGGAACAATCTTTGTTAGCCCGGCAGCTTTATCAGGTCGATGGTACGTTGAAACTGGCGGATGATTCAGCTACACAGGAAGCGTTGCAGACGATATTTGCGAAAATCGACGCGCAATTGCATACCGATAGTCGGAGGTTGCTTCAGCAGTGGCCCGATTTGCAGAAACGCTACGTAGCCGATTTTTATGAGTTCAAAGTCCGGGATAAAATCATCCGTCAACCGCTGTATTCGGAAACGCTGTCGCACCTGAAAATCCCGAAAGTCAGTCTACCAAAATACCATGACTGGGGCGACGTGCTACGTTGGTTGCTGACCGAGAACGTACCGGGCGAATTTCCCTATGCGGCTGGCGTATTTCCGCTCAAGCGTGAAGGTGAAGACCCTACGCGCATGTTTGCGGGCGAAGGCGGCCCTGAACGTACCAACCGACGGTTTCACTACGTATCGAAAGGATTGCCCGCCAAGCGGCTTTCCACCGCTTTCGATTCCGTTACATTGTATGGCGAAGACCCCGCGCTACGTCCCGATATTTTCGGTAAAATCGGCAACTCCGGCGTCAGCATCTGTACCCTCGACGATGCCAAGAAACTCTATTCCGGCTTCGACCTTTGCGACCCTGCTACGTCGGTTTCAATGACGATTAACGGCCCCGCACCCATGATTCTGGCCTTTTTCTTAAACGCAGCCATCGACCAGCAATGCGAGAAATGGCTGCACCAGCAGGGGACAGAGGGCAAAGGGCCGGGGATGTTTAAAGTATCTAACCCTCACTATCAAGGCTCTCTCCCCGATGGAAATGACGGATTAGGATTGATGTTATTGGGTACAACGGGCGATAGGGTTTTGCCGCCTGAGGTATATGAGCAGATCAAAACCGATACGTTGCGACGGGTACGCGGCACCGTGCAGGCTGATATTCTCAAGGAAGATCAGGCGCAGAACACCTGTATCTTTTCGACCGAATTCGCGCTTTGGATGATGGGCGATATTCAGCAGTATTTTACGGATAATCGGGTGCAGAATTTCTATTCCGTGTCGATTTCGGGTTATCACATCGCTGAAGCGGGCGCCAATCCGATTTCGCAGTTGGCATTTACCCTTTCTAACGGCTTTACGTTCGTGGAATACTACCTCAGTCGGGGGATGCACGTCGATGATTTTGCGCCAAACCTGTCGTTCTTTTTCTCGAACGGCATGGACCCGGAATATGCCGTGCTGGGTCGTGTGGCCCGACGTATCTGGGCGAAGGCCATGAAACACAAATACAAAGCCAACAGCCGGTCGCAGAAACTCAAGTATCATATTCAGACATCGGGGCGGAGTTTGCATGCGCAGGAAATCGCGTTTAACGACATCCGTACTACATTGCAGGCGCTGCTAGCCATTTATGACAATTGTAACTCGCTGCATACCAACGCCTACGACGAAGCAATCACCACACCTACTGAAGAATCAGTACGTCGCGCCATGGCGATTCAGTTGATTATTAACCGCGAATTTGGTCTAACCAAAAACGAGAATCCGTTACAGGGTTCGTTTGTCGTAGAGGAATTAACGGATCTTGTCGAAGAAGCCGTTTATCAGGAATTTCTGGCTATTAATGAGCGCGGGGGCGTATTGGGCGCGATGGAACGGATGTACCAACGTAGCAAAATCCAGGAGGAATCGATGTACTACGAAACGCTCAAACATAACGGCGAGCTACCCATTGTGGGCGTCAATACGTTCCTCGATCCGGCGGGTTCACCCACTACGTTACCTCGCGAAGTGATACGTTCAACCGACGACGAAAAACACTACGCAGTCAGTTCGTGCCAGGCGTTTCAGGAACGTAACACGTCCGCAGCCAACGTAGCACTGGCGAATTTACAGGCGGTGGCTTTGGCGCATGGAAATGTTTTCGAAAGTTTGATGGAAGCCGCCAAAGTATGCTCGCTGGGTCAATTATCGAATGCGCTTTACGCGGTTGGTGGACAGTATCGACGAAACATGTAAACTTTCCCCACTACTTCCTTCGATACGTACTAAAAAGGTGACCCATCAGGATGCACTTTCCCGACGAGATGGTGTTTTGACGATGGCGAACTGCTGAAGGAACAATTTATGATTGTTTTCCGGAAACGGTATCGGCGCTTTTCGGCCTGCCACATAAACTGCCCCTTGTCGATTCGCTCTACGTAATCCAGATTGACCAGCAGCGAGCGAGAAAGCGAATAGAAATTAGTGGTCGTAAAAAACTGCGCCAGATAGCCCAGATTCATCGTGAAAACGCGTTTTTGGAGTTCATCCACCAGATAAATTTCGACGTATACGCGGTCGGCTGCCAGGTATTGTACATCGCCTTTTTTGATGCGCACGTATCCTCTCCCCTGCTCTACCGGCAAGTATAGGCTGTCCGATAAAAACGGATCGACCGAATTGGCCTGCGTAGCCGGATAATTGTAATAGGCCAGCTCAACCTGAATCGCCAATTCTTTATGCCGAAATGGCTTCAGCAAATAAGCCGCCGGGTGGGTTTGCTGTGCCCGGACAATGGTGAGCTATTCGGAATGACCGGTGAGGTAGATGATCGGAATAGTTTGCTGCGTCAGCACACGCTGGGCAATGTCGATACCATCTTCGGGAGAATGCTCCAGATGAATGTCGACCAGTATCAGATCGGGCTGGCTGATACGTACTAAGGTCAGGGCTGCGGGTAAGTTACGGGCAATACCAGTTACGTTGTGGCGTGCTCTTTCAAGCGTTTCTTTGATGTCAGATGTGGATATTATTTCTAACGAAACAGACGTAGCGCTGGTCCTGTACGACTCTTTTGGACAGGAGTTTTTTAGCAGGCTATACGGTACTACTCGCAATAAATACCAGATTGAAGTTAACAAGAAAGGTATCTATACGGCTATGGCAGCCACGTTTACTCGGGGCGGTGTGGGGAACTACCAATTGAGTATAGCAGGAAAAGTTCAGAACCTGACCCGGATCGAATCGCAGGTGACTAGTTTAACGGGGCGCTATGCGGATAAAAACTCGACTGACATTTACACCATCCAGACAACACCCAGTTCGTCTCCCCTGGATATTGAAATCTCATCGCCGGATGTGGCGTCTTACATTGATTTACAGACGAGTGCGGGCAGCAGTATTGCCAATGCAGGAAGTGGTGTCGCAAAAAATGTTGTGCTGGTGAAGCAGGACGTAGCAAAAAATACTTACCTGATTCGGGTTTATCCTCCCCGTGTGAGCGGTGGTCCGGGGAGTTACACGCTCACCGTAAATGGTCAGTACACTGATTTTAAGAAACAATAATTGGTTGCATGACCTAGCAACGTAGCAGTTACTGAAACAGCTTTCGCATCCACACTTTCAGGCGGGAAGGTTTTCGGCAAAGGGCAATGCCTCCGCCGGTTATGTTCTTCATGTGTTTTGGCACATACGCTATAATGTCTTCCAGAGCAACGGATGGGCTCAATGAAGATGCCGTAAAAGTAGTTCTTGCATAAAGGCGTCCCGTGTTAGAACACCATATATTGAACTCTGTAATTTGTCTTTTCCCCGAAATAGTTAAGCTAAACGAACCCGTACTATCAGTTCGTGACTGCCAGGTTTTTCCTGCTCCACCGATTGTTACGTAGGCTTGCGCTATGGGCGATACGTTACCGGCCGAATCCGATTGCATAAACTTTCCTGAAACAGTCCAGTTCATAACAACATCTGCACTGGTTAGAATAGGCGGAATATCGGGGACTGTGGGTCGGGAGAAATCTTTTGGAGACGTAGTACGTTCTGAATGACTATTTTTTGGGTTCGATTGGGCGCGAACCGTCTGCCAGCCAAGAATTCCTACCGTCAGGATACTAACCCAGTGCCGCCAGCCCCTAGAATTTTTACCGGAAGATTCCATGAAACGATTCAACTGGTCGTTGCGAAAACGCCCGCATCCAGGGTCAGACGCCCGACTCAAAACAGCCATTAATTCCGTATCAGAAAGAGCTGTATAATCAACCACCTGTTTTTGGCATGCGGCACAGAATCGCCCACGTTCGAGCGGTTGCATGTCGTCCCAACGCTCGCTACACGGTTTTGGAATCTGAATACTGAAGCTTTTCATAAGACAAAGTGTAGAGTTGTAGGGGTTAGCTAGCGTCAGTCCCAGCGTGGATTCGCAACTTTACACCCCTACAACTTTATAATTCAATTTATTCAGTCACTACATGTCATCTTCAACACTGGCGTCGGGCGCGTTACGCTTTATGGACTCAATGCCGTTGTCACGCCCACTGGCGCTTTCATACATTTGACTACTACCAATAATCTGTCCGTTTCCGGCTTTCAGGTTGAAATAGTATTTTCCGTTCGATGACTCCTTGCGATTATAGTTGTCGTCATCCGGTGCGTTTTTCCGAACGGATTCGATACCATTTTCGCAGCCGGATCGTGCGGAATAGCCTTCGCTGGTAAGAATTACCTGACCATTATCGGCCTTCAAATTGAACTGAAACTCGCCATTGCTTCTTTTCGAGATTACAAACTTGCCCATACTTGATTTGGATTTAGGTTCATACGTGTTACTTATCAGACAATATACAAAAAGTTTTCAGATGATTTATGGCTGCCAACTTTTTACAAACCTTTCCTGGAATGACATCCGGCTCACTGACAGTCAACAAGTTACCCAGGCACCATGATACGTAAACTCAGGACTGGCAAAAACAACGGTCAGGTATCAGCCTAACTAGCCGCGTGTGAAGTTTTTCAAGAAAAACCATCTTCTTGCAGGTAAACTGGCCTATCTGTTGGTTTAACCAATTGAAAACGCTTTACCCGCTCCTATGGCAAAAACATCACTCAGTACGCTTCTCTCCCGCGTTGGCCTCGACTGGTTTATTCTGGCTCTGCTGGCCATGATTGGGCTGGCTAAAGTCTGGCCTGCACCCGGTATTCAGGAAGGACCGCTATCGCTCTCGGCATTGGCGAACTATGGCGTTTCGCTGATTTTTTTCTTCTACGGATTAAAACTGAATTTCAGCCAGTTGCGCGCGGGTTTGCAGAATTACCGGCTCCATTTGGTTATTCATCTTACCACGTTTATACTCTTTCCGGCGGTTGTTCTGCCGCTACGTGCCCTCCTGCAAACGCCTGACACCGATCTTCTCTGGCTGGGCATTTTCTACGTAGCAGCGTTGCCGTCAACAGTTTCATCGTCGGTGGTCATGGTATCTATTGCAGGCGGAAATCTGCCAGCAGCTATTTTCAACGCCAGCATTTCCAGCCTGATTGGCGTGTTTATTACCCCTTTGTGGATGAGTTATTTACTAACCGAAACTACCGGCAATTATGATTTAACGGGTGTTATTGGCAAGCTTACGCTTCAGGTTATCGTGCCCGTTGTGCTGGGGTTATTATTGAATCAGCGACTTGGCTGGTTTGCCGCTAAACATAAAACGGCGCTACGTTACTTCGACCAGATAACCATTCTGCTGATCGTTTACACCTCCTTCTGCGAGTCGTTTACGAGACGTGCTTTCGAGAACATTTCGGGAAGTGATCTCCTGTGGCTGGCGGGCCTGATGTTAGGTCTTTTCTTTCTCATTTACGGACTGATTACCTTGCTTAGCCGGCTCCTTAATTTCAGTCGTGAAGACCGCATTACGGCCTTATTCTGCGGTTCCAAGAAATCGCTGGTGCAGGGGAGTGTTATGGCCAATGTGCTGTTTCCGGGCAATCTGGCGGGTGTGGCGCTGTTGCCTATTATGATGTACCATGCCCTTCAACTCATTGTTGCCAGCATTCTGGCGCAGGCAATGGCGCGTCGGCAACAGAACGTAGCAGAATACATTCAACCCCCAATTTAAGTCTTTCTACACCTCAATTCGGGCATTCGGATAGATACGCCTATGGGTCGGTTAAACGCAGCAAGTCGATTGCCCTCTAAGAATCAGATAACCTTAAAAACACAATCTGATCATGAAAACGACAATCATTGCAGCCCTGACTTTCTTCACCTTATCGACTGGTGCTACGTTCGCTCAACGCGCTTATAATAAACCATTTGACAACCGTCCTCCACAATACGGCGGCTCTCGTTACGACCGCGACCAGTTTCAGGATGAATTGAAAATCGACCGTATCGACGCCATCGTTGGCTTGTCGAAACGTCAGGAAAAACAACTGCACAAAATCGAAGACAGTTACGACCGCATCCAGCAAACGTCGCGGATGACGCCCGATGGATTCCGTCAGCTGCAACTTCGCAAACGTCAGGATATGCTGGCCGTATTGACATCCGCCCAACGCGACCGTCTGTTTGCCGCTCAACAACCTACTAATCGCTACAATGGCCCTTACGGTCGCCGTGGCTAAGTAAGCACAGAGCTCGGTCAACTAGTTGTTAATCCCCAGCACGGTATGTTAAATTACTGTGATGGGGATTATCTTTTTAGATGGACCCGGTACTTTTGCTCGAATTAGCCCAATCAACGTACCGTGTCCTTAAACGTAGCATCGATTCCGCCTTTTTCAATTCCGTTTAAACGCGAGGATTTTGGCCCTGATTTCGTTTGGGGAACGGCGACGGCAGCCTATCAGATTGAAGGGGCTGTCGACCGCGACGGACGTACACCCTGCGTCTGGGATACGTTCAGCCGACAAAAAGGACGTATCAAAACCGGCGAAACTGCCGACGTAGCGTGTGAATTTTACGACCGCTACGAATCAGATCTGCAACTGCACCAATCTCTGGGATTAAAGGCTTTTCGATTTTCCATTTCCTGGTCGCGCATTTTACCCGATGGTTTTGGTCCCGCACACGGTGGCTGTATCAACGAAACCGGAATTGCGTTTTATGACCGACTGATTGATCATTGCTTAAAGCTGGGAATTACCCCCTGGATCACCCTCTACCACTGGGATTTACCACAAGCGCTCGAAAATCTGGGCGGCTGGCCGAATCGCAAAATCATCGACTGGTTCGCCGACTACGTAGACGTCTGTACCAAAGCGTTTGGCCATAAAGTTAAGCACTGGATTATTCTGAACGAACCACTGGCGTTTTCGGTACTGGGCTATTTTACAGGTCAGCACGCGCCCGGTCGGCGGAGTTTTCGAAGCTTGTTACCCGTCATTCATCATACGGCACTTGCGCAGGCTGAGGGCGGACGTATCGTGCGACGTAACGTACCGGATGCACAGGTGGGTACTACGTTCTCCTGCTCTCCCATCGACCCATTTACCCCCCGCGATAAGGCAGCGGCAATTCGTGTTGATGCGCTGATGAACAGGCTGTTTATTGAACCAGCACTTGGGCTGGGTTACCCAAAAGAATTGCCGTTTCTGGGAGGTATTGCCAAAAAAGTTGCCAAACCCGGCGATATGGAGCGGCTCGCTTTCGACTTCGATTTCATTGGTTTACAGCACTATTTCCGGGCCGTGGTGGAGCAATCGTATTTCATGCCGTATCTATGGGCCTCGCAGGTGTCTCCTTTGCGACGGAACGTAGCGACGATCACCGAAATGGGCTGGGAAGTTTATCCCGAAAGCATGTACCGGATTATTCAGCAATTCAGTCAGTACGAAGGCGTGCGAAAACTGCTCATTACCGAGAGTGGAGCCGCTTTCTACGACAATGTTCAGCAAGGTGAGGTGAACGACGTAGCACGGCTAACGTATCACCAGAACTATATCGAACAGGTGCTACGTGCCAAACAGGATGGGTTTCCGGTAGAGGGTTACTTCGCCTGGACGTTTCTCGACAATTTCGAATGGGCTGAAGGATATCGACCCCGTTTCGGTCTGGTTTATGTTGATTTTCGAACGCAGAAACGTATCATTAAGGCGTCGGGCCGGTGGTTTCAGCAGTTATTGGCGTAGGGCATGGAGATAATGGACAGTCGTTAACTCATCTGACAATAATCAATTCGATACCAGAGCATAATCAATTGAGTGTGTAGAAAACAGTTTCGGCTAGACTCGTATTATTGAAAAATAATCGAGTCCTATTTTCGATTCATTCCAATCAGACAATGCCAGTTATTCTGCCAATTACCAGCCCCGAAAAAGCGGTGTCCGTTATTCAGTCGGGCAATCGCGTTTTCATTCATAGTGTTGCCCAGACACCCCACGCCCTTATCAACGCAATGGTCGACCGGGCGGACGAGCTACGTAACGTAGAAGTTTGCCACATCCATACCGAAGGCCCGCTGCCGTATCTGGATAAAAAATACCAGTCGTCGTTTCGGCCTAATTCGTTTTTTATTGGTGCGAACATGCGCAAACAGCTCAATCAGGGCATTGGTGATTACGTTCCCGTTTTTCTGAGCGAAGTTCCGTTGCTGTTTCGCCGAAACATTTTACCTATCGACGTAGCACTGATTCAGGTTTCTC
This sequence comes from Spirosoma flavus, assembly GCF_054778555.1. Lineage (NCBI taxonomy): Bacteria > Pseudomonadati > Bacteroidota > Cytophagia > Cytophagales > Cytophagaceae > Spirosoma > Spirosoma flavus. Next base: position 1,579,642 of record NZ_BAAGZL010000002.1, read on the forward strand.
CCCCCGATGCGCACGGTTACTGCTCACTTGGTCCTTCTGTCGACGTATCACTGGCGGCCATTCAGTCGGCAAAGTACGTAGTGGCCCAAATTAACCCGAAAGTACCGCGTACGCATGGCGATGGGCTGATTCCGGCGTCTATGCTCCATGCCGCTATTGAAGTCGATGAGCCGATTTATGAAGTTTTGCCCGGCGAGATTAGCGCTGAAGACCGAAAAATTGGGCAGTACGTTGCCAGTCTGGTGGAGGATGGCGCTACGTTGCAGCTCGGTATTGGCGGCATTCCGAACGCTACGCTGGCCGAACTGATTCACCACAAAGGACTGGGTATTCATACCGAAATGTTTTCGGATGGGGTGATCGATCTGGTGGAGCGCGGAGTCATTACGGGTGAACACAAAACGGTGCTTCCCCATCGGATCGTTTCGGCCTTTGTGATGGGCAGTCAGCGGGTTTATGATTTTATCAACGATAATCCGGGCGTCGCCATGAAACAGGCCAGTTACACCAACGATACGTCCATCATCCGACGTAATCCGAGGGTAACCGCCATCAATTCAGCTATTGAAATTGATCTGACCGGGCAGGTTTGCGCCGATACCATCGGTACGTATCAATATTCAGGCGTTGGCGGTCAGATGGATTTCGTACGCGGTGCTACGTTGTCGGAAGGCGGAAAACCAATTATCGCTCTACCCTCGATAACAAGTAAAGGACTGAGCAAAATTGTTCCGTTTTTGAAAGAAGGGGCTGGCGTTACGACTACACGGGCTCATGTGCATTACATCGTAACCGAATATGGAATAGCTGACCTCTACGGCCAGAATTTACGCCAACGCGCTCGGGCGCTCATCAACATTGCTCACCCCGATCACCGCGAAGAATTAGAGAAGCAAGCTTTCGAGCGGTTTGGCAGCATTTAAGCGAGGTGCATAGGGCAGGGAGCAAAACAACATACTCCCTACCCCATGCTACGTTACACTTTCAGTTTTTCAACATTTTTATAGCTGATGGCAATTGATTCCAGTGGGGGAAGTTTGCAGACGTCCTGCTCCACAAAATAGTGCGTCAGGCCAGCCGTTTTCTGTGCATCGAAAATCCGCTGGAAGTTGATAGAACCCGTTCCGACCGGAGCAAAGGCTCGTTCGGCGGTTTTTTCCATGTCTTTGATGTGCCAGAGCGGGAACCGGCCAGGGTGCTTTTTGAACAGTTCGACCGGGTCCTGATTTGCGAAGGTAGCCCAGTACAAATCGAGTTCGAGTTTAACCAGATTTTTGTCGGTACCGCTTAGTAATACGTCGTAAGGCAGTTTACCGTCCATTTCTTTAAACTCAAAATCGTGGTTGTGATAACAGAACTGAATACCAGCCGATTTGCAAACCTCCGCCGACTTATTGAACAGGTCGGCAAACTGTTTGTAATCGTCCAGCTTTTTCCGCTCGTCGGGGAATAAATAGGCGCACACCATATATTTCTGCCCAATCGCAGCCGCATCATCAACCGCCCGTTTCCAGTCGTTGGTGAGCGTTCCTTTCATGTTGGGCATTGTTTTTCCCGTCGTATAGTGCCCGCTCGGTGCCGACAATCCCAGGCTTTTCAGATACGCGCTGTATTCTTTGGCCGTTTTGCCGAAGAATTTACCATCTGAATAACCAAACGATTCCACTTCCTTATAACCGATATCAGCTACTTTTTTCAACGTACCATCGGGGTCTTTTGCCATCAGGTCACGTAGCGTATAAAGCTGTAAACCAACGGCTTTAGTTGAAGCGGCAAAGGCGTTGATGTTAGGCAGAAAAGCAGCCGACGTAGCCAGCGCACTCCATTTAAGAAATTGTTGACGAGTTATTTTCTCTGAATAATTCATAGATGATGGAATCAAGTAATCAACGATGAGCGAACTGCTCACGCAGAGGCAAAAGCTACGTAGCAGTTGGGTTTACTGTTCTCCGCTACGTACCACATAGCCAACGTAGCGTTTCGGCGTTTCGTACAGCGTTTCCTCCGCCATCGTTGTTGAAATACACAAATACATCTTTGCCCATTGCCTGCCATTCCCGAATACGATCGGCCCACCAGCGCAAATCATCCTCCGAATACGAGCCGCCGTATAAATAATTTGTATCAGGCCCGTGAAGCCGCACGTACACGAATGACGCTGTAGTACGCAAAATACAGGGCAGATTGGCGCCACTCATGATGCAGTAAGCCGCCTGATGCTGTTCCAGTAACTTGAAAATTGATTCAGTATTCCAACTCGGATGGCGAAATTCGATGGCCGTCGGCATCCAGTCAGGAATCTGGTCGAGGAAATAAGCGAGTCGGTCATAATCGCAGCCATGATTTGGTGATAGCTGTACGAGAAAAATGGCCCGCTTTTCGCCCAATTCGTGCCAACACGGCTTTATGCGCTCCATCCAGATTTCTGGGGCGTACAGTTTTTTTGCGTGCGTAAGGCCACGCGGGGCTTTCACCGTCAGCAGAAAACCGTTGGGCAGTCGCTGCCGCCAGGAGGCAAACGTGGTTTGTTTGGGCCATCGGTAGAAACTACTGTTAAGTTCCACCGTCTGAAAACGCTGAACGTAGTACGCCAGCCGATTATGAACCGGCGTATTTGGCGGGTATAAAACACCCTGCCAATGATCGTAACTCCACCCCGACGTACCAATGTGAACAGCCATCTGCGCTCTTTTTTTGATCAAAAAAATAAGCCTATACGATCTGAACGACCGTATAGGCTTGAACTGCGAACGCGTTTATCTGTTACTTCTTTTTCGTCGCCATCGCTGATTTTTTACCCTGCGATCCGCTGTAGCTGATTTTGACGAGCATGCCGTTCAGGTCGTCCGTTACGTATAACGAGCCATCGGGCCCTTGCGCCAGTCCACATGGGCGGTGCTGAACGGGGCCGGTCGGTTTTTCCAGGTCGATACCCGCAAAATTATCAGCGAAGATTTCCCAGGGACCAGCTGGTTTTCCGTTTTTGAACGGCACAAAAGCCACCAGATACCCTTTTTTCAGTTCCTGCGATTGCCCGTGAAACGCGATAAAAGCGCCATTTCGGTATTTTTCCGGAAAAGCAGTGCCAGTGTAAAACAGAAGCGCGTTTGGACCCATGTGCGCCGGGAACGCTACAACAGGATTGATCGCTTTTTCGCCACCCGTTTTCTTGCCATCGCCACCGTATTCGGGTGCTACAATTTTCTTTTTCTGGATGTGATCGTAATACACGTAGGGCCAGCCAGCATCATCGCCCTGATGTAGTTCATACATGGTTTCGGCGGGCAACGTAGCACTTTGCTGCGGTGTATAATATTGCGGATAAAAATCGTCGAACTTACCCCGGCCGTGTTGCAGCACGAATAACGTATTGGTTTTTCCATTCCAGTCAAGGCCCACTACGTTCTTCAGTCCTTTCGCGTAATGCACGCCATCGGAAGGTTTCTGGTCTGTTACGTTGGCTTTAAACTTCCAGATACCGGCCGTATCGACCAGTGGGCAGGGCATCATCCCTTTTCCCGTACCCGGTACGCGGCAGGGATCATTATCTGACGCTACGTTGACATAAAGATTCCCCTGATTATCAATCGCAATCGACTTCGACTTATCCCGATCTTTCTCCCGCAGACCCGACACGAGTAGCTCCGGCTTTTCGGCGTCGATAACCTCCTGTTTGTCATTCAGTTTATAGCGAAAAACGCTGTTGTTGGATGAGGTGTACAGGTAATCATTTTTGATAGCAATACCCGTTCCCGGATAATCGCCAAAGCCAACCCGTTCATCAATTACCCCGTCATTATTCGTATCGCGAAGCCGGAAAACCCCTTTTCCATCCTTCAGCTTATTCAGTTTTACGTAAATATCGCCGGATTTTGTAATCGCGATGTGGCGAGGATTGCCTAGTTCTTCTGCAACAACGGTTCCCGAAAAACCAGCGGGCAATTTCAAGGCGAGCGGTGGTTTTTCCTGACTCGCTGGACGATTCGTTGATTTGCCGGGATTTTCGCCCAAAGCATGTACAGTTACGAGAATAGCAAGTAGGCCGGTAAAGCCATAATGAGGTTTATGCATGAGTAAGAAACAGTAACGCCGGTTAGTATAGAGTTTCCCTAAAAAGCGTTTAATACGGGTTAGATACTTAATTGCGTAGAGATCAAAAAGAGTTGCGACAAAACACTTTCGTAACGGTTAACGCCAATCAGTAATTTTTAGCCTCAACTTCCTCTTGTGAACATACCCGACTAAACCCTATTGTATCATGCAACGTATCAAACGACCGCTGCTACTTCTGCTGGCAGTTGTTGGTCTATTGCTATCCTTCCGGCAGGATACTCCGCCTACTTCTGCTCCCGACGAACACCGTTTCCGAAAAGTATTTTTGACGGGAAATATGCCCGATCTGATCGAAATGGACGTAGCGCCCAACGGCGATATTTATTTCATCACAATGACGGGTGGCGTTTGGGTGTACGATGTTCGGCAAAAAGACACGCGGCTACTATCGAAAATACCCGTTAGTATGGCCACCGAAGCCCGGATGCAGGGTATTGTACTGGACCCAAAATTCAGCCAGAACCGTCGACTTTATTTGTTTTACGCTCCGCTTAATCAGGGAAAAGTGAATCGCGTTTCACGCTTTACGTTGCAGGGCGATTCACTGGCGCGGTCGACAGAAAAAGTGCTTATCGAAATAACCGATTCCGGGCATTGCTGCCATGCGGGCGGGGGCATGACGTTCGATAAACACGGTAATTTATACATCGCTACGGGCGACAATTCAAATCCATTTGGTACCAATTATTCACCCAGCGACCAGCGGCCCGGTCGGGAAGAATATGACGCGCAACGTTCGTCGGCCAATACCAATGATTTGCGGGGTAAAGTGCTACGTATCCACCCCGAAGAAGATGGTTCGTATACCATTCCAGCCGGAAACCTATTTCCTAAATCCGACAAAACTCGTCCGGAAATTTACATCATGGGCTGCCGGAACCCATACCGCGTTACGGTTGATCGCGATACGGATTTGTTATACTGGAGCGAAGTTGGTCCAGACGCCAGCGATACCGCTCCCCGTGGCCCACGCGGTTACGACGAATTTAATCAGGCTTCGAAACCCGGTTTTCATGGCTGGCCGCTGGTGATCGGTAACAACGAAGCCTACGCCAAAGTCAATTTTGACAACGATTCCATCCGCGAAACAATCGACCCGGCCAGGCCGATCAATTCATCCCCCAACAATACTGGATTGCGGGAGTTGCCACCCGCCCAGAAACCGATGATCTGGTATCCCTACGACAACTCGTCTGAATTTCCCGAACTCGGAGCCGGGGGACGTACCGCCATCATGGGACCGATTTATTATTACGACGCGCAAAACCCTTCCAAAACCAAGTTTCCGGCTTATTTCGACCGAAAATTATTCATTGCCGACTGGATGCGTAACTGGGTGAAAGTGGTATCGCTGGACGATCAGAAAAAACTGAAACGTATCGACCCGTTTATGCCGTCTGCTACGTTCCGCAAGCCGATGAGCATGAAATTCGGGCCAGATGGCTCCTTATACGTTATCGAACACGGTTCGCTTTGGGGCGGCAACAAAGATTCCCGCCTGGTACGTATCGATTACATCGCTGGCAATCGCCCGCCAATTGCCAAAATCACGACGTCTACGGAAGCCGGTCCCGCACCGATGCAAGCTCAGCTTTCAGCCCGACAATCGCTTGATTATGACCAGGACGACGAATTAACGTATCAGTGGTTTGCCGATGGAAAACCATTAGCGCAGAAATCTATCGATGTTAGTCCGGTTCTAACCAAACCAGGAACGCACCGAATTAAGTTAGTCGTTCGCGACAAAGCCGGTGCTACGTCATCTACCGAAAAAACAATTCTGGTCGGAAATACGCCCCCGACGATACGTATCGAACTACCCGATACAGGTCTATTACGTAGCCCGCAACTGACATATCGAGTTCACGTTACCGACCCGGAAGACGGACGAATCAATCCAAAGGACGTAGCGGTAAAACTAACGTATCTGCCAACGAGCCGGGCGCTGACGCAATCAACTACAGGCGCTATTGTTTCGGAATATCAGCGCGGCCTGACCTGGATTGAGGAAAGTGATTGCAAAGGTTGTCATGCAGTAACGGCAAAGTCGGTCGGCCCAAGTTTTCAGGCGATTGCGCAACGGTATCAACCTCAGAAGAAAGCACCGGAGTTAATTGCTGCGCTCGGTCAGAAAATAATTAAAGGTGGCCACGGTATCTGGGGAGAAGCCAATATGAGCGCCCATCCACAACTCGCTCCCGACGTCACTGACGAAATGGTACGTTACATCCTCTCGCTAACGGATGATAAACCGGTTGAAAAAACGCTTTCGACAGAAGGGCAAATCGACGTAGACCTCAAAACCCCCGGTACGTACATTCTGACCGCGAGCTATACCGATCGGGGAAATAAGTCGATAAGACCTCTTTCACGACAGACAATTAGCGTGCTACGTTCACCCGTTTTTCAGGGGCAGGATTTCGACAAAGGATTGGAATTGAATCGGGGAGCGATTCTGCAAGGTATCAATAATTTATCGTACGCGATGGCAAAACAGGTCGATATGACGGGCGTTCGCGAACTTCTTTTTCAGTTCACCACCGAAACACCGGGCACCATCATCCGGATACGGGCCGACGGTCCTACAGGTGATACGTTAGGTGAAGTGGCGGTACCCGTTGGGAAGTGGAAAAACTGGCAGGAACGTAGCGTTGCTCTTAAACCGCTCACTGGCAGGCACGACATTTACCTCTGCTTCGAGAATCGTGGCAATATTTTCAACCTGGCCGAAGTGAAGTCTGTTACGTTTAAATGAGTTTTGCGTCTAACTCCAAGTTGTCAAGAGATAGGCGCCTTACCTGATTTGTTCGTATCTTGTCATTTATGTTTTGCCATTGCTAATTCCAGACATTTGATTACTAACAGAATTAGTCAAGAGCAGTTTCAAACCATCTATTTCGAAACTACAAAGAAAGATCTACCTCGTTTAAATAAAAAGTTTTGGTCATTTGATTGGAAGCAGGAAATTAAACTCACTGATCGGATTGTTTACAAGTTAACTACACAAGAAAATCCAGATGTCATACAAGGCTTGATTAGCTGGTCTGATTTAGGTGATCACATTTTTATTAATGTGGTCGAATCAGCTTTGTTTAATCGGGGTAAAGAGCGTTTGTACCAAGGTGTAGCAGGTAATTTATTTGCTATTGCCTGTCAAGAGTCATTCAAAAAAGGGTACGATGGCTTTATTGTGTTTGAATCTAAAACAAAACTGATCGGTCATTATCGGGACTTATTAGGGGCACAACGTCTAGGCAATTCAATTCGAATGTTTATTGATACACAGGCAGCTAACCAGTTAATAAAACTTTATTTATGAAACCGAAACACCCGAAGTTAATTGAAGAAATAGACGTAGAGGTTGTTAATCGTCAACCCAATCTTGAAGAACGTCGAGAGATTAGTGCGTTTATTCAGGCCTATAAAGCGAAGCCTAAAAATTCATCCACTGTTGCAGGCAAAACAAAAACGCTTAAATCATAATTCAGGCAGGCATTTTTCGGGCCAGCCACACGGTACGGTTGCCACAGGTCTCGTCATTTACCTTGTGTTTCAATACATCGAAGCCGTGTTGTTTAAGAAGAGACTGATATTCTACAGTATCCAGGCTGGCGTGAAATATAGCATGCCCATCCATTTCGCCATAAGCAACACCATGCTCAGTTCCAGACGTAAAGAGTAAAACCCCTCCATCTTCGGTATGATCCGCAAAAACCTGGAATATAGCCCGTTGGGTATCATGATCTAAATGAAAGAAACTGTCCCAGGCAATCACAGCACCAAATTTTCGAGGGAGATTTATTGCCGTCATATCAGCCACAATCCATTCCATATCTGGGAAACGCTGGCTGCACATAGCAATCATGTTTACTGAGTTGTCGACGCCGGTAACGTAGCAGCCTTGTTCAATGAGATAGCGGGCAATAGGTTCGCTAGTTCCGCAGCCCAAATCCAGTATTGAAGCGTTTGACTGACAATGCTGTAGCACAATATCCAGATAGTTTTTTTCAAACAGATTTTTTGCGCGGTTCTGATCAAACCAATGGGCAATGGCTTCATAAGCTGCCCCAATTCCCTCGTCGTTCATAACACACAATTTATACGTAGCAAAAAGGCCACCCACTTCCGCAGATGGCCTTTTTGTCAATGAATTAGACGTTTATACTAGTCCCTTCTTCATCCCTTTCACTGCATAATCGGCAGCGCGGGCAGTGAGGGCCATGTACGTCAAAGACGGGTTTTGCGTTGACGTAGAGGTCATGCAGGCACCGTCCGTTACGAACACGTTTTTGCAGTTGTGGACCTGATTCCACTTGTTCAGGATCGACGTTTTAGGGTCTTTTCCCATACGCGCACCACCCATTTCGTGAATATCGAGCCCCGGATTGCGTTTATCGTCGCGAACGCGGATGTTTTTGAAACCGGCTTCGGTAAACATCTCGGTCAGTTGCTCCTGATAATCTTTTACCATCTTATCGTCGTTATCGTCGTAAGCGATGGAGATTTTCAGTTGTGGTATACCAAACGGGTCTTTCAGCGACGAATCGAGCGCTACGTAGTTGGTTTCTTTCGGAATGGTTTCGCCCATCATGTGCGAGCCAACGTACCAGCCACCCAGTTTCGGGTTCAGCAGGCTTTCTTTCAGATCGGCCCCTACCCCACTCTGATCGGAGCGCGAAATTCGTCCGGCCGAGAAGCCAGCTGCGTAGCCACGTAAAAAGTCGGTTTCCTGTTTCAGTACGTTGCGGAAACGAGGAATGTATGGCCCGTTCGGCCGACGACCATCGGTGGTAGAGTCAAGAAATCCGTCGAATTCGCCGGTGATTCCTGCCCGGTAATTGTGAAATGCTACGTACTTACCCAATACACCACTATCGTTGCCCAGTCCGTTCGGGAACCGATTCGACGTTGAATTCAGCAGTACCAGATTGGAGTTCAGCGCAGCCGCATTCAGGAAAATAATGCGGGCGTAAAACTCCTGCATTTGCTTCGTTTGCGTATCAACGACCCGAACGCCTGTGGCACGACCTAACTTCTCATCGTAAATGATGGAATGAACGACGGAATTAGGACGTAGCGTCATTTTGCCGGTTTTGGCGGCCCAGGGAATCGTCGAGGAATTGCTGCTGAAATAGCCACCAAACGGGCAACCCCGCTCACAAATGGTCCGGTGTTGGCACTGCGCGCGTCCTTGCTGAAAATGAATCGATTGCGGTTGCGTAATGTGCGCAGCCCGACCCATTATTATGGGGCGATCTTTGTATTTAGCTGCCATTTTCTGCTGAAAATGTTTTTCCACACAGTTCCACTCGTGCGGAGGCAAAAACTCGCCATCGGGCAACGTAGCGATTCCGTCCTTGTTTCCGGTGATACCCGCAAATTTCTCGACGTAGCTATACCACGGAGCAATGTCAGCGTACCGAATCGGCCAGTCGACGGCGTAACCATCACGGGCGGGGCCTTCGTAATCGAAATCGCTCCAGCGCTGCGTTTGCCGCGCCCACATTAACGATTTACCGCCTACCTGGTAGCCACGTATCCAGTCGAATGGTTTTTCCTGCACGTAGGGATGTTCGGCGTCTTTCACGAAAAACTGTTCCGTTCCTTCGTAGAAAGCGTAACATTTACTGATAATCGGATTGGCTTCCTTCACTTCGCGCCGAAGTTGATTGCGGTGCTCGAACTCCCACGGCTGCTTATTTGTGGTTGGGTAATCCGTTACGTGTCGAACATCGCGCCCACGCTCCAGCACGAGCGTACGTAAGCCTTTCTGGGTTAGTTCTTTAGCCGCCCATCCGCCACTAATTCCTGAGCCAATGACTATGGCATCGTAAGTATTTAGCGCCTGAGCATCAATATTAAAATAGGACATAGGTTATTTTCCTTGCGAGATGGCTTTCTTTTGAACGGACACACAACCGTTATAATGGCCGGGAATAAATTGATAATGAGTCAGGTTAGTCATGACGTATTCCGAAGTCATGTACCCACGTATCGTTAGTCCTTTGACCAAGGAATAAAAATCTTTCTGAGCCGTATCAGTCGATTGTGACAACTGCGTCAGCAGAGCGGTACGTTGCGCTACGTCTCCCTCCTGGAACGACTTTCCAAACGATTTCTGCGCCCAGCTATCCAACGTATCCAGCCCGTTGCGGAACGTATCCTGCGCTTTGGGGTCGTAACAGTCGGCTACCATTTTTTGCACGAACTGATCTATTTTCAAGGCTTTAGCTCCCGGCGTATCAGTAACCGGAATAATAGTTTCGACCAAATCGGTCAATTGCTCTGCTTGCCCACGTGTGAGTAGTTGAGCATCTAAACGCACCGTATCCGTTGTCCATCGATTGGCCCAGGCCGGCAGACTCACCAGTCCACCAACGGTACCAACCATCGCTTTAAGCGCACTCCTTCTTTCCACCGATCTTGCTTTGGTTATGGTTTATCTCTCAAAGATACTAAAGAAACGAACACGGCTTGTCGGGTATTTTGGCTGACTAACCACTACGACTATTTTACAATTGATATTTCCCGAAGACTCTGAACCATTCCGGTTATCCTGATTCGCTGGCTCCTTGCACTTGGTAAATTTTTGTTTTTTTGGTTAGAATATCCATTCAAAATTGTTGTTTTTTCTATCAGATTTTTGTCGCTAGAAATGAACGTTCAGATCAGACACGACGTTATATTAACATGCAGCATTTTAGCATGATCATCACTGCAAATCAGCGCCTTACGACTAAAAGAAGGTCTGATGACGTAGCAATTTCTCTTCCTCTCCATCATTCAGTTTCTGTCCACTTCTGATCTCATCCAGGCTCTTCGGGCAACTGGACTATTTTGTTAAATAGCCATTAAATCCGGAGTGCTGCCAATGAGTTGTGCAACATTCGTTCGACTTACATCGTAAGTGAGTATAAATCAATAGTACAGATTACTCGATTATTCCAATGGATCAACTAGTTATGAATATTATGCGCAAAACCGTAAATCGTTTGCTTTCGGTTCGATCTGGCCTTTTGCTGGCTTTTGTCGGTGCTACGTTGTCGCTTTCTTCCTGCACGAAGCCTGCTGACAATGTTACTCCTCAAACCACAACGGGTAGTACGTCGACTTCGGCTACAGCTTCGGAGAATCAGACCATTAACGACTGGATTCTGGCCAACATGCAGGAACTATATTACTGGAACGACAAGATTCCGGCGAATCCTGACAAATCGCTTGCCCCTGCTGCTTTTTTTGAGTCGCTTTTGTATGACCGTGCCAACACGGCTAATACCGAACGCGACCGGTTTTCCTGGATCGAAGAAAGTGCGGATGACTTATCGGCCAGTCTGAGCGGACAGACGACGACGACGGGTATGGAGTATAATTTATACCTGCGGACTTCGGGCGGCACGGGCGTTATTGCTCAGGTATTGTATGTATTACCAGGCTCTCCTGCCGCAAAAGCGGGATTGAAACGAGGTGACATCATATCGAAAGTGAACGGTCAGTTGATTACGACGACCAACTACGCTGATTTGTTGTATTCTGGTACTACTACTTATACGTTTGGCCTGGCTTCGGTAAATGGTCAATCGCTGGTTGATACGGATCAGACCAAGACCGTTACAGCTACTGTTTTTCAGGAAAATCCCGTATTCCTTGACTCGGTTTATACCGTTGGTAGCAAAAAAGTAGGGTATCTGGTTTATAATCAGTTTGTTCCTGGTGCTAATGGCAGCAAAGCCAGCGAATATGATGCGCAGGTAGACGCTATTTTCAGTGATTTCAAAGCGCAAGGCGTGAACGAACTCGTGCTGGATTTACGCTACAATCCCGGTGGCTATACGTCATCATCGGCGAATCTGGCCAGCCTTATTGGTAAAGGCGTCAATTCCAGTAAATTATATTTTCGGGAAGAATGGAATGCTACCGCGACTAAAGAGATACTAGCTGATCCTCAATACGGCGGCAATAGTTTTTTCACCCAAAATTTCCTGACCAAAGCGCAGAACATTGGCGGTAATCTTTCGCGGGTGTTTGTACTGACTACCGATCAGACGGCCTCAGCTAGCGAGCTTATTATTAATGGGCTACGTCCTTATATGACCGTTACAACTATAGGTACCACTACGTACGGTAAAAACGTCGGTTCGATTACCATCACCGACGAAACCGGCAAGATTAAGTGGGGTATGCAGCCAATCGTTTTCAAATCGTACAACAGCTTGAGCCAATCCGATTATAGTTCGGGCTTCAAACCATCTATTGAGGTTGAAGAGCCGCTCAACCTGCTTCCGCTCGGCGACACGAATGAGGCCATGCTACGTACTGCACTTAACCAGATTTCTGGAGCTGCAACGACGGGTCGTCAGGGTGTGGCAACGGCTAATCCGTTTGCGTCGGTCGGGTCTTCTATTCAGCGAAAAGCCGGTGGTCATGCGATGGTACGGGCGATTAAAAGCCTGAATCTGTAGGTATTAGTTTTTGATAAATCGTTCCAACGACTACAGCACAAAATGGGTCTTTGTGCTGTAGTCGTTTCAGTTTTTTACGTTTAAGACACAATCGCCCGTAACAATTAAGAATTTTTATGAGACCGGGACGTTATTAACTAACAGGCATTTGGCTTAATTTTGCCGAACAGAATTGCGCCAAATGCGTTGTCCAGCAGCTTCGGAAATCAGTTCACTGGTGAATTTACCAGCGTTTTACGGAAGCTGATTCTTCTGGCAGGATGAGTAAAAACATCGTTCTTAACCCAAATTGGTATAACTTTACGTTTCAGTTTTTTTGTACACGCTATCTTTCATGATTCATTTACCATTTCGATTTTTTTCGGCAACTGAATCTGCGCCGAAATCTATACCCACTGAGACAGCTCTCTCACCCATCGGTCAAAATCCTCAAAATCACCGCCGTAATCAACGTATCAACTGGGCTTTGGGCCTACTTTCTATTGGTTGGGCGGGTCTGTTAATTGGCTGTAACGGCTCCAGTAGTACCGTATCAACGCTCGGCGACTGGGTAAAACGGTCGGATCTGGAAGGCGTAGCTCGTTCGCAGGCCAGTGGCTTTGTGGTGAACAACATTGCCTATATGGGAACGGGAACGAACGTAAGCAACGAGCGCCTGCAGGACTTCTGGGCCTATGACCCGGCACGTAACGCCTGGACACAAAAAGCCGACTTTGCAGGAGGCCCTCGTTACGCAGCCGTTGGATTTTCTGCTGGCAGCAAAGGGTATCTGGGTACTGGTATTGATGTCAACAGTGTTCGCCTAAAGGATTTCTGGGAATATGACCCGGCTACGAATGCCTGGAAAAAAGTGGCTGATTTTGCCGGAACTGCCCGTCAGGCTGCTACGGCTTTTACGATTGGCAACAAGGGATACGTTACCTGTGGTTTTGATGGTAACTATCTAAAAGACATGTATTCGTATGACCCCGCCACTAATGCATGGGCAAAAGTAGCCAGCTACGGCGGTGCCAAACGTATCGGTGCTGTGGCTTTCGTTATCGACAACAAAGCCTACGTAGGGACGGGTAACAACAACGGTCTTGCTCAGAAAGACTGGTACGTTTACGATCCTGCGCAGGATCTGTGGACCCAAAAAGCCGATTTCATTACTGATCAGTCGGCTATTGCCCGTAGTTATGCCGTGGCCTTTGCTATTAACGGGAAGGGGTATATTACGTGTGGTGATGCCGGTACGAGAGACGTATGGCAGTATGATCCGGCCACCGATACGTGGGCTACGCTAGGTGTATTTGAAGGTAGCGTACGTTCATATGCCGTTGGCTTTGCCATCAATAATAAAGGATACGTAACGACAGGTGGGCAAGGAACCGCCCGTTACGACGATGTATGGGCATTTGACCCTACAATTGAGCAGGTTCAATAACTAAACAGAATGTCAGCAGTGGCAAATCAGAGCCGGCCACGGTCGCAAACGAAGCTTATCCGGGCATTCTTACTGCTGCTGCTGACAATTCTGGCAGTTCTGACCGTCTTTTTCCTCTACCAGCGTCAGCCACAATTTGAAGTTCGGGTGATTAAAACTGGTGGGGGCTGGGGATACGACATCCTCAATCGTGGAACACTGTTTATTCACCAGCCAACTATACCGGGTCAGCCGGGCACAGGCGGCTTTGCTACTGAAGAACAGGCTCGTCGGGTTGGAGAACGGGTGGTCGAGAAAATACAACAGACGGAGGCTATGCCTACGTTAACGAATGATGAATTACGCCAGTTAGGCGTACAGATTCCCTGAATTATCTACTTATGCGTACTTGCTGGTACGCCGGTTTGCTTTGGCTAGCCGGTATATTATTATCTGCCTGCCAATCGGGTACGCTCGACGTAGGGCAGTCGGTCATCAACCCTCAGGAGCTACTGGTTCAATCTATTGATTCAGTTACGGTTCAGACCGCTACCGTTATGCGATCCGATTCGTTTGCGACCTACGGCGATAATGACCTGGTTATTGGCAACTGGTCTGATGCACAGACGGGTAAAGTAACGGCGCGTACCTATACTTCGCTCGATTTCAGTAACAATCCGCTGCTTGAGCAAACCACCTTTCAATTCGATTCGCTAGTGCTTGAGCTGGGGTATTCATTTGCCTATGGCGATACCACGTCTGCATTTACGATAGGTGTTCATCGACTGAACCGGGCGCTTCAGAATCAGCTTTATTACAACACCAGTTCCGTTCCTTACGAAGCAACACCTTTCTTACAAAAAACGGTAATTCCGCAGCCGAACAGCCGTACCAGGCAAGTTCGGATACGCTTTCCTGATGCGTTTGGGAAAACCATGTACGATAAGCTGATTAAAGGCGAGATTGATGCTAATACCTTAAATAATTTTCTGACAGGATTTGCTTTTACGGGCAGTTCATCAACGAATGCGTTTGTGGGCTTCACGGCAGCCGCAACGGCCAGTGGACTACGGCTGTATTATCACAGTACAGCAAGTACGGATGTCAGTAATGCGTCGACGTCAATCCAGTTTCCGATTGTAGGTATTCACTTTACCCAATTACAACGCGATTTTCGTGGTAGTGCGCTGAGTGGTCTGCAAAAGAAATCAGATATTATACCCAGCCAGCAAACGGGTAATTCTACGTTTATTGTACCAGGAGCTGGTTTACAGACACGTATCGAATTTCCATATCTGGGCGAATTTGCCCGACCAGAAGACTACGCCGATTTGAACAGCGCTGTATTGGTGCTCGGCCCGATTCGACGAGATTTTCGGGATAATTATCCACCACCGGCGCAATTAGAGCTTTACTATACCAATAATCAGAACGAAATTCTGTCTACCATTGTGCCGGGCGGGCCATCTGGCCTTAGTGGAGCTATTGGAGCGTATAGTTATGATTTAGATGCGCTTACGCTGACTGATTTCTATACGTTTGATTTAACGTATTACATTGGTCAGATTATCAAACGGAAACTTCCCAACCGCCCGCTGGTACTTACGTTGCCCATAAACGCAAATGGAGCACCTCCAGCGCTACGTACCTTGGTTCAGCGGGTGGCTATTGGCGACCGTTTTAAGGCAAACGACCGGCTTCAGCTGAAGCTTTTCATTACGTCAGGTATCTAACGATCTCAGATTTAGAGGATAAATAACGTAGTAGGCCAGACATGCTGTCTGGCCTACTACGTTATAGGCCGGTCAGTACGTATGTTTTTCCTTTTTGTGTGGGAAACGACGTAACGTATCCAAAATCCGTTTGCTTAGACTGGGTTGTTACGTCCTTAACGCGAATGGGTCGGCTGGTTCGGATGTGGCACTCGTTGCCATTCAGCGACTTAACAGTTGCGGTAGTTAGCTGTTTGTTTTTCCACTGCATCGTTACGTCAAAACCGCCCCGCGCTTTTAGTCCTGTAACCGTACCATCTTTCCAGGCATCGGGTAATGCAGCCAGCAGGTGGATATCATTTAAGTGGCTTTGAATCAGCATTTCAGCCATACCCGCCGTTCCCCCAAAATTTCCGTCGATCTGAAACGGTGGGTGGGCGTCGAAAAAGTTCGGATACGTACCACCCCCTTCCCGATTGCCATAATTCGTTGCTGACTGACTGGTGTAAGTCAACAGTTGACGTAGCAACCGATACGCATGATTACCATCGAGCAGCCTTGCCCAGAAATTGATTTTCCAGGCGCGGCTCCAACCCGTTCCGGCATCGCCCCGGATTTCGAGCGTCTTTTTAGCCGCGGCTGCAAATTCAGGCGTTGTAATTGGCGCAATTTGGCGGCCGGGGTGCAGACCAAACAGGTGCGATACATGCCGGTGTTGCGGGTCAACGTCTTCCCAATCCTTATTCCACTCCTGTAGATTACCCTTATGGCCAATATGCAAAGGATAGAGTTTCTTCCGCTTTTCGACGAGCAATTGCCGAAAATCAGGTTCTATGTTCAGTGCGGTAGAAGCATCAATCAGGTTTGAGAACAAATCCCAGATAATCGACATGTCCATGGTTGTAGCCACCGAAATAGGTGAAGGCTTGCCTTTGGCGTCGATAAAGTCGTTTTCTGGCGATACCGATGGCGACACTATCAGGTAACCTTCTTTGTCTTCAATAAGCCAGTCGAGGTAAAATTCGGCCGCGCCTTTCATAAGCGGATACGCCGTTTCTTTCAGGAATTTCTGATCGCCGGAGAAGCGGTAATGTTCCCACAAATGCTGACAAAGCCAGCCCGCACCCTGGTTCCAGTTAGCCCATTTTGGATCACCCTGCCCCTTGTCGCCCACGGGATTCGAGATGGCCCAAATGTCGGTGTTGTGATGAGCCACCCAACCGCGCATGTTGTAAAATTCTTTAGCGGTCATTTTACCGGTTTTAGCCAGCGGTTCCAGAAAGCTCAGCAGCGGCCAGTGCATTTCCGATAGGTTCGTAACTTCCACCGGCCAATAGTTCATCTGAGTATTGATGTTGATGGTATAATTCGAACTCCACGGCGCTCGCAATTCCTTATTCCAGATACCCTGAAGATTAGCGGGCACACCCGGCACCCGTGAACTGGAGATCAGTAAGTATCGTCCGTACTGCCCGTAAAGCGTTTCCAGACCGGGGTCGTAGGCGCCTTTTGTGTAGCCCAGCAAACGTTCATCCGACGGCAGTTTTGCGTTGGAATTCGCTTTTGTCGTATCCGTTATCTGCAACGCAAAACGATTAAAATACGGCTGATAATCAGCTGAATGTCGTTTCAACAATGTTTGATAATTCGTACTTGCAGCCTTGCGTATAATTTCTTCGGCCAGTTTATTTTCATCTTTTCCGTCTTTATCCGGGCATTTATCGTAGCCGTTGAAGCTGGTTGTAGCCGTCAACAGTAAGAGAACTTCGGTTGCATTACGCACGTGAATTCCCGATGTATCACCTTGCAACGTACCACCTTTGTTTACAGCTTTCATACGTAGCTGAAAGCGCATGCCTTTGCAACCCGTTACGTCCTCATACACGACGGGCTCACGGTCTTTCGGATTATAATAGTTGGGATCAACCTGGGCGGGAGCTTTGCCCTTCATTACCCATTCGTCCTTGCCCGACGCTACGTTCTGAAAACGAAGTTGACTTTTGGTTGTCGCATCGAAACTGAGCTGCCCCGGTTTGCTGGCTGTCAACCGAATGACCAGCAGTTGGTCGGGAGCCGACGTAAAGATTTCGCGGGTAAACTCCGTGCCATTGGCGGTGAATCGTGTGGTGGCTACGGCTCGTTGAATATCGAGGTCGCGGTAATACGTAGTAGGCTTAGCTCCCGCTACGTTCTGCCTGATAATCAGATCGCCCAGCGGCAGGTACGATTGCGTATAAAGCCCCTGCATGTGTTTCACCAGCGCTACCGCCTGGCTGTACTCCTCGCGTTCCAGCGCCTGACGAGCCTGCGGCAGATAGGTCGGTGATTCGGGATTGACGTTTCCACTCACCGGCCCACCCGACCAGAGCGTACTCTCGTTCAGTTGGATCAGCTCCTCATCGACACGTCCAAACACCATCGCGCCAATACGTCCATTGCCAACGGGCAACGCTTCGGTCCAGATGGCAGCGGGTTTGTTGTACCATAATTTCAGATTCGACTGGGCAAGACACAGGGTCGAGCAGGTAAGCAGTACGCTAAGGAGGTAAGTTTGTTTCATAAATGATTTGTCTGAGCCAATCCGCTACGTCTCTTTTAAAAGGAATTTACGTCGGAATTATCATTGGCCTGCCGACTAATTTGGGCAAAATGGATCGCAAATAAACACGTATTACTGCATTCTCCGACACATTTTCCCCATTCACCGCTCGACATGTCGCTTTTGCAACGTAATAAAGCATTGTCGCGTAATGGCAGAAAAGTCACTTCTGAGGCTTTCTGTCACCAATATGAATCTTACTCGTTTACTCTTCTTCGGAGCGTTGCTCTGGGCTGGTGCATCCTGCCAACCCAAAAACCTTGATCCCATCGCGACGGGCGGCACAAATACCGACTGGACCGATGAATCGCACGGGGGCGATGCCGAACCGAATTACGCCATCGCTTTTTCGCAAACTGAAGTCAAGACCATGGAAATCACCATGACCGCAGCGCAATGGCAGGCTATTCAGACGGACATGGCAGCAAAGTCCTGGGGAAATTTTGGAACCAGCGGAGGTGCTGCCACCAATCCGGGCGGGGGCGTCAATCCAGGAATTGGTGTAAATCCGGGCGGAGGTCAGGCTGGTGGTGGCGGAAGCTTTGGTCAGGACCCCGAATACGTAGCGTTGCCAGTACGTATCAACGGCAAACTTTGGGACCACGTTGGTTTTCGGCTTAAAGGGAATTCGAGTTTATCATCGGCCTGGCGATCAGGTATTTACAAATTACCCTTTCGGCTGAAAATGGACGAATTTGAAGATACGTATTCCGACATTACCGACCAGCGATATTATGGTTTCAAAGAGTTGAGTATGTCGCCGGGATACAGTGATAATTCGCTGTTACGGGAGAAAATTGTAGCCGATATTTTTCGGCAGGGGGGTGTAGCAGCCGCACAAACCGCTTTTTACCGGGTGTATATCGATTTTGGCGCGGGCAAAAAATACTGTGGCGTTTACACGATGGTGGAAGTTATCGACGATACAATGGTGAAAACGCAGTTCGGCGAGAAGAAAGGAAATATTTATAAACCCGAATCAACTTTGCAAACGTTCAACGTAGCGCAGTTTGAGAAGAAAAACAACGAAACTAAAGCCGATTACTCTGACGTACAGGCGTTTATTAATGCCTTAAACGCGACCAACCGGACAACGAATGCAGCCGCCTGGCGGAGTTCGCTCGAGCAGACGTTCAATGTTGACCAATACCTGAAATATCTGGCCGTCAACAATACCATCGTGAACTGGGATGCCTATGGTGCGATGGCGCATAATTATTACCTCTACAACTCCCCCACCAGCAAATTGACCTGGATTCCGTGGGATCACAATATGTCGATGACCAATACGTCGGGCGGTGGTGGAAACATGGGCGGCAATGGCGGAGGAAACCGGGCTGTATCGCTGGAAATGACCGAAGTAGGCACGGGCTGGCCACTGATCCGATACATCGCGCAGGACCCGGTTTACTACGCAAAGTATAAACAGTATGTCCGAACGTTTACCGAAACCGTATTCACGACGGCAAACATGAACGCTCTCATTGATCAAAACTACAACCTGATTGCGCCCTACGTAACGGGTACTGAATCGGAGCAGAAACCATATTCGTACCTGAGCAGCGCTACCGATTTTACCAGTGCTCAGGCCGCACTGAAAAGTCACGTAGCATCTCGTAATCAGGCAGTCACCGCTTTTCTTAAATAATTCTATGCTGTTTCTCCAGATTCCCGCTTCGCCCGAAACGATTCAACATTTCGGAGGTTTCGATATGTTTTCCAACGATTTTCTAATACGTATCGCCCTCGACGTACTTGCGGTTGGGTTGTTGATTCGTCTGATTTATTATCGAATCTACCGTCGGTCTGATCTGTTCCTGACGTTTTTCGGGTTCAACTTCGTCATTTTCCTCATTACGTACCTGCTCAATCAGGTGCAGATGTCTATTGGAGCCGCGTTTGGTTTGTTCGCCGTTTTTTCAATGCTACGTTACCGCACGCAGGGCATCTCGGCCAAAGACATGACGTACCTGTTCATGGTGATTTCCATTGGATTGATTTCGGCTATTAGCCAAGGCGACTGGTTGGCGCTGGTGTGGATCGATGGGCTGATTCTGGGCAGCGTGCAACTGCTGGAAAGTAATTTTTTGTTTCAGCGCGAGCTCAGCAAAGCCATCAATTACGACCGTATCGATCACATTCGTCCCGAAAAATTGCCCGCTCTGCTCGCCGAATTACAACTACGTACCGGCCTGCCCGTTCACCGGGTCGATATTCAAAGTGTTGATTTTGTAAAAGAATCGGTTCAGCTTATCATGTATTACCACGCAAATCAAACCGTTCATGCACCCTCCTCTTCTCAGAATATTCCCATTCAGCAAGCCATTGCAACTGAGTAAATGGTTGTTAATCAGCAATTTCGTCGGTTTATCCCCTCTATGTGGTTTGGCGCAAACGGGCACGTTGGGTTTATGGACGGGTGCTAGCGCGGAAGTAAAACTAACCAAGGCCTTTTCGATTCAGGGAACCAGCCAACTGCGTTTTTCCAACAACATGACCGTAACGTCGGCCTACCTGGGCGAGCTTGGACTTTCGTATAATATCACGAAACACTGGCAACTGACCGGCTATTACCGCTACGTTGGCCGACGGAAGTTTGATAAGCATATTGATGAGTATTACTATCGTCCGTATCACCGATTCTATGGCGAACTGACATTCGATCAGAAACTGAACAAACGTATCAAACTCGATTACCGACTTCGGTATCAGAATCAGTTCAAAGACGATGCCGAAGGACTTGTGGCCGATAAGAGTTATCTACGTAATAAAGTGGAATTGTCGCTCAATACGTCGTCGCGCTTTAGCCCGTTTGTTTCTGGCGATTTGTTCTATCGACTAGGCGACGAAGAAAGCAAAGGTCTTTTCGATCAGGTCCGTGTGAAGGCGGGCGTTTCTGCTGATCTAAGCTCGCCGGGTGCACGATTTCGTCATGGTATCGACCTGAGTGTTTTTAATGACGTACCGCTGAACGGAAATGAAAAGAGCGAAATCATTATCGGCGTTACGTATAAATTAAAAATAGGATTAAAAAAGAAATGACCTACGCAACGTAGCAACCCCAATCTACGTAGTACGAAAATAGAAACCCGCGTCACAAACTGGTCTCAGCCATCCTACTTCATACACCCTACATTCCTATGGCCTACTATTATCGTGCTACGTTCATTGGCCTGTTTCTGCTGAGTCAGTACGTTCCCGCCGTGGGGCAGTCGGCGTCGACCCAACCTCCGCCTGATTTTCAGACCTGGTATGATGCGTCGCTGAAACTCAACATGAAAAAAGGATGGGAAGTAACAACTCAGTACCGGGTTCGGTTCTACAACAATGCGCACGATTATCGGGGCTCTTATTTCTTTCTGACGGGCGAAAAGAAAGTGAATAAATACATGAACGTACTGGCAAATTATCGGTTGTCGCTTATTGAGAACCAGGCTTATCACCGGTTTGCGGTGGGTTTTAACGCCCACATTCAGGCTGGTCGATGGCGGCCCTTTTTACGGCCAACGCTTCAGAACCAGCGGCAGTATTTTCAGGGCGACGACGAAAACAGTGGCGACGGAAAAACGTATCTGCGAACGCGCGTGGGAACCAAGTACCACATTAACAAATTGCTGGATGCGTACTTGTATGCCGAACCTTTTTTCAATACCGAAAAGCAGGGTTTACCCATTGCATTTTGGCAAAACTCAGCGGGTTTGTCGGTCGATGTGAGTAAGCGGATATCACTAACCACTTATTACATCTGGCAACCCGAATTGCAGATTAAGCACGCGCAGACCAAGCACATTGTGGGGTTAAGCCTCAACGTAGAACTAAAAACAGGTAACCAGACGAAGAAAGAAAAGAAGCCAAAATCCATACCCCAGTTTTAGAGATTGACATTCCGGAAGTATTTTGTAAATTGCTTATTACCTGTCACTTAACACACCATAAGTAAACAGGAGTCCAGTTAATGAATAGTCGTAGTGAGTTGTGGAGTAGTGTTTTAGAACGGCTTTTTTATGCACAAATCTACCTTTTGGTATGTATTTTGGCTTTTGGCAGTGGTAGCTCCACGGTCAGTACTGGCAACTCACCAGGTTGGCGGGCAACTCGAAATGCGCGCCGTTGGCGACGTACCCGGGCACTTTCATATTACCGTCACTAACTACCTCGAAGATGGCACCCGGGGAGCCGCCAACCAGGCTACTAGCGGAACAGTTGGTATTTATCGAATACGCGATAATAATCTGATGTATAATTTCACAGTACGTCAGACCGGTGGTCGGCAGAAGGTGATTTATGCGAACGAATACTGTGCTGCCCAACGAAATCTTAACTTCATTGTCATCATCTACGAAGCTGATATTCAGCTGTCGCCCAATACGTATAATGACGAGCAGGGGTATTACATGTCGTATCAGACACGTAACCGAAACGCATATATAGAAAACGTCAGCACGCCCGACCAGACCGGTTTTACATTTTACCTTGAGTTTCCATCTCTTCTGAAAAACGGGTTGTATTTTCAGAATTCATCCCCTCATTTCGGTCCTATCAACGGCGAATACATCTGCCTGGGCGCCCCTTTCACATTTCCCTTTGGAGGCACTGATCCTGATGGCGACCAGCTTCGGTATTCGATGGCTACACCATTAAACCAGAAGGGAGGCAACAATGCCAACGGTGGTGGTGGCGGTAGCCAGAATCCGTTGTCGCCCGGTCCCTATCCAGAGCTAAATTGGCTATCTGGCTTCAGTGCAACCAATGCTATTCCTGGCAGTCCGCCGTTGCAGGTTGATGAGCAGACAGGTCAATTGTCGGTAACGGCCACGAAATTGGGTTTGTTTGTATTTACCGTAAAAGTGGAAGAATTTCGGAATGGGGTAAAAATTGGGGAAGTCCGGCGGGATTTCCAGTTTCTGGTTATTGACTGCCCCCCGCAAACGGTGCCCGACCCGGTTGCTAACTTCAAAAGCACTCCCGGCGAAAATACAACCTCTATATGTCTGGGCGATTCGACTGTGCTTCAGGCAACCGTCAATGCAAGCTGGAATTATCAATGGCGTCGGGATGGGGTAAACCTTTCCGGTGCAACCAGCGCCACCCTGGCGGTCCGCGAACCCGGCGAATACATGGTTGTGGTATCGCAGAAAGCCGCTTGCAGCAAAGTCGGAAACTCTGAGAATCTGCGGGTTAATGTTATAGGAGCAGCAGCGAAGCTATTCGAAGCGGGGCATTTATGTGCCACAACGGGTTCTGTACACTTTACCGTTAAAGGTGATGCCGACGTAACGTATCAATGGTATCGAAATAACCAGGCGCTGGCTGGTGAAACGGCAGATTCGCTACGTACCGAACAGCCTGGGCGTTACTACGTTAGACTGACCTATAATACGTTAGGGTGTAAGGTCAATACGGATACAGCCGACATCCAACGCTCGGCCGCGGTGCAGGCGCTCATCAAATCATCGACGGGCCAAAACCGCATTTGCCCACAGGATTCGCTTCAGTTACAGGGCAGTGGTGGCACTAGCTATAGTTGGGAAAAAGATGGCGCTTCGGTAGGAGGCAGCAGCAGTCAATACGTAACCAGCAAGCCCGGTACGTTTGTCCTGACAGCCACGGATTTATTCGGTTGCAAAGGAACATCGCCACCGGTTGCCATCAGCCAGCTTGCGCCACTGGTGGTTACGCTGGATTCGATACCGGACGTCTGCGGCCCCAATAATCCAATTTATACACTAGTGGGCAGCCCGTCAGAAGGCGTATTTGCCGGACCGGGCGTAACCGACGATAAATTTAGTCCTAAAGCTGCCGGCATAGGCAATCACCAGATAACCTACACAGTAAAAGTTGCCCCTGAGTGTCAGGGCACAGTAGCTACGAGAACGGCGGTGGTAGCCCCTATTCCAACCATCGATCTGCGGGATTCGCTCACAACGTACACGGGCAATACGTTCTCCCTGGATCCAGTTTATACCGGCGATCCGAATCAGTTTCTGTGGACATCCGCTACGTTTCTCGACAATCCAAGCGCAGCGAATCCTATGATTACCAACATTGGTAAGGATATTACGTACACGATTGATGTGAAAAATAAGTCGGGCTGTACGTCGAAAGATACGATTTACATTAAGGTGCTTGCCCGGGTGTGGGTGCCCGATGCGTTCTCACCCAACGGCGATGGCATGAACGATACGTGGGAATTACCGGGCATCGAAGCGTTTCCGGATGCCATCGTAACCGTTTTCAATCGATGGGGTGAAATTGTCTATTCTTCCGAAAGAGGTTATAAAAATCCCTTCAATGGTACGTTAAACGGTACGTCTTTGCCAGCGGGTATATATGCATACGCCGTACGTACCGTCCCCGAAAAACCCATTCTACGAGGAAGTGTGATGCTGGTGCGTTAGAAAGGCAGCGGGGTAAGTACAAAGGAATTAATTAGCCCTTTGCACTTACCCCGCTGCCTTATGCGTATTACATTAAGCTTGTTTTGTGACTTGAATATTCATCACCAGCTTCACGTCGTCGCTTACAACAACGCCACCAGCTTCGGTAACGCCATCCCACGTCAAACCAAAATCTTTCCGTTTCACGGTGCCCGAAATTTCAAAACCGGCTTTGGTCTGGCCATAAAAATCCTGCATTTGACCGCCGTGCTCAACCTTTAACGTGACCGGTTTCGTTGTACCTCTGATGGTCAGATCGCCAACTAGATCATACGTATCGTCACCCGTTTTGGTCATGCTTGTCGATACGAACGTCAGTTTTGGGTGCGTAGCTGCATCGAAGAAATCAGCTGATTTCAGGTGGCCATCGCGTTGTTCCTGACCCGTGGAGATGCTGTCGATATCGGCTGAAAACGAAACAGAAGCGCCATCGAAATCATCGCCATGCGAAACGATTTGTCCTTCGTATTGCCCGAAAGAACCCGTAACGGTCGAGATAACAAGGTGTTTTACTTTGAATTGGACTTCAGAGTGAGTAGGGTCAATGGTCCAGGTTGTGTCTACAGCGGTTTGCGTTGCCATGGTTATAAAGTAGTTAAGTTCGTGTGTTCTAACATTTGATGTATATACATTTAATACAAAAAATTTGTTCACACAGCTGTCATATTTTTTTAGATTGTACACTAGGCGTTATCAAACAAAGAGTTGCAAAAAAATTACAATAGACTCTTAACCTCAAACACCCAACTCTTTCAAAAAACTGTCGCGGTAATTACTGCCGATAGGAATTTCTGCTGAACTGATAAACACGCGATTACCTTCAATATGGCTGATTTTGGATTTGTTGATCACGAACGACCGATGAACTCGTAGAAACTGACTGGGCGGTAGTAAGTCGAGAAAACTCGAAAAAGTCATGCCGGGCATTAACGTACCCGTTGTTGTGTTGATTCTGGTGTAATTCCCACTGGCTTCCGCAAATAGCAAATCGTCGTGGTAGATTTTATAGATTTTGCCATCGGTTTTCACAAAAATGTATTCCTGAGCCTTGGCATCG
Source organism: Spirosoma flavus (assembly GCF_054778555.1). Classification (NCBI taxonomy): domain Bacteria; kingdom Pseudomonadati; phylum Bacteroidota; class Cytophagia; order Cytophagales; family Cytophagaceae; genus Spirosoma; species Spirosoma flavus. The sequence continues at coordinate 1,605,424 of NZ_BAAGZL010000002.1, forward strand.
GCAGTTGGCTGAGCCGGTAGTACCGACTGTAAACGTTCTAGCGCCTTATCAACAGCCACAATAAAGCGGTCGAGCGAAAACGGCTTTAGTAAATAATCGCAGGCGGCTAAATCGAAAGCATCAACAGCATATTCCTTGTAAGCGGTCGTAAAAATCACCTGCGGCTGATTTCGAAGCGTTTTCAGAAACGCAATACCATTCAGAACAGGCATGTTGATGTCTAAAAACAGAATGTCGATGGGTTGTTTCTGAAGCTCAGCTTTGGCATCAAGCGCATTATCGCAGGAGGCAACTACAGATAAAATTGGTAAATGGCGGCAGTACGTCTCAATAATTTCGCGGGCAATGGGCTCATCATCAACGATTAAACAGGCTACTTTTCTCATTTATTCCGAAGCTGTAATTCTACCGTATACAATCCGTTGTCGTCTCGAATGCTTAAATCATGGGCGTTTTCATACAACAACTCGAGCCGTTTGCGCACATTGACTAGCCCCAAACCGCTGTGCTTATCCAACACTTTATTGCTGTCTTCAGCCTCCGAAAACGAATTCACTACCGAAAACAAAATCGAATTACCCCACAGTTTCAGTGTAATGTCAATTCGGATGGTTTGGCTGGTGGTATTACGACTGTGTTTAAATGCATTTTCGACAAAGACGATCAGGAGCATCGGCGCAATCCGAATTCCCGAATCTGTTACGTTGTCGATAGCCGTCGTTAGCGCGAGTTTAGAGCCAATACGTAGTTTTTCGAATTCAATATAATTGTTGATATACGCAATTTCGTCGGTCAGAGGCACAAATAATTCCTTGGCGTCATACACCGAATAACGTAGTAAATCTGAGAGTTTGAGCAATAACGGGGGCATTTTGTCAGGTTGCGAAATTGAAATGCCGTACAAATTATTCAACGTATTGAACAGAAAATGAGGACTTAACTGCGATTGAAGCAAGAGTCGCTCGCTCTGATTATGTTCCGCCTGCGCCTGGGCTTCCTGCAACTGGTTGTCGATACGTGCCTGAATCAATGTGACGAGCAGGCCCGACGCTACAAAAAAAATAAACAGAGGCAACGCCAGAAAAAGCGTATAAATGAATGTCTGCTGACGTATCAAACTGGTGGCGAAAAGAGCGCAAAAAAACGCACAACCAATAAGCAGAATCAGCAGCAAACCCAAAAACCAATCGGATATGGGTTTATTCGAAATCGTCCACAACCGAGCCAGCGACCGACCGCCGTACACGCCGATGAAACTGCCGAACGTAGCAACGAGGGCCGCTTCTTCGTCGTATACCGTGGTAATATTTTTGATATAGTTGCGGAACATAAAGTAGAGCACAATCAGAGCCAGCCCCCAAAGGAACGCCTGGCTTGACAACTTAAAACGGAAATTATCGCGTGTCATTGATTTGCTGATGTAATTGATCCTGTCCAAAATTCCTCGTCAAAACCGACACCCGTAAACCTTCGTGGCAGACACGCTAAAATAACTGATGAACTGATGGAATACGCTGACGAATGCATTTGTCAGCCCAAAACAACAGTCTGTCAGGCCAATACCCAGATTCGACATTATTCTTTTAGGAGCCAGCTCACGCCGTCAATCTTTACACCGAACGTAGTGAATCGGACTCTTAAAAGAATCTCCCATGCGACCTGTTTTTGTTATTTTCCTCTTTCTGATTTTACCTTTTAGCGCTTTTAATCAGACACTTACAAACCGTTTAAATGGCTCAGTCAACGATATTCAGAACGTAGCGTTACCCGGCGCAACCGTCCGGCTGCTACGTTTGGTAGACTCTACGTTGGTGGCCGGTATCCAAACTGAAGTCAATGGCAAATTTGCCTTCACAAATCTCCCAATGGATACGTATCGGATACACATAACGAGTGTCGGTAACAACGATTACTGGAGTACGCCGATAACCGTCGATGAGCAGCATCCGGCTATTGAGTTACCGGTTTTTATTGTAACTCCTTCGAAAACAATGCTAAATGAAGTTAAAGTCGTAGCGAAAAAACCGTTACTCGAACAGGATATCGATAAGACAATTGTGAACGTAGAGGCTATGATTGGCAGTGCGAGCAGTAATACGTTGGAAGTTCTCGAAAAAACACCCGGCGTCAGCGTTGACCTGAACGGGGAAATCAGCCTGAATGGCAAAGCGGGCGTGGTTGTGCTGATCGATGGTCGCCCAACGTATATGTCGGGACAGGATTTGGCTGCTTATTTAAAATCGTTACCCGGCGGCTCTCTCGACAAACTCGAATTGATGACTAATCCGCCCGCCAAATACGACGCGGCTGGTACGTCTATCATTAACATCCGTCTAAAAAGAGCTAAAATTCAGGGTTTTACGGGAGGAATTACAGCGGGCTACAACCAGGGTATTACGGGTCGGAATAACAATGCGCTGAATCTGAATTACAATCGCGGGAAAGTGAATTTGTTCGGAAGTCTCAGCTATAACAAAGACGGTAATTTCTCGAACGACATCTATGACAGAAAGTTCTATGACGCAAACAATCGTCTGACTTCGACGGTAAAACTGGATAATCGTTACACAACTACGAGCCATAGTATTGGGGCAAAACTGGGCATGGATTATGCCGCGTCGCCGAATACGGTATATGGTTTTGTTCTTAATTTTCAGCGAAGCCCAAGGCGCGAACGGCTGGACTACGTTAGTCAAAGTTTTGCGAATCGCTACGTTCCAGATTCTGTTGGAAGGGGCTCGACAGATGGTCGATTTCTGTGGACGAACAGCAGTGTGAACGGAAATTTTCAGCACAAATTCGGAAAGAGCGGCCGCGAAATCAGCGCCGATTTGAACTACATTCAATACGTAACGGAAGGAGAGCAATTCTTACAAAATCAGGTAAATACGCCAAGTGACAGCTTACTGAACAGCTATCGATTCCTCTACAAACTTCCCTCAACCATCCAGATTTATTCAGCGAAAGCGGATTACAGTCACCCTTTTTCGAAGAAAGCGAAACTGGAAACGGGCGTTAAAACGAGTTATGTCTCGAACGATAACAACGCCCAATATTTCAACCAGGCGAACGAGCGTTACGTACCGGATTACCGACGGTCGAATCATTTTCTCTATCACGAAACCATTTACGCGGCTTACATAAATGGTCGAAACGAGTGGAAACGCATAGCTGCACAAACTGGTTTACGGCTGGAAAATACCCAAATTGTCGGGCAACAACTGGGCAATTCAGAAGTAGCAGGAACGTCGTTCACAAGAAATTACACAAGTTTATTCCCGACAGTTTTTGTGAGCTACAAGCTGGACAGTACAGGTCAAAAAACATTGACAATCAGTCTATCCCGACGTATTAGCCGACCTAATTACCAATTACTTAACCCCTTTCTGGCCTTCCGCGATCAGTACTCATTCACAGCCGGAAACCCTTACTTAAAACCACAGTATCACACGCAATACGAAGTAAAATATCAGCATAAACAGATTCTGGGACTAGCCTTGCAGTATAGTCGGTTTTCGGATGTAATTTTTCAGTTGACCGAAACCGTCGGTGATACGTTTGTCATCCGTCCATCCAACATTGCAAATGGTTATATTCTGGCACTTAACACCAACGTATCGCTTTCACCCACGAAATGGTGGAACCTGAACGCCAACGTAACACTAGCTCATCTGGAGCTTCGGGGTATGGCTTTTTCTCAATCGCTGAACCCGAGTATCTACCACGCCAGACTGAATTTAATGAATCAATTACGGTTCAATCAGGGCTGGGGCGCCGAAATGATTGGCTATTTCACGTCTGGCGATTTGGCCGGGCAAACCGTTACCCGACCACGCTACCGGGTAGCCGCTGCAGTTCAGAAGAAAATTTTTCAGGACAAAGGTAGCATACGACTAACCTTCGACGATATTTTTCACTCCTGGCGAACGATCGACAGAACCGTGAGTCTGAGGCAAGCTGACGCCCTCCATACGAACGTATCAGACACCCAACGTATTGGTCTATCATTCACGTATCGATTTGGGAAAGAGACATTTGTCCGAAAACGCAATCATTCTGACAATGCCAGCGACGAGGAGAGAAATCGGGTGAATTGATACGTAGCAATTACTTCATCAGCATAATTGACGCCATAATTTCCATACCCTCCCAGAGATACTGCACCTTAACGTTCTCATTTTCGGCGTGTTGATTGTTATCATAATTGACAACCGGCACCGACACTACGTTGGCTTTCAGCACACTTTCAAATAAATACAGCGGCAAACTCCCACCCGACGAAGGCGAAATTACAATCGGTTCATCTGTGGTTGCCTGGACCGCCTTGATAACGGATTGTGCAACAGGCAAATCCAGAGGAGTGCGTTGGGCGTTGTAGCCGTGTCCCTGGGTGATTTTGATGAGTTTCGGGTACTGCTGCCGTTCGGCGTCGGTTGGGTCGTGATCGATTATCTGAAAACCCTGACCCTGAATGTGATCCCTGACTCGTCCAATCTGACGCGTTACGTCGTTTCCGCGAACGAGCCGTAAATCGAGAACGGCTTCGGCTTTGGCGGGTATTATGTTACCTGCCATCGCACCAACGTTCGCGCTCTGGATTCCGTTGATATTTAGCGTCGGACGCATGAGCAATTCCACAAATGGTGTTCCGTTTCCGTCGGGTTTTGCGATACCTAATTCCTGCTTCAGCGCAGCTTCCATGTTCGGTACGTTAGCCAGCGCCTGCTTTTCGGAAACTGAAAGGGGCACTACGTCGTCATAAAAACCCTTGATGAGTACGTTATCATCATCGTCTTTCATACTGGCCAACAATTTCACCAGTTTCATAGCTGGATTGGGTGCCCAGTTACCGTAATTTCCGCTGTGCAGAGGGCGTTTCGGCCCATAAACAGTCAGATGCATGTTCACATCGCCCCGCACCCCAAACTGCACGATACGTTTTCCCGATACGTGTCGGGGGCCATCGGCAATAATCCAGAGATCGCTGGCGAGTTTATCGCGGTGTTTTTCGAAAATCTCGCCCAGATGCGTCGAGCCAACTTCCTCTTCTCCTTCGAAGAAAAACTTCAGATTGACATTGGGCGTAATCTTACTTTTTACGAGAGCATCATACGCATTCAGAATGGTCATAACACCGGCTTTATCATCGGCACTCCCCCGCCCCGCCAGTCGCCAGTTCGGGTCGATGGCATCGCCCGATTTGTACGTTGTTACGATTTTGCCGCCCTGCTCAACCGGCAATGTAATGAAAACAGGTGTAAAGGGCTGCAACCCTTCGGCCCACTGTTTTGGGTTTACGGGCTGGCCGTCGTAATGCGCGTAAAAAATGACTGTTTTTTGAGCACCGGGCACCTTCACCTCCCCAAAAACGGCAGGGGTCGTTCCGGATTTAGCACCATCGAGCAGCACGGGTTGGAGCCCCCTTTGCTTCATCATCTGCACAATGAACGTAGCATTTTTTCGGATGTTGGCCGAATCACTCGATACGTTGGGAATGGATAAAAACTGCCGGTATTCGTCCATCAACGCGGTCTCATTCGCTTTTCGATACTCACGAACCCGCTCCGTCACCGACTGCGCATGGACCGAAACAGCACTGATTAAAAGGAGAAGTACGGTTGTTTTCATAGGGCTAATTCAGGTATATTAAGAATGTGATGACTGGCTTTGCTATGTATATAATTGGTCATGCTGAGTCAGGAAACTTCAAGATGTTTCCTGACTCAGCATGACCAATTCGCTCGTTTTATAGAGCATCTACCGTCCTGATGCAGCCTTACTCACTACGTTCGGCGTTTTGGTCAACTCCATGCCTCCGCAGATTAGTTTAATGACCTTGCCCTGCGTATCAAGGATGAAACTGACGGGGTCTTTGCCATTCCAGAACTGGTCGTACCGGAGCCGGAACGTATCGAAATGCCAGTGATCTAAATAGCCGGTTGACAGATTATTGAGTGATACGTAAAGTTTATCGTTTTTGAGCGTTACGTCAGCTTTTCCGTACAGGGGATTAGTATACGTACCAGCGTAAGCAGTCAACGGAAGCGATGGTTTTGTGTTCGTCACCCGCGTGCTGTCGATTCTTCGCTCAACTTGTTTTGCCTGCTGACGAATGCCGCCGTATAGCTGAAGCAAATCCTTACTCCAATCACGATCAATACCAAGACCACCGAACGTATCAAAAACCCGGTACATCAGCGCGTGACGTACCTCAACATGATCAAGGTTTGCCTGTACGTAAACCGCCAGTTTTTGGTCGGGAAGTTGGCCGTGGATAGCGACCGTACCTGTCAGGCTGCCCGTATGAAAATTGACGCGATGCCCCCGATAATCGTGCTGAAACCAGCCCAGGCCGTAGGTTTTCCAGACGGGCTTAGTCAGTCGCTGCGTTGGATAGAACTGGGCGTCGGTTACGAGTGTCTGCGGTTTGAACAGTTCGGCCCAGGTAGCCGGTTTGAGCAACGTTTTTCCGTTATACCGACCACTGTCGAGCATGCACTGCATCCAGGCTGCTACGTCGTCGGGACAGGTCCACACCGAACCGGCTGGACCAATGGCGTCTACTAATCCTTCTTCGGTCGGGCTATCGACTAGCCGGATGGTATCGTTCACGTCTACATGCGGTTTCGCCCGATTAGAGTCATTTACGTCCTTGAATAAAGCTTTGGTACGTTGCATGCCCAGCGGTTCGAACAGGCGTGTTCGGATAAATACGTCCCAGGGCATTCCGCTCACTTTTTCCAGTACTTTTCCGGCCGCCAGATACATGATATTCTGATAGATGAACCCCGACCGTAGCGAATACGACGGTTTTATCATCCGCATCCGACGTAGAATTTCATCCGACGGAATCTGCATGGCCGCCCACAAGACGTCGGCATTCCCAACGCCCGTATTATGAATGAGCAAATCGCGCACCCGAACCTCGCGGGTCACCGCAGGATCGTAAAACAGGAAATCGGGCAGATAATTAACCACGGGATCGTCCCAACGCAGTTTTCCTTCATCGACAAGCATTCCCAGACAGGCGGCCGTCATGGCTTTGGTTGTCGATGCCATCGCAAAAAGTGTCTGTGTATCAACACTTTCAGCTTTATCAGATACCCCAGGACGTAGTGCGCGAACGCCATAGCCTTTCTTAAACAGCACCTTACCGTCTTTTACGACCGTAATGGTTAACCCCGGCACGTGCCAGTCGCGTACGGCCTGTTGCACATACGTATCAAAGCTGGCAATGGCGTCGGGTTGTTTTTTGGTGGATTGGCCGTACAGAAACTGACACGTAGTGGTGAGGATGGCCCAGAATGTAATGATTTTTTTCATGGCAGGTTGATGGTTGCCCTAAGATAAGGTTTTATCGGCTTGCCAAAACGCGAATCTGAGCGTCTCTGTGTAGATTTGTCTTAATCCTCTATTGTCTTTCTAATACAACCATGTTTTATCGGAATCAACAAACATTCTGGCGAGTTGCGGCTATTGTCCTGCTGGCCTTTTACGTTCCTCGGTACAGTTGGGCGCAGTCGAAAGCCAACGCTGTAGCAGCCATCACCGAAAGCGACATCAAGCGCGACCTTTTTGCGCTGGCTGGCGATCATTTTCGGGGCCGCGAAGGTGGTTCACTCGATGAATTAAAAGCCTCGGTCTGGATTGCCGATCAGCTACGCGCGATGGGGCTGCAACCGGCCGGCGACGATGGTACGTTCTTTCAGTTTTTTCACATTCAGCGCACCCGTATCACTGAAACCAGCCGCCTGAACATCGGTTCGCACCAGCTCACGCATGGTCAGGATGCGTTTATTCTGGCTCCGGCCATTGCGTCGGTCGATGCTCCATTGGTGTTTGTGGGAAAAGGCACACCCGACGAATTGGCAAAAGTCGATATTAAAGGAAAAGCTGTTGCGCTGGAATTTTCCGGAACGCCACCGGCCGAGTTAAGCTACCGGCGTTTTTTAACGGGAACGATGAACCGCCGGGCAGCTGAGTTAGTAAAAGCCGGAGCATTGGCCGTAATCTGGGTGTCAAATAGTGAAGCACAGTTCTATTTCGACCGCTGGACAACCGGTCTGGAACGGGGCCGCTATGATTTACCCGGCGGAACGAACACCCGCGTGTTTTCGCAGGCCCCAACAGTCTGGCTACCTTCCAGCGCACTTGACTGGATAAAGCAGCCTAATCAGCAGTTTACCAACGTAGTGAACGTCGAAAGTTTCAACTATCCATCCGTGAACATCGTCGCCAAAGTGCCGGGAACCGATCCTATACTCAAAAACGAGTATGTTTTATTTAGCACCCACCAGGATCACGACGGCGTTCGGAGAGCCGTTGCCGGCGATTCAATTTGGAACGGTGCCGACGATAACGCCAGTGGCTGCGTAGCGACGATGGCTATCGGGCGAGCTTTCGTCAAAAAACCGGGCAAACGGTCGGCGTTGTTTGTTTTTCACGGAGCCGAAGAGCGAGGCTTGTTGGGTTCGCGGTACTACGTCGAAAAGCCGACGGTACCCCGTTCGTCTATCGTGGCCGTGCTGAATGCTGAGATGATTGGCCGTAATGCCGCCGACAGCGCCTGTATTCTGGGTCAGCAGCCACCGCATCGCAACTCGACGGATTTAGTAAATGCGGCCTTGGCGGTAAACCAGTCAGAATCGCATTTCAAACTCGATACACTCTGGGATAAACCCGACCATCCCGAAGGCTGGTATTTCCGGTCGGATCACCTCCCCTACGCCCGCCAAAACATACCGGCCATTGCGTTCACCAGCCTGCTCCACCCCGATTACCACACCCCCAAAGACGAGCCGGAACGTATCAATACAGCGAAAGTGACACGTATCGCCAAGTGGATTTACCTCACGGGCTGGGACGTAGCGAACCGTCCGCAACGTGTGAGGTTAGACAAAGATTTTAAACTGGAGCGATAACTCGGTTCCCAAAGGTGGTGTTCGGCGCTCATATCTGACACCACAGAACAATTAACTCACCCATCAACGCTCAAATGAAACTACAACCAATACGTATCCTCTTTTTTCACCTACTGGCGCTTGCCTTTTTCACCGCATGCCATCGTCCTCCAGCCAAAGAAACAACGTACTTTCCGGCGAAGGGTGATAATTGGGAACACCGCACTCCGGCTCAGGTTGGTATGGACGCCAACTTGCTCGAACAGGCGGTTGCTTTTGCCAAGACGCAGGAAACCAAGCAGATGCCGCCCGACTTTTCAACTCAGGAGGAAATTTTCGGTAAACTACTCGGTCCCATGCCAACGAGCCGGGCGGCTACCAACGGCATTGTTCTGCGTCACGGCTATATTGTAGCCGAATGGGGCGAAACCCAACGTCCTGACCCAACCTATAGCGTGGCGAAAAGTGTCTTATCGACCGTTGTGGGTATCTCGCACGAACGCGGATTGATTCCTGACATTCACGAGCCAGTTGCCAAACTGATTCACGATGGCGGTTATGATTCGGAGCAAAACCGGAACATCACGTGGGAGCACCACCTCCAGCAATCCAGCGAATGGGAAGGTTCGTTGTGGGGTAAAAATAGCGACTTCGTTGGGAAAGAAGCGTTTGGCCGTGGGGAGCGTAAACCCCGTACGCTCCAAAAACCCGGTACGTTCTATGAGTATAACGACGTGCGTATCAACCGGATGGCGCTTTCGCTGCTACGTCTCTGGAAAAAGCCTATCCCCGACGTAGTGCGCGACGAGATCATGAACCCAATTGGCGCATCGGATACTTGGCGCTACGTTACGTACCCAAACGCAGTAGCCGACATTGGCGGAAAACAGATGCCCTCGGTTAGTGGTGGCACGCGTTGGGGCGGTGGTCTCTGGATAAACACCCGCGACGAAGCTCGGTTTGGCTACCTGTTTCTGCGGCAGGGTCGGTGGGGGAACAAGCAGATTGTTTCGTCGGATTGGGTGAAACAGGCTACAAAGCCTAGCCCATACGGCCCGGATTATGGGTATTTGTGGTGGCTCAATACGGGCACCAGTTCTACTGGTAAGAAAGCCTGGCCAGATGCTCCAACCACAAGTTATGCCGCCATCGGCGCGGGTTCCAATATTATCTGGGTTGACCCGGAGCATGACATCGTGATTGTCTGGCGGTGGCACGACGGTAACCCTAATGAGTTGATAAAGCGGGTGCTGGCAGCGGTGAAGCAGTAAACGTCTGGGCCAAGCTGGAACGCCAGCCCGGTGGAACGCCAGCCCGGTGGAACGGCTTGGCCCCAGACGTTTACAAGTAGACTAATCCACTAATCTGCTTAGGTTAATACGTATTCTCTTCGGCATATGCATACCAGAGTCATCGTATTTAGTGGGGCAATTATCGGCGTGGGTTTGCTGCTTTCGTCGTTCCTGGGTTTGTTCGAGGAACGTGTCGACTTCAATACGCAGGTAAAACCGATTCTGAATAAGAACTGCATTGCCTGTCACGGAGGAGTCAAAAAGGCGAGCGGTTTTTCGGTATTGTTTCGCCACGAAGCGCTGGCTCCGGCAAAATCGGGCAAACCCGCCATCATCCCCGGCGATGCGGATGCCAGCGAAATGATACGTCGGTTGACACTCACCGATCATGAGGAACGGATGCCGCTGGAAGCTGACCCGCTTAAGCCGGAAGACATTGACATACTTCGTAAATGGATTGATCAGGGTGCCGAGTGGGGCGATCACTGGGCTTACACCCGCATCGAAAAACCGGAAGTACCCAAAATCGGTACGTTCTGGAGTCGTTTAGGAATCGCTGAGCATCAGGAACAGAATTGGGCAAAGAATGAAATCGATCATTTTATTCTGGAGAAAGTTCGCGAACACGATCTCAAACCATCACCCGAAGCGAATAAAGCCACTCTTATCCGCCGACTTTCTCTTGATTTAACTGGCATCCCCCCTACTGAAAAGGAGGTTGCCGATTTCATGAATGATACGTCGCCGAATGCCTACGAGAACGTAGTGAACCGGCTTCTTGCCTCGCCAGCCTATGGTGAACGCTGGACGTCGCTCTGGCTCGATCTGGCCCGTTACGCTGATTCAAAAGGGTACGAAAAAGATGCCCAACGAAGCCTCTGGCGGTACCGCGACTGGGTTATCAACGCGTTCAATCAGGACAAACCCTACGACCAGTTTACAGTCGAACAATTAGCCGGTGATTTGCTTCCCAGGCGCACCGAAGACCAGTTGATCGCAACGGGTTTTCACCGCAACACCATGACCAACGACGAAGGCGGTACGCAGGACGAAGAGTTCCGTACGGCCGCCCTCATTGACCGGGTCAATACAACCTGGGATGTTTTTCAGGGTACTACGTTTGCCTGTGTACAATGCCATAGCCACCCATACGACCCATTTACGCACGACGAATACTATAAATACCTCGCTTTTTTCAACAACACCCGCGACGAAGACGTAGAGAATGACACGCCTAAACTCCGGTTTTTTAAAGGCACAGATTCAGTGAACGTAGCGGAGTTGAAAACGTGGGTGCAATCGCACGCTTCGCAACCGCAGCAGGTGCAGGACTGGATGAATTTTGTTCGATTGAACGAGCCAAAAATCAATTCGCACGACTTCGATCAATATGTCAATTCATCACTTCTTGGCGCGCAGTATTACGGCTTTTACCACGGTGGTTCGTCACGTATCAAAAGTGTAAATCTCACCGGCATGAACCGGCTGGTCATGGCCATCGGGACAAAATCGGACAGTGCTACGTTGACGCTACGTCAGGACAGTCCGACAGGAAAACCGTTCCTGACGCTGCCCGTTCCGAAAACCGGCAGCCCCTGGAACGACTCAATTATGGTGCTGGCTCTACCAAAACTAGCAGGTCGGCATGATCTTTACGTAACGCTCGACAATCCGACAAAGCCGCAGGACTGGACCATGATCAAGTGGCTGTCGTTCAGGCCCGCTTTACCCGGTACACCTGCTACGTCACTGGCAGATGCCGACCAGAAACTTCAAACCATTCTGAATGGCAATCCCGAAACTACGCTTGTTCTTTTGGAAGGATCAGGCCGTTTTGCCCGTAAAACGCACGTTTTTGAGCGGGGAAATTGGCTGGTCAAAGGGAAAGTTGTGGAGCCGGACGTACCAAAATCACTACCCGCCTTCGCAACGCATACAGATGGAAATGACCGGCCCCGGAATCGGTTGGGCCTTGCGCAATGGATGGTTAGTCGCGAAAACCCGCTCACGGCCCGGGTAGCTGTCAATCGCTTGTGGGAGCAACTATTCGGCACAGGTCTGGTTGAAACGGTTGAAGATTTAGGTACGCAAGGCATTCCGCCCACGCATCGGGAGTTGCTGGATTATCTGGCCGCCGAGTTTATGGAAACGGATCAGTGGTCAGTAAAACGCCTGTTGAAACGCATGGTCATGTCGGCCACGTATCAGCAACGGTCGAATGTTTCAGCCGACGTATTGGCCAAAGATCCGTTCAATCGCTGGCTGGCACGGGGGCCCCGCGTGCGGCTCACGAGCGAGCAGGTTCGCGATCAGGCTCTGGCGGTCAGCGGGTTACTGAGCCACAAAATGTTTGGCCCAAGCGTAATGCCCGCTCAACCCGATGGCATCTGGCAATCGCCTTATAATGGGGAGAGCTGGAAGTTGAGCGATGGCCAGGATAAGTACCGTCGGGCTTTGTACACGCACTGGAAACGTACCGCCCCCTATCCATCGATGCTTACCTTCGATAGCCCGAGCCGCGAATTTTGTCAGATACGCCGGATACGTACCAACACCCCGTTGCAAGCGCTCGTTACGTTGAATGATCCGGTTTTTGTGGAGTCGGCGCAGGCGTTGGCGGCTGCGATGCAGCAACAGGGCAAAACCGCCGAGCAACAGATTCAGGCGGGTTTCCGGCAGGTGACACTACGTAACCCAAATCCGAACAAACTGGCGGTGTTGCTACGTTTATATAAGCAGTCCGAAACGTATTACAAACAACATCCAGCCGATGCGCAGACGTTTATGGGTTGTTTTGGTCCTAATGATACGCCTAGAACAACCCCCGAACTGGCGGCACTGACCGTAACGGCCAATACGATACTGAATCTGGATGAGGTGATTACGAAAGAGTGATATGAAAAAACTCCTTGAAGAACTCCAAGAAGCGGCTCTGCAACGCGAAACCCGGCGGCATTTTCTGCATACCTGCTCAACGGGTTTGGGCGCTATGGCGATGAGTACCGTACTCGGTAGCTGCGGTTTTTTTGGCGAATCGGAGAAGAAAGACGTGGCAAACACTACGTTGCCGGGTACCAGTGAAGGGGAACCGATGGATGTTCGGACGGCGCAGTTTGCGGGGAAGGCTAAACGGGTGATTTACATTCATATGGCTGGCTCACCTTCGCAGTTGGAGCTGTTCGATTACAAGCCCGAATTGCAGAAATACGACGGAAAAGATTGCCCGCAATCGCTGCTCGAAGGGAAGAAATTCGCGTTTATTCGCGGAGTTCCCAAGATGCTTGGCCCACAGGCCAAATTTGCTCAGCGGGGACAATCGGGTGCTTGGATTTCGGATTATTTACCGCACCTGCATCGGGTGGCTGATGAAATTACGTTCCTGAAGGCCATGCATACCGATCAGTTCAACCACGCTCCGGCGCAGTTGCTGATGCATACTGGTTCGGCTCGGTTGGGTCGGCCCAGTATCGGCTCGTGGGTGACGTATGGATTGGGTTCTGAAAACGATAATTTGCCAGGGTATATCGTACTAGCATCTGGCGGCAAACAACCTGACGCTGGCAAATCAGTGTGGGGAAGCGGCTTTTTACCGTCTGTTTATCAGGGCGTTCAATGCCGCACCGACGGCGACCCGGTTCTTTACGTATCGGACCCTGCCGGAATGCCCCGCGACATTCGGAAAGGAACCATCGACGCCATCTCCGAAATCAATCGCCAGCAATACGACGAAGTCAAAGATCCGGAAGTGCTTACTCGAATTGCTCAATACGAACTAGCCTTTCGAATGCAGATGTCGGTGCCCGACGCGATGGATATCAAAGGTGAGCCCCAATACATGCTCGATATGTACGGCGTTGATCCGAACAAAGGCTCATTTGCCCGTAACTGTTTGTTAGCCCGGCGGTTGGTGGAACGTGGCGTTCGATTTGTCCAATTATTCGACTGGGGTTGGGATGCCCACGGCACCGATACCAGTACCGCTCTCAATCTCGGTTTCCACGATAAATGCCGCCAGTCGGACCAAGCTGTGTCTGCTCTACTGACCGATTTAAAACAACGCGGTTTGCTCGAAGATACGTTGGTGGTTTGGGGTGGCGAGTTTGGTCGGACGCCGATGCAGGAAAATCGCGATGGACAAAATCTTCCTTTCAAAGGCCGCGATCACCATCTGGATGCGTTTACGGTCTGGATGGCGGGTGGTGGTGTTAAACGCGGTTTCTCGTTCGGCGAAACCGACGACATTGGCTATTACGGCGTGAAAGATAAAGTACACGTCCACGATTTACAGGCCACAATTCTGCATCTGCTGGGCTTTAATCACGAAAAATTCACGTATCAGTTTCAGGGCCGTCCTTTCCGCCTGACCGACGTAGCAGGAAAAGTAATTAAGCCTATTCTGGCGTAGCTCATGTAGCCTGGACGTCCACTCCCGGACTATATAATTATCAAAAAGCCAGACCGCTACGTTGGTCTGGCTTTTTGATTTTACAATCGGCCCAACGTAGCACAAGCAATCTTTTTTTCGCTATTGACTTACCTTTTCTTTCCTTCTCCGATATACGCTCGAAGTCTGTTACCACAATTACTACGTAGCGTATGAAACCTATTTACAAACGTTCACATAGTCTCCAATGGCTATATCTATTATGGGCCTTTTTTTTCTCGTTGCCCCTGAAAGCGCAAATAGACGCACCGCCTGCACTTCAGTGGCAACAAGTCATTAAAGGCAATGGACTTACATTCTTGGAAGATCTGTTCGTGGCGCAGGGCAGCGACGGGGGTTATGGCGTACTTCACAATCAGGGGTTAACTTATCTGAGTCCGTCAGGAGAGATTCGGCTACAGGTCGCTCTCCACGAAAACAAACAAGATTCACTCGTAAGGCGGACAGGAATAGTACCGACGGATGATGGAGGTTTTGTGGTACTGGGCAATAGCAGCTCGGAATTGTTAATGATCCGAAAAGACCGTGCTGGAAGAACCGTATGGAAACTGCCCTTAACTAACTCTCGGAGTTTGGCAGTACTTCCCTATCAGAATAACAACTACCTTGTTTTTACGAGCTACTACCAGGGAAACCTCTTTAAAAGATTGGCCCTGTTTGTTGTATCTGCCGACGGCCGATTGTTACAAAGCAAAGATGTAGTCAGTGATACTTATTTCAGAGATACCTACGATATCTCCTTTCAAAAAGTAGTCAGAACCCGCTCATCCTATGATTATAATTATTGGATCATCGGCGACTGTTCGTATAATCAGAAGTCTCGTGGGCTGATGGTTAAACTTGATGAGATAGGTAATTTACTCTCGGCGAGCGTTCGTTTTGATATAAGCTGGTTTATCGATGCTACGCCAAACCCCTACGAAAATGGCACAATGCTCGCGTTAGCGTCAATAAATACGGCCTCTCCTGGCGTTCATCCCTTTAAAACTCAGGATGGTGCGTTTATTCAAATGAGTTCGTATGCATTGAATTATCCGAATGAGGCATACGCAAAAATTGCCAGTGATGGCTCAGGCCAGCCACACTATGCGCTCCTTGAAGTTGGTACCCAAAATCGAAATGATTTTCAGTTGAGGGGATTCAATCAGCAGGGTAATGTACTCTGGACCAAAACGCTGGGAGGTTCAGGCAATGATACCCCCAGCCGAATTCTGACCACCAGCGATGGGTACTTACTTCTTGGGACTACTAGTTCCACGGATGGTGACGTCAAAGGGAAGCAGGATATCTGGGTGGTCAAATTACAAAAAACGGCCAATCCGCTGACTCCGTTAGCGCCAATCTATAGCTGCCAGACGGGTAACATTTTCTTCAAAACCAGCGGGGGCGATGGTTCGCCAATTACATTCCAGGCACCGGGCGTCCGGCGCGATTCGCCGACCAACAACTTTGGCGTTGTGGCCGATAGTCTCCGCAACGACCCCAACGTAATTCCCATCACAGCTACTCAAAACGCCATCAGTGTTACGTATAACTTTGACTTAAAAGCAGCCTGCACGAACGTATCAACGCCACAGTCTCCCCGACTACGTGAGCCTATTCCAGATCAGACGTTGGTGGCAGGTGTATCGACAGGATCAGGATTAGGTATTGATATAGGCAACTACTTCACCGATCCAAACACCGGACCCGGTTACAAATCAAGATGGGAGTTTACCACCAGCGATTTACCGCCGGGCCTCAAACTTTTCACCCTGCCCGTCTTTACAGAAAACTCTCCCTATGCCTATATCAACGGTTTACCAACTACGCCGGGAACATACCCTGTGGCCATCAAAGCCAGTACTGGTATTCTGCGAAACAGTCCTGTGGTGGCTCATTTTACGATTAGAGTCTTACCGAATCTGGAAACCAAGCTACTAGTCCTAACTCAACCTTATTACTCTTGTCAGTCGGGTTATATTGCCTTCAACACGCTTGGTGGCGATGGTTCGGACATTACTTTTAGAGCGCCTGGAGTTACCCGTGACGGAACATCCAGTAGAACCGGCGTAGTTGAGCAAGAACTTCGTAACGATCCTAAGCCCATCGCCATTACTGCTACTCAAAGTGGGAAAACTGCTACATATGTTTTCGACTTCGGCGCTTTTTGCAAAAGTACACAACCACCAATTCCACCTACGTCCAGCGTACTAACGTTACTGGCTCCTACCTATGATTGCAATACCGGGGCTTTCCGGTTCAATACCAGCGGAGGAGACGGTAGTTCAATCGATTATTTTGCCCCTGGCATAACCGGCTGGACTACCAACCCCAATCAGTTTGTCGATAAAGACAGCCGCATAGCCAATGATGTTCAGCCCTTTACGTTAACGGCCCGTCAGAATGGCAAAACCGTTACGTACGTTTGGAACCTGAAAACAGCCTGCAACCGGGCAAGAGCCGGTGTAGACGAGGTGGGTACAGGTTTAGATGTACGTGTATTGGGAAATCCTGTCGAAGGCAAGACCGTTGATATCGAAATCGGTGGCGTAGTGGGTAAAACCGTCCATCTACAACTCGCCGACAGCCGGGGACAGCTCGTCTATAAGTCTACGATTCAACAAGCCGACGTAGTACAGCACGTTAGTATACCCGTTGATCATATAATAGGTATCCTCTTGTTGCAGGTGAGTACCGATCAAGCTTACAAAAAACTAAAAATAGTAAAACGATAACACATAGGGGATTTCAATAGGAAAACCAGACTGTTTTACGGTCTGGTTTTTTCTTGGTTTCGAGCTGCCGGTACTGATTTCTTTTGCTTCTTACGATATATATCAAGTTCAAAGTTGAATACGTAATTTTAGGGCTGCACAATACTGATATACCAATCACTTCACTACGTTCTTTCCTAAAACTTGATGACATCAAATCTTCTCTTACACCCACAAACGCTACGTAGCGTTCGGCAATCACTACGTCTGTTTGCGCTGGTTTACGTCCTACTGCTCACGCACAACGTAGCAGCTCAATCACTCAAATCGGTTTCGGTTGATAGTATCGGCGCAATTGTTCAGAAGCATATGAACGCCAAACATATTCCGGGCGTTTCGATTGCGGTTGTTCAAAAGGGGAACGTAGTGCTGGCCAAGGGCTACGGTCTGGCGAATGCAGAGTTGAACGTAGCGGCTACTCCGCAGAGTGTTTATGCGATTGGCTCAGTCAGCAAGCAACTGATTGCCAGTGGCATTTTAATTCTGGCGCAGGAAGGCAAACTGAAACTGGATGACGAAATTCACCAATACTATCCCAAAGCTCCGCAAACCTGGCAGGGCATTACGCTACGTCATTTAATGTCGCATACGTCTGGCCTAATTCGGGAATCCCCAGCATTTGATGGCACCGAGATAAAACCCGATTCGGCATTGGTAGAAGCCGCCTTTCCGCTTCCGTTAGTGTTTCCGGTTGGCACCAAATGGCAATACTGCAATGTCGGTTATTTTGCGCTAGCCGATATTATCCGCAAAGTTTCGGGGAAATCCT
Source organism: Spirosoma flavus (assembly GCF_054778555.1). Classification (NCBI taxonomy): domain Bacteria; kingdom Pseudomonadati; phylum Bacteroidota; class Cytophagia; order Cytophagales; family Cytophagaceae; genus Spirosoma; species Spirosoma flavus. The sequence goes on from NZ_BAAGZL010000002.1 coordinate 1,623,585, forward strand.
GGCCTACATTCATGAAAGAGCGCGTTTTTACTCCGCTGGATATGAAGGCAACCCGAACCACTACGTTAACAGAGGTTATTCCAAATCGGGCCGATGGTTATACTTGGGAAAAAGACCATCGGCACCGGGCAATTTCTTACCGGGCGCTACGTCCGAGTGGTGCTTTTTTATCGACAGTGCTGGACCTCGCCAAATGGGATGCCGCTTTGTATACCGACAAAATCCTGACCCAAGCGAGTCGCAAACAAATGTGGACGCCCTTTGTCCTGACCGATGGAAAACCTCATCCCTATGGTTTTGGCTGGTATATTGATTCATTACAGGGTATTCCGCGCGTTCACCACGGTGGCTCACTACCCGGATTTCGGTCGGAGTACGCTCGTTTCCCAGATTCTGGTTTATCGGTTATTGTCCTGACGAATGCAGATGAAGCGCTGCCGGGAGTTATCGCGCAGGAAATCGCTACGTTGTATCTGCGTCCGGCGCGATCAAAAGTGGTGCGTGGTCGATAGAATACGTAGTGGTTTTTGTTTACTTTTTTATTCCCAATTATGATTGCTGTTATTCAGCGCGTTACGCAAGCTTCGGTACGTATTGACAACCAAATTAAAGGCCAGATTGAGGCAGGTTTTTTAATCCTACTTGGCATTACCCATACCGATACGCGAGAAGATATTGACTGGCTTAGTCGGAAAATCGTTGGCCTTCGCATTTTCAGTGACGACGAAGGGAAAATGAACCTCGACCTGGCAGCTATCGATGGCAATATTCTGCTAATCAGTCAGTTTACGCTCCACGCCAGCACCAAAAAAGGAAACCGGCCCAGCTTTATCGAAGCCGCCCGTCCCGACGTAGCGATTCCCCTCTACGAAACCATGATTGCTCAATTGTCGGCTGAATTAGGCAAACCGATTCAAACCGGTACGTTCGGTGCCGATATGAAAGTATCGCTGCTCAACGATGGCCCCGTTACGATCATCATCGACTCTAAAAATCGCATCTGATTGATAAGGATTTGGAATTTAGTCCGGTTGCTATTTTGTAGGTTTCTCAGATGAGTAGCTTACTACAAATTATGTGCAGAAAATAAACCCAGAAGCGAGCCAGGTTTGACGTACTTTTCGCTTCTGGGTTTATTAACTAATTGGTCTTGCTGAACTCCGCCGATACACGACCCAGTTGGTAGCCGGGAGGCAAAAATACATAGGAAGCCCAGTTCGGCGAGGTAGCCGGGGCAACGGGAGGGGCAATCACCAACTCGCTTCCCAACTGATTATTGGGTTGAGTAGGGTTCGTTTCCAGGGTCAAATAGTAGCCTTGTGGCTTGGTAAGCACATAAACTTTGGCATAGGTGGTATCTCTGGCGGGCGAATAAAAGCCGTTGGCAGGAGCTTGCACCTTAACTCGTACGGTGTCGGCCGAAACTCGTTCGATCCGAAATGTTATCGTTTTCCCATTGATGGGATAAGGCTTTACGTCAGGAATACGGACTAGATCTGCCGTGTAGGTACCCGCTATTACTGTGGCCGCGTCGGGGGCTACTACCGGCTGAACATTTGGAGCATCATGTTTGCAGGCCGTGCATAGGCCGATTCCCAGAATTACAAGTTGCTTTTTCATGTCGTTAAGTGGTTAGACAATTGCAAATACCTCAAAAATGTTCTATAATTCTTTTGTATAAGACTATTGTTAGTCTAAGTTAGACAGATTTAGCAAGATTATCTTCCGCATTGGCTAATATATTACAGCCGTGATAGCTCCCCGAAGAGGATTTACAATTAATTGCAGCCTTATAATTTTACCTCCTGAGTTGACATAGAACTAGCATAAGTATGCGCTTCAGACCATTTTTACGTACTAGATGCGCTTTTTCGACGTTCGTTTTCTAAAAACTCATTAATTTTACCTAAACCAGCCCATTTGTTACTACGTTGACTTACCCAGGTGAGGACGTAGCAATGGTCCGCCGAATGGATTTTTTGCCCTCCGACATAGCTACGTATGCAGAAGCCCACACCTCGCCCGAAGGTGAGCTGCTACGTCGGCTCAATCGCAATACACACGCGCACGTAATGGCTCCCCGAATGCTGTCAGGGCATTTACAGGGGCGATTATTGGCTATGCTGTCGCAGATGATACGTCCCCGACGCATTCTCGAAATTGGTACGTATACCGGCTACTCCGCCCTTTGCCTGGCTGAAGGCCTGACCGACGATGGGTTGCTGATTACTATTGACCAGAACGAAGAACTCGAATCGTTTGCCCGTTCTTACTGGCAGCAGTCTCCCTGGGGCAATAAGATTGATTTTCGCATTGGCTCAGCTTCCGACATAATACCTACCCTCAGCGATACCTTCGATCTGGTGTTTATCGACGCCGACAAACGAAATTATCCGCTGTACTTTGATTTGATTTTCAACAAATTACGTACTGGCGGTTTTATATTGGCCGACAACGTATTATGGAGTGGCAAGGTTGTTGAGAGAGTAAAACAATCGGATCTCGACACCCAATCCGTATTAGCGTTTAACCAACTGATTCAGAACGACCCGCGTGTAGAAAATGTGCTGTTGCCCGTTCGAGACGGGATTATGATGATCCGCAAACGTTGATGTTCAACTGACCCCAAAACAGACCGCCGAAGCGGTATACACATGAAAAAAATTACGTATCCCCTAACCCTTTTCTACGTACTAGTCAGCTTGCTGGCGTCGGCCCAAACACCGGTGCCGACCGTGCCCGAACAGCTTTCCTTTGCTGATATTTCGGTCAGGCTCGACCCCGACGCCCGACGTATCATTCAGCAGGATGTTAACGCCCTGCTGGCCAATCGGCAGTACTGGACTGCCAAACTCGACCGGGTTGTGCTTTATTTTCCCATGATCGAGTCGATTTTCATTGACGAAGACGTACCGACCGATTTCAAATACCTGGCCGTACAGGAGAGTTCGCTCACACCCGATGCCGTATCCTCCTCATCAGCCGTTGGTTACTGGCAGTTCAAGCGCGAAACCGCGATGGATTACGGAATGCGGGTTGACGACCAGATTGATGAGCGAAAAAACATCACAAGTTCGTCGCGGGGAGCGGCTAAGTACCTGAAAAAGAGCAACGCGCAGTTCAACAACTGGGTAGCTTCTCTGTATTCGTATTACCTCGGCGCGGGTGGCATTGCCAAATTGATTCCGCCCGACTGGTCATACGCCCGCGAAATTGCCCTCGACGGACGTACCGACCGCTACATACTACGTTTCTTCGCCCATAAAGTAGCCATTGAAAACGCGCTTCAGACGCACCAGACCAGCAATCGTTTCGCCTTGATTGAATACCCAAACGGGGGCGGCAAAAGTATGAAGGCCATTGCGGAAGAGCTTGACGTTGACGAGTTTGAGCTTCGGAAATACAATCGCTGGGTAATTGGTGAAAGCCTCCCAACCGACAAGCCTTACATCATGGCAGTGCCCGTAGCCAGCAATCAAATCAACGATGTTCGGCAAAAAATTGTAAACGTAGGCTCGAAGAAGACCCCGGATTTTGTGCAGAACGACGTTGGTTTTCCGGTACTACGTCGGGTTACAACTGGGTTGAGCAGCAAAAACGATCCGGTTCTTTACGAAATCAACGGATTGCCGGGCATTCAGGCACAGGCTGGCGATAATGCCGCTTCGTTGTCGCGGAAGGCAAAAATCAGTCTGTCAAGTTTCCTTCGTTACAACGACATGAGCGAAAAAGACCCCGTTATTGTCAACGATGTGTATTACCTCGCCAAGAAACGCAAGAAGGCGCTCGTCCCCTTCCACACGGTTCGCGACGGCGAAACCTCTCGTAGTATTTCGCAGCGCTACGGAATCCGGCTGAAAAAGCTGATGCGCTACAACCGTTTAGATCGCGTACAAAAACTGCTGACAGGCCGTGTGATGTGGCTCCGCGAACGACGCCCGGCCAATAAACCCGTTGAAGTTATCAACGCGCCAGCACCGCCAGTTTACGATCAGACACCAACACCAAGCCGTCAGGAAGTGGCCTCGATGAGCCCGTCGGCAGGCACAGCCCGTGCAGTAAGTGGCAGCAGCAACGTACCCAAAAACGCTTCGGAACGGAAGTTGTATCAACCAAAGTTAGTCGGTGGCGGTGTTACGCCCAGCGATGGAACGTCGGAACCCGCTTCGGCTCCACCCCGTACGGAGCCGCAACGCCCGTCCATTCAGCCGACCAGTACCCCCGCATCTACCAATCGCCCGGCCCCAACGACTAGCAGTCCGACAGATGCCGATGGCTCACAGCGGGTAGTCATTGTCCGGACACCAGATGCTACACAACCCGTTAAAGAAGTTCCGGTAGCGACAACGCCCGAGCGCGACAAAACGGCGGAAACACCTGTAACGGCTACACCAAAACCAAAAGCGACAGATGTAACGGCTACTACACAGCGCTCTAAACCGAACGTATCAGATTCGGATATGGGTCGTCCTGAATTGGGTCGCCCTGAACAGGGTAAGTATGAAGGCCCCCGCGAGCAGCAGGCTGATGGTTCGCTAACCGCCGTTACCAAAACGCCTTCACGGTCGACCAACGCTGACGTAGCAAAAAACGACACCCGGCCTGTAACTCCAGAACGTACTGTTCCTGAACGCACTACGCCCGCTAAAATCGAACGTACTGCCCCTGAAACGAAACCCGTTACTTCGGCACCCATCACCCCGGCAGCTACCCGTCCGGCTCCCACACCCACAACAACGGGCAGCGGTAAAAGTGCTACCGGAACGCACACCGTTGAAGCTGGTCAGACGTATTACAGCATCTCCAAACTTTATGGCCTCACTGTCGATCAACTGATGGCGATGAATAATTTAACGAATAACGACGTACTGGAAGTAGGCCAGCAATTGCTCGTGAAAGCCAGCCCGGCACGTAGCACTCAGGCATCGGCGCCAGCCAGCACCGCTACGTCGACAACCGGCGGTTCGGTAACGTATCACACAGTGGCCAAAGGCGAAACCATGTTCCGGCTTACCCAAATCTACGGTGTAACGGCTGAGCAGATTCAGTCGTGGAACAACATGACCGACAACAACGTGAAATTGGGTCAGAAGATCAAGATTGTGAAGTAGATCTATTGATAGACGTGCGTCAGATTAAAGCATCTGACGCCACATGGCTATCTGTCACTACGTATCAACCGAAAAAGCCATCCTGTTTACCGGGGTGGCTTTTTCAATGATTGACTTTTCTCTTCGCCAAATTTGGAGAACGATACGTATCTTTACGTATATGATTCTCCTGGATAATACCTGTATCAGCGACGATGTTGCTGAAAAGTTTTTCGTTTGCAATCTCGACAAATGCAAGGGCGCCTGCTGTGTGGAAGGCGATATGGGCGCTCCGCTCGAACCCGACGAATCGGCCATTCTCGACCGAATTTACCCTGACATCAAACCTTACCTTTCGCCCGAAGGCATCAACGTTATTGAACAGCGTGGTGGTCATGAGCCCGATGGTTTTGGCGGTTCGGTTACGACAACTGTAGGCGGACGCGAGTGTGTCTATGCCATCTGGGACGAGCGAGGCATTCTGAAATGCGGAATTGAAGAAGCTTATAACGATGGTAAGGTCGACTGGAAAAAACCGATTTCGTGCCACCTCTACCCTATTCGGGTAACCAAATACGAAGCCTACCACGCCCTCAACTATGACCGCTGGCCCATCTGCAACCCGGCCTGTGGTTTTGGCGAGCAGTTGAATGTACCCATCTACAAATTCGTTCGCGAAGCTCTGATCCGTGCCTACGGCGAAGAATGGTACAATCGTCTGTCGCAGGCTATCGAAGAGAAAAGCACTACGTAATGGCCGAACAGCGCGATTATTTCGAGGAGGTCTACGAAGTAGTACGTCTGGTGCCGCGGGGGCGGGTTACTACGTATGGCACCATTGCTCGTTACCTCAGTCTTCGGGCGGGCGCACGCATGGTGGGCTGGGCCATGAACGGCTGCCACAACCGCCCCGACGTACCGGCCCATCGAGTTGTTAACAGTGTAGGCGTTTTATCAGGTAAACACTTTTTTGGAGAGCCAAACGTCATGCAGCGGTTGCTTGAAAATGAAGGTGTTCAGGTTGAAAACGACAAGGTCGTCGATTTCAAAACGGTATTCTGGGACCCCTCTATTGAATTAGCTTTATAACAATATTCCTTACCAATTACTGCTGATCCTTTCTTTCGAAAGGATCATTTTATTTATAACTGGAACTCCTCTCTACAATACCACTTCTTCCGGTTCTTATGAAGGCACAAAGGTTAGCCGTACGTAGTTCCGCTATTTGGCTATGAATTTTCGGGTATGTATACAGCTAAATAGCTGGCTTCACTCTGGGTTGCAACAGCCGCCTGTCAAACGCCTTTTGGTTAACTTATACCACCGTCACAAGTATACTTTTTTGATTATTTATACACTAAATATCCATACAGGAGAATATATCTCCAAACAAGATACCTATATGTTCATTTGAGTAGAGTTTTTGTCCGATTTGGTAGAGTCTGTTGGCTGGCAAAATCTGAGTTTTGCCCTGCCTTAGTTCACAAGGTCTCCCTAATAAACTTATCAACTCGTTCAAAAAATGTCTTATGAAACAATCAATCCATTCACCGACTCCCGCCAGAATATTTTGCGCTTTTTATCACCAGTATCCACTCTTACTGTCAATTCGCTGACCAGTCTAGTTGTCTGAACTTACCAATATCTACTCCCGTATTTTGTTATGCAAACACCTTTATCTCTTCACAATATCCGACCAATTTATTCGCGATTCGTACTGATCGCCCTTGTTTTGGTCGTTAGTCTACACAGTCAGGTCTGGGCCCAGCTCTCCTACAGCTCCGTACCGCTGACGGCCTCCAGCTTCAACGCCGATGTGGTGGCCAACGGCTCGGCCGCGAACCCGCCCACCGCTTCTACAACTGCCGACATCGATAACGCGGGCTACTTCCTCTTCGCCCAGGACTACTATACCTCAAGCATCCAGCACACCTCCGGCCTGCCCAACAACGGGCTGATTCCAAATGCGATTGCTGGCTATTCGTCTCTGACGTACCAACTGGCCTCTTACAATGGTAACAACTCGCTACGTTTGGCTGGTACCAACAACGGCACCGTTACGTTTGTTACGCCACAGGCAGCTTCGGAGGTATACGTACTAGGTGCCAGCGGCAGCCTTGCCTCAACGGTAGATATGATCGTAAACTACTCCGACGGAACCTCCACCAGCTTTACAGGCAAAGTTTACAAGGACTGGCAAGCCTCATCAGCGAGCACAGATGTATTTGGGGCCACAGGCCGCAGCAACGTGGCTACACCTCTGCCATCGCCTTATACAGCTAATGGCTCGGCGCCCTATCTTGAGCAGGTGAAGCTGACGATTCCAGCCGAAAAGCTGAACAACCCTATTGTGAGCATCACGTTTAACAAAGTATCAACACAGGGGTTCCTCAATGTTATGGCGGTAAGTGTTGGCGTGGTGCCGCCTACCTACACCTCCGTACCACTAACAGCCACGAGTTTTAACTCCGATGTGGTAGCTAACGGCTCGGCCGCGAACCCGCCCACCGCTTCTACAACCGCCGACATCGATAACGCGGGCTATTATTTTATATCCCAGGATTATTATACCGCAAGCATCCAGCACACCTCGGGCCTGCCCGATAACGGATTGATTTCTAACTCGATTGCGGGTTATTCGTCTCTGACGTACCAACTGGCCTCTTACAATGGTAACAACTCATTACGTTTGGCTGGTACTAACAACGGCACCGTTACGTTTGCGACACCACACATAGCCTCGGAGGTGTTTGTGCTGGGCACCAGCGGCAGCCTGGCTTCAACAGTAGACATGGTCGTAAATTACTCCGACGGCACCTCTACTACCTTCCCAAACCAAACGTATCAGGACTGGCTTATGTCATCGTCGAGCACAAATGTATTTGGGGCTACAAGCCGAGGCAGCGTCGCTACACCCGTGTCATTCCCGTATACAGCTGCTGGCAGCAACCCCTATCTTAATCAGGTGAGACTGACGATTCCAGCCAACAAGCTGAGCACGCCCATTGTGAGCATCACGTTTAATAAAGTTTCGACACAGGGCTTTCTCAATATCATGGCCGTAAGTGTTAATGGGACGCCAATCTGTGTGGCTTCGGCTCCAACGCTGACAGCCAGCGCTCAGGTATCCAATCAGTCTATTTCTGTCACGGCTACCGGTTGCGCCGGAACAATAAACTGGGCACCGACAGGCGGCACCGGACAGGCTAACGGGACTATTTACACCTTTTCTCAGCCCGGTTCATACTCTCTGTCAGCCACATGCACACAGGGTAGCTGCACCAGCCCGGCTTCAAACACGGTCGCTCTGCAAATATTACCAGCCAGCTTTGCCATTACGTCGGTCAACATGATTCAATGCCAGCAGGTTAATACTAGCCGAGGTCAATATCTGGTTCGATTCAACCCGCTTTATTCAGGGGCTAATGCCAATCCGATTAGCTTCTCGGTTGTTAATGAGATGGTTACCACCCTCAATTCAGGGCCCTATACGTTAACTCTCTTCAACGATAACCCCAGCATTACACTGGTAGCAAATCAGCCTGGCAACGGCGAAACCCGGTATAGCTACAACTGGTTGGCTTCCTGTCAGACGGGCACCAGCCCCAACCAGACACCGACTACGTCGGGCATCCCGAATCAGAATCTGACGCAGAATCAGCCTTATCAGCTCAATCTGACCACTTATTTCTCTGATCCTGACGGTCAGCCGCTTACGTTCACGGCACAGGGTTTACCCGCAGGTTTAAGCCTGACTGGTTCGCTCATCAGCGGTACGCCCAGCACCACTGGTGTTTCTGCGGTCAGCATCACGGCGCTGGACCCCGGCGGACTTAGCGTGAGCACCAACTTCCAGCTTTCGATTAGTGCAGCCCCGGTTACTCCTCCTTCGGGTTTCGCGATCAGTGGAGTCAGTGCGGTTTCCTGCCAATTGCTTATTCCTAACCGATATCGGGTCACGTTTAATCCTCAGTACGTAGGTCGTGATGCAAGCCAGCCTTTCAGTTTCTCTGTTCAGAACGAACTGACGCCCACTAGTCAGCCCGGCCCTTACAGCCTGGATTTATACACCGACAATCCAACAATTCGTCTGGTAGCTAGTCAGGGAGCATCGGTAAGCCAGTATTCATATTCCTGGCTAAGTGGATGCGCTACGCCATTACGTCAGGGGGCAAGTGAACCCGGTACAGGTTTGCAGGTACGCGTGCTGGGTAATCCCGTAGCAGGTAACACGTTCGACGTAGAGGTTCAGGGAGCCGAAGCGCAACCGCTCATGCTGCGATTGGTAAATATGCAGGGGCAGTTGATTAGTACTAAAAATCTGGAACAGGCAACGAATCAGGAGCGTATTCGCCTGGAGGTAGGCTCAACGCATGGATTGCTGCTACTTCAGGTCAATACGCCTACCCAACAACGCCAGCTCAAAGTGCTAAAACGATAATACGTTCAGCGTTACCAAGTGCACTCTGATACAATACAGAATCGCCCGAAGGTTTGCTACGTTCGGGCGATTCTTAAAAAACAGGAAGATTAACAACGTAATAGGTTTGTCAACGTAACACTTTCGTAATCTCGTTCAGCTTTTCCATTTTCTGCACAAAGTCGCCTTTAAGCTGGTTACGGATGGCGGTCAGATTGTCGAGTGTTTCTTGCAGGCTATCGGGTAAAATATCTTCCAGCACTTCCCGGAACCGTTTGGCGAAAGTTGGTGATTTGCCGTTGGTCGAAACAGCGATTTTCAGATCACCTTTTTTCACGACCGAGCTCAGGTAAAAATCGCATAAATCAGGCGTATCTGCTACGTTGACCAGAATGCGATTTCGTTTGCAGTCGGCCTGTACCTGCCGATTCACAGCTTTATCGTTAGTGCCGACAATTACCAGGTCTTTGTCTGATAAATAAATTTCGTGGTATGGCTCCTGGATCAGTTCCAGTTTTGGAAACTGAGTAGCCAGCTCCTGAATTTCGCTACGTATGTCGGGGGCCACCAACGTAATACGTGCTTCAGGCGAATTGCCCAGCAGTGCCGTCAGTTTTTCGAGGCCAACGTAGCCACCACCAACAATTAGCGTATGCAGATTTTCGGCCTTAACGAAAATGGGAAACAGAGTATTCATGACAGTTGAAAGTCAATGCTGGTCTGAGTTGTTTGATACGTAGCACTACGTTTTGCCTTCGCCATATAGACGATTTATGCTGACAAACTTACAACTTTGACTATCGACTATTGCCTATTTTCAAATTCAAAAATAAAAAAGCCGCCCCGATGAAGGGGCGGCTTATCCACTACACTAATTTATTAGACTTAGAAGCGGAAACCGAGGTTGAAAGCCAGCATGTTACGTTTCGTATCGTTGTTATCGAAAACGTTTTGCAGACCTACATTATAAACGGCGTCCAGCGTCAGCGGTCCAAGGTTGATACCAACACCGCCCAAACCGTTCAACAGGGTACGGCGTACATCGTCTTTGCCAATACCAAACTCGTTACTCGAATTGATAACCAGCGCCGATAACTCAGCACCAACCTGAACCCGCAGTCCTAATGCACCACCTACACGCACCCCAACGTAAGCTGGAATGGCTACGAATTTCTGATCGATTTGACCACGGATTTCGCTAGGTGTTTGTGTTGTTTGACCTGCTCCCGAACGTACCAGATTCGACGTAGAAGTCCGGTATTCCACGCCTAACTGACCGAAGATCGTGCCGCCAGTACGTCCGTAAATACCAGCCTGCCAGCCAGCACGATAAGCGCCGTCAGGGATTGGTTCGTTTACAAAACGAGAGAAATTCACACCGGCATAAATACCGAATTTGCCTTCTTTACCCCACGATTTTTCGCTTTTCGACGAAGTGTTCGATGCGTTCATGTTAGCATCGGACGAACTATACGTAGTGGTCGTAGTGGTCGTAGTTTCCTGTGATTGAGTCGGCGCACTATTCATGTTGCTGTTACTCATAGTTGAGTTACTGCTGTTCGTAGCGGGCGCCATGTTGGTGCTGTCAGTAGTCATCGAAGATGACCGGTACGTAGTGTCGGTAGTGGCAGGAGACGTACTGTAAGTGCTGTTCGTTGTAGTGGTTGTTGTTGTCTGCGCCTGAGCCAGACCGAAACTGCCGAAGCACAAGGCTAGCAGTGGTACATAGGTTTTCATGATGTTTTAAGAACTCGTTGAGTTGTACAAAAATAAGACGTAATCGAAATTACACCCTATTAACAGGCTACTACGAAACATTGTTTTGAACTATTCTCTTTTTCCTGAATGGAGTGCCTTATTAGTAATTATAACAACTATAAATTATGCCAACAAAGCTTTTCATCCTAGAGTTAATATTGTTGAGTAGGGCTTCATGATGAACGGCCGTTTAAATACAGTACGAGCCAGCCTAACCAATCAGTAGTACATTTTTGCTAACCTGATCGTCAACACTGAACATCCGAGATAAATAATCCTACTTTTTCGTTTGTCAATTAGTTGACGATAACACATACGGTCTATGAGAATCGTTTATCTGGCTGCCTGCCTTCTGCTGGGCAGTACAATGAGCATAGCACAGGTCAATAAGAAAACGCCTAATCCTCCCGCGCCCGGCTTCGATCAGGCGGGTTCTGATGCACGGGCTGTACAGATTGCCGACGCTGTAATGGAAGCCATGGGCGGACGTACTGCCTGGGATGAAACCCAGTTAGTTGCCTGGACCTACGACGGCTTACGCAAATTTGTGTGGAATAAGTACTCGGGCAGTGTTCGTATCGATAACCTGAACGACGATCAGACCATTTTGCTGAACATCAATAATGACCTGGGACGCGTGTATCGAAATGGCGAAGAACTCACCCAACCCGATTCGGTTGCGAAGTACGTTAAACAAGGCAAAAGACACTGGCTCAACGATTCCCACTGGCTATTCATGCCGTTTAAACTGAAAGACACGGGCGTAACCCTTTGCTACCTTGGCGACGAGCCCACCCAATCCGGCAAATCTGCCGACGTATTGCAGGTTACGTATAAGGGGAATAGTAACGTACCGGGCGTTCAATATAAAGTATGGGTCGACAAGAAATCACGCCTAGTTTCTCAATGGGCTCATTTTCAAGATGGTATCGACAAAGAGCCCACCTTTACGTTGCCCTGGGATGGCTATGAACAGCATGGACCTATTTTACTGGCAACTGAGCGTGGCGAACGCGATCTGAGTGATATTATGGTTTTTACAGGCTTACCCGGCGAAGTCTTCAGCGATTTTACACGTACCGATCTAACCCGGTATCCGGAAGCGAAATGACTTATAAATGAGCGATGAACGATAAGTGACAAGTAGCGGGAACCCATCACTCATCACTTATCGTTCATCACTTATCACTCATTCCCTAGCATGGAAGTTTCTGCTGTACAATCCTCTAAACATAGTCAAAAAACAGTTGGCAAAACGGGCGTTTTGCTCGTTAACCTCGGTACGCCCGATAGCCCGGCCGTGCCTGATGTTCGTAAATACCTGCGCGAATTTTTAATGGACGGTCGGGTTATCGATATTCCACTGATTCCGCGCTCACTACTGGTCAATGGTATTATTGCTCCTTTTCGGGCTCCGAAATCAGCAAAAATCTACAAAGAACTCTGGACTGAAACGGGTTCACCGCTGAAGTACTACGGCCATCAGGTTGAGGAGAAATTACAACAACTACTTGGGAGTCAGTACGTAGTAAAACTGGCCATGCGTTACCAAAGCCCAAGCATCGAAGCAGGCCTGAGCGAATTTCAGCAATTGGGTTTAACCGATATTGTTGTCATTCCTCTGTTTCCGCAATACGCATCGGCTTCTACAGGTTCTGTTTATCAGAAAGTGATGGAGGTTGTAAAATCCTGGGACGTTATTCCCGCCATTCGGTTCGTCAATCGGTTTCTGGAGCATCCGAATTTTATCGAGGGCTTCGCTCAAACGGCCCGGAAATACATGGCCACCCACGATTTTGACTTTTTTCTGTTCAGTTATCACGGACTTCCCGAAAGTCAGATTCGCAAAGGCGACGTAACGAAAACCACCTGTCGATTTGGCGATTGCTGTGCTACGTTCCATGCGCAGAATCAGCATTGTTACCGGGCACAGTGTTTCGAAACCACCCGTTTACTGGTCGAAGCGCTACGTATCCCTGAAGGCAAATACGTTACGTCGTTTCAGTCTCGGCTCGGTAGTGATCCCTGGATTAAGCCTTATACCGACGAAGTTATCAAGGAGTTGCCTGGCAAGGGCATAAAAAGCGTGCTGGCCTTCTCGCCCGCATTTGTCGCCGATTGTCTGGAAACAACTATTGAAGTGGGCGTTGAATACAAAGAGATTTTTGAAAAAGCCGGTGGTCAGCACTGGCAACTGGTCGAAAGCCTGAATGACAGCCCCATCTGGATTGACGCGCTGGTTGATTTGGTAAAAACAGCGTAGTAGAAAATGTAAAATGACTACCGAGCAGACTTTTCATTGTTCACTTTACGCTATTCATTAAAAAAACAAGCCCGCTTCTCTTTCGGAGAAAGCGGGCTTTTCGTTACGGCAGATACAGAACCCCTATTTACAAGATATAATTTATTACAAGACTTCAATACTCGATAATCGGTATCTAGTTTACAGCAATATAGTTTTCCTTATAACCAGTAGTTGTATCTGCATGACATATTGTAAACGATGTCAACCGGATAGTGTTTTAAAAAAAGGTTGATTTTTCAATTGAACTCCTACTAACCCAATCCTTTAAACAACTGATATTCAGTTGTTTATTTGAATTACAAATAAAGAAAAATCCCAATCATAGTTGACTGGGACTTAGTACTGAATTCAGTATGAATGGAAGCTTAGGCAGCCATGCGTAAGGATGAATCCTGTTCTGAAGCCGGTGGAGCAAGCAGGGGAGCGATGATGGTGTTCATTCGCTCACGCACAAAACTCTCCTGAAGATATGACGGCAGCTTCGCGACAAGCTGACGATAAGCCTGAATGCCTAGCGCCTTGGCAATGTATGCTTCGTGTACAGAGTTGATATGAGCCACAATATTGACCAGACTTTCGTGAAACAACTTCACGTCGATATCGGAATCAACAAAGCGTTCGATCTCACGTGGACCACCGCCCCGGTTCGACGACGAGATACGCAGTCGGCTCAGCATATCGAAATACGTCGTATAGCCAATCTGTTTCGCTAGCTGCTTGTACTGTTCTATGCTGAATTTCTGTAAAATCTCACCCGTTTTGGGGCTACGTAGCGCTGTTTTCGGATTATTCTGAATCGCGTTACGTAGTGCCCGTACGCGCTGGTCACGTGTGGTTTTCAGAAACTGCGCTAACTCGGCCTGCACCGATCCTTCACGCGAAGGAAGCTGCAGATCTGATTTGCCCACTACGTTGAAACGACGGGACATTGGCAACCGTTGAATCCGATAATTATTAATAGGGCCCAGCGCATAATAGCCAATAGAAGCCGGATAATAACCACGCACGACCATATTGCCAATCCGTTTGCGGATCAACTCTTCGTTGCTGACATTAATGCCCTGAACGGCCAGAAACGCACGAGCGCTGAACAAAGCACTGTAATACGCCTGCGGGAACGTCCAGTGCAATGAACTTTGCAGATACTGTTCGTCATTCACAACGGGCGTGATACGTAACGCATACTCGGCACTCCAGCTGTTGAGCAACAGTTTCTCCAGCGACCTCCGCGTTTCGTCGGTCACCAATCCGTTAAACTGTTGAAATATCGGAAAACGAGCTATATCAAACAGGTCATTCTGATGATGGATGTGGTAATCCATCGCGAAAAAATGGTTCAGAAACACCTGCGCCGGAATGGACTTCCGCCAGTTGTCATCGAGTGGCAAATTGCCCGTCGAAGTTGGAGCAAGGGGTGCCTGAGCGTTCGGGGAATGTATCGTTGCGTTGCTTATCTGTTTCATATTTTATTAACGAAAAAAGCCCATTTCACGTTCATTTTTTCGCATTTATTTTCACCACTTAACTATCTGATTTACAGTTATTTTTAACGTTAAATTTAACACCAAATTTGATGTCATTTTTAGTGTTAAATTTAGCGTCAAATCGTCCCTTAAACGTATCATCCGATGCTTACTTTTTATGCATTTCGACGTACTTTTGCCCACTCATAGTACGTTGCTTTTACAACATGAAGTGGATTAAGTTTATAGTGTTTGCCAGTTGGCTATGCCTGTGGAATACGTTGCCATCCCTAAGTCAGACCAAGCCACCGACCCAGACTGTTGCTGACGACGGCATGGCTACAGTTACAGGAACCATATTGGATGCAGAAACCAAAAAGCCAGTCGTTGGCGCCACTATAGAGGCCAAAAATCAGAGCGGAATTGTACAGGATAAGCAACCCACGAACGCCAACGGTACCTATCAGATCAAAATTTCCCCAAGGCAAACCTACCTTTTTACTATGAAGGCCGATGGTTATGCTCCTTTTGAAGAATCATTTGCTTTTACTTCCGATCGGGTCAATAGCCTTACCAGAGTGCGCCCTACTCTGCTATACCGCCCTGGAAAACAACCAATAGCCCAACAAACGCAACCTACCACAACGGCATCGGCGGTAAGCCAAACAAAGGCTGCTCAGCAACCAGTCGATCTTCCTGAAATTACCGCCCGAGGAACAACGCAGACACCATCTTCGACTAGCAGCGCACGCGTAGCGCCCCCAAAGACACTCGACGCCAAAATTACCTACACCCCTCCCCCGCTGGTCGTTGTGCCCGGCAAAACCACGCAGTTGAAGGCAATCCAGTTTGTGCAGAGTAAAGCGGAGTTATTGCCTGATGCCCAGCCCGCTTTGGAGCAGCTTCTGGCCTACATGCGCGACCACGCTACAACAGAAATTGAACTGGCGGGGCATACGGACAATCAGGGTGATTTCGACGAGAATTTACGGCTTTCCAAGCAGCGCGTCGACGTAGTGAAAGACTATCTGGTTCAGAACGGTATTGCCGCCAACCGAATTACAACGCGCGGCTACGGCCCCACCCGCCCCATCGCCAACAACCGTAACGAAGCCTCACGCCAGCTAAACCGCCGGGTGGAGATGACCGTAGTGAAGCAGTAAAGAGGCATGGGCTGAAAACTGTTTTTACCCTATGCCTTCCGTCCCAAATAAAGCCCACCAATCACCAGGAACGTACCGGCAACTGTGTAGGACGTAATGGGTTCGTTCATGAGCAAGTATGAATAGGTGAAGCCAAAAATCGGGCAGAGATACAGCCAGAGTGACGCCCGAATTGGGTCTTGCTTAACCAGATAGAACCACAATTGAAGCGCGCCCACCGAAACAGGCAAAATCAGCCAGAACACCGACGCCCAGAAACGTTCGTCATAATGCGCTCCTTTGAAATCGGCGAACAGGATCGTGAAGGGCAGTAACAACAAGCCGCCAATGAGTACCTGCCAGCCGTTAATCACCAGATTCGGTAATCGCCAGTCGAACCGGGCGTAGTATACCGTTGCCGCCGACACCGAAACCATGCCCACCGACAGGATAAGCAGTCCTTCAATGGTCGCGTAGCTATTTTGCAGGAGTGGATACGTAGCAACTGCTACACCCAATAGCCCCAACGATAAGCCGCCAACTTCATTCCAGCGGGGTTTCCGACGTAGCCACAACGCCGAGAGCATGGTAATCAGCAGTGGATTCGTTGCCGTTGACAAACTTCCGATCCCCGCCGATACCTGCTTCAGCGCCAGCACAAACGCACCAAGATAAATCGTTGTATTGAGTAGAGCGAAAATAGTCAGTCGTTGCCACTCCGTGCGCGTGGGCCAGGCATTGGGCAAACGCTGGATGCCATACGCAACCAAAATCATTCCACTTCCTGCAATTAAAAAGCGAACATTAGCCAGTAGTAGAGGATGGACAGATTGAACACCAAATTTAGTGGCAACCGAGGCTGAAGCCCAGAGAGCCGCAAAAAGAAGACCGGGTAATACTTGACGCACAGTTAGAATTTCTGAACTCAGTTTTTATTCACAACAATACGGCAAGCTCCTTAAAACCCAATCTTACCCTTCCGACTGTTTGGCTTCTGCTCGGCGGCCCAATCGCGCATCTCGGCGAGTTCTTTCTCAAATCCACCCGATAGAATCGGGAAGCGGCACCACGAACGCGGATCCAGATTGTGGTCGTCGAGGTGAAAACTGGGGGCGTAACGTTCGCGTTTCCACTGATTGCGGCTCCACAGTTTGAAGAAGCGCTCGACCCACATCAGCAACTTTTCGCGCTCATGAACACCCGCGTAACGTACCTCTACGATACGTAGTACATCCACCGGCGGCTGTTTATCGCGTATGGCCGCTTCTTCGATGGAGTTTAGTACGTCATACGGCATCAGGTCGTCTTCGTCGGTCTGTTTTTTGTCTAGTGGCCGAAGTTCGGCGGTGGGTTGCAGATTATTCACGGCGCTCAACCCTTTCACTTTTATTAATTGATCGGACGAGTTGGGGTCTGAGACTGAGCCGGTTCGGTCGGCGGGAGTCCATTCGTTTTTCACGTTCAAACCAACCGTTTCGAGCCAACGTAGCCAGCCCCGCAGGAAATGTTTGTCTATGCCTGTAATTGGCGAAATACTGCCCGCCGTATCGCCGTCCATCGTGGCATACCCAACAGCCGCTTCGGATCGGTTCGACGTACTGAGTAACAGCGCGTTATTAATATTCGCCATCATCCAGATACCCGGAGCACGCACCCGCGCCTGAATGTTTTGCAGGGCTACGTCGTCGGTATCCCAGGAAAGTTTCCGGCCCAGTTGCTCCTCGATCAGTCCACGATACGTATCAACCAAGCCATTGATATTGATATTTAGGAACGTAGCACCAATGTCGTCGGCCAGCGTTTTGGCCGAGTTGAACGTATCATCCGACGAATTTTCGGTACCCTGATACATGACTGTCAGCAACTTACCAACCATCTCTTCCGACGTAGTACAATCCTGAATCGCTTTGATGTAATTCAGTTTCTTCTTAACTCCGTCGATACCGATATTTTCAACCGCCATACGTATCATCAGAAACACCAGAGCCGCAATAGCCGACGAATCAGCGCCCCCGCTCAGCGAGAGAACGTAGCTCTGCGAACGGCTTTTCCGCAAATAATCAAATAAGCCCAAGGCAACAGCGCGGGCAAATTCTTCTTCTTTCAGATACCCGCCCCGCTCCCAGGCTTCGAGTTCGGCTTTTTGAATAACTGGCGCAATATCAGGCCAGTCGAACGTAGTGGTTACGCGTAGGTTAGGGTACGCCAGCGCAACATTGCCCCGATTCTGCGTCTGACTCAGGCGAGTAGCATCAACGTCAACAACGGCCGGAACAATCAGGAAATCTTCGTAACTCAACCGCGCCCCGGACACCAGCAGTTCGCCGTTAGAAGCCACCATCGCATCGCCGTCGAAAATGATACGTCCCGATTCGTTGCCCAGCATATTGGCGTACACATAACTCACTCCAAACGCCCGCGATCCATCGACCACGAATCGTTCGCGCACCTGCGATTTCAGAAAGGCAAAATGACTGGCCGTAGGATTCAGAATAATATCGATGCCCCGTTCGTAAAGCATCCGGCCGGGTCGGTTCGATACCCACGCATCTTCGCAAATCTCGAACCCGATCCGCACACCCGACAGGTCAAAAACGAGATCGCCAAACGGGTACATGAAATCACCGATTTTGATTTCGTCGCGCACATACGCGGGCCAGGGCTGGAACCAGCGCGTTTCGTAATGCACGCCGTTGTTGGCCATATTCTGTTTCACCGCAAAACCCAGAATTCGTTTGTTAGAAATCAGACAAGCTACATCGTACGTACGGTTATTGTGACGTAACGGCAAACCAACGGCCACCGCAATGTCGTTTGTGTACTCTACAATATCGAGTAGTGAGGCAATGGATTGATCGATAGTATTTTGAGCAAAGAAGGCATCTTCGCAGCCATAACCCGAAATACACAACTCCGTCAGACACAACAGACTAACGTTCTGACGTTGTGCCTCAGTAATGGCATTGATAATGTTCTGTTTATTGGATTCCCAGGCAAGCGGGGTTTGATTCAGGACACCAGCGGCAATTTTTAGGAGCTTCATGTATGCAATGAGAGAATGAGCGAATGAGAGAAAGCGCGAATATGGACGTATCGGCTCAGTTCTCCATTCAGCGTGAACTATACTTCTGCAAGAATAACAAAATTGTGGGGGAAATGGGTTTGCCCAAAAATGAGCAATTTAGACGAGAAGCAGGATGTCTTGTAGTTTGCCTGTAGAAATCATGATTTGCTAACAGCAAAACTGTTTCCCGAAAATTCCTATTCATGTAACTTTGTAATCGACCTAACGTAGCGGAAATCAAATGGATACACGACGCGAGTTTCTGAAAAAAGCGGCACTATTAGCAGGTAGTACTGGACTATGGGATGGCTTACCAGAATCTATCAAAAAAGCAATGACGATTGCCCCAGCGCCGGGCAGTACGTATCTGGATGCCGAACACGTCGTTATTCTGATGCAGGAAAACCGCTCGTTCGATCATACGTACGGTACGCTTCAGGGCGTCCGGGGCTTCAATGACCCACGAGCCATTACGTTGCCCAACAGGAATAAAGTCTGGTTTCAGAGCAATCCGGCGGGCGAAACATACGCACCCTTCCGTCTGAACATACACGACACGAAATCTACCTGGATGAGTTCGCTGCCGCATTCGTGGGCTAATCAGGTCGACGCGCGCAACGGCGGCAAGTACGATCGCTGGCTCGAAGCCAAACCATCCGGGCACAAGGAGTATGCGCATATGCCGCTCACGATGGGGTATTACGACCGAAAGGATATTCCGTTTTACTACGCGCTGGCCGATGCGTTCACCGTCTGCGATCAGCATTTTTGCTCTTCACTGACCGGGACTACGCCAAACCGGTTGTATCTCTGGAGTGGCACCGTTCGCGAGGATCATTCGATGAACACAAAGGCGCGGGTACGTAACGAAGACACTGATTATGACCGGCTTGCCAGTTGGCCTACTTTCCCCGAACGCCTGGAAGACAACGGCATTTCCTGGCGCATTTACCAGAACGAAATTAACCTGTCGACCGGGTTTACGGGCGAGGAAGACGGCTGGCTTGCCAACTTCAGCGACAACCCAATTGAGTGGTTCGCTCAGTATAACGTCAAGTTTTCAGCTAATTATCAGCGGTATCGGGCTGAAGCGCTACGTTCGTTACCGGGCGAAATCAAAACGTTGGAGCAAAAACTGACTACGTTGGCCGAAAACAGTCCCGAAGCTGCAACCACACGTAAAACGCTTCACCAGAAAATAACGCAGCTTAAAGCTCTTACCGACGAAGCCGACCAATACGTAGCAAGTCAGTTTGAGAAGTTATCGGACCGCGAAAAAGCGCTTCACCAGAAGGCATTTACGACGAACGCCAACGACCCGCATTACCGTGAGCTGGACCGACTAACGTACCAGGATGGCGACGTAACACGTACCGTTGCGATTCCGAAGGGTGATACGTTGCACCAGTTTCGGGCCGATGTAGAAAACGGGAAGTTGCCAACTGTGTCGTGGATTGTGGCACCAGAAAACTTCTCCGACCATCCGGGCGCTCCCTGGTATGGCGCCTGGTATCTATCTGAAATTCTGGACATTCTGACCAAAAACCCAGACGTCTGGAAGAAAACCATTTTCATTCTGACTTACGACGAAAACGACGGTTATTTCGACCACGTACCGCCGTTTGTAGCTCCGCATCCGAACCGTCCTGAAACGGGTAAAGTGTCGAAAGGTATTGATACACAGTCGGAGCACGTCAACATGGAGCAGGAATTAAAACGGAACGTAGCAAATCCGAAAAAAGACGCTCGCGAAAGCTCTATTGGTTTGGGATATCGGGTGCCGATGGTAATTGCTTCGCCCTGGAGCCGGGGTGGATATGTTAATTCGCAAGTGTTCGATCATACATCGGTGCTGCAATTTCTGGAAGGGTTTCTGAGTCAGAAAACGAAAAAGCCGATTCAGGAAACGAACATCAGCAACTGGCGACGTACCGTTTGTGGTGATCTGACGTCGGTTTTTCGTCCATACAACGGCGAGAAATATTCGTTACCTACTGCGGTTCAACGTGATACGTTCATCGAAGGCATTCACCGGGCGCAGTTCAAGGATGTACCGTCGGGATATCGAGCACTGAGCAAAACGGAGCTGGACGAGCTGAATCAATCGAAATCATCGCTGATGGTGCAGCAGGAAAAAGGCACACGTCCGTCCTGCGCCCTCCCCTATCAGCTCTCGGCCGATGGCAGCCTCAGTACCGATAATCGCCAGTTCAACATCACGTTCGGCGTTCAAACCAATCGGTTTGGGAAAGCCACGGTGGGTGCACCATTCACGGTTTACAACATGGCCGACCATTCGGTACGTGATTATGCCGTTTCGCCCGGCGACGTACTGAGCGATACGTTTCCCGTAACGCCCAATGCTACGTATCATTTTCGGGTATATGGCCCCAACGGTTTTTTCCGGGAATTCACGGGCAAAGCTGCTTACCCACTCCTGACGATACGTTGCATCGATGATAGTCCATCGCTTACGACGCCCAAACTGACGGTCCAATTAAGTAGTCAGGGTGAAAAACCGTGGAAAATAAGCGTTGTCGATAACGCTTACAAGCAGGATACTCAACGACGCACACTCAGCGGTAAATCTACTACGTTGAATTTAGACCTGAAAAACAGCCACGGCTGGTACGATTTCAGCGTTCGCGTTGAAGGCGATACGTCGTTTGAGCAGCGGTACGCCGGACGTATCGAAACTGGAGCGAGTAGCATCAGCGATCCGCTTATGGGTGGTGTAATTTAGTCGTCATTTTTTAGTTGGCGAATGAACATAACCACCTAGCCTAAGCAGCTCATTAAAAGCATTTTAAAAACTTTAACTTCTAAATTCCCTGAAGGGACTTTAGAAGTTAATATAGTGACTTTGACTATCTTACAGATCATCAATGTTCTTGTGTGTTATTACATTACCATTTTCATCCAAAGGGATATATGGATTGTAAGCCACCTCAAGCACATTGTCTTCCACGTCAGCAAAGCAGAAAAAGTAACCGCCAAAAGGTGTGTCCTGAGGTTCTGCCAAGATTTTAACTCTTTTCGCGTGCAGTTCATCAAATAATACATCAACCTCTTCTTTCGAATTTACATTATAGGACACTGTGAGGGCCCGGAAACCATTTCCTGTAGCGGATACTCCGGCTCCCTGCGCCAGACTCTTTCGGTCGAAAAGGCTGAATAGAAAACCATTCATCTTGTAGAAGACAATGTCTTTATTTTCTGCCTCTGTCTGCCAGCCCAACGTTTCGGAGTAAAAATTCTTCATCGCGGCCAGATCGTCTGTGCCTAACGTAATAACACTTAGTCGCTGATCCATTTTATCAACTATTACACGTTGCTACTTCTAATGTAAGTAACTCGGTCTGAGTAGAAACAGTTAGACAAAAGCAATTTATAACGCGCTTGCTATCTGGCACTAAACCAACATTTTTGTTTTAAAAAACGGATTGTGGAGCAGGCGATTTGGCCGAAAAACGGCCTTTGAAATAGAAGAAGGAAGCAGCCACCAGCACAATGTAGAGTATGGCTAACGTATAAGCTCCGTAGATAAAAAACTCTCGATAGCTGATGTTCGCGTGACCAAAATTTTTGTAAAGCAATACGCCAACGCTTCCCAGATAGCCGTACCAGTCGGCCAACGTAACGATGAATCCAACCGTACTAACGTAGCGAAACGAAGCAATCAAGCGTTCAAAATAAAGGCCATTGCAGGGCACGTAGGCCATATATAGCCCTAAGCCAGTGAGCAGAAACCAGTTTCCGGGAGAGAGCGAACCCGTAGTATAAGCATACGTACTAAGTCCGACCAGTGCGCCACCAGCCAGCATGAGTACGTTCAGCAATGTAAAAGCGCGAAAATTATCCGTAACTCGCTGGAGCAACGCCATCACAATCAGAATACCTACCGCCACCATCGTTTCGGTTTTGGCGAAAATACTGGCGTTTTCTACACCCGCATCTTTCAGGATTTCAGGGCCGAAATTGTCGCGAAAATCACGGAAGGCGGAGAGCAGTACGTAGGATAAAATCAACAAAATCAGGCCCGGACGGAAGTTTTGTACGAACGTTCGGCGTTCGTCGGCATCCATCGGTTTGCGCGTGGTACGTAACGCCCGATCTTCGTCGGTGGGCGGTGGCAGCAGGGTCAGGCCGTAAATGGAAATGAGCATCGGAACGATGAACAGGCTACCCGTCACAAAAGGAAGCCAGAACTCCGAGACGCCCCAAGCGCTTTTGATGGTGAGCGCCACCGTTTTCACAAATCCCGACGCAAAAATGAACGAAGCGGTCAGGCCAGCCACCAGCGCATCCGTTTGCCGACGACCTTCCAGAAAACCCAACATAGTGCCGTAAATCAGGCCGAGAGGAAGGCCATTCAGAAACAGAAACACGATATTCCAGGGAGCGGGCACCAGCGCAAAACACAGCAACGCCAGCAAAGCCACGGCCACATAAATCAGAATATTGACGGCACGTTTTGCCGGCGACATTTCCGAAACCACTTTCACGCCAATCCCCTTCGAGACAGCATATCCAAACACTTGTGCCGTAACCAGCCAGATTTTATAGCTCACGCCGGCAAACGTCATTCCATCGAACGTAACGGCAGTAATACCCCGTCGGAAGGCATACATGCAGGCATACGTGCAAAAGGCCACGACGGCCCCATAAATAACGAACGTAGTGGAGTTACGGAGAAAAGCGGGTGAACGCATAGTTTGTTGAATAAGCTTCTATTCTTCTGAAGCCTGACAAAATAGCAAATAATGGCCAGCTCACCAACGCTACGCTCCCTGGCATACGTAATGACCTAATAACCAGCGCTACGTTGACAAATAGCCATGTAGTAGTCCATATCGGGCGTGGGCAGTTGGGGAATTTTGGCCTGTTCGTCCCAGGTACGTAGTAATAGAATCCCTTTAAAATACGGGTTCGTTTCGAAAGCTGCGGCCTCTCCTGCCGTCATTGGTCCACCCTGAAATTCGAGCGTTTTTAGACTTGCCTCCGACAGACGGGCAAAGTAGTTTGGATTCTTAAAAACCAGATATCGTTTGGCATTAACGTGGTTTTCAATCAGTTGCGCTACTTTTTCCGAAAACCCGCGCTCACGCAAATAATCGGCGCCCAGTTTTTCGTGATCGACTGTACCGTAGCCATCCATGTAATTACCAGCCAATTCGGGCGGCAGCAAATGGCCAATGTCGTGTAAAAAAGCTGCTGCGATGGTATCATCATCAGCACCCGATTGCTCGGCTAAAAGAGCACATTGCAAAGCGTGTTCAAGTTGGGTAATAGGTTCGCCAAAATAGGCATCCTCACCACTCTGCGCGAATAAATTTCGTATCGATTCCATGCGAATTAGCTGTATTGCAGATAGGTACGTTCTACGGTGCCGTCGTCGTAAAGGTCAAAAAGTGCGTAGCCCGCTTTGGTTTGCTGATACGTATCGGCTTTCCACCAGTTTCCGCTTACGGCGCCGTTGCAGAGATACGTAACGCCATTATAATCAACCCGGTCCAACAAATGCATATGGCCACTCAGGGCTGCTTTTACGTTTGGATGCTGATAAAATAGTTTGATAAGCTCCGGTGTATTCGACAACACCAGTCCGCCCGAAATAGACCAGTTACCATTCTTCACATTCTGTTCGCTGAAGAAACCAGTTGGACTGAAAATGGGAATATGCGACAGAATCAGTACGGGCGTTTTGGCGTCAGTTTTGGCCAGATCACCTTTCAGCCACTCCATTTGCTCCGGATCAATAAAACCGGTGTACCACTTATTTTCAGGAGTAAGTTGTACACTATCGAGAATGATAAAATGCCAGCCGTTTTTGTCGAAACTGCGATAGCGATTGCCAATTTTCATCAGATCGACAGCCCATTTTTTGCCATACATCGGATCGCTTTTGGCTTGCTCGTACCCCCAGATGTCGTGATTACCAATGCAATACTCAATCGGTAATGAATTTTCGGCTTTGGCTACCGTATGCCAGGCATCCCACTGTTTCTGAACCTCCGCCCGATCCACTTTCAACGCATCCATAATCACATCGCCCCCATGCAGAATAAACGACGGTTTGTCGCCCTGACTCTGCACCTGATGAAAGCATTTGGCAACGCCCTGCATCGGTGTGGTTTCCGGTGTTATATGCGTATCGCCCATGTAGGCAAAGCGTAACGAGCGTTTGCGGGCGGCCACAACCGGCGTCGGCTGGGTCAGTGATTCAGGTAAAAAAGGAAGTAGCGAAGCAGATTTGAGGAGGGTTCTACGGTTCATAAAGCCTTAATGAGTGATCAATTATAAACGATGAACGATGAATGACAAACAAAGGTAGCTTGATAATGAACCCGTTCATCATTCATCGCTCATCACGTATCGCTAAATTATTTCAGCAACCACATTGTGTCGTTAATATCGTCTTTACCAGCATATTGGCTCTGTATCGACGTAGTATAATTTGTGGTGTTATACGAGCGCTCGGATGTTGGGTACTGCCACCGTTTCGGAATGCGCTGACTGTTGCCCGTGCCAGGACCGATCAGAAAGGCAGGCACACCCGTACGACGCTGATTATAAAATGCTTCCAATCCTGAATTCTGAAAAAATGCCAGGTATTTCTGCGTTAGAATCTGCGACAGACCAGCGGCAGAATTACCCGCATATTTTACCGATGACTGAGCGTAGTACGTAGCAAAATTGACATTTACCTGATACGTAGTGAAATTCCGATAGCCGCCATCAGCCGAGAAAAATACGTCGTTGTTTCCGTCTTTCAGGCCATAAAACGCCCAAGATTCCTGAATTCCTTTCTGGTAATACGTTTCGGCATTGCCGTTGGCCCAGCCCCGGTTGATGCCTTCGGCAATGTTGAACAGAAGTTCGGGATAGCCGATGAGTATGTACGGCTCGGCAGTGTACGTACTGTAATACCGCTTCCGGTTCTGAAACGAATAATCACCTTTGTTGGCTTTTGACGACATATCGGCCAAATCCTCGCCTGACGATGCGCCTACAAAAGCCGCAAAATCAGTTGGTTTAACCCCTGCGGCCAATTTGGTGGCTGCGGGCTCAGCTACGACAAACGTACGTGGGTCGTTCAATGAGGTCAACGTACCGAGATACGTAGCGGCCATGTTCTCCCGGGTGGCGTTCTGCCCGAAATTATCCGGATTGCGTGGGTATTTGTTGAACGTACTGTTGTAAACGTACTGAAGGTTATCGTCAGCACTGGTCATTACCGGAAACTTCGTTGGATTCCCCAGTACTTCCGCGAAACGCTGTTTTACGTTTAAATCCGAATCGGATTCTTTCTTACTTAGGCTGATAAGCACACGCAGTTTATACGTATTAACCGCTTTCTGCCACTTGCTCAGGCTGTTGCTAAAATAAATATCGCCTTGCTGGTTGTTGTCGTTTTTGGCGATCAGCGCAGCCAGATCGGTGTTAGCGTCATCGAGCCATTTTAGCGCCTGTACGTAAATGTCTTTCTGCGTATTGTAAGTCGGCGTCAGGTTGCTTTGTCCTTTAAGGGCGTCAGTCAGCGGGATATCGCCCACGCGCTGGCTCATATTCACGAAATAATACGCCCGGAAAAACTTACCCAGCGCCGAATATGGATTCACGTCGGGCAAACCAATTCGCTTGGCCTCTTCTTCCATTTTCACTACGTTCTTCAGTGTTGTGTACTGAAAACCAGTAGTGGTCCAGGTGTATTCGTTGGTAGCGTAATAGTTGTAATTACTGGCGTAAAACTGATTCCAGCGTTGTTCGGCTCCCCAGCCACCGCTACCAGATGATGAATACAAATCATTCAGTATGCCGTTGAAAACAAGTGCAGGAGTCGCATTCGTCGGCCGGTTTGGGTCTTTTTCGAGTTCTTCGAACGACTGCTCACAACTCACCAGCACGAGCGCGAAGAAGGGAAGAATGAGTTTATAAAGTTTCATAGTTGTAAAGTCGATTATGTAGGCTCCGACAGGCTCTGGCTGTCGGAGTTGCCGGATGGCTCGTAGCTAGAGGGTTAGCCGCTATGCGACTCTGACAGCCGGAGCCTGTCAGGGCCTTTATTAGAATGTCAGATTCAGGTTAATACCGTACCGGCGTGTGGTTGGCGTTTGCAGATCAGACGTACCACCGGTAACGAACTGATCGAGGTCGAGGTCGTTACGTTCGGCGAAGTAGAGCAGGTTGCGACCCACCACCGACACCGTTGCCTGACGCACACCAACGCGACTGAGGAACGTATTAGGCAAGGTATACCCAATCACCACTTCACGCAGTTTGGCGTAACTCCGGCTAATCAGGAAGGCTTCGGTTTGTCCGTAAACCCGTGCTACGTAGTCCTGCGCGAAGGTTTTCGTGGCATTCGGTACGTATTTTAACTCACCATAATTCACTACGTTGCCTAATGGATCGTAGTTGATCGTACCGCTGCTGAGCTGCACGCCTTCGCCCAGATAGGCCTTCACACCCTGCACGTCCTGTTTACGGGCTTCGCCAATAGCACCCTGTGTCGTTTCGAGGTTACGACCGCCCTGATACGTCTTCTGTTTGATGTAATCGCCAATGACACCACCAACCCGACCATCGAACTGGAAACTCAAATTCCAGTTTTTGTAAGCAAACCGGTTGTTGACGCCCCACACGAATTTGGGATTGACATACCCCAAAAACTGCGACACCGGATTAACGATAGGCCGACCACCGGCATCATTAATAAGTTGTCCGTCGGGCGTACGCACGAACGCGCCGGAGTAGTAACCATCTGTCCGGTCGCCCGCCGAAATGAATCGGCTCGAACTGCTTCCGCCCACGAAGAAATTCGACGCCAACGTATTGATATTTCCTTCCGGATAAACCTCTTTCAGCTTCTCCGTATAAGTCGAATAATTGGCCACTACGTCCCAGCTCAAACCGCTCGTAGTACGTAGCGCTTTACCCGTTACCGACACCTCAACCCCTTTCTTTTGGGTACTAATACCATTGACCAGACGTTCGGTATAACCCGTTGTTTCTGAAGTAGGTAGCTTGAAAATCCGCGGACCGTCGTTGCTCACAAAATAAGCCGCGTCAAGTGCAATCCGGTTGTTCAGAAAGCGAGCATCCAGGCCAAGCTCTATCTGCGACGTTGAGTTGGGTTTCAGGTTCGGGTTGTTCATCGAATTGGTGTAATACGCGGCCGGGCGGTTGTTGTACACCAACGGCACCGAATACACCGCTGCGTTTTCATACGTAGGACCACCGTAAGAAGAAGCGTAATTATCGCCATACCCGAGTGGGAACGACAGCCCCGGCGTCGAGCCAATTGTCGCGGCTGTCAGACCGTCTTTTACGTTGGCATACGACGCCCGCAGTTTCAGGAACGACACTACGTCCGGCAGATGGATGTAATCCGAAATCACCGTGCTCAACGCCACCGATGGATAGAAGTACGTATTGTTACCTTTGGGCAGGGTCGAGAGTTTATCCATCCGGCCCGTGGTCGATAACGTAGCGAGGTTACGGAACGTAAAGTCAGCGGAGTAATAGGCCGATAGCACCCGCATGTTGGCCGTGTAGTTGGTCGCCATCACGGGGTTCGACGAGTTGGCGAAGTTATACACACCCGGTACGTTCAGGTAGTTGGTGCTGGCGAAATCGGAATTATAATTCAGCACACGTAACTCGCCACCAGCCAGGGCGTTGATAGCCAGGTCAGGCGTTACGTTCTTGTTATACTGAAGCAACACCTGATTGATGTTGTCCGACAGATTCCGGCGGTCTTCGCGGTAATCGCCACGCGCTTCCTCACGGCCATACACCGTCATCGAATACGGGAATTTTTCGGTACGTAGCAGGTTCCAGCTGGTCAACTGGGTTTTGGCGGTCAGTTGCAAACCATCAGCAATCTGGTAACGTAGCGAGGTGTATCCATACAGGTCATTTTTGTAGTGACCGCGCAGCCAGTATTCGGCCATGAACCAAGGGTTATTGTAGCGCTGGTATTCGGCGTAAATCTGCTGCGTTCCTTCTTTGCCCGGCTGCCAGATTTGCTTCATGTCATCAACGTTCCAGTCGGCCCCGCCCCAGATCGCCATGTTGTAAATCAGCGAGTTCGGACCGTAGTTGATGTCAGGAAAGTTGGGGGTAGCCTGGCGACTGTAGTTGATGTTCGATTCGAACCGAAGTTTGGGTGAGAAATTATAACCCAGCGACGTATTGAAGTTGGTGATATTCAGCTTCGAATTCGGAACCAGACCGCGCTGGTAATTATGCGACAGCGAAAACCGCAAATCATGTTTCTCACCCGACGACGAAACGGCGATATTATTCGTCGAGAGAATCCCCGTCTGAATGAACCGGCGAAGGTTGTCTTTCCCGCGCGGAAGCCAGGGCGTTGGTGTGCGCTTGCCCGTTGCTGGGTCAATCGGGCTGTCATACTGCGGTAACAAACGACCATCGAGTGGTGGACCCCAGATGTCGTAATCACCGTCGTTTTTACCGTTGCCTTTGCCATCCACGAACTCATAAACACCGTGATCACCAGGACCGTACGCGTCCTGTAATTTTGGGATAGCAATAAATCCCTGATCAAACTGCTGACTCGTATTTACTTCGACCGAGAAACCGCGTTTGTCTTTCGAACCGCGTTTGGTCGTGATCAGAATCGCGCCGTTTTTCCCCCGAAAACCGTACAGCGCCGACGCCGATGCGCCCTTCAATACAGTGTAGGTTTCAATGTCGTCGTTGCTGATGTTCCACGTATCGGAGTTGATGGGCACACCGTCGACTACAAACAATACGTCGGTGTTACCACGTAGCGAAATCGTCGGGCGACGTAGCAGTTCAGCCGAAGGACCGATAGTCAGACCGGCCACCTTACCAACCAGCGAGTTGATTGGGTTTGGCTCACGCGCTTTCACCAGCGACAATCCATCGACAGTCTGAATGGCTACACCCGTATTTCTGACATCTTTTTTGATCCCGAGAGCGGTCACCACCACCTCGTTCAACGCTTTTGGGCTACCCATCAACGTAACGTCGATGGTGCTGCGATTGCCAATGCTGATTTCCTGCGTTTCGTAACCGATAAAAGAAAACGTCAGCACGTTGTTGGCTGATGTGTTGATCGAATACGTACCGTCAGCGCGCGACGTAGTACCGGCCGTAGTGCCTTTGACCACAATCGATACGCCGGGAAGTGGCTGATTATCATCGGCGGAAAGAACGCGTCCGGAGATGGTTTGGGCTATAACCGATAGGCCCGATAATAGGCAGAATAGCGAAACCACCAGTATCCGACGCAGCGCGCGAATGGGCGGTAACGATGAACGTAGCGTATGCTTCATACAAGTGCAGGTTAGTGACAGATTAAGTCCTTCCTGCAAAAGTAGGCTAAGTCAAAAAGAAGATTAAAGAATGATTATCAAGGCTTTATGAATAGATTTTAAAAAATTTCATAAATGTTTAACTTAAAATTGATCTTGTATTAACTCACTAGTTTTCAGATTTTCTGTAACCCAATACCGAAATCGAAGTTTCCAGCGAAATCGAAATCAAATGGGTAGCAACAAATATTATGTATGGGCCGGGCTATCGGCCTGCTTTTATCTTGTACTCTATTTATGTTCCTTCGGCCAGACTACGCCGACAAACTCAAGCAAATATCAATCCTCCAAAGAAATTGATACGTTTCTGCAAAAACAGATGAAGGAACGCAGGATTACCGGCCTTCAGCTAGCAGTGGTTCAGCATGGAAAGATTGTGCTATCGAAGTCGTACGGCATCGCGAATGTGCAGGATGACCTTCCCGTCACGAACCGGAGCATTTTCCCGATCAATTCCTGCACAAAGGCATTTACGGGTGTAGCCATCATGCAGCTTGTGGAGGATGGAAAAGTAGACCTTTCGGCCCCGGTATCCCGTTATTTGGATGGGTTACCACAAGCCTGGCAACCGGTCACGATTCGGCAATTGCTGACCCACGTTTCGGGTTTACCCGATATCAACCGGCTTTTAAATCCTGGTACGTACGGGCTTGCAGGTGTTGGTACGGAAGAAGCAACTTTTGCCAAAATTCAGACGTTTCCGATGGATTTTCAGACGGGAACGCAGTTTAGCTATAACCAGACCAACTACCTGCTGCTTGGCAAAATCATTGATAAATTTCAGGGCAAGCCGTTTGCGCAGGTCTTTCAGGAAAAGCAGTTCGACGTAGCAGAAATGCCCGGCACCGGCTTTGGCGATTCGCGTGATATCATTCCGGGAATGGTGCAATCGTATCGCTACGTAACGAACCTCGACGGCAAAGCACTTGGCAAAGAAAAACTGATTATCAATTACGCAGAGTTTCCGCCGATGCGCCGGACGGCTTCAGGCATGAATAGTACGGCGGAAGATATGGCACGTTGGATTATAGCGTTGCAGCAGGGCAAGCTTTTAAAAACAAAAGAAGCGCTAAAAACACTCTGGACAGCAGGAACTTACAACGATGGAAAGCCAACGCAATGGGCGCTCGGCTGGGTACTCAAACCACGTCCTAAACATGACGCTGTTGTAATAACGGGTGGAGGCCGGTCGGCCATGTTTGTCTATCCCAACGACGATCTGGCCATTGTGGCGCTCACCAATCTGGCGGGTACGTATCCCGAAGAGTTTGTCGATGAACTGGCCGGTTTCTTTAATCCAGCCATTCCGGCATCCGACCCCATTACTGCGCTACGTATGCAGTTGGAGAAGCGTGGTTTCGACCAGGCTCCCACCATCTTCGCCGATCTGAAACGAACAAATCTGACTTTTCAACCAACCGAAAATGACCTGAACGACTGGGGTTACCGACTAATGAATGGGCAAGGAAAACCAAAAGAAGCACTAGAAGTCTTCAAGTTAGTCGTCAACCAATACCCCGACAGTTGGAATGCGTATGATAGTCTGGGTGACGCCTTGTTACATAACGGAGAGAAAACTCAGGCAATTAGCATGTATCAGAAGTCGGTCGCGCTAAATCCTGATAATCAAAACGGCAAGAAAGTATTGGAGCGAATTATGAAGTAAAGGAAGTTGTAAGGTTATAATGTTGTAGGGTTGTAAAGTTGGCTGACGGGAAAGCAGTCTATGCGTCAGCCAACTTTACAACCCTACAACGTTATAACCTTACAACTTCCTTTATCCTACTACGTTCATCCACTCCCGAACGCTCTGTTCGGCGTAACCCGCGCCCGAACTCATGCCTTTTCCCCCAATACCGGTAACAATACGTATATTCTCGTCTACGTCATACTCGAAAATCTCCGCTTTAGTCTGGCTGTAATAACCAGCCCATGTTTTTTTGGTCAGCAGCGGGAACGTAACGATACGTTGTGCTTCGTCCAGCATCAGGTCGTTGATGAAATCCTGCGTGTAAAATCCTAAATCTTCGGCCTGCGTAGCATCAGCGTATTCATGCGAATCGCCCACGATGATGGAACCGTCGGCGGCCTGTTTAAACAAAATATGAATGCCCCACTTTTGGAGTTCGGCGTAGTGTTCGGGCGACTGAATGGAAGAATATGACGGACAAGCTTGAAAAGCTTCATACCGACGTATGGTTAGCCCGGTCAGAATATTACCCGGCAGGTTCAGCCCGGCTACAGGAGCCATCAGTAACATTTGTAATTTGCTGATTACCAGACCAGCATCAGTCAACACATCGGGAAACAACAAACGGACTTCATGGCCGCTGCAAATCAGCACGCGACCGGCCTGATACCGTTGTCGGTTCGCCAGCGTCAGAATGGCGCCGGAATAGTTTGATTGCACGTCGATTACGGCAGCACCCGACTGATAATCAACGTTGTATTTTTTCTGGATATAGGCAATTAACCGGTGAATCATCTGATCCGGCTCTACGCTCATTTCACCGGGGAAAAACAGCCCACCAACCGGATAATCGGGCTGTAAAGTCGGGTATTTTTCCAGGCATTGACTTTTGGTGAGCAGTTCACAGGGGTAATTCAATTGCTGATAACGGTCGTACAATTCGTTAGCGAGTGTCCATTCATCGGTATCCGACGCTACGTAGATCGTACCATTTTGACGTACGCTAAGGTCCGTTTCCTGTTGAATGTGCTGATAAATCTCCAGACTTCGGCGTCCGTAATCGAACCAGCGGCCATCCAGTCCCGACGGAACTACCTGCCCAAAATTCCGAACGGTAGCGCCCACCGGATAGCGATCTTTCTCAAGCAGCAACACCCGCAAACCCGCTTTAGATGCATGATACGCATGGAACGTACCAAGTGCTCCGGCACCCACAACAATCAAATCGTACATAGTTGATTAATAAATAATGCAAATGGATAATGAGCAATAAAAACAAAGCGCAATAAGCTTATAATAAACCTATTACACATTTCCCGTTAGGCATTATTCATTTCAAGTGACTGACGACTCTCGACTAAATCCGGCAACTCCTGAAGCGAGGAAATTAATGCATCGTGTGGGTAATCTTCCAGTTGTTCGCGGGTATGCGTACCGTTTGTAATGCCCAAATTTAACCCCGCGCCGGCCGCCCGCCCTGACAGCAAATCAGAAGGTGTATCGCCGATGTTTACCACCGCTTTAGAATCGGTAACGCCGAGCAATTTCATGGCGCGTTCAATCATGTGCGGATACGGACGTCCGCGCTCTACTTCGTCGCTGGCAAT
Organism: Spirosoma flavus; assembly: GCF_054778555.1. Classification (NCBI taxonomy): domain Bacteria; kingdom Pseudomonadati; phylum Bacteroidota; class Cytophagia; order Cytophagales; family Cytophagaceae; genus Spirosoma; species Spirosoma flavus. The sequence goes on from NZ_BAAGZL010000002.1 coordinate 1,657,490, forward strand.
CGACAACTGAATCAGGCTATCTGGTCCGCCGATACGTTGGTCATTCAGGCCATCGAGCCAACCCAATTTTTCCAGAATAATATCAGTCACTACGCGGTAAAAACCGGTTGTCAGGGCAATTTGTATTCCCCGTTCGCGTAACCAGGCAAACGCATCGAGGCACCCTTCAGTAGGGGTTGCTCCGTGTGTTCGGTAGTGGTTTTCAAGTATCTCGCGGAACGTATCGTATGATTTATCGACGTACTGCGTTATGACCGTATTCTGACCGCCAAGCTGTTCCTGCCAGAGCGTTTCAAAGACGTAGCGTTTTGATAACCCCTGCATGGCCAGAATCCGTTCGTCTGATACGGTCAAACCTGTTTCTTTAGCGGCTTCGGCAAAGCAACGTTCCACTTCGTGATGGTCGGTTACGGTCGTACCGGCCATATCAAAAACTACCAGTTCCACGGATTTCATAGCATGCGGAGTTTGTGCATTCATCCGGTAAAAAAACCAATAATCTACGTAGCGTCCTATTAAGCGTCTGTTAAATCAGCGAACTCTGTTTTAACCGCTGCTGAACATGCGCATTGAATTGAGAAGAGAATTTCTCCGAACCGTCAACGTAGCAATGCCACACTACCAACGCGCTGGACATACGTATTGCCTTTCAACAGTACTTCGGCTTCGAAGGTGTAGCTTCCGGCGGGCATCGGCGTACCGTTGAACTTACCATCCCAACACTCGCCGGGTTGGCTACTATTGGCCGGAAAATTCGTTTGTTCAAACACCACTTCGCCCCATCGACTGCGCACACGTAGCACAATAATTTTCTCGATACCCGCCCCAAATAGCGTCCACGTTTTGCCGATGTTGTCGGTTTCGTTTGGTGTAAACGCATCAGGAATAAACACTTCGCAGGCAATGGCACTCCCTACCGGCTGCGGTCCTGCCGTGCCCTGACAATCGCCCCCGCCCGACGTAGCAACCAGCGAAACGCTATACTGGCCCGGCTGCGACAACGTTAGATCAACCGACTGTCCGGTCAACATCCGACCATCACTAACGTACCATTGCCAAGTATCGGCGTTGGTAGCCGCGCCCGTCAGTCGAACTTTTCCGGGAGCGCACTGTTCGGGGCTACCTTCTATCGCAATAGTCGGCTGCGGCTTCGGACGTACTGTAACGTCGCGGGTATATTTGTTCTGACAAGCCGACGAATTGCCCAAAAGTGTCATCGTAATGGTGTAACTGCCGGGTCGGGCATACGTGTGTGCTGGCGTATACGTCACCGAATCCACAACAGAACCATCGCCGAAATCCCAGCGAAAACGGGTTACAGGATTAGTCGTATTCGTAATCTGCGCCACCTGCCCCTGACAAATGGCGGGTGATTTCAATTGAAAATCGCCAGTGGGCGCGGCAATGGTACGTATCGTTTTCCGGGTCGAGTCGAAGCCGCATTCGGTAATGGCGGTGAGCGAAATCGCGTAGGTTGTATTAGGCTGCGTGAACGTCTGTTGCGGATTGGCCTGCGTAATCACCTGGCCGTTGCTAAATCGCCAAATCCACCGGACCGGTTTTGGCGTTGTCGCGTCGGTAAACGTAACCGACTCACCAGGGCAGGGTGTCGGATTGCTAATGGTGAACAACGGCCGGACAATTGTCGGTGATACCCGAATAGTTACCTTACTGGTATCCCGGCCACATTCGTTGGTTGCAACAAGCTGAACCTGAAATGTTTTCGTACTGTCACGTGCCGAAAACTGATGCGTCAACGTATCGGTTGCCGAGCTGAATGGACTCCCCCCGTCGCCGAAAAGCCAGGTTGCCGGCTGGCTTTGCCCCGTTGAGCGGTTCGAGAATTTCACACGGGCGGGCGAGCAACGAAACGTTGTCGAATCGACCCCAATTTCAGCTTTAACCAACGGCCGTACCGTAATAACTCTTGAAAATGACTGGGTGCCGCAGCTATTCGATGCCGTTAAAATAACCAGAAAATTCTGAGGCTGGCGGGACTGGTTGCGGTACGTGTGCGCGGGCGACTGGAAGGCCGAACTGGTAGGCCCATCACTGTAATTCCAGGTGTATTGCACATCTGGGTTGGCCGTGCCCGTTACGCTAAACGAAACCGACATCGGCGAACAGCCCGTGGTTTGGCTGGGCGTGAACGTAACGGGAGCCGGAGGAGCAACCAACCGAATCGACCGGCTCAACGTATCAGAGCAACCGCCCGAACCAACCTGTAATAGCAACTTATTTTGCCCGGCTGGCAACGTAATAGTCGGTTGTCGGTCGGTAGAAATCGGTGTTGTTTGCCCATTCAGAAACCACCGGAACGTAGTAGCCGCCGTCGACGTGTTCTGAATCTGAATCGCCGATCCACTGCAAGCGCCTGTTACCGTGAAAAGGGCTTTCGGCCGACCAATCGACACGGTTGCATCATCGCGGGCGGGGCAACCGGCGGTACCAATTGACAGTTCGTAGGTCAACTGAACCTGAGTCGCCGTGATGCCGTTCAGATACAACGTATCATTCCGGACGGCATTCGGGAACGTAGCACTTTTCCAGACACCGCCGGGTGTTGAACTACGTAGTTTGACAAACGTAGCGCTCCCACAGATCGACGTATCATAAGCCGTCACCTGCCCTCCTTCTACCGCAATTCGAATGGTATCGCTACGTCGGCAAACCCCATTGCCGCGCGAATAAATCAAGTCATACTGCCCGGTTGTACGTGGATTGAAAAACGTATTGGCGCCCTGCGTTTCGAGCAATGCTTTTCCGGTGCCACTCCAAACGCCATTGGGCAGGTTAGCCTGGACGGTAATTCGGGACGTACCAGCACAGACTGCCGTCTGGCGGCCGGGCGCAGTCAGAACGGGCGCCGTGATACGAATCGCTTCAGGGGCCTGTACGTAAAACGTATCGCGAACGGTGCGCGTCCCGCATTGGCCAGAAATCTGTGCCTGAACTATATAAGGCGTTGGCGAAACAGGCACTTCGACTTCAGCATTTGTTGCCAGCGGCTGCCCGTTAAACGTATACGTAGCATTCGCAGTAGGACTGACAATTCGGTATCGGAAGGCGGTACAGCTATCGGGTTGAGGCACCAGCGACAAAGGCGGCAAATCAATAACACGATGCTGACAGACAAACGGTTGCGACGTACCGCAGTCATTAAGAGCTACTAACGTAATGGTATAATTTCCAGTCCGCGTAAACTGAATTTTAACCACTGGCGACCCTGAACCGGTATTCTGAACGTATCGATACGTATTGGGCGTAATGGTCCATTGGTAGCGTGACGCATCAATAGACATGGTGGCATCGAGCGATAAAACGCCACCATTCGATAAACAGACGCCTAACGTATCCTGCGCTTTAAAATCATAGCCAGTAGCAGAATAACTGGCCACCGGCGTTTTTTTGATAGGTACCGTAAACTGCTTACTATCCGTGCCGCAGGAATTGGAAGCGGTTAAACTGACTACATAGGAGGATTTCGTCGTTGGAAACGTGTGTCGGGGATCCCGTTCGGTAGAGGTTGCATTATCCCCGAAATCCCATTTGTACTCGATGTTATTAACGATGTCGGTAGAACTCGGACAGGTATTGTTGCGGAACGTAATTGGCTTATTCTCACAGACATCCGGAATATCCAACTGAACTCTCGGTTTTACCAGAAATACCAGATCGCGGGTAATGTTGTCACCCTGGCAGTCGGTCACAATCTTGATTTCATATTTCAAAACGCCCCCATTCCGGCAATCTTTAGCAAAATTCCCCAGTTTGTAGGTGTGCTGCACCTGCACTGGGCCAGGGCCATTTTTGGTTTCAACCGGTGTATTATCGCCCCAGTTAATGGTAAATTTTTTGTAGGAGCAAATAGAGGCCGGAATCACATTGAAACACATGACGTAGGTGGTATCATTCTCCGATACGCAACGGGTCAGGTTCCCCTGGCAGGCATTTACATCGACGAGCTGGGCACTGGCCGAAAACGGTTTACAGACAAATAGAAGGGTTACAAAAAGGCAAAAGAAACAACGCCAGAGAGTGGAGAAACGCATTTTGATCGCATGGTATAGATAGTATCGTAAATATATGGAATCTGACCAGATTATTCATTTACTTTACAGTGACCCGTTTTTCTGGCCTGATAAGCCCCAAAATCGATTTGTCAGACTACGTTATAAAACCACACCATGCAGCATTTTTTACTGACCGTATTACTTACCGGTTTATGGGCGAGTTCTGTATTCGCACAGGACCCCCAGTTCTCGCAGTTTTACGCCAACCCTTTATATCACAATCCGGCTTTCGCGGGTAATTCTGGCGCATCGCGGCTCATTCTGAATTACCGAAACCAGTGGCCAGCGCTGGGTACTAACTATCAGACCGTAGCGGCATCATTCGATACGTACCTGGAAGCCGACCGGGGACCGGTTGGACTGGGTTGGGGCATCCAGGCGATTCACGACCAGCAGGCCAGTTTCGGACGTACCAGCATCGTTAACGTCATGGCCGCCCCCGACGTAACGCTGTTCCAACAGTCGGGCCGAACGTGGCGACTCATTGGCGGGGCGCAGGTGTCGCTCATGTCGAGTCGGTACAACCCAAGCGGACTCACATTTGTCGATCAATATTCACCGAGTGGATTAACCAGTCCGACCAGTGCCGATCCGCTTTCGGCAGCCAGCATCAGCCGGAATTTTCTGGATTTATCGGCGGGTGTCCTGCTGGAAAGCCAACCCGACGATCGTGATCAGGCGTCGTTCTGGTTTGGCAGTACGTTGCACCATATCGGCAAATCGACCGCCATCGGGCGCGATGATTGGGTTGGGCAACGGTTCAGCGGCCAGTTTGGCATCCGATTACCACTCGGTTTATCGATAGGCGAGCACGGGTTAGGCCACGAGGCCAGCCGCGACAAAAGCGTTACGTTCACCGCGAATTATCGTCGACAGGGTAATAATCAACAGCTAGATGCGGGGCTTAATTTTACGTATTCGCCTGTTATGCTGGGCGTATGGTACCGCAATATTCCCTTTCGACGATACAATCAAACGTCTCAGCGCGACGCTCTGGTGAGTTTAGTGGCGGTTCAGTTAGAGCGAATTATGGTCCAGTATAGCTACGACATGACAATTTCTTCGCTCAGTTGGGCATCGGGCGGAGCGCACGAAATCACCATCTGGTACGGCTTCGATTCGCTGTTCAGTTTCACCAGTCGGCGTGGCAATGCCCGTCGGCAGCGAAAATGTCTTAATTTTTAAGTGTTGGCTCCGACAGATTCTGGCTATCGGAGCCGGCTCATCACTCGCCCCTCAACTTCAGAATCAATTCAGTTTTCAGGTCGTGTAGATTTTTTTCCAGGCCCACCGGATATAGGTGCGGATTGACAAATCGTTTCACACCCGGATGTAAATTTGCCAGTTGCGTTTGCACACGGGCACGTACTGCATGAATGTCCGGAGTTTCATACAACTGCTTACCGTTCTCAAATACAGTCACTAATAAATCTTCGTGCGGCTGTCCAGCGTCAAAACGGCGACGCTTGGTAAAGTCGAGCGGGTCGATCATCACGGACGCTTTATCCGCCGAGTGTCGGTCCAATCCATCCATTTCCAGGTCGTAGATCATGTCGGAGATAAAGCCGCGTTCGTTCTTAAACCGACGTACCTGCTGAATTCCCGGCGTCGAAATTTTAATGGCCTGTTCCGAAAGCTTCATTTTATAAGCCCAGCCCCCTTTTTCGTTGCGCAGGGCCGCCAGTTTATAGACACCACCCAAAGCTGGCTGATCGTACGCAGTCACTAGTTTTGTGCCTACGCCCCAGATATTGATTTTGGCCCCCTGTTGCTTCAAACTATTGATGATGGTTTCGTCGAGATCGTTACTGGCAACGATGGCCGTATCCTGAAAACCAGCCTCATCCAGTAATTTCCGGGCTTCGATACTCAGGTAAGCCAAATCGCCGGAGTCGAGCCGAATACCCGCCAGCTTGTGTCCCTGTTCCTTCAATCGACGGCCCGTTTCGATGGCGTGCCGAACACCCTGCAACGTATCATACGTATCGACCAGCAGCGTTACGTTGTTGGGCAGTACGTTGGCATACGTATCAAACGCCTGCTGTTCGTCATCAAACGACATCACCCAGCTGTGCGCGTGCGTACCGCGGACAGGAATATCGTATAATTTTCCCGCCAGTACGTTCGACGTAGCATCACAGCCGCCGATGTAAGCCGCCCGACTGGCCGTCATCCCCCCATCGACACCCTGTGCCCGGCGCAAACCGAACTCCAGCAACGTATCGGTTTCGGCCACCAAACGTAACCGGGCTGCTTTCGTCGCAATCAGTGATTCAAAATTGATCAGATTCAGCAACGGGGTTTCCAGAAGCTGACACTGAAGAATGGGACCCCGTACCCGAATCAGCGGCTCGTTCGGAAAAACCACGGTGCCTTCGGGAATCGCGTCGATGGTGCAGGTCAGTTTTAATTGGGCCAGATACTCAATAAACGCTTCTTCGAAGAGCGGTCTGCCATCATTTCCGGTTAGGCTTCGTAGGTAACGTAAATCTTTTTTTGAGAAGCCGAAATGGTTGATATATCCAATTACGTTGGCCAGTCCACAGGCAATGGTGAAGCCCCCGCCGAATGGATTTTTCCGGAAATACAGGTTAAAAACGGCCTCTTTCTCAGCCGTTTTCGATTGCCAATAACCATAAGCCATCGTTACCTGGTACAAGTCGGTGAGCAGGCTTAGCGACGTATCATAAAGCTTGTTTGTCATGGGCGCGAAGGTACAATTTCAGCGGGGAACAGAAAATTTATAGGCCAAAAACAAAAATCTAACTATTTTGGTCTGATAATTGCGCAGGGCAAATTTGCCTATCACCAAATACTCGACGTAGCGCGCACAACATCTACAGCTTATAGCACCACCATGCAAAAGTTAAGCCTTGCCCAATCCCTACAGCAGAAGCTATCTCCGCAGCAGATTCAGTTTATTAAACTGCTGCAGATCCCAACAGCTGAGTTAGATGCTCGTATTGAAGAAGAACTTGAAATCAACCCGGCCTTAGAAGAAGGCATGGACGAAGAATTTGACCAAAAAGACGATGATTCGTACGATGAGGTAGATGATTATAAAGACAGCGACAACGATCTGGACATCGACAGTTATATCCAGGACGAAGACTACGCGGGTTATAAAATGCAGGGCGATGGGAATTACAACGATGAAGATCGCGAAATGCCGCTGGCTACCAGTTCGAGCCTGACGGATTCACTGCTTCAGCAATTTGGCTACCTCAATCTAACTGAAACACAAGATATTATTGGCATGCAGCTCATCGGCAGTATCGAAGCCGATGGCTACATTCGTCGGCCGCTTCAGGCTATTGTCAACGATCTGGCTTTCGGTCAGAATGTATTGACCGATACGGACGAAGTTGAGGAAGTGCTAATCAAAATTCAATCGTTCGACCCGCCGGGTATTGCCGCGCGTTCGCTGCAGGAATGTTTATTATTGCAGCTTCACCGCAAAGATCCATCTGACCCATATAATCTTCTTGCCATTCGGATTATCGAGGATTATTTCGACGAATTTTCGAAGAAACACTACGATAAAATTCAACGACGGCTGAATATCAGCGATGATTCGCTGAAGAAAGTCATCGACGTGATTATCAAGCTGAACCCAAAACCCGGTTCGGTAGAAAGCGAAGACGGTACTGCGCAATACCTGCTTCCCGATTTTATTCTGACCAACAACAACGGCAAACTCGAATTGTCGCTGAACGGAAAGAATGCCCCCGAACTACGTATCAGCCGCTCGTTTGCCGATATGCTCGATACGTATGACAAGAGCAGCAAACAGAATAAAGCGCTGAAAGAAACGGTCTCGTTTGTGAAGCAAAAGCTCGACGCAGCCAAATGGTTTATCGACGCGATCAAACAACGCCAGCAAACGCTGTTGAAAACCATGAACGCGATTGTCCAGTTTCAATACGATTTCTTTCTGACGGGCGACGAATCGAAGCTTAAACCCATGATTCTGAAGGACATCGCTACGTTGATCGACATGGACGTATCGACCGTATCGCGGGTGGCCAGCAGCAAATCAGTACAAACCGAATTCGGTTTATATCCGCTCAAATATTTCTTCTCCGAAGGTATCTCGACCGATACGGGGGAAGACGTCAGCAGCCGCGAAGTGAAAAATATTCTCCGCGATTTAATCGATGCTGAACCTAAATTAAATCCCCTTTCGGACGACAAACTCGAAAAAATCTTAAACGACCGGGGTTACAACATTGCCCGACGAACCGTGGCTAAATACCGCGAGCAACTCAACATTCCCGTGGCCCGATTGCGGAAACAGTTATAAAAAGTGATGAATTATGAACGATGAGTGATGAGTGACTTCCAGTACGATTAACTTTGTAGTATAAAAGCTATGTTCTGGCAAAGCACCCATCGTTTATCGTTCATCACTCATCACTTATAATTCGTCATTGACAAAGTCTTTTGCCAATTTCCTTTCGGTTGTATTTCATCCGTTACTGATGCCGACGCTGCTGTTCGGCCTGCTGTTATTTCAAACACCGAGCGTTCTGAGTATGGACGCTATATCCAGTACGGCACGGCTGAGCCTGCTGGTATTGATTTTCATCGGTACGTTCGCCGTACCTTCTCTGCTAATTTATTACCTATACCGAAGCGGGCACGTCCGCAGTCTGCAACTTACTACGTTGGCTGACCGGCGTTTGCCTTATTTTTTAACGGCTTTTATCTACACGTTTCTGGCGTATTTATTCCGGTTTCAGATGCAGGGGATATCGACGCTGGCTCCCGAAATTGGCATTCTCATTGCCAGTATCGCCGTTTCCATTTTACTAGTCGGATTCATTAGTCTGAGTTGGCAAATCAGTGCGCATAGCGTGGGCCTCAGCGGTGTGGTGGGCGTTATTAGTGGATTTATTCTCCGCTACAGCCTGACTGACTTATTTGGTACGTTGGTTTTGCTAATTATGGTAACGGGTCTGGTGGCGAGCGCCCGGCTCAGACTTAATGCTCACACCCTCAATCAGGTAGGCGCGGGATTAGTACTCGGCCTGAGCGTTAGCCTTATTACTGTGTATTGGCTCATTTAATTTGTTTCAGGTTATGTCAGGTTATGGGTGCGATAGCCAAGAACCCTGACGTAAACCTGGAATCTGAAACTTGATACCTTTTATGTTCGAAAACCTCCTTTACGAAACGAACAACGGTGTTTGTCGAATAACCCTCAACCGCCCTCAGGTATATAACGCCCTCAGTCCAGGCCTGATTCGGGACATAACGGCCGCTATTGAAGCCGCCGGAACTGACAGTCAGGTACGCGTGGTAGTCGTAACAGGCGCGGGCGATAAAGCATTCTCGTCGGGTGCCGATTTGAAAGAGGGCGTTGCCGAAGTTGCTTCGGGTGGGCAGCTAGCCTTAGGCGAGTCGTTGCGGTCAACGTATCACCCAATGATACGGGCGATACGTCACTTACCTAAGCCCGTCATCGGACGTATCAACGGCGTGGCTGCGGGAGCAGGTTGCTCTCTGGCGCTAGCCTGCGACGTAGTGATTTGCGCCGATGAAGCCTATTTCAGCCAGATTTTCGTAAACATCGGGTTAATGCCAGACGCGGGTTCTACGTTCTTTTTACCTCGGCTGGTAGGTCCGCAACGAGCGTTCGACTTGTGCAGCACTGGCCGACGCGTCTACGGACCTGAAGCTGCCCAAATCGGCTTGGTGAGCCGTTCAGTTCCTTCTATTAATCTGGACGAAGCCGTCGAAGAAGTACTACGTTACTACGTATCGGCCCCTACGCGGGCCATTGGCGCCATGAAGCAAGTATTGAATCAATCATTTTACGCTACCCTCGACCAGCAACTTGAACAAGAAGCTGACAATCAGGACAAGTTAGGCCGTTCGGCGGATGCAGTCGAAGGAATTAGTGCATTTCTATTGAAGCGAAAAGCAAATTTTTCCGGTCAATAGGTTGACAGAGCCTTTTTTTATCTCTACTTTTGCACTCCCAATCAACGGGAACGCCATAGTGCAATGCATTCGTAGCTCAATTGGATAGAGCACCTGACTACGGATCAGGAGGTTTGGGGTTCGAATCCCTACGAGTGCACTTGATAATCAGCCACTTACATTGATTTGTAAGTGGCTTTTTTTATGAGATTGCAATACAACTTGCAATACATTTTGATACATTGCAAGTTGTATTGCAATCTCCTTAATTGTCTTATTGTGCCTTCATAACTTCTAGGAGATATTTTTATAAATGAGAATATGCTTTATGTATATTGTAACTATCAATTTGTTATCTCTCCTAGACCTGTGGCACTCAAGATCTGTCACTGCTATTGTTTAAAGGCAAAAAATGTGTCACAAACTCAACCATAGCGTTATAAATGATACTTTGATACGTGAGATGGCAAATTGAGACTTTTGAATCAATCGAATGGTAGTATTCGGTCGAGCTTGATATTGTTCCTGAAAATAGGGGTTTAATACGACGACCCAGTGAGATGGATCCAGAAAACAATAGAAATGTTACCAGATCAAATTCTGACTAATCCAGCTAAATTAAGTTGGGTATGAACTAACTAATCCATCAGCCAGTTACTATCTAAACAGTCACTCACCTGTCAAGCGTATTTCCTCACTCGCTAGTATTCTGGTTGTTTTCGTAAGCCGCTCTATAAACCGACTTGCCGTTTAGCTCCCTTCTTTTAGCCGGTCCGGCATTTTCATCTCCATTCCGTTTTTCAGTTTAACTCAACGTTCTAAGTTTTTCATTTCACGTCATCCGTATCGAGCATTTCTAACCAACACGTATTCTCATTAAGATCATCGGTCAACTAGTCTCTGGCTGTAAACTAGCCGCCAATAACCGATTGCTTGATCCGTTTGATCCTTGTTTCACTTCTGCCTCGGCTTAGGCTAATCCCTGACTCGGTTCAGCAAACGCCTACTGACCATGACTACGAGTGATACCCGTGACCTCCCCGTTGAGCCAGATTTATTTTTAATTCGAAAGGCCTTGTCGATGATCTGCGGCAAATGGCGGCTCTACATAATTCTGATGCTGGGCGAGCAGACGCTGCGCTATAGCCAACTGGGCGAACAGCTACCCAACGTGAGCGAAAAAGTGCTAGCCGATGAATTAAAAGCGCTGGTCGCTCTGGGCGTTATGCAGCGAACGATCTATGCCGAAATTCCGCCCCGGGTGGAATATACACTTACCGAAAAAGGCCGTTCTGCCTTACCTCTGCTGACGCAGATTCAACAGATCGGCCAACTCATCTCCTAACAGCATTTCATGGCAACCAAACTTAAATTCACCAATACGGGCCGATCCCCGTTTTTCGCTACGCTTCGCGGGCGGGTCGATGCGTATTTTACTCAGCAGGCCATTTCGCCCCATGCTAACAGAGCCATGTGGGCCAAGGCGCTCTTTTTCCTGATCGGCTACGGGCTAATCTATGGACTAATTCTGTCCGATCAGTTCGGTATCTGGACGATGCTTGGGCTAGTAGCTTTACTGGGCGTATTTGCCGCCTGCATTGGCTTCAATGTTTCCCACGATGCCCTGCATGGCGCCTTCTCAGCTCACTCCTGGGTGAATAAATTCTTAGGCGGCAGTTTTTATCTATTGGGGGCTAACCCTTACGTCTGGAAAATTACCCATAATATTGTCCACCATACCTTTACCAATATTCCTGGTCATGATGAAGACATTGACGTAGCGCCGGGACTGGTCCGACTGGACCCTGAAGAGCCCCTGAAGTCATGGCACCGCTACCAGCAGTGGTATACGTTTCCCTTGTATGCCCTGGCCTCACTCTCGTGGGTGCTACGGAAAGACTACGTCAAGTTCTTTAAAGACCGGATCGGCCAGCACGATACGCCCAACCATCCCCGTCGTGAATACATCAAACTGTTTGTTTCTAAAACGCTTTACTACGTTTTCTTTCTGGTGTTGCCTTTGGCCATACTCAGTCTGACCTGGTGGCAGGTACTGATCGGGTTTCTGGTGATGCACCTAGCCGAAGGGCTGGTATTAGGGCTGGTTTTCCAGTTAGCCCACGTAGTGGAAGGCACTACGTTTCCCCTGCCCGACGAAACCGGGAACATGCCCGATGCCTGGGCCATTCACCAGTTGTACACGACAGCCAATTTCGCGCCCCGCTCAAAAATAGCCGCCTTTATCTGTGGGGGCTTAAACCGCCAGATTGAGCACCATTTATTTCCGAAGGTTTGTCATATTCATTACCCCGCCATTACCGCTATAGTCAAGCGAACGGCGCACGAATTTGGTTTGCCTTACCTGGAGAATCGCAGCTTCGGCTCGGCGCTTTACTCCCACTTTCGCCTGTTGCAAACCCTGGGCCGACCCGCCTAGGACGCCGTAACGGTATATCTGTACGTATCGAATCACTCGCTTATCCACTTTCCGTATGGCTTCTCAACAAGACCTCGATTTCACCTACACCACCATCGATAAAATCTTTCGGCTGAGCATGGGCCAGACCGGCGATTACAGCGGGGCCCTGTACAACGGTGATTTTTCGCTCACGCTGGAACAGGCTCAGCGCCAGAAACACGAGTTTATTGCCGATAGTCTGCACATCAGTGCCGGTTCGCGGGTGCTGGATCTGGGCTGCGGCTGGGGGCCCTTTCTTCAATTCGTAATGGAAAGGGGGGCTATTGGTCAGGGCGTAACGCTTTCACAAGGACAGGCTGCAGCCTGCCGGGCCAACGGGCTGGCGGTCGATATCAAGGATTGTCGCCAGATTAGACCCGCTGATTACGGCCGGTTCGATGCCATCAGCAGCGTGGGAGCGATGGAACACTTTTGTTCGGTCGAACAGTACCAGGCCGGCCAGCAGGATACGGTTTACGCCGACTTCTTTACCAAACTAGCTGATTTACTGCCCGTCGGGGGAAGAGCTTACATCCAGACCATGGTTTTTGGTAAGAACATGATTCCCTTCGAGCAGATCAGCCTGGATGCGCCCAAGGATACGCCTTCGTACGCCCTGGCGCTGATGATCACCCAGTTTCCGGGTTCCTGGCTACCCTACGGAGCGGAGCAGGTCATCCGCAATGCGCAGCCGCATTTCAAGCTGATCTCCAAGAGCAGTGGGCGGCTGGATTATATCCAAACCATTGGCGAGTGGCGGAAACGGTTTCGGGCCTTTAACCTGCACAAATACGGCCTGTATGCTTCCCTGCTGCCTAAGCTGTTAACCAGCAAAGCCTTCCGGGACTTGCTAGCCGTGTTTCGGGTCAGCCCCAACCGGGTGTGTTTTCAGCAGGAAACGATGGAGCATTACCGGATGGTTTTTGAAAAAGTCTAGTGCCCTGATTCTAACCTTCGTTCCCGCATGGCCATTCGTGTTGAGCTCATTCATCAGACCCGCTATCAGTACGAGAGGCCGGTTTTTTTATCTCCCCAATGGCTACGGCTCAAACCGGCCGCCCATAGCCCGGCGGTGATCGAGTCGTATCAGCTAAGCATTGAACCGGCTAATCACGTTCTGCACTGGCAGCAGGACCCCTTTAGTAACAGGGTGGCGCGGGTTGATTTTTCTGGTTCGGTAGCTGCAATGATCATTCAGGTTCAGTTGATAGCCCGTTTGGAGCCGGTTAATCCCTTCGATTTTCTGATCGATTCATACGCCAGTTTCTTTCCGTTTGCTTATGAAGATGCTCTTAAGAAAGAGCTGACATCGTACCTGGAGATTACCGAGCAGGGGCCCCATTTAGCGCAGTGGATCAGCCAAATCAGACACCATCCCCAGCGAGACACGGTTGATTTTCTGATTGGCCTCAATCAGCAGGTTAACCAGGCCATTGCTTACCAGATCCGCCTGCAGGCTGGCGTGCAACCCGCTGACGTAACACTCCGACGGGCCATGGGCTCGTGCCGGGATTCGGCCTGGCTGCTGGTGCAGTTAGCTCGAGGATGCGGACTGGCAGCCCGGTTTGTTTCGGGTTATCTTGCCCAGGTAGCTGGGACAGACAATGGGCTCAGGAACGTAGCGGATTCATTGGATTTACACGCCTGGGCGGAAGTATACCTCCCCGGTGCGGGTTGGATTGGTCTTGATCCGACGTCAGGCATGCTCGTTACGGAAGGTCATATTCCTTTAGCTTGCGCCCCCGATCCGGCGGGAGCCGCTCCCGTGAGTGGCACATCGGAATTAGCCGAAACGGAGCTTACCTATAGGAGTACCTTGACTCAACTGACGTAACCAACGCCGGATGGATAAGCCGGGCTGGTCGAATGATAGAGAGGGGATAACCGGTTGATCAACCCATCGAAACGAAAAAACATGCCATTTGGCATGTTTCAACAATTCTATACAGATCAATAAGGGAATTTAAACCACTTCAACATCGACTGCATTGACGCCCTTCTTGCCTTCAATCACATTGTACTTCACTTGGTCATTTTCCCGGATTTGATCAATCAGACCGGAGACATGAACAAAGATATCGGGTTGCCCATCCTTGGGACTGATAAAGCCAAATCCTTTGCCTTCATTAAAAAATTTAACAGTTCCTACTTGCATTCTTCTACTAATTAAGATTTAGTAAATCTACGTTTATTACACCAGCTATCCTATTGATTTTTAAAATATTTCAAAAAACAATAGTTCATTCTTCGCTTTCCCTAACTAATAGAAAAAATTGTAATCTTTTTAGTTGCTGGCGCGTTTATAGTTTACTACGTTGTTGCGTGTGTACTAACCGGCGGTCAAATGCCTTACTCATGATAGACTACCGGATTTCCAGTTGGATTAACTGTTTCCTTTCTGCTACGCAATTAGTTACGGCCAACGCTGCACTATTCACCCAACGGAGCCGGATGGTGTTCAACACGATCGTGCAACGTTTAGCTGGACAAACCGGGCAGCCTGACCGATACATTTTTGCTACCCGAGCGGTTAGCCAACCCCTTTTTTATCCCAACTGTTATCCTTTCCGCCATCCGGCGGGCGCTAGCTTCTTACTGGTCTGTGCTCATCCGCTGGATTAACCCGTGAATAGTACTGGTTCCGCCCGGTACCTAATACGGGATATGCCCCGTACGGTGCTGTATCTGACGGCTGAGTAGGCAGCCAAACGGCAGGACCTGATTCCCAAGTTTGGCCGATAAAGGCTACTCGTTATTTAAAAGCCTACTGATGCGTACCGATCTCAGAATTATCTTATTTGTTGGTTTTAATGAAGTAGCCTTACCTAGAGAAGCTCAAATAGGTGCTATTGATCTGGAAGGTTATGAGGTGAGCTTACTGGTCAAATCGGGTGCGGAAACCGAACTAACGTATCGTCAGTTCTACGTAGCTTTCGACCAGGCTCCAATCGACTACACGCAGGGAATCCTTCGATTACTGAAAACACTTCAGTGCCCTGACGGGGCTTCATTGGCGATGGTCTACGAAGTTTATCCTTATGACCCATCCTAAGTAGATGCTAAAACTCCCTCACGAATGCAGGTTAACGATAATCAACTGACTAATTACATAACGCAGATACATACGGCGCTAGACTCCCCCGCCTTCGACCTAAACACGTCCGAAGACGATTCCTGGAAACCGGAATTCGCTCAACTGATCACGCTGGTTCACCGTCTATTGACGCTTGCTGATCAGGCTGGTAAGCGGGTTGATTTTTGGGAAGGAGTAGGCGTAAACGGAAAGATACAGGACATTACTTCCCTGATCAATTGGCTGTATGACCGCTTACCGGCATTAACGGCGGATAAGCCCGGCCAACTGGCCAGCAACCGCCTGAATCGTTACGCTAATCGGGGTTGGGGTTATTTTGCCAACGGCTATTTTTTCACGGTTGAGTTTGATGATGAACTAGCTTTTTTCATTGATGATCAACGGGTATATCTGAACCACCATATTCGACGAGCTTTGTCTGAAGTAGAGAAGACATATCATCTTCAGCCCTAGGCAATTCTTTCACTACGTTCTTTTACAAATCAATTTAGTGGCGGGGAGCTCTACGTATTAGCGCCTAAAAGCCATTTATCCTTTGCTAAATCGGTAGTTGCCGAAAGTCGTATCACGGCTAAATGGGTCAGCTTATTGTAGCGCCTGCAGGATGAAGTCAGGTTAGTTTACGGGAAGTGGCCTGACTAGTAAGTCGGTGGCCCATTCTCAAGGTTCTTCACTCCGTGATTTCCATGTCTGCGCCATCCGCCTGTTGATAGCGTACTTCTGTTTCCACGTTTTCTATATCAATGGATTCTCCAGTTCGGATGGCCCTGTCAATCAGCTTATCTGTACGACCCACTTCATTGCCTGCCTCTGAATAATAGATAAACCGTACGGGTATCTTTGTGTAGGTATACCGCCTGGATGCATTAAAAACCGTGAACCAATGATGGGCTACTGTATCCACTTCGTTTTTTTGCCACCTGAATGTATTGATTACTAAATCTCGCTTGGCATTGGGTCTAGCGGCCAGGTTCTCGGCTGCTTTTTGCTGCGCCTGCTGAATCGTATTCTTGTTGAGATCATCTATCTGATTGACTCGCCAAATCCAGCCCAACACCGCTAAACTACCAACACCACATAAGGTTATCATAAGCCATTTTTTCATATAAGGAGTAATCAGGGAAATGTGTTGAACAAGGCTTCTCGCAGGCGTCAGCATGCAGAGGCTGTTTCCTGATTACGTCGATTAGCAAGGAGAATCAATACGGGATCAGCCGGCCACCCCCAGGATGGTATGGATGCCCGACTGAATGGTCACGTGCAGACTCTTTCCAACCCAGTCCTGAAGATCGACTCCCCCGGCTTCAGCGGTAGTTGGGCTGGTGCCTTTACCCAGCACAGGCCCCTCTAAAATGCGAAGCGGGACCCGGCAAATAAACCCGCTATTGGTCTGCGTAAACAGGTATTGGAAGATAATCGTCATGGCTGATCAGCGTAGTAGAGCCTTAGTTGCTTCTTACAGCAGGAAAGGTGTTCCAGTAAATGGTCCAATCAAAATCAGGCTTTTTGTGACAATAAAAAGCGAATTAGCTCTATGCTTCAATACGCCAGTATCTCTCTGTTGGAGCGGATGGTAAATTCATCGTCAAAGGAAACGAGCACCACACTAACATCGCGAATCCCTGGGTTTTGCTGAATGAATCGAAGTCGGGCCGTTTCCTCACTATTGTTTAGGTACGCCTTTCGAATAGGCTTCGGTGAGATCGAACTATATCCCGTAATAATGACCAGCGTGTTAGTATCCATACAAAAACGATTGGTTAAAGGAGTATACTTTTGATTGCAAAAACCCCTCACAAACGCTGTTTGGTGTGCATAAGCGAAGACAACAACCTGTGACATGGATGGAGTTATGACCGGCCATCTAAACGTGAAGATTACGAACAGGCCATAGGTAACGTATCAAATAGGCTCATTTAACTCTTTTTCGCTTTGGGCGATAAAGTTGGCGTCGTCATCTCCGATTCATTACGAGCGTATTTAGGCAGCACGGTTTGACCAGCTATTTTAGCGGGCTTGGTAGCCACTTTTTTAGTGTTTTTATTTTTCTTGTACTGATGTGCCATGAGATCGAGTTTAGGGTAGAACACGATTGATACCGAATCGCTTTATTTATTTTCAATCGCTAGTCATCAACGTAGAAGAAGCACTAGCAAACTAATTGTTCATAGGCCGCTTATTTTGACAAGTAAGAATATGGGTACTTCTAAATAACTACCTCGGCTTGCAATCATTTGTCGAATCGCGCTGTTACGTTGTTAACAGCCTTGCTGCGTGCGTGCTTACCGGCAGTCAAATGTCGTCACTGAATATGATTGACTCCTCAGACAGCATTTGGCCGAAGCCGCAATTAATGGAGCATCTGGAGCAGGTAGCCTTCCTGTTCGAATCTAAGATTTTTCTGCCTTCCATGCCCTTCACGCTTCAGAGCCAGCTTTACTGGATCGAGCTGATTAAAGGGGTCAGCGATTTGGTTCGGCAATCCGCTTTAGCGGGCAAGCGTATTTGTTTTACCGATGAGGTGAGCCAACAGAATCAACTCTGGGACATCACCGATCTGCTAGATGCGATGCGGCAGTCTGCCCATGTCGTTGGACCACTTTCACCGGCTCAACAGCACTTGACCTTTATCTCACCAGCTTTAAATCAGGTCAACGGAATTGGCTGGGGCCATTTTGCCAATGGCTTATTTTTCGCCTGTCCTCACCCAAACGAGCGTGCTTTTTACATTGGGCGGGACCGAGTTTATTTCTACCGGCATCTCATGCGCGCTTATCTGGAGGCCGGAAATCACCTGCTTTTACTAGCGGAGTTAGCCTAAGCCTGCCCATGAATTGATTATCCGTAAAGCGGGAAGGTCGATAGAGCTTAGTCATCGAATATTCATAATAGGCCTTTTAGTAAGCTGGAGGCTAAACATTGCCAGCATATAGGTGTTTAACTACTAATGGCATTACGGGATTACCTAACCCTGCCTGACTTACTGATTCATTCGTCGACGTAGCGCAATAAGCGTTTACGAATTCTCTACTCCGCTCAGTCACGTTTTGACTCCGTATTTTCCTGTACTTCCTGAGCGCATCATGCTCGACTTCCCAATCAGCCAGGATGCTTAGGCAATTAATTCTATCAGTCAGTTCATTTGACTTATACAGTGAAGAACACTAACCGCTCGAGTTGAACTATCCTATTTAGTTAGTACCATTTCTGTTCATGAGAGATTAGACACCGCAACCCGGCGTTCTCACGCTGAATGAACGCTACTGAAAAAATGCCTTTACCGTTGCCTCACAGCCACAAGCAGACGATCCTATCAGTATTCATTGATTAATCATGACCGAATCCCCTATTTCAATTCATCTTTAACTTCATAAAACGATGCGAATCAATTTCAATGAACTCTTCACGGTAACCGATGCCGTCGTCATACCCAAAGTCCTGATCAATATCATGAGTGTCATCCGGGGTGGGCCGGAATTACACCTAGAAAAAGGTACCTGGACCATCAATGGCGTTGATCCGGTTAGTTGGCAGGGTAAAGACTTACTCGTGGATATACGGACGAGTAACCAAGGAAAGGAATATTACATACGGGGCCTGGCCGTTGCCTAATCAAAAACGCGCCAACAGTTAACTAGGAAGAAGGGGAGCATAGCACGTTGTGTGGTATAAGCCGCCTGAAAACATCAATAAAATGCTATGCTGCTCAATAATAAGATTTCAATCACCTTCTTTATTCAGAATATACTTCGTCAGGCTCTGCTGATTTTCCTATATGCCAACTTAATTGTATTTCTCAAACTCTTCAGCCCCTGGGCGCCGGTTATCCCCATTTCCATAGCAGCCATACTGGGTACCTGCATTGCTTTATTGCTGGCATTCCGCACCAACCAAGCCTATGACCGATGGTGGGAAGCCCGGATTGCCTGGGGCGCAATCGTCAACGATAGCCGCAGCTTCATTCGCCAACTGCAAATGTTTCTGGCTAATGGACCTAATAAAGCGTCGCTGGTGCACACCTTTGTTGAACGCCAGTGTGCCTGGTGTTTTGTGCTGGGAGACACGCTACGGAGGCAGGACGTAACGGATCGGCTGCGTGAGTTCCTGCCATTGACTGACCAACAGCGGCTGGCAGACGCAACGAATAAGCCGAATGCGATCCTACTCGATCATGGTTTGGCCATTCGCCAGCTCTTTGAGAGTCATCAGTTAACGGATTATCAAATGGTCCAATTGAGCACCAACCTCAACAGCCTGACGGACTCAATGGGGCGATGTGAACGGATAAAGAGGACCGTTTTCCCTCGGACGTATGCCTTTAATATGCAAGTGTTTATTTACTTGTTTGCCACGATTCTTCCTTTTTGTTTAGATCCGGTTCATTATTTGCTGGACGTCCCCTTGGTAACGATCCTCTCTTCGGCCTTCATTCTGATTGAGAAAAGCGCTCTTCAACTGCAGGATCCTTTTGAGGGTAAACCCACCGACACGCCCATCACGACGATTGCCCAGACGATTGAAATTGATCTGAAGAGTATGACGGCTTATCCAAGCATTCCAGACAAACCAGTCACCAAAGACTTTTACGTCTTATAGACGTATTCTACAAAGGAGATGGTTTGTCTGTAAATTGGATTGACAAGGGATCTCTATATGGTCAGTTCAGGCAAGTTATTTTTATTCTCAAAATACCCTCGTGCTTGAGACGAGGAGCGATTTGCGTATCAATAATTCGGGCGTTTTGAGAAAACGTTATACTAGGTGTGGGATTACTTCACGATATAAATATGGAATCAATCTAACAGAAAGTAACTTTTTCTTCTTTCCAGAAGAAAGATTTGCTCAAATCGTGTTATTTCACCTGTATATCGTCCGTTACATTAGTCACTATGATTGCCGAGCCACAACCCAACGAGCAAACCAAACAACTGATTGAGCGTCTCGACGTCATCTTTGCTCTGCAAGCGGCTAACCTGGGGGTGTGGGAATACGACCCCATTACCAAACAAACCCGCTGGGATGAGCGCTGCCGAGCCCTGTATGGACTGCATCAAGCTAACACCCTCTCCTACGAACAAGCCTTTCCCTATATTCATCCCGATGATCAAAGCTTGGTCCGCGAGGCTATGGCTAGCGCATTGACTACGACTTCCGATGGGCACTACGATGTCACCTTTCGAACCGTAGGCGGGGATGACGGGCAGCTCCGCTGGGTGCGCTTTACGGGCAAAGCCGAATTTAACCCGGCGGACGAGCCATTCCGCTTGGCCGGTATCGCTCAGGATGTAACGGCTCAGCGGTTGCTAGAGCAAACCCAACAGGAAGTACTGAAACCCCTGTTTGAGCAGTCACCGGTGGCCATTGCCTTCGTGAGTGGCGATGAGTTTGTCTTTCGCTCAGCTAATCCTTTCTATTGTCAACTGGTCAACCGGTCGGCTGATCAACTCATCGGCCAGCCTCTGTTTAAAGCCCTACCCGAACTTCAGTCGCAAGGCTTCGAGGCTTTACTTCGGCAAGTAATGGCAACGGGTACCCCTTTTGTCGCCCCCGAAGTACCCGTTGACTTACTGAGGGAAGGCAAGCTCGAAACAATCTACGTCGGTCTGACTTACCAACCGCAACGCAATACCAAGGGGTATGTGAACGGTATACTGGTAGTGGCCACCGATGTCACCCCGCAGGTGCAGGCCCGCCAGCGTTTAGAGGAAACACTGGGCCAAATGCAAAGCCTGGTCGAAAGCGCTCCTTTTCCGATTGGCGTCTACACGGGCCGCCAGATGCGGATTCGTTTAGCCAACCAAGCCATTATCGACATCTATGGCAAAGGGCCGGATGTGATTGGTAAATCCTACCTTGACCTACTCCCCGAGCTTGCGGATCAGCACATATTTGAGCAGTTACTGCATGTCTATGATACGGGAATCCCCTTTGCGAGTGGTACCCAGCGGGTCAATATTGACCATCAGGGAAAGCTGGTACCTTATTACTTTAATTATAACTTTACGCCTTTGTTTAATGCCCAGGGGCACGTGTATGGTGTGATGAACACGGCGGCTGATGTAACCGAACTAGAGCTAGCTCGTCAACGCACTGAAGACACGGCTTCGGCACTGCAAAACGCGATCCAACTGGCTCAACTGGGCACTTTCAGCGTGGACCTGGCCATGAATACGGTGACGGTCTCCCCACGGGTAACCGACTGGTTTGGTCTTGACAGCTTGACCGCGGACGTAGAAACCTTCATCGCCATCATTGATGAGAGCGAACGGGACTATGTCCGAACTAACCTCTATAATACGTTATTACCGGGCTCCGATGGACGCTATGAGGTGATCAATTCGGTTACCCATGCCAAAACCGGTCAGCGACGTATCTTGCAGTCGATGGGTCGGGTCTATTTGGATGCGACTGGCCAGCCCAGCAAAATAGAAGGTACTGCCCAGGACATCACCGCCCAGCAGGAGTTGCAACAGGTTCTGGAGCAACAGGTAAGCCAGCGCACTCAAGAACTAGCTGCTGCCAGTGAAGCCTTGGCCCTGCTCAATCAAGAGCTGATGGCGAACAACCAGAAGTTAGCGACCACCAATGAAGACTTTGCGGACGCGAACCAGACCTTAGAAGTGGCTAATGTCGATCTACTTCGTTCGAATCAAAATCTGGAGCAGTTTGCCTACATTGCCTCCCACGATCTACAAGAACCGCTTCGTAAGATTCAGCAGTTTGGCGATCTGCTCCAAGGTCAGTATGGTGATGCGCTGGGGGAGGGAGCGGTCTATTTAAAGCGGATGCAGGCAGCCGCTAGTCGCATGTCGGTCCTCATCAAGGACTTACTGGCTTTTTCCCGGATTGCGACCAGCCAAGCGATTACCCACCCGGTATCGCTCCCTGAAGTTGTCCAACAAGTGTTGGAGGATTTATCAGTAGTGGTGCAAGAAAGCGGAGCCCAGATTGAGCTGGGTAAGCTGCCGACGGTTCAAGGGGATCGTTTGCAGCTGGGTCAACTCTTTCAAAACCTATTATCGAATGCTCTCAAGTTTCGGCGCACGAATGCAACCGGGCAACTCATGAGTCCTCAAATCGCCGTCCGCGCCCATCAAGTAGCCAAAGGAGAGTTACCAATTTCGGTGAAGCCCACACGAGATGTTGAGACCTATCACTTGATTGAGGTGGAAGACAACGGAATTGGCTTTGAGGCGAAGTATGTGGATCGCATTTTCCAGGTTTTCCAGCGGCTTCACGGCAAGAACGAGTTTGCGGGTACAGGCGTGGGGCTGGCGATTGTGCAAAAGGTAGTGACCAATCATGGCGGAGCGGTCACGGCCAGTGGGCAACCGAATCAGGGGGCTAGGTTCTGCATTTACTTACCTGTCTAGTTAGTTGATAACCGGCACAACTGGACTTGCAACCTTTAGCTGGACAAAGCCTGAAGGAATAGTTGCCCTCAACAGGTAAGAAGCTCCCAACCCGCATACAAGGTTGTTGACTTTATGACGCTTTGGGGGGCAATAGAGTTGTGTGGTACCAGTACTGTTTTAACGCATGAACATACGTTTTCCACTCCAGAAGTTCTTCGGGTTTGCGCGTGTAAGCCGCAGCACCCGCTTGGTAGGAGCGCTGAACGTATTGGTTTTGTAAACAATGCGATAACATGATAATTGGCACCTTCTTATTGACCCGTGCCTGTAAAAGGGGTAGCAATTCAATCCCATCAAGAGCATCCCCCAAATCAATATCGAGTAGGATCAAACTAGGCTGACCATTGCGGGGATCATCCAGAAAATAAAGGGCAGCTAAAGCCGTTGAAACGCTGAAAAACGTCGCTTCCACAAACTCTTTCCGACCAATTAAACGCAACAGATCACTGACCGATGAATCGTCATCAACCACTAATACATCAAAAGGTACATCCTGAGTTTGCATTAGTTTAGATGGTAGGATTTTAAGTTGGCTGTCACCAAATGTAACAAATTTGGTCTAGGTTATTACTAGTTCCGGTCCGGATCAGCCGTTTTTTAACAACTCATATTACCTGTGATGATTGAGGAATTAACCATTCCTCGGACATCTGGCTAATCCATGTTGATCTGGTTTGTCGCCTTCCTGCTGGTTTGTCTAACTAGATGTGAACCGGTATTGGTTACTCATTCCTGTTTTCAAGCTGTATTAATCTCATTTAATGCTTATTTAGCTGAGAGGCAGAATGACTGAAACGGTTGTCCCTACGTCTACTTCCGAGTGGATACTAATTTGCCCCGAATGATTGCGAAGCACTTTTCGGCAAATACTTAAGCCAATACCCGCCCCTCGTTGAATTTCACCTGTGGGAAGTTGAGAAAACAGATCGAATATTTTTTCGAGTTGGGATGGATTTATCCCAATACCGTCATCCCTTAACTTAATTTCAACATACTGTTTGTCAGGCGATAAATTGGGTATCAACTCTGTAGAAATCAACTCGTTGCTATCAATCGATAGCGCCAGCACCTGGTCTGGCTTTGAAAACTTAATGGCGTTTTCCACTAAATGATAAAAAAGTAGTTCTAATTGAGCGGGTATCCCTGGCACAGTAGGCATAGGCCCTAGTCGAACATCTGCCTCTTTAATATCTAACTGGGTGCGGAGCTCCGTAATGACAAGACCAAGCGTATAATCCAGGTCGGTTGGCTGAAAGGTGGTCTGATTCTTCTCTAAGTCCGAGAAACTGGTTAAATCTTTTAACAGGGCTGAAAATCGCTCGGCGCCCTGGTTAATCTTTACCGCTAATTGCCCCGCCTTTTCACGTTCATTTATCCGAATAGCCTCGACGAGCATACCACTAAAGAGCCTCAGTTTACGCAGGGGTTCTTGCAGGGTATGACTGGAAATGTGGCGATATTGTCGGTTTTCATCTTGGGAGTTGGTAAGCTGTCGGCTCAGGTTCTTCCTGGCATAATCACTCTCCTCCAGCAGGTCACTTTGTTGTAGATGCAACGAGATTAGTTCGGTGAAGGCGGCAAACAGGCCCCTAATCTTTGTACTCTCTAGCTGAGCCGGTCTAGGGTCGATGGCGCAAAGGGTGCCAAAAAATTCACCTGATTTTAGGATAATGGGGAAGGAAATATAACTCTGAAATCCATACATGGCCGGTGTGTGGTGGTTACAGAAGCGCTCATTCTGCTGGACATGCTCAATAACAACGGGTTGATGCGAATCTCGAATTTCATTGCAAATCGTGGTTTGTATTGTCAATTCAGAACCCGGCTGGAGACCAAATTGGATGTCATCGCGCACACTACAGGTAATCCAACGGTCTTCAGTGACGCGGGCCACGGCGGCAAAGCCCATACCCGTTGTTTCGCAGATGACATTTAAGAGGGTGGGAATAATGGGAATTCGCTGAATTCGCTCAATATCACGCGCTAGCTCTACTTCAGAATAAGACACCTGGACTACAGATCGACTAAGGTGAAACGAACAAATATACTAGTTGAAATTTGTTTAACGAATAAGCTGACAAGGCTACACATTGTCTATTATAAACGGACGGATAGAACCGAATCTCAATAAATGCTCCTCAAAAAGAGACGAACCATGTTTGTAGTACATATCCTTAGAGACCGGCCTCCAGCGAACATTTTGCAGGAGGTCGGTCTCTAAGGATATGTAATCAATTGTTAAAGAGTGATATTTTTTCTCAGCGGAGAATATCTATGCGTACTCAATAAATATTTCTTAATATTCGATTAATATTTATTGAATATCAATAAATATACATTCCTTTGTATCATCAATATAAGTTCGATACATATGGAAACTAACTCACCCTATTGGGTATTCCCAACCGTCAAGCGGCTGGTTACCTTGTTTTATTACCTGGTGTTGGCTGTTCTAGTCCTATTCACGGCCATAAATTGCCTAAAGTTTCTAAACGCACAAACCGGTCCATTTCTACTGGGGCAGGAGCAACCCAACTATGTATCGGTTCCGGTAGCCTGGGCACCCGCCAGCGATAAAACCATTGCCACTACTGGCCAGCCTCAATTGCGTTTAACCCCGCAAAAACAGGCAGGGCAACTCCAGGTTCCAATTCGGTCAGTACCAGGTCTGTTAATGAGCCTGATGGGACTCGTCGGCTTGGTAACAGCAGCCTGGATGTTCTTTTTACTCCGCCAAATTTTTCGCTCGGTTCAGATTCAATCCCCTTTTCAGGCGGCTATTGCCCGACGCATTACAATCATGGGTTTCCTGTTTTTAGGCCAAACCGCCGTTGAATTGCTCCTTAAACTGGCGCTGTGGTATCAGACCAGACCTTATTTCGGACAAATTCGACTTACCAACCAAGCCTCTTTGAGCGTAGATATCCAGTTGGATGGCCCCTGGTTACTGGGTTTGATTTTATTAGCCCTAGCCCAAGTTTACCGACGTGGCATCGAACTCCAACTTGAAAACGAATTAACTGTCTAACCCATGCCCATTATTGTTAACCTGGATGTGATGATAGCCAAACGCAAGATATCGCTCTCCGAATTGGCTCAGAAAGTAGACCTCACCCTGGCCAACCTTTCGATTTTGAAGACAGGCAAAGCCAAGGCGATTCGCTTTAGCACGCTGGAAGCCATTTGTCAGGCGCTGGACTGTAAGCCGGGAGACATCCTCGATTTTGAATCCGACAGCCACACCCTCTCAAAGCCGCTCGACGAACACGCGCTGCGCTGACTCCTCCAACAGTTTCCCTAGACATCCTACTTTATGGTCCATACACTGATTAACCGATGGACACCAAGTCTGTCGCTAGCCGCTTCGCTGGCAATGATGAGCTTACCTGTGGTGGCTCAATCGCCTCGTCACCCTTTACAGACAACTCTTCCGACCATCATGGATAGTGCGGCTATTCCGGCTTTATCCATTGCCCTCATTGACAATGGACAGATTAGTTGGTGTGCGGGATTTGGCGTAAAAGATAGCATCACCAAGCAGCCTGTTTCAACGACTACCATTTTTCGAGCCGCATCCTTAGGTAAGCCAGTATTCGCTTTCGCCGTCCTACAATTAAGCCAACAAGGCAAAATAGCGTTGGATACGCCCTTAGTGAAGTACGTGCCAACGGGCTATATACAGACTCAGTTTTTAAAAGGACCCATGCTGGATGATTAAATCGCCTTAATTACGGCTCGTATGATATTAAATCACACCAGCGGTTTGCCCAATTGGCGACCCGAGAAGAAGGCCATAGTTACCCTGTTTACACCCGGTAGTCGCTACAGCTATTCAGGCGAAGGCTATTATCTGCTCCAGCTAGTAGTTGAACACCTGGTCAAGTAACCCATTGAGGCCTTCATGCAACAGACGGTCTTCAAACCCTTAGTGATGAACCATTCCAGCTACGTATATCAACCAGTTGACTCGCTTTCCTATGCCCGCTCGTATGATGGGACGGGAAGGCTAGTGTCCGATGAGGTTGAAGCAGCTAATGTGGCCCATACGCTACGAACGACTGCTGGGGATTATGCCCGTTTTGTGCTAGCTGCCCTGATGCCGACAGGAGTAAATCCAACCCCGTCTACCACTTTACTAAGTTCGCCCGTGAGGACCGATATTTGTCAGCCTGGTCAAGTCTCCTGGGGGCTAGGCATTGCCGTTCAACACACCACTCATGGCGATCTCTTTTGTCAGTGGGCTAAAAGTTCCTCAGCGAGTGGGTATGTGGTCGGCTCCCCAAGCCAAAAGAAGGCAATGGTCTATTTAGTCAATATCGCTAATCAAGGCTTACGAATTGGCGAGCGTGTGGTGGCGTTAGGGATGGAGTATGCCGATCCATTATTTAGTTGTTTTGGGGTTCATCCGCACAACACCCGCCCATAAAATGGCAATGGGCTATTCGTATTGTCTGATTGCACATGCTAAAATTTATGGTTTTGTTCTTGTCGACTCAGCCCTTTCTTCTAGGTAATCTGGAGATATGCATGGGCCAAGTCAGAAGATTAGACTGATTAACTACCTATTGCTGCTAATTTTCTTCCTGAAATACTACCATGCTATTCGGATATGCACGCATATCTACCGCACCGGCGGACCGGCAAGATCAAAATCTAGCTCTTCAGCTGGATGACCTTAAAAAAGCGGGTTGTCACAAAATCTTTCAGGACCGGGGTGGCGTCCCACAAGGTATCCTCGGCCAAAATACGACCGCAACTTCAAAGGCTGCTGGAGGTACTGCGCCAAGGAGATATGATCATGGTTTGGAAATTGGATCGGCTGGGCAGGTCTTTACAAGAGCTTTTCACGCTGATCAATGACTTTCAAAGTAAAGGGCCGGGTCGCCGGTGCGATTGGTTTCCGAAGTTTGAACGATGCCAGTGATACAACCACTGCTCAAGGTCGCTTAGTTTTTAACCTATTCGCGTCACTGGCCGAGTTCGAACGAGACCTTATTCGTGAACGAACTAAAGCGGGTTTAGCTGCAGCTCGTGCCAGGGGCCGCATAGGCGGACGCCCGAAGGGTCTCACTGTTGAAGCCCAAGAGAAGGCACGAGCCGTTAAATCGATATATGCCATCAAGACCCATACGATTTTAGAGATTGGTCGTCTGTTTCATTTAAGCCGAGCAACGGTGTATCGGTATTTAGCCTGGCAAGAAGAAAAATAACTATTTGTTGATGAATGGAACTGCTTCAAAAAATGGGCGTTTGGTGAAATGGACTTGCTACCTTTTATTGGACAAAAAGCTAAGTAACACTTGAATAGAAATGTAACAAATCTAATCTCACAAATCGCTCGTGGCTGTTGCACAACTCCAAACGGACAGTATAACGATGAATTTGGTACTCGATTATCGTCGTTTTATCTTCCAAAGTATCCGAAATATTGAATGTCTACGGCCTTATTAGCCATAGACTTATTTTTTCTGGAGTTGTGCAACAGCCACGCTCCCACTTGAGACGAACAAATCATCATACATATTTAAAAAATACCTTGTTTGCTGTCGTTTCGTATTTTAGGAAGTAAAAGACGAAATATATAGATGGCCAGTTAGCTGTTAGCGGCAATTGACTTAGTCTCCGTCAACCCTCTTTATATGTATATCATAAAGTCTCACAACGCTCAATAATGCGATTTAAGATTATTTTTTTGATCAAGGTAAAGTTCTTAGAACTTAAGTAGATCGCGTCTCTTTGGGGCTGTTTCGCGCTTAAAATAGGCATAAGACCGCATGCTTATAGGAGCTTACGAAAGCGTCGTAGCTATGCCAAACAAAATAACATTTAGCTTCCTCTTGTCAGTAATCCACAAACATCGAAGTTACATCTTTCCGGAAAGCGGGTAAAAACAATCCTTTTCATCCTCAAGATTCTTAAGGGTGGGGGTAGCTAAAAAAATACAGCCAATCAGACCAGCTACAGGGGACTGTCTGGCTATACTAACCGCTGTAATAGAATAGTATTATAACCAATAATTATATATTTCTCAATACAAAGCCATTTATATTGCAAAAATCACAATAATACTTTAACTATTTTATTAAAATCATTTGATATATAACACTCTTATTTAAAATATGGCAATAGATTATGTTCCTATATTATATATACTCTCAACGCGCGCACGTAGAAAACCAACATATCATTTGATTCTGGCCGAAATCAGCCTCTTTACAGAGATTACATGCTCAGATTAGCCAAATCAGAATGTATCTTCAAGCACTTCGTATATCAAAAACTAGGGTCAAAATAAGGCCATAGAGAGGTAGTTTTTGTACTTTTTAAATATTGCATCCAGCTTGTTGACTCACTTATAGCCTGACATAGCTAGCTGGTAAACTACGGCAAAAGAACCCCTCAATCTCTTCTTCAGCAATTGATGAAGTTTCGTGACTTTGTAATTAGCTAGGCGATTTCCAGCTTGTTCTAAGGGACTGAATTGCCAGTACCCAATAATTAAACTACTATCGGCTCGAAGCCGATAGATTTATCTTCGGCTGAAGCCGACTTAAGCTACTCACTGATGGTAAACTCGTCCTCACTTTCAGCCGCATCCTGGTTCTTGATGTATTCCATAATCATTTCATCCGTGATGTTACCCGAAGTGGCTACAAAATACCCGCGCGCCCATAGATGCCGACCCCAGAACGCCTTCGACAGTTGCTGATTCTCCCCCAGCAGTTTGTAGGAACTCTTCCCCTTTAAGTACTGTGCCAACTTACTGATGGCTAAATGAGGAGGCACCGAAACAAACAGGTGGATATGATCTTTGGAGACATGGCCTCGTAATATTTCCACCTCGTGTTCCTTACAAATCCCCCGCAACAACTCGCGAACCCGTTCAGCGACCAGCCCCACTAAGACCGGTTTGCGGTATTTGGTGATCCAGACCAGATGATATTTACAATCATAGGTAGTGTGGCTGGTTTTTCGGTAGTGTTGCATACGCCTGAAGATTGGTATGCAAAACTATCAAACTAAAGTCTTCGCCTAAAGGCGAGGGATTTTCCCCCAGAGTGATACATTAAGGCAAGATTGGTCCGAAATTGTCATCTGTTTCAAGGTCATGATGAACCAACATCATTTAGGAAAACAACCAAAATATGAATGGTAGATTTCCGACAAAAGGATTTATTCGTCAATATTTAGTTAAGTATTTAGTATAGTGCAGCCGCACGAATCGTCTTTTGAATGGAGTGCTGTACATGCTCTTTCTCGTCGCTTACTCATATTAGATTAAATGACCTCACCGATGCTGCGTTAACAACGAGATGAGAGAGTTTGAGACTGTTTAGAAAAACCACGTTCGAACCAAACATGGTGAACAATTACTGAACGGTTGTATAGAACGAGAAAAAGCCCATTTTCGCGTTTTCCTTGACTATCGTCCGGAAAAGCGTCCAATTCCATTCAGGACAAGACATTCTAAAGTGACCCCAATATTATATGCTACGCCCTAATTAGTTAACGTGAATAATGGATTGAACATTCTGACTGACAAGTCTTTATAGCGCAAAAGGGCGAGAAATTGTGGATATTGTGGTGTCGAATCACTTTCCTACAACTTTCGCCCTATGCTCTCCCAAGATACGAAAGATAAGCTTATCGAGCTATTCATCTCAATTGATGATTTTTGTCTGGCCCTCAACGCCTGGCAAGCCAAGCGCCAACCTGGGCTGACTAATAATCTACCTAAACTAACCCCAGAACTGAGCCACAGCGAGCAAATGAGCATCCTGGTTTTCTATCACTACTCGGGCTACAAGTGTTTTGAATACTACTATCGCCAAGTGGTTCAAACTGAATTGGCGTCGTATTTTCCCCAGCTCATCAGCGACGAACGCTTTGTGGTCACCATCACCCGCGTGCTGCCGGTCTGTTTGTCTATCTGCAGTACTGCTGCCGCTGCCAGAGCCAGTTAACAGGCACCTATTTCATTGACTCCAAAAAGCTACCCGTTTGTGACAACCGCCGGATTCACTCGCATCGGGTCTTTGATGGGGTGGCCACTCGGGGCAAAAGCTCGACGGGCTGGTTCTTTGGGCTTAAACTGCATTTAGTAATCAATCAGTTAGGCCAACCTGTCAGTTTTTTATTGACACCAAGCAATATCGCCGATAATAATCATCAGGTCTTGCACTATCTCTTAGACCATTTACAAGGCCACTGCATTGGCGACAAAGGCTACCTGAGCGCACTCTTCGAGGAGTTTTACGAGCGAGGCTTACACCTGATCACCAAAATCAGGACTAAGATGAAGAATCAGTTACTGCCCTTGAGTCATAAACTCAAGCTGCGCAAACGGGCGTTGATTGAGTCGGTCAATGACCTGTTGATGAGTGTGTTTGACATTGACCACACGCGTCATCGTAATCCCTACTATGCCATTGCTCATGTGTTGTCGGGTTTAATTGCCTACTGTTTTTATCCTAACAAGCCCTCGGTATTTATTCCAGCAACGGGCAGCCGTTTAACGGCTTAACCCATTATTCACGTTAGTTACAGAATTAATCTTTCTGGCGTTGTGCGACAGCCACGAACATTTTATGGGAATTGAGAACCAGGGGCCCCTGGGCTTATAGGAATCGCACGCCAGGAAAATGTGGTGACTCGCCCCGCTATACCGCTGTTGGCACAGGCTGGTAAACTACCCAGTTAATCCCATATTAGACCTGTAGCTGGCGTAAGAGTTGCTTTACCTCTCGAACTCGCCGACGCGGAATAACTACCTCCTGCTGATTACCACCCACTGCCAACACTACCACCAATTGGTTAGCCTCGTTCCGGTGCCGGCCCACAATCAACTCAGGATCAGCCGCTAGCTGCTTGCTCAGTCGCACCAAATAAGGAAAGCGCTGGCAGATGGTCCCCAGCGTAATAGACGATAGGTAGTAGCCCCCGTTGTGAAAATACACATGGGTGTAGTTGCCTTCGGCCTGCGTCCAGCTCACCTGGGGCTGACTATGGGGCTGGTGGGGTTTTAAGTAGGGTGTTGGTTTCATAAACAATTGTCGCTTGTGGCGATGAATTAAGAATTTAGGAGCGAGGTTGGTTGGCTCTGTGGTGTATCCAGAGAATAGTGCTGATTTACCGGCTCTGTTCTCTGGATACACCACACATTGGCCGGGAGTTAATTGCCCCCCAGCCGTAGCCTACTGCCAGTGCCAAACAGCAACCGACCACTTGTACTATAGATCACCCGCAAGGCCTGTCCGACATAACTGGCGGGTAAATTCACCGCATGATTCAGCGTCACCGCATCACTCACCACCGGTACCCGACCACATGACCACACACTAGGATCACTCCAATCCCCCGCCTTCACACTGTACATGCTCACACAACCACTTGGCGTGACCACGCTCAGCGGAAACAGCGTCGAGACCGAACCTTCTGCTGGATCGGTGGCAATCACCGTCACACTGTAAAAAGCGCTGGCGCTGGCCGATACACTGCCCGCAATCGTAGCCGGAGCCACCAGACTCAGACCAGGGGGCAAGCCCACCGCCGACAGACTCAGGCTATTGGGTGTTTCGGCATCGGTGAAGGTGTTGGCCGGGATGGTGTAAGTAAACGCCTGACCCACCGTAGCCGACTGAGGGGGAATGGCATTATCCACCCTCGGGTTGCCATTCGCACAATCCCTCAGCCAGTTGTAGGCAAAGGTGGCCTCACCGGGCGTGCCCTGCTGACGAGCCCGAAGCTCAATGACCGGTTTGTCGGTGAACAGATTCAACTGATAAGGACCTGTATAGTCGGTAGCCCTCAGTTCATCTACTACCGACAGGCTGATGGGCTGGCCATTGGTGCCGCTGTAACTGACCATAAAGTTGATGCGTCGTTCGAAGTAGCTGATATGATTGCAGTCCAGCATGGTTACCCCGGCGATGCCAAAGCCAAAGGGCTGCACCGTCAGATCAAAGCGGGTAGCGGTTGACAAACCTTCTGGATCAGTAGCGATTACCGTGACGCTAAAAGGAGAGCCCACGGTGGTAGAGAGTGTACCGGTAATGGTGTTCGGCGAAACGAAGCTCAAGCCCGCTGGCAGCCCCAGCACCGACAGGGTAAGACCAC
The DNA here is from genome assembly GCF_054778555.1 of Spirosoma flavus. Lineage (NCBI taxonomy): Bacteria > Pseudomonadati > Bacteroidota > Cytophagia > Cytophagales > Cytophagaceae > Spirosoma > Spirosoma flavus. The sequence continues at coordinate 1,690,571 of NZ_BAAGZL010000002.1, forward strand.
CCGGCGTTTCGGCATCGGTGAACGTAGTAGCCGGAATGAGATAATTAAAGGGCTGACCTACCGTAGCACTCTGATTGGGAATGGCGTTAGCCAAAGCAGGCGCGCAGTTTTGATACGTTATGTTGACGCTGGCCGAAGCGGTGCATCCGTTGGCACTTGTTAACGTCACCGCGTAAGTACCAGCTAACGTAACACTGATAGAGGACGTAGTGGCTCCGGTGTTCCATCGATACGTGCCATTGCCGAGCGCGCTTACACTCACCGAAGGAGTAGTACAACTCAACGTTGCAGAGCCTGGCAAAACGCTCACAGTAGGCACCAGGATATCAGCAAAGACCGCGATCGACGTAGTGGCACTACAACCGGTTGCACCCGTCAACGTAACCGAATACGTACCGGCCGACGTAGCACTAATGACTGACGTAGTGGCCCCCGTATTCCAGCGTAGCGAACCAACGCCCACCGCACTCAGGCTCACCACCGGATTGGCGCAGGTTAACGTAACACCGGCTGGCGTTCCGATAGATGGCTCGATACGTATCGTAGGCACATTGCTGTCCTGATACACCGTCAGGCTGGTGGTGCTCGTGCAACCCGATGCGCTCACACTCACCGAATACACCCCACTCGCATTGACCACCGCCGTCCCCGAATTCGCATCCTGACTCACAATTCCCAGGTTAGATTCACCCGGTCCCCTAAATGCATACGTAACACCTCCGCCTGCCGTCAGCATCAGCGAGGTTTGGGCACAGGTGAGCGTACCACCAAAGTTGGCCGTGAGCGTAGCAGTCGGCGGAATGACCACTGCTACGTTGGTGACAGCCTTAGCTGTCTGCCCATTGCTGCTCACGGTCAACGTAAAGCTTTGCGTGCCGGAGCCCGCTGCTGTCAGATTCTGGCTGATGGCCGTAGTAGACGTAGCGCCGGTGGTCGTACTGACACCGTTAGTCAGAGTGTAGGTATAGCTGCCCGTTACGTTGCCCACTGTAGCGCTGAAGCCTAGCGAATTACCCGCGCAAATTGTGCTGACGCTGGCCGCAAAACCGGTGATGATAGGCGTGCCATCCACAATCGTTAGCGGATACGTAGTGCTATTCCCGGCACATCCATTGGCATCGGTAGCCCGTAGCGTAATGGGGAAGTTCCCCGCCTGACCGGGTGTACCGGCTAAAACGCCCGCTGGCGATAGAGTTAGCCCCGTCGGTAACGTACCACTGACCAGACTGAAGCTGTAGGGAGAACCGCCCCCCGACGCGGTGAATGTCTGGCTGAAAGGCGCATTCATGAGTCCAGTCGAGGTGGCCGGATTGGTCACCGTAATCAGGCCCGTGCTACTGGTGATGGTGGTCGTAGCCGTGGCCGGGCAGCCGTTGCTGGACGTAGCGGTCACCGAATACGTACCGGCCACACTGACCGTTCGCAGGGCTGCTGTGGAATTGTCCTCCCAACGATACGTATTGCCACCGGTGGCTGTCAGGCTCAGACTGGGCTGCGAGCAGGTCAATCTGCCCCCGTTGGGCACCTGGATAGCGGCACTGGGAAGCGCATTTACGGTTAAGCTGAAAGCCGTCGAGGTCAGACTGGTGGGAGCTGCGGGGTTGCAGCCGTCAATTACCACCAGGGCATAAAGGCCCGCATCCGTGGTTTGGAGACCCGTCAAGCTCAGCGTAGGGCTGGTCTGAGTGGCTAGTGGAGCGCCGTCTTTATACCACTGGTAGCTGGTGGACGTACCACTGAGACTACCCGTTACCTGCACATTACTACCCACGCAGACGGCCGAACCCGACGCCAGGGGCGACGTGAAGGCTAGTGGTGTGCAGGGAGTCTGATCTCCCGTCTCGTAGGCACCCATATCGATGGTGTTCTGCTGAATCCGGACATTTCCCCCCAAATCAGTAGCTGGTCCCCCTGCTGTCTGGTAGGCTCCGTTGTCGCCCGCATTGATGGCCGGCGAGCCTGCTTCTAAACGCAGGCTGGTGGGGCTGACAAAGGGCGAAGTGACCGTAGTTCGGTTATTGCCACCGTCGGTGTATCCCGTAACCGAAGCCTCCAGCAGACTGTAACGGGACGATAGGGCTACATCCCCCGTGTTACTGATGGTGCTGGCACCCCCATTGTCAAACAGCACACTGTTGGCCAGCGTTAAGCCGATAGGGCCGCCAGCCGGAGATCCACCCGGTATGGAGGTCGCATTGTAGAGAGCGCCACCCTCCCCCGCCCGGTTGCCCGAAAACGAACAGTTGGTAATAAGGGCATTGAGGACACTCGCCAATGCTGTGGCTTGCCAGATCGCAGCACCTTGCGTAGCGCTATTACTCAGAAAAGCGCAGTTGGTAATTACCAAACTCAGATTGCCTCCCTGCGAAACGTTAACGATGGCTCCGCCCCATTGAGTAGCGCTATTGCCCACAAAGAAACTATTGGTGATCACCAGACGGTTATTGAGGCTGGAGTTGGCGATGGCACCCCCGTTACCCGCCGTGTTCTGCTCGAACCGACAATTACTGATGGTCGGACTGGCCGCGCCATTCCCATTACTATAATTCAAGATGGCTCCGCCCAGGCTAGTCGAATAGTTGTTGATAAAAAACAGGTTGGTCAGGATGGGGCTACTGTTGCCTGAATTGGCCACGTTCGTCAGCCCCCCCCCGGCAGGTCCTGCGGAAGCCTCGGCCCGCCCACCGATAATGACAAAACCATCCAGTACAGTGGTGGGGGCCAGGTCTATCCCGGCAACGACCACTAAGCTATTATCCAGATTGTTACCTGGTTGGCCAATATCCCCACTCAGGGTGCTGCTGCTGGGCTGCGATGCCCCGCCGGGCCCCGGATTGGGATTGACCGAAGGACGCTGGGAGAGCGTTGTTTCGTTGCCCACAAACCCCCCGTAGAGAGCCACTCCGGAGAGCATACGAAAGGTGATGGTGCGGTCACCGGTGGGAGTAGGTTTGTAAACGCCCCCGGCCACCCAGATCTCCCTGAGATTATTCGCGCAGGCGCTGTTGACCTGAAGAGCTGACTGCAGATCGGTAAAGGCATTGGCCCAGTCCAAACCTGTGTTAGCACCCGTGGCCTGGGCGTTGACGTAAAAACGGGTGGGCACAATGGGCTGAACCGTCAGACTAACAGCGGTACTGGTCAGACTGAGTCCTCCCCCCGTGATTACTACTACGTAGCTACCCGCATCGGAGGGGTTGGCCGACGTCAGTGAGAGGGTAGCTGAGATCTGTCCCAAAACGGGGACATTGTCCTTGTACCACTGGTAAGCGGTGGGTGTACCCGAAACGCCAACGCTCACACTAACGGGGTTGCCCGCACAGGCCAACAGGCTGGCTGGAGGCTGGCTGGTGATGCTAAAGGAAGTCACATTGATTACGTAAGGAGTTCCAAAGCCTATGCAACCATTGGCATCTTTGGCCTGAATGACAGCCGTAAAACTGCCGGTCTGGGTGGGGCTTCCCGACAACTGGCCATCTGCCGATAGACTCAGACCCGGCGGCAGACTCCCGCTGGCGAAACTAAAGCTGTAAGGACGGTCCGGCGATCCGGAAACGCCCCCCGAAGCCGTGAAAGTTTGACTCACCGCCTGATTCACCACTAAAGATGTCATGGCCGGATTAACAACGACGACGGCGGAACTGGTCACCGTTGTGGTGGCCGATCTGGTGCAACCGTTCAGGGAGCCCACCACCAAATAGGTGCCCGGACTGGTAATAACCCGAGTGTTGCTGGTCGGATCACCAGCCAGAATTAGGTTCCCCGTCGTAAAGGTATAGTTGGTCGCTCCCGATGCTGTCAGGGTGACACTAGACTGGGCGCAGGTAAGCGGACCGTTATTGATTAAACTCGTACTAGGCCTCGGGTTGATTGTAACACTAACCTGACCACTCAGGTTACTGAGCGGGGCATAGCCCTGGTCATCAAGCAGCGATTCAATGGTCAAGTACAAGTAAGAGCGGGAAATATCTACCGTGTTGACCGGAATCGAGAAGGTTGACCCGCTGCCTCTACCCACTGTACCATTGCTGAGCACGATCGTCCAGTTGCCTTTGGCGTTAACGGTGCCCTCTATATTCGATTCCGCGCCATCGCAGAGCACCAGACTGGTGGTTGTAATGGCAGCGGTAGCCGTATTTTGGCTAAAGTCAATGGTGGCTATGCCATCCCGGTCCCGACTGGTTCCGGCGATACCCGGCGTTACGTTGCTGTTACTGCCAGCGGGATTCACATACGAATAGCCTCCCGTGGCTCCTCCATTAGCCGGAACCACATTATTTCCGCCATGACCACCACCATAACCTCCGCCCCCACCACCGATCGGTCTCGACGGGGATGTGTCACGTCCGCCCAAGGCCCCACCACCACCAAAACCACTACCGCCAGCCCCATCAACAATACCGTTTCTATATGTCCCGCCGGCACTTAGGGCCGTTAAGCTGGCAGCTCCACCGCCCGTGCCGCCCGGAAAGTAGCCGCTGATCCCATTACCCCCGGGCGCATCCAGGCCACCGCCACCACCCCCACCACTGAAATTACCGTCAGCGGCAATACCATTTTGTCCCCCCTCTCCACCGGTACTGGGACCAAGACCCTGGCCACCACCACCCGGCGTTATATATCTTCGCCCGCCACCGCCACCACCGCCAGCAGCCACCAGGAGTGTTTTGGTACCGCTATGGGTCAGCACCACCGCCGATCCGCCACCGCCACCACCGCCGGTACCGTTACCATCGTTCCCGCTGCCGTACTTACCACGCTGGCCAACCATCACCGTTAAGAGATCGCCACTCTCAACCGTATAAGAACCTTCAACACGGGCTCCCGTGCCGCCGATCGAATAATACCCCCCGTCTCCGCCCCGGGCCGTCAACCAGACTCGGTAAGGACCACCCGCCGGGACCGTGTAGGTGTAGAGACCAGGGGTAGTGTACGTGGCGGTCAAACTCATGTCGATCGGCTGCGTTACATTCGCTTCGTAAGGAGCACTAAGGCCCGGGCAGCCATTGGCATCTTTGGCCTGAATGATGGCTGTAAAACTGCCGATCTGAGTTGGGATTCCCGACAACTGCCCACTGGCCGATAGACTCAGACCCGGCGGCAGACTCCCGCTGGCGATACTAAAGCTACGAGGAGAAACGCCCCCCGAAGCCGTGAAAGTTTGACTCACCGCCTGACCCACCACAAAAAGCCCCGTGGCCGGATTGACAACGGTAACCGTAGCAACACTGGTCACCGTCGTGCTGGCCGAGTTCGTGCAACCGTTCGGGGAGACGCCCACCACTGAGTAAGTGCCCGGATTGGTCACGATCCGGATGTTGCTGGCTGGTGATCCAGCCAGAGGTAGGCCCCCCGTCGTAAAGGTATAAGCGGTCGCTCCCGATGCCGTCAGGGTGACACTGGGCTGGGTGCAGGTAAGCGGACCGTTATTGATCAAACTCACCGTGGGCCTCGGTTTGATTGTAGTAACAATAGCCTGACCACTCAGGTTACTGACCGGGGCAAAGCCCTGGTCATCAAGCAGCGATTCAATGGTGTACGTAGTGGGACTGGTCGGGCTGACAGGGATCGAGAAACTGGTCCCGCTGCCCGTGGTCGTTATGCCGTTAGTCAGCACCAGGGTCCAGTTGCCTGTGGCGCTAACGGTACCCTCTATGGGCGAAGGCGTGCCCAGGCAGATCTCCAGGTTGGTGGTTGTGATGGCTGCAGTAGCCGTATTTTGGCCAAAGCCAATGGTGGCTACGCCCTCCCGGCCCCGACTGGTTCCGCCGATACCTGGCGTTACGCTGGTGTTACTACCAGCGGGACTCACATACGAATAGCCTCCCGTGGCTCCACCAACCGGAGCTCCATTATCTCCGCCATGACCACCACCATAACCTCCCCCGCCACCACCGACCGGTTGCCCCGGGAGTGAGTCACCTCCACCCACGCCACCACCACCGCCAAAACCACTACCGCCAGACCCATCAGTACCACTACCATACGGCCCGCCGGAACTTGGGGCCGTTAAGCTGGCGGCTCCACCGCCCGTGCCGCCCGGATCGAAACCGCTACCCCCATTGCCACCTGGCGCATCCAGACCACCACCACCGCCACCACCACTGTAATTATAAGTCGATCGGCCACCTACGCCACCAGTACTGGGACCAAGGCCCTGGCCACCACCACCCGGCGTTATGTCTACTCGCCCGCCACCGCCACCACCGCCAGCAGCCACCAGGAGCGTTTGGGTGCCGTTATGGGTCAACACGATCGCTGATCCACCACCGCCACCGCCACCGCCCCTACTGTAGAGCCTGCCACTCTGGCCAACAATCACCGTTAAGAGATCGCCACTCTGAACAAAATAAGCCCCCTCAACACGGGACCCAGTGCCACCGTTCGACTCCCCGCCCCCGTCTCCGCCCCGGGCCGTCAACCAGACTCGGTAAGGACCACCCGCTGGGACAGTATAGGTGTAAAGACCGGGGGTAGTGTACGTGGCGGCCGGACCCGTGACGGCAGAGAGCGACACAACCGGTGCGTAGGGAACGCCAACTCCTGTACAGCCATTGGCATCTTTGGCCTGAATGACGGCCATAAAACTGCCGGTCTGAGTTGGGCTTCCCGACAACTGGCCATCAACTGACAAACTCAGACCCGGCGGCAGACTCCCACTGGCGACACTAAAGGTGTAGGGACGGCCGGGTGATCCGGCAACGCCCCCCGAAGCCGTGAAAGCTTGACTCACCGCCTGATTCACCACTAAAGATGTCATGGCCGGATTAACAACAGCGATGGAGGAACTGGTCCTGATAACGGTCGTGGTCGCCGAACCGGTGCAACTATTGGCGTTTGACACGACCACCGTAAACGTCCCCGGATCACTGACGACGCGCGTCTTGCTGGCGGGGTCACCGGCCAGCGTGGAACCACCGCCGATGAAGCTATAAGATGTAGCAGCACTACTGACTGCCGTCAGCGTCACACTGGATTGGGCACAGGTAAGTGGGCCGTTGTTGGTTAAATTCACCGCGGGCGGAGTCAACGGTAACTGGACCACCGTAGTGGTTGCTGAATTGGTACATCTATTAGACCCCATTACCACTACGGTATACTCCCCCGGAGTGCTGACGATGCGCGTGTTTCTAGACCCCAGTTCATCCAGGGTAGTACTTCCACTTATGAATGTAAAGGAGCTCGATTGATCACTGGTTGCCGTCAGCGTCACACTGGATTGGGCACAGGTAAGCGGTCCATTATTGGCTAAACTCACTGCTGGCAGGGCCTCATTCGCTTTGGTAAACGTCTGGGTGGCTGAAGCCGTGCAATTATTAATACCCGTTACCAGTACGGTATACTCCCCTGGACTTGTAACGTATCGATATGGGTCGGTTGGGTCTCCAGGAATGATTGTGTTCCCGTACATGAATGTATAGGACTTAATAGCTGGTCCGCCCCCCAAATTAGCTACTCCTAGCCGCCTGCTGGGACTGGAACAGTAAAGGATGCTACCCTCGGGAGTGAACGTATAGGGCTGTGGCGGTGCTGTCGATTGGCCGACAGTAGTAGTGGCCGAACTCACGCAGCCATTACTATCAATTCCCCGAACTGAATAGTTCCCTGGATCATGTATAACCCGAATGTTGCTGGCGGGATCGCCCGGCAAGATCGTATTCCCATTAGTGAACGTATAGGAGGTCGCCCCCGACGCAGTCAGCGTTACATCATATGGAGCACAACCAATGAGGCCATTATTGGTTAAACTAACTGTAGTACCTGGATTCGACGTGACAATAGCCTGCCCCGTCAGGTTGCTGGTCGGGGCAAAGAAGAACTGATCAGTCAGGGACGCAATAGTGTACGTGGTTGACATGACCGGGCTGACCGGAATCGAGAAGGTTGACCCACTGCCCGTACTGACTGTGCCATCGCTGAGTACCAGTGTCCAGCTTCCCGTAGCGCTAACCGTGCCCTGCAGTGTACGAAAAAGGCCCGGGCAAGTACTCATGTCGGGGCTCAGGTTTGCCCTAGCGGTGTTTTGGGGAAACGAAAGGGTCACTAAACCGTCCCTGTTCGTACCGGTACCACTGGAGCCGGGGCTTAGCGTGGTGGCACTGCCGAGGGAACTTACATAGGAGTAGCCCCCCGTGGCCGTCTCCAGTCCCGCTCCCGCTGCATTCCCTCCACCATAACCTCCGCCCCCACCACCGAAACCATGAGGAGTTAACGTATAGCCACCCACACCTCCACCTCCACCAAAACCACTACCTCCATAGCCATTTATATCAGCATAACGCTGAAACGTTCCACCGGGGCTAACAGCCGTCAAACTGGCCGCTCCCCCGCCACCGCCACCACCACCGCCTTCATAATCTGGACCACCATTACCACCTGGCCCCGTCAAACCGCCCCCGCCACCACTGCCACTTAAATAATTCGAAGTGGGCCTACCCGCCCCACCCGTACTAGCACCCAGTCCTTGCCCACCCCCGCCAGGAAGTATAACAATACTACTCTCGAATATGGGATCCTCGCGATATGACGTGGCACCGCCCCCGCCACCAGCGGCTATCAATAGCGTTCGAACCCCATTACGGGTCAACACCACCGCTGTTCCACCGCCCCCACCACCATTCGTGGGAATGACTGATCGGATGAAAGCCGATCCTCCGCTTTGGCCAACGATCATCGTTAAGATATCGCCACTTTGAACCGTGAACGTCTCGCCAGCACTCGCCCCACTGCCTCCTCCACCAGGAGGATTAATGCTCCCCCCATCGCCCCCCCGGGCGGTTACACGAATCTGGTAAGGGCCACCCGCCGGAACGGTATAGGTGTAGAGCCCAGGCGTTGAATAGATGCCGCCGGACTGGGCCAGCATGGAATGACTGACCAGCGTAAAAACCAGCCCTACGAACAGGGAGGTGGCCGAATAGACAAGTTGCTGAAGAGTGGGGCGCGTGAACTGGAAAGGTATTTTCATAAGCGTATACAATGAAAGGAGCTAGGACAAACTCAAGTCTATTGGATGCCGCACCCACGGCTTTTAGGCTGCGGGTGGAGACATCGGCCGGGCGGGGTTTCTCCTGTAAGCAAAGCAGATAACTTGGGCCGAAGACCATGTCAAAGGTAGCGGGCGGGTTCCCCTACCGACTATAACAAATGATTCATTTTCAATAAGGAATGATTCATTTTTGGCCGAAAGGAGGCACTGATGGCCGTTTCTTCACCTTTGGACGCCAACCTCACTGGGACCCACCTGGTAGTATTCCCGAAAACATTTGCTGAAATAGGCCGCCCTCTCGAATCCCACCTGACAGGCCGTCTCACTCACCGGGACACCGGCTCACCGGCCTGTTTGAGCCGGTAATTACGTAGCAGTTGGTGGGTCGTTATTTCCCTCAGCCCTTTGATTTTGCGAAACAGGATAGCCAGGCTTCGCCACCGCCATTTGTCAACTCAATCGATACGTTACTGGTCCGACGGTACGTCCTGTTCGCAATCAACCTGGGCGAGGTCGGTTTTGGCAGCGAGGCTGTCCCGCAAGGCTATGAAATCGGTCATCAATACTTGGTTTAAGCCCAAATTGAACCAATCCTTATTGCATTTGAATCATTTGTTATTGTCGGCAGGGGAACCCGCCCTCTACCTTTGACCTAGTCTTCGATCATCATTTTTTCGCATTGACACCCTCGTAACATGGTCAAAAAAATCCTAAAATGGACCGGCGTTGTGCTGGGAAGCCTGGTCCTCCTGATTCTCGTTTTTTATGGCATTGTGTACGCCAAAACCGAAGCCAGTATCAACAAAGTATATAACGTAAAGCTTCAGTCGCTAACCATCCCCGACGACTCAGCCTCGTATATCGCGGGGCGACATGTGGCCGAAATCAGGGGTTGTCTGGGCTGTCATGGCACCAATCTGGCTACCGGTGAAGTATTTGCCGATGAAAATTCGCCCATCGGCATTCTTCATGCGTCGAATATTACGAGTGGGAAAGGCGGTATTCAGTATACAGATGAGGACTGGATTCGCGCGCTACGTCATGGATTGGGGAAAGACAACAAACCGCTTTGGTTTATGCCCTCGCACGAAATCTGTGGCTTGTCGAACCAGGATATGGCCAACCTGATCTGCTACGTCAAAAAGCAGCCCCCGGCCGATAAAACGACTCCGCAAAAATCGCTGAAGCCGCTGGGACGCATTCTTACGTTTGTGGGCGAGTTCCCCTTATTGCCCGCCGAAGAAATCGATCATACTGCTACGTATGTGGACGACGTAAAACTGGCCGTCAATTCGGATTACGGAAAATACCTTGCCGTTACGTGTACGGGCTGTCACACAGAGACGTACAAAGGTGCGCCTGCCCGCTCGCCCGGACAGCCGCCCATCCCCGACATCTCCTCGACCGGAAATCTGGGCAAATGGACGCAGGAGGGCTTTGTCAAATTGTTTCACACCGGCAAAACGCCCGAAGGCCGGGAGTTGAGCAAGTACATGCCGGTCAAACTCTTTACCTATTCCGACGACGAATTAAGAGCTATTTACCTGTTTCTGCATGAGTTGAAATGAGTTAAACCGCACGACTGTCATGATAGACCTAACCTTACCGAAAACACAAGCCATGAATTCCTTTTTGCTTTATCCCCAACGATTAACGCATTTTGTGGGCAGTTTTCCATTCGCAGCAACGGCCCTGACACCCGCTGTGCAGAAAAAGTTTGAACGGCTCTGGCACTTGGTCGGCAACACGCCCATGCTCGAATTAGTCTATACGTATCAGGGACAACCCCGTTCGCTCTACGTCAAGTGTGAGCAGTATAATCTGACCGGCAGCATGAAAGACCGAATGGCGCTTCACATCTTGCATCAGGCGTATCGGCAAGGCAAGATCAGTCCGGGCGACCGAATTGTGGAAGCCACCAGTGGCAGTTCGGGGATTGCTTTTTCGGCGATAGGCCGGTCGCTGGGCCACCCCGTTACCATTATCATGCCCGCCGGGGTTAGCCAGGAACGTATCGATATCATCCGCAGCCTGGGTGCCGACGTAGTACTTTTCTCGAAAGAAGAAGGTGGTTTTCTGGGCGCGATACGTCGGGCCGAAGAGATGGCGGCCATTGATCCGAACGTTTTTCTGCCCCGTCAGTTCGCCAATAACGATAATGCCGAAGCCCACCGACTCACAACGGGTAAAGAAATCTGGCAACAGCTTCGGAGTGTGGATGTTACACTGGATGCGTTTGTGGCCGGCGTGGGTACGGGTGGTACGGTGATGGGCGTAGGGCGTTACCTTAAATCCCAGAAATCGACGATTCGGGTTCATCCACTCGAAGCGGCCGAATCACCTACGTTATCAGTGGGCTATAAAACCGGAGCGCACCGGATTCAGGGCTTTTTTGATGAATTTATTCCTGATACGTTAAAGTTGGCCGAACTGGATGACGTAGTGCAGGCCAGCGATGGCGACGCGATTCTGATGGCGCAGCAATTGGCCCACCAACTGGGGATTGCGGTGGGAATTTCGTCGGGTGCGAACCTGATCGGCGCCATCAAGTTACAACAGGAAATGGGGCCGCAAGCCCGCGTAGTAACGGTTCTTTGCGACTGCAATAAAAAATACCTGAGCACCGACCTGGTTCGCCAGGAGCCGCTCAAACCGAACTACATCTCCCCTCGAATTGAGTTTACGGATTATCGCCCAATTAGCCGTTTAGCCGTCAGCTGATCAGGTGGCTTTCAATGATTGGCCAACGTCTGGGTTTCCGGTGCTACGTATCCGGTCTATTCAATACGTCCTGGCGAACTTGTCGCTCGTTCCTGATAGAAAAGCCTTTCAACGTAGCGTTTCGGCCTGATTTGAATCATTTGTTATCGCATTTGAATCATTTGTTATTGTCTCTAGGCTCGTCTGCCCGCTACTTTTGAAACAGTCTTAGGTAGTCTGATTATCTGACTGATCAGCTCTATTCTGAGCTGGCAATAGCCAGATTATTCACGTAAGTAACGGTTTCAATAAAGCATTTTTATTTCTCCTAAATAGCTCAAGTCATGTCCTACAAATGGTCTATTTTAAGTTTTTGCCTGGTTGGCAGCCTGCTTTCAGGATGCCTGGATCACCGGATTCCCGTAACGGTTCAACTCTCAACGACTACGCTGGCCACCGGTTTAGTCGGCGTCATTGGCGTAGAGACCGATGCCAGTGGACGCGTCTTTGTCACCGAACAGGGCGCTGGCAACAACGACGGCCGTGTGTCGGAAATCACCCCCGATGGGGTAAAACATCCTGTCATTACGGGTTTATATTCCTTTAAACGCCCCGATAATGAACTGGACGCTACCGACCATCTACTGATCGTCGATGGAATCCTGTATTTTCTGAATCCCAAAGGACTTTACACGTTCAATCTCGCTTCGTACAAAACCGGCAATTCGCCAATTCCAGCGTCGAGTCTGACTCCAGAAAACATTCAGAAGTTCGTCCTTGATTATACGTTTGCCGAAGATACCGGCGAATCCCATCTCTATAACATGATTCTGGGGCCAGACGGAGCGCTTTACTTCACCGATGCAGCCGCCAACGCCATAATCCGTCGGTCAAAAACCGGCCAGTTGAGTGTGGTGACGGCCGTTCCGGGCACGGCCAATCCTAACCCGGCTGGTCCTCCTCCAGGCCCACCGTTTGTGCAGTCGGTACCCACGGGCATTATATATGATGGCAAACAGTTCGCCATCAGTACGTTGCTGGGCTTTCCGTTTCCGGCGGGTAAAGCGATGATTTACCGAATGGATTTGAATGGCAATCTCAGCCTGTTTCAGCAGACGTTCAACAGTCTGGTCGACATTGAAAACGATGGAAGCGGCAACTATCTAGTGCTTGAATTCGCTGTGTTTGGCCCAACAGGTTTTACCCCCAAAACCGGTCGCCTGTTACGGGCAAAAGGAAGCAGCAGCGACGTATTGCTCAGCAACCTCAACATGCCAACGGACTTGAAAATTGTGGATAGCCACACGGCTTACCTGACCAGCATGGGCGACGGAACCTTGTCGAAAATCACGTTCTAGCCTTTTCTACAGTGCGGATTCGTTAGCAACACTAACGAATCCGCACTGTTTCTCTCCGCTTCTATCCCTATGTTTTTACTGGATTGTCAACTCTAACCTTGCTGCCATGACTCTTCATTTTTCTGTTGCGGATTCCGATAGTCCCTGCGTTTGTTGTGCGGAACTGGAAATACTAATGGACGTACTGAATAGCTTCGTTGCTATGGGTAACGTAATTCTATCGGCTTACCTAATCGATGATGATGGTTTTCGGATGGACTTACCAGTAGCCGCTTTTGATGGTTTGCCGATAGCTAATAGCGTGCAGGGTTTGGTACAGCAATACCAGCAATTGGTATCTGTCTAAAAACGTCCAGCTTTGTAAGCGGCACAGCAGCTAGATTTGGCTGGTTAATGACCTTCCACTACGGTATGGATTAACTATAATGGGTAGCTGTACAAACCATCAAGGGGTTTTTGTACAGCTACCCATTATTGTGTTCAGGCGCTAGTTGCCACCCAATCGCAACCGACTATCCGCGCCCATCAATAAGCGCCCCCCCTGAGCATAGATCACCCGCAAGGCCTGTCCGACATAACTGGCGGGTAAATTCACCGCATGATTCAGCGTCACCGCATCGCTCACCACCGGTACCCGACCACACGACCATACGCTCCCATCACTCCAATCCCCTACTTTGACCGTATACATACTTATGCAACCACTTGGCGTGATCACGCTCAGCGGCAGCAGCGTGGATACTGAACCGCCCGCTGGATCGGTAGCAATCACCGTCACACTGTAAAAAGCACTGGCACTGGCCGATACACTGCCCGCAACCGTGGCCGGAGCCACCAGACTCAGACCAGGGGGCAAGCCCACCGCCGATAGGGTCAGACTATTGGGTGTTTCAGCATCGGTGAAGGTGTTGGCCGGAATGGTGTAGCTAAACGCCTGACCAATGGTAGCCGACTGAGGGGGGATGGCATTATCCACCCTGGGGTTGCCGTTGGCGCAATCTCTCAGCCAGTTGTAGCTGAAGGTAGCCTCACCCGGTGTGCCTTGCTGACGAGCCTTGAAGACAATCACTGGATTATCCGTGAACACGTTCAATTGATACGGCTCATTGATGGCAATGGTCCTGGCTTCATTCACCACCGAGAGGCTGATAGGCTGGCCGTTGGTGGCCTCAAAGCTGACGGTGAAGTTGATACGTCGTTCGAAGTAGCCCACATGGTTGCAGTCCAGCATCGTTATTCCCGTGATGGCGAAACTACGCTGCTGCACACTCAGCACAAAACTGGTGCTGGCCGACAAGCCCCCCGGGTCGGTGGCTACGACCGTGACACTGAAAGGTGAGCCAACGGTGGTAGAAGGCACACCGGTGATGGTGTTGGGCGCCACGAAACTCAGCCCCGCTGGCAAGCCTACCACCGACAAGCTCAAGCTGTTAGGGGTTTCGGCATCGGTAAACGTAGTGGCGGGAATGGTATAACTAAATGAATCACCGACCGTAGCGATTTGAGCAGGTATAGCGGCAGCCACTGTCGGCGCGCAGTTCTGATAGCTCACGGAGGCACTGGTAGTAGCCGAACAGCCGTTGGCACCCGTCAGGGTCAGCGAATACGAACCGGCTACACTTACCGAGATAGCGGACGTAGTGGCCCCTGTGCTCCAGCGATACGTACCATTGCCAACCGCTGACAAACTCACCGAGGACGTAGTACAGCTTAACGTAGCGCTGGCGGGACTGATGCTAACTGAAGGTGACGTTTGATCGGCACTCACGCTGGCCATCGCTGTACTGGAGCAGCCGTTAGCACCCGTCAGCGTCACCGAATACGTTCCAGCGACCGTCGCACTGATGATTTGTGTAGTAGCCCCTGTACTCCACCGATACGTTCCCGCGCCCACGGCGGATAAACTCACCGAGGACGTAGCACAGCTTAACGTAGCGCTGGCGGGCGAAATACTGACAGAAGGTGGCGTTTGGTCGGCGGTTACACTGGCCGTGGCTGTGCTAGAGCAGCCATTAGTGCCCGTCAACGTAACGGAATACGTAGCCGCCGTGCTCACTGAGATAGCGGACGTAGTGGCCCCCGTACTCCACCGATACGTGC
The DNA here is from genome assembly GCF_054778555.1 of Spirosoma flavus. Classification (NCBI taxonomy): domain Bacteria; kingdom Pseudomonadati; phylum Bacteroidota; class Cytophagia; order Cytophagales; family Cytophagaceae; genus Spirosoma; species Spirosoma flavus. Next base: position 1,705,718 of record NZ_BAAGZL010000002.1, read on the forward strand.
CCACGCCCACGGCGGATAAACTCACCACTGGATTAGCGCAGCTTAACGTAGCGCTGGTGGGCGAAATGCTGACGGTGGGTGGCGTCTGATCAGCGGTTACGCTGGCCGTGGCCGTGCTGGAGCAGCCGTTGGCTCCCGTCAGTGTCACCGAATAGAGACCGCCAGCCGTCGCACTGATGGCGGACGTAGTGGCTCCTGTGCTCCACCGATACGTGCCCGTGCCCACCGCCGACAAACTCACCACTGGATTGGTGCAGGTTAACGTAGCACTGGACGGGCTGATGCTGACGGTAGGTGGATTCTGGTTGGCACTCACGCTGGTTGTGGCCGTGCTGGAGCAACCGCTGGAACTGGTTAGCGTAACGGAATAGGTAGCCGCCGAACTCACCGAGATGGCGGACGTAGTGGCCCCCGTACTCCAGCGGTATGTGCCCGTGCCCACTGCCGACAAACTTATCACCGGATTGGTGCAGGTTAACGTAGTGGCGGTCGGCGTTCCGATGCTCAGAGCGGGGCGCGCGTTGACCGTTACCGAGGTGGTAGCAGTGGCGATCTGCCCCTCGCTGCTGACCGTCAGGGTGAAGGTCTGTACCCCTGAGCCAATGGCCGTCAGGCTCTGACTAAAAGTGGAGGTAGTGGCCGTGCCGCTAGTGGGGTTACTCCCGTTCGAGAGCGTATAGCTGTAGGTGCCGCTGAGGTTGCCCACGCTGGCCACAACCGAGAAAGATTGGCCAACACAAACGGGGTTGGGACTGGCTGACAGGCCAGTGAGTGTAGGAGGAAGTGGCCTGTTGAGCCGTACACTCACATTGTCACTGCTAGTATTGGCGGTTAAGAAATCCAGATCCCCGTCCCCATCCACATCCCCAACGACCACGCTGTTAGGGGAGTCTCCCACCACAATCTCGGGGTTGATGGCCGGGGGGATGAAGTTGCCCGACCCATTGTTGAGCCGTACACTTGCCGTGTTGCCAGCACTGTTTGCCGTTATCAAGTCCAGATCCCCATCCCCGTCTACATCGCCCAACGCAACACTTAAGGGATACTCCCCCACGGCGGGATTGGGGTTGGTAGCTGGGGGGGTGAAGTTACCCGCCCCATTGTTGAGTCGCACACTCACCGTATTGCTATAATAATTGGCTGTTAACAAGTCCAGGTCGCCGTCCCCATCCACATCCCCCACCGCCACGCCCCAGGGAGAATTGTCCACGGCAGGGTTAGGGTTGGTAGCGGGGGGGGTGAAGTTGCCCGACCCATCGTTGAGCCGCACACTCGCCGTGTTGTCAGTATAATTAGCTATAAGCATATCCAGATCACCGTCTCCATCCACATCCCCTAACACCATGCTGGTGGCATTACTCCCTATCCCGGGATTAGGATTGGTGGCGGGGGGGGTAAAGTTACCCGACCCATCGTTGAACCGTACACTCACTGTGTTTCCAGCACCGTTTGCCGTTACCACGTCCAGATCCCCATCCCCATCCACATCGCCCAATGCCACACTAAAGGGACCACCCCCTACTCCAGGATTAGGGTTGGTAGTTGGTGGGGTAAAGTTGCCCGACCCATTGTTGAGCCGCACACTCACCGTATTGCTACCGGCATTCGCCGTCACAAAGTCCAGGTCACCGTCTCCATCCACATCCCCTACCGCCACGCTTAAGGGATGATCCCCTACGGCGGGATTAGGGTTGGTAGCCGGGGCGGTGTAGTTGCCTAGCCCATTGTTGAGCCGTACACTCACCGTATTGCCATAATAATTGGCCGTTAATAAGTCCAGGTCGCCGTCCCCATCTACATCTCCTACCGCCACGCTTTGGGGGCCATTGTCTACCCCAGGCTCTGGGTTGATGGCCGGAGCAGTGAAGTTGCCCCGTCCGCTGCCCCCCACTCCGGTGGTGAACCCGTACACCTGACCCCGGTTCAGCCGGGCTCCACCCGTACTCTGGATAGCCGTTGTACTGGTGACAAACACCGTCTCCCCCGGTTTAAAGTCGGTTGTTGCATTAAAGGTGAGCGTATTGCCGCTCACACTGGCGCTGCCTCCCTGCCCGTTGAGTAGCAGGCCCCCCCGCTGGGCGCTGAACACCCGCAGGCCGCTCAGGCTGGTGAGGCTCGAACTAACGGGCTGGTTAAAGATCAGGGCCACGTTGGTGGTCCGGGGCGCTGAGCGGGCATTGCGGACCGGATTGAGCCCCGTCAGGGTAATGCATTGGGTAACCGTTACCGAGGTGGTGACGGTGGTTACTTGTCCGCCACTGCTGACCGTCAGGGTGAAGGTCTGTACCCCCGAGCCACCCGCCGTCAGGCTCTGGCTAAAGGCGGAGGTGGTAGCGGAGCCGCTGATGGGGTTGCTGCCGTTCGAGAGCGTATAGCTGTAGCTGCCGCTGAGGTTGCCCACGCTGGCCACCACCGTGAGGGGTTGACCCACACAAACGGGGTTGGGGCTGGCCGACAGGTCAGTAAGGGAGGGAGGGAGGGGGCCGTTGAGCCGCACCCCCACGAAAGCGGGGTTATTATAGCTAGGTGCCACAAAGTCCAGATCCCCATCCCCATCTAAATCCCCAACGGCCACGTTCGAGAAGTCAAACCCCAAATTGGGATTAGGGTTGGTGGCGGGCGCCGTGAAAGCACCTGACCCGTCGTTGAGCCGCACACTCGCATATAAGCTGCCAGAACTAGCCGCTACAAAGTCCAGATCCCCATCCCCATCCACATCCCCTAACACCAGGCCGTAAGGAGTACTACCCACGCCCACCTCGGGGCTGGTAGGATGTGGAGCAAAGCTTGCCGACCCGTTGTTGAGCCGTACACTCACGGTGCGGCTGTTAAAATTAGTGAAGAGCATGTCCAGATCCCCATCCCCATCTATATCCCCGAACGCTATTTTGGAGGGATCCTCCCCCGCCCCAATCTCGGGGTTGATGGTGGGCGGAGTAAAACTACCCGCCCCATTATTGAGCCGTATACTTACGTTATTACTGTTACTATTAGCGGTCGCCAGGTCCAGATCGCCATCCCCATCCAAATCGCCCAGCGTTACGCCGTATGGATTAGTGCCCACGCTCACTTCGGGGCTAGTAGGGTGTGGGGTGAAGATACCTGACCCATTGTTGAGCCGCACACTCACCGTAGCGCGGTTAGTATTAGCGGTGAGCAGGTCCAGATCCCCGTCCCCATCCACATCCCCAAGCGTTACGCTCCAGGCACCACCGCCCACACTCACCTCGGGGTTGGTAGGGTGTGGGATAAAGCTTGCTGACCCGTTGTTGAGTCGTATACCCACGCTTTCGCTGTACTGATTAGCGGTGAGCAGGTCCAGATCGCCATCCCCATCCACATCGCCCAACACCACATTACGAGGAGTAGCTCCCACTTCAAAGTTGGGGTTGACGGCCGGGGCAGTGAAGCGGCCCGTTCCGTCGTTAAGCCGCACATTCACGATGGAACGGAGAGAACTAGCACAGACCAGGTCCAGATCGCCATCCCCATCCAAATCCCCAACTGCCACGTCGAAAGCACCAACCTCCACGCCCACCTCGGAGTTAGTGGCGGGTGCCGTGAAGTTGCCCTTGCCTGTGCCGCCCACCCCGGTGGTGAACCCGTACACCTGACCCCGGTTCAGCCGGGCTCCACCCGTACTCTGGATAGCCGTCGTGCTGGTAACAAACACCGTCTCCCCCGGTTTGAAGTTGGTAGCCGGATTGAAGGTGAGCGTATTGCCGCTCACACTAGCGCTGCCTCCCTGCCCATTACGCAGCAAACCGTCTCCCTGGGCGCTGAACACCCGCACTCCCCCCAGCGTGGAGGCATTGGTGCTCAGTGATTGGTTGAAGGTCAGGCCCACGTTGGTCGTTCGGGGGGCGTTCCGGGCATTGCGAACCGGATTTAGTCCAGTCAGGGTAAGAGGCTGGCCAGCGACTAGCTGAACTAATGGCCATAGGGCCAGCAATAGCCCCAGCCGGTAGTAGGTGTGTTTCATGGGAATAGACTAAATGATTGAGTAAGGCCCCGACGGAAGGCGTAACGGAGACCATCGGCCGCCAATAGAGAGACGGGGCAGAACCGGCATTTGTCCTTCCAGGACCAGGCCAAAAGTAGCGAGGACGCTCTCTGGCGACTATAACAAATGATTCAATTTTGATAACAAATGATTCAATTTCGCCCAAAAGCAGGGGTAGAAGCCGGCGTTATCAGCCTTGATCAACAAAATCGCTGGGGCTTACCTGATACAGCTCCCGAAAACATTTACTGAAGTAGGAAGGGCTCTCAAAGCCCACTTGAAAAGCAGCTTCACCCACCGAGGCCCCCGACCGAAGGAGTTGGGCAGCCTGTTTGAGCCGGTAGTTACGTAGCAGTTCGTGGGCCGTTAGCCCAGTCAGCGCTTTAACTTTACGGAACAGGGTGGCTCGGCTCATCCCCAGTTCGTCCATCAGCTGATCCAGGCCAAAACCGGTATCGCTCAGGTTGGCGTCGAACAGGCCGTACAGGCGGGCCAGAAACGGATCGGTAGTTTCTGGAATTGGCGGAGGTGAAGCCGGGTCAGGATTTCGCAGACTGGCCTGTACCCATTCGCGCTGCCGCTGTTTACCTACCAGTTGATTGCGCACCCGCAGTTGCAGTTCCGTAATCTGAAAGGGCTTGGTCAGGTAATCATCGGCGCCCAGCGAGAGCCCTGCCAGCCGATTCTCCACCGACGACTTGGCCGTCAGCAGGATGATAGGAATATGGCTGGTACGCTGGTCGGTCTTTAACTGGTTGCAGAGTGTAAAGCCGTCCATCAGGGGCATCATCACATCCGAGAGAATCAGATCGGGTAGCTGTTCCAGCGCTTTTTTAAGTCCATCCTGACCGTTAACGGCCCGCCGAACCCGGTAGTGATGAGGTAAACTGTCAATAATAAAGCGAGCCAGTTCATCATTATCTTCTACGACGAGTAAGTCGGCCGAAGGAACTGATTCGGAAGTATCCAACGGGTCGCTGTCCAGCGGATCGGCGGCAGGGACAGCCATACCCTCAGCCTTCCTGTAGGGCAGCCCGACCACGAACGTAGTGCCCTGGTTTAGCTGGCTCTCAACCGAAATCTGCCCGCCCTGCAACTGGACCAGTTCCTGCACCAGCGCTAGACCGATACCCGTTCCGGATGTAGCACCTGTATCATCGACTGAACCAGTGAGATGGAGCGACGGCCGGGATGTCCCGTCGGGGAACCGCGTATCACTGACCGACCGCGGCCGGGATGCCGTATCACCGACCTGATAAAAGCGGTTGAATATATGGGGCAGGTGCTCCGCCGGAATGCCAACGCCCGTATCGGCAACGGTGAGTCGGATACGCCCCGAAGTTTCCGTCAACGTTACGTTAATGGTACCCGCTTTGGTAAATTTCAGGGCATTGGCCGTCAGATTGTAAACGATACGTTCCAGCTTTTCGGCATCGAACCAGTAATCGCCCGTTACGTCGGAGCTAAACGTCAGGCTGAGACTTTGAGTGGTAGCTTGGTCGGTTAAGGGATTCAGCCAGTGACGAACAAATTCGGTCAGGTCCCCTCTCGACTCGTGAATGGGCATCACGCTGGCTTCCAGCTTAGACAGGTCCAGTAGTTGATTAATCAAGCTAAGGAGTTGATGGGCATTCTGTTCGATGATTTGTACTAAACGTAAACGGTTTTTGGGTTCGATACGTTGGCTCTTTAGCTGTTCAGCGGGCCCAAGGATTAGCGTGAGTGGCGTCCGAAACTCGTGGGTGATATTAGTAAAAAAGTTGTTTTTGAGCGTATCGACGGCTCGAAGCTGATCGGCTTCCTGCTGGCGGAGCTGAATGGTTTGGTTGAGTCGGATTCGATTCAGATAAATCTGGAGTAAACCCCAGGCCAGACTCAAGCCAATCAGAAAATAGAGCGCAATGGCCCACCAGGTAGCCCAGAAGGGCGGCCGGATGGTTATCGCCAGCTTACGAACGTAGCGGCTCCAACGACCTGAGGTGTTGGACGCATTGAGCATTAGTACGTAATCGCCCGGTGGCAGGTTGGTATAAATAGCCTCGGGCCGGGTCGTCTCCTTCCAGGTGTCTTCCAGACCTTGCAGGCGGTAGCGGTATCTATTTTTAGCCGGTCGATTGAATTGTAAGGCGGCAAACTGAACAGTTATATAATTCTGGTTATGGGCCAGGGTGAGTTGAGTGGTAGCCTGAATGGGTAACGTATCGAGTAATGATCGATTGGCGGACGTAGTGGTATCCGTGCCGTCGGGTGCTGGCAGATCGGGCTGAATGAATTGATTATTCACCTGGAGTTGAGTCAGTTCAACGCTGGGCTCAAAGGTATCCTGACCAATGTGCCGGGGATTGAACAGAGTGAATCCTTCCAGGCCGCCCATGAGGATGTTGCCTTCTGGAAACTGAACGTAGTGATTCCGGTTAAACTCGTCGGCCATAATGCCGTCATCCCGCGTAAAGGTCTGGGTGGTAAACGTCTTTCGGTTCATTCGGCATAACCCTTTGTTGGTACCCACCCACACATACCCGTAGCGGTCGGGCAGGGCCGAGTACACTACGTTGTTGGGCAGTCCATTGGCCTGCGTAAACCGGCGAAACCGGCCCGTTCGTTTATCAAACAGACACAAACCACTGCCAAACGTACCAATCCATAGCCGGTTGGCGTCGGCGGGATCGGCCGAGAGACAGTACAGGGTATTGCTGCTTAGGGAGGTAGTATCGCCGGGGCGGTTGACAAATTGCCGCACCTCGCCATTGTGGCGATCGAGCCGCCAGAGCCCCCCCAACTGACTGGCCAGCCAGAACGCCCCGTCATCGACCACCAGTTCCGTAATAGGACCTGTGGAAAGACTGATGGGAATCGGGTAGCGAAACCAGTTCCAGCGTTGCGTCGGCTCATCGAACCAGAACGCCGTTGTGTCATACACCGCCCAGACCCTGCCTTGGGGATCGGTGGTTATGGGGCTGGGATAGATTAAACTTCCTTCGGTGATAAGGCGAACGGGTAAGGGAAAAGGCTCGGTCCGGCCGGTTCTCCGATCCATCCGATACAAATCTGGAGTGCCTATACTGAACCAGAGACGACCAGCCCGATCGAAGGTTGAGCGAAAACTATAGTTGATTGATCCACGCAGGTTGGTCAGTACCGCCGGGGAGACAGAGGGTAGTCCCAGCGAATCGCGGGTGAGCAAATCCCGATAAAATTCATGCGCGTACCGGTATTTCTGAAAAGGGCTCGGCTGCAGGTCGTAGGTGCGGATACCCGCTCCGCTGGTGCCCATCCATAAGACATTGGTCCGATCGACGAGCAAACTCCGGCACTCCTCGTTGGGCTGGTCCCAGTAGGCTACGAGTTGGACACCCTGCTGGTCGGTAAACCGAAACAGACTACTCGCCCGACCGAAATAGAACGCTCCCTGCTGGCCGCTGGCCGTATTCCAGCCTGTTCCATTGCCTGTAGGGGGCAGTGGATAGACCCGCAACTGGCCCGTGTGGGGCTGGAGCAGCGTCAGGTAGTGATGCGAGAAGAGCATGAGCTCACCGTTCGGCCGGAGACGAACGGCGGTGATCATATCGTCCGGCAGTGACTGGGCCTGGCCGGGCTGGTGTCGGCGGTGGGTAAACCGGTGGGTGGCTTCGTCAAAGCGGTCCAGCCCCCTGTCCGTTGCCAACCAGATCGTCCCTTGGGCGTCTTCCTGCATATCAAATACGCCATTGCTGCTGATAGACGAAGCTTGCCGGGGTTGGTGATGAAACCAGTGTCCTTGCTTTTTGGCTACATCCCAGCAAAACAGGCCATAGCCAAACACCATTGACCAGAGCCGATCCTGTCGATCGATGTATATATTGCTATGCTTGGTACCGGGTTTGACCAGTCGGCGGAAAGCAGCCTGTTGCGAGACATTGGTAAAGGTTTCGGTGCGCGGATCGAAGACATCGATATCCCCCCGCTCGGAGTTGATCCAGATGCGCCCGTGCCGATCCAGTTTCAGTTGGTTGATTCCGGCAAACGAAAGAGAAGGGCGCCCGTCGGGGTCGGGTTGAAAGACCTTGAATCGCTGCCCATCGTAGCGACAGAGGCCATCGCGGGTGGCGGCCCAGATGAAGCCCTGCTTATCCTGAAGAATAGACGGCACAAAGGCTTGGGGTAATCCCTGGCGGTCGGTAATAACCTGGGGCTGGGGTAGCTGAAACGACTGCGCCCGCAGACCGCTTATTGAGGTCAGCAGGCTCAGCCAATAGACTAGAACACGTAAGAGTAACGGTATGGAGCTATTCATACCCGTTCGGCAAGCTCAGAGCACATCGTCTACCAGGACGAGTAACCCAAAAGCATCACCATTGATTGAGGAGTTGGTTGAGTAACGGATTGGAACAAAGCTACCTTTTTTTCGCTTCCCCAGGCATTTTCGTGCTTAAAAATGAGTGAGAGTACACATGTGTGTACAGCGTATATCACTATCCGTGACCCACAGGCCAAGAACCCATGATTTGCGAAGAACAGAACTTGTTCTCGATTTTAGCTATGTCACGACTCGACTCCTAGGGGGTTCTGATAAACGGATGAATCGTAAAATTTATCTTGATCAGCTCGATAGTCGTATTTCGCTTAGGCTTCTTGACTATACTTGCCATAGGCTTATTCTTTATTTTCAATGGATATTGCACAATCGGATGATTTTGAATGGGTATACAGGAAACTGTTTAGTTAAACAGGCAATTGTTGCAGTTTTCTAGCCTGGTTAATTGTAAACAAATAGACTAGTTATCAATTTGGCCAGCCAAGGAAATCGTTCACGAAAACGTCCGTTAACTGTTTTTTATTATTACTCTACAAACAATGGAAGTGACAACCGCAGGTTGCTTCCTGAATAAATCAAATCAGTGAGCGATTTTCCGTTATGGGTTAGTGCTAGCCGGGTTTTCACTGGAAGAAGGGTCTGTAAGTCGGCCAAAAAATAGTTTAGCCCACCCGCCACATTGAGTTCTTTTTTTACGCGTCGTAGATTATTCACCAACAGCAATTTGCTAGGAGTTCGCCGGTATTCTTTGTTTGGAATTATCTGCTCTTGATGAATTTTAGGCGTTCGAATTGGGTCTGCAAATAGCTCAAGGATTGGTTGCGACTTCTCCATCAGTTTATTAACAGAGGGTGGAGAGGTAAAGAAAAATCTTGTTGTATCCTTATACCGATACAAGCGGTAGATTTCCGAAATTTGCAACAATTTCAGGCGACTTGGTAGTCTTATTGTGTTCGGTAGACTTTCGATGTAGTGCCAGCGTTCTAGGCAGATTTCCAGCAAAGTTTGATAAAGGAGCGTATGCATTAGTTCCTGATAATAGTCCAATTGGTCAGCGATTCGCTGTTGGATATCCCTGGGTGATTCGGAGAGCCAGTGCCGCTGAACTAGCTCCTTGAATTCCCCTTTTTCTCGATCTTTTTGATACTCAGCTCGTTTAAACTCAGCTTGGTTGGTGTAAGCACTCCGCTTGACTTGCCAATAGTCGTAGCACCTACCTTTTAAATACAAATCGTATTCGTCGGCGCTCAAATTGGGAAGATCAATGGCTTGATATTTCCAGATGATTTTATCGAAGGCAGCTAACAACTTAGTAGCTAACATGGGGACATATTTGGGTTCTACCAAGTCTGCAAAAGTCTGAGGAGCTTGACTACCTAAATATTGCATCTTATCTGCTTTAATCTCAACCCGCAGCGCCCCCTTTATCGGCCCATAGACTTTCAATTTGTGCTGCCCGCCTATTACTTCTGCATAAGGCAATTTTTGGCTGAAACGCCGTATTGATCTGAGAGCGGGTGGGTTGTTAAGATAAGAAACAATATTGGTACATATTTTTTCTGCTTGACAGGTTGGCACCGTCGCCGAGAGTTCCAAACCATTTAGCTGAGTTAGAAAGGGATTAATTCGAAGATTTGTTACTAAATCATCTAAGGCGAATAATATCTCAAAAGGGTCCTTAGAATCCGCATTATGCCGACCGCCGTTGGCCAGTTTATTGATCGATCCTCTCACGTTAAACCAGAAAAACTCGCCATCCAGACCTCTTTGACTACGTGGCGTCCCCTGGATATGCATACCCTTATAATTAGAAGAAATTAAGGGTAGGTCTTCCCGCCAGTTGCCATGAGTCATCGAAACAGGCGCGTTGACATCGAGTTTTTGAATCAATGACTTCTCATCGAGAACAGCATTGATAGTTTCCAGGCCACAGTACATAATTAAGAGTTCTGTACTGCGTTTGGTGATAAATTATTCTTATTGGGCTTGGCTACACTGTCGCTACTAGGAGGCAAGTTGTCAGAGACTATCCCACTATCAATGTACGCTTTAATGTCACCAGGATACCAATAAAGCCTACCAAATCTTTTGGTATGTTTTATTTTTTTGGCGTTGGCATACAATGTCGGCATGGCAATCCCAAACCGGCAGGCTGCTTCCTTAGTGGTGATGGGCGTTTCTTCAAGGGGTGTACTGGCTTGCTTCGCGGCTAAACTACGGAGTATTTGTAAGGTTTCGGCCTGCTGTTCTTCAATTCTAGCGATCTTCTGCCAGATAACTAATAATGGATTTTCTTTAAACATAGCAACCTGTCGATTGATTGACAGGCCAAAGTTGATAAGAGAAGAACTGGCAATGGAGGCTGCCGATTCTTTGCCGGAAATATGCCGGTTATGGTGCTAGAACGCCTTCAAAAAAGACTCGATCTGTGTTCTATATCTATCAATTTTCAATCGCTTATTTAGGTCGGGACTTTTTTTGGCTGGGTCAGGATCGTAATCACTGAGCCCATCATTAAAGGCTGATCGGCTACCAATATTGCCGAATGTGATTTCTAAAGCTTTGTGTAAATAGGTAATTGTGCATTTGTCTACCTGCATCTTTAATATCTGTAGCTTCTCCAGTGCATAAAGCATGGGACATAAATCCTTGGATTTTTTGTTTGTGAAATGCTCTTTAAGATATGGCATTAATTTCTGTGCAAATTCATCTTTAATATATCTATCAAACCCTTCAGATTCTATTGGTTCACGATTACGTAAATTCTCATATTGCTTCAATCGTTTCTTAATTAAAACCTGACCATCGCTAATGATTTCCGTGACTTTAAAGAGGCACCTCAGGAGCTTAAGTATTTCTTCAGCACGATCTCTAAACTGAATCTGTTCTCTAATCTGTTCAGGGTTGGTTAGTGGCTTTAAAAGTTGCTCACGTTCCTCCTTAATAAATTCTTGGATTGATTTATAGCGGTCTAGATCGTTCACGAAACCGTTAAACATGTTTAATGCCAAGCCTAACTCCCACTCGGATAAAGTCTTGTTAACTTCCTGTTGAAAGCCCTGCCAAATGTATTCGTAAGCTCTTGCGATTTGTTCTGGTGGAGAGGCTATATCAAAATCATTGATGCGTTTATTATGGGGAACATCGTCAAGGTAGTATTGAATGGCTTTTCTATAATCCGGCACTTTATCATCTGTTTGCGGATAGAATGCGCCTGTTAAGTCAGGAAATAATGAATCCTTGGATTCTTGTTCATTAATATTTTCTTTGGGTTTAAAGACCCATTTTGCATTGATTAATTCGATCTTAGGCTTCGCACTGGCAGAGAATTTTACGCCGTAATACTCAGTACTTGGCCTGATGACATCAACTATCATTAAAAGGAATCTGGACAGGTTCATGAGTACCGTGATTTTTATAATGCGCTCAAGAATTCTTTTGCCTCTTCATCATCGAAGGAACCTAGATAACTCTCGGTTGTTTTCAGGTTGGTATGTCCTAAAGATTTACTTATAAAAGCTAATGGAACCATGCTTTTTAGCAGACTGGTTGCATAGCTGTGTCTGGCTGAATACGAGTTCAGGTCGCCTTCAACACCCAGCTGTTCACCAATCTTGTTCATCCATTTATTTGTAGTTTTAACCAGTTGCCGAACGACGCGCCTTTTCTGCTCTTCAGTCATGCTTACAGTGAGGAACGGGAAAATATATTCATTCCCAATTTTATTGGCTGTTCCCCAACGGTTGATAATGGCTAGAGTTTCAGGCCGTAAATGCACTACTACTGGTGTTTGGTTCTGTTTTTTACTGCGTAAGGTCTTTTGACGATTAAAGGTCAGTTTGCTTGATTTGGTATCGACACGGCTCCAGGTTATACGACAAATATCCGTTAAGTTGGCCCCATTGCAGAAATAGGAGAATAGCCATAGATCATGGCTCCGTTGCTCAGTTGTACCGGGTATGGGCTGATAGTTTTTGATCTGCTCAATAACGGCTTTAGGTAGCGCCTTCTTTATATTGGCTCCGGCTGGTATCATGTACCGGTTGCGACCAAATGGGTAAGCATCCCGACTAAGTAGTCCTGCTTCTATTGCATCATTCACAACAGCCCGAACGTGCCGCAGATAAATACCAGTGGTGGTTTGAGTGGCTCCTGTTGAGGGCTTGCCTTCTTTCTTAGCCAACTTACCATGATGTTGCATCCATTGCTCATAAGCAGCCAGGAAATTAGGCGTAAGGTGATCAAACGTCAAGATAACAGCCGGGCGAGGTTGGTTTATCCTGCGGGGAATTGGAATGTTCAGAAACTCTTTACGTTCCTCGTCCGTAAAAGAGTCTATAAATCGACGTAGGGACTTCCCAGCTAGTTCATAATTAAGTGCATTCCCAATTCGACTGACGCTACTCATGACGGCGGCTTTTGCCAGTAGCGCGGCTATCAAGTCGGTTTGTTCGACTGGTCTTTCTTGTTGTTTACCATAGTTACCGATGGCATCGGTGAAGGCATCAAACGTAAAGTGACCGCCTAACTTATCAACTACTGATTGAGCACGCTTTAAGTAACTAGTCTGTCTCTGACCTGATTCATCAATAAATTCATCTCCATAGATACGTTGCCACAACGTGCGTTTTTGTTCATCCTTTATCCGATTATCCAGCTTACTTTTATTAGCCTGTAAGAATATCCACTCGTCAGCGGTAGCTTTTTGGCCCGTTGTATATAACCTTTGTTTACGCTCATAGCAGATTAACCATTTGATCAAACCATTTCCTTCTTTAGTAGCTCGTTTGTCAAAATAAATGTTGACCGTTGCCTTACTCATACCAGTTTATGCGTTTGGTACTATATTATCGATAGACATCTACTTGCAATACAAGTTGCAATACAAATGTATATAATCAACGTATAAAACCAATAAACAGCAATAAAACCTCCCAAGGTAATTCCCTGTTTTACAGAGCATTTAACACATATTCACAACTAATTAAATAATACTCATTAAAATAATGATTACGACTACGGATCAGGAGGTTTGGGGTTCGAATCCCTACGAGTGCACAAATAATTTATTTAAGCCTCTAATTCACAACGAGTTAGAGGCTTTACTTTTTTCTCAGTAAAACATAGGTAAAACTTTTTGAATTACATTATGGAGACTAATGTATGGCCAATGCCTAGAAGTTTGTAAGTGAAATCAATGGATGATGCATTATGTTTAACTGCGCCCCATCTTAGCCTAATAGGCTCCAAAGTTTCAGGATATATCAATTCGATAAAGATCATTCCAGTCTAACAAACTCCCCATATACATCCATAACTCTTTCATAGTGCCATAACAACTTATTTTATCATATAATAGAAGAAAAAAACACTTTAAAGTTGAAAATTACCAAAAAACTTGTTATTCCAGACTACATGCCGTTAATTTGATACATACAACCAACCCATAATGATTGTATGTTAACTTATACAGCAGTAGCTCAGTTTCTTAGCCGAGTTAAAGTAAAAGCAGATCAATATGGTCTGGCTTATTTAGGTAATAACACTGAGCCAAATGAAGATCATTTTGAAAAGCTAATTCTGATCTATAAACGCGCTGTTATAATTCAGAATCTAGCTCCTGAGGACTTTACAGAGGGCCCGAAGATATGCTCTACTTTCTCTCAGTATCCTTCTCTAGTTTTTGGCAAATCAACCGTTGAAGGAGAAATCTCCATTGAGTTATCAGAAGGTATTGCAAAAGCTCCTGTATTCTGCCGAGCATTTCAATGGGCTCCTAAGCCCCTAATTTATCCATTAAAAAGAAACCTACTCGTATGAACAGCCCACTTACAGGTTCCCCGATGGTTTTACGAACCCGGCCCGAAATACGATCCTTTCGTCGCGAATCATTCGACATCATCTATCATTATTATGCTGATGCGGAAAATGATGTAGAATTTACCGATGAAGCGCTAGACCTAAAAAACCTCAATCAGGTACTGAATCAATACAGAGCTAGCCATAATATTCCCTTTCCGGACGAGATTTCCACCATTAGAACTAAATATGGATTATCAGCTAGCAAAATGGCCGAAATTTTAGGTTTAGGTATTAATAGTTATCGGCAGTACGAAGCAGGCGAAATTCCATCGGATGCTAATGCCAGATTAATTCAGTTAGCTAACGATCCTGACGAGTTTAGGAAGTTGGTTTGCATAAGTAGAGTTCTGGAGGAGCGGGAACAAACTAAATTACTGACCAAAATTGATCAATTAGTCTTTGAAGATAAGCGTGAAAAACCATCAACTTGGGTAACGGAATATCTCTTTGGTAGTTTATGGCCCAGTCAGTATACCGGCTATCGGCGACCTAATTTGGAGAAATTCGTTTATATGGCCATGTACTTTGCTGAACAAGTAAAGCCCTATAAAACGAAGATGAATAAGCTGATGTTTTATGCTGATTTCCTATGTTTTAAACGTCATCAAACATCAATTTCAGGAGCCACCTACCGAGCTATTCAATTTGGCCCTGTTCCTAACAACTATGATGCCTTGTACGCGCATGGAGTTAAGAAAAACCTTTACAAGGTTCGCTATGAAGAATCTGGGGATAAAATTGGCGAGCAATATTGCCTCGGAGACGATGTAATTTTCAACAAAGAACTATTTAGTAACGATGAGTTATCCGTCCTTGACGAAGTTGTCAAGCAGTTTAGCTCAACCTGCATCAGCGACATTGTTGAACTCAGTCATAAGGAACGTGCCTGGATTGAGAATGCAGGACAACACGGGAGGATCGATTACAAGTACGCCTTCAATTTAAACGCAATGGGATAAGTCAGATTAACAAAATAAAATAAAAAGTGCTCCCACGCTGGCCTAGGAAACCTGTGGAGCACTTTTCCACCGAAACGTTCAAAGCGAACAGAAAACCGCTTGAAGGGATTAATCTGCCCTCGACGTTCCAGAAAGTTGCCAGAGATTGGCGTTGCAAAGGTAATAGATAGTGTACTATTATTTTCAATTATTACAGCTTACCTCTATCTATTGATTCGAACTCCACTTCTCCTGCTACTTCGTCGTTTTCTGAGATTATCGTCATCTACATGAGAAGACGTATATGTTAAATTAAACGAAAAACGACTATGATTCTCGAATCAATTGGTAAGGATTTGGCCGTCAGCTTTACAGCAAACTGGCTGACAAAATTCACCGAACAAAACATACCCCCGCGCCAACTGCGCAAATTATGGGTAGCCAGCAAATTAGCCAGTAGTAAAGACATGTATCGGGTATCGATTGCGTATCTGTACCGTATCAAACTGGACGATCAATATCTTCTTATTCGTGGAAAACGTATTGATCAGTTCCAACCGGTTGGGGGTGTACGAAAATGGTATACTCCCGCCCTAGATGCACTGGAGAGCTTGGGTGTGCAGGATGATAAATGCATCCCAATTGATGATGCTAGCCGACATGATCTTCGAGTAAGAGTGCCAGCCAAAAACATGTTCAAGTTTTTAGAATGGTATAGTAAGCGAAAACATAGAGAAGTAGACCAAACCCGTGAATTTCAAGAAGAACTTGTAAAGCCCGGCCATCTGCCAGCGAATGAGTTTGCAACTCTTGATGTACGCTATCTCTATTCAGTGCCGACGTTTCATTATACTCAGTTCTATCAATGCCATGAACTGCTCTACCATGAGGTATATGAGTTGCAACCTACTCCAACCCAGGAAATAGCTCTACGCTTAATGCAACAACAAGTAAGCTCAGATTATGTGTGGGTAACGGAGGAGTTAATTCAACGTTTAGGTTATGATTCTCGGCTGAAAAGGAAACCGTTCGCCATTGGAGAACATGCTAAGCTACTAATCAACAGCACCACCAAAATCTTCACGGAATAGTATTATGGCACCAACATCAGAACAACCCAGACAGTACCAGATTAGCCAGCTTGATGATACGTTAAACCGTATTGCAGAAAGCTTGCAGTTAGACCCGACCCGGCGTCAACGTGTTGAAACTAGTTATAAGGCAGTCAGCCAATGGCTTGAAAGTGATTTACCTTTCTTCAAAAATGTCTTAATTGATATTTATCCTCAGGGATCTATGCGGATTGATACTACAGTTAAGCCTTACCAGAAAAGCGAATTCGATCTTGACTTTGTTTGCCATTTGGATTTTATAACCGGCAAACTTCATGAAGCTATTGAGGTTCTTGATGAGTTAGAGCGTAGACTACGCGAACACGAAACATATAAGACTATGGTCGAGCGTATGAACCGTTGTATTCGCCTTATATACGCCGATGATTTTTATATGGATATCCTTGTCGGATGTCAAGAGGAGGAAGCCGACAGTCAACGACTTATCGTACCAGATCGACAATTAAAAGACTGGACACCCAGTAATCCTATTGGCTATGCGAACTGGTTTGAACAGCAAGCTTGGGTTCCTCAACTAGAATGGAAATTGCTTAAGGACTCTTATGAACAACGTATGATGCTTAAGGCTGCTCAGAAATTACCTGACCCGGTACCTTATGCATTAAAACCTCCCTTGAAGCGAGCAGTACAAATCTTAAAGAGGATACGTGACGTTTATTTTTACGATAAACCTGATTTTGCCACATCAAGTATTGTATTAACTACATTAGCTGGTTACGCTTATCAAAAGCAGTTATCAATTTCTGATATAATTGACAGCTGGGCTGAATACACCTTAACCCGCATTAGGCATAATGAACGAGGCGAGCTTATTCCTTTTGAAGTACCTAACCCGGCAAATCGCGACGAGAATTTCGGTGATAAATGGGAGAAGAATCCAAAGTTGTTTTCGGAGTTTATTAAGTTCGTATCTGACATCCAACTTGCCTGGCGCACCATCATTTCAACAAATGATCAATATACTCGCGATGAACGCTTGCAGAAATTATTTGGAAGCAAACGAATAAAGCATATTCTAGCCGAGCAACACGAATGGAGTATAAAGTCTCACAAAGTTGAAACATTAAGCGGATTAATAACAGGTACATCGCTCTATACTACACCCGATGTTAAGTTAACTACCAATCCGACTTCTATTCAAAACCAGCCACACCGGTTCTACGGCGGTCAACGATACCCAGCGGGCAAAATACGTCAACGTACTTCGGTGAGTTTTTATCAAATACATTTTCTAAATCAAGCTTACGGGAAGACATTTCGGTGTCGTGTCGAAAACGGAAAACTCATTGCTGAAGGCTGGATTCAGCCCCATGAATTGTGTGGTCGTTACAAGATAAGATTGGAATATGTAGCCGGGGTAGCACCTTGGGTATACATCATTAGCCCAACTATAAAACCAAACAGTTCTATTCATATGCATTCAGATCAAAGCCTCTGTTTGCATTTTCCTAAGGATCACAATTGGACACATCGTACCCGCCTAGCAGAGATAACAATTCCCTGGATTGCGGAATGGATTGTTTGTTATGAAGTCTGGTTATTAATAGGACAGTGGATTGGCCAAGAAGCTCCTCATTGATTTAGAGATAATACTAGGTTGTTGACAATGCATTCGGTGTGCATAAATTAGCCAGTACGATCTTATGGAGCGGCTAAATATTCAAAGCAAATGACAGTCTTTTAGAAAACAGCTACAACTATATAGCGTAGCTGTTTTCTTTACGATTTTGGAATTCAAGACTCTATTCCGTATCACACCCCAGCGTTATAAACACCACTCTGTAAATCTTCCTCCAACTCCTGCTGCGTTTCTTCGATCCTTCGCTGAATGGCAGCTAGTGGTTCAGGATCTAATTCGGTATTGGCCAGCTTCTGCTTTACCTCTGGGCTTTGTTTGGTAGTTGATAATTCTAAGTTAGCCATGACTGATGCAAGAATCTGATAGCCTAGTTGAATCAGCAAGAGTAATGCTGCATACACCAGTCGGAGAAGCTGCTTCTCGGAAAGGTGGTTGTACTGTTCAATAGTACGTAAGTTGTCTAATTTTACCATAATGTGAATTTACGCATTAATCACCTGATTTCCAACTTTGTACTTGTACGGCAGTTAGTTTTGGAATTCACTAAAATTCAGGTACAAACTGTAGGATTTTAACTCAAGAAAAAGTGTAAATACCGCCGATAACTGACTACCGACGGTATATCCCTTTACCTTCACTAGAATCTTAGTGAAACTCCCACGCCAAAGCCGTACTGCCGCTTCTCGTAGAACTGATCAAGCTTGCCATTCTTTTTCACATCCGACGTTGTGTTGGCTAAGCCGATGTTATACTCCACAAAGGCTCCAATATGGTCGGTAATCAGGTAGCGAAAACCGATTGGTACGTACAGTGTTACCCCGTCATAGCTTCGATCTCCCTGAGTAACTGACGGACCAGAGCCGAAATTGCTCTCCTCTTTGCCACTGACCAAAATCTTGCCCACCGATAAGCCAATGTAAGGGTCAAATTGCTGGTAGTCTTCAGAAAGAAAATAATTCGCGTGGAAGTTGGCCCGTACCCCAATGAAAGTCGAAGTGTACTTACTGGAATAACCGTAGGTTTGGCCACTAAAGGTGTAGTAATCACTAGTCGTCTGCCAGGAATAGTAGCCCTGAAGCCCCACGCTAACAGCATCGGAAATAAAGTATTCTGCTGAAGCGGCTAAGGGTGTTCGTCCTTCATCGAAGGTGACACCGGCGTTGAAGCCAAAATGACCTTTTTGAGCGATTGAAACATGCTGAACTAAAACAAATCCAGTAAGTATTGCGAAAGAAATGATTGATTTGAACATGAGACTACGTTGTTTTAAAGGTGAAAAACAAAAACGCGTAGGTCGTCACTGGATCGCCGATTGAGCAAAACCAGGTAACGCCTACGCGCTGTAATCAAAGAATGGAATGAAGCTAGGTATCGGAGGTTACTGCAAATACCAGCTACTGCGGCCATCCTGCACAGCTGACAGTAGTGATTGGCTGAACTGAAAGGTATTTACATTTCGATCCAGAAACGTATCTACATAACTACTCTTAACGGCTCCAGTAAAGAGATTATATACGTTCCACAGGCTGATTGTACCATCTTCGCTTCGGCAGAATGATTGATCCCGGTAGTAATCCCGAGCGATAGTGTTGATCTGCGAATCACCCAGTAGTAGCGGCTCAATCTCTTTGCGCTGTGCAGGAGGCAGATATTGATACAGACGACACCGGCCAATGAGTTGAGCAAACTGGTGTTCAGTCAGGTAGTAGCGGGTCAACTCTTGCATAGCTCGTAGGTGCTGGCTGGCTCGATACTGCTGAATCAGTCGCTGTATGGCTTCGACTAACTGTCCTACTGACTTTACGCGAACATCAGCCATAAAGCCATCGGTCCATATACACAGATTCGTACATACCTTGTTCTGAAACCCAATGAAGATTTTGAAATGCTCGTCAGATCCTTTGCGGTTATGCAGGCTATCTAAGTTGTAAGCCTTCACCCCGCCAATGGTCAGAGACAGCGTGTTATCTCCAACTTGTTCTTGGATAGTTGGCACTTCGATGGCAAAAGCAGCCCGTTCGTAGTAGAGGGTTTTCTCCCACTCTGCGAGGTCCTTAGCGGCCTTATTACGGGCTGATGGTATTCTGCCTTTAATGGGGTGAGAAACGCGCACGGAAGGTTGTAAAATGGCCTCCTGAGGGAAGTAATTAAACACGGTCTGATAGGCTGCTTCGATAAAGTCAGCGTGAGAAATCAGGGGCTCGTTGTCCTTGCTATAGACGGGAATGATGTGCTGTTCGCGGATCTCATGAAGCGAAGTCGGCAAGGTGTTAGCCAGGATGAAGGCGTTTTCAGACGAGGTTTCCAGAACCGGGTTCGTGTCGAGTTCTGGCGATGGCAAATAAAGCATGGAGGTTTGCATGATTGTGATTGATTTAACTGGTTTGAGAATTGATTGAAATGAACGAGGTTGGCTGATAGTCAAAGCAGTAGCTGAGCCCATCAAGGGCTACGGATTTTGGTTTGCATGAAACGAGTTGGTTAAGTGAAACAAAAGGGCAATAGAGAAGCTGTTATCTGCGGGTGGCGCATGAAACGAATAGAGCAGAAAACAGGCAGAATGAGCCTACGGGGCTTGTAGGCTAAGTGAAGAAAATGCTACGAAAAGCCGTAGTGGTCCAGCACGATTTATTGCTAGATTTATTCGGAGCGAAAGGCAGATTTTCAGGTGGGAGGAGAAATTGTTTCTATTCGACCCCCGGGGGGGACGTCAACTGCAAAATCTGGAGTAGGGAGTCGTCATAAACGATCTACTGTCTCATCACGCATGTAATAGTTCAGAAGTATAGGGGATAATATACGGACAAAAGCTCAAGGATTAGGTGCGCTATGATGGTTCATTGTATGAATAAAGACTGGTTCGTTGAGCGAAATCCAGTATTGGTTAAGGGAAAACGGCAGTTGGTCAAGACATAACTCACCCCTTATTTATTCTAACTAACTTCCCACTCTTTATGACTTTTTTGGCTCTATGCGATTCCTTTTACTTATTTACTTAGTGACATGTCGTTTGAAAACCTGTTCTAGCTTTGTCCGACCAAATGCGATCACTCCACCTTTTTTGTTTATACTGCTCTCGTTTATAGCTGGTAACACATTTTGCTTAGCACAGACAGTTGATCGAGTTACCTACACTCCATTAGGTAATGTTAGCGATATGGCTTACAGTGATCGATATGGCCTTTTTGTTGTTGGTGAATTTGGGCAATGGGGTATTAACGCCGGAGCAGCAGCTTTATTAACTCAAACCAATGATACACCTGATAAGGACTTTCCTCGCATTTATGAAAATGTAGTCGATGCCGTTGAGGATGGTGCCAATGGATGGTATATCGCAGGGTCAACATTTACCTCCATCAATGAATACGATAGTGTGACTTATTCCTATACGGGCCTGATTCACATTCGAGCTGATAAGAGAATTGATCCCAACTTCCGGATTCGAAGTACTAGTGTAGATTGGCAGCGGAGCAGTATTCGAAAGATCGCACGCTGGCGAAATACAATCTTTGTTACAGGCTATCTAAGTTTTTTCAGTGGTCCAGCAACCGCACTGCTGGCCTTTAACGCCACAACGGGCGAACAAATCCCCATACCGATTGTCAAGACAAGTCTATCTGATAACTATTTAACCAATTGCCTGGTGTATGGTAACAGCCTGTACTTGGCAGGTACCATAACAGGCTTTAATGGCACAGCTATTGAGCGTAGTGTGCTGGCTATTGATTTGACGACCAACACGCTCAAAAATTGGGGTAGTTTTCAAAATAACTCAACGCAAAGCTGGGGAGGAAGTCAGAATATGGTAGCTAGTAATGGAAAAATGTTGATTGGCACTACTTTAAACGGGTATCGAGGAATTGCCGCTTTTGACACCCTCACGGCCACAGCCCCTATTTGGCAGGCATTTGTGAATGCAAGCATATTCTGTGCAAATGCTCAGTATATATTCTTTCCTACGTCTAATCCACCTTATGACGGTAGTTTTATTATTCGCTCCCTAGATATCAATACTGGGCAGGATAACCCAAACTGGTCATCTTCTGCCTATTCGTTCAGGCGTACCACCTGCACCCAATGCGCCACGAATGCCTTTAATATCGCCTGTACAGCTAATACGGTATATGTACAGGGAAATTTTGATAAGATCAACAATACCATTTCCCAAAAACTGGTTGCAGCTATTACGATTAGCACGAACACGTTGTCAACCTGGCATCCCAAGCCCTCTGAAGGGCTCCCTGGCTTTTATCGAATTTCGGAAAATAGCATTTTGTCGTTAGGCACTAATGGGGTGTATTATAAAACACAATCTCGCAATAAAGCCGCCCTACTTAATCCGGTTTCCGGTGAGTTGGTTCATCGTACGTTTGACTACCTACCCGTTGATAGCGATCTAACTACGGAAAATAGAGCTATCATTCGAGCGGCTGCTTTTCAAGGTGACACTGTCTGGATCGGTGGTCAGCTAGCCAACCTGTGGGGACTTTCTGCCCATTCAATACAACGTGGCGATACGCTTCTGAAAAAGCCCATGCAATTTTACTCGTTTAATTATGTGGGTTCAGTTCGGCAAGAGTTATTGACGAATCTGGTTAATAAATTAATTCCCATTGATTCAGTGGTCTACGTCGCTGGACAATTTGATAAAATAAATACAACCTATCGGCAGGCCTTGGCCGCAATCTCCCTAAAGGGGAATGTGCAATCCTTTTCGCTAACGGTAAATTCAAATCAAATCAACGACTTTAAAATAGTAGGGGATCTGATTTATCTATGCGGAGGTTTCACAACCGTAAATGGTGTTGCCCGTAAGTATTTGGCTTGCGTGAATCGGTTCACCGGTCAATTAACGAACTGGAACCCGGATCCGGATCAACCAATTACTAATATTGAGGTATCGGATCGCCATATTATCTTCTCCGCAGCCGTTTCCCGAGTGGGTTCATTTACCAACACACAAGGGGGGCGGCTGCGTAACTTTGCCATTGATATGGTTACTGGCCAGGTGGTCCGGGCCTGGGGGAATCAAGAGAGCATTTTTACGTCCGTCGTTAACGCTCAATATTTATTTACCAGTTTCAATGCCAATGCTCCCTGCGGCACAGGCACGATCGGTCTATCGTACTATGATTTGCAGTACGATAAATATGCCAGAAACTGTATCATTCGAGATCGGTTTACCGCGAGTAAGATGATCTTCGCTGGCCAGCGACTCTTCTTTCTGCCTAAAAAGATTTACTATAATGCGGCTATTGATAGCGATCAGAAATTGATGCAGGTTCGCTTTCCCGCTGGCTTTTTCAACGATGAGCTCTCCTATTTTCCGAAGCAGGGAAGCAATGGAGGAGCTACAACTACCAACTTTTATGGTTATAAACTAGGTTACGGCACAAAGGTCAGATTAACCCGTGTCGGTGAGGTTCCTATATCAGTGCCTGACTCTGCTGTTAAGTACCCGGAATCCTTTCAAGTTGAGGCACGTATCAACCTACGTGGTAAAGCAGTTGGCGATTGGAATATAGAGATTACTACGCCCTCAGGCGAACGCACTATTGTAGCAAATGGATTTAGGATAAATCAGGCTACACCACCCAAAATTCGCGTACGAATTATCTCCCCCAGAGCAATTCGTAGAGGAGCCCCCACTGCACTTCCTATAGCTATTACGAATGAAGGGGAAGAAGACGCCGAATTGGTGCCCGTTTATTTAGTTTTTCAAAACGATGTTTCTGTAAAATTACCAATTGACGTACATATAGATTCGAGTTTTGTTCGTACCGATACGTTAAATCGAATTCCAATTTCGATGCTAGGTGGAAAACCCTTCAACGGTTGGGCTAGTTGGATAGGGATTCCCCGGCTGGGTGGTGGGGAAACAGCGGAACTTCCTGTTGTTATTCGCACTGCAACTGATAATCCGGTTATAGTACAGGCATATTCGAGTCAGCCGCTAATGGGTTATGATCCAAACGATCCCTGCCGGCCCAAATCCAGAACGGAGCAATGTCAAGAGGGATTGATAGGCGGTGCTTTTGATCTGCTTGGTCTAATACCTGTTGTTGGTGAGATTACGGGATGTGCACAAGGCGTTTATGACATTTTTAAGAAAAAGTGTGGGGACAAAGATGCGTTTGATATTTATGGCTCGACGGCCGGAGCCATTTGGTCGTGTTCGGGGAAACTTCTTACCCGTAAAGCTGAAACATATGGAAAGGTGGCGGAGATAATAAGCGATTTTTTGGGGTGGGGCAGTGGCTTGAGCAATGCAGGGAAAATATACGACAATTGTTTCGAACCAGATGAAAAACATCCTGCAGAAGCTCGTATACCTGGTGTGAGTTCACAAGACCCTAATGATAAACTTGGCCCAGCTGGTGCAGGGAAAGCGCGTTACGTTGCAGCCGAAAATACCCTAAACTACACTATTCGCTTCGAAAATTATGCGTCAGCTTCGGCCGCAGCTCAATACGTTGAAGTGTTAGATACCCTTGATCAAACAAAGTTTGATTTATCCACCTTTCAGTTTGGTCATTTCAACGTAGCTGATACGAATTTTTACGCTCCACCTGGCCGAAAATACTATTTGCGTGATTGGGACTTGCGGCCTACCAAGAATTTGATCCTACGCATGGAAGCAAAGTTTAATAGCATAACGGGAATTCTTAAAGCCACTTACACAGCCCTTGATCCACAAACAATGGAGTGGACAACCGACCCTATACTAGGTTTTCTCCCTCCAAATCGCCAGGCTCCGGAAGGAGAAGGTAGCGTATTTTTCAGTATATTAACCAAAAGTAGTTTGCCACACAATACAACGATCACCAACCGTGCGGCTATTATTTTCGACTATAACGCAGCTATAAAAACTCCCTCTTGGAATAATGTAGTAGATAAAATAACACCTGTCAGTCAGGTTGCAACATTGCCAACCTCGATCCAAAGTTCCACCTTTACTGTGCAGTGGAGTGGACATGATGAAGGGGCAGGTGTTCGACTATATAATCTTTATGTAGCCACAAATAATGGTGCCTATAAACTGGCGGCCCAAAACACGATGCTATCCAGTATAACCTTTACAGGGCAACCAGATTCAACGTACCGATTTTATACGATTGCTGTTGATAGTGTTGGAAATGAAGAAGCGACTCCAGTAGTATTCGATACGCAAACCACGGTACGTTTGCCAGGCTTGATTGAATCAATTCAAAATGGGGATTGGGATTCAACAACTACTTGGTCATGTGGTTGTATTCCTGAAAGTATGTCAACCGTTACAATTGGCCATTTAGTTACAATACCATCCAACAAACAGGTTCGTATCGGAAAAGTAAAATATAAGGCTAATGGCCGAGTGAAATTTAGTGGAGGAGCTAGTTTGCGATTTAGCAGTAATTAAGAGACCCATTGTTATCAAGTGTCTGTCTGTTCACACACCCTTAATAGTTCAGGTGGACGGCCAACGGGGATCGTCAATTAACCCTACTGAATATGGCCTTTCATGGGCTGGGGAATGAGCAGATTACTGGGTATGCTATAGTTACTATTAGGGGGTATTCCGTCATCTTTACAGCCAACACGTTAACATTGTTAAGGGTAATACTTTGTGATTGTAAAATCTCCAGCACAGCAGAAACCCACCGTTATTCGAGTAATAAATGGCTACTTTTACTTGTGCTGGAGGCCCCTAGTACTACTGCTGTTTCCATAACGAAAGAAACCCGAAGGAGCTTAATTAGGTACAGGATTAGTAGATGTTTCTGTAGTGGAAAGCCTATAACTCACTCTCAATACCCAGTCACTTATCTGTCCGTCCGCTAGTTCTACTAAGGGTAATGAACGGATGGACAAGACTATAACTCATGCATTAGAACATTTCCCAGTGTTTAAATTAATGCCTAGTCAGCCACCAGGGGACATCAACTTCCAAATGAGAGGGTCGGGGTCGTTTATAAACGCCTTACTGTCTCATCACACATGTAATAGTTTGGGGAGACAGCCTCCCTATATAAATGAACAAAGCCGAATCAGAAGACTCGGCTTTGCTACTCTGTCATAGAACGACATTAATTTCCTCCTAGCCTTAACCGACTACTGTTACCAAACACCAAGCTTCCTGTTGCACCGTAGATCACCCGCAAGGCTTGTCCCTGATAGGTAGTTGGCAAGCTTACCGCATGATTGAGCGTCACTACATCAGTTATCACCGGGATACGGCCACAGGACCAAGTAGTGGGATCATTCCAGTTTCCAACCTTAACCGTAACTAATAGCCCAGTGGTGTTCGCTTGAATGGTAATAGATTGACTAGCTATACAGCCGTTAGAACTAGTCACCGTCACTGAATAAATGCCCGCCTGACTAACTACAGCCTGATTGCCCGATTGACTCACCAACCCTGGGCCGCTAAATTGATAGGTACTACCTCCCCCAGCTGTTAATGTAATGTTGGTTTGGGAGCAGGTTAATGTACCGCTAGCAGCTAGGGTAGCTATGGGGGATATTGTATTGGATTGCACCGTCGTTGAGATACTGGCCGTGCAGCCATTGGTGCCCGTAGCCGTCACTGAATACGCACCACCTACATTCACCACAGCAATGTTCCCTGACTGACTTACGATTTCCGGTCCGCTAAACTGATAACTCGTACCTCCTCCAGCTGTGAGGGTAGCACTGGTTTGGGAACAAGTTATAGTGCCACTAGCCGCCATGGTAGCTGATGGGGCAACCGTGTTAGCGATAACCGTAGTCGTAGCCACTGCAGTACACCCATTAGCGGCTGGGACGGTGACGGTGTAGGTACCTGGCTGATCGACGAGGGCTGTATTCCCTAACGTACCTATTACACCCGGTCCGGCGAAGAAGTACGTACTACCCCCACCGGCAGTGAGTATGACACGGTTCTGGGTACAGGTTATGGTACCACTGGCAGCCAGGGTGGCCGTTGGAGCCGCTGTATCCGAGAAAACAGTGATGGATTGGCTAGCCGTGCAGCCATTGGCCGCCGTAACGGTCACTGAATACGTACCGGCTGCATTAACAAGGGCGGCATTGCCTGATTGACTCACCACACCTGGACCGCTGAATAGATACGTACTACCCCCACCGGCTGTGAGGGTAACGCTAGTGCGGGCGCAGGTTAATGTACCACTGGACGCCAGCGTAGCGGTTGGGGAAATGGTGTTCGTCTCAACTGTAATAGTCTGGCTGAGAGGGCAGTCAAAGGGGGACGATGTGTATGCATTTACTGAATAGACGCCCCCTACGTTTACCACTGCCTGATTACCTGATACATTAACAATACCTGGACCTGCAAACTGGAACTGATACGAATAGCCTCCCCCCTGCCCAGCCACTAAGGTAACACTGGTCTGGGAGCAAGTGAGCGTACCACTGGCCGACAGGGCGATCGTGCCTAAAGGACGGACAAATACTTGGGCGCTAGCGGTTAGGGTATTAGTCCCATCGCTGGCCGTGACAGTGATGGTATAGGTTGTTTGCACACTTACCGTGGGAGCAAACAAGGTCGGGGTTGCTCCAGTCGCCGAAAAACCCGCAGGCTGACTGCTCCAGCTATAAGAATTGGGAGTAAAGTTAGCAGTCATGGCCGTTGGCCTAAAACTAGCACCCGAGCAGATATAAGGATAATTAATACTAATACCTAATCTGGGGAGGATTACCTTTCGGATACGATCGTTACCCTGATCGGCGATGTAGAGATTGCCCTCTCCATCCACTGCTACGCCCGTAGGATAATTTAACTGGGCAGAGATAGGCTGGCCGCCATCGCCACTATAACCCTGAGTGCCATTACCGGCCACGGTGGTAATAATACCAGCTGTGCTTACCTTGCGGATGCGGTGGTTATAATTTTCCGCAATATAGAGATTGCCATCTCCATCCACTGCTACACCCGAAGGTGACCCCAATTGGGCGGAGGTGGCTAGAACTCCGTCCCCATTATAGCCTTTAGTGCCATTACCAGCCACAGTAGTGATGACTCCCTC
This sequence comes from Spirosoma flavus, assembly GCF_054778555.1. Taxonomy (NCBI): domain Bacteria; kingdom Pseudomonadati; phylum Bacteroidota; class Cytophagia; order Cytophagales; family Cytophagaceae; genus Spirosoma; species Spirosoma flavus. The sequence continues at coordinate 1,733,534 of NZ_BAAGZL010000002.1, forward strand.
CGGGCTCACCTTTCGGATGCGGTGGTTAAACTCATCAGCAATGAAGAGGTTCCCACTGCCATCTACCACTACGCCTGAAGGGTGATACAACTTAGCTGAGGTGGCCGGCCCACCATCCCCACTATTACCATAAGTATTAGGAATACCGGCCACGGTGCTGATTAAACCTGATGTGTTTACCTTGAGTATGCGGTTGTTAGATTGATCGGCAATGTAAAAATCCCCACTCCTACTCAACGCCACACTCGTAGGAAAATTCAACGGAGCGTCGATAGCCTGTCCCCCCTCTCCACCATAGCCTAGAGTGCCATCACCCGCCACGGTTGCGATTACACCTGACGTGTTCACCTTTCGGATGCGCTGGTTAATCAAATCAGCGATGTATATGCTATCTCCTCCTACCGCTACGCCCGTAGGAAAATGCAACTGCGCATAGATTGCCTGACCTCCATCCCCACTATAGTCACCAGTATCCGGTCCACTACCTGTGCCGGCAATGGTAGTGATTACACCTGCTTGATTCACTTTGCGAATGCGACTGTTATATGTATCAGCGATGTAAAGATCACCACTGCCACTCACTGCCACGCCATACGGGTGACTCAAATAAGCGGAGGTAGCCGGCCCTTTATCCCCATTATAGCCAGCAGTACCATTGCCAGCCATGGTGGTAATTATACCTGCCGTATTTACCTTGCGTATGACCTGGTTATTTCGATCAGCGATATAGAGATTCCCTCCCCCATCCACCGCTACACCATGAGGATAATTCAACCGGGCAGAGGTAGCTGGTCCTCCATCCCCACCATAAGCCCCGCAAAAAAAACTAACACAGCCACTACCGGCCACGGTGGTGACCTCCCCCGACGTACTCACCTTGCGAATGCGGTGATTATCTCTGTCCGCAATATAGAGATTTCCTCCTCCATCCACCGCTACACCAATCGGTTCACCTACAAGGGCTACGGTAGTGATCTCCCCCCCCGTATTCACCTTGCGGATACAGGCGCTAAACGGATCGGCGATATAAAGATTCCCTCCTCCATCTACCGCTACGCCCGTAGGGATACGCAGTTGGGCGGAGGTAGCCAGTCCTCCGTCTCCACTGTAACCATAGGAGCCATTACCCGCCACGGTGGTGATTACACCTGCTGCATTTACTTTACGAATGCGGAAATTAGATTGATCAGCGACGTATAGGTTGCCACTCCCATCCACCGCTACGCCCCAAGGGGCACTTAACTGAGCGGAAGTAGCCATCCCCCCATCCCCACTATAGCCAGATGTGCCATTACCAGCCACAGTAGTGATTACACCTGCTGTGTTTACTTTACGAATGCGGTTGTTAGAAGCAATATAGAGATTGCCTCCCCCGTCCACCGCTACACTAATAGGGTTACCTAACTGAGCTTCGATAGCCGTTCCCCCATCCCCGCTATAGCCCGGTGTGCCATTACCCGCCACGGTGGTTATGACTCCCGACAGACCCACCTTACGAATGCGGTGGTTTTCATAGTCCGCGATATAGAGATTACCACTCCCATCCATCGCCACGCTCATAGGAGAATTCAACTGAGCAGAGGTGGCCGTGACGTTTTCGCTGCCGTTGCCTGCTACGGTGCTAATTATCTGTGCTAGGCTAATTGGAGTCATTACAGGCAACAGCAATAAACTAAGAATGATGAGTAGATACGCCGCATGTGGTCGCAGCAGTAGTTGTATATGCATACGTAAGGTGGATAGCTATCGAGCCGTAAATGATTGATCACAACTGTCATATTTAAGCTTTTCCATGTATGCATTGCATATGGAAATGCCCAATACAAGGAGAGGCTTCTTAAGAAATGCTTGTTATTTCTTCTCCAGTAGCTGCTTCATAAGGACTTTGAGTTCATCGATTTGCGCCTGCTGCTGCTGAAGTTGTTGCTGTTGCTGCTTGATGGTCTTATCTTGATCGATGCTGTACAGGGTCAGTTCTTCAATCTTCTCCAAGAGTTTCGCATCCATCTTCGCTACGTCGATGCCTTGTTTCACTACGTCTCTGGCTGAAGGTACTCCAGGCAGGTGTCGGTTCACTTTAACGTAGTGCGCTACGTCAGATAAACTCGTCAACTGATACGTATCCTCAAAGACATGATCACTCCAATCCGCGCTGTTTTTGACAGCTACTTTCACTTTCTCAGTCAAAATACCCTCCTCTACAAACAGCTTGTAACCTAGCGGGGTACGTGCTACGTTACTGCCAATGATGACTGCATCGTTTTTGGTGCTTTGCAGATACGAGCCGTTACGTTGCCATAGCGATTCAGTTATTCCTTCCCGAGCTGAGGAGTTCATGCTGGCCATTACTACGTCTCCCTGCTCATTAACCGACAGGAACTTAGTTTGATTGAGGGACGTAGCGGGCGAGGAATTGTTAAGATTGGTGAAGCGCAAACCTGATTGATTGGCTACTCCTTTCGTGATTTCAAGACTGTTGTTAGGAGCGTTGTTACCAATACCCACTTTGGAGCCGGGTGCACCTATGACCACCGCATTACTGACCGTTACGATGGTATTAACTCCAATGGCGGTAGAATTATTAACATTGGGTCCACCAGTGCCAGCACCGAAGCCGATGAACGTGTTATAATTACCCGACCCGTTTCCGGCATAGTTGGCCGCCCTTCCAATGTAGGTATTGTTCTGTCCAGTAGCGTTGCCATAGCCAGAGCCATCCCCGATGAATGTATTGCCTAAACCTGATGTAGTATTGTAGCCTGAACCATTGCCAATAAATAGATTGTATGAGCCGTTACTGCTGTATCCAGCCAACTGCCCCATAAATAGGTTGCCAATGCCAGTGGTATTACTATAACCTGTTTGGTATCCAATGAAAACATTGGCATTGGCCGTCGTGTTTTTGTAACCAGCCTCAAAGCCTTGGAATACGTTGTTACTACCTGTCGTATTTGACGCACCACTGGCTGAACCTAAAAATACGTTTTTACTACCGGTTGTATTGGTGTAGCCAGCAATTACTCCAAAAAAGGCATTCGAATTACCCTCTGAATTGAAGGCGCCTGATAAACGGCCCACGAAGGCGTTGTTGAATCCTGTCGTGTTGCTATAACCAGCACGCTGACCAAAAAATAAGTTGTTATATCCTTCGGTATTACTGTAACCTGAGTTATGGCCGACAAAGGTATTTTCAATTCCGTTCGTGTTGTTTAGACCTGAATTGACCCCTACAAATACATTTTTCTCACCGACTTTATTTTTATAACCCGCGGCAAAGCCAACGTAGGTATTTTCTGCCCCCGTTGTGTTGCCTTCTCCTGCCAAACTGCCCAAAAAGGTATTGTTGGAGGCCGTATTAAGGTAGCCAGCATTCGCCCCAAAAAAAGCGTTAAAACTACCTGTCGTGTTGGTAACACCTGCTGAAAATCCTGCAAACGTATTATACTGTGCAGTAGTATTGGTGGAGTAGCCCGCATTCACACCCATATACAAATTCTGGGCTCCGGTTGTGTGCATAACACGGTTACCGCCAAAGCTCAGCGATTGGGCTCTTGATAACAACGTAGTGGTTACGACGAAAAATAGTGTAGCGAGAGGAAGTAAAGTTGCTTTCATGGTTAGTTGTTAATGTTAAGGTTTGACGAGGTGGTGGATAGATTAAGATTACCCTGAATGTCTACGTTGTTTCTCACCTGATACGTAGCACTCGGCACCGTGATGGTATGACCTGGCATAATTACGGGATTGGTATAGATGGATGGCGCTTGGAAAGTCCAGTTGCTACCGGTCCAAGAGCCACTAGCTGTAGAGTTGACAGTGGTCGCCCATTTAACCGCTTTAAAGGCATTGATGCGCCCGGCACCTAATTGACCCACATAAGATGGGTTTTGGGCATCGATATTATCTGCTGTCGCTTTTAAGCCTGTTTGTACTTGGACAGCTGACATAGTTGGATTTGCTGATAGCATTAGTGCAGCAAGTCCTGCTACTAAAGGCGAGGCCATCGAAGTGCCGGTATAAAATTCATAATTTCCATACGGAATTGTGCTGCGGATCGTAGTTCCGGGCGCTGAAATATCAACCCAACTACCATAATTTGAATCCGTATATTTTATATCATCACGAGTTGTATTCGCAACACCCATTACATTCGTTAGAGAGGCTGGATAGCGTAGAATACTACTACCCTCATTGCCAGCAGAGGCAATGAGTATACACCCTTTAGTAACCGCGTCATTAATAGCCAATCGTTCCATTGGATCAATCGCCGGCCCTCCCCAAGACATATTGATTACTCTTGCGCCGTGCTCTGCCGCCCATGTCACTCCATCATACCCATCAGTGATCTTTAGCCCTCCATCTGGGAATGTACTCCCATTTGCAGCTTTAATAGGCATAATCTTTACATTATAGCCAATTGAAGCAATACCAGCTCTAAACCCGTTATCAGTCCTGGCTGATACGATACCGGCAACGTGTGTACCATGAGAATAAGCGGTACTGGGTGGGTTGGGATCATTATCATTGCTTCCTACGTCAAAGCCTGCTACTATATTCTCGGCTAGATCTTCATGAGACGTTTCAACGGCGTCATCCACCACCGCTACGACAATGTTGGAACTCCCCTTGGTAATATCCCAGGCCTTTGGCGCTTCTATCTTTTCTAACCAATACGGGCTATAGTAATAGCCCGTATTACCAACAGTGTAATAATAATCATTGGGCGTATGATCTAAACGCAAAATTGGAACGCGCCCTACATGTTCAACACGGGGATCCTGATTAAGCTGCTGAAGCACCTGTCCAATCTGATCCGGATCTGTTAACTGTATTTTATAAACTTTTTGGAGCTTTTTTGAGGACGGCAACGAACTGGTGGAGAAAAAGGGTTTTGTTATTTTCCGAATTTCCTTAGCACTTAGAATAGAAGTAATAAACGGTAGTTCACCAGCTGCGTTGACATTCGCAGCCGTTGCGTTCGGAATGCTGATATCATCCTTAAACTTTACATAAATCCTGTCTTTATGATACCAGGATGCGGTATCCTTTTGCGCCCACCCCACAAAGGGCAGCAGGATTAGGTACATAAACAGTAGTCTCATATAGATGCATTAAATTGGTTAGAAAAGAAGTATAAATAACTGATTTATAGAAGCTAATCCTGCAAAATTATATCTACCAAACTAGATCAACTAGGCTCATATAAAGATATTGTATCAATCCTCCAGCCAAATGAGTTAACGGTAGCTTTTTACTGTGTCAGCAGGATCATTCATCTTGATATACTTTTATCGGGAAGAGACAAGATGAATGATCTACTATCTTAATGCTTTTCGGCAAACGCCTTTTAATCAGCACAAAATTGGCACCGCACTGCCTACCTGCGCTATACCTGAAATCCGGTATTTTTCACTAGTTCAGATGCTTGTATCTTCGTGAATTACTCCAGAACGATCCGACCCGTTGAAATCCCGCTATTGCTTAGTACTACTCTTCCTAAACCTTTCGGTAAATGCCCAGACCTTGCTGTTGCCCAACCAGTTCAACTCGGCTCCGCTGGGAAACTACCTTTACGTCTACCGAGATTCTACCCGCGCCCTCACGATCAACGACATGATCAAGCGGAAGTACCCCTTTCAGAAAATCAATCAGGATATACCCACCTTTGGTTGGGATGCTGCGGGAGCGTACTGGCTGACCTTCCGCGTCATGAATACCTCAAATCAGCAACAGACTTTTTTGCTGGACGTGTATGACGGCAGACTTGAGGAATTAAGCTGTTTTATCCTGACTGATGATTCGCTGGTGTCTGCCAAAAAGCAGGATTGGTACAAACCCTTTGCCCAACGGGATTATCCGCATCGACACCATGTGTTTGAGCTTAACCTAGCCACCAATAGAACCTATCAGTATTACCTACGAATAGCTGGGAAAACCTACGAACTGCGGTTTCCGGCCTACTTTCGAAGTCAACCAGACATGCATCGTACGACATCAGCCGCCAATTTGTATCATGGAGGGGTGATTGGAGTTTTATCCCTGTTATGGCTAGCTTCCTGTTTAGTCAGTGTGTATGCCTTCAACTGGCTTTATGTGTATTACCTACTCTATATTAGTAGTCTGTTGCTGAATCACTCGTTGAATGAAGAGTTACTGTTTCAATTTTTCCCTTCGCTAATCGGCACTCAATTTGGGAAGTTAGGCTTCGTCAATGGCCCTTTGCTGATTGCTACCACTTCCTTACTTTTCGTAAAGCGATTGCTTAGTGTGGACCAGCAGTTGGCAAAATGGGTTCAACTACTGACTAGCCTTGCGGTGTCTACCAATATTGCACTGATTGTCATTCAGTTCCTGGTTCCGGTTCACTTACTTGGGGTTCCCTTCCTAAGATTGTTAGCAACCCTGGCGCTTGGCGGCTCCATTATAGCCTCTGGTACGATGCTAGTCAATGGGCTTCTCCGGAATAATGTATATGCCAAGTTTTACTTTTTCTCCCTGTTGCCATTCATCGCCATTACGGTAAATAAACTGCTCATCGAATTTGGGGTTGCCTCTTACAGTTGGGTATTTGATGATGGAATTACACGGGCCAATCTGGTTGAAGCAATGGTACTGGCTGTAGCCATTGGCTACCAGTTTCTGAGTCAGAAGAAACAAAATGAAGCGCTAGGGGCTAAAGTGGTAAAACATCAGCAGGAGTTGCTCGAGGAACAAATTAGAGCTCAGGAGTCCGAACGCCAACGTATTGCCGCCGATCTGCACGATGACGTGGGTAATACCTTAGCAGCCGCAAAAGGTAGCCTGAGTATCATCAGCAAAAAGCTCCTTATTCAGGCTGAATTTCCGGAAGTAGCCAAAGCGCAGTCGTTGATTGAAAAGGCCGGTCAGGATCTGCGTACTATTAGCCATAATCTGATGCCGATCGAGTTTGATAAGTACAAGCTCAGCGATGTAGTCAGCCAGTTGGTGGCGCGGGCTAACCAGCCGACGGCAGGCATTTCGTTTGACTTTATTCTGGCCGGTTCAGAGCACCAACTTGTTCCCGAACGCTCGCTGGTTGTGTATCGGATTATTAACGAGTTAATTAACAACATTCTTAGACATTCTGGGGCTAAAAAAGCGGTTGTACAACTGATATTTCAACCCGAAAGCCTCGTCGTTACGGTTGAAGACGATGGCCGGGGGTTTCAATGGGTAAATTCGGCCAGCGGCTCATCGGGAATTGGCCTGAAAAACGTATCTTCCCGGTCTGATTACATAGGCGCTACGCTTGATATATCCTCGGATGCATCCGGCACCTGTGTCATTGTGGAAGTACCGTATGCCTGAGCTATCCTCACCCATCCGCGTGTTGATTGTGGATGACCATAAGTTGTTTAATGATGGGCTAAAGTCGATGCTGATCCAGGAACCTGCCGTTGAGGTGATCGGCCAAGTCTACGCCAGTAAAGACACGCCCCACGCTTTAACCCGGCTGGTACCCGATATTCTGCTGATGGATTTTAATATGCCCGGTGTCAACGGGTTAGACATGACCCGGCAGTTATTACTGAGCTTTCCAAATTTGAACATTCTGATTATCAGCATGTACAATGAGCAACGTTATATTGATGAGTTTCGGCAGTATGGCGCTAAAGGATACCTCCTAAAAACGGCTGACGTCGATGAGTTAGTGGTGGCGATTCAAACGGTTGTATCCGGTAAGACCTATTTTTCCAGCAAAATCAATCGCCCAAAAGAATCGGCTCATCATGCCGATGACATCTTCCTGAAAAACCTTCGCTTAACAGCTCGCGAAATTGAAATAATCAACTATATCCGACAGGGTATGTCCAGCCAGCAAATTGCTGATACGATGCATGTAAGTTTTTATACCGTTGAAACGCATCGGCGGAATATTCATGTGAAATTAGGCGTAAAAAACGCAGTAGAACTAATTCGATTAATAGAACAAATTTGAGCCATTGCGCCTTCTGATTCTATAAGGGTGAGAAGGCAGTTTGGAAGCCCTGCGCTTTCTGATATGACTAATCAATTACCAGAAAGTTTATAGGTTGACGTCTTATCCAAGCCACTTGAATTATGTTTTATGCTGATTCACCATCCATTATTTAACAAAGGGCACCACTGCCAAATTGACGGTTTTGCCTACCTGAAGTTTTGCCAGCCGACGACGATCTAAATAATCATTATACCGCAGGGCGGCTAGTACTCCTCCTGATAACAATAAACTTGAGGTGAAGGTCGAGTTGCGTCGATTTAACCACACATCCAACACACCAACAATGACTCCAGCCCCGATGGATGGCAGGATATATTTGCCGATTCGAATCCGATTGATGGTCTGGATGGCACTCAAGGGAATCTCTTGACTGGCTTTAGCATAGCTGATCCGATAAGTAATCGTAGAATCGGTAATGGTCAGCAGCCTGCCTCGTATCAGGCGTGTATACTGGTTAGGAAGCTGATAAGAACAAATAATGCGTTGCCCTTCTCGAATATCGGCTACAGGTTGACCCGTTAAGTCGGTTAGTCTCAGTATTGGTTGAGCCTGGGCACTCACGGCTAGTAGCAGTGCCAATAGAAACCAAGCCCTTCTAATAATCCAGCGCACTAGCATAGGTTCTATTAAGTATATATTGAGATATGAAGAAGATTGTAAACGTTAAAAACTAATGGAAAGGGGCGGGGTGCGTCACTGGCTTTTTGAATAGCGGGGATGTTTCTAACTGGGTTCCATCCGTTACGCATATGCAGTCAATACGCACGGCACCGTTTGTCGTGATGCCTATTTAGTGAACCGGGATCTTCGGTAGTTCCTGAACCATCTGATATACTGAATTTCAAAGTGTCCGTCTGTCCACTATCCCTAGTATTTCTGGTGGACGGACAGTAGATAGCGTCGAATAACCTTACTCAGTGTAAGCTTTCATCGGTTATAGAATGAGCAGATTGCTCAGTATGCTATAGTTACAATGATTCAAAAATAAGGGTTTTCCGCCATCGTATGAATGCGCAATTATCACCCTCATAGGCTCCACCACAGAAGAAACCCGAGTAGCTTATTCTGGTGTATTTAGCAGCTGGTTTTACCTGTGCCGGAGATCACTAAATTCCACAGAGAGTCCATAACCTCCCTCAGTACCCATCCTCTAGCTGTCCGTCCACTTTTTTTACTAAGAGTAATAAAAGACGGACAAGGCTAAAAAGTAAGCCCAGTGGTTAGCTGGGCCGTGAAGTGTTGATTAGAAAGCGCTAACTATTTCTTCTCGATTAGCTGTTTAACCAACGCTTTAAGTTCGTCAATTTCTTTTTTGTGCTTTTCAATTTCCTGTTGTTGCTGCTGACTGATAGTCTCTTGCTTACTAGCTTTCTTTTCCTGCTCAATGCTGTACAGCGTCAACTCCTCAATCTTTTCCAGCAATTTGGCATCCATTTTGGCTGGGTCTATACCGTCCTTGGCGACCTGCTTGGCTGACGGCACGTTTGGTAAATGGCCATGCTGCTGAATATGTTGTTCGACCTGCGAAAGTGGCTTTAACTGATACGTCGGGGAGAAAACCTTATCACTCCACTCGCTAGCATGGTTGATCCGTAATCGATATTTAGCCAGTACCGTTTCTCCCTGCTCGTTTACTGTTAGGAACTGATCGGTAGTGCCCTGAAACAGGGGATTACTCAGATGGGCAAACTTAATCTTACCATTGTTGCGTAGGTTGATTGTACCTCGTACGTCAAGGGGAAATTGGGGGGAATCTGTTCCTATACCCACTGCGATACTGGTATTGGTAGGATCGCCCAGCACAATAGCATGACTAATGGCTACTTTAGCACTTGTTCCAATAGCAACTGCATTCGTTAAATTAGCTGTTTTAACGTCGGCATTGTAACCCAGTAATAAGTTATTATTACCCGTGGTATTGGTATAACCTGCTAAATAACCCAATGCAACATTCCCATTTCCAGTCGTATTGGCGTAGCCTGCTGTTTTACCCAGGAATGTGTTCTGGGAGCCTGTTGTATTGAGATGCCCTGCCTCAAAGCCAGAGTACGTATTATTAGCGCCAACGGTATTGGTGAAACCAGCTCCTGCTCCTAAAAAGGCATTATTGTTGCCCGTGGTCGTACTGCCTCCCGAAAAGTAACCCACAAATACATTATCCGATGCGGTGGTACTGGCATAGCCTGTTTTATGCCCAACGAAAACATTATTGTTACCGGTTGTATTCGTATACCCAGAGGCATTGCCAATAAAACTGTTTAAAATACCCGTCGTATTATTATAGCCAGAAGCTGTACCCATAAAGGTGTTTCCACCACCACTCGTGTTGCTGTAGCCTGCTTCGTTGCCCACAAAGGAATTTCCAGTACCATCGATATTTAACCTTCCCGCAAAATTACCCAAGAACGTATTGTTAAAACCGCTTGTGTTTTTCTCACCTGCATTCACCCCGACATACGTATTTTGAAAGCCTGTGTTAGTAGCATTTCCGGCTCCAATCCCCATAAATGTATTAAAACCACCTGACGTAATGGAGGCCCCAGCGTTCACACCCAAAAAGGTATTGGCTGTTCCAGTAAGGTGCAGGACCCTGGTTCCTGAAAAGCTTAATTGTTGGGAAAAAGCCTGAGATATTACTGAATATGCAATTACAGTAGTAAGTGTAAGTAAAGTCTTCTTCATAGTTAGTTATTGATATTAAGGTTGGAATTGGCCGTAGATAAGTTAAGAATACCGTTAATGTTGACCCCTTTTATGCTTTCGCTCGCGTTTAAGTGTATGGCATGTCCACTTCCTACAGTAACGTTTCGCATGACATTCGGTGTTAGCCCACAGGCCCAGGTTGAAGTTGTAGACCAGTTGCCAGAGGTGATGGACTCTACGATTCCGTCAGAGGTGGTAATAGGCAAACTGGCATTATCGACCAAGTTTCGAATGGCATTATGCGGTAATGTCCCAAACCCCTTGGTTAAATCAATATTGTCACAATAACTCATAATTGTTCCACCGTCTACTGGATAGGGACCGGGGTTACATGACCCTTCCACTCCAGCACAGTTGTCAATTGCTCCCCCCGGCCAACCGCACCAGTGGGTGTGATGTGAGCCGAAATTATGGCCTAGCTCATGAGCCACTGTCTGGACTTCATAGCTATAGACAGGATAGGGCCGAGCGACGTACGGGTAGATATTAACGGATACGCCGTAAGCATACGATCTGGAAGCAAGCCCCTCTACGTAGGCAACCCCGCCTGCGTCAGTGAAAAAGCGGCTCGATAATAAGTGGGCAACCTGTCCAGGAAAATTATTACCTGTGCTGTTCCAGCGGTTTCGAAACTGATTAAGTAAATTTTCCGCACTACTAGCGCTAACGTAAGGATCGGCCGTATTCCAAAGATACAACTGGTTCAACTGGGTATAAATACCCTCATTCCTGAATACGGTGCTAACCTGTTCAAAAAGAAACAAAATATCGGTAGTCAATTGATTCACATCTCCACTATAAAGTTGATACGTAGCGTAATCCGCTTCCAGATAGATGCCTATGTACTTTACACAGGTCGTGGAATTAGTGATTGGCCCGGTGAGATTTTTACCAGACGTTGGTGAAACAGCTGGCTCATCGCCAGTACCACAGTTCAGTTTGCGCTTCTGGGTTGTGACTGCATTTTCATTATAAATTGCATACTCTGTGCCAAGTGCGGATTGACGATTCCGCTTCGTTAATACCCAGCTACCGGTCGTATCAACAATTGTCCCAACAATACTGCCCTCTGTGATGGCCATGTGGACGAGCGAATTAGGACTGTTTTTAACTATTCCGTGGTAAAACTGAAGTTTGTTAACTACTTGGATAAGTGTGGAATCATTTACCGATGTGGCGATTTTAAAGTCAGGCGCTAAAAAAGAATATGGCACCAACTCGACTTCGACAAAGCCTTCAGCCGTTGGTATAGCTATTTCTAAAACCTTGGGCTTTGCTTGGAAAAGTCGTTTTAGTTCAGCTTGATTGAGCACCAGGTACTGGATACGTTTAGTCATATCCAGTGCTTTAGGGATGGCTGAAGTTGATCCGTCGGCGGTGAACAGCTTGATGTAAGTGTCTGCTTTACCAGAAGCTTTGGCCGTATTGATTATTTTGGCAAGGGGTTTGTTCTGGGCCCATCCAATAGCAGATAACAATAGGAAAAGAGAAGTAAACAGTATTCTCATAAGCGACAATTAGTTTTTACAAGTAGATATTCTTACTTAAAAGCAAGTAAGAAGTGCGTTAAGTATAGAGCCAAGAAATTAGGTAATCCTACAAATTTAAAGAGCAGATATATTATTTGACAATAACCACATAGGGGTATTTTTTCATTTTTTGATGAGGATATTATTCCCAAGCTTTCTCATGTAGCTGCTCGACTTCCAAAAGAGCGATACGTTTACCGCTTAACCAAGCCGTTTGAATTATGTATCTTCTAAATTGAGCAGCTTTTCTACAAGGGTGGCGTCATTTACTTTACGATCGGCGGGAGAATTGCCGCATTGGTTCTATCTGGCAAACAGGCAGTAAATTCATTGAGATGGTTCATGACATGGGCATCACTCAATTAGTTTGCTGGAGTTAAATGATTATTTACAGAACCAGCAAAAACACTAGAAGGCTTGGGTACCAACAAATCCCGGCATAGTTGAATTTATGGGAGAATTCAATACAAGCTGCCCGGGGGCAGACTATCAGACCCTACAGAAGAATTAGTGTTAAACCAATGAACAAAAATACTTATATTTCGGACTAATATCACCTGTGCAATAGACTGTCATACAGCACAGTCCTTACAGGATTTGAATACCATTACAATCCACATCATCCGTATAAGTACTCTATGAATAAAGGTGTACAATATCTTTTAGCTTCCGTATTTACTTTCTGGTTAAGTTTTACCGCTCAAGCGCAGGACATAATTATTCGCAAAGACGGCAGTAGCATCAAGGCTAAAGTTCTGGGGACCGACAAAACCTACATTCGCTACAAACGCTTTGACAACCCCGCTGGCCCTGATTACTTTCTGTATCAGACCGACGTACAGACTATTGAGTACGAAAAGAAGGCCGAGCCAGTACTTCCCAGCGTTATCCCCGAAACCCAGAAACAGATAGCCTCCCCAGCGACTCCCCCTGTCACTAAGCCCGAGGTACCGCCACCTGCATCGATAGCTGTACAATCAGCTACCAAACCGAGTAGCCCCGTTGCCACCGAGCTATTGGCCCTAGAAAAGAAAGCCGCTCAGTATAAAACGAAAAGCACTCTTGGTACGGTGCTCGGGGCGGGAGCCATTGTAGGCGGTATTGTTACAATTGCATTAGTGAAGAGTGCACATAACGACTACATCAGTCAGTTAGGCAATACCAATACCGCTTATACCGATTGGTACAGATCAAATTACGGCAAAGAACCGAATGGTGGTGATCTAGCCCAACCTAAAGGCTTACTGGAGTTTGGCTCACCAGGCATCTACGTAGCAGCGGCTGCTGGGGTGACAGGGGCCATTCTGGTTGTTCTGGGTCGTATCAATGCGGGTAAATACAAACAAGCGAAACGCGAACTGGAGCAACGACGCAAACAGGTTTCCATGACTCCGTTTGTATATAGCACAGCTCAATTCGCGGGTATTCAAGTAAAAATGACGTTTTAATTAGACTATCCACCGTAATGAATCGACTTCTATCCTTTTTCTTATTAATATTTCTCTTGGCCGACTGCCACATGGAAGTACCGTTGTCTCCTACGGCTGCTTTTTCTATTGCTGGGGGTAACTGTAACGCACCTTGCGAGGTGACATTCACTAGTTCCGCTCAGAATGGTACCAGTTACCTATGGGATTTTGGCGATGGACAGACGGCCTCAGGAGCAACCATCAAACATACCTTTACGACAGCGAAAACATATTCAGTCAAATTGATTGTAAAAGGAGATGGAGGCAGCAGTGGTACTACGGAAAGTGTAATCATTCAACAGCCCGCAATTCCCTCGACTGTCTGGGACAAAACCTTCGGCGGTACGAACGAAGATCGTCTCTATTGTATGTTCCCAACCCCAGATGGCGGTTTTCTAATGGGAGGCACTTCTGCTTCAACTGATGGCAACAAAACTACGCCTAATTACGGGGCAAATGACTATTGGTTAGTAAAAGTAAAAGCCAATGGCGAAATCGAATGGCAAAAAACGTATGGAGGTAACAAAAACGACCAATTGTTAACGATAATAGCAACCCCAGATGGTGGTTATCTACTGGGGGGCTACTCCTCATCTGTTGCGGGAACAGGTAATAAGGTTGCGGCTAACTATGGAGAAAGCGATTACTGGATGGTGAAAATTAATGGCTCCGGAAACTACGTCTGGGACAAATCCTTTGGGGGAAGTGGAGCCGATAATCTGACATCTGTAGCAGTGACCTCAGATGGCGGTTTTCTGCTGGCAGGCTATTCTGTCTCGAGTGAGTCAGGTAATAAATCGGCCAGTAGTTATGGGAACACTGACTATTGGATTGTAAAAGTTAATGGAAGTGGGGATAAAGCTTGGGATAAAGCCTTTGGCGGCAGTGGTGCTGACTTTGTGACGTCGATGGTGGGGACTTCAGATGGCGGTTTTCTAGTAGGTGGTCACTCTACGTCAAATGCTGGCACAGGCAATAAAACCGCAATTAATTATGGCAATACCGATTATTGGGCGCTGAAAATCAACAGCAGTGGCGATAAAATTTGGGACAAATCCTTTGGGGGAGAAAGTTATGATGAAATGGCAGCGGTGCTGGCCACTTCGGATGGTGGGGTTCTGTTGGGTGGCTATTCTATGTCAGCCACTGGTTCGGGTAATAAAGGCGATGCCAACTATGGGGGCTATGATTGTTGGGTGGTGAAAATCAACAGCGGTGGGGATAAACTATGGGATAAAACATTTGGGGGGCGTGGTCCGGACTACCTAACTTCCCTAGTCGCGACTTTGGATGGTGGTTTTATCCTAGGCTGCAACTCTTCATCGGCAGCTGGGACAGGACTTAAGACGGCTCCGTTTTACGGTGTCTCTGATTACTGGGCGGTAAAAATTAATAGCGCTGGGGGATACCTCTGGGATGAGACCTTTGGGGGGACTGACGGTGACAATATGTTTTCTATCGTGGCCACTTCGGATGGTGGTTTCCTACTGGGGGGCGAGTCTTTATCACCAGATGGTTCGGGTAATAAGACTGCCGCTTACCTAGGTGGAACATCTGACTCCTGGATAGTGAAAATTAAATGATATTCTCGAATCCTGGCATCATATAATTTTATGGCGCACATGAAAATACTTTTATCTACAACTTTATTGGCAAGTCTACTAAGCGTTTCCTGCGCTCACGCAACGTCTGTACCCGCCGACACCATCTACCTCCGCACCCGCGAGAAACAGGCTGTGCAAATCAAAGAAGTCTACCCCAACCAAATACGTTATCAACGGGTTGGTGGGAAGGCTGCAACGTTACAGACCTTGTCCCTGAAGGACGTAGCGTACATTGTGTACACCAATGGCACCAAAGACGTATTCAATGAGTTTGTAGCCCTCAAGCCGCAGATAAGTTGGGTAACGCCCTCTGAGCACCGCAATGACGAAAACCTACTGCTGAAAGCCTGCGTCCTGAACAAAGCCACGCAAATTAAGCTGGAACTCAATGGCAACGTAGTGACTGCCGAGAGCCGGGGATTTGCTCCTGTTGAGTCGTTTTGTGCGGGTGGTACGTCGTTTGTGCAACAGGTTCGGCTGCGGGAAGGCCAGAATCAGGCGGTGCTCATTGCTAGCAATGAAGCCGGTGAAATCCGCTCGGCTCCACTCTCGCTCTGGTATGAGAAAGGCGAAAAACGTCTGGCGCTGGTGATCGGTAATTCAGCCTATCCATTGGGGAATAAATTAGTGAATCCCGTCAACGATGCCACGGATATGGCAAACTCGCTCAAGAAACTGGGCTTCGACGTAATGACCTTCACCGATCTCAACCGGCAGGGACTGGTTAACGCCATCAACGAGTTTGGGCAAAAGTTACAGACAGCCAAGTATCAGGTGGGAATGTTCTATTATGCAGGCCACGGTGTGCAGTTTGAAGGCAACAACTACCTGGTACCCGTCGATGCCAAGCCTGGTAGTGCAGGTGATATTGATTTTGTCTGCGAACGAGTTGATCGGGTGCTTCGCAAGATGGATGAAGCACAAGTAGCCACCAACATTGTCGTACTGGATGCCTGTCGTAACAACCCCTTCGACCGTAGTTTCAGCCGGGGTGGTGATGATAAGGGCCTCTCTAACATGAAAGCTCCTACGGGTACGTTTATTGCCTTTGCTACTGCCCCCGGCAAAACATCGGCGGATGGTAGTGGCCGCAATGGCATCTTTACCGAATCCTTACTACGCAGAATGATTGAGCCTAATGTTACCATTGAGTCAGTCTTCAAGCGCGTCCGTAATGACGTAATGACCAAGACCAACAGCCAGCAGACTCCCTGGGATCAAAGCTCATTGACAGGCGAGGATTTTTTCTTTCTCAAGAAATAGAGCAAGTATTACCCGTTGTTTTTCTTCTGCCAGAAAGATGCAGATAGTGAGACCGGAGATTTTATTACGTATATTCTGCTATTCACGTTGCAGTCACTATAGCTCGTTTGTTAATTCCTGAACCAGATAAACACTACTACTTAATCTGGTGTCCGCTGTCCACCGTCC
The DNA here is from genome assembly GCF_054778555.1 of Spirosoma flavus. NCBI lineage: Bacteria > Pseudomonadati > Bacteroidota > Cytophagia > Cytophagales > Cytophagaceae > Spirosoma > Spirosoma flavus. The sequence continues at coordinate 1,750,272 of NZ_BAAGZL010000002.1, forward strand.
ACCACTCCTTAGTGTATGTGGACGGACGGACAGTATTTAATGCCTGTTTTGGTACCGAAACAATAGCTGCTACCAATAATATAAGGAGTTAGAAGTGCTGTACGTGTCCCGTCACCAAATGAATAGCCTCAGTTCATGATCCAGTACTCATTAGGAATAAATACTGAGCTAAAGCTTATCGGTCTTTCACCGTAACGGCAGAAACTCATACTATTTATTTGAAGTAAAGCCAGTACGAGTTTAGCTGGTTATTCCGTGACGGATGAAGCTATAGGCTACCTCATTACCCTTCACATCAACTGTCCGTCCACTGAGTTTCCTAAGGTGATCTGGACGGACGGACAGCACAAAGTGGTATTACTTCGTCTTGGATAAGTTTATTCAGCTTCTTATTGGTCAGTACTGGTTATGGATTACTCGAGGCTAGTGAGTCTGAGTATGCTATGAATTGTAGTATAGTAAGAGCGTAATAGGTTGTTTGAAGTGATCCAGAACCGATAGTAGTACCTGAGTAGATTAGTGCAAACGTAGCTCGTATAAGCTCTGATTCACTTAACAGAGACGAATCCACTAAGTCCCATAAACCAAACTGATACATGCTGAACTAGGTTCCTGGACAAATATAATCCTAAGATAATAGGTGTAATAGGTGAATCCATAACCCTTGATAGTAGCTGGGAAAATCAATGTAGCGTAGCTCATCCGACTCTATTCCTGCGTCCAAACTATTCAGCTTATAGTAGAATTGCAAAAAAGGTCCACAGCTCGGTTTTAGGTGTCATAGCTGGTTCCTGAACCGATTATACCCCTAAAGTATCGTTATATCACAGGGTTTTACTTAATTCCTTATGTAACTCAAAACCCTATAAATATCACTAAAAACTAGCTAGGTTAATGTATAATAGCGTGTAGCACGTAACATGATCTAAGGTGTGTACTGCCTTCGTTCTGGAACAACGTGTTCAGAATCAGGTTAGCTAGTCGTGTATCTGGTAAACTACTATGCCCAGAGCCCTATACATTCACGTGTTATCGTTTCTACTTAGCTATCCACGTAACCCGAAGTCTTACCAATAGAGAGTATATATGGTTTTGAAGCCCAGTAAATACTCTTTTAACTTAGCGCAGGAGTAATCGACACAACCTATGAGTTAGGCACGTAATGGTGCTACAGATGGTTCTGGATTTTACTGGGTTTAGCTCAATTTCATGTTTCATAGTCAGCGGTTTTCTAGGCGATCTGCTAATTTTCGTATCAAGTACGCATGAAAGCAACTGTTGAGTTCTTTGAGGAATTGGTGAGCCTATGTACTCTCATAACGGAGGCCACTATACGCTATCCTAGGCGATAAAGGATATAAACGCACTGACACCTCATACCCATAACTGTAGGCCCAAGTTTTACGAAGCGAATCGTTACCCAACCAAGTCAAGAGCCTTAAGTAAGAACAGGATGATGCAGATTGGGTTCTGGATCAAAAGTTAATCAAGTTGAACTACCTTGTTCCTTTTCTGGTGATTAGTAGCCAGAATTATTCAGCATTGGGCATCAACGAAGCCTCAATATACTTATCGCTTGATATATTCTAGCCCGCTAAATAGTGGATGAGATGGGAGTTCGCCCTCAGGTGTTCGATGATAGCCACATCGAGTGCAATACCCCGCTCCTGCGCCAACGGTAAACCCTGTATGACCATTGATATAGAGTACCAGCGACTTTTTGTCACATCTAGGGCACACCCCCTTTGTCTTACTCCGTGAGGACAAATAATACGGTATTTTTGGCTTCCCTTCCATTGTTTTATGGGTTTGATCCTCGCTCTTTCTCATCACTCATTTTGGGCAAGAGTACAAAGCAAGGTTGAGTCGTGAATTGTTATTGATTTGCTAAAGCTGGTTGCTACTTTATAGAGCAAGCCCAGGTACGTCACTGCTGTTGATCGCCAAATAGCATCAGAACAATACTTGATTTTAGGCCAAAACTGTCTGTCTGTCCACACGTATAAGGTGGTTGGACAGACAGACAAGGACTTTTACCAATGAGACTTGCTCAATCATGAGGCCATACCAAAGCTGACACTGACCTAAAGAACTGACTGTTATATGCATCAGCCAATCCAATATGATAATAGGCCAAATATTTCGGTTTAGCCTATTATCCACCTTGTTTGAGGGCTAATCATCGGAGGGTCGGACCTTTACCATATCTGGGTCCGCTTCTGCGATTCTTAGCGATTTAGGCGTTAGGGGCGTTTCAACGGCAACGGATTCAGCTAATTCGGCTTGGGAACTCTCTGCTACTAAATCGGCTTCATTCACCCATTTGGCAACCGTCGATCTGCCCCCTGGTAGGCCTTCTTCAACAAGTTTGGCTACAATTTCTCGAATGCTGCTGCCTTGTTGATGTAATTCAAGTGCTAATTCTTTCGCCCGCATCCATTCAGCATTTTCCTTCCCATCCGGCTTTACCAGCTTTTTGAAGTCCACTTGTTTACCCGTGGGGCTGAACGTAAGCGTCTGACTATCGAAGTGAAGCTCAAAACTTCGCTCTTTTTCCACATCACTAGTATAATTGCCTTTGACGATACAAAAATGGCGAATGGCTGAAGCTGTTGGATCTCTTCTAAATTCTACGACCGTTCGCATTTTGCCTTCAATGCCCTGACTACCAATCAGATTATCTTTGGATGGAGGTAAGCTTTCCGTACGCTTTCCAGTATGATGCAGAAATATCACCAGGCAGTCATAGCTTTGGGCAATATTGGAATAAATTTGAAGAAATGACCGCACTCGATTCACCGCATTCATTTCACCATCATAGATGTCTGCTAATGCGTCAATAATCACGCAGTCTACCCGCTTTTTGCTCAGTTGTTTTTCAATTTTCGATTGCAAGTGTGACACATCAAAAATGAACTTAAGCTCACGATACGCACTATCTTCTATTCCCGCTACTTTTTGTTTGCCAAGGAGTGTGCTCATGGCCTTATGATTATCTTCGGTACTAATGTAGAGTACACTGCCATGGCGTACATTGAGCTCAAAACCAATAAACTCACTACGTCTAAGTACGATTGCACAGGCGAGTTGCCGAAGTAAAGCACTCTTACCGGTATCCGAACTTCCGGCTAAGGCAACTACACCCGTTTGGGGAAACACCCCTTTGAGTAGCCTAGGTACATCATTAGCTTTTAAACTTAACAATTGCTCGCCCGTATAGATGTAGTCATCAGTGTCGTTAGCTGATGAACTTGGGCTGAGAATTTCCTCTGCTGCTATTTGCTTACTTTCCATGGCTGTGCCGTTTTGCTTTTTTGGCGAAGGCTTGCTTTTGGTTCTCGTTAAGCATTTGCTGAATTGCTTCACGGGTGTAGTACACTATGCTACCAATCTGAGTGAATGGAATCACTCCTTCGTTGCGCCAATTTTGTAATGTGCGCTTGCTCACTCCAAGCAGTATAGCTGCGGTCTTATTCGTATATACAGTCCAGTCCTTATCTCGCATCAGGGCTGTATACATCTGAGCTAGTTGCTCCAGCTTCTCCTCCACAGGTATCAAATCTTCCCGTGTCAAAATATTTGTGATCATTGAATTTATATTGTTTATCCTCAACTGAGTTGTTAAGGCATCACAAATATTACAAGGAACATGAGGGCAGTAACGGAGCTACATTGTAGTGTAGATTAGTCTGTATATTCGAGTGTAGAGTGATGAGTTTAGAAAAGCACATCAAATTCTATAAATCCCCTTCTTTTACGGGATATAATGAAAAAATTAATGAGAAAGAAAAAATAGTGTGTAGATTAAACTGTAGAGTTAATGTATATTTTCGTCAAAGAGGACCTATCACAGAATCGATATGGGCTATTTTTTCAGGATTTACGGAAGTGCGAAATGAATTATAATTTATATTTTCATCTTCTATTTTGAAACAAGCAGTTCCTATCTTCCATTTATTCCAATCTTTAATTATCCCGGCTGATGACAGTAAATGGATTAATGCGTGCAGTTCTTCTAACTCTCCATACCAAGAGACAATGGATTTTTTCTTTATCAGGCCAAATATACTTTTGAACTCATAAAGATTACATTTGATATACGAGGAAGCTCCGTTGCCTCCTTTTAGTTTATAAAATATATCCTCAAGTTGTACAATTTTGAGATGCACTTCTTTAGTAGAAGCTGTTTTGAGTTTATATGTTAGTAGGCTACTGTCAACTGGTTTCTTTCGGACTCTTGTCTTTTTAGATGGTTCGGGCTGAGTATTCTTCAATAAGTATATATCCGCATTTAACTTTTCTTCAGCTCCATTTTGCTGTTTATCGTAAAAAGCATTATAAAAATGATGGTATTCCTCTGTGGTGAAATCTGCTTTATGCAATCTCAAAAAATCGACTCCAACCTCTACTAATGCTGATTTCATATAAGCAACGTATTCGGCCGTAAAACGGCTATCCTTGCATGCGATTACTAAAGCATAAATTTCACGTACTTTTGAATTTAAGTAATCTTTATTCGAGCTTATTGAATTTTCAACTGAATTAAATATGGTTTGAGTTCTTAACTCTCTTTTATATTGATCAACCAGTTCACGAAAATAAACTCTAAACCTATCGCCTTTAACTTCCTCTCTCATAAGGGCGTGAAATGCATCATTGGCTTTATAAAAAATAGTGGTTTGCTCATCCTTTTCTAAACCTATATTATATTGGGGAGGGTTTAAGTAAAGATAAAATTGATAATATCCAGTGATGGCATGAGCATCTAAGAGAATTATGTGTTTGAAGAAATCAATAGGATCAGGTTCATTTTTCATATATTATTAATTAAAAACCTGCATGGCTTTATCTAATTCCTCATCCACAATTTTCGCGTACACCTGAGTCGTTTTCAGCGAAGCATGCCCCATTAACTTTGAAACATATTCCATCCGTATTCCCTTACGAAGCGCACGAGTGGCAAAGGTGTGCCTGGACGTGTGAAAACTAATTTCTTTATTGATATCAGCCATTGTTGCTAACTTCTTTAAATTCTTATTTGCATAAGCGGTATTAGAAGATATAGCATTAAATAAAATGCGTTTATCTGTATAATCTACTAATTTATCGAGAAATGGGAAGATAAAGGCATCAGGCTCTGTGCCTGTTATTGGCTTGTAGAATTCCAAAATTTCAAGTGCACGATTAGGCAAGTTAATGGAGATCTGATCCTTGGTTTTATGAATAGTGATGACAATGTGAGTCCCTGTAAAATTCCTCCATCGCAGTTGGAGCAAATCAGATATGCGCAAACCACCCGCGTAACAAGCAAACACATACATCCAGCGATGGTGATTCATGACATAGCTTTCATTAATAACTAGGTCTTCGATTCGCTTGAGTTCATCTTCAGTGATATAATCCCTGGATGTCTTTTCGAGTTTGAGCCGGTACCGCAGGAATGGATTTTGATCAGCTGTGATGATTCCCTCTCGGAAGGCAAGATTAAACAGCATTCGGAACAACTTCAAATTAGAATGTACTGTATTTGTTCCATTACCTAACTCAGTCTTCAGATAGCGTTCGTAGGCCTTTAAAAAGTCTACATCAATATCCGTAAATAATACGTCCTTATTCTGTAGATAATGCTTCAACTTTGAAAGTGTGGTAGATGACCGCTTATAAGAGCCTATATTTTGTGAAAGAACTAATTGCTCAATATATGCTTCAAAGTATGCTATAAAGCTTCTGCTTGACTGTTTAGCTAATGATTTTTTGATACGCTTAGCACTGATTTCAACATTGGCAGCCACCATATCCAGCGCATTCCCTTGGACCACTGCCAATTCATGAGCAAGGAAATTATTGACTCTTGCTGAGTTTGGGTATTTTGATTTAACCCGCTGTTTTGGCCCGTCCCACAGCTCAGGGCTCACAAGTACCCCAAGGGCCTTGTAGCTTGATTTTCGATTTTCTGTAATCCGGAGGTACAAAGGACATTCTCCTTTGTCATTTATCTTCTCATTTTTTAGAACGATGTTATAACTAGTCGCCATATTTTTATGCTTTATCTATGTGGAGCTACCGTTAGCGTCTCAATTATGGTAAAACATAAGTAAAACATTTATTTCATTTTCGTGCTTTTTCCTGCTTTACTTTGCTTAATCCTCTATAATAAATATCTATTGATCAATTATTTACAAAGAAAACAAAAGAATCTTAAAGAAAAGTACGTGATCCCTACGAGTGCACCCAGATTATTAGCCACTTACGCGCATAAATGCAGTAAGTGGCTTTTTGTTTACATACAAGGCGATTTATATTTTCCCAATGCACTTATTCCTGTTTATTGAATAAAGAAGCTGTGGGGATTACTTCAATAGACTGTAATTTACCGTCCTTTATATATTTTTGGCTTAAGTTTAAAGAAGATGGTTCTATAGGCAAAGCTGCATTTGGGTTATGATATAAGACAAGAGTTGATCCGGCTACGCTAGAATGATAAGCTTTTGCAAAGAGCACACCACTAACTCTCGAGTGGGTCTGCCCGTGTTTATTAATGAAGAATCCTACTGAATTGCTAGCCGATAAATAAACCCTATTGGTTGCATCAAACATAATACTATCGCTTCCAAATAAAGAGATAGTAAAATCCTCTTCGTACGTAGCCCAAGGACTCAGAGCGTTTATGGCCAGTATAAATGGCTTGTCTGGTAATCCATACCGCTTTGCCTTATCATTTAAAGCTTTTGTAAGTGCTTCCGCAGGATTTACCATTTGCGCTTTACCCTCATCGGCATATATTCCAATTAATTGCCCTGGGCACGGAACGGCTTTGGGAAATAATGAAATAACCAATCTCACTTCATTATTTTCAAATGTATGATGTGGCCCTATTGAACGGTTCTGGCGTATTGTAACCAAGTCTGATTCGTAATTAGCCTTTTCCAAAACATCCAAGATAAAAGTATTGATCTGCTTTGTTGAAGGGGAATTAGACATATCCAAGATTTCCAGCTCATGGATTGTAATGACGTAATAGCTAGACTTTAACTCATTAATCTTATCATAGATGCGCTTCTTAAGGTTTCTGATGTTTGTTTCACCAGATGAAATTTCGTGAACAACCCTAGCCTCCAGATAAAACTCAAGTTCTCTTCGCTTAATCAGAAAGTCAGGTCACCTAGTTGAATTAGCCATTTGGGGATGTAATTCAACAGCAAAACCATTTTTAACAAATAAGGTGAATAAGAATAATTCAAAGTAAGCGGCATCAAAGTCTTTCTCCAGGTTTCGTTTGAACTCAGCCTTGGCAACATCGGGATAAACGGTAAACCACGCTTCTAGCCTCGCTCTTACTTCAACAAATTCTGGTAGAGCAGCCCGATTGTAAAAAATGTAGGTTGTTTCTGAGTGACTTGAGTAAGTTAAGTCAGTTCTTTCGAAATCGTCAAAAAGTTTCATTAGGATATGCTACGGATAGAGAGTCGATATAAAGATAACCTACATCCCTAGACACTCTCTGAATAGTTTATCATCGCTCGAACCTAAAAAAGCAGACTGGTTATTATCTGCTTTCCAATGCACCTCAGAGTGTGCAGCAGGTAGTGGAGTCAAGAGTCGATCAGACGACTATTCAGTAAGGTCTTTCTGCACACATTATGGTACTAATAGTACCCCGCTTTTGCTTAAAAGGCGATTCCAATCTCCGTCTAACTCTTCACTCATCAGAAAAGGCCCCTATACACCCCTTTTTAGCTTGACTGATGTTCGCCTAGAAAAGGGTGTGTATAAAATTTACAAAAAGGACGAATCTCAAGCATTTGTAATGATACCTAGGACTTCCTTTTTCTGCGTGATCAAATGTTACTAATATGACTCCGCATTGGGCATAAAAGAGCCTTGAGCGCTATAATGCTACTCTTCTAGACGTCTGGTTTTTGAGGCAAAAAATACAAAGATGTTTATTAGCCTGCATTTCCTACACTTCCTACATGCTGATCGATAGGGTAGCATTGACTATTGTTGAGGAATAAATTTTTTACGAAAAAACGTAACTCTCGCTTACCTTTTTTACACTTCGCAGATACATAGCCTAAGTCGGACTGGAGTCCCTGACAATTTTCACACAAACAAAACGGTACGCTCATGAAAAAGCTTCTTTACCTGCTCCCGCTATTGACCGTGCATTCACTGCTGGCTCAAACCAATTACGTTGCTAACACGGCGAATTCAGCCAGCCCGGCTACCAACAATACGCTTGTTGGTACACAGGCAGGAGCTAATACCACGTCGGGTAGTTATAATGCAGGCACTGGCAACACATTTCTAGGTCATCAGGCGGGCTATGCCAATAAATTGGGCTTTAATAACATATGCATTGGTTTAAAAGCGGGGTATCAGAGTGATTGGGGCGCTCATAACGTCATGATTGGTGATTCGGCTGGATATTATAATAGCGAATCTGGTAACTTATTTGTGGGTTCTAAAGCCGGTTACCGTAATAGTATTGGTATCCGCAATTCTTTTATTGGTACTAATGCAGGATTCAGTAACCAAAGTTATAAAGCGACGGATAATACGTTTGTTGGTTATAATGCGGGATATGCGAATGGGGAGGGTCGGTCTAACACGTTCTTGGGAAGTGGAACTGGAGTTTCCAATACAACGGGTGGCTATAATACGTTTATTGGCAGTGCTGCAGGCAGCGCTAATTTGACAGGTGAATTTAATACCTTTTTGGGAGGCAAATCAGGTACCAGTAATACGACTGGATGGTTTAACACGTTCTTTGGCTTTAATTCAGGTAGTGTTAATACAACGGGAGGGGGCAACACCTTCATCGGATATGAATCTGGTATGCATAATACTACGGGTAACAATAATGTATTTACTGGGTATTATGCAGGCGAGAATAACACAACTGGCAATTATAATATCTTTATGGGCTTTCAGTCGGGCTACTATAACACCACCGGCAGTAACAATACGATGCTAAGTTTTAACAGTGGCCCCACCAGCGGTACGTTGCAGAACGCTGTCGCCATTGGCACCAACGCCCGAGTTGCACTAAGCAATGCCATCGTGCTGGGAGATCCTACTAACACCAGCATTGCGGTAGGTATTGGCACTGATTCCCCCCAATATCCCCTCGATGTACGGGGTACGATCAACCTGCGTAACAACGGTCGCATCAAATTTGCCCACCTCAGCAATCCTTTACGTAACGGAACAACCGACCGCTTTCTAACCGTGAATGGGCAGGGTGAAACCGAGCTAGCCCGTTACCGGATTAGTATCGATAGCGTAAATCAATGGAGTGATAAAGTATTCTCACCTACGTATCAGTTGAAGCCACTGGCTCAGGTAGAGCAGCATATTCAGCAACATGGCCATTTGCCGGATGTACCGTCAGCAGAGCAGGTAGTAAAGGAAGGCATTGATCCGGCTAAAATGGACGCCAAACTACTGGAAAAGATTGAAGAATTGACTTTGTACAGCATTCAACAGCAGAAAAGGATCGACCAGTTAGAGAAACTGGTCAAACAGCTTCTGGAGAAGAAATAATACCAAGCCCCTACCAATTTGGCAGGGGCTCTCTATTGCTAGTTCAAATGGCTCGGATAATCTGTAAACGTATCGTCCTCCCGGTAATCAATTAGCCACATCTGAAAGCGAAGGCCGTTTTGCGATGTGATGGAAAGCCCAAGGCCGTCAAAATGAAAAGCATTCACTTCTGAATTGAGCCAGCCGGTAACACCTTTATAGGAGTAGGCTTGCAAACGGTTAGGAACTGGATCAATGCCTAGCTCAAGCAGTAGGCCGGGTGTAATCATAGCTCAGCATCTACAGTTTGTGACATAAGTTCGTAGTTATTCTGGATTAATGCCTGATTGCAGGGGCTCAATCTGCTCTTTGATAGACTCCTGAGAGCGTTTGTCGGTTAGGGTATTAATTTCACCAATAAGTGTTGCGAAATCAGTATAGCTTAATAATACTTAAATGAGATCCCGCAGTATTAGGGGAGGGCAGAGACGTAGGATAATTATGAGCAATTTTCATCTGTATCACATCGCCAGCGCTAAACTTAATCGTTTCATTTAAGCGTGCTGTTGCATTGGTTGCGGATGAAAGATTGCTCTGAACATTCATCCTGACATTACTCCCATTTTTGTAAATATAGATTGTTAAAAAGAAATTAACTGGATTTGCGTCAGCAGTTGAAGTGGTAAACGAAGCAGAAACAGAATAGACGCCATCAGATGGGACAGTATAGGAATCATTAGCCGCTGAAAAGCCACCGGTTCCATAGGTGAACTCAGCATTACCTAAATCAACGACACTTGGATAGTTGGGATAAGAAGTTACACAGCAATTAGCGGGTGCCGAAAAGCCTTCCTGCTGAACTGTAGCTAAAGGCTTCCAACTTATTCCATCACAGGAATAGAACCTGTTTTCGGGTGTTTTGTAGACGATCCTGCCAGCAGTGCATTCGGGCAGCTCTGAAACAGAGGGAATCTTGATGTAGTTAGAGGTAATCTCCCAATTCTGGCCGTGGCTAATAAAACTGAATAGTAGGAAGACAAGCGTACAGATTAATTTCATATATACAGTGGTCTAAGGATTCGTCTCGAAAGTATAGGAAAGTCGGAGAAACGAATGACTTACTAATGAATCTATAAAAACTTTAACTCGCTCTTTCAAGTCAACCTTCTAAGGGTAAAGATGCACTTCTAAAGTTTGCTTCTTATGCCAATTATTTTTCTAAAATGCTTAATCGACTACCTTACAAAACCTACAAAAGGCCCGTCAGATACAAGTAGAAAGAAATACTTTTTCTCACTACCACTTTTATCACTTTCACCACTGCTGAAACATTATAAATAGATACCAAGAGCGTACATCATCACACTAGCAGCATATTATTATTGCGAGCATATTTGGCAATATTATAAATCGACTTTAAATTAATCGTCCATAAATCTATCTGTTGTTATAGTCAACTATGTTCCTCCGCCGTTCCGTATACCTTTTCTACTTACTCTGCTTATTTACCCTCAAGTTTTCGTTAGCCCAGCCCGTTTGTCAGATTGGCAATTCTTTGTCAGGGGATACAGTCACAGTTCCCTCGGTTGGTTTATTTGGCTACGATGGCTACAAGTTGAACTTATTGGCGACAGGCACCAAAGAAGTGGTTACTGTAAAAAGTTTTTATCCTGCGCCGAGTAATGCCTGCATTGAAACCATAAACGGCAAAGTTTATTTTAATGCGTGCGAGAGCGGAAATGACTGCTATATGTGGGAAAGTGATGGTACTCCCGCCAATACAAAAAAGATTTTTCCGGTAGGTTATATCTATCAGATGAAAGCTGTCTACAATCGACTGTATTATGATGTGTATAGGACACCTGATGCCTATCTATATATGTCGGATGGAACTTCTGCCGGATATCCAATTGCTTCCATTAATACTTTGTTTAATAAGCCCAGGGCTAACGCCGGAGATTTTTTCATGGCTTCAACTGGCGCCTACTATAAAAATGAGTATTATTTTACCTGTACTTCCGCTAATGATGGGGCTATTCTGCGAATTCCTGCTGCCAAGCCGGATACGGTAAAGATAGTTCATAAAGCAGGTGGTCTCATCCAGAATTACGTGGTTTTCAAGGATAGAATATTTTTTCGTCAGGCTTATTACTCAGACGGGCATATTTGGTCTACCGATGGAACTACGGCGGGTACCACTCCTTTGTGGGCACCTTTTAATGGGGGAGCCAATCCCCCCTTTATTCATAAAGACAAGCTTTACTTTTCTGCCTTTCGGTCAGATGAAGAAGGGACACAAATTATAGCCAGTGACGGTACGGTTGAAGGGACCATTTCTGTGGTAAGAAAAGGATTTATCAATATTTTCCGGGGTATATCTGCAGGCAAGTATTTTTATTTCTCCAATGCGACTGTAAATCTGAATTGGGAATTATGGCGTTCCGATGGGACCCAAGACGGCACCCAAGTGGTTAAAGATATTAGGCCAGATGGGAGCGGTTACCAAGATAATTTTAACTTCAGTATCATTGCTCAGGATTCTATTGTCTACTTCACAGGTACGGACACAGGAATAACTCAGGATGTGTGGCGCTCAGATGGTACAGAGCTAGGAACTTATAAAATTGTTGATTTCGGTTCGCCAAATTCATACAACTATCCCAATTTTTATTTTCTATTCGAGAACAACCTGTACTTTATCTCCAATTATTCAACAAAAGTGTTTTACCCGCATGTAGCCAACCAATATACAGTCAGGAGCGGGCCTTGGAATACGGGCTCGACCTGGTCTAGCTGCCGGGTACCTCTACCCAACGAACCGGTTGAAGTGAATCATACAGTTCCCTTACCCAATAGCTATAAGGCTTACAATTTGAAAACGAATATTAATCCAGCGGGCAAAATCTCATTTGGTTCAAATTCGCTAATGAAAATAGGGAATTAGTATCGGTCTGTAACGATGGGCTATTTCCTAGCATTTATTTTCTAAAAACGCTTAATCGACTACCCTACAAAACGACAAAAGGTCAATCGGCTAGAGGTAGAAAAAAAATACTTTTTCCCACCGTCAATTTCATCACTTTCACCACTCCAGCTACTTCTGTTTCAAGAGCTGGTTAACCAACCGTTCTAAATCAGCCTGTTTTTGCTTAACCGCCTGTAGCTCCTGCTGATGTTGTTGCTTAGAAGCTTCTAGCTCTTTCTCTAATTGAATGCTGTACAGCGTCAACTCTTCAATCTTTTCTAGCAGTTTGGCATCGGTCTGGTGCAGGTCATTGCCCTGCTCGACCATCTCACTAGCTGAAGGTACCCCTGGCAGGTGTTTATTGGTTTTGATGTACTTCTCCACCTCTGACAATCCCTTTAACTGATACGAATCATCAAACACTTTATCACTCCACTCACTCGTATTTTTCACCGCCACCTTCACTTTCTCGGTCAGAATACCCTCCTCGACAAACAGCTTATAGCCTGTCGGGGTACGTGTTACATTGGTGCCAATAATGACCGCATTGCCTTTGCTGTTTTGTAGGAAATCGCCTTTTTGCTGCCATAGTGATTCAGACACCTCTTCCCGACTTGAACCGTTCAAACTACCTAAGATCACATCGCCTGCTGAATTGACGGTGAGAAACTTGTATTGATTGGTCACCGAGGCTGGGGAGTTGCTGGTTAGGTTGGTTAGTCTCAAGCCTGACTGATTGGCAAGCCCCTGGGTGATCTCCAAACTGTTATTGGGCGCCGAGTTGCCGATGCCCACTTTGGTCCCAGGGGCTCCCAGAACCACCGCGTTACTAACGGTGACGATGGCGTTGACGCCGATGGCGGTGGCGTTGTTGACGGTGGGTCCATTGGTACCCGCCCCGAAGCCGATGAAGGTGTTATAATTACCGCCCCCATTGCCCGAGTAGTTAGCCGCCCGACCGATGTAGGTGTTGTTCTGGCCGGTAGCGTTACCGTAGCCTGAACCATCGCCAATAAAGGTGTTACCCAGACCGGTAGTGGTGTTCCCACCCGATCCATTGCCAATGAAGAGGTTGTAGGAGCTAGTGCTGTTCTGTCCGGCGAAGGAGCCCAAGAATAGGTTAGCTATGCCCGTGTTATTGTTGGAGCCAGCGTTATAACCGATAAACACATTATTGCTGGCGGTAGTGTTTCTATAGCCTGCCTGGTAGCCTACAAACACATTATTATCGCCAGTGGTGTTACTCAGGCCCGCATACGTGCCCAAAAAGCTGTTAGCTCTGCCGATGGTGTTACTGAGACCCGTATCATATCCCATGAACACATTTTCGGAGCCAGCGGTATTTAAGACGCCCGCAGCAGTGCCCACAAAGCTGTTATAATTGCCGGTGGTGTTGTGAAGGCCCGTTCCAGTACCCACAAAGCTGTTATTCCTACCGGTAGTGTTGTTGAGGCCTGCCTGATAGCCCACAAAGCAATTATTGTATCCAGTGGTGTTGGTTCGACCCGCCACCTTCCCCACAAACACATTGCCGCCACCCGATGTATTGCTCAGGCCAGATTCATAACCCACGAACACATTTTCCTTCCCTGTGGTGGTCTGTTGACCGGCATCCACCCCAAAAAAGCTGTTATCTCCCCCTGTGGTCAGGGAGCGGCCTGCCCCATAGCCTACTAAGGCGTTGCGGATACCGGTCAGGCTGCCACTGGTGCCTGCCGTTGGGCCTACGATGGTGTTAAAGCCCCCATAGACACTCGTGTTGCCGTTGTTGGCTGAGTTAACTACGTAATTGCTCTGAGCGAGTAGAAAGCCAGGAAAGAATAGGAGAAGAACAGCGGAAATGAAGAGCTTAGTCATAAGAGACAGTTTGAAGTGAGGAGATTTATTACCAATTAGCTCAATATCAGGTGTTAATTTAGTACACGGATTGGACTTGAATCAATCTTTTGAGTTAGTGGTAAATCAAAAACGCCAGCCCCAGTAGAGCCAGCTTTTCATATGGTGAAGACGTTGAGAAGCAAAAAGAAAAGGTGCAACAATCGCTACACCCTTTGTCTCATGAACCCACTCTATTGAAAATCTATACTCACCGCTTCGGCTTTGGCAGGCTCATATAATTCTCCAGCCAGATACGATGCTTCTCTTTTTCGCGTAGCTCCCGGCAGCCTTTATCATCCCAATGCATTTCCTGAACGGGTCGACTGTCCAGAGCCTCAATAAATGCCTGCACCAGTTGAACTTTGCTCATTCCGGCATGGATAATTAGAGCTGTGTACATATCAGGAGCGTCGGTGGTTACCTTGAAGAACTCGGACAAGGAGCGGCTGGCTATGGCGGCAATTCCTATCGCGGATAACGTCGAAATTAACGCAACCAATAGGCAAGCCTGCTAACCCAAACTCAGCAAATATTTCCAGACCGCTTGTGCAGTATTGAGTAGCTCGTTGAATTTTGCCTGGTGCTTGTCTGCTACAGCCTTATTTATTTTCAATTCCCGGCTTTTCTGCGCGTATTTCTATTCAATTTTGGCTTTTGCACCCACTACTTCAATCTCATGCTGATTGTCTCCTCCTAATCGTTCAGCTTCTGCCGTTGTACGCGGATACAATGTAGTTGAGCCGTTCAACTCTGAATTTCAGTTCAGGAAGTGTGCAAGAGAACTGAAGTAATTGCTTATTGATGGCGCTCAGTTGAAATATCACATTGATTGATCATTAGCCTGCAGTTCAATCGAACAGGCGTATTAAAACTTGATGTGGCCTCCAAAATTCACTACGTCTTCTGATCCAGAACGCTTGCCGACTCGTTTTCATCAAAGGCCAAAATATGAGACCAAGCATTATTCCTGTATACAACTACTGGGTAGGACTTTATCTGGCGCTTTCCAGTTCCGCATTACGTACCTCCAATACCTTTTTTAGGACTTCAAGTGCTTTGTTTTTTCGGCGAAGTTCCAATAAATGGACAACCTGCCTGCCTAAGATTTTTAACAATGCAAGTTGACGTTGAGTCAGTTCTTTTGGTTCATTGTCGATCACGCAGAGTGAGCCCAGGGGATATCCATCTTCATTGACCAAAGGCACGCCCGCATAAAAGATCACATGGGGTTCTCCTTCCACCAATGGGTTGCCCGTAAAGCGTTCATCTTCCCGGGAATCAGGAACAATCAGAATTTCATACGGATTCAGAATTCCATGAGTACAAAATGCAAATTCACGGGGGGTTTCTCGAATGTCAAGCCCACGGTTCGATTTAAACCATTGTCTTTTGTCGTCAATCAGACTAATGAGTGAAATCGGGGTTTGACAGATTTCAGAGGCCAGCATAGTCAAGTCGTCGTAATCCTGTTCGGGTAAGGAGTCAAGAATATCGTAGCTTCTTAGGGCCACCAGTCGATTAGATTCTTCTGGATAAGAAGGAGGGATTTGCATGTTTGAAAATTGCTAATCAATAAACATACAAAAAGTTTTGATTCACTTACTGTACTGGTGGGTAAATAATACCTAGAGTTAATGTCAAAATATGCCGTTTAGATTGAGGATTATTCAAAGTAATCTCTTCGTTATCCCCTATAATTTTTGAGTCCGTTTCTTTGTAACTAAGCTAACGATTATGAATCGTCTTACTGTAAAGCTTAGTCTTACTCATAGCCTAAATTTCTGTTGTTTATCTTCCAGCTTCTCAAAATAAGTTAGGGGTAGGCTTACGGTCTCATACCAATAGGTACGTAAATTACTTATAAATTCTTTCCAGTCCTGTAATGTGAATGGCTTGATAAAATAGGATGCAGCCCCTAAATGATAGGCTTGTTTCACAATGGCCTGCTCTTCTCGAGACGATAAAACAATTGCAGGTACCAATTTTCCTAGAGGATGCTCCCGCAGCAAAGCCAAGAAATCTAATCCAGTATGCGAGCCACCCAAGGAAATATCCATTATAACTAAGCGTGGGCCTTTCCCGGCCAGATTATATAAATAGGCCTCTGCATCCGCAAAATTGGTAACCGGTATAAATTCGGCCTCTGGAAAACAGGCTACGGCTGTCCGCTGTAATACGTCGAAAATCGCTAATTCGTCTTCCAGAAGTAAAATCGGAAACCTATTTTTCTTGGGAATGTGAAACAGAGCCATAACTATTGGTTTTAACCAAACTACCATCTCTTTGGTAAAATGTTTTATGCATTGTGTGGACCACGAATTACCCCGGTCTGAAAAACAATCCCACTTGCGACGATGGCGCTTTCATGTATCTGCTTTAATTATAGGCGATTAATGAGACGGTATTAGCCAGAACCGAGCGCAGAAAGTGTTACGTTAATTGAATGGCAGAGTGGATCATTACCCTTCTTTTAGGCTGCAAAGCCCCAGAAACGGCAGACCGGCCCGCAACAAGCCAAGCCGGACTAAACCTCTACGCTAAGACTCCCTTATAACCTATAACCTCAAGTCCAACAAGACACTCCTCAGCTCCTCCAGGAGCCTATAGACTACTTTTTTGATTTTTTTCCGCCAACACTCCTTAGTTTGAGCGAAAAATGCACCTTTTTGGGCGAAATATGCACATGCTTTTAGTACATATGGGCTAAACTTGCATGCGTATTCGGCAGCCTAATGTCAGTCTGTTTTACCATAACTAACGTAGTGACAATCACTACGTTTTCCCATGGACTGTTTCTGTTCAATGTGCCGCTCTCCACTATAATTCCGCCCCTTCTCGGTTTCTTACGTTCTTACTAACCATCTAGTAACTTATCGGTTCTATGAGGATTTCTTTACCTGTTTTCACTTGTTTCCTGCAGCGCTTTGCCAACCTACTCCTACTCCTAGGTGCCCTGCTGACCTTAGCACCACAGGCACCCGGCCAGAACCTGACCATTACAGGACTTAGCCCCGCCCGCAACGCTCGCAACGCGCCCGCCAACAGCAATGTGGGCGTTACGTTTAGCCAGCCTCTTTCCAGCAACGCAGCCAATCTGACCGGCTTGCGGGTGTTCAGTGCTCAGCGGGGTGGGCTCCTGCAAAATGGACAGGGTGGCACAACCAGCGTGAGCGGCAGCACGATCAGCTTCGATCCGGGCACCAACTTCAAGCCGGGGGAGACGGTACGTATCACCAGCACAACGGCCATTCAGAGCACGGCCGGAAATCGGCTCAGCCGGGGGCAGGTCTTCCAGTTTACCACGGGGGTAGGCGGCAGTGGCCGGGGTAATTTTAATGTTCCGCTACCGGCGGCCACCCCCGACCCCACTGTGGGAAATGACCCCCGCAGCGTAGCCGTGGGCGATCTAGATGGGGATGGCGATTTAGATATGGTCACCGCCCATTTTAATTCATCCAATAATACAGTGAGTGTACGGCTTAACAATGGGACGGGCTATTTCACACCTCACCCCACTAACCCTGCTCCCGCCGTGGGGAACGGTTCTGCCAGCGTGCTGCTGGGCGATTTAGATGGGGATGGCGACCTGGACCTGGTTACCCTCAACCTCTTTGACAATACGGTGAGTGTTCGGCTTAATAATGGGTCGGGAAGTTTTACGGCTCCTGCCACTAACCCTGATCCCGCCATAGGGTCTACAGGGTCTAATGCAAGCAGCGTAGCACTGGGGGATATAGACGGCGATGGCGATCTGGACCTGGTCACCGCTAGTTTGAAATTCGACCCCAATAGTTTTAACGGCAGTACGGTAAGTGTGCGGCTTAACAATGGAGCAGGTAACTTCACCCCCCCTGCCACAAACGCTGAAATCTCCCTGCAGAGCTATCCGCTGGGCGTGGCGCTCGGGGATATGAACGGGGATGGCTATCTGGACCTCGTGGTCACGAATATGGTTAGTGGTACGGTCAGCAGGGTGAGTGTTCGGCTCAACAATGGTTCAGGGAGTTTCACCGCCCCGGCTACTAACCCTGATTCTGAAGTGGAAATGCTTCCCCAGAATTTGGTATTGGGCGATCTAGATGGGGATAGCGATCTGGATGTAATCGTCGCTAATTATAACAGCGGTACGGTAAGTGTGCGGTTTAACAACGGATCGGGGGGGCTGACGCCACCGGTCAATAACCCAGATTTCACAACCGGGACTAGCCCGGGCGTTATGGCTTTGGGGGACGTAGATGCGGATGGCGATCTGGACCTGGTGGTCGCTAATGGCTACGATACGGTGAGTATGCGACTTAACAACGGGTTGGGCAACTTCACCTCCCCTGCCAGCAACGCTGAACTCGCGTTAGGATCTAATCCCCTCAGCGTGGCTTTTGGCGATGTGGATGGAGATAGCGATCTGGACCTTCTGGCCGTGGACAATAACTACAGTACTAGTACGGTGCGTGTGCGACTCAATCGGTCTCTGCTCGCCCCTACCATCACTGGGCTAGCTACCAGTCCCAACATTGTCTGCCCAGGCAGCCCGGTTACCTTTACGGCCAGTCTGGGAAATATTACCGATAGCTACAGCTACACCCTCTCTGGCAGCAGTGGAACCCCTCTCAGCGGCACGGGCACTGCGGCTGCTTTCAGTCAGAATCTAACGAATACAGGCACAGGTGTACAGTCCTTTACGCTCGTCGTGGAGAGCAACGGCCTGCGTACCACGGCTACCACCGATCTAACTCCCGTCGCTCCGCCCACGGCTACACTCGTAAGCAGTGGGCCGCTGAGCTGCACCTCAACCAATGCGACGCTGACAGCCGGTGGGGGCAGTACCGGAGGACCGTTCACGTACGCCTTCTCCGGGCCGGGGCTCAGTTATACGGGCTCAGCCAACCAGCAGACCGTATCGCAGGCGGGGAATTATTCGGTGCTGGTCACGAATACCAATGGCTGTACGGCCCTGGCTACTACGACGGTCGAGAACCGTGTCGCAACTATCACCGTTGGCAAACCGGCTACCACGAACGGTACGTCGGGGCAAGCCTTTAGCCAATCTTTTGTGGCTTCGGGGGGGAGCGGCCCCTATAGCTACAGTCTGGCTAGTGGCAGCCCGCCCTCGGGCCTAAATCTGTCTACTACGGGCGTACTATCGGGCACACCCACCCAGAATGGCAGCTTCACGCTCACGGTGCGGGCCACCGACGCCTACGGCTGTTCGGCTCTAAGCCAGCCCTATACCGTGCAGATAAGTGACCCCAATTCACCCATTCGCTACGTGAAAGCGGGAGGGTCTGGTACCGGACTGGGCGACAGTTGGGCCAATGCCAGTGGTGACCTGCAAAGCCAGGTCGACCTGATAGGTGCGGAGCAGGTTTGGGTGGCGCAAGGGACCTATAAACCCGGCCCGACTGGTAGCACCAACCGTGCCCTCAGCTTCGCGATGAAGAACGGAGTAACTATCTACGGAGGCTTTGCCCCTATGGGTAACCCTGCTCTGAACGAGCGTAACCCCGCTAGCTTCACCACCGTTCTCAGTGGCGACATTGGTACGCTCAATAACTCCGCCGATAACAGCTATCACGTCATCAGCAACCCCGCCGGGCTCAATAACTCGGCCATTCTGGATGGATTTGTCATCAATGGCGGCAACGCCTACGGTTTCAACGCTGCCGACAACAATGGCGGGGGCATGCTCAATAATGGCAACGGATCAGGCAACACTTGTAGCCCCCTGATTCGCAACTGCATCTTTCAGAATAACAGTGCCATCAACAATGGCGGGGCTATTTACAATAGTGGGTATACGGGCGGGGCCAGCAGTCCCAGCCTGATCAATTGCGTCTTCCAGGACAACAGGGCGTTCGCCGATGGCGGGGCTATCTACAATGCTGGGTATTCGAGCGGTAACAGTAGCCCCAGACTGGTCAATTGCGTTTTTCAGCGCAACAGGGCGAGCAACAATGGCGGGGCTACCTACAACGCCGGGTTTACGAGCGGCAACAGCAGCCTTACTCTGGTCAACTGTTCGTTTGTGGCCAATTCGGCAACCAACTCGGGCGGGGCTCTTTTCAACGATGGCAGAGATCAGGGCACTAGCCGACAAACGCTAATCAACTGTGTGGTGTGGGACAACGGCGGAGCCAGCACCTTTAATAACCTGGGAGCTTCGATTTCGGCCAGCTATAGTCTTTTTGAGCCCTCGGTGACGGGCTATAATGCCGGAACGGGTAATCTCACTACGTCAGTCCTGCCCTTTGTAAGCGGCAGTGATGCGCGGCTCAACGGATGCAGTTTGGCCCTGAATGCGGGCGACAATGCGGCCAACACCACCGCCACTGATCTGGCCGGTAACGCCCGCGTGTTTGGCAGCCGCATCGACATGGGTGCTTACGAGTTCCAGGCCGCTCCTTCGTCTATCACGCTTACTATCCCCAGCGTGAATACGGTTACGGCAGGTACTACGTTTAGTCAGTCTTTTTTGGCCTCGGGCGGTAGCAGCCCCTATAGTTACAGTCTGGTTAGCGGTAGTTTGCCTGCAGGGCTAAGTCTGGCCACAACGGGTGTCTTAAGCGGCACACCTAGCCAGTCGGGCAGCTTTACCCTTACCGTGCGGACAACTGACGCTACCGGTTGCTCGGTATTGAGTGCCGCCTACGTACTGACGGTGGCACCCGCTTCGCCCATCCGCTACGTTCGGGCGGGCGCATCCGGATCGGGTAGCAGTTGGGCCGATGCCAGTGGTGATCTGCAAAGCCAGATCAACGTAGCAGGCGCCCAGCAGGTATGGGTAGCCCAGGGTATCTACAAGCCCACCACCACAACGGGGCCTGCCAGCCGCACCATAAGCTTCTCGATGAAGAGCGGGGTAGCCATCTATGGAGGTTTTGCGCCTACCGGTAGCCCCGCTAGCCTCAGCGAACGTAAACCCACCAGTTTTACCACCGTTCTCAGTGGCGATATCGGCACGGCGGGCAACTCGGCCGACAACAGCTACCACGTCATTCATAATGTCATAGCCTTGACCAGCACAGCGGTGCTCGACGGATTTATCATTAGGGATGGTAACGCGAATAATTTTGGTGTTTCGTTTGGGCTATACGGCGGAGGCATTCTCAATGTCGCAGTCAATCCGGATGGTTCAATCCCTCCGCAAGCAAATAGCCCCACGTTGCGCAATTGCATCTTCCAGAATAACTCGGCAAGTTATGGAGGAGGCATATACAACTATAAAAGCAATTCGACATTGACCAACTGTTCGTTTCAGAACAATTCCGGTACTTATGGGGGGGGGATTTACAACGAAAGCAGTAATGTGACGTTGACCAACTGCTCGTTTCAGAACAATTCAGCTACTACTGGGAGTGGAGTTATGAATGCTAACGGCACTACGTCGGTGATCAACTGTGTACTGTTTGGCAATGGTGGGCCTACTACCCTGAAGCGTGACGGAGGAACGATTACGCTCCGCTACAGTTTGGTAGACCCATCGTTAACGGACTTTACCGACGAAGGCAACAACTTCACTACGTTCGACTCACCCTTTATCTCGAACTCCTCCACCCAACTTAAAGAGACTTCTTTAGCCATCAACACCGGGCTCAACTCGGCTTCTGGCCTGTCGGGAATCACCACTGATCTGGCTGGTAACCCTCGATTCTTCAATAGTGGTACCGTCGACATGGGAGCCTACGAATACCAGGCCGATCCACCGGCTAGCCAACCGATTCGTTACGTGAAGGTGGGAGGAGCCGGCACAGGCTCGGGCGACAGTTGGGCCAATGCCAGTGGCGATTTGCAAAGCCAGATCAACGTAGCAGGCGCCCAACAAGTATGGGTAGCTCAGGGCACTTACAAACCCGGCCTGGCAGTTGGCAATAACCGTACCCTCAGCTTCTCGATGAAGAACGGGGTAGCCATCTATGGAGGCTTTGCGCCTACGGGTAGCCCCGCCAGCCTCAGCGAACGGAAGCCGACCAGCTTTACCACCGTTCTCAGTGGCGACATTGGCACGGCGGGCAACTCCGCCGACAACAGCTACCACGTCATCAACAACCCCTCTGGGCTTACCAACTCGGCCGTACTCGACGGCTTTGTCATCAGTGGCGGCAACGCCAACGGCAGTTCTTCTCCTGACGACGCAGGTGGCGCCATACTTAACAAGGGCAACGGATCAGGCGGTACCTGTAGTCCCCTGATTCGCAATTGCATCTTTCAGAATAACAGTGCCGCCAACCTGGGTGGAGCCATCTACAACGCGGGCTATACGAGTGGTGTCAGCAGCCCCACCCTGATCAACTGCGTCTTTGTGAATAACAGCTCGGCCAACCAGGGCGGGGCCATCTACAATGACGGCAGTGTGGGCGGCACCAGCAGCCCCATCCTGACCAACTGTTCCTTTCTGAGTAATTCAGCTACCAATTCGGGCGGGGCAATGGGCAGTGTAGGGTATCAGGGCAATAGCCGCCCCGTGCTGACTAACTGCATAGTGTGGGGCAACGGCGGGAGCAGAACCTTCACCAACGGGCCGGGAGCGGTCATAATCACCAGTTACAGTTTGTTCGAGTCTTCGGTGACGGGCTACAACGCTGGTACAGACAATCTGACCACGACCGTTTCGCCCTTTGTGAGTGGAAGTGATGCACAACTCAACGGGTGTAGTTCCGCCATCAACGCGGGCGATAACTCGGCCAACAGCACCGCCAACGATCTGTCCGGCAACACCCGTGTGTTTGGCAACCGCATCGATCTGGGGGCCTACGAGCTCCAGACCACTGGGGGGCTCATCCTGTCTGTCCCTGAGTTGAGCACGGCTACGGTGGGGGTAGGCTTCAGTCAAAGTTTCGTCGCTTCAGCGGGTGCTGCCCCTTTTAGCTACAGTTTAGCCAGCGGTAGTTTCCCCCCAGGACTGAGTCTGAGCTCTACGGGCGTGCTATCCGGCACCCCTACCCAAGCGGGTAGCTTTACTCTTAGCGCCAAGGCCACCGATGCTACAAGTTGTTCGGGAGTGAGTGCCCCCTACGTTTTGACGGTGAATACGATATTGGGCTTGTCAGCCAGTCCTGGCGCAGTTTGCGTGGGCAGTGTGACCACTTTCACGGCCACAGTGGGTAGCGCTACCGGCAGCTACAGCTACACCCTCAACAACGGTCTGACACCACCCCTTACGGGCACGGCCAGTAGCAGCGCCTTTAGCCTGTCGCTCACAGCCAGCGGTTCGGGCACCCAGACCTACACCCTGACCGTGGCGGCAAATGGCCAGCGCGCATCCAGCCAAACGGTCCTGATGGTAAATCCTTTGCCAGTGGCTAGCTTAAGCCATAGCGGCACGCTGAGTTGTGCCCAGACCAGCGTAACCCTGACAGCTGGTGGTGGGACCTCCTACACCTTTGCCAATAGCAATGGCATAGTGGGTACACCCGGACCCACCAACACGCTGGTAGTGACTACGCCCGGTACGTATTCAGTCCTGGTAACTTCGGCCAGCGGCTGCCTGAGCACCACCACAACTACGGTAGCTTATCAGAACTGTGCGCCTGTAGTAGCTAATCCCATCCCCCCACAGTCATTGACAGTAGGGCAGTACTTTTACTATACTATCCCGGCCAATACGTTCTCCGATGCCGAAACGCCAGATAACCTGAGCTTGTCGGTAGCAGGCTTGCCGGCGGGGCTGACCTGGCTCCCTCCCAATGCAATCAGCGGTACGTTGTGGGCTTTATCCAGCTCGGTCTACAGTGTGACGGTGACAGCCAGTGATCCTTCGGGCGGGTCCGTCTCAACGCTGCTGTCGCTGAGCGCGGTCAATCCGGGCGGGAGTTGCCCGAACATGTATAGTGTAAAAGCGGGCAGTTGGAATGATGCGAGCGTCTGGTCGTGTGGACGGGTACCACTACTCACGGACGTAGTAACGCTCAATCATGCGGTGAGCTTACCGGCCAGTTATCAAGGGCAGGCTCAGCGGGTGATCTACAGCACCACGGGCCGGATGTTGTTGGGTACCGGTAGCCGCTTAAGACTGGGTGGAAATTAGCACCTAAAGTAAGGGGCAGTGGTCATCAGAGCAATTTACGACCACTGCTCCAACGAACCCGTAGGTTCGTTAACGTTCAGTCTCTCTTCACCTAGATCCTTGCTACGTCATGAAACCAACACCTTACTTAAATCTCATAGTCCGCCCCAGGAGAGCTGGACGTTGAAGACAACTACACCCATATGTATTTTCACAACGGGAAGCACTATTAGTCGGCCACCAACCTGGGTACCATTCTTAGAAAAGGCTTCCACTTGAGACGAAGAATAGTTCATATATCTTCTCTAAAAAGGTGTATAGCAGCTAGCAAAACGAGTTCAGGTTTTTGCGCATCAATACACGTCTGTACTTAGTACTTAACTAGCTTTTTTCGAAAAAATTGACCAGATAAATGAACAACTTTAGCATGAACATGGTGACGATCGACATTATCACTATCTGAAAAGTAAATAGGATCCGATTTTTTGACTTCAGCGATCGCTTCATTCAGCATCACATAATGACCCGTTTTACCTCCAAATTCATAATAGTCAGATCCTGAAATGAGCGAATGATAATGGCGAGCGTTTGTTTGCACCGGCGCCATACTATCGCTTTGAGAGCCAATTATATAGAGTGGCTTATTAATAGCTTCCATTTGGTCTTTCCTTTGAAAGCCCTGACCAAGGGCAGGACAAATTGCCAAATAAGCCCTAATTCGATTATCTTGTAGCACAGGTAGCTTCTCAATTGCCGCTTTCAGGGAAGGGTCGTCCAGGTAGTTCGCTACGCCAGGAAGTTCGGGGATATTGATCTCCTGATGACCCTTGGTTTTATAGTAGCTAAGCAACGCTTTGTAATCCAGCTTTGCCCCGGCCAGGGCAATAACGGTATAGCCTCCGAACGAAAAACCAGCAGCGCCTATTCGTCGTGCATCAATCACAGCCTTAAAAGGAGTGTTCTTCAGCAAAGCGGTCAAGGCAAAACTAATATCGAGAGGACGCTGCCAGGGCTTCAGAAATTCCAGGGGTACTTTGTTATCGTATGTATTTCCCCAATGGTCAACAGCCGCCACGATAAAGCCTTCACGAACCAGCCCTTGGGCTAACCACTCTAGCGTCAAACGGCCTCCTCCGGTACCGTGCGATACCATAATCAGCGGCATTTTGTGAGTGGGTAGCTGGCCATTGCGCACTGTATGCTGCCGGAGGAAAGGAGAAAAAACCTTATCACTTTCTGTCAAGGTGTCCTGGGTTGGATACCATACTTCCGTTACTACTGGACGATGACGGCTTTCGTCCATGAACGAAAAGGTTTGTTGACCGATCTGAGTATTGGGTTGATAGCAGGCCCGGGTTAGTTGTGGCACTAACAGGCAATAAAGGATAATAAACCCTAATTTGTACATGGCTGTGTCGAGTTGTTGTTACAAAACAAGCAGCAGCGTAGCGGGAAAAAATTGACAAAAGTCAATAACTATCGTTTTGCTTTCAATCGGCTCAAAGTCTCTTGTGAAATACCCAGATAATCGGCGATGATTTTAGCGGGCAATCGTTGAATGAGCGTTGGATTGGTCTGTAGTAACGTATCGTAGCGAGCCTTGGCATCAAACGAAATAAAGCTTTCAATACGTTGAATGGCTTCAATGTAATCAAGTTCGAGCCCCATTCGATCCATGGTTTCCCAAGCCGGTATACGCTGATAAAGCGCCTGTCGATCCTCGTAGCTAAGCATCAGTAGTTCGGAGGGCTCCGGACTTTGCACCCAGGCTAGAGAAGGCTGACGGAGAATGAAACTGGGGAAAGCGGTTCCAAACCGACCTTCTAAGACTAAGAATCGGGTCGATTCGTTACCTTGCTCGTCGGTTAAAAACACGCGCAGACAGCCTTTTACAACAAAAAAAACGTAGCGGGCCACATTACCTTTAGCGACCAGGATTTCGTTTCGTTTTGTCACTTTGTATTTGAAGTACCCCTCAACGACTGCTTCTTGCTCGGCGGAGAGGGTTATCTTTCCAGAAAGAAAAGTTTGCAAGGCAGGATGCATGATAGTTGATCGAGGAGAGTCCGTTTAAAGCTTCCCAATTTGAGCGCAATTGTTTGTAATCAGTAAGCGGTATTGTAAAACTATATCAAAGTGGGTTAAAGATAACTTGATCTGAGAGTTGATGTTTTCCTGGTTAGTAATCACCACTCCCCTTTTCTCACCAAACCCTTCAAAAATTGAGACGAAAGAATAGGTGCCGTGAATATGCTCCATTAATGGGGTGCTTAATGGAACAATAGTTAGCCTGATACGCCAACATATTGTTCGCTTGTACAACAAAAAGGCAGCTCTTTCATGGATTATTTGGTAAGCAGGCATCTTTGGAATGCCAACCTTCGTAGCTGAGATAATTAAATGGATATATAGCGTGTTACGTAGTAATAGTAAAATTGGGCTTCGCTCAATGTGATAAAATACAGCAAAAAATAAATGCAAGTACGTCAGTCGATTTCGCCCCTGTCGTTTCTACGACTGATCGAACTAAAGTAATCAAAAAAGGCTCCTCCAAGTGAGACGCATAACAAACGCTCATTGGTGATTCGTGGTAATCAATCAACGATTATAATTCTGCTTGAATAGCGATCGATTCAGAATTTTCTTGAACTCCTCGAAAGAGCGTCCTGCCAGTTATATAGTCAATTCGACCTGCAGTCTTTCCAATTCCTCTTCTTATTCGGTATGGGTGGTAGCTCCGCACCAGCCCTTTTACTTTTGCTACTGTCTTTCTGAGAAACGTGTTTTCAGACAGCTTTTCCAGCACTTTCTGCCATCCTTTACGTACATGCAAACCTTTCTAAAATTGACTAGTAAACGACTCCTTCTTTATCGCTTATACCTATGTACGGCATTTCTACTCATTAGCGCTCTGCGACCAAGCCTAGCCCAGGTTACCCAAAAGCGCTGGTCTCAAAAAGAACGACAACTGCTGGTAGCCGGCTTGCAATCGTCCCAAAACGATTTTATGAATGAACTAATGGGCTTAACCGAGAAACAGATCCATTTCAAGCCCGACACCACCCAATGGTCCATTGCAGAAGTGGCAGAACATCTAGGCATTTATGATGAGTTACTATATTGGGATTTACTAAATAACCAATACACCCCTGAAATGCCTGAATGGGTGGAGAAAGTTAAAGGCGTTGATTCGGTTATGCTTGCTTACACCAACGACCCAGTACAGTTGAAGGCTCCCTTTGTGGCCCAGCCCTTAGGACGCTTTGAAAAAAAAGAAGCCCTGCTAGCCTATTTTAATCGCTTTCGAGGTGAAGTAATCCAGTTAGTGAACCAAACCAAAGCTGATTTTCGATTGCATTTTATATTTCGATCCGAAGATGCCGGTGTGTGGCGAGTTAGAGATCTTCACCAATATACCTTACTGTGGATTGCCCATACCCAACGGCATACCAATCAGATAAAACGGATAAAGGCTTATGCCAACTACCCAAACTAGAACTGCTGCTATCCCAGGGAGAAGAATGACGACAACAATTAACGCAAATTAGGACGAGTCATTAGTAAAACTGTTCAGAAAATCGTCGGTATCACCGGGATAAGGACCCCGCTAAATCACATTTCAGGTAGACTATTCTGTAGCGGTAAGCAATAACCCTTTTACTTCAGCCACCTGCCCATTCGGTACCGATCTGGCCTGTAGCAGCATCCGGTAAGTACCCCTAGGTAACTTAAGCTTTCCTAGCCCCAGCCAGGCCCAGCTTTTCTCGTACACCTCTTTACGGGGAATCCGGTCGGGGCTGGGCTTCAGAGGTGGGTCGAAACTGGTTTTTAGGGTTTTCTGTAGCGTCTGATTATCGGCCTTAATGGTCAGTAGCGTTCCCAAAGCGGCTTGCCCAGCAGTATACTGCAGGCTCACCTGATACACCCCCGGCCGCTCGACGGCCACATCCCACCAAATTGAATCAGCGGGTGATTGCCAGTTGATGAGCCAGTCGTTAGCCCAGCCATTGCCCTGTTTGTAGCGTACCTTACCCGAAAAATGGGCTTCTGGCGCCTGCAACAGTACCCGTCGGCCTGCCACCGGTACAGGCCGGGTAGGACTTATGGTCTGGGAGACTTCCCGAAACCAGCGGTCGTAGGCGACTTGCAATGTTTGTAGTTGATGGGGCTGCTCACCGGACACATCAGTTGATTGCGAAGGATCACGTAGCATATCATATAGCTGGGTCTGGCCCTTTTGTCGAACCAGGCGGTACTGAGTTGTACGAACACCTCCCGGCTCGGCCGGAAGGCCGCTGTTGCTCATACTGGCAACATGGGTGAACAGCATTCGGTCCGGTAACGTATCCACCTTACCCATCAACAGCCCCGCCAGACTGCGGCCATCAAGCGGGTGGACCGGCTTAAAACGAAGACTACATAAGTCGACCAGTGTGGGCAGCAGGTCGATGTGGGCCGCATTGGGCCGAATCTGGGTTTGTGAATGGATTTTGCCCGGCCAGCGTATAAATAAAGGCACGCGTACCCCCCCTTCGTCGACGGAGCCTTTGATGCCTTTCATTTCACCATTGAAGCGGTGGCCATTTGGCCCGTTATCAGTAGCAAACACGACAATTGTGTTTTGCGTTAAGCCCAGCTGGTCTAACCTGGCCAGGAGCCGCCCCACATTATCGTCTATGTTTTCGACCATGCCGTAGATGCTGGCTTCCTCGTCGCCAAGCCCTTTGGCCTTGTACTTGTCAAAATACCGATCGGGTACCTGGTGAGGACTGTGGGGGGCGTTAAAGGGTACGTAGCAGAAGAAGGGGCGGGACTTATTTTTCCCCATAAAGCTCAGAGCGGCATCCGTCAATACGTCTGTGATGAACCCTTTGGTGGCTACCATCCGGTCATTGTGTTGCAGCTCAGTATCAAAATAATTATTCCAGTGGCCCGCACAGAAGCCCAGAAACTCGTCGAATCCCTGTCCGTTAGGGTCTTCGGGTACGTGTTCGCCGTTATGCCATTTACCAAAACAGCCGGTGGCATAGCCGTTCTGGTGGAATACTTCCGCCAGAGTGAGTTCATCACTACGCATGCGTTCCCAGCCTTGGGTAACCGAAACCGTGCCTGTGCGGAGGTGGTATCGGCCCGTGAGCAGGCTGGCGCGGGTGGGCGCGCAAAGCGGGCTTACAAAAAAACGCTCAAACTGCGCTCCACTACGTGCCATTCGGTCAAGATTAGGTGTTTCGATAAACCGATTACCGTGTAGGCTCAGATCTCCCCAGCCCTGGTCGTCGGTCAGAATGAACAGTACATTGGGGCTGGCTGATCGTGGGCTGGCAGTCGGCTTCCGGGCGATCCACGCACCGACGACCAGGGCAGCCATGAGTATCCAAAGAGGAGGTTTCATGCGTATAAGGGAGCGATCCATGCCGGTTCAGAGTCTACATATTGACAGGTAAAAGAAAACAGACTCTTTCTCTACTGAGAATTATTCATTTAACCGGCCCATAACTTTCTGAACTTGCAACAAAATACCAGTCAAAATTTTAAGCACTATTTTGCAGTTGCCCATTATAAACTGATGGTACGTCCTCTTGTGACTAGCTGATTGACCCTTGAATATGCATGGTACATTTTACCTATTTCATGGTCCACTAGACCGTCCTTAACTTACTGTCCAATCAACTATAGCAGTCCACATTTAGAACGTAACGTATCATTGGAAAGCTTACTACATAATGGCATGTAGCGAAAACGCCCAACACAGTAAAGCGTTGGGCGTTTCCATCTGGAAATAAATTATCCTATTTAACTACTACTTTAAGCTGCTGGCGCTGAGTGTCTGTCTCAACATACAGTACTAGTAAACCACGACTATTGCCCACTGGTATGCTCACTTGCTCGATTGGTCCAGCCTGCGAGATACGCTGTTGAGCTACCCGTTTGCCTTGCTGATCTACCAGGTGTACCGTGACCGATTCACCTGCTACACCTTGAATCGCCAGTCTGATCTGCTCACTTTCGACGGGATTACCCAACACTTTCACCTGCAAACCCGTGCCAGCTTCGACTACTCCCTGACGGGCCGCACTACTACAGGCTGCCAGCCAGTTATAGGCAAAACTCGCCTGCGATGTACCCTGCTGAGCCCGCAGCTGCAATACCGGATTGTCCGTATAAAGTTGCAGCGTATACGGACCGGGATTCGTTGTGGGCAACATCTCGTTGACAACTGAGAAACTAATTGGCTCACTTGTGGTATTGCTGTACTGAGGCTGGAACGTCAGCGACCGCCGGTTGGCGCTAATGGTCACGCAACTCAGCGTCTGAACATCCGTGATAGCAAAGCCCACAGGCGCATTCGCCGGCAACACCGTCAGCGAGAAGGTCGTACTCACGCTCAAGCCGCTGGGGTCGGTGGCCGTCACCGTCACACTACTTACCCCGCTCACACTGGGTACGCCCCCAATTTGGGTCGGTGGACTGAAACTCAGCCCCGCCGGTAGGCCACTAACCGATAAAGTCAGCGTCGTTGGCGTTTCGTTATCAGTGAAGGTGAGCTGCGGAATCGTATAGCCAAACGCCTGACCGACCCGGGCAGTCTGGTTAGTTAGAGGCTGGTTCACCCGTGGCGGAGTGTTAGGCGCAGGACTCGAACAGGCCGCCAGCCAATCATACCGATAGCTTGTTTCACCCGGCGTGCCGTTCTGGCTAGCCTTCAGCACAATGCTGGGGTTGTCATTATAAAGTTGCAAGGAATATGGCCCCGGATCGGTGGTAGGGAACAATTCATTCACCACCGAGAAACTGATCGGTTGGCCATTGGTGCCACTGTAAACCGGCGTGAAGCTAATGGCGTAGCGATTGCTGGCAATCTGCTGGCAGTTATTGGTCGTCACCGACGTAATGGCGAAGCTGCCCCCCGAAGGCGTTGGCTGAACCGTCAGCCCAAAACTGGTGCTGGCTGATAAGCCACCGGGGTCAGTAGCCGTCAGCGTTACGTTGGTAGTGCCCGGCTGGGTGGGTGTGCCCGAAATCACCCCATTTACCAGCGAGAGGCCAGCGGGCAATTGGCTACTGGTCAGCGTGAGCGCATTGGGCGTCTGCGCATCAGTGAACGTAGCGCTCACATTCAGGCTGAACGGTTGTCCCTGACTAGCCGTTTGATTCGCTACTGGATTAGCCACCGTGGGCGGGGTATTGTCGGAAGCGGGCTGCACCACCGTCAGCATGAACGTAGTGGTCACCGTCAGACCACCGGGGTCGGTAGCCGTTACGCTGACACTGCTCACGCCTGCTACGTTAGGTACTCCGCCAATCTGATTGGGTTGGGTAAAGTTCAACCCAGCGGGCAAACCTCCGACAGAGAGCGTCAGGCTGGCTGGCGTTTCGTTGTCGGTGAAGGTGAGTTGCGGAATCGTGTAGCCAAAAGCGTCACCCACCTTAGCCGTCTGGTTAGGGATCGGTTGATTCAATCGAGGGGGTGTATTTGGCATAGGACTCGAGCAGGTTGCCAGCCAATTATAGGTATACGAGGCCTCCCCTGGATTACCCGGCTGGTTGGCCTTCAGCACAATCACCGGATTGTCGGTGTAGAGCTGCAGCGTGTAGGGGCCCGGTGCCGTGGTGGGGAAGATCTCATTAACCACCGAGAAGCTGATGGGCTGCCCGTTGGACCCAACGTAAACCGGCGTGAAGCTGATAACGTAGCGGTTAACGGCAATCTGCTGGCAGTTGTTGGTTGTTACGTCCGTAATGGCAAAATTCCCTGCTGGCACTACCGTTACTGTAGCCACACCCTGACAGGAGCCCGTGGTACCCGTCACCGAATACTGGCCTGGGGTGTTGACAACGATAGACGTAGTGCTGGCCCCGGTGCTCCAGGCGTAGGACGTAGCGCCACTAGCCGTGAGCATAGTGCTCTGGCCCTGAGCAATCGTCAGCGACGGATTGGCCGTAATGACCACCGTAGGCTGCGTATTGTCCTGAACCACCTGGGCGCTGGTGCTGCTGACGCAACCATTGCTGGCAGTCAGGGTAACCGAATACGTCCCGGCGGTCGTAACCGAGATCGTTGGGGAGGTAGCGCCGGTACTCCACTGATACGTACCGTTGCCGCTGGCTGTCAAGCTCACACTCGTATTGGTGCAACTCAACGTAGCACTGGCGGGGTTGATGCTCACCGAAGGCGCTACGTTATCCTGGAAGACCTGAGCCGTTGCGGTAGCCGTGCAGCCATTCGTAGCGGTCACTGTCACCGAATACATTCCCGCCGACGTAGCACTGATGACCGACGACGTAGCGCCGGTGCTCCATTGATACGTACCGTTGCTGCCCACTGCCGACAGGCTCACCGTTGGATTCGTACAACTCAACGTAGCACTGGCCGGACTGATGCTTATGGACGGAACTGCGTTATCCTGATAAATTTGTATAGATGTGGTCGATGAACAGCCCGATGCCGTTACGCTCACCGAGTAGGTGCCTGATGCATTCACCACCGCCGTGCCTGCCGTGGGGTTCTGACTCACCACGCCCGGGCCACTGAAGGCATACGTAGTGCCCCCCCCGGCCGTTAAGGTGAGCGAGTTTTGGCTACAGTTCAACGTCGTACCGGGCGTTGCCGACAAACTTGGCGTGGGGATGGGGTTAACATTGACCGATGCTGTAGCGCTGGCCGATTGGCCGTTACTGGTAACAACCAACGTAAAGGTTCGTAATCCAGTGTTGAGCACGGTGAGCGACTGGCTGAAGGCAGTGCCACTACCCGGCCCTGAAATAGCCGCGTTGCCATCCGAAAGCGTATAGGTGTACCCGCCGTTCACGCTGCCCAGATTAGCCGTGAAGCTCACCGGCTGGCCAACGCAGACGCTGGTGCTGGTGGCCGCGAAGCCCGTAACGGTGGGGGCCGAGGGCGTGTTGGTCAAATTGAAGCTGACAGTCGTACTGGCTCCCTGGGTACTGGCTGCTACGATGTAAGGACCGCCCGCCGTGGCGTTGGCCGTGACCGGGACCGAGGCCGTGGTGCCAGTGATGGTAGCCGTCACCGACACCGGGTTGATACTGGCCCCACTGGCAGGACCGGAGTAGGTGACTCTCCCCCCCGCTACCGGCTCGCCATTAGTGCTGCCCACTGTCACCACCAGCGGATTGGCAAAAGCCGTGCCCACCGTAGCCGTCTGGTTGTTGCCGCTGGTCAGCGCCAGGGTAAAGCCCTGGGATTCGAAGGCACCTACATCGGTTACTCCTACCCGGCCGATGCCACGCTGATCGGTGGTGGGCGCCCCTGAGCTGGTACCTGCATTGATGGCCGGGCTGCCCGGCAGCAAGGCATGGGTGAGCAAGGAGCCACCATAGTTAGCCAGCGGAGCCAGCAGCGCATCGACACCTACGATGTTGTTGTTAACCCCATTGGTAAGCCCACCCGAACCACCTGTGCCGATCACATTGTAGGACGAACTGGCGTCGACCGCACTGGGACCCGAAATATCCGGATTAGCAATGGCACTATTACCCGCCACAATACAATTTTTGAGTACCAAAGCGCCGGAGCTATTCGTAAAAATGGCTCCTTCATTGCCCATGTTCCCGGTTATGGTCGTGTTTATGAGTGTAGCGCTTGCGTCGGCGCCCAAACCGACTGCATTACCCTGAGCGGTTGCTCGGTTACCGCTAAACGTACAATTGGTGATGAGGCCAGTACTGCCGTTACGGAAAGAAATTCCTCCACCGTAGAATCCAGAATTGGCTGTGAATAAGCAATTCGTAATTGTAGCCGGCCCAAAAGCGGATGTAATTCCTGCTCCTCCCCCAACGTTCGTATTGCTCGAAAACAGGGTGTTTGTCACGTTGATGGAGCTTCCATTTTGAAAAATAGCTCCGCCTTCACTCCCAGCGCTCTCAGCTGAATTACCAATAAAGGAACAGCTATTAATAGTTAGTGGATGAGTAGTTATAATGGCACCTCCGTCATTCGTAGTGCGATTATTTCGGAATAGACAATCGGTGAGTGTTAACGATGAGCCATCATTATTAATGCCTCCGCCACTAGCCTGATCTGCAAAACCATCGGCTATCGTAAATCCGTTGAAACTGACGATGTTTTCACTGCCATCGTTGGTATCGGGGAGGATATTAAAAATTCGGTAGTTGCCCCCTGTGTTACGTTGCACGGTCAGATTGCTGGCCCCCGGCCCGATGAAGGCGATATCTTTGGTAATATCCGGCAGCACACTAGCCAGATTGATGGTACCGCTCACGCTGGCGGTGATGGTGAAAGGGCCTGGGCAGGAAGTAGCGGCAATACTGTTCATGGCCTCGCGCAGGGTGCCGGGACCACTATCAGCGGTGCTGGTGACCACATAACTGCTCGTACAGGGCAATGCATAGGTGATAATAACCTGCCCATTGCCTGAGTTGCCATCGGTGTTACCCGTCCGGGCAAATAGCCGGGTACCCGCTGTAAACGAGCCGCCCCCACCGCCCACGCCTGTGTAGCCCGCTCCGCCCCCCGAGTAGCCACCACCACCGCCCCCACTTGTAACTCCCTCATCCGAGCTACCGCCCCCGCCGTAGCTACCGTTCACAGCGGCTGAGCCGCCCGCTCCTCCGTTGGTAAACGAACGACCACCCGCATTCGGATACGTCGAATTGCCGCCCCCGTTTCCAGTAAAGCCCCCGCCCCCGCCCGCACCATTCGCCCCACTACCGCCACCGCTACCATTCGTGCCACCATCACCCGGATTGTTATTATTGCCACTAAAAGCAAACCCTCCTCTACCGCCACTGGTACCCGACTGGCCATGTTTGGCGTCGGTATTACCGTTTATAGTCGAGGCTCCCCCGCCACCACCCGCAATGACCAAGGGGGTGGGGGTAGCCCCCGTTGCAGGGCCGACTACAAAGGAGCCTCCGCCCCCGGCACTGCGACCATTCAACGACTGTCCTACCAGTACACTCAGCGTCTGACCGGGGGTGACGCTCACCAGGGCGGCCACAATGGCCCCTTTGCCGGCGGTCGCTCGTCTATCTTCAGTATCCCCGCCCTCTGCCCCCCGAGCCTCAATGGTGAGCGACGTAACGCCAGCAGGTACCGGCCAGGTTACAATCGAGCCGGTGTAGGAAAAACTCACTACCTGTGTTTGGGCCAATGAGCTATTGACTATACTGAAAAATAAAAGCAGCACTAGGGCTGGCCAGTGCCAATCCTTACGATGTCCCTTGCGGGATTGAGTAGTTGTTGAGGACATAATAAACGTAGCAGGGGGTTAGGTTTCCTGCGGGCTCAAAACTACATTAACGAAGCAGCGGGGGGTTAGGACAAATGTTACATGCCTATGGTAAAGATGTTACATTTGGCCAAAATCGGGCTTTTTTAG
The DNA here is from genome assembly GCF_054778555.1 of Spirosoma flavus. Lineage (NCBI taxonomy): Bacteria > Pseudomonadati > Bacteroidota > Cytophagia > Cytophagales > Cytophagaceae > Spirosoma > Spirosoma flavus. The sequence continues at coordinate 1,786,003 of NZ_BAAGZL010000002.1, forward strand.
CCGAAAAGACTACGATTGCGGGGTATGATCAGCCTGCTGGTAAGCGGTCGGCGTCAGGCCATACTGTTCGCGGAAGCAGCGGGTAAAGTAGCCCGCATCATCGAAACCGACGGCTTGCGCTACGTCAGCTACAGAATGATTTTCCCGAAGCAGGTGCCGAGCCTGCCCCAGACGATAGTTACGTAGCAGCTCGACAGCTGTGAGGCCACTCAGGGCTTTCACTTTTCGGTAGAGATGCACCCGGCTTAACTCCATCGTTCGAGCCAGCTCCTCAACGCCAAACGTGGAATCATTCAGGTGCTGCTGCAAAACAGCTTGCACCTGATCTATAAACGGAACTTCCGCATTTAGTACTACCGATTCAGTACGTTCATTGACAGACTCGCTGGATTCTAGCAGCAGCTCCTCCGGACGTAGCAACTGCTGTTGCAGCCAGCTGCGTTGTCGCTGTTGCTGAGCCAATAAATTTTTGAGCTGTAGTTGCAGTTCACCCACGTGAAAGGGTTTGGCCAGATACGCATCGGCGCCCTCCGTCAGCCCGATTAGCCGGTCTTCGTGGGTTACTTTGGCTGTCAGCAGCAATACCGGAATATGGCTGGTACGTAAATCTGCTTTCAACCTACGGCACAACGTATAGCCATCCATACGGGGCATCAGTACGTCGCTGATAATTATGTCTGGACCATTCTCCAGCGCCTGCTCCCAACCCGCCTGACCATCGATTGCCTGTTGAACCCGATACAATGGTGTGATCGTTTGGGCAATAAACTCACGTAGTTCATCATTATCTTCAACTACCAGAACCAGAGGCCGTCCATCCGGTGATACGTCGGTTTCTGGACCGGAGAGAGTCGTTTCGGAAGTAGGTATAAACGTATTGCCCGGCGTCAGGTCATCGGCCGAAACGAGTTGGTAAGGAAGTTTAACAATAAATCGGGTACCGCTGTGAGCAGTCGTCCACGGACTTTCCACGCGCACGGTGCCTCCCTGCAACGTAACGAGCTCGCTAACCAACGCCAAGCCAATCCCCGAACCCGGTGAAGAGGCCGACGTGGGCGCAGCCTGATAAAATCGGTCAAATATCCGTTCCTGTTCAGCAGTCGTCAGTCCTGGCCCAGTGTCATCAATAAGTAATGTTACACCGGCACGTAGCGTCACATGAATACTTCCCTGCTGGGTAAATTTAATGGCGTTCGTAAGCAGGTTCAGCGTGATACGTTCCAGCTTTTCCGCGTCGAACCGATACGTAGCAGCGGGCAGTTCGTTGCTAAACGTAAGTTTCAGCCCTTTTTTATCAGCCTCGAAACGTACCGATTCGATCACTTGCGCGACGAACGTACTCAGGTCACCCGGCCGTTCGTCGATACGTACCACACCCGCTTCCAGCCGTGAGAGATCCAGTAGCTGATTCGTCAGGTTCAAAAGCTGATGCGCATTACGGTCGATGGTCGCCAGCCAGTTTTGTTCTTCGGGTTGATGAATTGCTTTTTTCAGTTGTTGCGTTGGACCCAGAATCAGGGTAAGTGGCGTGCGCAGTTCGTGTGTTACGTTGGTAAAAAAACGGGTTTTCAATTCATCGAGCCGACGGAGTTGATCGGCTTCCCGCTGCTGCGCCATACGTTCCTGCTGCTGAACGATGCGTTCCTGTTGCAGCCGAAACTGTCGATAGCGAAACCGGATGTAGGCTCCCACTAACCCCAGCGCCACCAACCCGTAAGCCAGATACGCCCATGCACTTCGCCACCAGGGAGTCTGAATGGTAAACGTGAGCTCCCGAACGTAGCGGCTCCACCTGCCGGTTGTGTTGGCGGCTTGAATCTGTAGTCGGTACGTTCCCGGCGGCAATGCTGTAAAGATAGCTTCCGGTCGTTGTGTGACTACCCAGCCCGGCGATAACCCACTTAACTGGTAGCGGTATAATGCCTGTCCCAGCCGGTTATATTGCATGGCCGCAAAACGTACCGTGATGAAGTTTTGATTATACGGCAGCGTAAGCGAACGTAGCGAATCTGGTGGATTTACGATCAATAAGGAATCCAGCAGCGATCGATTATTAACCAGAATATCTGACAACTGCACCACCGGCTGGAACGTATCAGGGCGGATGGTACGTGGGTTAAAACCAACCGGTCCCGTGATGCTTCCCAGTATGATACGTCCGTCGGGCATCGATACCGCGTGGAAGCGGTTAAATTCGTCGGCGCCCAGGCCATCTTCCTGCCTGTAGATTCGGATTTGTCCCGTACGTTGGTCGAGCTGACCTAACCCCTGATTGGTCGCTATCCAGACTGACCCCCAACGATCTGGAATGGCCGCATACACTACGTTGTTGGGCAATCCTTGGTGGGTAGTTATACGCCTGCTACGTCCGTTACGTTTGTCGAACTGACACAACCCGCTCCCGAAGGTTCCGATCCAAAGCTGGTTGGCATCAAGCGGATCGGCATTTAGCCAGTAAAGATTATCGCTACTGAGCGAGGTGGAATCCAGAGGTTGGCGCTGGTAATGTCGGATCTGACCGTTACGTCGGTCAATCCGGTAAAGCCCCGTGCTGGCGGTAGCGATCCAGAGGGCCTGTCGGTCAACGACCGCCTGAAGCATGGCCGAATGAATGGAGGATGAGAAAGCATGGGCAAAACGTACCCATCGCTTCAGACCGGTATCATAGTAGCCCGTCCAGTCGGGATGAACCAGCCACACTTTTCCGTCGGGATCGGTGGATAGTAAGGTGGGGCGTTCCAGTTGATAATCACGCAGAAGAACCGGTCCGGCAACGGAAGTAATTTTCCGGGCGACGGGGTCGAGTCGGTATAGTGGCGTGCCTCCGACAGCAAACCAAAGCTGCCCGCTGGCGTCAATTGTTGACCGAAAATTATAAGCCGATACGTTGGTAGGTAACGCGGCTACCTGGGCGGCAGGTACACCTGCGTAATCGGTCAGCCAGTCATGGATAAATGAGTGCTGGTAGGGATCATTTCGGAAGGAAGCTGCCCGTAGGTTTATCTTATGCACGCCCGCCAGATCGGTCCCCATCCACAGTACATCCGACTGGTCGACGAATAAAGACACATATTTCGTGGCTCGGTTGGGGATGGTTATCGCCTGTAAACCCTGCGCGTCTGTGTATCGAAACAACTGCTGCCCCAGATTAAGGTATTCAACGCCCTGGTGATCAGCGGCAATTTGATTAGGCCACGACGCCTGTTTGTTCAGCTGCGTGAGTGGGTACGTCCGGGTTTGGCCCGTCTGCGGATTCCAGCGTATCAGCCGCCAATCAGTGCATAACCACAGCTCACCATTGGGCCGCCTGTAGAGTCGACGAATAGGGTCAGTTATAGTCTCATTATCAGCTAATAAAGTTCTGAATTGAGCCGGATAGCCAACGTGACTAAACCCGTTCTTCACTGGATCGAAGAGGTCTAGTCCGTGCGCCGTCGCGATCCAAAGTTGGCCCCGACCATCTTCCTGAATAGCCGTTATGACGTTGCTGCCCGGCGATGCAGGCTGATCAATCTGGTGTGGGTGACGGACAAAACGCCGACTATCCATCTCATAATGAGCGAGGCCACCCCGGCGGAAAGTAAGCCAGAGCCGACGATGCGAATCCGGATAAATGCTTAGCAGGGTATCGCGTCCAAACGTTTGTCGATAGGCGGGCTGGCGAGAAAGATTAAGAAAGGTTTCATGAACCGGGTCGAATCCATCAAGGCCAAACTGATCGTTCTGAATCCAGATATAGCCATCAGGCGCCATAGTCAGGTTGGTCAGTCCAGGCGAGGAAAGGGCGGGTCGGCCATCAGCAGTCGGTTGAAAAACCCGAAACGAATAGCCATCGTAGCGGGCCAGTCCGTCGCGGGTAGCCATCCAGATAAAACCGCGTTTGTCCTGTACAATGGCGGGCACAAACGCCTGAGGCAATCCCTGCCGGGCAGAAATCAATTCCGGCTTGGGTAAGGGAATAGTCTGCGCTTTGGTCGGCTCGGTCTTTATGACTGCCAATATCAGGTGCAGGAGCCCCATAAATACAGCAAACCACTCATTACCAGTCCAATACCTCCCTTCCCTATGCATTCCCCCAACCTAATTCTTGTCCGTTGGTAAATATACGATTATGTTACAAAGAAGGATTGATAATTCATATGCTATACCTAATCTATGATTCCAAAAAGGAAGCGAGTTAAAACCAAAATGCTTCCCTTGGGCATCAGGAGTGAACCCTTCCAAACGCCCACTTGTGCCTCCTCGGGCCCGAACTGCGGCCAAATACGCAAACAAATTTGACCTGACCTTTGGTTTAAAGGCCATTGTTCAGCGTGAAAAGACCTTATTGAAACCTGCCTGGCCGCCAGGTGACCGGCGCTATCTAATTCCCAAACCATGATTGCGTCTTTTTCTCGGAATATCTCCAGCAGCCTTCTAGCTAGTAAATCCCAATATCATTCTACGGCTTAGCGTTGTACGGACGAACTCCAAAACAGGCAAATAATGGATCGGCACAATTCAGCCCTAAGGCCACCACGCGCTGGCCAATTCGTAAGCCCCGATTGGCGATATTAGCTAGATAGACAACCGCCTTCTTTTGGTCTGGGGAGCCGATCACATACCCACTCGCCGATGGGCTTTTGGCCCATTGACAGAAGAGATCTCCAAAGGCGGTGTGTTGAACGGCAATCCCCAGCCCCCAGGAGACTTGACCTGGCTGACAAATATCGGTCTGGACCTGTGACGTCAGTAAGCGGGCAGGCGAGTTTTCAGTTGACTCTACCGGCATCATGGCGGCAATCACAAAGCGAGCATAATCCGCAGCAGTCGTTCGTAACGTATGGGCCACATTGGCAGCTTCAACCTCATCGGACACTAATCTTCCGGCTCCATCATAGGAACGGACATAGGAAAGCGAGTCAGCGGGTTGATACACGTAGCTGGAATGGGTCATTCTCAAGGGTTTAAAGACCGTTTGCTGCATGAAGTGTTCAATAGGCTGCCCGACCAGGTATTCGACCACCGTTTGCAGCAGATAATAGCCTTCGCCTGAATAGCTGTAGCGGCTGCCGGGCGGAAACAGCGTGATTATGGGTTTCCCGTCGGCACGCCAATTAGGCAAACCGCTGGTATGATTTAACACCATACGGGCCGTAATCAAGGCGATCCGATCATCAGCCATAGGGCCTTTCAAGAACTGAGTTTGTAAGTAGTCCGTTGGTACGTACTTCACTAAGGGGGTATCCAACGCTATTTTGCCTTGAGCGCTCAATTGTAAGACGGCATAAGCGAAAACAGGCTTGCCTAAAGATGCGGCTCGAAAAATAGTGGCCGTTGAAACAGGTTGTTTGGTGAGGCTATCTTTTATGCCAAAGCTCTCCTGCCAACTAATCTGTCCATTTTCTATCAGGGCAATGGACAAGGCCGGAATAGCCGCGCTGTCCAGAATGGCCGGCAGAGCAGTCTGTAAAAGGTGGCGATGCGATTGAGCCAACAGCGGTAAGCCCATCAGTGTCAGCGCAGCGGCCAGTACACGTAACAGCCATCGGTTAATACGAGTATGAGCCATAAGGTATCTAGGAGAAAGAATTGGCAGGAATCAGTGCAAGGTGTGTTCTGCGAGCGACTTTGATGGGGTGGAACTGTCGGATTCAAAATCAAGAATATCGCCCGGTTTACAGTCCAGGGCCTGACAAATGGCTTCCAGCGTGCTAAAACGAATCGCCTTGGCTTTGCCTGTCTTCAAAATCGAGAGGTTGGCCAGCGTGAGGTCTACCTTTTGGGCCAGTTCCGAAAGCGACATCTTGCGTTTGGCCATCATCACATCCAGGTTAACAATAATGGGCATGAGTCAGACCGTTAGTTCGTTTTCAAGTTGGAGTTCGATGCCCCGTCGGTAGACCTGGGCTAAGGCTAATAAAATCAAACCCAGCAACCAGGGGCCATCCAACTGGATATCTACGCTCAGCGAAGCTTGACTGGCCAGTCGGATTTGCTTGAAATAGGGCTTTGTCTGCTGCCACAGCGCCAGTTTCAGCAGTGCTTCAATGATCGTTTGTCCTAAAAACAGGAACCCCATGATTGTAATGCGTTGGGCAATAGCCGCCTGAAAAGGGGATTGAATCTGAACCGAACGAAAAATTTGCCGAAGTAAAAAGAACATCCAGGCTGCGGTTACCAAGCCGACCAATCCGAGCAGACTCATCAATAGACCAGGTATGGACCGAATTGGCACCTGGAGTTGCCCTGTTTGTTTTTGAGGGGTCAATAACAACTGAGGCTGGCCAGTAGTGGCAATGGTTTTATCGCTGGCGGGCGCCCAGGCTACTGGAACAGATACATAGTTGGGCTGCTCCTGATTGAGTGGAAATGGACCGGTTTGTGCCTGTAAGAGCTTGAGACAGCTCATGGCTGCGAATACAATCAGAGCTGCTAATACCAAATAGTAGAACAGAGTAACCAGCCGCTCGACGGTGGGAAATACCCAATAAGATGATCTTGTCTCCATGTGCATCGAAATTATGTTGATGGCACAAAGGAAAGACTATTTATCGAAAAACAATAAATATTAACCGAATATCGGTTAATATTTATTGAATTAACAAAAGTACAGAACTATCGCCTTACGTAGTTTATCCTACGGCGTAAGAATCAGCCGTGCTCCAGTTGTCCAGTTTAGCCTTCCTCCTGTTCCGTACCTTAGCTTTTTTGCCTGCGCTACGTATCCAGTGGGCAAGTTCACTACGTGATTGATGGTTGCTTCTGTACCGGCGGTTGGTACGTTGCCGCACACCCATACCGTTCCGTCGTTCCATTGCCCTGACTTTACGGTATAATAGTTCAACGGTCCACCGACCGTTAGGCTCGCCGTGCTGGTAATCGTCTGCCCGTTCCGGCTAAGAGTGAGCGTGAAGCTCTGGATACCTGAACCGCTGGCAGTTAAGGACTGGCTGAAAGAAGACGTAGTGGCCGTGCCGTTTACGGAGTTACTGCCGTTAGTTAAGGTGAAGCTGTAATCGCCTGCTACGTTGCCTAGGGTGGCGGTGAATGTTACCAGACTACCGGAACAGATCGGATTAGGCGCTGCCCCGAAGCCTGCGATAGTGAGCGGGACTTCGTTTACTGTTAACACATAGGCCGGGCTTTGTTGGATGCATCCTGAGTTATCAGCGGCCTGTACGGTAATACTGAAGCTGCCAGCCTGAACGAGTGTTCCGCTGAGTAAACCGCTCGTGCCCAGACTCAGTCCAGCCGGTAGGCTGCCGCTGGCCAGCGAGAAACTGTAAGGGGCAGTCCCGCCCGCCACGCCAAAGTTTTGGCTGAAGCCCTGTCCCACTGTAGCGGAGGTGACGGAGGGGTTGGTAATGGTAAAGGACGTAGGGGTACCCTGAAATTCGTAGGCTCCCATATCGAGTCGGCCGAAAAAGCGTGGGTTACCCGCCAGATCGGTGATACCGACGTTAGCCGTTGTTGTAGTGGGATAGGCCGCATTAATAGCCGGAGAACACGAATTCAGTGCTACGTTACTGGCCGACGCAAAGGGCGAAACGATTGAAATGAGGTTATTTTCCCCCTCGTAGCCTGTTGCGCCTACTTCAAACAAACAATAGTTGGCAGTTATGGAGCTATTTTCGTTACCAATAGCATTTCCTGCTCCATTGTCAAATAGCACACAGTTGAGCAGCGTAGACCAGCTGTCAACGGCGTAAAGCGCTGCCCCCTGATTAGCTACACTGCCCCGAATTGAACAGTTAATCAGTGTAGGTGCGCTATTGTTGAAGCTGAAGACAGCCCCTCCTCGCTGTGTAGCTGTGTTATTCAGGAAAGCACAGTTCGTTAGCGCAGGATTGCTGCTGCTGGAGTTGTAGACGGCTCCACCACTCTCACTGGCCGCATTATTCACAAAGGCACAGTTCATCAGAACAGGTCTGCTACTATAGTCGTTATCCATTCCACCCCCATAAACAGCTTTATTAAAGCTAAAGAGACAGTTAACGAACTTTGGGCTATTACTTGATACGTTAAACACTCCACCGCCAATGCCGTCGGCAAAGACACCATTGGCCCCGTCTGCGTTACCACCCGTAATGACCAAGCCATCCAGCATCGCTGTATTATTCAGGTTTAGCCCCGAAGCATTATAGATAACGTGGTAGCTGTTGTCACTACTATTACCTATCTGGCCAATGTCGCCACTGAGCGTGGTGCTTGATGGTTGTTGCAGGTTGCTTGCTGGCCGCTGATTCAGATTGGTTTCCGTACCCTGAAAGCCCCCATAGATAGTCACTCCGTTGCGCATTGAAAAGCTCAGACTGCGGTTGGTATTCGCATTACCCCCAGGCTTGTAGAGGCCCCTTGTAACCCAAACCTGCGCTCCACATCCAGCTGCCATATTGATGGCAGTTTGCAAAGCGGCTCCCTCCATGGCATTGTTCCAATTGCTACCATCCTTTGCTCCGGCTCCCGCTTCACTTACATACACGACACTCCGGCAATTAGCACTCAGTGAATAGGTCGTCTGAGCAATACAGCCTGTATTATCACGGGACTGGATGAGGGCCGTGAAGCTCCCCTGGCTGCTCGGCGTACCGCTCAGTACACCAGTAGTGGCCAGGTTTAGGCCAGGAGGAAGATTGCCACTCAGAAGTGTGAACTCATACGGTGACACACCGCTTCCGGACACACTGAAGCTTTGACTAAACGGTTGCCCTACCAACGCTGTTGTAACGGTGGGATTTGACACCGTAAAGCCCGGACTTGGACTGCGTTGTAATTCGTAGGCTCCCATGTCGAGTCGCCCGTTGCTGAAGAAGCGGGGATTATCCGCCAGATCGGTGGTCCCTACTGTGGTCTGGGTTGTGGCTGGATTAGCGGCATTGATGGCCAGCGCGCAGGGATTGAGCATCGCACTGCCCTGAGAGATAAACGGCGAACCTGTCGTTGTTAGGTTATTAGTTCCTGAATAGCTTGTCACGCCCGTTTCAAACAGACAGTAGTTAGCCGATAAGGAGCTATTCTCGTTGGCAATTGCATTCGCCCCGCCATTGCCAAACAAGACACAGTTCGTTAGCGAAGGATTACTATTGCCAGTGTTATAAAATGCACCTGCACTGAACCGGCTGGTATTGCCCTGAAACGAGCAGTTTGTCAATATAGGCGAACTCCTAAAATTAGTTATAGCTGCCCCAGCCCGTGATGTATTGTTCAGAAAAACGCAGTTGATAAATTCGGAATTACATTCATAACTGTTAAACACCGCGGCTCCCTGATTACCTCTGTTTTGGGTAAAGATGCAGTTGCGCAGCCGTGGACTATTCCTGAATTCGTTATACAAGCCGGCGCCAAGAATATCGGTACCACTACCCCCGGCCCTACCCGCTTCTGAGTTGCCCCCAGTAATGACCACCCCATCCAGTATGGCCGTGTTATTTATGGCTGAACTACTGGAGTTGCTTACAACATGAAAGCTATTATCAGCGTCATTTCCTACCTGGCCAATATCGCCACTAAGCGTAGTGCTGGTGGGCTGGGTCAGGGTCACACCTGGTCGCTGGCTCAGGGCTGTTTCCGTACCCTGAAAGCCACCGTAGATAGTCACTCCATTGCGCATTGAGAAACTCAACTTCGGATCGGTATTGGTGTTACCGCCTGGTCTGTAGATACCCTTGGCCACCCACACCTGCGCTCCGCAGCCGGCCGCTATGTCAATGGCCTGCTGTAAGAATCGACCCTCTATGGCGTTACTCCAGTTGCTGCCATCTTTTGTACCTGCCCCCACTTCACTCACATACAGTACGGTCCGGCAATTGACGGTTATCGAATAGGTAGCCTGAGCCACACAGCCCGAATTGTCGGTTGCCTGAATAACCGCCGTAAAGCTCCCCTGATTACTCAATCTGCCACTCAGCACCCCATCCCCTACCGACAAGCTTATACCCGGTGGCAGACTCCCACTGACTACTGCAAACGTGAAAGGAGTCGTTCCGCCTGATATAGTGATTCCCTGATTCACAAGCTGTCCAACGGCCCCCGCACTGGAGCCTGGGATTGAGATTGCGAAATTGGGATTGCTCTGAAACTCATAAGCCCCCATGTCGAGTCGCCCGTTGTTAAAGAAGCGGGGATTGCCCGCCAGGTCGGTGGTGCCCACTGTAGTCTGGGTTGTGGCCGGATCAGCCGCATTGATGGCCAATGCGCAGGGGTTGAGCATTGCACTACTCTGGGCAATAAAGGGCGAATTAGAGGTCGTTATGTTATTGCTCCCTAAATACCCTGTTACCCCTGGCTCAAACAAACAGTAGTTAGCCGACACAGAGCTACTCTGGTTACTAAAGGTATTGCCTCCGCCATTGCCAAACAGTACACAATTTCTCAAACTGGGACTGCTACTATTGGTATTATAGAATACCCCCCCGTTGAAACGGGCTGTATTTCCTTGAAACGAACAGTTGAGTATAAGCGGTAAGCTTGTATAGTTAGCGATGGCTCCTCCATTTGTTGCGGCATTATTCAGAAAAACGCAGTTAATAAGTTCAGGGTTAGATTGTAAAGTGCTATAGACGGCTGCCCCCATGTTCGCCCTGTTCTGAGTAAATATGCAGTTTCTAACCCGTGGACTATTTTCTGACTGGTTATACATGCCAGCACCAAGAATGTCGGTACCGCTACCAGTATTACCATCTGCTTCCGCATTGCCCCCAGTAATGACTACCCCATCCAGCACGGCTGTCGTATTCAGTTTCGTCAGGCTTGAATTATCAATGATATGATAGCTGTTATCCGCATCGACGCCTACCTGGCCAATATCGCCACTAAGCGTAGTGCTGGTGGGCTGGGTCAGAGTTACACCCGGTCGCTGGCTCAGGGCTGTTTCCGTACCCTGAAAGCCACCGTAGATAGTCACTCCATTGCGCATTGAGAAACTCAATCCCCGATCAGTATTGGTGTTACCGCCTGGCCTGTAGATACCCTTGGCCACCCACACCTGCGCACCAGAAGAAGCAGCATTTATAGCTCCCTGTAAGTTGGAGGTAGCCGTGGCCCAGCTAGTAGCCGTTGCCGGATTGTTGTTCGTACCCGTCGCTGATACGTAAAGCCGGGTCTGGGCCTGTGCCAATTGACTCCAGAACAGTAAGCCCGCGCAAAGCAGCAGACCGTAGTTAATACGTAGTAATAAAATCGTCTTGTGTTGGAAAAGAGAAGGTAAAAAGATCATAGTGTACCCGAATTAGTTTTGGGCAAACGTAGTCAATGAGCTGGGGCAAAGTCTACCAGAATTATCCCAACACTGCCTACTTCGCTTGGTTTTAGTGATGTTTATGTAGTCTACTACGTAATGACTGTTATGGGGCGAAAATGAGACGTGCACCAGTAGCCAGGCTAAGTTTACCGCCAGTTCCGTAACGTAGTATTTTTGTCTGTGCTACGTAGCTAGTGGGTAAGGTCACTACGTGGTTGAGGGTGGCCTCCGCTCCGGCGGTTGGTACGTTGCCGCATCCCCACACTGTTACGTCATTCCAAGAACCCGCCTTCACGGTATAATACTGTAGCGGTCCGTTAACGGTTAACGTCGTGGTGGCCGTCGTGATTTGGCCGTTGCTGTTGAGGGTCAACGTAAAACTTTGCGTACCTGAACCGCTGGCTATCAGGGATTGACTGAAGGAGGACGTAGCGGCCGTGCCACTGATGGGGCTATTGCCGTTGGTAAGAGTGAACGCGTAACTGCCCGTTACGTTGCCGATCGTTGCCGAAAAGGTTGCCAGGCTACCGGAGCAGATGGGGTTAGGACTCCCAGCAAAGCCACTAATCGTAAGAGGAAAAACGGCTTCACTCACGGTTAATACGTAGGTTCCGCCCAGGCTGCTACAACCCGTGTTGTCTATAGCCCGTACGGTGATGCTGAAACTGCCAGCTTGGGTAGACGTACCGCTCAACAAGCCGGTTGTAGCCAGCGTCAGGCCAGTTGGCAGGCTACCGCTGGCAATGGAGAAGCTGTACGGAGACGTACCACCCGATGCGCCAAAACTTTGGCTAAAACTCTGCCCGACCGTAGCGGTGGCGATGGATGGATTGGTAACGACGATAGCACTGGGTGCACTCTGATACTCATAAGCGCCTATATCTATCGTTCCCAAAAAACGTGCATTTCCGGCCAGATCGGTGTTGCCAACTGTGGCATTTGTTGTGGCCGGATTACCGGCATTGATGGCTTGCGAACACGAATTAAGTGCTGCACTACTGGTCGACACAAAAGGCGAAACGCTGGTATTTAAGTTGTTGGAACCCGTATAGCCCGTCACACCCTGCTCAAACAAGCAATAAGTTGCCGTTAGTGTTGTGGCATCGTTAAAGATCGTATTGCTGCCTCCATTACCGTAAAAGGCACAGTTCTGCATAGAAAGAATAGCGGCAATATTATTGTGTATGGCTCCCCCAGCCGCTGACGAATTTCCTAAAAAGGAGCAATTAGTCATCGTAAAGCGGTTTCTGTTCGAGTTATAGACACCTCCCCCCCTGATAGTTGCCGTGTTCTGAATAAAAGCACAATTGGTCAGCGTCATAGTATTGCCACTATAGGCCTCAATTCCTCCTCCATAACCGGCTGAATTATTGCTAAATAAGCAATTGACCAATATAGTGTTGCTCCCTCCAGAGCTGTTCATTCCTCCACCATCCGCAGTAGCGGTATTATTCAGAAAGGAACAATTAGTCAGTGTGGGTCTGCTATTTTGTACATTAATCATTCCCCCTCCATCGCCAGCTGATGTATTGTTTAGAAATGAACAGTTGGTCAGCACAGGACTAGATAAGTCATAATTGTACATCCCCCCACCAGAGTTGGCCGTATTGCTCATAAAAACACAGTTGGTCAGGACAGGACTGCTGCTCTGGTCGTTTTCCATCCCACCACCGCCACTGGCTCTGTTTCTGACGAACAGGCAATTGATCAATCGGGGGCTGCAACTCCGTTCATTATACATTCCTCCTCCATCTGTACTAAGCGCATTAGGGGCATCAGCGTTTCCTCCCGTAATAACAACCCCATCCAGCACCGCTGTATTATTTACAGCTCTGATGAGTTGGTGGTAGAATACATGGTAGCTATTATCGGCCGTGTTGCCCACCTGCCCAATGTCGCCACTGAGCGTAGTGCTGGAGGGTTGACCAGTAAAAGGATTTACCGCTGGACGCTGGTTTAAGGCGGTTTCGGCTCCCTGAAAACCTCCATAAACCGTCACGCTGTTGCAAAGTGAAAAGCTGAGAGCCCGGTTTGTATTGGCGTTGCCACCTGGCCGGTACGTACCCCGCGCTACCCACACTTCACCTCCGCTGGTTCGTAAAGCATCAATAGCTCCCTGTAAGTTGGAGGTGGCGTTTGCCCAACTGGTAGCCGTAGACGGACTGCTGTTTCCACCGCCTGTGGTTACGTAGAGTCGGGTCTGCGCTTGTGTTGGTACGACAAATGTTAATTGAGAGAGCAGTAAAATCAGGCTGAGTAAGTCTATGCGCAGACGTAGCAGTAGTAATGTTTTCATACGCGATTGATAAGTGAGTAGAAAGGCAAACCTAAGCAGCGAACGTGGCCAGAGTCTACCAGAATTGTTCCATTTTGGCCAGAATCATACCAAAACAGTGGTCAATTCACTTTTTTTAGTACCTTCGGGATGGTCATGTCAGCCTCATGATACTTTTCCTTCGATTATTTCTTCTCAGCCTTCTGCTCGTTAGCAACCTGTTGACGGAGCCGCCCCTGATAGCCCAGCAATTGATGCTGCCCCCAGCAGAACGGACGCTTAAACAACCGCCCGGCGTCAATCTGTTCAGTGCGTTCCTGGCTCAGGATATGCGGGGTAATCTGTGGCTCAGCTCGCCTAATGGTCTTGTTCGCTACGATGGACGACAGTTGAGCGTATATCATACGAAGGATCACCCGCAGGATGACTATTTTAACCGGGTAGCCCCCGATAGCCGGGGTCGGGTTTGGTTACGCTACTCGTACGGAAACGATGAAAGTAAGCTGGCCTATTTCGATCCGAAAACTCAGCAGATACAGTTCGTTCCCGACACTACGCGGCTGGTGCGGGAGTTTCTGGCCAAAGATGGCATTCGAACGCTGTTTGTCGACCGGCAGGACCACCTTTGGATCGGCCGGACAAAGACAGGCCTGCTGCACGTCGACCCTCAAACGCTCTCCGTTGAGCCAGTTGCTCTCGACCAAACGGAAGTGAACAGCATTGATCAAAGTCCCGACGGCACACTTTGGGCGGGCACTTCCACAGGGCTGTACTCGATCGATCCGTCCAGTCACCAGGTTCGTCGCTATCTTGACAAAAATGACCTCCTTCGTATTCATGCAGATAATCCCATCACCGCCTTGGCCGTCCGATCAACCGGAGAGCTTCTGCTGGGATTGTACAATAAATTGGTTGTCTTTAACCCGACTTCGGGATTGATACGGCAAATTGACTTGCCATTGCCTATCCCAACCAGTCTGTTGTGGACCTATAAGATTATCTTCGACCGTGAGCAGAACGCCTATTTCTCCGTTGGTACTCTGGTCTTCCGACTAAACCGCCAAAACCAACTGCAACGGCTGGAATTTGCCTATCCAGCCGAAAAAGTTATTGGAATCTGGATCAGCCAGGGGCAGCCGCTGGGCAACAACCGGCTTTGGGTCAATGCGGGTCATCAGCTCTATGCGTATGATCTGAGCCGGTTGCGGCAAGTGCCTCCGCTAAATATTCTCGACGTATCGATAAACGGTATCCGCTTAGTAGAAAACCAGATACCCCGCGAAGAGCGTTATCAGCGTGATACGTTAGGACAGGCTTCTCTTTACTTGAAAGAGGGCGATTTCATGACGATACGTTTTTTACCTCAGGTCGAAGTCGCCACGTCAACCTACCGCTATAAACTCGATGGCCACGACGCGCAGTGGGCTGTTTACAACGATACATACGGCCAGGCTACGTACCGGCTTGGGGCCGGTACGTATTCATTTATGCTCAATCGGGCCAAACCTACGGGTGGCTGGGAGCCTCAGCTGGCCCGCGTCCAGATTCAGGTAGCTCCCCACTTCTGGCGAACCGGCTGGTTTCTAAGCCTGATGATTATAGTTCTGGGGAGTACGGGCTTTTGGACAATTCGAAGCTGGAACCGCCGACGTGTGCTCCGGCAGGAACTGGCTCGCCGGGAGTTCGAAGCCGAAACCCTCCGACAGATGGACGTAATGAAGAGTGATTTCTTCGCCAACATCACCCATGAGTTTCGGACGCCCTTAACCATCATCCTCAACGCAACCGAGCAGCTTGTTGATACGTCTCTGGATAAGAAGCAACAACAACAGACCAATACCATTCAGCGGCACGCCAACCAACTTCTCCGGCTCATCACCGAAGCCCTCGACATATCGCGTCTGGATGCGGGAAAATTGAACGGCCATCCTCAACTTGGGGATCCGGCAGGATTTATCCGACAGGTTGTTGCGCAGTTTGACGGATTAGCTGAGCAAAGGGGCATAACCCTGACCTGGGAGGGCGATACCAGCACGGAAGAACTGCTATATAGCTTTGACGATGATAAATGGGAAAAGATTGCTTATAACCTGCTGTCGAATGCGCTCAAATTTACCCCTGAAGGTGGCCAGGTAAACGTATCGGGACGGATCGAAGACCCCGACCGTTTCGTGCTGCGCGTGGCCGATACGGGCATTGGCATCCCGGCGCATCGGCTTGCTCATGTTTTTGATCGGTTTTATCAGGTCGATTCCGGGTCAACCCGTGCTCAGCCTGGAACGGGCATTGGGCTGGCTTTAGTGAAAGAATTGACGAACTGGCTGGGAGGTCGTGTACATGTCGAGAGTGAAGAGGGCAAAGGAAGCGTCTTCACCGTCGAGTTTCCCATAGCGGCCCCATACGCACGTCAACCGGACAAAGCTGATATAATATCTGATTTAGACGGCAACAATTCACCTATTCAGCCAGCGCCATCCGGCCAACCGGAGACAAAATCACCTCATAGTCAAAATATTAAACTAAAAACTGCAACCAGAAATCGTCAATCAGCAGCCAAGGGGGATACGGACACGAACAGTGAAAAACCATTGGTGCTACTGGTGGAAGATAATAACGACCTTCGTGTGCAGATGGAAACCTACCTGTCCAGTCATTACCGGATTGTCACGGCCCGTAGCGGTCGGGAAGGAGTAGATCTGGCGATAAAGGAGGTACCAGATCTGATTATCAGCGATGTCATGATGCCCGTCCAGACCGGGCCCGAAATGGATGGTTTTGAGCTTACCCGAACCCTTAAAGCCGACGATCGAACCAGTCATATCCCGATTGTGCTACTTACAGCCCGTGCCTCGTCCGAGAGTCGACTGGCGGGTTTACAGGCCGGGGCCGACAATTACCTGAGCAAGCCATTCAGCTTATCCGAACTGACCCTTCGACTCAACAATGCGCTCCGTACCCGTCAGCAATGGCAGCAGCGATTTACCAATCAGACGGCTCCCGCAACGGTGGATTATTCTACCCATGGAGAGGCTGACCGGGAGGAACGATTCCTAAATAGCCTGCGCCAGTACATCCTATCCAACCTGAACGAAACTGACCAGATGGATGTCGACGGGCTGGCTGAACGAGCCCGAATGAGCCGCACCCAACTACACCGCAAACTGACCGCACTTACATCGCTCAGCCCTAATCGGTTTATTCACCGCGTCCGACTCGAACGGGCCGCTGAGCTTTTACGGTCTGGCGAGTTTAATGTAGCGCAGGTAGCCTATGAAGTTGGGTACAGTTCGCAATCGTATTTTGCCAAGTTATTTCAGGAGCATTTTGGCTATGCTCCCTCAAAAATCAAGTCGTAGCCTGCACGCTTTTAAGTTAACCGCTGATCTATATCGAGGACCATTTACCCCTCTCCAACCCCAATTTTAATCGGAGACAGGGCCTTATGACCGTTCAATAAAAGCTTCGTTTGCTGATTGATTCCGGCCTGTAACTTTAGTTTTAAGGCCACTTAAAAAATGATTGGCGCTTAATAGATAAAGAATAAGCCATTAACTGAATCAAGGATGAA
Organism: Spirosoma flavus; assembly: GCF_054778555.1. Classification (NCBI taxonomy): domain Bacteria; kingdom Pseudomonadati; phylum Bacteroidota; class Cytophagia; order Cytophagales; family Cytophagaceae; genus Spirosoma; species Spirosoma flavus. Next base: position 1,803,067 of record NZ_BAAGZL010000002.1, read on the forward strand.
ACGAAGAGATTTTATTCAAACGACTTTAGCCGGGGCTCCTCTTGTAACTATTAACCACGAGCAAACCTTTGCTGACCGGGCCTCGAAAGGCTTTAAAATTCAGAAGGGAGAAGGCCGGTATCATGGCCATATTCAACTCAAAGGCGTGAATGTCAACATCCTCGACGTGAAAGTATCGGGTAAAGATACAAACGGGGATTTAGCGGTCTTTGAACAAACTTCTCTGTCGCCTAAGCGAGGCACACCTCTGCATATCCATCCTAATCAGGATGAGATTTTTCACGTACAGGAAGGTCAATACGCTTTCATGGTCGGAAAAGATCGGTTTGAACTGCAGGCAGGCGACAGCATTTTTTTACCTCGAAAAGTGCCGCACGCCTGGACTCAGGTCTCCGAAAAAGGACGCATGACGGTCATTCTTCAGCCAGCGGGTAAGCTGGAAGAGTTTTTTGTGACCATGGCTGGCTTGAAGCAGGATCCTTCTCCGGAAGAAATAACTAAAATTTTTGCCGATCATGACATGCAGGTAGTTGGCCCTCCTCTGAAAGTAGACTGACCTGGAACAACCCGCTTGAAACTGAATAAGCTATATGGTCACCTCTAGCTTATGATTCCCTAAATTAAGCCCCCCCTACCATTCTGATCATTGCTACGTTGATACTGGCACTTCGAGGCCAGCATCAACGTAGCAAATACAAAGCAGCATAGCTCCTGCATCAGCGATCATAATCCACGCTCTGCGGATTCGTATTTGTCCAGCCGGAGAGCCAGTTATCGGTCCCAAAAGCGCCCCGGTACGTAACCGTGGTAAAGAACGTATCGGTTAATCGCCCGCCCGTAGCGGCTCCTGTCAACACGGGCGAACCGGTTTGTGGTAAGAAATTCGGAGCGATAAGGGTAAACGTCGAGGCATTTAACAACAGCGATGCCAGATCCGACGTAGCGATAACCTGATTGCTACGTTGGGCACCCGTGAAATAGGTAGTTGCCTGATCCGTCGGAATCACACCGGCGCCCACTACCGGCGTCAGTACGTTCGCCAGCACGATACCTCGCAAATCGATAGTTCCGCTTGTCAGTCCGGCAGCCGTTCCCGCCGATTCCAGCCGAACACCTTCTGGATACCCATAAATCAGCGAGTTATAAATGGCGATGGCGCTGTTCCGGCGCAGGTACATGCCCGATTGATACGCTCCTGTTCCATTGGCCGTCTTTGTCGTGTTAGGCGTCGTATTGAACGCAAAATTGCTCATGTTGGCAAAGACGGGCGTGTTTTTAGGAAGACCATTAACTATCGTAACAGCCGGTACGTCGGCCGTTTCGGTGGGCGTGTAGTTTTCTACTTCAAACCCATTGGAACCCGATTGATCTGCTACGTTCGGATCGCGCAGGGCCACACCAAACTGAACATTACCGACGTATCCCCAATCCACCGACCAGTCGTCGTCGGCAGCCTGAAGCGCAAACAGATTTTTCAGGTTCGCCGAACCGCCAAACCACGAAAAGGCATCACTGCCGCTGTACGAAACCTGGATATGGTCGAGCGTTGTACCCGCCCCTACGCCATAGAGCGACAAACCACTGAGCCGGGTTGCCGGAGTGGTTGGCTGAATGGCACCCGCAAATTCAATACGTACGTATTTGAGAATACCCGAGTTGTCGACCGGTTCACCGTAGGTTTCTACCGTACCCCGCACCCCATTCGGATTTGGCGTCGTACCGGGCCGATTAACAGGTGCTTTCCCGATTAAAACAATACCGCCCCAGTCGCCATAACTACGTTGACCGATTGGTTTTGCCGATGTAAATATGATGGGCTGCGTAGCGGTTCCCTGCGCATTTATTTTGCCGCGCCGTTCCACAATTAAGGCCCCCGCGTGGCCCGTACCGGTGGGGTCTCTCTCCGGCCCTGCCCCTTTTATGATGGTGCCCGGCTCAATAGTCAGCGTGAAATCGGTTGGAATATAAACCATTCCCCGCAACAGATAGATGGTATCTTTTTTCCAGGTCAGATTGGCAAACGTAGTACCAGAAACCTCCTTCACGGGTTTGGCAGATGGAATGGCAACCGTAAACGACGACGGACTTTGCGCCGTCTGTCCACCAGCCGTTACGGAGATTGGCCCATTGGCAACACCAGCAGGCACCACAACGACGATCCGGTTTTCCGAAGCCGAAACCACGGTTGCCACAACCCCGCCAATAGTGATGGTGTTACTGCCCGGAGTTGTACTAAAATTAGTCCCGTTGATGGCGATGGTACTACCAACCGGGGCCGTAGCCGGGTCGATGCTGGTGATACTGGTCATCGGTTGAGGATCGGGCTCTTCAGTGCTTTTTTTACAGGCGAAAATCAGCACAAACACCCCCGTCAACAACGCTACCTGAATAAGCAACTTTCTGATCGTTTCCATACGTAGTACTTTGTTAAACTGTTTATTATCAATCAATAATTATTGAAAAGCGCACTCCAGTATCCGGTGCCCCTTAATGGCTATCGGCAGTTGCCGGATGATACGTACCTGCCCCTGTTCAATAAAATGCTCGATTTGATAGCTGTTATCCTCGTCGATCATGTAGAAGTGCGGCACTACGTTCCGGTTGAAGTGTGGTGTAGTCAGAATCTGCGGTACGTTGTATTTTTCATGCACCGATTTCAGGATTTTGTGTTCTACCGTCGCGGTCAGGTTGTTACCTTCCTGGGCAGCGGTTTCCCAATCGAGCAGGTAATGCACGTTCGCTTTTTTATCGTGAAACCAGATCGGCAGAAAGTAATCGGCGGTTTCGACAAACACGGGATAGCGTTTATCCAGCCGGGATAAGTAATCCGTAACCCCACTCGGGAAAATGACAACTTTCCGGTTTTGGTAAAAAAGAAATCCACCCAGTAGCCCTACGTACACCGGCAGTAGACGAGGCAAAAAAGCGGGCAGACGTACCGAAATTCGCCAGCGTTTCGGCAGAATATAAATCGCATAAACAAGCTGGTAAATCAGCAGCAAATGACTCGGCCACAGATATCGGCTGATGAAAACCGACGTATGCACCAGCGAAACAATCAGCGAGATTCCTAACGTAGCGAGGTAAATAAAACCGGCCAATACGTAGAAGGTGAAGGCTTTATCGGCTTTAAAATCCTCAAATTTATCCCGCAAACGGGGTCGTACTACGTATACAAACAGCCCCACAACAAGCGCAAAACGAAGAATGGGCAACAAGGAGAATTTACGCTCAAGACTTGATGATATAGCCGGAGCCAGTTCGCCAACCGTGTAAAAGAACGTAGCGAACGTCGGCAGCGGAATCCACGAGTGGGGTTTACCAGCGTCGGTCTGAATCACAAAACTCGGATACCAGACCAGCAGCCAGATCAACCCAATTAGCCCATGCGCCCCAATCAGCAACAGGTAGTTCCGCTGCCGCGACAATAGGAAAATAAGCAGACTGAACGCGCCGGATGCTGCTACGTAAAACAGACCAAAATTATGCGTGAACACCAGCAGAATTCCGGTAATCACGAACGTAGCAAGCCATTGGACCTTCCTGGGGGAGGTTATCAGCTGGTGTAAACTGATAAAATACCCGACGCTAATCAGCAGAAAAAGTGCATAAGCCCGTATCTGAGTCGACAGCATCAGGTTCAGATACGTTAAACCAATCATCGCCGAAAACAGGTAGAAGTTAAGTACAGGCTTGCCCAACAGGCTGGTTACGTACCGATAAAACAGGGCGACGGCCATTGCGAACAGGCAGATAGAAACAGCTCGGAGAAACTGAGGATTCAGGCTGATGAAATGTCCAACGTACCAGTACACATTGACGAACAAAGGCGGATTTGCATCCATACCGCTCACTACCGCATCGTTTGCATGCGTAAGGGACGGATCAGAAACGAGCAGATAACTGAGTACTTCATCCATCCACAGCCAATGTTCCTTAAAAAACAATGACGCAATGAGGCTGACCGCCAGCATCAACGCCAACGTAGCACTCAGTAGCATTATCGTTTTCGATTGTTTCATGGGCACTATTTTTAGCCGAGTAGCAGCGAGTATTTAGCTGTAAATCCTTTTTGCGAAGTCGTTCGCCGGCTCGCCCAACAGCGTTGATATAATTCGAGGTACTGATCGGCAACCTGCCCAATCGGAAAGCGCGTTTCTACATTTCGGGTGGCGTTGGCCGATAAGCGTTCGTACAACATCGGGTCGGTCAGCAACGTATTGAGGGCGTCCGTCATGGCGTCAACCTGACTCACGTCGACCAATAAACCTCCATCGCCAACCAGCCAGGGAACCGCGCCACTATCTTTCCCGGCCACAACCGGAATCCCAAAACTCATGGCTTCGGCCAGCACCATGCCAAACGATTCTTCGAGCGATGGGTGAAGAAACAGGGTGCTTTGGGCTACTTTTTTCAATACTTCAACATGATCAGTTGGCCCAAAAAGCACGACGTTGGTAATCTGGTTCGCGCGACAAAACGCATCGGCATCATGTCTGAACGCCGTTCCGAAGGCCCATAATACAGCGGCCGGATGCTGCTTTTGTAAAGCTTTAAAGGCCAGCAACGCATTCTGGCAATTTTTACGCTCATCCCAACCATTGGCTACCATGCTGATAATGGGCACTTTAGGGATAGATGAACCATACTGCTGGATCGATTTCAAGACGGGATTTGGAACAACCTCCACGGACTGCGCCACCCACTTCTGAACCGAGTCGGCCATGTAGGGCGATACGGCCGTAAACCAGCGTCCCCGGTTGAATACGTAGCGGGCCATGAGCAGCATGAAAAGTCGCTCCAGCGTTCGGACATAGCGAAAAATGATCTGTGCATTATCGTGAACCGTAATCAGCGATTCGGGCTTGTAGGCCAGTGCCGCCAGGGCAAATTCGTACGTCCAGTGCGCGTGTACTACGTCCGGCTGGTAATGACGTAGTACGTCTACGATCTGTTTCCGTTCGAATTGATAGAAGTCCAGCATGCGCCCTAAGCGTTTGCCATTCGGACGAAACGTACGCGCCCGGCTAGGAACCACTACGTAGGTAAGTTTCCCTCTTTCGTAAACAAATGGTTTATCATCATCGCCCATTTGCGGGTCAGTTGTAACGGCCAGTACGTTATAGCCACGTGCTACGTATTCACGAACCAGATTGCTGATCAAAGGCGCTCCAGGCCGTCCGCGTGGATACGTACCAACCAGCTTCCTGGCGGCTTCGGGCAGCAAATCCTGCGTAGCAATAGAACCTAAAACAGCAATGAACATAACGGAGTAATGAATAATGAGAAATGCTTACCAAGAAATGTATGAAGTAGGGTATATGATGTCGCCGGCAAACGGGACCTCATTCAGCCTACGTTACAGCTCATACATCACTCCGTAATCTGACTGAGCGCCACGGCCAGACTGACGCTTTTTTCGACAACTGGGCTGTAGTATTTCCGAATGATATGACCCACCTTCGACGGCCAATTTTGCTGGCGGGCAAACTGAAACGCGTTAAGTCCCATTTCCAGACGTTGTTCCTCGTTCTGGTACATCCATTCGATGGCTCGGGCTAGTCCAGCCGCTACCGTTTCCGGCTCCGAAACCGGAACGCGAATGCCCGTTTGTAAGCTAACCATATCGGCCTGACCATGTAAATCGAGCGTGATAACGGGCAGCGAATACGCCATAGCTTCCAGAAGCTGAGCAGGTTGCGTGTCGCGGAGGCTGGTAAACAGAAACACGTCTGCGTTTCGGTAGTAGTTCGTTACCTGATCGAAACTCACTTTTCCGGCCCAGGTAACCCGATTCTCCAATTTATACGTAGCGATATACTCGGGTACGTATTTGCCCATCTTGCCGTCGCCCACAATGGTCAGATGAACAGGCAACTGAGCGTCTACTTTACTTAAGCCATGCAGCGATAACTCCAGCGCTTTGCGGGGCATAAGCCGGCCCACCCACACCAGTTCCATCGTGTTTCGTGGCGACCGACTGATTGGCGAGCTAGGCATAAAATGCTGCCCTACCCCACCCGATTCTTTTTCAACGTTGTTTACCCGACCCAGTCGATTCACCATTTGGCGGGTGTCTTCATTACGTACCAGTACGTATTTTGCCCGGCGTACCGACTCATAACAGCCGGGGTTGAAACGTAGCATCAACTCACTGATCGCCGACCGTAGTTGTTCTTTCCACCAGTACTGTTTGAAATAGCGACGCATGCTCGACGGAGCCTCCTGCCCCCCGCCTACCGGGCCATAAATGAACGGGCGATTGAGTTTATACAGGAAACTGCCGAGCTGCAGGCTGGTATAACTGACATGGTGTACTAGGTCGAAGGTATGATTCTCAGCTAATTGCCGGGCTTGCTGCCAGGCCGCCCACTGCCAGTAGATGTAATGAAAATACATGCCGATCATGCCCCAATTGTAAGCCCGGTCGACCCAGCGCGGCACGGTGACGAACACAAATTTCAGATTCGGGAGAGGTGTTGACCGTAGTTTTTGCTCGATACTACTCTTTCCCAGCTCACGCGTCAGGCACCAGACCTGATACCCCTGCTGACTAACCAACGACGAGTAATACCAGCCGTTTCCTTCTTCCGAACCTCGATCCGGAATGCACGCGTAGGCAGAAATCAAGACTTTTTTCATAAGTGAGTATGTTATTAGGGATGTTATTGGGCGTTGCTGCCTGCCGGGTCAATTGTACGCTGGAACTATCCATAAATACTTGGCAGACAGTAGGTATAATCAGGTAATACTGGTTTCGAGACGTTGCGCTACTTGCTTTTCCAGAAGATCGACATCGACGCGTATGTCGTCATTGACGTGACGATGATTGCTTCCCCTGACCGCACCTGAACAATGGGCAGTATAGCGAAGACCGAGGATGTGCGCTACGTGTCGGAAATAATCCGGTACGTAGTCGGGCGCGAAAAATTCGAGTAGTTGAGTGCCGGGCTGGCACCACAGTACGTTGGCAAACGAAGCCCCGTGCGGACCAATAATGAACGACGCCTGCCGATACAGCGCATATTGCTCCTCAATGCTACGTGATTTATCCTCAATGAAGACAAAGCCGTACTGCTCCAGCATACGTACCAGCGCATCTTCGTTCAGCACGCGCCGACGACCCGAACGGCTGATATAGATACGTTCCGACGTAGCAAACCCAGCCATTATCGAATGAGATGAAACGTGTTTCTGAATGGCTGCTACGTCGGCGATATTCGGGTAGAACCAGCTGTCGTTATTGCCAAGAATACACGTCTTGAAATGGACGTTAGTAGTTCGACTATCGATTATCTGGCTCTCTTTCAACCCGATACGTATCAGCAGTTCCCGCTCGAACGGGGTATGCATTAAAGGATAAGAGACTATTGCGTTCGCAAAGGTTTCAGCAGGAAGCGTTTCTTTCATCCGGCACAGTTTTGCTGCAACGAAAAACAGGTAGTCATAATAGCCACCCCAGTAGTGCGACCAGGGAGCCAGTAACGTATCGGTTTCGAGAACTGCCCGTTTATCCGATTTGAGCAAATCCTTGAACAAGGCTGAGCCGCCAAAATCAGTATCGAGCACACGATTATTTGCCACCACACTTCCGTTACGTAGCTGGCGCATGTTACGTTGATTTGCACATTGCCAGACAAGCGTATTAGCTGATGTTACGTCTGTTTTTCCGAAAATCGGTCTGGAAGCATCGGTGAAATCATTGACTTCCGGCAACGTAACGAGTTCGCCTTTCTTGAAAGCAATCTCCGACGGACGCAGATACGTTTCTGTCTGATCTTTCGTCAGCAGTTCGAGCCCGAACGGTCTGGCCAGCAACGTAGCCTGACTTTTTAAAGCACTCCGAAGCGTGTTGGTCAGCTGATGTATGATTGCCATAGTTGATTGCTTTTCGGTAAACAAATTGTGTCTAGTCAAGGCCCCGACAGGCTCCGGCTGTCGGATTCGCGACAACCGTAATTAAGTAGTTACGACCGACAGCCGGAGCCTGTCGGGGCCTTGATTACGTGCTCGGCTCCTTCACCAAATCGGGTTCAGTCACTGGCTCTGCCGGAAGAATGTCGGCGTAAACTTCATTGATTAACCGATTGATTTTCAAATTCCAGGACTGCATACGTGCCGACCGATACGCTGCTTGCCCCATAACGAGCCGTTCGGTTGGATGCGCGTACAGCCATTCGATGGTTCTGGCCAGATCGGCCTTTACCTGATCCGGCGTTTGAACGGCAACCTTAAAGCCGGTACGTTCCTGAACCAGCTCAGCCTGGCCGTGCAAATCCAACGTAACGACGGGCAGCGAATACGCCATAGCTTCCAGCACCTGCATAGGGCAGGAATCGCGTAGGCTCGTGAAAAAGAACACGTCCGATTGAGCGTAGTACGTCTTCATTTCCTGATAGGACACATGCCCGACCCAATTCACCCGATTCTTAACACCGTATTGTTCCAGATATCGTGGCACTTCGCTCGCCATTTCACCCTTTCCACCCACAATGGTCAGGGTGATGGGCAAGTCTGGATTGACCTGACTGAAGGCTTCAATGGTCAGTTCCAGTGCCTTACGAGGCATCAGGCGCCCTACCCAAAGCAGCTTTAGCGACGATTTATCGGGCGTACGAACAATGGAACGGGGAGGGATAAAAGACGGACTAAGTCCCGCATCGAGCATTCGGTCAATCGGACGTTTGGGCCGTAACTGGCGAGCTAGCCGATACGTATCTTCGTTGGTGACGATGATTCGCGTAGCCTTTTGAACCGACTGATGATAACCCGGATTGAGGTATTGCAAGGCCACGCCCACCCAGTCGCGCATCCATTCGCGGGTCCAGTACGTACCAAAGTATTTTTTAAACGCTTTCGGTGCGCGCTGCCCCCCGCCGACGGGCCCAAAAATGAACGGTTTCCGCAGTTTATATAAAAAACTGCCGAGCTGAATACTGCCATACGTAACGTGATGCACCAGATCAAACGCCTGCAACTGATCGAGCCGCCCGCCTAATCGATACGCCTGCCACTGCCAGTAGAGGTAGTGGAAGTACATACCAAACAGTCCTTTATGGTAAAATTTTTCAACCCAGTCGGGCAGAACAACGTAGTGCATGGTCAGATTAGGGTAAGCCCCTCCTGCCAGAATAGGCTCAATGACCCCCTGCCCCTGCTGCCGCGTCAGGCAATGGATGCGGTATCCATTTTCGCTGAGTAACGTAGCGTAGTTCCAGCCATTACCCTCTTCAGAGCCATGATTCGGCAGGCAGGCGTAGGCCGAAAGCAATACTTTTTTCATAGGTCACGAGGTTTTAATGACACCTATTTTCCGCAGCAGAAAACCCGCGCAGATACGCGATACGTCGAAGAAGAAATAGATCAGCTTCGTTTTGGAATGATCGATGGCGAACTGATACCGGATTTTAAGATTGGTCGGCGATTTGAACGACGTAAATCCCCGCCAGAACTCCTTCCAGCCCGCGTTGTGCGTAATCAGTGAGTTGGTCGACTGTACATATTCGTAAACCACACTTGGTACGTTGACAATCAGTCGGTAACCAGCTTTCCGGGCACGTACTGAAAACTCGATATCGGCCATGTAGTGGATGTAATTCTTGGCGTCATACAGGCCAATCGCCTGAAACACCGACATTGGAACCAGCGTACCCCGACCGGGCAATGATTTGGATTCTACGTACGAGGTTTTCCTGGCCAGTTGCGTATAGTTGTACCCATAATCGGCAGCCAGTTGGCGACCACCCGCTGTATACAGTTCGAAAGCTGTACCGGCATATTCCAGTTTGTCGGGGTTGTTGCTGTCGACACTTGGCGAACCGATCAGGCAGGGTCGGTACATTCGATACGCATCCACCATCGTTTGCAGGTAATTCGGATTTACACGCGTATCGTCGTTGAGCGTCAACACGAAATTCTCGTGGCGTTTGTCCTGATGTTCCAGGGCGTAGCGAACTCCCCAGTTGGTCGCTTCGGTCCACCACAAATTGCCGTCGCCACGTAGCACAACAGTGTCGGGAAATTCGTCCCGAATCATCGCGTCGGTACCATCCGAAGAGCCATCGTCAACAACAATTGCCCGGAAATTGCGATACGTCTGGGCGGCTAAACAAGCCAGGCACTGACGGGTAAATTCCCGCCGATTGTGAACGGGGATCACTACGTAAATCATACTGTTTGTGGATTAGGTGAAGGCATTTGACGTGATGAAAACCGATTGACAACCCGCGCCGAATGGTAGCGAATGAGTCGTTTCGTGTCGGGGAAGTGGAGACCGTAGCACATGCCTAATCCCACAAAACCCCAGAAACCAACGGGAAGCTGGTAGGAAATGGCGTAAACCAGTCCGCTGGCGATAAATCCGAACAAAACCAGCTGTTCGTTGGTGAACGTTCGGTTCCGGCGGTAGATGATGTATAAGGTTCCGATGATTAAAAAAAGGTTGATAGCCAGCCCGAAAAAGCCGTAGTTGTAAAGCATGTCGATGTATTGTGAGTGGATGATGGTTCCCTTTTCGGGGAAATCTTCGTTTTCCATAATTTCGCCCCGGTCGTAGCCATCGTAGCGCCAGCCAAACATCGGTCGATCAGGGATTTGCGTTAGGTAATACGCTGATTGCTCCACCCGCCAGCTGCCCGTGTTATCTTCTTTGGGCGATAGGATCCCGCTAATACTGGCCATAAACGAGTCGATCTTGCTTTCGGGCAACAGACTTATTGACGGCACAACCAGCAGCAAAATCACACTGAACGCCAGCATCGTGCGCCCGGCCGGCAGCCCTTTGTCCGACGAGAGTTTTCCCATGCCAATCAGACCAAACACGATGCCCGCAGCAATTACCGCCGTTGAAATGACGGAACGGTGCAGCAAAAAAACGATGAAAGCAAACACAAATAGACACGCACCCAGATGCACCAGCCGATGCTCGCGGAGGTAGAGCACCAGAAAATACAGAAACGGAACTACCAGATATAGGGCTTCTGGAGCCGTGGTCGAGCGGCTGTCGGACGTCAGGCTGTAGCTGAAAATCTGACCGAGGAGAATCTGATTGATAAAGAAAAAACCCAGAATCAGATAAACCACATGGGCTAATTTAAGCTCCCCCGCCCGACTGGCAACGTAGTAAGCAACCAAGGTTAACCCACAGAAAAAGAAGCGTTTAATAACAAAATACGAATAGATGTATTGATTATATTCATACTTCGATTCCAGCACCAGCAGAACAACGCCCAGCAGCAACGGCCAGACCATCATTCTGTAGAAACGAGGAAGCGCCGGGTAGCCGATCACCAGCGCAGGCATACCCAGCAGCGCCGATACGTTGATAACCTTGTCCAGAATTGGATTCAGCGAATTGCCTCCGTACGTCAGCGCGCTAACACCGAACAGGAGTACAAATACCAGAAATCGAAACAGCCAGACTTTCATCGTTTTTCGTGTTACGTGGTTGGCACTTCCGCTACGGATTCGCCAGAACTTCCTTATAAATTTTCTCCGTGTTACCTGTAATTTCCTGCTGATCAAACCGCTGAAGCGAAACGGTACGTGCCTGTTCAGCCAGCGAATCACGTAACAACTGGCTGTCCCAAAGGCGCTCAACGGCCTGGGTCATTTCGGGCACCTGCAACGAGGTCAGAATACCCGTTTTGTACGATTCAACTAAAGACGCCACTCCGCCGACATCGGAGGCAACAACCGGCAAACCAGCGAGCTGCGCTTCACAAACGCTGTTCGGGCTATTGTCGATATAGGACGGATGCAGCAGACAGAAGGCTTCGTGATACGTCTCCCAAAGCTGCGCTGCCGATAACATCCCCCGGTGTTCAATGTCCTCCGAACGTATCGTCCGCAACGACAGTGAAGACGCCAGTTGAAGCAATTCTTCCTTGCTGCCTGGCCCCGTAACAATCAGTCGCACAGGCCGTTTTTTCTGCAATGCATCCGTTACCCGAAGTGCTTCGCGAATACCTTTGATGTAATTATTTCCACCGACAAACAGCAGGGCGTTTGGGTCTGGATGCTTTGACGGAACGATGGGCTGGTAAAACTCCGGACGTATCATTTCCCAGTTATGATGCACCACGGCCTTCGGTTGCAGATGCTGCACAACCGACTTGTCCCAGTGCGTCCGGCAGATGAAATGCTTTACGTTCGACAGGTAGCGTTTCTCGTAATAGCCTGCCACCAGCCACGACAGATGCCGGTATTCAGGCCGTTTGGGCAGATGCCGGTAATATTCCGTCACAAACCCCTGCGCCGACAGCACTTTAGGTATTGAAACTGAATTACCCATGACGTGGTATTGCTGCTCCGACCCGTGGATATGCATCAGATCGTACTGACCCGCTACGTCGCGCAGGTAGTTTTGCACGCGCCTGATACGTCCCGAATACCCACGTAGCAAATCCAGTTTATCGTCTGGAACTTTCAGAAACGTATAGTTAATTCCATCCAGTATAGTCTCCTCATCCTGTTTAATAAAGGGGTTGTAACTAACTATTTTCAAGTTTACGTTGCCCGTCGCCAGCAGGTGTTTGGCTAAGGCGGTTACCCAGGGGACCGGGTGCCCGGCTTTCGACGAGTGCGACGTCGGAGCCAGCCAGAGAACATTCATCATTGTTGTGGTCTTATCGTTTAGTTAAGGGTTAGGGTTTAGTATATAGGTTGGTAATCAGAGGCTTTTCACTGGGCTGACCGCCAGAATTTCCGGCCCGGCAGCAACCTGATACGTCTCCTGCTGCGGAGCTACTATTTCCCGAAACAAAGCCAGGTGCCTATCAATGATGTGGTCGATCTGGAATCGTTTGCTGGCATATTTGTATTGCTGATTGGCCAGCCGCTGCCGGGCTTCGACCAACTGGTAGCGAAGAATGGCATTCGCTACGTCGGCGGCCGTGGCTTTCAGGGGTAAGAGGCCCGCTTTATTCCGGTCGAACTGTTCGGGAATGCCACCCGTCGACAGCGCCAGCACAGGAATTTTAGCGGCAATGGCTTCGGTAATGCTGTAGCCCCAGGATTCGTTGAGCGCCGTATGAACGTAGAGCGAAGCCCGTTCCAGAAACTCTGATACATTCGGTCGATAGCCCATGAACGATACGTATCCCTCCAGATTCTTTTTGTGAACGAGTTCTGTCCATTCACTACGTTTGGGGCCATCGCCCAGGAGCCAGAACTGAAAATGCGTAAATCCCCGGTTACGTAGTGCGTCGGCCGTTTCTATCAGTAATCGTTGATTTTTGCGTTCCTCCAACGTACCGATGTTCACAACGATGAACACGCCTTCAGTTGATCGGGGTGATTTCTCAGGGAACACAACCCCGTTATGTATTACGGTGCTGTGGGCCAATTTGGGGTAAATGGCGGAGGCCGTCTGACGGGTATAGTCCGAGACGGTAATGAACGCATCAGGTTGCTGGAATAGATACTGAAACCAGCGCGTCAGGCGCCGAATTGTCCACGCATTCAGCTTATAACGCTCCTGATATTCTTTAACCGGATCGTCGTTGAAATGGCACGTAACCACCACCCGAACTTTACGGGATAACGCCAGCGCAGCCGCCGTTCCCGACGTAACGTCCTGTGCGTGAATAACATCAACCTGTTGCCAGTCTTCCCGACGTACCGCAGCCCAGATACTTATAAAATTCTCCAGTTCCAGATAAAGCGCAACGCCATTCGGTCCCAGCAGAGCCGCTATCCGACGAAACAGGCCCAGCACTTTCTTCAATAAAGCGGGCGTATTGGCCGGAGTAATAAGCTGCACCGATTCGCCACGATCGGCAAACTGTGTCATCAGCCGATTGTAGTGGGACGTAACGCCCGTTTTAGACGTTTGCGAAACGACCGAAACAAGTAGGATTTTCATACGGTAAAGGCTGGTTAAAACCAATCATGACATTATTTATTCATGAATCGATAGAGTTTTACGGTTAAAATATTTCCAGGTTTTTTACGGAAGTTGTTGAGTAGACTATCAAAAGCAGCTTCACTATAGAGCAGGAAATTATAAAATCGATTGCCCGACCGATTGACGACCTGGCCCATGGTAGCCCGAGCGGACCAGCGCAGGAATACGAAAACCCCGTATTTGTCGCCGTGAATGTTCTGAAACACCCGGCGCTGGTTTCGAACGGCGTAGTATTGTTTCCAGGCACCTGGCCAGGGAATACCGTTTCGGTCGAAGGAAGGCGGGTGATAAAAAATCGAGCGAGGTACAGTAACCACAGGATAGCCCATTTTCTGAACGCGGGTCATGTATTCCACTTCATCGCCCCAGATAAACAGCTTTTTGTCGGGCAGCCCCACATTTTTGACGACTTCTGAGCTGACCAACGTACCGTTGAAAAAGAAAGCAACGCCATACACCAGATCCATCGAAGCCATGTCCGACACCAGCCGGTAGCTTCGGTTTGGGCGGTCGACGTAGAAGGCTAGCTCACTATGGTTTTTGTTGCTAACCGATACGCAGTTTTTAATACAAGGCCCGATGTTGGGCGACTTCAGCAAGGCTTCAAGGGCGTCGGGAGCAGCCAGGCAGTCGTCGTCCATACACCAGAGCCACTGATAACCAGCCTTATAAGCCATGTCGATACCCGTAGCAAATCCACCTGCCCCACCCAGATTTGATTGGGTAACCACCCAAAGTCCATCCTGCTCGGCCAGCCAATTGCTGGTACCATCATTGCTGCCATTATCGATGACGATGATGGCGTCAACCGGCCGGGTTTGCCCCTGGAGGCTGGCGATGCACTTTTTCAAATCAGCGAGCCGGTTGTAGGTGACAACCACCGCAGCTACAGTTTCCATAGTTTGATATTAGTTTAACAGGCTGGCTAATCGGGTTTTACCGAAATGAATAGCTTCCTGTAAATAGACTCGTTGAATGACCTGAATACCCTGATTTCGCAGGTAGAAGTACATGACCAGGGCGATAAAGACTTCGGTAGATAACCAGGCATAAGCGGCTCCAACGTAGCCAAGTCGCTGGATACATACTACGTTAAGCAGTACCCCCACAACAGAACCCACGGCCGTAATACGAAAGAAGGCTTTGTCCATGCGCAGGTTTAGCATGGTGTACAAGCCAAGGAGGTTACTCAGGCCAATCGCAATCGGTAGAAAGGCAACGATACGTAGCACGTGAACGGCGTCGTGAAATTTGTCGCCATAGAACAGGTGAATGAACATAGGCGCCACAATCCATAGGCACGCAGATATGGTCACCATGAGCGCAATCAGCGGAAAAACCGTTGTTCGCACCATACGTATTCCCGCGTCGGCACCCCGCCCGAACGCACTCGCGACAATCGGGAAAAACGCCTGATTGAGCCCCTGCGTAACGAATGAGCGGGCAATACTTTCGAGCCGCGTTCCCGCCGAGAAAATACCGACGCTGTACGCATTCGTCAGTAAGCCAACCAGAAAAACGGCTGAGCCAGCGTAGATTGTAATCGTCGCCGAGGAGAAAAATAACGTACTGTCTTCCCGGTACCGACGTAGCAGTTGCGCAACGGGTGGCCAGGAAAACGTCAGCTTAAACCGGCGTAGCGCAACCCACAGCGCCACCACGCTGATGAGCACCTGCGCTATGCTGATGGACAGATTCTGGTAGATGTAATCGTCGGGCTGGCGGATGAGCAGAAAAACCGACAGCGTAAACAGCCCCTTTACCAGCAGGTTGAAAAGAGCTACTCGGCCTAAATCTTCCATGGCCTGATACAGCCAGATCGGAAACAGTACGGTGCCCAAGCAACTGACAAACGTGCAGATATGCAACAGGGCATGATTTCTGAAATCGGGTGTAAACCAGGTGATTCCAGCGAAAATTAGGCACGCCAGTACCCAAAGCAACAGCTTACCCGCGATGATCTCGCTGAACACCTGATTCACGCGTTCCTTGTCATCCCGATTGGCAGCAATGGTACGTACCGCCGACAGATCGAAACCATAGTTGATCAGCAAAATGAAATACGCTACGTATGCCTGCGAAAAATTCAGCAGTCCCAGGCGTTCCGGACCAATGATACGTACTACATACGGCACTGTCAGCAGTGGCAGCAGCATATTCGCTACCTGCACGCTGAACAGCGACGCTACGTTGATCGCAAAACGCTTTAAAACAGACTTTTGCAAACCGCCTGCACCAGGTGTAACCCCAGGGGGCGAAACTACCAAACGCCCCCTGGTGCGGTTTTCGGGCTGCCCCGTCGTAGGACTACAGCTCGAATCCACGCTGGTCACTTTTTCAATTGACATAATTTCTTGTCTTGTTACGTTGTAGGCTCCGGCCGCTTCGGCGGTCCGATGTCGGATGTAATTACCGAGTTAGTCGCTAGCGCGACTTCGACATCGGACCGCCGAAGCGGCCGGAGCCAGTCGGAGCCTCCACTCAGTCCGTCGCGACGCCGAAATAGATATATTCCAATGGTTCAGCGCTGGTCGTTTGCAGCCGATGCGGTACGCCCGCCGGTATCCGGACAAATACGCCCGAACTGAGTTGTATGGGCTGATTGTCAACCGTATACAGCCCAGTACCTTTTAGGAAGAAGAAACATTCTTCCATGGTCGGATGGGCGTGCATTTCGCAATAGTCCGATTGCTGGAAGCTCCCGTAAGCGACCTGGGTTAGCTGCGTTGGCGTATCACCGTTACGTAGAAACACCTGTTTGGCACCCTGCGCGTGGGCGGTCACTTCCGGGATCAGATTGGCGAGGCTGGCGGTGATACGTTCCATCAGGCTTCTACGGGTACGAGTTCTTTTTTCTGTACCTGTTCTGTAATCCAGTAGTAGGTTTCTTCCACACCGTTACGTAGCGGTCGCGATGGCGCCCAACCCAGTTTTTCCTGAATCAGTCGGTTGTCCGAATTACGACCCCGTACGCCCAATGGCCCTGGTATATTGTTGATGGTCAAATCTTTGCCTGAAATACTGATGACCATTTTCGCGAAATCATTGAGCGAAATCATCTCCTCTGAACCAATGTTAACAGGTCCCGAAAAGTCGGATTGCATCAGCCGACGGATGCCATCTACGCACTCATCCACAATCAGGAAAGAACGGGTTTGCAGGCCATCGCCCCAGATTTCGATGGAACCACCATCTTCGGCCATTGCTACTTTCCGGCAAACGGCTGCGGGCGCTTTTTCACGGCCACCATCCCACGTACCCTGTGGTCCGAAAATGTTGTGAAAACGAGCAATGCGCGCTTCGATGCCGTGGTTTCTCTGATACGTCAGAAATAGCCGCTCCGAGAAGAGTTTTTCCCAACCGTATTCGCTGTCGGGAGCCGCCGGATAGGCCGATTCTTCCGAACATTTCGGATTGTTCGGGTCCATTTGGTTGTACTCTGGATACATGCAGGCAGACGACGAATAGAAAATGCGCCGAACGCCTTTGTTTTTAGCGGCTTCCAAAATGTTCAGGTTACAGAGCACCGAGTTGTGCATGATAGCCGCATCATTCGTTCCGGTAAAGACGAACCCTGCACCACCCATGTCGGCGGCTAGCTGATAGATTTCGTCAAGGTCCGACGTTACTACGTCGTTCGCCACGTCGGGGTCTCTTAAATCGCCAAGGATGAACTCGTCGGCGTTGTTGTTTTCATACTCATTTTCTTTAACATCGACTCCACGAACCCAGTAACCTTCGGATTTAAGCCGATTAATCAGGTGGCCACCAATAAAGCCACCGGCACCACAGACGAGCGCTTTTTTCATATTACGTTGTTATTTAACAGGTGAGAAAAATTCTTTCAGATTGAGAAAAATGAAGAGGGGCACTATTTCCAGATAGCGTTTGTAGAGTCGTTTCGGCTCGGCCATAAGCCGGAAAAACCACTCGAGCGAGAGCTGCTGCATCCAGGCCGGGGCCTGCGCTACGCGGTCGGTATGGAAATCGAAAGCGGCACCGACCGTAACGATAAACTGCACGTTTGTCCACTGGGCCAACCGCCGGGCGAACCGTTCCTGTTTGGGTGTACTAAGCCCAATCCAGACGATACTGGCACCGGACTGGTTGATGGTTTCAGCTAATGACTGGAACTCCTCATCGCTCATCTCCCGGAAAGGCGGGCAGTACGTTCCAACAACCCGTTGATTGCCAAACTTTTGCGCCACTGCCTTTTTCAACTCATTGGCCACGCCTTCCTGACCGCCACATAAAAAATGGTTGATATTCAACTGGGCGCTTTCCTCAAATACACTTTTGAAAAAGTCGGGACCGTAGCACCGCGTCATTTGCTGGGCACCTTTCAGTTTACCAATCCAGACGCCGGGCATACCGTCGGGCAGATTCCAGTAAAACGAATCAAGAACGGCCTTGAATTTAGGATCTTTGAAAGCCGTTACCAGACCGTGTGCACCCGTGGCGCTGACACATCTGTTTTCTGAAATCGAGCTCGTTTCGCATTGCCGAATCATGTTTCGTACGGCGCTTTGAAGGCCGACATCATAAAGGCTGACTTGTAATACTTTCGTCATCGCAGTTCGATTAATGAGTTGATTACCAAGCATTCTTATTTCCACGAATAGCGGCTAAAACGGTCCACCAGCAGATTTTTGCGTCCAGTCGCGTCGATTGCCGACGGATGTAAAAGTGGTCGTAGCGCACCCGAACTTTCATTTTGTGTTCCTGCTCCGTTTCACCCCTTGCCCCTCGCGCCTGCGCCAGTCCCGTAATACCGGGTTTCACTACGTAGCGCTCGCGATAGCCCGGCATTGTTTCCCAATGTTTAGCGTCGAGTGGAAGTGGATGCGGGCGGGGACCTACCACACTCATGTGGCCAGCCAATACATTCAGAAATTGAGGCATTTCGTCAAGATTCGTTTTACGTAGCACCTTGCCAATACGAGTCACGCGCATGTCATTTTGGGTCGCCTGACGGAACGTAGCGTTTGTGTCGTACGTCATCGTTCGGAATTTTAGGCAGGGAAAAACGCGTCCGTTACGTCCTGTGCGCAGTTGGATAAAAAGTGGTGGCCCCGACGATGTCGCTCTGATCAATAGAGCTAGTAGAGGTATGAGCCAAATAAGTATTGATGCCGTTACCAGACCCGCAATGAGCAGATCGAATAATCGTTTTTTCATACCGGCTGGTATCCACCTTCTGGCGTGGGCTTTCGACCGCACGTCATAGTCCAGGTAGAATTCAAAAGTTTTTCCGTTAGTCGATGCCTGCATACGTTTAAAATTTTGCACGCACAATGTTGAGTTAAACCAGCCGGTTAGGCTGGGAATCGGGAGGCAATAAATGGCAGACCTTATCGGTACGAGTAACTATTTTTAATCCGGTCGTTGTAGAGGTATGCTTCGCTGCCACCTACTCCGTTGAGAATAATCCGCAGGTTGCGAAAGCGCTGTTCACGATAAAGCGAATCCAGTAATTTAAGATTATGTTTTGGGGTCAGGCCGTGCCGAACGACGAATAACGTAGCATCTGCATATTCAGCAACAACCTGAGCATCAGTCACAATACCAATCGGTGGCGTATCCAGCAGAATGTACCGAAACTGGTCACGTAGCAATTCGATTAATTGTCCGGTATTCTGGCTGCCTAATAATTCAGAAGGGTTATGGGGCAACGGGCCACTGGGAATGATGAAGAAATTGGGGTGGCCGGGAACGGGTTTGATGATTTCATTCAGGGGCGCTTCTCCATTCAGGTACGAACTGAGTCCTACCGTGTTATCGATATCGAACAACTGATGCAGCCGGGGCATCCGCATGTCCATTTCCAGAATCACCGTTGGTTTGGCCATCATCGCCATGCTCGCACCCAGGTTCAGCGACACAAAGGATTTGCCCTCGCCACTCATGCTCGACGTAAACAACAGCACCTGTTTTTGTTCAACGTCCTGAAAGCCAAAATGAAGATTGGTACGTATCGACCGAATCTGTTCGGCAATGACCGAGCGCTGATGCGGAGCCACTACCAATACGTCGCGGTGACGCTTGTGCATGAGTTCGCCCAGAATCGGAACCTGCGTTACGTTCTCTACGTCGTCCCGGCGCATTACGCGGTTATTCATGGCCCGACGTCCGGCAATCACGCCCGTTGGAATCAGCGTTCCCACCAGTCCGAAGAGGGCGTAGATCACAATGCCTACGGGTTTAACCGGACTGCCACTGCTCTGCGCGGCATCGATGATACGGCTGTCGGCTACGGATGTGGCAAACGTAACGGCCATTTCCTCGCGTTTCTGAAGCAGGTACGTGTACAGGTTATTTTTAATGGTCTGCTGGCGGGTAATGTCCATCAGCGCCCGTTCCTGCTGCGGAATGCTACGTATGGTACGTTCCATCTTCTGGTTCCGGGCAACGTATTCTTCCTTCGAATTCCTCAGCATGGCTTTCATGCTTTTGATATTCTGATTCAGGTTATTTTTAGTAGCCCTGATCTGATTATCAAGCGTTTGAAGCATCGGATTTTCGTCCGAAGTCGTTTGTTTCAGCGCATCGCGACGTAGCTCCAGTTCCGAAAGCTTATTGATTTCGGCCAGCAAAACCGGATCATTCAGGCCCACCGTGGCGGGCGTTGTTCCGCGACTTTCGGCCTGTCCTGATACAAATTCCTGCAACTCGTTCAGGCTTGCCAGCTGAATGTTCACCTGGTTCAACTGAGCATCATTTTGCTGCGTGGTTTGCAGAAACGATTGCGCCTGCGCACTTAAATCCGTAATTCCCCGACTCGCTTTAAAGCTTTCGACGTCTTTCTCAACGCCGGCCAACTCGCCCGAAACCCGGTGCAACCGATTTTCCACGAATTGCAGCGTACTAGCGGCTACCCGATTTTTGTCGGTAATGGCAGCCTGGTTATAGGATTTGATTAACGTATTGAGAATGGCCTCCCCTTTTTGCGGAACGGCATCTTCGAGGGTTAGTCGAACAACAGACGAAGTTTTGCTGGTTGGCTCAACTTTCAGATTGCCGATGTACATACCTACGGCACTCGTCTGCGGCATTACCTGAACCACAATGGGTTGCGTTTTGGCATTAACTGAATGCCGCGTAACGATACGTAGCTGACCATAGGGTGTATTGATACGTTGATTCAGCGGATACGTAGCACCATTATTCAATCGCACCGACTGACTATTAGGAAACGAGAGCGTCAGCAGGTTTTTGTACAGCGCTGGCGTTCCCTCTTCGACCATCACCCAAACCGGCGATTCGAGGTATATTTCGCGTTTACCGAAAGACGTATTGTGATAATAACGCGAATCCAGGTGAAGCATATTGACAACTTCAGTCATTAAAACTGAAGATTTCAGAACTTCGAGTTCATTTTCAACGACCTTCTTCGGCGTGTAAACTTCCAGCTCTTTAAGCGGATTCGTTTGCCCGTTTCCCTTCTTTTCATCCTGCAACAACAAACTGGCCTGAATACGATAAACCGGCTGTTTATAAAGCAGATACACGTATGCACCAGCCAGAGCCAGGCTCACCGACAACACAAACCAGGGCCAGTGTCGCAGGTATGGCAACAGGTAGTTGCGCGGGGAGTGGTCGGACGTATCAACCATCTGATATGGTACGTACGACGAGGTGGAATAATCAGGCATAGCGTTTTTATAAAGTTGAGTAATGTTGGTTGGGCGTTATGTTACCGCCGGGTCACGATGATGGCAATCAGCGATAGAATTCCGGTTACGATTGGCGCTAGTTGATACGTTCGGTCGACACTGGTTACCCGAACTTTACCCGGCTCTACGTACACGACATCGTTCGGATGAAGCGAGTAGTAAGGCGACGTAAAGGCATCGCGCCGGGTCAGATCGAGCCGGGCGAAAACCCGCTGGCCATTTTCTTCCCGAATAACTAATATGTTATCGCGACGCCCATAAATGGTTAAATCGCCGGCAAGTCCCAAGGCTTCCGGTAACGTTACCTGTTCGTTTGGAATGGTAAATAGAGAGGGCCTGGTAACTTCTCCTAGTACCGATATTCTGAAATTAAGATTGCGAACTGTAACGGTTGGCTCTTTAAGGTAAGTCCGAAGTTTGGTACTGATCAGTTCGGCTGCTTTTGAATTGGTCAAATCGACTACAGGTAGTTGACCTATTAATGGCAACTTGATAGTACCGTCGGTATCAACCAGGTAACCTGAGACGCGCGCCAGCGGATTCGTTGGATTTATGAACGTATTGCCTTCAGCTGCAGATGTCGGATTAAAAAACGACGATGCTTCTGCATTAAGGCTGCTTACCTGTACCGACAGTACGTCGCCTTTCTTAATTACAGGGATATAAGGAGCTAGTATGGCTAACGTATCGTCGCGCTGCGTAGCGCCCTGAAAATAAACAAGTTTGCGAGCTGATGTGCAGCTCTCTAATGAAGCCGCCCAGCTTAGAATGGTGATGGTACCAATGATGTGGCAAATCTGATTTTTAAGTAGTTTTTCACTTCGTTTATTCATCCGTTACCTGCCTCTAGAACCTTGAAAAATGACGGCTGATGCATTCGTGTAGACTCACACTTTTTGACACAGCAATCGTTTATTACTACCCTAAATTAGGCAAGCTGTTTGCTGTTTGTATCTCTCAGGTGGAAACCGATAACTGAATTTTATTAAATATATATTGAGTATTTAAGCATTATTGGCCTTTATTACAAACTTGTTGTTTACATATATCACATTGTAGTAACAGTAAAATGTAATAAATTCCATACTCTTTTAGATAATTTCAAATTATTCCTTCTGAGAAATTAACTAGTATAATTTACTTAACGAGACTTAATAGTACTTATACTACACAAGTAGACACAACAGCAAAACACCTTATAGATCGCTTCAAACACAGGCTAGCTGCGTTTATTTACTGGCAACGCCGATAACCGCTATATGGCCGTCTGCTACGCAAACTATTTTGCTTTTCAATGTCTATTCTAATCGGATGAGAGCTCGGCGAATGCCCCCTCAGTGAAATTAGCTTAGTCGTCAGATTTTACGCTCTATAAAACACAAAATCGCCAGTGATAGACTCACTGGCGATTTTGTGTTTTATACTTACTGTTAACTGATTCCCTACTTGGAGACGATCAAGGAATTAGATTTCCGGCTTCGTCGTAGTTCATGGTTGCCTGAAACGTCCCCCCCAGCATTACCTCATAATACTTTCCTCCGCTTCCTTTGATCAGGGTGTTATTCGTAAGAATATTATTGGTGGCTTTGCTTCCATATGCCAGAAACGTAGCCTGATTGCCGGGGCTAGGTTTATTCGAAATGGTATTATTCCGAAACGTATTATTCGGCGAATTGTCGCAGATGATGGCTTTGCTGGATGAACTTTCGATTACGTTCTCGGTGAACGTACCGCCCGCCGTTGAGTGGGTCAGTTCAATCATGCCCGTCATTCGAAAGTTATTTTTACTGAAAACAACGGTTCCACCATTGTATAACTGCATCCCACCCTGAACCAGGCCAACCGTTACGTTGCCCGTAATCTGCATACCGCCGACCACGCTGCCGTTGCCGTTTCCATCGTTGGAACCTTCCAGGAACTTGTCGAATACGCCCTCAAACTTATTGTTCGTGATACGTACGTTTCGGGCGGCACCGGCTACTTCGATGCCAAACAGGCTGCAATTTTTCACGTAGTTATTGTCGATAGTCAGTCCATCGAGCGGGCCGGACAATGACAACCCGAAGTGACATTCGTGGAACGTATTGCCGCTTACCAGAATATTCGTTCCGGCATAGACATTTACATTGTCGTGATTGAAAATCTCGCAACCCATTCGTTTCGCCTGGATTACGTTGTTCTGAACGGTGATTTTATCGGCGGTTTTTCCGGCCTGAATTTTCAATGTCATCCAGTTCGTACTGTCTTTGGCCGCTACGTCCGTACTGCTGCAATTCTGAACCGTGAAGTTACTGACGGAAGGACCGTCTATATAAATTGGCCCGTAAGGCCCTGACTCCTGCGACGTTACGTTCCAGCTTAAGCCATCCAGCACAATATGATCCAGCCGTTCGTCCGGATTTTTCGGGTTGACCAGTGATACGTACGATTTTGACAACGTAATAAGCACTTTACCCGGATTGGCACGTATCGTTATATTACTTTTCAGGTGTGCTTCCGTCAGCTGAGTGTAATTACCATCCGGGATAACTAACTCACTCACAGCCTGGATAGCGGCTTCAAGAATTGGACCGATGTCGGTATTAGCGGACGTATCACCAAACCAGAAAAGATTGGCCGGACCAGAATAATCTCGTTTATATCGATGCCCTTTTGAGGTAACCAACGTAACGCCGGTGTTATCGTTGCTGCTCAAATCAGCTTCATCCAGTTTAAAAACCCCTTCCCGACCTGCATCAGTAATCTGGATACTACTGGGAATTGGGGACGTAGCAAGCGACCGAACGTTTGCGATGGAGAGCGTATCCTGCCGCTGTACGACGGTATCGGGCTCAGGGTCATGTGGTTTGCAAAAAGCCAGGCTGGCAAGTACAATGAAAAGCGTTCCTGACTGGAGCAGAATTGACTGCTTCATAGCGTTGAAAATTAAGTGTAAGGTAAAGTAAAACCCACGGCAGCGGCCGACAATCTCAACCCTGCCCCGGCAGGGCTAATCTTGCAGAGATTTTATAAAGCATTTTTCGTCGCGTAGCGACCCAATGTTTGTAGCCATGTTGCTCGCATTTATCTACTTTCCGTCGCGTAGCGACCAAACAAATAAGTTTGCTCGCTACGCGACGGATTGAGTTTGTGGGCCCTTTTTCTACAAACATTAGGCCGCTACGCGACGAAAGCCAAACCCCTACAAGATTATCCCTAAGATTATCCCTGCTGGGATGGGTTGGGGTAACAAAACAGCCATCAGCGCATACCCGCTAATGTTTTTAAGCGATTGTAGATCCGCGTTGGAACACTGTAATGTTGCAACGTTCGCCAGTGATAATATGGGGTCGGTCGGATGGTTGCTGGCAGATCAAACGTGCGCTGCCGACCAAAATCAAGCTCCGTTTTATAGCGATTGAAAATATCAGTATGCGTAGCGTCTTTCCCAAAACCGATATTTTCAACTTTCGATACGGTCGGATATACCGTTAAACCATCAGCTTTAAATCGATTATAACAAAAGCGTATATCCCAGGCATCGGCGCGGCCTTCCATCTGATCACGTAGCATCCCGACCAGGTCCGAACCCCCGCGCATAAATTCGCGCTGCTGCCATTTATCCTGCTCAAACTCAGGGTAATCAGTCATATTCCAATCGATGGATTGCCAACGGTCGGCCCAGGTGGCCCAGCCCCAGGGGCTATGCCGGGGAATCATATAGGCTTCGAAGGGATAACCCGCCAAAGGCGGAAAAGAAAGCGTGTAGCCGGCCACGGAATATATGCGCTTATCGTTGGCGTACTGCACCAGACTCTGGTTCATAAAATCCAGAAAATTGGGCGACGTTACAATATCATCCTCCACGATGATAGCGGTCGGATTATTGGACAGAACCTTGGATATCCCTCGAATAATAGAATCGGCGCAACCAATATTTTTTTGGGCGTAGTCGCGATAAATATTCTGGAAACCAGTTACCCCATCTAGAATTTCGCGAACCTGAGCGGCTTTCTGTTCATCGGCCGGCCGTCTTGGTGCATCGGCAAAAATATAGAGATCGCTTTGGGGAGCCAGATAGTTAGCCTGTAGAGCCTGAATCGTCTTTTCAAGCTCATCAGGGCGTTTGAAGGCAAATAATAGTACAGGAGCTGGAGTCATATGCTATCCTTATGTATTGGTGAAGTAGGATCACACAATTCATCGAATTCATCATTAAAGGTAGATAGCCCCTATCCAGCAGACAAACCTGGAGCAGCCTACTCAGAAGCGTATGTTTTACACTTAAAATTTTTACAATGTCATGTTTTTTTATTTTTTTAAACTATTTATTTAATAATCTTTAATTATAGTAACAATATTTCTGCACTTTATTGCTGAAAAACAGAATAATTGTAACTATTGCCTCCTCAGAAATTAACTTATTGGAGTGATTGGCAAGAATTTATATTTGTAAAGGAATCGACGCTGCCGAAACTCTCTTTTATTCGGTAGACGGAAAATCCGACTGATTCAATGTGGCCAGACGAGCGGCTGTTTGCTCCAATCGATTACGTGATACAGCCAGCCTTTTACCATTTATTAATTGAACCCAGCCAGATCGACCCCGTTTCTGAACAAACTCCGTAACATACGCTGGATTGATAATGGCTGAACGATGTACACGTATAAAATCAGTATTGTGCTCAAACCACTGGAGCGGTTGCGTAACCGTATCGTGGGGGCCATTCTGATAATGAACGTGTGTGTAGTTTGCATCACCCTCTAACCATACAATTGTACTGATAAGCACAGGATGTGAGTGACCGATTAATTGAATACTTTTCATAGAGCCCATATTGAGTTGGATAAACGCTATATACTCTAAATGAACTGTTCTAGTTTTTCTGTCATCGCCTAACAACTTAATTGTCAGTCATTTTTATGAGGGCCGCTAGCACATTATCTGGTTAATTTCCAAGCTGGTAGACTGAAGTAATCTGTTTTCATTCTATCATTTTGTAGCTAACTTTTTCATTACAGCCCATGCTATGTTGATTTGCCAGCCTATTCAAACGGTTATTTTTACCAGCGATTTTCGGGAGAATGCCTACAGCTTTACCGTCGAATCGGTGTTAGACCAAACGGCTGTTCCGGGGCAGTTGATCATCAGCACATCAGCAGGTTATCTGGTTACAACTTCGGTAAATAATTGTCCGCTACGTGAACAATTAGTGAATTTTACACGCGCAAAAAACGGCAATTGGATTGCCCAAAGTCCAGTAACGATATGGCTCAGTGCTACGTCGCCTGTTGACGGAAACGTAACGATACGTAATTCGACTGGCGAAACGCTCGTCCTGACCCTTTCTACAGCTACTGCGAATCGGTCGCTGGCTTTACCATCACTAACCGTCAGTCAATCCAACCTATCATTTGCCTCTGCTACGTTCGGCAAACCGGCTTTTCGGGTGCTTACAGTTACACAGCAAAATAGCGATAAGGTTGTAACCATTTCAACTGATTCGCCCGAAAATTATCAATTGGCCAGCGACACCAATCCTACGTTCACCTCTGCTCTCACTCTCACTCCTTCGCCCGTTGGTACGCACATACATGTTCGCTATCTGCCTGCCAATGCGGGAACGCACCAGAGTAATGTGATCATTCGGACTGAACATGAAGAACTGAACGTACCGCTGACAGGACGTAGCAGCCGACTGCCGGTACTGATCCGTGCCCAACCGTCAATGTTGCGTACCCGTCGTGTGATAAGTCTGCTGGCAGTGCTTGTTCTGGGGGTTCTAAGTTTTATAAGTTATCCATTCCGCTGCCAGCTTTTCCCAAGATGGTGTACCGACGTAACCACGAGCCGTAACGTAGTACCGCTACGTTCAATTTCGCCCACTGTAAGCGAAGTATTAAAGAAAGATTCACCCCGATCTACACGGGCGAGCGCAAAATTAACTTCTAAAAAAAATCATATTAAAAGACAATCTATTACCATAAAAGAAGATCGGGGTCTACGGGCTTCAAAATTGACTTCTGAACAATCCAGAACGGATGAAAGACCGCTCAATATACTTTCTACCAATGAACAGGCTCGCCGAAACGACGTATCTGTCTCGCCACTGGAAGAGAGCGAACTAGAAAAAGTGCTAAATCAGCCCGGTCAATAATACTTTAAAATAATACATACTCAACTTTATGAAACACACGTTTACCATACTCACCTTCGCCAGTATCGGGCTGTTCGTAAGACCAGTTTTTTGCCAGCCCGCGCAGACTCCCTTGCAAGCCGTTCACTATATCAAGCTAGCCAATACGTTACGCGAAGTCGATAAATCGCAGGAGTCGATCAATCTGCTTCTGCGGGCGATGCCGGGCGTTCAGTCGAAAAACCTGTATTGGGAAGCCGTTACCAATGAGCTGCTGGGGTTGTCTTACAAGGATATTCGGGATACAACTAATTCACTACGTTACCTGGAGCGGGCCCGAACCCAGTATACCAGGCTGAAATACGTAGCGAGTGGCTGGGGCGTCAATGAAATCATTCGGGACATTTCCGGGAAAAATGTGTATGCCGGAATTCAGATTGGCTCGTCGGGCGTGCGGGTGGCGATTTTCAAAACGAAATACGAAAGCGATTTTTACGATAAAGACATAAAAGCTACGTTCGACATTCCGAATAGTCCGTTGTTATACGCCGATGCTTCCAATACGTTCAAGCCAGGGCAGGATGCACTACGTATCGGTTTAGACTCGGTGAAGCGGTATAACATTCCCGACGAACGAATTTTTATCGTGCTCAGCAGCGACGTCGATGGAAATCAGTCCCTGTCGCCACAGCGCCGGAAAGTTTTATTCCAGCAATTGTCGCAGGTTTTGCCGAACTCCACAATACGTATCGATAGTACGCTTACGCCAGCGCGTGAAGCTCAGTTGTTTACGACTGGTACGGTACCACGTAAAGTATGGCCATCGACCTCGGCGCTGAATCTGGGAAACACCCAGACGATGGGCGGCTATTTCGATCAGGACGCCTATCGACGGAATTTCACCCATGCCGACAAAGCGTTTCACGCCCTAAATCTGCCGATTGGCATTAGTACGTTGGTAGATCGGATCGAGCGCCGACGTAGCGGTTTATCGACGGAAGCGTTCAGGCGCGAGGCCCAGCGGGTTGTTAAAACCATTGCCGATTCATTGCTTAAACCGTATCTGACGAGCCAGGCAGCGGGTTTGCGGGAACGACGGACGGTGGCATTAGGGGGCGACGTAGTACTGGCGCTGGTTACCTACCTGCATCCCGACAAGGCCGATATTACCGCCGTACCTATCCTACCAGAAGACGTTGAACGATTCCAGCGCGCAGCCTTAACCGACTATAAAACCCTCATTCACCCCGATTTACAGTCCATCACTAACACTAAAACACGCACTCAGATTGAGAATACAACCAACGACCTAGAAAAGCAATTTACGGAACGTCAGCTCATTGTAGGCTCCTTATGGCTGTCGGCCATCGTCAGTTCCTACAACTCTATTGCGAACCCTAAACGGTTCGTATTTGTCCGCAACGCGAATATTAGTTGGGTAACCGGCAAGTTTCTGGAAACCATCAATTTCGAATACGAGTCGACCATTGCCAAGGGGGCTATGTACACTCGATAACGACTAGTGCTGTGCGGTCAGAAATCAACGGGTTGCCGTAGCCGCTGCCGTTCATCGCTCATTACTGTTTCTTCTGCTTTATCTGACAATTAAACGTAACCCCAGTTACTCAACAGACTCACTACAATGGCTAAAAATACAACGCATCGGCGTCGAAAGTCTCGTCAATTTCCCATTCTTATTATTGAGGATAATGCAGATCAGTGGCTAATTATCCGGTCTGCTTTATTGCAATGTTTTCCTGAGGTCGAACCGATTTGGGTCAACAATGCACCTCATGCCATGAACTATCTGGAGACGAACGCTGCCGACCCGGAAAAACTGCCCAGAATTGTTTTGTCTGATCTGTATCTGCCGCGCAGGGAAGATGGTTTAGCGCTACTGGATTTCATTAGAAACCATACGTTCTACCGCAAACCGCCGGTTGTGATGCTGAGTTCGTCGGAGGATGTCGTGGATATCAACCACGTGTATGCTTTTAGTGTTGCCTCGTACATTATCAAACCGAAGACGTACCATGAATGGCTTACTACGTTCTATGGTTTCCGACGGTATTGGATGGAAATAGTAACCCTGCCTTCACTGGTACACTAGTTGTGACCGCTCGTACGGGTACGCATTCGTGTCGAGCAAACCGATGAATCGTATCAACTCTGGTTTTAATACGTAGTAAGTAGCTGAAAGCCGGCTACTTACTACGTTTCCAGCGCCGATAGTAAGGCCAACGATAGGCGTTCTGCTACTAGTCTCGTTCAACGATTAACTAAAGACCACCACTCCTTTTCGCTGACTCCTGCCATTTACTTTATAGTGAAAAGTGGTAATCTCCGACCGACTCTTATTTAATATACTTCTACTTCTGTCGCACCATGTTATTTGTTTTTGAGCATACGCTCATTCAACGTTTTCGTCGGCGAAAATCGGTACTTTATACCTTTTCGCTGAGTGTTGCCATACTCGTCCAGCTTTCTGCTTTTGGACAGAGTACCTATTACGTATCGAACGCAGGAAGCGACGCCAACACGGGAAAATCAAGGTCTACGCCCTTTCAGAGTTTGACCAAAATTAATACACTCGCCTTACAGCCAGGTGATTCGGTGCTGTTTCGTAAAGGAGATAATTTCCGGGGAACACTAGTCATTCGACGATCAGGTACGGCAAACCTTCCTCTTGTATTTGATGCCTACGGTGAGGGAGAAAATCCCAGAATAACGGGCTCAGTACCGCTTACCAACTGGACTAGTGCTGGCAACCACATCTGGCAGGCATCCTGCGCATCCTGCGGTTCGGCGGTAACGGGATTATATCAGAACGACGTTTCGCTGCCACTTGGCCGTTATCCAAATGCCGATGGCGCTAATAAAGGCAATCTGACCATCAGTCGCCATACCGAAAAATACCAGATTTTCATTCAGGAAACGCTACCCGGCGGTATCAACTGGAAAGGTGCCGAGGTAGTGATGCGGCCAACGGCCTGGATTATTGATCGGGCCGTTGTTGACCAACAGTATGGAAACGCATTGAATTTAATTAATAACTCAACCTATTACCCCGCAGATAACTCAGAAGTTTTTTTTCAGAACCATCCCGGTACATTAGATAGAAACGGTGAGTGGTGCTACAATGCGAGTACCAAAAGCATTTTGATGTACGATGACCATAAAAAGCCAGCCGATCTGTCGATTCAGGCCACGGTTTATGGACGCGGCATCGATCTGGCCAATGTGTCAAACATCAGTATCCGAAATTTATACATTACGCAGACCCTCAATACCAGTTTGTTCGCTCAAAACGTATCGAACCTGACGCTCAGCAATCTGGAAGCGATTAACACCGGCGAGGATGGACTAATTATTCTGGGGTCGGGCACCGATCTTCTGCTGGAAAACAACAAAGTTATTACGGCTTACAACAACGGCGTCTGGATCGATTTTTACAAGAACGTAACGTTCAGGGGTAATACATTAAAGCACATTGGCGACGTTCCGGGCCGGGGTAAAAGCGGAGATGGACAGTACAATGGCGTTACGTCAAAGGCTGATCTGGATGTTTTAATTGAGAATAACCGACTTGATTCCATTGGCTACAACGGCATTACGTTCTGGAATAATACAACAATCCGACACAACGTAATATCCAATTACTGCTACTCAAAAATAGACGGAGGGGGCCTGTACTGCTGGAACGGGAACAAGGCTCCCATGGGAAATATCCATTTGACTTCCAACATCTTATACACAAACCCGCCGGGTAATACGCCTTGGAAAGATTATTCCATCGGTATCTTTCTTGATGACTGCGTTGAGAATGTTGATATAAGCAATAATACCATTTTTGGGAATACACAGTGGGGCGTGTTTCTGCATGGTAACTATAACATCACTTTCACAGATAATACGTTGTTTGATAATACTACCTGTCAACTGGTTGTATATCACAATTCTGGCGCATGTCCTACCCGAAACGACGTAATAACCGGCAACACCGTTGTCAGTAAACTTCCCACTCAGCTCGTCGCCCAGTTTGAATCAAACGCAAAAGATTTAAATCAGTACGGACGTATTGATTCGAATTACTACGCTCGCCCATTTAATGAAGTAGCAACCATTCGGGGCGTAGTGAATTCAGTAACAGGCAGCGACTTTTCATTGGCCGACTGGCAGACGTTCTCCGATGGGCTCGACAGCAATTCAAAAAGCAGTCCTATTACGTATAAAGAATATAAAAATGAGGGGTTTGGCGGTATTACCCGTATCAATAGCAATTTCGACACAACCAGTGATGATTGGTACGTTGTTTATAGCCGATACAACAACGCGATCGTTACCCGAGATAACAATAGTCCACTGGATGGGGGTAGCCTGCGCGTAGGCTTTTCTTCTCTTTCGAGCCAGAGCGATACGTATGCACAAGTTGCGAAACGAATCGGTACACTGAAACGGGACAAAGCGTATGTGCTTCGTTTTGACGCAGTTGCTGCGGCTAACGTTAGTATACTTATTTACCTGAGGCAAGCCGGGTCGCCCTATAAAGAGTATGCCAGGCGATATACGATCGCTATAAGTCCTAACCGGAAAAGCTATGAGCTGCTTTTCACTACGTCCGCTGACGGCATTGATCCCATTGTTATGTTTCAAACGAATGGCCAGGAAACAACGTTTTGGCTCGATAATGTTCGCTTGCAGGAAAATGCATCTATAAGAAACAACCCCGACGATTTTGTCAAATTATTCTATAACCCAACCTTAAAAGACAGTATTGTTAGCTTAACAGATCGCTATCGGGATGTAAAAAATCAGCTTCATACAGACAGTATCACGCTAAAACCGTTTGCATCACTGATTCTGTTTAAAGATACCCTGTCGACACAACCCGCCGACTTGCAGCTCTCTCTTCAAAGTAACAAACGGGTTCTCAATCCTGGCGATTCAGCCACAATTCAGGTACGTGTCAGTAACCAGAGTAACACGACAGCTTCTCTAGCCCGATGGACAGTTCGATTACCCGCTAATAGCCAGTTTGTTAGCGCTGCCCCTATCCTCTTTAGCGATAATGTTTTGTGTGGAACGCTGGACCAGTTAGCGCCCCTGGCGGATACTGTTTTCACGTTTATGGTCAGGCCAACAGCTCCTGGTTTATATAGACTGGCGGCTCAGCTAACGACGGCCACATCGCCCGATCCGGATAGCACCCCAAATTCAGGAACAGCTGATGGCGAAGACGATATGGCCGTAATTGACTTACGCGTTGGCCAATCCGGCACGACCGTATTTGAATCACCTAACCCAACGCAGCGTCCGTTGCTCGCTCCCCTATTGAAGCAACCAACACCCGATTCCGGTAAGGCTGATTTAAATATACGGATGGAAATGTCGAGCCGAGTACCCAGAACAGGCGATCTGATTACCTGCATCATTTATGTTCAGAACAGCGGTAGCAGCACAGCGAACGGGGTTCAATTAGAGAACAGGCTGCCTGATGGTTTTGAATTGGCGGAATTGGGAAACTGGATTGTCAATGGGCGATTTCTTGGCACTACCCTGGCTCCGATACTTGCCGGTACGACGGTGAGCACTATCCTTAAAATCAAGGTAATCAAGCCCGGAACCTGGATAAATAAGGTTCAAATTAGTGCATCAACTAGTAATGACCCCGACTCAGTGCCCGGCAATGGTTATGTCAATGGCGAGGA
Organism: Spirosoma flavus; assembly: GCF_054778555.1. Taxonomy (NCBI): domain Bacteria; kingdom Pseudomonadati; phylum Bacteroidota; class Cytophagia; order Cytophagales; family Cytophagaceae; genus Spirosoma; species Spirosoma flavus. The sequence continues at coordinate 1,836,470 of NZ_BAAGZL010000002.1, forward strand.
TGATACCGCGCAAGTTGATGTCCGTGTTCTTTAAGAATCTATTTCTGCGAACATTATTAAATTTATGGACTCATTTCTAAAATAGAGTAACAAATGAAAAATCAGCCCTCAAGCCGCCGAAATTTACCGAAATGGTCTGATCTGATTAGAAATAAATCAGACGAGTTAATCGAAATATCCCTGCGCCTTCGGGAGCGCGCGAACAAACAGTTCGAAACATTCAGGCAGTATAGAGAACTGTTTAAATCGAAGTAAACAGAGGAAGTATAGAGTTATAAAGTTATAGGGTTGTAAAGTTACTGTGAATGAGCCAGCTAACTTTACAACCCTATAACTTTATAACCTTACAACGTTTAAAACTTAAAGCCAACACTGGCACTCAGAATGCGCCGTTGTGAATTCGCAAAGCCTGTGTTCTGGGTGATCGCATTGCTGAATCCGTAATGATACGTTAGATCAAGAAATACCGGACCCGCGTCAAAACCGATCTGGCCCAGGGCATTGAACGTACCGGTTTTGAGCTGAAAATTGTTCAGATTACCAAACTGGCTACTGTTTGAACCGATCTGATTAGCGTACTCTACACCAACCTGCACCCGCACCGCCGAAATACCACGGTCAGATTCGGTTAGTTTGTAACCAATATACACCGGTACCTGAATGTATTTGATATTAATCTGATCCTTAATGTCGGCTGCCGATTGACCCGAACCAGCTACGAAGTAATTAGAACTGGAAGCAAAATACTCGGCGCCCAGTTGCCCGTACAGGCGCCCGCCACCCCGAACAAAGAAACCCGCCTGATAGCCAAGACGACCGGTTAAGCTGCTGTTTGTACCATTACTGACCGACTCTCCGTTGAATTTGGTTGTGTTCAGACCCGCGTAAATACTAAACACAAAATTCTTGTAATCATCTTTCCCTCTGGCCGGGCGAGTTGTGGAGTAGGTATCCGTAGTGGTATTATTCGTTGGCGTCGCCGTGGTGTTTGTCGAATAGGTAGCGTTTGAATTGGTCATCGAATCGCTGGTAGTTGATGTTCTACCGGCTGAATTGCTACTGTCAGTTACCGCAGGCGACGTGTACGTAGAGCTCGAATTTGTCGAACTGGAGTTTGTTGTCTGTGCATTTGCAAGGACAAAACTGCAGAGACAGATTACCAGAAGTGAACATTGTTTTTTCATAACGTTTTTGATTGTTGAGTTAAATAAAAATACGTGTAAACTTGGTTACACATAGTCAACAGCCAATTACCATATAGAGTCTGGTTTATGGACATTCTCTACATATGATGTTCGCCAATGGTCCACTTCATCTTCAGAAATCAGAAAACGCGCCTAAATAAAGAGGGCGGCCTTTAAAACCGCCCTCTCTACCTATCAACTACCGCCTTTTATTAATTTCTCAGTCTTCTCAGCTCCGTTGACATACTGGATACGTAGCAGATACTGACCAGCGGGCAATTTCCGCCCAAAAAGCAGCGGCTGCCCCCCGCGAAGATCATTGATCTGCATGTGCTCTCGGCCCATCATGTCGATGACCTGCATGGATTGTACATCCTTGTCGGGCATGAGCGTGAACTCATCGTACGTTGGAACGGGGTAAACAATTCTGAACTCGCTTTGGGGCTTTTGCTCGATAGCCACCACCGAATCAGCAGCCGACCGGGCCCCGGCGGCCTCCTCCCGGAACAGAACCGCCGATGTAAACGGCGTCAGGGTAATCTGACCGCTGTAGACCTGATTCTTGACATCACGATACGTAGCGCCAAGGCTGACGGTGCTGTTCTGAGACGTAGCGTTATACACCAGCCGAATGTAATCGTCGGGATTTTTGGCCACTACGTTTACTTCCTGCATCCGCACGTTATCGAGCCACAACGTTTGGCCGTCTTCATCGACCTGAAAAATGGCAATCGTATTAGCCTGGTCGGCGGTGGCGGTTATAACCACGTCGTAACTCTGCCGCGTGTTGCCGATCAGCAACGTAGTACGCGCCGATTGATCCTGCCAGGGGGCGTCGCGCTGGCGCAGGTAAATTTGAACGCGCTTGTTGGCCGACGAAGCAATGGCGTCGAACTGAAGCCGGTAACTTTTCGTGTTCTGGATAGCGCCAAAATAGTTAGTAGCAATCAGATAAGAGTCGCTTTTGCCCGAGCTCGACCCAAAACTTAACTGCAAACGACCACCATCCAACGGCCCCGAACCCGATTGACTTCCGCCCGTTGTCTGGACAATCTGGCAATTTCCGTAATTACTCCAGGTCGACCAGCCATCGGTGCCACTGTCGAACGTATTGTTCAACCGCTGGGTAGTACCGGCAGCCTCTTCAACCTTTATATTATCGAGCCAGAGTGTCTTGCCATCTTCATCGACCTGAAACAACGTAATGGCATTGGCTTCGTCGGCCTTGGCTGTCACCGTAAAATCATAATGCTGGCGGGTAGTTCCAATCTGCAAAACGGTACGTGTCGTCATATCCCACCACGGTGAATCACGCTGCCGCAGATATACCTGAAGCCGTTTGCTGGCACCCGAGGCAACGGCGTCGAACTGAATCCGGTACGTTCGACCATTATTGATCGCGCCGATGTTGTTCGTCACGATGGCGTAAGAATCACTTTTGCCCGAGCCGTTCGGAAAACTGATTTGTAAGTCGCCCCCATCCAGCTTACCCGAATTGGTTTGAATCACCTGACTGTTCCCATACTGGCTCCAGGTCGACCAGCCTTCGCTGTTCGAGCTGAACGTATTGGCCAATCGGGTAACACCTACTTCCTGCAAGTTTACGTTATCGAACCAAATGGTCTTGCCATCTTCATCGACCTGAAGCAATAAAATAGCGTTGGCGTTATCAGCTGTAGTCGTCAGTGTTACGTCGATATGCTGACGCGTCGCTCCCACCATCACCGTCGTACGTGCCGATAAATCCTGCCACGGGGAGTCGCGTTGCCGTAGGTAAACCTGCACCCGTTTGTTCGTACCCAAGGCGATGGCGTCGAACTGAACCCGGAAGTTTCGGCCACGGGCCACGGCCCCGATGTTGTTGGTAACGATGGCATACGAATCACTTTTGCCGGAACTGTTCGGAAAGCTAACCTGAAGGCTGCCACCGTCGAGCAGACCGGTGCTCGACGTACCACTGCTCGTCTGAATCACCTGCCCATTGCCGTACGAACTCCAGGCCGACCAGCCTTCGGTGTTGCTGTTGAACGTATTGCTGAATCGTGTTGTCCCAGTGCCCGTCACCGTCGTAGATTTATAGACAAAGGGACTCGCTTTTGACGCTAGATCCAGTTGAAAACGGGACTGCCACTCGCTCAGCGACAGGTTATTACCGACAATCGACGTACCACTTTTGCGAACCGCACCAATCGTTGCTACGTCATTAAAAGGACGGGCGTAATAGTTGTTGTTGAACGTACCGTAACTGCCCAGATCATCCTGGTCAGACTCGTAGCGGGCCACGAGCTGATTTACAGGTTTACTGACAAATATATTCTGCTGAATCTGGTTGAACCGGGGTAGGCACATCCCATGATTGGACGATAGAAGCAGTTGCCCTTCGCCGTTGTTGTAGCTGGTATTTCCCGTCAGGTTAATGCCCGACGTAGAGTGCAGGTAAAAGCCGAGGCCGGTACAGTTGAACACGGTATTGCCCTGTAACGTAGCACTTTGCGTACAGTCGTCGAGGTAAATGCCGTTTGCTCCTGAATAGGCATCGGAAGGCGTGCCTTCGGGAGCGCCGATCCCATTGAAGACAATGTTCGACAGGATATTGATGCCGGGCATGGCCACCTTATTACCATTTCGGGTGTAAAGCCCTCCCCCATCGCTTTTTGCCAGACAGAAATTAGAAATGGTGTTACGTTGGATGGTCGTATTAATCCAGAAATCAATGCCAACGTAACCGATACTGTCTACTACGTTATTCTCAATCAACGTATTAGCTGTTGTTTTGGACATCATTCCAACCGACTGCCCATCACCGCTACGTCCCCTGCCCGGCGACAAACCCACGTTCCGAATCGTATTGTTCCGAAACGTCAGATTCTGGTAGCCGCCAATGACACATCCGTTATTATTTACTTTGTAAATCAGGCTATTCTGGATAGTTATATTCGATCCTGAGCCGTCCATCCGAATCGCATCTTCGCCTGCATTGGTGAACTCATCGTCTGATAAGGTCAGGCTGGACGCATTATTCACATACAGATTCGTAACCCTGGCCTGCGTAATGACCACATTTTGAATCGTGATATACGACGCATTTTCAATCCGAACGGCCTCGTCATTTGTGGTTGCCGTAATCAGCTGCCCATTCGGATTTGTCGGGCTGTACAACTGCATGGTTTTGGCGTTGGCGTTATAATACCATTCGCCCGGCTGATCCAACGTAGCGGGGTGCTGCTGGATGAAATACCCAAACCCATCCGACAAGTCATAATTGGATGAATTGCTCAGTGTCAACGTATTACCATTCTGTCCGGTAATCGCAGCTCTGTCAAGAATCCATTTCTGTGGACGTACCACGACTTCACCACCCGTCCAGTTCGTGGATAAGCCCTGCTGGCTGGTCAGCTGCGTTTTCCCCGAATGCGACTGCACCGTCAGGTACCCTTTGTTGGACGTATTGATGTTGGGATAGCGCCCCAGCGGCAGTGGAGAGCCGTTGCTGTAAACACCCGTCACCCGGCTTCCACAACTGGGACACGACGCCTGCCAGAGATTCGTTCCTACGCTGGTCCAGCCAGTTATGGGCATGGAACCCGACAGTATCGGTTTGTTACCGCTTCCGTACGCATCAACGGTAATTGGCGCACCGGAAGAGCCCGACTGTTTAATCAGGAGTGTACCCCGAAACGTATCGCCCCGGCGCAACAAAACCTTGTCGCCACCACGTAGTGACAGACTGTTGATTTTCGAAAGACTGAGAAATGGACTATTGGCTGAACGGCCGTCGTTGGCGTCGTTACCATTACTGGCTACGTAATACGTTGTTTGCCCTAAGGCTGTCAATCCGATTAAGTTTGTTACGAGGAAAAATAGCCTGATTAATGCGGAGAAGCGCATTTGCCTGAAAATTGTTAACATAATTCAAATTTAGGGAGTAACAAGTTAAATTTTTATATGTTATAGTAACATATATTTTGGTACAAAGTTAAGTACAATAAAAAATTTATTAAAAGGTATCTTTTATAAAAAATGTGCAATATTTAAAAAATCTTTAGGCCAATGAACGAGACATCCTTTTCATATGCGTCTCCATTCAATACAGCTTTCAATCCGAATACTTCTGATCTCTGTGGGAAGGGTTCAATTATCCAGCTGATGTAGTGTTTGCGGAAGACTTTGCTGAAATCGATTAATAGGCACGTAATGCGGAGCGATGCGCTTTTTCCACCCAGATGTAGGCGAGTTCCGGGGGCAACCGAGCGCTCTCCCTTTCTAAAAGACTTGAGGAAACTGATAATAAACCGATTGGCGGGTTGTCTGAACCACAACGTATTGCCCCCGGCGCAGAAGTTCTCCTGCGGGGCGTTTCCCAATTCACTACGTACCCACCCGAAAAATTATATATGCAAACCGCCAAAAGCGATATTACAGCATGGGTTATTCAAACCATACCGAGTAGTGGGCGGATTGGGTTCATGCCTGCCAATTTTGACTAATACTGGGGCCAAGTGAGTTGACCGGATGATACTGTCCTTTTGACAAATTCGGTACGTTGGCCAGCTAAAGACAATTTCTCACTGACAGTTGAAACTGCTTACTGGAGTCAGCGACAACAAGGTTAACTGCTGGTCCTCTATAAACCGCAACTTTGGAACGTAACAGGCGGTGGTGCTACGTTTAAAAGTAAGTCAATCCTCCATGGTGAAGGAATAGTGATTTCGTAAAATTTACATCTTCAGTCAATCAGGGAGGCTTTTAAGCAGGTTCGATATGAATTAATACATCATAAACTGCTGGTTTTTCCTCCACAATTGCCCGTTTGACGGCATGAGCGATATCGTGGCCTTGCCTGACGGTTAAATTGCCAGGTACCTGTACGTGTAAGTCAACGAAATACTCAAAACCCGTTTTCCGAACCAGGCATTTTTCAACACGTATTACGTTCGGAACGGTCAGTGCAATGGCTTCAATTTCCGCCTTCCAATCACCCGCAGGCGATTCGTCCATAATTTCACCAAATGAGGGTCGGAAAATGTGGTAGGCATTAAACACAATGAAACCCGATGCCAGTAAAGCAGCCCAATCGTCGGCGCTTTCATACCCCGGCCCGCCAATCAGTGCGATGCTAATGCCTACAAACGCGGTCAACGACGTAATAGCATCGCTTCGGTGGTGCCAGGCGTCCGCTTTAACGGCGCTACTTTCGGTTTCGGCGCCCACTTGTGCAATCCGTCGAAACAGTACTTCTTTAACGATCACAACACCAGCCAGCACGGCCAATGTCCACGCTTTAGGAACTTCGTGCGGTATCTGAATATTTCGAATACTTTCGACAGCAATTAGAATAGCAGCTCCCAGCAAAGCCAGCGAGACGACAATAGCCGCCAATGGTTCGGCTTTTCCATGACCATACGGATGATTTTCGTCGGGTTTTTGAGCCGCTACACGTAGGCCGAGCCACACAAATGTAGACGTAACTACGTCGGTTCCCGATTCGATGGCATCCGCAATCAGGGCATATGAATTTCCCAGCCATCCGGCCGTTCCTTTGATCAGCAACAGCGCTATACTGACGGCGATACCAATTAGCGTCGTTTTCTGTCCCCTCTCAGCCTGAAGTGGCCCGGCCTGATGGGGTTTACTAGGCTGCTCCATATTTTTAGTAATAATTGACTATCAGGCAACTTTCGCCAAATAATTCGAGAAATCCGTTCGTTCAGCGTTGATGGAGTATCCCGTTGGTAAACATTAGCTGATGACGTTACGTATTTGGAAAACTCAGCCTAAGTCCGATGGTTTTATTGAATCTCCGTTGGTACAGAAATAAACTGAAACCGCTACGTTCCGACGCCCACCTCCACTGAATCTGTCACCAGTTCCCGATGTGCTCATTCGCCGACTAGTGATTGTTGGCAGTAAGGTTACGAACAGGAGTTATTACGAAAAGGCTACGGGCGAATACGCGATTTAAAAATGGGCCGCGACGGTGCTCTATACGTACTGACCAATGGTCCTGATGCAGTGATTCGGATTACACCTAACTAAGTGAGGTATCCTTGTATTAGTGTCAGAAACGACAAGATCCTTCCCGCTGGCCAGGGTAACAAAAAATGCCCGCCGATCATTCCTAATTTAGGCTAAGTTACTGACTGGCAAAGTGCTGTCTCCTGAATTTCCGCAGAATAAATGGGGGGAGACCTCTTCCCTGCTCATAAGCAGCTATCACCACCGCTTCCCGTTGGCGATTGAAACGGATCCGCCGAACCAGTCCTATACCAGAAATAGCTAAACCCGGCAAACTAAATTTAAGACTGATCGAAGCAGGACTTTCCTCAAGGGGTTTTCCACTAGTCGATTTTTTGGCGGAGTTTACCAGAGCATAACTGCCCAGACCTATTAAACCGCAGGTGACTCCTAACCCAACACCTGTCCAAATGGCGATCTTAGCGCTTCCACGTTTGGCGAGGAAAAGCCGCCGAATGGCAACCAGGGTATCACCGTCCGAGTTAACCTGAAGTCGAACCGAATCCATCGGCGGGTAAGTTTGGGCATAGGTTGATGCGGGTACGTACTGAATGGTCAACAAAAACAGCAGCGTGAGCCGCCACAACGAAGCAGTCATCCTGAGTATTGAAATTATGGTGGATAAATCAAACTCAAAAGGTAGCCGAAAATGACGGGTTGTAGAGGGCAAATTAGTTACCGGTCAATAAAGGCCACCGAACTGGACTCGCCCCTAGGCGACGTGTAACAGAGACTAACCACCAGACGAGCGTTTTTAAAAAAAGATTCCCGTCAACAAGGCTGGAAAAACCATGTTATTAGAATTGCTCATCAGTCAGTTGCTTATTAACCACAGCCCCTGTTAGATTTCCGCTCGATACTGCCGCTGCGACCGACCGCATCATGGAAGTAGAATCTCCGCAGGCATAAACACCCTCAACCGTTGTTTGCTGAAAAGCAGTCACGTTAATATAGCCATGCTCGGTCAGTTCACATCCCAATGAAACCGGTATATCCGAGTGCTGAACAAACGGAAGAGCTGCATAAGCGCTGGCAAAAGCCAATGTATGGCCACCGTCAAAAATAACTTGTTTGATATGGCCGTTCTGATGCTCTATTTCAGCGATTTTGGATTCGACAATTTTGATCTGGTGTTGGTGCAGTTTGGCTAATTGCTCGGGTTTAAAATCGGCTTTACCTGAGGTTAAAATAGTTAAATTGTTAGTCAGGTTGTTAACTAGTGAGGCCAGGTGATAAGCCCTTTCGCCATTGGCGATAATGGCCGTATTTTGATCGCGAAACTCATATCCATGGCAGTAGGGGCAATGAATAACCGAAATTCCCCAGCATGCTGCCAGGCCTTTAATATCCGGCATAATGTCTTTTATGCCGGATGCGATGATCAGTTTCTTTGCACGGAAAAATCCACTGGATTTGGTCGTAATGATAAACTCATCATCCATTTTTTCTCCGCTCATTGCCAGGTCGCTCAGAAACTCTACTGTATTATAAGCTAACACCTGAGCTTTAGCCTTTTCGGTAATGGTAGCTGGTTTCTCGCCGTCCTGGGTAATGAAATTATGTGACTGTGGTGTTTGCCGGTTACAGGGTTGCCCACTGTCAATGATCAATACCTTTCGCAACGATCGTCCCAGAGCCATGGCTGCCGAAAGTCCAGCGTAGCTTCCTCCGGTAATGATTACCTCAAAGTCTTGATTATCTTTCATATGCATCACATTTTCAAAAATTAGAATTACCCAGTTCAATCCACTTGACGACTTCAGTACAAGTCATTTTATGGAAACGTGTAACAAATCTAAAAACAATCTCACATAAATGCAACAATGTTGCATTTATGTGAGATTGTTTTTTTCGTATAGTTAATCGGTAGTAATTAATCTCCCATTTATCAGGGACTCACCGGTTTTGCAAAGGGGAATACTCTGTAAAACTGTGAAGATCAGAAGTTGAATACTTTAGGCCAAAGCTTCATCGGGTTCCTTTCCCCTACCAGATCTCACTAAGGATTCTTTTATATTCCAGTAAAGAAGCTGATCGAGACAAGTATCTTTCTCCTTTTGAAAAGTATTGATGCGAGACTAAATGGTTTATCGATAATCAGGCCGTATTCCTGCATTGTCACTGTTATGAGGCCAAGCAATTGAGCAACTAGATCCCTTTAATGACGAGCCATTGCCTACTACAACCATAGGTATAACTACGTAACGGCTATCTTTTTTAAGAATATCTACTAGCTATGCGCTGTTCATTCTTTATTGGCTGGATAACGGTCGTTCTACTGTTGAGGTCGCCCCTGCTGCTTTTCGGACAATCAACAGCCGTACTGACCGGCGACGTAGTAGATGCCACGACGGGAAAACCCATGCCGTTTGCCAATGTATACGTCAATGGCAGTACACGAGGGGCTGTCACCGATGAAAAAGGGACGTTTACTCTTGCTGGGATTCCACTCGGCACGGTTGAGGTTGTTGCTTCATTTGTTGGTTATCAGCCTGATAAACACACATACAGATTTGATAATCCGTCTCCCCAAAAAGCCAATTTTCGACTGAAAGCAAGTGAGCAAACGCTGGACGCTGTAACCGTAAAGGGCAATCCGAAGAGTTGGGAACGCCATTTACGCCAGTTTAAAAAGCTTCTCCTGGGTGAACCGTTTGGCGGACAGTGTCAGCTTGTAAACAGTGAAGTACTCAATTTTAAAGAAGACAAAGATCATTTGTATGCGACGGCTAATGATCCATTAATTATTGACAATCAAGCTCTAGGCTATCGCCTGGTTTATGATTTGCAACACTTCGATGGTATTACGTCAGGCGAGGTATACTATGGAGGTACTGCCCGTTTCGAGGAATTGAAACCGGAGAACGAACGGCAAGCCAGCCGATTCCAACGTAACCGGTTAACCGCCTACAAAGGCTCTATCCGACATTTAATGGCCAGTCTGACTGATAATACGTTCAAGCAGGCCGGTTTTCTGGTGTATCAGGAAGATATGACCAAAATGATATCTCTGGAACAGCGGTCAGTTACCCTTGCGGCTGCGGTTAACGATTATAAGCGACTTGTTCCGATTCAAGTCGCTACGTTGATTCAACCGGGCCGTTTACCGACCGAACGACGCTTGGTTTCGCCCATGAAACTGATTGTATTCTATACGAATGCGAACTCTGCCTTCTCGCCCTATCCCGATGCCCGTTATGCCTATACGGAAATGAAATTACCTAAGGGTCAGCTACAAATGACCACCGATGGAGTGATTACCATGCCCGAAGGCATGGAAGTCAAAGGGTCAATGGGCAACGACCGGCTGTCGACCATGCTGCCCGCTGACTGGAAACCCGAGGGTAATGAAAAAGAGTTACCTACGAACGGCCAACTGTCAGCCCAGGAGAAATTCGCCCTACCGGATGCTCGCCTGGGCCGTATCACGACAGCCTTCAACGATCGGTTCAAAGTACTGGCTCCCAGCCTGTTTGTGCACATCGACAAACCCTTCTACGCCACCGGTGACCGGCTCTGGATGAGCACCTACCTCCTCGATACACCCTCTCACCAACGGGCCGGAGGAGAAACCGCTATCCATGTCGATCTGCTGAGCTCGGCGGGCAAACTCGTTCAGCATCAATGGGTGCGCATCCTCGACGGACGGGGCGAAGGCAATTTCCGCCTGTCGGATACGCTCTCGACGGGAACGTACCGCCTGCGGGCCTACTCCGATGAAGACGACGCCCAGCGACGACCGGCTTTCGAGCGGTCGGTGGCGGTCTATAACCTGTTTAAAAATGATATTTCGCTACGTAGTGATTCGGTTTCTGAGCCGGTAGACGTTCAGATTTTGCCCGAAGGTGGCCGCTGGATTGTGGGGCTACCAGCCCGATTGGGCGTGAAGCTGGTGCAACCCAATGGACGAGGTTTGGCCACGACAGGACGTATCGTTGACGACCTGGGGGCTGAAGTCGCTCGTTTCAGCACCAATCCGCAGGGGATGACCAGCGTAACGATGGAGCCCAAGCCGCAGCGGGCCTACTATGCCGAGGTCATCTATAACAACCAGCCGCAACGAACGCCTTTACCCAAACCCGAAACCGATGGGCTGCTGCTCTGGGCCGATGCCATCAGCGATACGACTCGGCTATCGTTGACTGTACTGAGTACGAATAAAGTGGTTACCGACTCAGTGTATATCCTGATTCAGCAGCGGGGCCGGGTGGTCGATCAGCGAAAGATTCTCCTGCAAAACGGGGTGGCGAAGGTAAGCCTGCCGATGCAGAACTGGTTGTCAGGTCTGGCGCAAATCACGCTCTATGATGCCATTGCCAAGCCCCAGGCCGAGCGGTTGGTTTTTGTGTCCGAATTCACCGCACCGATACGGGTGCTGATGGGTTTCAACAAAAAGCTGTATCAGCCCCGCGAGCAGGTCATTCTCAGTGTTAATCTGAACGACAATGGCTTACCCGCGCAGGCGGCTTTATCGGCGTCGATCACCGATGCTGGCCAGGTGCCCGATGATAGCGCCGAGGCTACCTTGCAAACCCACCTATTGTTAACGGGTGAGCTACGGGGCCGTATTGAAAATCCCAATCAATACGTAGTAAGCCACTCTACCGAAACCCGTAAAGCGCTGGACGACTTGTTGTTGACGCAAGGCTGGCGACGGGTGAGCGGTACCCCCGAAACGGATTCACTCGGTGGGGTGTCGCTCAGGGGCCGCATTTTGAATGCGAAAAATGAGCCAATTCCTGGTGCGCAGATTACCGTGGCGTCGACAGCCGCTGGTCGATCGTTCGTAAAATCGGCAGGTGCCGACGAACAGGGGCGCTTTCGATTGGCGGGGTTGTCCATTGCCGATACGATACAGCTAATGACAAAAATCACTGATCGTCAGTTAAAAAATATTTCTGCCAAAGATGCTTTTTGGGTTCAGGAAGGGCCTGGTAAAGGATGGGAATTAAGTAAACCAACTGTTGCACCGGACTGGTCGACATTGCGGGCTCAACTGGAAGCGGCTCGAAACCGGCAGGAAGCCAATGTCGATTTTTACCGCGACAAAACGGCGAAAGTGCTGAAAGAAGTGACGGTTCGAGCGCAAAAATATGAAGATAGACCCCAAGATATTCAATTGCGTAGTCTGCACAATGCGGCTGATGTTGTTGTTAAGTTCGATGAGAAATCACCCGTTTACTCGAATCTTTACGAGATGATTCAAGGCCGATTGACAGGTGTAATGGTTACACGAAAAATCGGCTCCAGCAGCGGAGGAAATAAAAGCGGTGATTATCAGGTATCTATGCGAGGAGGAAATAGTTTTATGGCTGGTACACAGCCCCTGTATTTGATGGACGGCGTACCTATTCAGGACCCTGATGGAAGCGTTTTGATGTCTTTTAATCCAAGAGATATTGAACGTATCGAACTGCTGAAAAGTGGTGGCGCGGCTGGTATATACGGGTCTCGTGGCGGAAACGGAGTCATTGCTTTTTATACCAAAGGCGCACGGTATATGCAGGGACTTGCGAAACCCGAGGAGGGAATGAAGCAGATTCAATTTATTGGCTACCCGTCAGTACAGCGCGAATTTTACGTACCACGGTACGACGCGGAGGCAACCACCAGCAACAATTCCGGCTCCGTCGATTCCCGGGACGTATTATACTGGAAACCACTGATGCAAACCGATAGTCAGGGGCGCAGCCAGCTACGTTTTCCGTTATCGGACGTAGTACGAACGGTACGTGTGATGATTCAAGGCGTCACAGCCAATGGTCGCCCGGTGCTGGGCGTTCAATTGGTTCGTGTCCAATAACGTAGTGATTTACCATCTCCAGATGCATCCAGGCTGACCTCTACCTATTTTAACAAACGGTAGAGGTCGGCCTAAAAATAACAACCAGCATAAAGCCCCCAAGAAGCAAGAGCCGTTTGCTGAACTGTGGCAAGCTGTTTTACAGAACGTAACGCCACAAACTTGTTACACCTATTGACTATCGGCTGAAACGGTTAATTCTTCGGTCAAACTCGTATCCACATAGGCCAAAATATCACCTGGCCGGCACTGTAATGTCTGGCAAATAGCCGCCAACGTATCGAAGCGGCCCCCCTTCGCTTTACCCGTTTTCAAGATGGACATTCATCTGAAGCCCATTTCCTCACAACAGAACGCAGCAGCGAACACGTACCATTACCTCGGGTTTAGTTATTTCTCAGACTACAATAACGTTATGACAACCAATCAGCATCCGTACGCGCTCATTACTGGCGCCACCAGTGGAATCGGCTATGAACTGGCCAAACTGTTCGCCAATGATAAGTACAATATTGTCGCGGTTGCCCGTAGTCAGGACGATCTCCAGAAAATAGCGTCAGAGTTCAGCCAGCAGTACGGCATCAACGTACTGACCATTTCAAAAGACCTGAGCCAGCGGCAAGCCGCTTTTGAGGTGTACGAAGAAGTGAAAGCTAAAGGAATTCAGATCGACGTACTGGTTAATGACGCTGGCCAAGGTCAATACGGGCTATTCGTCGATAATGATGTAGAACGGGAACTGGACTTGATTGATCTGAACATTTCCGCTCTGGTAGTGCTGACTAAATTCTTTTTGCAGGAGATGGTGGCACGTAATGATGGCAAAATCCTTAATCTAGCTTCAATAGCCAGTCAGTTGCCGGGCCCCTGGCAGGCGGTTTATCACGCCACCAAAGCATTTGTCCTATCCTTTACCGAAGCCATTCGAGACGAAGTGAAAGAAACGAATGTATCCATTACGGCGCTGCAACCAGGTCCAACCGATACCGACTTCTTCCATAAAGCGCAGATGGAAAACTCCAAAATTGTGCAGGAAGGCAGTCTTGCCGATCCGGCTAAAGTGGCCAAAGATGGCTACGACGCGCTAATGTCGGGCGATGATAAAGTCATATCTGGTTTGAAAAACAAATTACAGGTCGGTATGAGCAATATCATGCCGGAAAGTATGGTTGCCGCCAACCTCGGCAAACAGCAGGAACCCGTCGATAAAAGCGAATCCTGACCGTTCAGGCGAACGTAGCACCGGAATACGTATCACGAACGGGCAATCAGGCTTAAATTCTGTCTAATGAATGAGTCGGTTTCGTTCGTACAAAGCACGGATGATCTGGAGTTTGTTGGTCAGTTGACCCACTGTATCAACAAACTCCTTGTCGTCCATTTTCCCTCATCTATAATCCCCGAACAACGTGCCCGCTCAATACGTCCAGTATCGCCCCGAAGTCGAAATCATCTCAGAAAATGAAAATCAGGTCATTAACGACATAATAGCTTCGATGAAACGACTGGACGGTCGAACGCATGAAGCGTATGGTCATCACGTGCGGGTTTCTCACGCCAAGAGTCATGGTTTGGCAGTGGGTGAATTAGTCGTGCTGGATAACCTGCCCGAAGAGCTGGCTCAGGGTTTATTTGCCAAACTTGCTACGTATCCGGTCATTGTCCGGCTGGCGAACGTACCCGGCGAAATTATTTCTGATGCGGTTAATACCCAGCGCGGGTTTTCGTTTAAGGTGCTGGGTGTTGAAGGGCCAAAAATAGCGGGTCACGAAGGGCAGACGACTCAGGATTTTGTGCTGGATTCGACCACTACGTATTTCCCGAATCCGGATGTCAAATCCTTTCTGATGCTGCAACGGATAATCGAGCACATGCCTAAGGTACCTGATACGGTTAAAGAAGTGGCATCTGCAGTATCAAGAGTCACCAATGAAGCCCTGAACGTAGTGGGTGTAGAGAGCTCCAAACTGGACTTTATCGGCGACTCCCGCATTCATCCGCTGGCAGAAGCCTATTTTAGTCAGGCGCCACTACGTTACGGCAACTATATTGCGAAACTAGCTGTCGTGCCGGTTTCCACTGCTCAAAAAGCCCTGGCTGATGCGGATGTTGAAGTAAATAGCTATACTGATGAAAATGCCCTTCGGACAGCTACGGTGGGCTATTTGAAAGACAACGATGCAGAATTCGAGATACGTATTCAGCTCTGCACCAATCTGGATAGCATGCCTGTCGAAGACGCCAACAAGGAATGGAGTGAAGAAGAAAGCCCCTACGTACCGGTTGCCCAAATGCGCCTACCTAAACAGGATGCCTACAGCGAAGGCCGTCAGCAGTACGTAGAATCGCTTTCGTTCAGCCCCGCTCACTCCCTGGAAGCGCACCGACCGCTGGGGTCCATTATGCGCGCCCGTCTGCGCGCTTACCCAGAACTGTCCCGCGTACGCCGTTCGGGCAACAATCAACCTCTGGAAGAACCCACGTCGATAGAGCAGGTACCTAACTGATTATCCGCTATAACCCTGCCTAACAAGTTCATTGGCGAAAGTCGCAAACTGCTGCTCTGGCCGTGATTCAGAACTATATACACGGATTTGTGTCGGCTAACGTAAACGAGTTGATCGACAGCATGACGTATGTAGTAGCGAATCCAGATAAAGCGAAACGCTTAGGCGACAACGCCCGGCAACTGGCTTTGGATCGATTCGGACTTACCCGATTTGTGGATGATTGGAATGCCGTTTTTGCCGACGTAACAACGTAGCTATGGCGTTCGTGATTCCTTTTTTTAGGGTAAAACCGGGCTTTTGTATTTCATCAACTGTTACTATTGTCTGGTCTATTTCTAAATTGAACGAGTTTAAACCAGGCGGCAAACTTTCTGACAATCTTTGTGTTAGATGGGGTATAAGCAGGGTTTTATGAAATCGATACTGGCTTTATGGATGACGATGTTGATGCTGGGAAGCAGCCTGTTTCCTGGTTTTGGTGTTGATCAGTCTAATAAGGTTGTCGATTTGATCCAGCACTTTCAGGAACACAGGAAAACCGAGCCAGCGTTAAGTTTTCTCGACTTTATCGTGATGCATTACGGGGTTAACTCGGAGCATCATAAACATCCGAACCACAGCCACCACAATTTGCCGACAATAGGCCATGCTATTCCGGGCTTTACGCCCACACCTACCCAATTGTTTACCCTGGCGGCATTGACTATTCTTCTACTGAGCCGACGGGCGTTCTTTGGTTACGCCAATCTGTATTCTTTTGTCCGCGTTACGTCGTTGATTAACCCGCCCCGAGCTTAACAACCGTTTGCCCGATGGGCGAAGTGCGCCTAATCAGCAGGCAAACGGCTGCTAGTGCTACGTTAGGTTTCTTCCTCAATTCTGATTGTCCAGATGCTATTCAGGCTGCGCAACGTCGTCCCTCGAAAGGATTGATTTGGGCGCATGTAAGAATGGCGCAGGGGCAACATTTTCTACGACGCTTTCATGCTGAATGCAATTATTTATTTCTCCATCCGAAACAAGGTGGTGATCGGTCTGTTTACGCTGGCGTTGATTGGCTGGGGAATCTGGTCGGCCACCCAGCTTCCAATCGACGCTGTTCCTGACATTACCAACAATCAGGTCCAGGTCATTACCAGTAGCCCGTCGCTGGCGGCAGAAGATATCGAACGGCTGGTTACGTTCCCGATTGAAGTGAGTTTGTCCAACATTCCGGGCCTGACAGAAATACGGTCGTTTTCCCGGTTTGGCCTATCCATCGTAACGGTCGTTTTTACGGACGCTACCGATGTCTACTGGGCTCGGCAGCAGATCAGCGAACGGTTACAGAACGTAACAGGGCAAATTCCACCCGGCGTTGGCACGCCCACAATGGCCCCGGTAACCACCGGATTGGGCGAGATATTCCAGTACACGGTAGTTCCGAAAAAAGGGTTTGAAACGCGCTACTCCTTAACGGATCTCCGAACCATTCAGGACTGGACCATTCGGCGCGCCTTGCTCGGTACGCCCGGCGTGGCTGATGTGAGTGGTTTCGGAGGAAAACTGAAGCAATACGAAATCGCTGTCGACCCCGACCGGCTCCAGAGCGTTGGCGTTACTATGACCGAGATTTTTTCGGCGCTTCAGCAGAATAACCAGAACACCGGCGGAGCGTATATCGACAAACAGCCCAACGCATTTTTTATCCGATCCGACGGCCTGATTCATACGCCCGATGATATTGCCGATATCGTTATCCATCTGAATACAAACAATTTACCGATTCGGGTACGGGACGTAGCACAGGTACGTATTGGCGAAGCGGTACGTTACGGCGCGGTGACACGTAACGGGCAGGACGAAACCGTTGGGGCTGTTGTGATGATGGTTAAAGGCGAAAATTCGTCGGCGGTGATTAAACGGGTGAAAGAGAAAATAGCTCAGATTCAGCAAACCTTACCACCTGGCGTACAGATCATTCCCTTTCTGGACCGGACCAAAATGGTCAACAGCGCCATCGGCACCGTTGAGCGTAATCTCCTGGAAGGTGCCACCATTGTGATCGTTGTGCTGGTCCTGTTACTAGGCAATTTCCGGGCGGGTTTTGTGGTAGCGTCGGTCATTCCGCTGGCGTTGCTGTTCGCCATCGCCATGATGAACCTGTTTGGCGTATCGGGTAATCTGATGAGTCTGGGCGCTATTGATTTCGGACTGATTGTCGATGGGGCCGTTATCATTGTTGAAGCTACGCTGCACCACATCACGCTACGTAACCTGAACCGAACGCTGACGCAGGACGAGATGGACGAGGAGGTGTTTCAGTCGGCAGGACGTATCCGGTCGTCGGCTGCGTTTGGTGAGCTGATTATCCTGATTGTGTACCTGCCCATTTTGGCCTTGTCGGGCATCGAAGGCAAGATGTTCCGACCGATGGCGCTCACCGTAGCCTTTGCCATTCTGGGCGCGTTTATCCTTTCGATTACCTACGTTCCTATGGTTTCGGCGCTGTTGCTCGATAAAAAAATCGAACGTAAAAACACCTTTTCTGACCGGCTCATGAAACGAATTCAGCGCGTTTATGAGCCGATACTGCTACGTTCGCTGCGGCATCGTCTGCTGATCTTAGGTAGTGCCGTGGTTTTATTGGTTGTGGCGGGACTGCTGTTTAGCCGGATGGGCGGAGAGTTTATTCCGCAGTTGGACGAGGGCGATTTTGCCGTTGATACCCGAACCTTAACCGGAAGTTCACTTTCTGAAACGGTAGATGCTACGTTAAAAGCAGAGCGAATTCTACTGAAGCAATTTCCTGAAGTGGAGCAGGTGGTTGCCAAAATCGGCTCCGGCGAAATTCCTACCGACCCGATGGCTATCGAAGCGGCCGATCAGATGGTGATTCTTAAGCCAAAAGCCCAGTGGACGTCGGCCAGAACGCGCGACGAGCTGGCGGGCAAAATGGCTGAAGCCTTGTCGGTTATTCCCGGTGTTACGTTCGGCTTTCAGCAGCCCGTGCAGATGCGGTTCAACGAACTTATGACCGGTGCCCGTCAGGACGTAGCACTCAAAATATATGGTGACGATTTAGGGCAACTGGCCAAACTGGCGGACGAAGTGGGTAATCTGACCCGCACGATCAAAGGCGCTAAAGACCTTTATATTGAGCAAGTTGGTGGACTGTCGCAAATTCTGATCAAGCTCGACCGGGCACAGATTGCCAAATATGGCCTCAACGTAACGGATGTTAACCGGGTGATTAATACTGCCTTTGCCGGGCAATCGGCGGGACTGGTTTTTGAAGGCGAAAAACGCTTCGATCTGGTGGTACGTCTGGCTGCCGACAAACGGCAAAGCATCGATGATATCCGGAATGTGTACGTGACCGTACCGGCCCGTGCCAATGCGATGGAGCAACAGATTCCTCTGGCGCAGATTGCGCAGGTGTCGATGGAGCTGGCCCCAAATCAGATTCAGCGCGACAATACGCACCGACGTATCACGCTGGGTTTCAATGTACGTGGCCGCGATGTGGAAAGCATCGTAACGGAATTACAGCAAAAAGTGGGGCAGAAAATAAAGTTTCCGCCGGGCTATTCAATTACGTATGGCGGGCAATTTCAAAACCTGCTCGACGCCAAAAAGCGGCTGTCTATTGCCGTGCCGGTTGCGTTGGCGCTCATTTTTTCGCTACTCTTTTTCACCTTCGGCTCAATTCGCCAAAGCCTTCTGATTTTCATGGCCATTCCGATGGCGGCCATTGGGGGCGTCTTTGCACTATTGCTACGTGGCATGCCATTCAGTATTTCAGCGGGCGTAGGGTTTATCGCGCTGTTTGGCGTGGCGGTGCTCAATGGCATTGTCCTGATTGCCGAATTCAACCGACTCCGTCACGAAGAAGGACTGACCGACCTGACCGAAATTATCCGGCAGGGGGCCGAAGTGCGCCTTCGTCCGGTTATTATGACGGCATTGGTGGCGTCGTTTGGGTTTATTCCGATGGCCATTTCCAACTCGGCGGGGGCCGAAGTGCAGAAGCCACTGGCGACCGTGGTTATCGGCGGATTGTTTACCGCTACGTTGCTGACCCTGATTGTCTTACCTATCCTGTATTCGATTTCGGAGCGAAAAGCCGTAGCCAAAGAAGCTCAATCGGCAAGCCGATCAAAAACGAAATCAGCAAGTACCGCCAATATCTCCATATTAGTGCTTGTTGCCAGCCTCTTATCAGCTTGCCATTCTGACGAAAATGGGAGTAGCAATAAGGGTTCAGATGCAAAACCAGATTCTGCCCAAACGGCGGTTGACTCGGCCTCGAATGGCCCTGTTGAGGTGTCGCTGACGCAGGCTCAGTATAACGTAGCAGCCATTGAGTTGGGCGCACCTTTCGAGCGAACGATGAGCACTACGTTGAAAGTCAACGGAACGGTCGACGTACCGGCTCAAAACAGAGTGTCGGTTTCGGTTCCGTTTGGTGGGTATATCCGGGAGATAAATCTGGAACCGGGGATGAAGGTCCGAAAAGGGCAGTCGCTGGTGGTTCTCGAAAATCCCGATTACATCCAGTTGCAACAGGATTACCTCGACACTAAAGCCAAGCTGGAATATGCCGATCTGGAGTTTGCGCGTCAGCAGGAATTGAGCCGCGAGAACGTATCGGCGTTGAAAATTTTTCAGCAGACCCGCTCCTCACGCCAGAGTTTGCAGGCGCAGTTGGCAGGCCTCGCCCAGCGATTAGCCATTCTCTGCATCAATCCTGCTACGTTGAGTCCGGAGCGGCTTACGCGTACGGTTGTCATTCCGTCGCCCGTTTCGGGATTCATTACGAACGTACCGGTCAACAAAGGTCGATTTATAAACCCGGCCGACGTAGTAGCGGAGATTGTCAGTCTGGATCACCTGCACGTACAACTACGGGTTTTCGAAAAAGACATCAGCCGGATTCGGGTTGGGCAGCCACTACGTTTCGGCATGGGGGGTGATGCCTCACTGGCGCACCGGGCCACCATTTTTCTGATTGGAAAATCCATTTCAGACGATCGAACCATCAGCGTACTGGCGCATCCAGAAGCCTATTCGCCCGATTTGATTCCGGGTGGCTACGTAGCGGCTCAGATTCAGGTGAAAACGCAGCCTATGTCGACCCTGCCCGAATCGGCCATTGTGAGCTTTGGTGGGAAATCACTCATCTACGTACTGACTAAAAAGCAGACAAGTCCTGCTACGTATCAGTTTCGGCAAGTGGAGCTAAAAACCGGCATTCGTGAAAATGGCTACGTTGCTGTTACGTTGCCGCCCGACATAAATCCGGCCATGACACCAGTTGTGGTGAAAGGGGCCTACAGCTTATTGGCAAAACTAAACAATAGCGAAGAAGAGTGATATGGAAGCGACTATTAACTGGCTGCGTTTAGCATGACTCGATTTTTCAGTTAATTCAAACGTTACAAAATGAAACCCATTCGTTTTTTTCGGTATCAGGACACGGTCTGGTATAATTTGGGAGACTATATCAGGCTGCTTCAGGAAAGTCAGACGGTATGGCCTGTGCGCCGATCGTTACTGACGAAGCGACGCCGAAATCCCGTTCCCATTTTAGACGTAGTACAGACCAAGCTGAATCGGCTTAAACCAACGTATCAATTACAAATCGATGGGGATGTCTACGCAGATGGGGCCATTTTTGAGCATCTGTATTTACTGATCAAGCCGTTTTTACTACAACCTTCCGATTGGAAAAATCCGGACAGTCTGTTTCGCCAGTTACAGGTCGCGGTTAGTCCAACCAAACGAATTGCCCCATTTCTCGATCCCAACACCTTGAAAACGTACTTCGAAGAAATCCATCCGAAAGGCTTTGATACAGGCGCATTTCAACGCTAAAACGCGACAATTCTATAGCCCTTCATCACCACGCAGAGAGAACCGGAGCCGGGGCGATTCGCTAAAATTCCAAAACCGAAACGGGTGTTATCGTGTCTCTTTATAGAGACGTTGGGAATAGTGGGGCAGTTTTACCACTGACCAACTGAGTATGAGCGAGGATTCAGGTATAAGAAAAATCAGCAAAATGATAAAGCCTGGGGCCCGCCCAGGTGTACTCATGCCGAGGATAAATCGGCTATTCCAGACGTCTTATTCGGATTATAAACTGATAAGTACATGTTTGGTAAAGCCTATTTTCATGCAATACTGGCGAGTTTACTGTTGTTGATGGCTGCGGCTCCTGCTATGGCGCAGGATACCACCAAGACGACGGGCCCTCGCCAAAGCATTCCAGATACGTTATTATTTAAAATACAGAAAGCGCAGTCGGTCATCACGGAGATTAAGGCGGCTAACAAAAAAGGGTACGGCATGGCCCGCATTCGCGCCGGCCTTACGGGCGTGAAATCGACTATAGCACCGATTTCGACCGATCTAAAAACAAGTAGAACGATCAGCGACGCCAAAAGCCTGTCGAATTATAGTCTGATTTTGAGCGACGCACAGGCCAAGCTGACTACCTGGCGAACGACGCTCTCCAAATCAAACAACGACATACAAAACCTGCTCGATCAGGTGCTTGCGTTAAGTTCAGATTCACTCTTGATGGTGAGCAGCCAGGACACCACCGAGAAAAAGTTTTACGCCGATCAGTTAGCCAATCTCAAATTACAGTTGCAGGATGCTGGCGACCGGACCACAGCCCGCCTGGACACAGTGAGTCGTTTGCTGGCTGACGTGTCGGGCACTTCGCTCATTATCAGCAATTTACAAACACTTATAAACGAGCGATTACAAAAGTCGACGGAAAGTGCTTTTCAAAAAGAATCGCCTTATTTGTGGGAAGCACCGGCCTCCCTGGCGGTCCGTAATCTCCCGGCAATTCTCAAAGCAAATTACCAGGGGCAGGATCGGATTTTAAACTACTTTTTTGCGTCTTCGTGGGACAACCTGTTCCTACTATTTCTATTGGCGGGTCTATTCTTTTTCTGGGTATTCAGGAATTTCAAAAACGCCCGCAGGCCCACGTTGCGCCAGAAAGTTGATGAACTGGGATTGATTAATATCAAGCCGATTCCGGTGGTGGCCTCCCTGATTTTTCTGCTCAATCTGACTCCTCTTTTTGAGCCCCAGTCGCCTTCTGTTTATGTAGAGATTTCCCAGTTTCTCCTCTATGTAGTACTCACGATTCACCTCTGGAAGCGCTTTTCCAGACAAGATACCTGGCTGTGGCTGACAGCTGGTTTTTTCTACATTCTGCTGCTCATTTTGAATGCCTTAGTACGCGATTCCCTGTTTATGCGACTGGGGCTGATTGCGCTGAATGCTGGTTTTTTATACATCGGTTTCGCCTTCAGAAACCGATTGCCACGCCATCAGCGGCTTAACCGTATGGTTCGGCTAGTTACGAGACTGTATTTACTATTTAATGCCCTGGCTATTTTATTAAATATTTTGGGGCGAATCAGCCTGGCGAAAACGGTTAGTGTCACGGCTGTTATCGGGCTGGTTCAAATCATCGGGTTAGGCATTTTTATTGATATTGTTCTGGAAGCCTTAGCGCTGAAAATAACGATCAGTACGTTCTCGCAGGGGCTTTTTTCGCGGGTGAACGTAAATCATACCCAACGGTCTTTCAAAAAGGGACTTACATTCGTGGCCATTGCGCTATGGCTACTCGTCTTCTTTATTAACCTGGGCCTGGCCGACAGTCTGTTTAATCTGGCCTATACACTGCTGACCAAACCTCGCGCCTTCGGCAGTATCTCCTTCACACTCAGCAATGTACTTTCATTCTCGGTGATTATTTATCTGTCGAGCCTATTGCAGAAAAATATCGGTCTGCTCTTCGGCGAAAGTCAGTTGCCAACCGTCGAGGATCGGGTAGAACCGCTCAGTTCCATACTGGCTTTGGTACGTTTGGTAATTATCGTGGCTGGCGTATTGCTGGCCATTGCCGCATCGGGCATTTCGATCGACAAGTTTACAGTTGTTCTGGGCGCGCTCAGCGTGGGCATTGGTTTAGGGATGCAAAACATTGTCAGCAATTTTGTCTCAGGTATTATCCTGATTTTCGAAAAACCGTTTAAAATTGGCGATTACGTAGAACTGGTTGATAAAAAAGGCCGGATTCGTGAGATTGGTATCCGGTCGAGCAAGATGCTGACTGCGCAGGGTTCAGAAGTTATCATCCCGAACGGCGATTTTATCACGAACCGAATCGTGAACTGGACTTCCAATGAAACGTATCTGAAAACGGAACTTACGATAAAAGTAAGTGGCGCTACCGACCTGCAAACGGTGCGTGAACTGCTAAAGAATGAAGTAAGTACGATTGATGGCGTGTTGAAAAACAGGGCACCCGATCTTTTCATTACGTCGATCGGCCCCGATTCTATCGAGCTAAAAGTACAGGTCTGGATAGACAGTATTTATAGCGAAACCGCCCTAAAAAGTCAGCTTCTGGAACAGTTACTGAAAGCTTTCAAAGCAGCTGATATTCAACTGATATAAGGTTATAAACTTATACCAGTTGACTATGGGCGGTAGTAATTCGTTGCCATTATTTACGCTATTGCACTACGCTATTCCGTAATCTTCACCTCTTTAATCCGACTGGGCAACCAGACCTGCATGGAGCTTTTACCCCGATTTGCCCAGGTGTAATACGGAATAGCCGTTATTGTCTGAGGTTTGGTCTGCACACTCAGGCCGTCGGGGGCAGCTTCTACCACCGATACGTTCGCCTGAATGGCCGTAACGGGTTCGTCGAGTACCTGATGTGATTTGGTTGCGTACGTAGCATTGGCAGGTACGAGGATATTCCAGGCCCGACCCGCATTGTCTACCCCTTCCACGCAATAGACCAGTGGCCCCCGTTGCAGCGCAATCCGATCCTGGTCGGCTTTTACTTCCTTCCGTGCCGCCACCTGACGTACCTCCATCGGCAATTTCACGTCCACTACGTCCCCTTTTTGCCAGGTACGATCCAGCACCGCGTAGCCTTTCTCCACCCGATACGTAACAGGCTTTCCATTGAGTAACACTTCTATTTTGGCGTTTTTGCTATCGGTGAACTGATACAGCTTACCGGGTACCGGCATATTATCGGCCCAGCCCGGAATACGGACATGCAATGCGTAAGCCACTTTTTTAGCCGGATTAACCGTTATCGTTACGTTGCCATCCCAGGGATAATTGGTGTCGAGCTGGAGCGGTACGTCGGTTTTCCCAAACTTGAACGTCGTATTACTGGCTACGAACAGATTCACCCAGACTCCCTGTTCAGAGCGACCATAAATGTAATCGCCCAGCGAAGCTACCAATCGGGCAATGTTTGATGGGCAGCAGGCCGTTCCGAACCATTCACTACGTCCGTAATTGCCTGACGACGAGAGCGGATTACCGTAAAAGAAGCGGTCGCCACTCAGGCTCAGGCCATCCAGTGCGCCATTATACAGACTACGTTCCAATACGTCGACGTACTTACTTTCGCCGGTGAGCAGGTTCATGCGCTGATTCCAGAACACCATGCCCACCGAGGCACAGGTTTCGCAATAAGCCGATTCGTTGGGCAGGTCGAAATCATCCGTAAATCCCTCGTTATGTCCTGATGAGCCAATGCCGCCGGTCAGGTACATATTCCGGTGTACTACGTCCTCCCAAACGGTCGTCATGGCATTCATGTATCCGGGATCGTTGGTGGCGGCTGCTACGTCGGCGGCTCCCGTGTATTGGTACATGGCCCGCACGGCATGACCGGTAATTTCTTTCTGTTGCTTCACTGGTACGTCATCCTGACAGTATTTAGGATTTTTCCACTCATCCCAGATTTTGCCTTTGCCGTACCCATGTCCGCGCTGTGCCAGAAACCAGTCGGCCAGTTTAACGTAGCGTTCCTGATTGGTCAGGTGATACAGTTTCATGAGGGCCAGTTCAATTTCCTGATGTCCACTCACCCAGGGCTGGTTTTTGATGCGGAACGTAGAGTCGATGTGATCGGCAAAACGAATCGCTACGTCCAGTAGTTTGCGTTTGCCAGTCGTGTTGAAATACGCTACGGCAGCTTCGATCAGGTGACCCGCGCAATAATCTTCGTGCCGTTCCATGTCGGTCCAGCGTTTGTCGAGGCCGGTTAGCGTGTAGTACGTATTAAGGTAACCGTCAGGCAGTTGAGCGGCAGCAATTTTATCAATCCATTCATCAGCTTTACGTTCCAGAACGGCGTCGGGACGGTTCTTGAGCGAGTACGACATGGCTTCGAGCGCCTTATACACGTCGCTGTCATCGTAGTAAATACCTTCGTGTTTTTCTCCCTGTTTGCGGGCAACTTTTTCAAAATTGCGGATACGACCCGTTTTCTGCTCAGTTTGTACAATACAGGCCTGCAACGTAGCAGTCGCTACTTTATCCAGCTTCGGTTTCCAGAATTTGTCGGTAATTGACACCTGCGAAAAGCCAACCGGCTCGAACCGCTGCACCATCAACTGCGCCTGCGCAAACACCACCGACGTAGTACTAATGCCAATTAAACTGGCCGCTACGTTTCGGATTATGGTTTTATGAGAACTGGGCATTGTTTTAATCGTTTTACTACGTTTAGCATTTTTTGCTCTGCTGTTTTTTGTCATGCTTCGTTCCTCAGCATGACAAAAACGCTGATTTTCTTAATACCTAAAGTCTAAAACCCTCATTTTTTCCGCACAACCGGAAACTGTGAAATGCGCAAATTGGTGCATCCGTAAGGGATCAGCGTAATTTCCTCTTCCTCTTTCGCCGTTTCTAACTGATACGTTACGCTATACGGAATCGGACCAGTCATTTCGTTGTAGATACCCCAGGATGGAATACGTTTCGCTTTAGTTTTCAGCACTAACGGGGCCTTCTCGGGATTCCACGGAAAATCAGAAATCGGACCTTTCTTTTCCAGCGTAAAGCTGTCTTCCAGCTTATTATCCGGTACCTGAATCAGGCCATAATTCCAGGGCGTTGTCGGACGTATCTCCTCATACGTAGCGCCGTAGTCAATCGGGTCTTTATCGTTTTTCACCAACGTAGCAGACTCTCCGATTTTCAGTGCATACGTCAACGGACCGCGCTCCACCGACATTGAGTTTTCATACCAGTTATTTTTGAAGATGTGCATGGGTAATTCCAGTTCCACTACGTCGCCCGATCGCCAATCCCGTTGCATTTTTACCAGTTGATTACCAGTCGCTTCCTGCACTACCTTCCCATTGACTTTCACGGTACCTTTCTTACACCATTGCGGAATACGCAGGTGAAACGGGAACGTAGCCGTTTTCGCGCTGTTATCGACACTCAACGTAAACTTGATGGTTTCTTCAAATGGGTAACCCGTTTCTTCTTTAACCGAAATCGACGTACCATTTCCAACCGTTGTTTTTACCTCGCTAGGCGAATACACTAAAGCCGCCAACCCTTTGTCAGTCGTAGTGTACCAAAGATTTTGAACGAATTTCGGCCAGCCCTGGTGCATGTTCGAGGTGCAGCATGGATAGCCGGAAAGCAGTCCAAAACAGAGATCGGTGCCGTGATGATTGACGTCGAAATTGCGTGTGTGCCGGGTAGCCATCACCTGATTGGCCTGCTGGAAATACTGACGTGCCATAAAATCGTCCGAAACTTGTGCAGGCAAAGCGTTAAAGGCCACTTTCTCCAACTGATCGGCGTAGGCTACGTCGCCGGTGATTTCGAGAATGCTTTCGAGCGAAAACATCATTTCCACCGCCGAGCACAGTTCCGAGCCCTGCGTTGGGTTGTTGCCGTGAAGCGCTTCATCGCCACCATACAGGCCGTGCGCCATGCCGTTGTATTTTCGAATATCAGCAAAGCCTTTTTTTGTCGCGTCGAGGTATTTTTTGTCGGGGTGATGCTGGTAGTAAATAATCGGCGCTTTGATGCCCTGCGCCAGGTTAACGCAGTGAATACTACCTTCTTTGGTGAGCAAATCCGTATTCAGAAACGCATCCGTATAATCGAACGTCTGTTTGTGAATCAGGTCGCCGAGGTCGAGCAGGAATTTGTCGCCGGTGATATTGTAAAGCCAGTACACCACCATCAGATTGTCGCCCCCCCGGTAGCGCGCCCAGAACGTCCAGTGATCGAGTGGCTTTTTCGGTAGCTCTTTTAACTGATACTTGAAGTAGTTGGTCATCAGGTTGATAACCCGCTTATCACCCGTCGCTGAATAATACTGTTTCAGAATTTTCAGCATTACCATTTTGGGCCACCAGTCGCGGCTGTTATCGCGCTGAACACCCGGCTCCCGGCCATAATCTTTAGACGGCCCAAAATAGCCGTCGGGCTGCTGGCTGTTAAGCGCCCATTCGACCCATGGTTTAGTTTTGGCAATCAGTTCGGCATCATCCAGAATGTAGGCAAGTGGCAAGAGGCCATCAATCCAGTACGGCCCCCGCTCCCACTGGTCACCATCGCCACCGAGCCAGCCGTTACGTTCGTTCATCACCAGCGGATATAGTTTATCCAGATTACCCGTCGCGCCGTTTTTCTGACGTAGCAGCATTTCCCGAAGCCAGCCCTGCGGCTTGATAGCTCCCAGCGGCAGTTCTGTGTAAGCATTCGGACGTAGCGGGGGGCGGCTTACTACGTTCGTTTGTGGCGGAGTCGAGTTTGTTTTTACCTGTCCAAATAATGTGAAGGCAAAACTTACTAGAATAAGGGAAAACGTTACGTTACGATACATGCAGATGATTTTGAACTATTTAAACTCATGCTGACGAAAACAACTGCTACTGAAAGCTTAAACAGATTCTATGATTTCTTCAGCAATTTCATACCAAAACCCGGCGCTGACGGGGGCACAAATTGTCCCTTTTCGATTTTGTACGCACTGAAATCAACTTCTTCGCAGGTGGACGGCACCCCTTCAATCGTGACGGTATTACCCAAACCACCCGTCAAATGCGTGCAGTAGTACGACTTCAGTAGTTCGCCAAACGCATGCGGAGAGGCCTTGGTACCCAGCTTCTTGAGTTCAGGCATGAGCTTCCGCCAGGGTGTAAATCCGTATCCCATGATGTCGGAGATGTGCACGTCAATTAGTTTTTTCTCACACAGTTCACGCAGCAGCTCCTGATTGGGATTAGCTTCACCTTCGGCCAGCAGCATTTTTGGCTTGTTTACCTTCGTCCACGCACGTAGCTTCTGATAATCGGCCACGGTTTCGGCAAACGGCTCTTCCAGCCAGAATAGTGGTACGTCGCGAACACCTTCCAGATATTGAATAGCCATATCGATGGTGAAGCCATCGTTCGCATCGACCAGAATTTCAACGTCTGGGAAGGTTTTGGCTACCAGATTGGTCACTTCAATGTCTCGCTTTGTTCCCTCCTCTTTTGGCATCCAGATGTTTCCACGACCGATTTTGAGTTTTAACTGACGATAGCCGAGATCATAATCGTATTTACAGTTCTCTAGGAGCTTGTCCAGGCCGTTGGGCATGGTTTTTACTTGGCCCTCTTTGGGTTCCAGCTCATCGAAATAAATCATACCGCTGTAGCATTTGGTCAGAATCGGCTTCTTCTGACCGAGTAATTCGTATACGGGTTTATTCAGAATAACGCCCGCTAAATCGTGCAGTGGTACGTCGAACGCCAGCGCTTTAGCATCAGTAACGCCCGCCGTCGGTTGAAAAACATCCGACACCCGCTTGCCTTTCAGATACGCAATCGTTTCGTCGTCACGCTTGCCGTGCATCCCCCACCCTACGGCCCCCTGATCGGTGGTGAGTACGCAGACACTGATGTTCGGACCGTAGCCGTGAATATCCCGCCGACCGTTTTTCCCGACAAACCGAGGCCATTTCAACTGAACTTTGGTGTAGCTGATGTCCGCAATTTTATGAGCCGAAAGATCTTTGGCATCAACGTAATGAGAAGTCCAGTCGGTCGCCTGTGCAGCCAGCGGTGAATTTAGTGCCGCCACGGAGGCCGTACTTTGAGAAAGTTGTTTCAGGAATTTTCTGCGTTGCATGAGAGCAAAGATTAAGGATGGTCAGCGGCAATATGGAAAGCTTATTTAACAAAGCATTCTTTATCCTAAACTTAACGATTCCAGGCCTCAACAGCCGGAGCCTGTTGGGGCCTAATTTTCTAACAAAACAATCGAGCCGCGATTCCTATTTACTTTTAGTATTTGTTTTCATTCGCTAAACACCACGGGTCTTTTGTATGAGTACGTTCACGATTGATTTTCCGGGCACCGCCGACCAGTTTACCGCTAAAGCAGGAACGGCCATCAAAGAAAAAGGCGGTACGTTCGCCGGCGATGCGTCGAAAGGAAATTTTCACTTAAAAACGCCGGCCGGTGCTGTAGAAGGCACATACGAGGTGCAAGGGAACGTAGCAGGCAGTCCGACACCCATTTCGGTCACCATCAATAAGAAACCGTTTTTCGTATCAGCACACATGATTGAGGAAGCGATTAAGGGCTTTTTATAAGCTAGGTAGCCCATTTCCCCCTTTATGGGCTACCGGTTTAATAATTGACTGAAGTCGGCAAACGAACAGATCGGCACTGGTGGAAATCGGTCTTGCTCCCGGAGCAGATTCAAAATATGTCTATCGTCAGATACGAGCCAATCGGCTCCGGCAGCAATGGCACAGTCTACAAACTTATTATCGTCTGGATCGTCTTTGACCTGTTCAAAACGAAAATAAGGTTCCTGACGAAGGTGGTTGGATGCCGATAATAGCATTGAGGTAACTAGTTCGGCCGCGACAGAACTAAAATAGTACGCCGTCATCTCAGCGTACTCAAGCAGGATTTCGTTACTGACTACCCAAGTAAATTCTCCAGCGGCAAATGCCTCATAGAGCCAGCGATAGGAACCGTCACGAGGAATTGACCGAAGCAGGCCGTTAGTATCGATAACGACTCTCACTGATTGGTCCGAATTTGCCGTAGCTGCTCTGTGCGGTTATCGAATGTCATCTGGGCTTCGAGCTGAGCCGTGGTTAATCCTTTCTGATGCATCGCTTTCTCGGCTTCTTCTTCAAGCCGAATACGGAAGTGCTGCATCAACGTTTGACGCATAGCCAGCACCTCGGCTTCGCTCAT
The DNA here is from genome assembly GCF_054778555.1 of Spirosoma flavus. Lineage (NCBI taxonomy): Bacteria > Pseudomonadati > Bacteroidota > Cytophagia > Cytophagales > Cytophagaceae > Spirosoma > Spirosoma flavus. The sequence continues at coordinate 1,867,042 of NZ_BAAGZL010000002.1, forward strand.
CTCAAAGCTAAACATTTCTAGCAAGGCTAGTTGGGCGTTAGTTAATCGTTGCGAAGCCATCATAGCAAAAAAATTATCCGAACACAAACTTAATAAAAGCCACCGATTGGTGAGAGACATTACCCACCAATTGCAAAAGTGATCAACTAATACGTCTTCTCTCAGCTACCGTATCCATTGCAGGAAGACGTATTAGTTGATAGCTTACATCAAAACACCCTGAAAAACCTCGTCAAGGCGCGATACGGGTTTGATGTTGATTTTATAACCTCTGGTATCCAGCCCTTTCATATTGAATTTGGAAATGAAAATCTGCTTGAAACCTAGTTTCTCGGCTTCGGCAATGCGGGATTCAATTCGGCTCACGGCGCGTACTTCTCCACCCAGACCAACTTCGGCAGCAAACGCTACTGTCGACGGGATGGCAATGTCTTCGTAACTTGAAACCACAGCTGCGCAGACGGCCAAATCAATAGCCGGGTCTTCAACACGCAGCCCACCGGCAATATTCAGGAATACATCCTGCTGCCCAAGTCGGAAGCCGCCACGTTTTTCAAGAACAGCCAGCAGCATATTCAGTCGTTTGGCGTCGAAACCGGTACTGCTACGTTGGGGCGTACCATACGTAGCGACACTGACCAATGCCTGCGTTTCGATCATGAGCGGCCGGTTGCCTTCGAGCATGGAGCCGATGGTTACGCCACTCAGGGCTTCGTCACGCTGCGAAATCAGAATTTCGGACGGGTTTGTTACCTGACGTAATCCCGTGCCAAGCATCTCGTAAATACCCAGTTCGTCGGTACTGCCGAATCGGTTTTTGGTAGTACGTAGTATTCGGTATGTTGTATGACGGTCACCCTCAAACGTCAGCACCGTATCGACCATGTGTTCGAGCACTTTAGGACCTGCCAGCGAGCCTTCTTTGGTAATGTGGCCGATCATAAAAACAGGCACCGCGCTTTCTTTGGCGTACTTCATAAACTCAGCCGTACACTCGCGCACCTGCGATACGCTCCCCGCTCCCGACTCCACCAACGACGACTGCATGGTCTGGATGGAGTCGACAATCAGAATTTCCGGTTCGAAATGTTCGACTACGCGGAAAATATTCTGCGTTGACGTTTCGGTCATTACGTGGCAATCGCTGGTGGGTGCATCCAAACGTTCGGCCCGCATTTTAATCTGTTGTTCACTTTCTTCACCCGATACGTAGAGCACCCGCATTCCACTCAGACTCAAGGCGATCTGCAACAACAGCGTCGATTTACCGATACCCGGTTCGCCCCCAATGAGTACGAGCGATCCTGGTACAATACCACCGCCCAGTACGCGGTTCAGCTCGGCATCAGTGGTATGAACGCGCGGCTGTTCTTCGTAATTGATGGCGTGAAGTGCTTTCGGTTTCGGAGCCACCTTTATACTACCCGGCCCCGACGATGGACTACGCCAGCCCCCTTTTTCGGGTTCGTCTTTCTGAACGAGTTCTTCAACAAAGGTATTCCACTCACCACACGTGGGGCATCGGCCCATCCACTTGGCCGACTGCTGGCCGCAATTCTGACAGAAATAGGTGGTTTTTAGTTTAGCCATTCAATTGATAATGAATAATGTATAATGGTTAATGTAAAATGGATGCGTAGCCCTATTAAACCTTTAAATAACAGGCACATCAAAGCCCAGGAAAGTGATTTCAATTAAGCATTTTTCATTAATCATTACCCATTATTTAAACGCCATTCGCTCGAAATTAGTTGACTTTTTGTACCGGATCGGCGTAAATCTCGTTTATCATCAAACATCACATTTTACACAACCAGTTATGAAGAAAGTACTGTTTTTTGCATCGCTATTCCTACTGCCTGCCCTGTCGTTTGCGCAGTTTGAAATTGGCATAAAAGGAGGAGTGAATCTGTCGAAACTAAGCTTCGGCAATTTTGTCCAGACAGGTACGAACACCAATGGATCGCCTTCGGCTAACGTAGACGGGCAAACTTTCCGCAACAGCATCAGCGATAGTTATGCCACCCGAACCGGTACGTCGTTCGGCATTTATACACGTATCGGTGGCGCTCTGTTTGTTCAGCCCGAACTGCTGTATTCAACCAAAGCCGGTGCTTTCGACGTAGTACGAAACGGGCAAACGGAACAAGTGTCGGTTAAGGTAACCAGTTTCGACGTACCGATTTTGCTGGGTCTTAAAGGCGGTCCACTACGTATCATGGCTGGTCCGATCATCTCCTTTAAGATCGACGATAACCAGAAATTAGGCGAAGCCATCCGCCAGTATACCAATGGTAGTCTGAACGACGCCTGGACCAAAGCGTACTACGGTTATCAGGTAGGCGGTGGTCTGGATCTTGGTTCGCTTGGAATTGATGTTCGCTACGAAGGCAATCTTAGCGATATTGCTCAGATTCAGAATAGTGGAGGCCAGTTCAGCCAGCGCATGAAATCATGGCAGGTAACGTTGGCTTATCAGATCTTTTAAGTTGTAAAGTTCTTAATGTGTCAGCCAACTTCTGAACTTTTTAATTAATCCTAAAAAACAAACCGTTGCTATCTGCTCCAGATCGGAGGTGTAGCAACGGTTGTTTGTTTTTAACCCACTAGAATGCGAAATCTTTGAGCCAGAACGTACTGGTGCGGATAGAGCGGTGGCGGCTATAATTTGGTAGTATTTCTTGTCAGCAATTGGTAACGGTGACCAAATGGTGTGATGGAGAAGCGGCTAATTAATCTACTGACTCTTAGTTATAAAGCTGCTGCCAGTACTGCGATAGCTGACGCGAGATATCTTTCACCCGTCGGCGTGAAATATCGATTTCACGACCATTTGCCAGTTGCACCTGTCGCGATTTTGGGCAAATATGTTGCATCACGTAACCCAAATTTACGATGTACGATTTGTGTATACGCAGAAACAACGTAGCGTTCAGTAATTTTTCAAATTCTTTCAGTGTTTTCGACACTAAATAACGCTTCCGGTCACGGGTATATAGAAAGGTGTAATTTCCCTCTCCCTGAAGGTACAATATGTCATCTACCGAAATAAAAACGGTGCGATTAAGATAAGGTAAAGCGATACGTTGTGTACCGCGTGTATACGAGGATGGGAAATGAGGAACTACGGCGATTGGCTGCGTATTAGAAAAAAGAGTGGCGTCCATGTCAAAGGAATAGTTTTGGTTCGGGATAAATCCATGAGTGATGAAGCAAAACTACCTTTCTATGGTCGTACCTAAAAAAATCGCCTGACTATCAGTAGGTCGATTTACAAAATCAACACATTGACGGTCAGACGATTATGATACTTTTTAGTCTATTCTTTTCAGTGAATGTACCCTGCTTATTACGTAAAACTACGTAGTGTGGCTATGTACAAAAACCGCTTATTATTCTGAAAATTTCTACCTGTGGATTAATTGACAGCTGGTTGAAAGTCGCGGATACGGTCAATAAACATTTGTGCACGGCGACGTGAAATTTTTACCTGTTGCCCATCCAGTAATTCAAGTTCACCTTCTTTTTTTACAAAGAATTTCCGCACAAAACCCAGGTTTACGATGCAGGATTTATGAACGCGCACAAATGCCTGATTGTCGAGCAGAATTTCGTATTCTTTTAGTGTACGAGAAACCAGCATTTTTGTCCCATCTCTCAGGAAAAAATTGGTGTAATTCCCACAGCCTTCCAGTCTAACAATTTCTTCTACAGAAACAGTACGTTTACGGTCATAAAAAGGAATGAGCAGTTTCTGGAGGCAGGTCGAATCGGCAATTTTTTCCACACTATTGTGGAATCCCATGGACACTGGGTCGAAGATGGTGTTGTTAGTGAAGGCTTTCATACTGGCTTTTTAAGGTACTATGTGAAGAATAGTTTATGACTGACACTCAGAAGCTTACTGCACCATTCTGTAAATCAAAAACAGCAACCCAATCGGGTTTTGCACTAAAACTATACGCAAGAATTAGACCCACTTCCAAAAATTACCTAAGTATGATCGAAATTTAATGGGTTTAACAAACTGTTTATCAAAATATTTAGCCGCTTACTCAACAAATAGCGACAGTCATAGTGACATCAGCCTGAGTTATCAGTATTCCGGGTTAACTTAGCCAAATTAGCAACGGTATACTTTCAGTGAGGAAACGGCCCTCTTACCCGCATTTCTACCTCATTCGGCAACCATGCCCACTTTTGCGTACCTTTGCGGTATAATCAGCGCGTAAGCGATCGTATATGCTGGATAGAGTAAAAGATATACACCAGGAAATCAACCAGTTCAAAGTTGAATCTCCTGAACAGTTAGAGCAGTTCCGAATGCGGTTCATTAGCCGAAAAGGTGTTATTACTGAGTTGTTTGAGGGATTAAAGACGGTTCCGCAGGCAGATCGACGCGCGGTCGGGCAGGAGCTAAATGGCCTGAAAAATGTGGCTCAGGAACGATTCGACACGTTTAGTCAGCAAATTGATGAGCAACGTACTACGTCAGGTGGCACCCCTCCCGTCGATCTGACGCTGCCTACCATTCCAAACTTAACGGGTACCCAGCATCCGTTGAGTTTGGTTCGTCAACGTATCATTCAGATTTTTGAACGTATTGGTTTCAACGTAGCAGACGGCCCCGAAATCGAAATGGACTGGTATAACTTTGGCGCGCTCAATTTCCCCGAAAACCACCCGGCACGCGATATGCAGGATACGTTTTTCATCGCAAAAGCGGCTGGTAATGAGGGCGAAGACGCGCCAAATGATACGTTGCTACGTACCCATACGTCCAATGTTCAGATACGTCTGATGGAAAGGCAGGCGCCACCCATCCGTTCAATTATGCCGGGTCGGGTGTATCGTAACGAAACCATTTCGGCGCGGGCGCACTGCATGTTCCACCAGGTCGAAGGCATTTACATCGATCGGAATGTGGGCTTTAAAGATCTGAAAGACACGCTCTATCACTTTGTAAAAGAAATGTTTGAACCGGGTACGCAGATTCGGTTCCGCCCCTCCTATTTCCCGTTTACGGAGCCAAGTGCCGAAATTGATATTTCGTGTCAGATCTGTGGTGGGAAAGGCTGCAACATCTGCAAGCATTCGGGCTGGGTCGAAATTGCCGGTTCGGGCATGGTCGATCCACAAGTCATTGCCAACTGCGGTATCGACCCTGAAGAATTTACCGGCTTCGCGTTCGGTATGGGCATCGAACGGATCACCCAGTTGAAATATGTAGTCAACGACCTTCGGCTCTACACCGAAAACGACGTCCGTTTCCTCCGCCAGTTTGAAGGACTTTAAACAAAGAGCGAAAGAATGAATGAGTGAAAGAGCGAAAAAAGCTCGCGTCAGCCATTCGCTCTTTCGCTCATTCCCTCTTTCGCTCTTTAATCCATGACACCCGTTCGCCTTTCGGATTTAGCGTTTACGCTCGAAGCGGTTATCGACAATGCATTCGGGCAGAAGGCCGTGTGGGTTATTGCCGAAACGAGCGATATTAAAAATTACCCCGACCGCGGTTACTGTTTTTTAACACTGGTTGAACGCGAAGCGGGGGCCTCGACCGGTGGAACACTAGCCAAGCTGGAGGCCTGTATCTGGCGAAAAAACTACCATACCATCGGCGAGTTCGAACGGGCAACGGGCGTGGCTTTTGCCCGAAATATTCAACTACTGCTGTTGGTATCGGTCAGTTTCAATCCGGTGTATGGACTTCGGTTGGAGATTCTAAAAATTGACCCCTCCTACACGCTTGGTAACCTTGAGCGCGAGCGGCAGGCGGTGCTCGATACTCTTCTGCGCGATCATCCTGAACTGATCTGGCTCGAAGATGGGCAGTACATTACAGCGAATCAGCTTCTCCCCCGCCCCGTTGTTATCCAGCGGCTGGCCCTCATTGCAGCGCCTAACTCCGACGGCTGGCGCGATTTCCGACACGAACTGGCTCAGAATCAATTCGGCTATGAATTTGTGATTGATGAATATCTGACTCAGGTGCAGGGCCAGGGAGCCGAACGCGCCATTTGCAGCCAGTTGGAACGTATCGCTTTTAGCGGCATTCCTTACGATGCCGTGGTAATGGTACGTGGCGGTGGCTCGCAATTGGATTTTGGGTCGTTCGATACGTACCTGATGGGGCAAACCGTCGCTGGATTTCCGATACCGATTCTGGCAGGTATTGGCCACGAACGTAACGTTAGCATTACCGATTTACTCTGCCACGAAAGCGTGAAAACTCCCACCAAAGCGGCTGCTTTTCTGATTGAACAGAACCGACAGTTTGAAGCAAATTGCCTTCTTCTGGGCGACCGACTACGCGTAGTTGCCCGCGAAGCCATGCAGGCGGCCAGAGAACAGGTAGATCGCGAAACCGAACGACTCCGTTTTGTAACGCAGCTTTACTTCCGGGAATGCCATACCAGCCTGGCTGAAAAAGCGGTTACGTTACGTCACCTCGACCCGTCAAACGTACTACGTCGGGGTTACGCCATGGTGCTAAGTAACGGTCGTATACTAACGAAAACTACTGATATCCAACCCAACGAAACACTTCAACTACAAATGCATGACGGAGTCGTGGACGTGTTAAAGTTGTAGAGTTAAATGGTTGTAAAGTAATTAATCCCAAACTGTTCTTTGGCCGCTTTACAGCTCTATAACTCTATAACCGTACAATTCCATAGCTGTATAACTACCCAAAAATGACGTATCAGGAAGCTTATGATCAGTTAATTACACTGGTCGATGAAATTGAGAATGAGGAGGTGGCGCTTGATGAATTGCCCGGAAAAATTCGGCTGGCCACAGAGTTGATTGCGTTTTGTCAGGAACGATTACGGGCCGTTGAAACCGAATATCAGGATATCATTGAACGGCTCCCCCGACGATGAATACGGTAATTTTACGGATTACTTAGCTCACCTTTGCCAAACCTTACCTATTTTTATCCCGTAGTGGCCGTTTCCGACAGGAATGCCCCGGAATTATAGGTTGGTTGCTATGGCTGTTGTCAAGGAATGTGCGAATTGGTTTGAGTGCACAACGGCTTTTTTACTCCCTGATTGATACGTACTTATGAATTTGTTCAATACACTAACTTCCGTTTTAAGTCCAGACGTGCTGGCACGTATCGCGACGTATATCGACGAATCAAACGAACGAACAAGCAAGGCTGTCAATGGCCTGGTTTATACAATTATTGGTGGGCTGATGAAACGTACCACTTCTGAAATAGGCGTAAATCAACTTTATAACCATATTCAGAAAGGTCGTTACGATGGTTCATTGACGGATAATTTACTGACGATTCTGCGCGAACCCAATCAGACAAATACACTGATTACACAGGGTAACGATGTAATCAGCCATCTGCTACCGGCCATGAAAAGTTCGATCGGGAATATGATTTCCCGGTACGCTGGTATCCGCAATTCATCGTCTATTTCCTTACTGGGCCTCATTACCACAATTATTCTGCACGTACTGGGCAAGCAGGTAAGAGAGAAAAAACTTGACGCCGACGGTCTTGCAGCGCTGCTGTTCGCCGAACGCGACACCCTGATGAGTACGGTTCCGGAAGAATTTATGCCCCAGCTTATCGAACGGCTTGGGTTACATCAGATCATTTCGGGAGTGGCCAACCCCGCCCGACGTACCAGCGCCGAATCATCAGGACATTCCACTATGGCGAGTGGCAGCTCATCCACGACCACCGTCCGCCCGCCGGTCAACTATGCTGATTCCGACGAAGATCGCGAAAGCGACAACAGTTCGCTGGCAAAATGGGGTGTTGGTGCGTTACTGTTTCTGGCAGTTGCTGCTGGTGGATACTACGTTTACCAGAACACGCAGAAATATTCGAATGGTCAGGAAGAAGTTGCTGACGTAACAGTCAATACAGACACGGTGCAGGCCGATACAGTGACGCGTTCACTGGCTCTTCCTAAAGATTCATTGGCCGGCACAGCGCCAAAATCAACATCGATGGCGAGCCCAACAGCTGTGGCTGGCAGGCCAGCCGCTACGTCAGTCACGGCGCCAGCAGTGGCTGGGGGTGGCCTGACGCAGCAGATGGCCCCTTACCTTGGCAATGCCGCCCTTCCTAAAGGAAAGGTCTTTCCGCTAACAGGCATCAGTTTTCAGCCGGGTTCTTTATCGATGACAGCAGGTTCAGTAGCTACAATCGGCGAATTAGGAACTATTCTCAAAACCTATCCTCGTTTGCAGATACAGCTTGTGGGCTATGCAAACGATGCACAAGGCGACATGACTAACAAAAGTCTGTCTTTCAAGCGAGTAAACCAGATTAAGCAGCAGTTGATGGCTTCTGGAGTTGATTATCTACGTATCGACGCCATTGGACGAGGAACCGGAGTGATCAGAAATGATACGTCAGGCATTCCTAAACCAACGCTTCGCAAAATTGACGTAAAAGTAGTGGTAAAGTAATTTTTATATCATTGACTATCAAGCCTTTAAAAGCCTTTCTTTAGAAAGGCTTTTTTCGTTACGTATCTTTCAAAGTGTGATTATCAAAAACATCTTTGGCTTGTTGTAGTTGGATAGAAACGATGTTTTTATTCACTAACTAAGACACGTTATGAACGCAGGAACAGGCAAAACCGCCTTAATTACAGGGGCTTCCAGTGGCATCGGCCAGGAATTGGCCAAGCTTTTCGCCCAGGATGGCTACAATCTGGTATTGGTTGGCCGCAGTGATGATAAGCTGGACCGGTTGGGTGAGGTTTTCAAAAGTAATTATGGCACGCAGGAGATCACGGTAATCAGTAAAGATCTGTCGGAAGAGGATGCCGCACAGGATGTTTATAATCAGGTAAAGTCGAAAGATATTACAGTCGATGTACTGGTGAACGACGCCGGCGTTGGTCTATATGGTCTCTTCGCTACCGACACCGATTGGGAGCGGGAGAAAGCCATGATTCACCTGAACGTACTGGCACTCACCCAGATGACGAAGCTTTTCCTGTATGATATGTTGTCACGTAACGAAGGAAAAATTCTGAATCTGGCTTCCCTCCTATCGATCACGCCCACGCCGTTGATGGCCGTGTATGCGGGCACTAAAGCTTACGTGTACAATTTCACCCAGTCGCTGGTAAATGAGTTGAAAGACACCAACGTAACGGTTACGGCCCTGTTGCCTAATGCCACCGACACTGACTTTTTCCACAAGGCTGGTGCCGAAAATACCAAAGTGACCGACGAAGTGCAGGACCCGGTTATGGTCGCAAAAGACGGTTATAATGCGCTTATGGCCGGCAAACCGAAAGTGATACCCGGTGGTCTGAAAAACAAATCATACGAAGTCATGTCCTACGTAGCACCTCAGGAAGCGCTGTCGGCTCTAATGCGCGATAAGATGTCGCAGAAGCCCGATCCGGACGAAGAAAAAGCAAGCGGACTGGCCTGGGGGATTGGAATCGGCATTGCTGTGATAGCTGGTATTGCATTGGGTTACACGTATATGAACACCAATCAATTCACAAAAGCACGATACCGGTATAAGGCTAAGTCGCTGGGCGATACCATCTCCGATGCACTTTCGTCGGTAGTCGATAACGTAGTGGATTCGGTTGTGAGCGCGTACACGACTACAAAAGATAAAACGTCTGACCTGATTCATCAGGCCGACGTAGTGAAAAACAAAGTAATGGAAGAAGAAGTCGTTTCTTAATGTATTGACAAACCCGAACGTAACAGGCGCTACGTTCGGGCTTATTTTTTACCAACAATGAAAAATACTTCAATTTGGCGAATCGCTGCTGCTGTATTTGCCGTTGGCAGCATTATCTACACGACTACGTCGAGCAGTCGTTCCAGACGAGAAAGTCAGGAGCGGCACGAGGCAAATCAGGGCGGCTCAGAATATGAATATGACGTACCGGTTGAGTATGAACAGGTATTTGAGAAAAATCAGATTGTTCCGGCGGGCTGGACATTCGGCGCGGTTTGGTCGACCATCTACTCAGGGCTAACCGCCTTAATGGTCCATCAGGCACTACCCTCGCAGGAACACAACCCACGCTATCAGAAAGCGCTCCCCTGGTGGTTGGCCTCCTGGACGTTAAACGCCATTTTCGGTCGTTTTTTCTCGCAGAACGACCCGCAAAGTATTCTCATTTCAGACCTGACTACGAAATTTAATTTACCCGCAGCGCTGGGTTTGCACCAAAGTCTGGAAATTGGCAAAACGGACGTACCTGCCCCCGAAAAATATTTGCGTATTCCAGTGAGTCTGTATGCTGGCTGGCTCACAGCGGCCACGGTGGTTGGTACGCCAAACTCTCTGTTAACACTCAATTGGTGGGAATCGGATGAGGAACGAGATGAGCCCATATCGGCGGGTATTCTGGGCGCTACGGCGGGGGCTGGCTACTTCATTGCCCGTCAATTGAACGACCCCTGGTATATGGTTCCTTTCGTGGCTGGTTTCAGTGGCATTGCTACCCGGCAATGGGAAAAAGAACCCATTGTTGGCTGGACTGCCGCAGCACTGGCAGCCGCCTACGCTGGGCTTCTGGCTTACTGGCTTCCCAAAGAAAAATTTCATAATTATGATCACTACGTAGTGAAGGAAGCCGAAGTACTGGCAGGGCCTGTAGAAACCGAAGAACCGTACCAGGCCACAATCGCTCGCGAGCGCATGAAACCGATTGAGGCTGAAGGTTTAGATTAAGTCCATTCTGAATTATATGAAAGCTGTCCCGTTTGAACGGGACAGCTTTTTTACTTTATATACGTCATTATGTCTTAAAAATCTGTAAAAACTAAGATTTTCACGCCAAAATGTCCGTAAAACTACCTCGGCCCGTGATTTGTTAATAAACAATGGAAAATGTACAATGAATAGTGTAGTAAACCCTTACACCTCATTTTACATTTTTCATTATCCATTTGCACTCATTCCTAGACGGTCATGGACTTCAAAAATTACACCATCAAAGCACAGGAGGTCGTGCAGAAAGCGTCGGAAATGGCGCTGGGCAGCGGCCAACAGGCCATTGAAACGGGGCATTTACTTCAGGCAATTTTGTCGGAAGATGAAAACGTGGTTGGTTTCATTGCCAAAAAACTGAATATTAACCTAAAAAATACGAACGGTGCGCTACAGGCCATTCTCACTACGTACCCCAAAGTGTCGGGTGGCAATGGAAGCGTTTATCTGAGCAACGACACTGCCGCAGCGTTAGCGAAAGCCAGCAGTCTGGCGAAAGAGTTCGGCGACGAATTTGTGAGCGTTGAACTGATGCTACTGGGATTGATGGCTGGTAAAGATCAGATAGCCAGCTTATTAAAAGACGCCGGTTTCAATGAAAAACAAACGAAAGCGGCCATCAACGAACTTAGAAAAGGAAATTCGGTGAAAGACCAAAACGCAGAAGCTAAATATCAATCATTAGAACGGTACAGCATCAACCTGAACGAACGCGCCCGGCAGGGTAAAATTGACCCCGTAATCGGCCGCGACGATGAAATCAGGCGAGTGCTGCAAATCCTGAGCCGCCGAACCAAAAACAACCCGATTCTGCTCGGTGAACCGGGCGTTGGTAAAACCGCCATTGTGGAAGGATTAGCCCAACGTATCGTTTCGGGCGACGTACCGGAAAACCTGAAATCGAAAACCATCGTCTCGCTCGATATGGGCTTGCTTATTGCGGGCGCCAAATACAAAGGCGAGTTTGAGGAACGCTTGAAATCAGTTATTAAAGAAGTAACAGATTCAAATGGTGAGCTCATTCTATTCATCGACGAAATCCATACACTCATTGGAGCTGGTGCCGGTGGCGAAGGCGCTATGGATGCCGCTAACCTCCTGAAACCTGCCCTTTCACGCGGAGAACTCCACACGATTGGGGCCACTACGTTAAAGGAGTATCAGAAATACATCGAGAAAGATAAAGCGCTTGAACGTCGTTTCCAGGCCGTTATGGTCGATGAACCCGACGTAGCAGATGCGATTTCGATTCTCCGGGGTATCAAGGAAAAATACGAATTGCACCACGGGGTACGTATCAAAGACGACGCTGTAATTGCCGCTGTAGAATTGTCTACGCGCTACATTTCCGACCGTTTTTTACCAGATAAAGCCATTGACTTAATGGACGAAGCGGCTGCCAAATTACGTCTGGAAATGGACTCGGTTCCCGAAGAACTCGACGAACTGAATCGACGTATCATGCAGTTGGAAATCGAACGGGAAGCGATACGTCGGGAGAACGACAAGGAAAAAGAAACGTTACTCAGTAAACAGATTGCTGATTACAGCGAACAACGTAACGAACTGAAAGCCAAATGGGAAGGTGAAAAAGCGTCGGTAAACGAAAGTCGTACGCTGAAAGAACAGCTCGACAAACTGCGCTTAGAAGCCGAACAGGCCGAACGTAGTGGCGACTACGGCAAAGTAGCCGAAATTCGCTACGGACGTATTCCCGAAATTGAAACGAAACTCACTACGTTGCAGGGCGCTGGCGAACAGGAAAACGATACGTCGGACCGGATGCTGCAGGAAGAAGTAACCGCTGAAGATATTGCCGAAGTGGTTGCCAAATGGACGGGCATTCCTGTCTCGAAAATGCTGCAAAGCGACCGCGAGAAACTGCTCAATCTGGAAAAAGAACTTGGTAAACGCGTAGCGGGTCAGCAGGAAGCCATTGAAGTGGTTTCGGATGCGGTACGTCGGAGCCGGGCCGGTATGCAGGACCCCAAACGGCCAATTGGTTCGTTTATCTTCCTCGGCACAACGGGCGTTGGTAAAACGGAAGTTGCGCGCACGCTGGCTGAATACCTGTTCAACGATGAGAACGCGATGGTACGTATCGACATGTCGGAATACCAGGAACGTCACGCCGTGAGCCGCTTAATTGGTGCCCCTCCGGGATACGTTGGTTACGACGAAGGCGGTCAATTGACCGAAGCGGTACGTCGGAAACCCTACTCGGTTGTGCTGCTCGATGAGATTGAAAAAGCGCATCCGGATGTCTGGAACATTCTGCTTCAGGTGCTCGACGAAGGACGATTGACCGATAACAAAGGTCGTGTGGCGAACTTCAAGAACACGATTATCATCATGACGTCGAACATCGGTAGCCACCTGATTCAGGAAAAATTCGCCGAAGACGAAGGCTGGAACCACTCACTAGTTATTGAAGAGGCCAAAACGGCGGTGATGGAGTTGCTGAAACAAACCATCCGGCCCGAGTTCCTGAACCGGATTGATGAGATTGTGATGTTTGAACCGCTGACGCAGGCCAACATTCGCAAAATTGTCGACATTCAGTTTGGCGAAATCAAACGTCGCCTTGCCGAAAACGGCATCCAGCTCGACGCTACCGATGAAGCGCTGACCAAAATTGGCGAAGAAGGCTTCGACCCCATCTTCGGCGCACGTCCGCTGAAACGGGTGTTGCAACGCCGGGTGCTGAACGAGTTGTCGAAAAGCATCCTATCGGGCAAAGTAAAAAATGATTCGGTCGTCCTGATGGAATTGAGCCCCGAAGGTGAAATCGCCTTCACCAACCTCGACGCTGAAATTGAATTATAAAGAATAATTAGCAGACAAAGTACCAGCCCGGCCGCTGAAATGTGGCCGGGCTTTTTTGTTGCCTCATCCGGCCTTTTCCGTCGCGTTAGCGACCAAATGTTTGTAGAAACTAAGTCAAACTCGCGAACCTCCCCGTCGCGTAGCGACCAAACAACTCCGCTAATTGGTTTGGTCGCTACGCGACGGGAGAGTTTTGTTTGTTCATTTGATCTATAAACATTGGGTCGCTATGCGACGGGTGAGCTAATGGTAACCGCTCACTCAAATTTATTCCTCAACTGGTTTAAAAACGTACCGCTCATCGTAGGGTACGTCAAACTTCTGCAGAAAAGTCATGTATTCTTCCAAAAAGGTTTGCTTACGATGATGTTGCTCTTGATTTTGTATGTATTTGACCACACTATCAATTTGCGAATGGCTATAAGAGAATGCGCCGTAGCCACTTTGCCATTCAAATTTACCGGGCGTTAATCGCTTTTCATTAATCCATTTCGCCGAATCCATTTTGACATATTGCACCAATTCAGAAACAGAGAATTTGGGATTGAGGCCAATGAAAGCATGTATGTGATCGGGCATGCCATTGATTGCTATCAACTTGTGTCCCTGATTCTGTACAATACCCGTTATGTATCGATAAAGGTCTTCCTTCCACGCTGTACGAATCAGTCCATAACGGTACTTAACTGCAAAAACGGTTTGGATATAGAGTTGAGTGTACGTATTAGGCATGTTACGTCCGGTTGGTTAGGCTAATAGTAAGTCGGCGTTCTTTATACACCAAACCCCTTCAACCTCAATCCTTTCCACGATTGTGGTAACGCAACATCCCGACGTACTAATCCTTCATCAGTAATATCCAATCCGCCAAAGCCAGCTAAAACGGCTTGGAGCAGGCCTCCCGCCCCAGTAGCGAAATACGGATTTGTACCGCCCGCGCATTCGGCCAGTACGCCAAAAGGAGGTACTTCATTAGCCCGATAACTTTTCAATAGCCATTCGTAAGCTTTTTCAGTTTCGCCTATTCGCGCATAGAGCACCGCTAGAACGGATGGCCCCATCGCTGGCCCTTCGGGCGACAACCGTGGAGTATAGTAGTCCAGGTCGCGCCGGATGGCAGCTTCATCAATCACTACGTTGAGTGGATACGCCAGCAGATTTACGTCAGCTTGTTTGATATCGACGCCAATATACGTAGCGTTTTCTCGAGTGGTGCCGTCGGGAAATGTAAGTATTGGAATTCGGTCAGCTACGTACTGCCAGTCTGGATCAGGTGTGAAGCCAAGTTCGTGAGCGGCCTGAACCGCGTAATGAAGCACGGTTTTAGCCATGCCGTTGGTGAACGCGTTGTTATCAATATTCTCTTCCCATTCGTTAGCGCCTATTACGTTATTAATGTCGTATTGGTCAGGCTGATTACGTTCCACCCGACTGCACCAGAATTCGGCAACCTCACGTAACAATGGGAAACCGCGTTCAGCCAGCCATTTTTTGTCTTTCGTAACCTGATAATATTTCCAGAAAGCCCAACCTATACAACCTGTTATGTGATGTTGAAAAGGCCCGGTCAACGCCCAGACCGGCGTTTGCTCAGAACCATCACCTGCCGATTCCCACGGAAACATAACCCCTCTAAATCCATGCGATCTGGCATTCTGACGAGCGGCTTCCATACGTTCAAAACGGTAGTCGAGTAAGGATTTCGCGAGTTCAGGACGTAGCATCAGTAGGGCCGGATACATCCAGAGTTCGGTGTCCCAAAAAACGTGCCCATTGTATCCAAGACCCGATAAACCCATCGGCGACAAGCTATACCCAAAATCTGCGCGAACGAACGAATAGAGATGGTAAATTGCCGAACGTACCGCTCGTTGCACATGTTCATCGCCGTCAATTTCAATGTCGCTCTGCCAAAGCCGGATCCACTCCTGATGATGGCGTTTTAGCAAACGATCACGGCCTTCAAGTTTGGCGAAGACCGTTAATCGCTCCGCTTCGTTATGCGCATCCGCTACGTGTGCCGACGAGATAACTGACCCAACAACGGCAAATGAATACTTACCACCTTTCTGAAGCGTCTTCGAGAATTTTGCCAGATGCAAATTATGATCCCAGTCTTCATGAATCAGCATAGGTTCCTGTCCGTGAGGCTCTTCGAAGATGAAACTATTGGAAGCGGCTACTACGTATTTCCCCGACGGACTTTTCGCCACCGAAGTCAGCAACGGCAACGTAACATGCGGCCGGTCAATCTGGCTGTAAAAACTGCGAATATCCTGTAGATGAGCAGGTGCTTCAATCACCGAAGCGGGTGTTACTACTACGTCAGCTAAAGCCTCAAATTCAATCTCAATCATAGCCGTAAATGGCAGATGACGTAGTGACAATATGCTGTGCCGAACCCGTAGTTTATTGGCTACTTCAAACGTAGTAACGAGCGTAGCGGTCTTCATATCGAGCGTCTGAACGTAGTGACTCACAGATTGAGCCGACACTCGCTTTCCGTCAACATCAAGCCAGCAATTGAGATGATTGAAAACTTTCAGGATGTTTTCGACGCGCCCCCGCTGGTAGTTATCATAAACGCCGTTAAGAATAACATCCTGCACCTGCATCGGCTGCACTGACGAAACCAGACCAACCATGCCATTGGCAACGGTGACGCCAAAATAGTTATTGGGATCAATGCTGTCAGCAGTAAGCCGCCAGTTGGAATCAGAAATGGATTGATGAGTCATGGAAAGAAAACAAACGCAGACTTGGCCGCTAAAGTAAATGCTACGTCGGGACGTAGCGAACCAAATTCGGTAACTAAAATTCGAAGTTTATTTGACAAGTCCCGACAGGCTCCGGCTGTCGGAGTCGCGTTAGCGACTAATTAGGTAGCTACAGACCATCCGGCAACTCCGACAGCCGGAGCCTGTCGTAGCCTTTATCCAGTACGTTGTTCCGTTTGGGCATCGAAGAAATATAGGCGTTCGGCATCAAAACCGACGTCAATCGTTTGATTGGGTTGATATTGGCTGTCCGATAGCGTTCGCATACAGCAGGTTTGCTCATTTAGTGCGAAATATAAAAACGTCTCACTGCCAATGGGTTCCGTTACGTCGATAGTGATACGTTGCGGTTCGGTCAGTGTTTTGCCGCTGGAAGTGCGAATGTCGTGAATACTCTCCGGCCGAAATCCGAAAATTACTTCTTTGTCAACTTGCTCTTTTAACGTATTCGTCAGCGAAGCTGGTAGCTGAAAATTAAGTGCTGAGTTGATGAAACGTAGCGTTTTGTCCTGCGCTACCAGCTTCCCCCGACTAAAATTCATCGACGGACTGCCAATGAAACCGGCCACGAACAGATTAGCCGGATTATTATACAAATTCATCGGCGAATCGGCCTGCTGAATCACGCCCGCTTTCATCACTACAATCTTATCGCCCATCGTCATAGCTTCTACCTGATCGTGCGTTACGTACACCATTGTGGCCTTGAGTCGTTGGTGCAATCGCTTGATTTCCACCCGCATCTGCACCCGGAGTTTAGCATCCAGATTCGACAAAGGTTCATCGAACAGAAACACTTTTGGTTCGCGCACAATTGCCCGACCAATGGCCACGCGCTGGCGCTGCCCTCCCGACATAGCTTTGGGCTTGCGATCCAGCAGTTCATTCATGTCCAGAATATCGGCCGCAGCCCGCACACGCTGGTCAATTTCGGCTTTCGAAAACTTACGCAGTTTAAGACCAAACGCCATGTTTTCGTACACGCTCATGTGCGGGTAAAGCGCGTAGTTCTGAAACACCATCGCAATGTCGCGATCTTTGGGCGACAGGTCGTTCATGCGCTGACCATCAATGAGCAACTCGCCCCCGGAAATTTCTTCGAGACCGGCAATCATACGTAGCAAGGTCGATTTTCCGCAGCCTGATGGACCTACCAAAACGACAAACGATTGGTCGTCAATAGTCAAATTTGCGTTGGGTATCGTCGCTTTTACAGCGCCGGGATATTGTTTAACGAGGTTGCGGATTTCTACAGTTGCCATAGGTTAATTTACGTATTGCTCACTATTTCAAAGCCTTCTTGTTGAGTTTATTCTTTTCCGCCGGAAGCAGCAACGCCCTGTACGAAGTATCGCTGAAAAACCAGAAAAATACAAAGCGTGGGTATCGTAATGAGCAACGTACCAGCCATCAACAGCGGCCAGTCGCTCTGAAACTG
The DNA here is from genome assembly GCF_054778555.1 of Spirosoma flavus. Lineage (NCBI taxonomy): Bacteria > Pseudomonadati > Bacteroidota > Cytophagia > Cytophagales > Cytophagaceae > Spirosoma > Spirosoma flavus. Next base: position 1,884,812 of record NZ_BAAGZL010000002.1, read on the forward strand.
ACTTTTTAGAAAGCCGACACCAACGGGCAAGGTAAACTTGTCGCTGGTGATGGCTAACGTAACGGGCCAGAGAAACTCGTTCCAGCTTCCCTGAAAGGTGTAAATCGCGACGGCAGCCAAGGCGGGTGTACTGACAGGCAGGAAAATCTGCCAGAAAATACGAAAGTACGAACAGCCATCAATGAGGGCCGCTTCTTCCAGATCCTTGGGAATCGTCTCGAAAAATTGCTTCATCAGAAAGATGTTCGTTATGGTAATCAGGTTGGGCAGAATCAGACCCGCATACGTATTGACCAGCCGCAGGTTATTCATAAAAATAAATTTCGGGACCAGTAGAATAATGACCGGAACAGTGAGCGATGAAATGAGCAACCCAAACAGAAATTTCCGACCGGGAAAGGTCAGCCGCGCAAAAACGAAACCGGCCAGAGCCGAAAAGAAAACGTTCATAATTGTCTGCACCAACGTAATGAACAGGCTATTAAACAACCATTGTTTAAAGGGCAGATCGACCCAAACGTTCGCATAATTTTGAAACGTCCAGTTGGGTGGCTGAAGCAATTTAACCGGATCGCCAAATACGTCTTTTGACTGCGAAATCGAGATAAAAAACTGATAGATAAACGGCCCAATGTAGACCGCTGTCATCAGCAGCAGGATGGCGTAGAATACGAATTTCTGGTATTGTAATCGCTTCATAAATGTTTCCGACAACCTCCGGCTTTAATCAACTTCGGGTTTGAAATACTTATTCTGAACCTGATTGGCCGAGAAAATCAGTACCGCCAACACAATGGCCGCTGCCGCTGCGTAACCAAGTTTAAAGTATTTGAAACCGTTTACGTATACGTAGTAACTCATGGTTGTCGTACTGTTGACCGGGCCGCCCGCACTCATAATGAAAATCTGGTCGAACACCTGAAAACAGCCAATCAGGCCCAGCACCAGCACGAAATACGTAACGGGACGTACCATCGGCACCGTAATTTTCCAGAACTGCTGCCAGGTCGACGCACCATCAATCCGGGCGGCTTCGTAAAGCGAATTCGGAATGGACTGTAAACCCGCCAGAAACGACACCATAAAATAGCCTGACGTCGTCCAGATGTTATTCGCCATAATCGTCAGCATGGCGGTATTTGGATTGGTAAGCCAGTCATTCTCTAAGCCAAATAGCTGATTGATAAGGCCTTGTTTTGAAAACAAAGCAATAAATAGGGCCGACGTAACGACCGACGACGTAATGGCTGGTATGTAGAACGCAGCCCGAAAAAACGAACGTCCGCGAATTTTCTGGTTCATGACAAAGGCCAGAAACAGAGCCAGAAATGTCTGAATCGGCACAACGCCAACTGTGTAAAGTATGGTATTACCCGTTGATTTCCAGAAGAGTGAGTCAGCAAAGAGTCGCGCGTAATTGGCAAGTCCAATAAAAGTGCGCTGGTTCGTAACCAGATTCCAGTCGAAAAAGCTGATAAAGAGAGAATACGCAATCGGGAAAAAGACAAAAAGGCCGATCAGCAACAGCGGGAAGCCCAGAAATAGCCAGGCTACCATAATCATATCACGCTGACGGGTAGAGGGTTGCGGCATACGTTACGTTATTGAAGAATCCCACTCTCGATTTGCCGGTTCAATGCTTCCATCGCTTCCCGGGGTGTTTTATTGTCGAAGTAAATCATTTGCAACGCTACGCTGGCTTCTTCATACCAGCGTTCGGGAAGGGTCGTCTGAAACGTGCGGGCGAATTCAGCGCTTTGCAGAAAAACCCGTTTTACCGGGTCGTTATACAGGCCCAATTGTTGAGCCACGCTACGTCGCGGTGGTAAAGCCAAACCTTGTTTCACCACACTTTTCAAACCGTCCAGACTAGTCAGATAGTCAATCATTTGCCAGCCGTCTTTTTTATGAATCGATTCTTTTGGCATGGCGTAGGCATTGGTAAATACAATCGTCGCTTTCTGACGGCCAACAGGCAATTCCGCCACACCCCAGTCGACATCGCTGTAATTCGCCCGCATTTCCGGAATGAGCCAGCCCGACGAAATCACCATCGCGCATTTTTTAGTACCAAAACATTCGCCGTTCCATTTGGCGCTCAAATCGCTCGGAATCGTAGCGGCTCCGGTTCTGTAAAGGCGAACGTAGTACTCCAACGCATCCAGAAAGTTTTTATCCAGAATGCCCAACGTACCATCTTCTTTCTGAAAATCACCACCGTTCTGATACACAAAAGCCATTATCATTTCGATAGTCGGCTCCAGCACCAGCCCGTATTGATCAGGTTTGCCATCGCCGTTTTTGTCTTTGGTCATCCGGCGCGAAAAGGCTTCCAGTTCCTGCCAGTTTTGCGGTGGGCGCGTCAGGCCGGCTTCCTGAAACATGGCTTTGTTGTAGAACAATACATACGGGTTAAAATCCTTCGGAACGCCGTACAACGTATCACCTTTTTGAAACGATTTGAGCAGCGCAGGATAAAAATCATTAAGCCGGAACGTAGTATCGGCCGCGTACTGATTGAGCGGTTCCAGTACGTTGAAACGCATGTATGAGGGTGCCGTTTCGCCACGCAGGTAGAAAACATCGGGCGCCGTATGGGTGCCGAGCATCAGTTGAATTTTCTCGGTATAATTGCCCGGAATCGGCTCGTATTTAAAATTAATGGCTGGCTTCTCCCGATGAAAATCGGCAAGAACACCAGCCACTAATTTTTCTTCAACAGGATTAGACGACCAGCCCGAAAGGCGAGTCTGTTTACTATCGGTCGACTGACAGCCTGAAAAGGTGAATACAATTGATAATACAAATATGTATTGCCAACAATTGGTAAACTTACTCATGGGAGAGTAAATAAGGTAACGCCAAGTGAAGACAATAATACAGAATAAAATCCTAAAAAATCAGGCATTTTTTCTATCGTGTCAGGCCATCCTGCCGAGCGCGATTCCGCACACGTTGAGCGCGGGCTTTACTGTCGGGGTGCGTCGACATGATGGTAGCTACTTTACCGCCCTGGCCTCCCCCGTTTAGCTTGGCCAATTTCTCGAAGGACGTAGCAAGCGCCAGTACGTTATACCCGTTACGTTTCAGAAATCCGTAGCTATAATCGTCGGCTTCGGTTTCCTGCTTACGGCTAAACGAAGCACCCATCAGATAATCCGCCACACTTCCCAACTGCGATCGCGACAATTTTCCAATGGCTCCAGACGTAGAAGCGGCTGCGTTACGTACCGCCGAACGACGTAGTGAACTTTTCAGGGCATCGCGCGTGTCGTGGTTAATTACGTGACCGATTTCGTGGCCCATAATGGCCAGCAATTCATTGTCATTCATAATGTCCATCAGCCCTTTAAACACGCGCACGCTACCGTCGGCTGTTGCAAAAGCATTGGCATCCGCCACTTTATACACTTTATAGTTGATGGGCAAACCACTGATCGTGCGGTGACGACTGACAATACGATTTAAACGTACTGTATATGGATCACTGGGACCCGCAACCGGATTTTTGGCGTCCATTTCCACCACCGCCTGCCGCGATAATTCGGCAACCTGAGCATCCGAAATTAAAGCCGAATTCAGCGCGTCCATGGCGGCCTGTGCGAGACTGGGGCTATTCTGAGCCTGAGCCATCATCGGTAACCCGAGCAGCCAGACGAACTTAATGATTGAGCGTTTCATGAGTTGAGTTGTCTAGTGAATATAACCTGTAAACCAGGCGTGTACTGGATATATTGACTATTTTCGGCTTAAAAAGTTTAGCCAATCAATAAAAAAGCGGAGGCTCTTCTGTGAAAGAGCCTCCGCTAAATAATGGCTTCGCTACGCTTATTTCCGACGCCCCAGCAGACGTAGCAGATACAGAAACATATTGATAAAATCGAGATAAAGACGAAGCGCGCCCATAATGGCTTCTTTCCGATCTTCGTCGGTACCGGCATTGCCGATTACGTTCATTTCTTTGATTTTCTGCGTATCGTAAGCCGTCAATCCTACGAAAATCAGGACGCCTGCATACGTAGCAACCCAGTATAATGTCTCGTTTTGCCAGAATAGATTTACGACCGACGCGATAATCAGGCCAATCAACGCCATCAGGAGGAAACTTCCCCAAGACGTCAGATCACGCTTGGTGTAATAACCATAAGCGCTCATTGCACCGAACGTACCGGCAGTAACAAAGAACGTCGAAGCGATGGAGCCGCCGGTGTACAGAATGAAAATGGAGGCCAGCGTCAGGCCATTCATAACGGCATAGCCCAGAAACATGAACGTAGCAGTCTGGGCCGACACGCGCTGCACAACCGCCGAAAGCGACATAACCAGCAGTACTTCGCCAATGAGCAAGGCGTAGAAAACCAGTCGATTACCAAAGATTAGGTTCAAAACCGCCGGAGTACTGGCCACCCAGATTGATACAACAGCCGTTACGAGCAGGGCAACGGTCATCCAGCCGTAAACCTGCGTCATAAAAGCAGCCTGTTCGCGTTTAACGTCTTCGGCGGATAGGTAAGGATGTGGGTTGGAATAGGATTGTGGTTCCATAGAACGTGTAGTAGGTTTTAGTGCAGAAAGAACGGGAAACGTTGGCTTATATCCAACAGGTTAACGTAGCACTATAGTATACGGTAGCATTTCCATAAAAAAAGCCCGACGACAAAAATCATCGGGCTCGTTTAAGTTATCAGTTGTCTTATTGCAGATTCGAGTCTTCGTTGCTGTTGAACGTATCACCCTGTTTGATGTCGCCGGTTTTAAGTCCTTTTTTGAACCAGTAGACCCGTTGCGCCGAAGTTCCGTGCGTAAACGCGTCGGGAACAACCCGTCCCTGAGTTTCTTCCTGAATACGGTCGTCGCCAATGGCGTTTGCCGCCGTTAATGCTTCTTCAATATCACCAGGTTCAAATTCGAAGCTTTTTCCCTGCGCCTGATTCGCCCATACGCCCGCAAAAAAATCGGCCTGAAGTTCGAGACGTACCGACACCTTGTTGTACTGACGTTCGTTCATTCGCGCCCGTAGCTGATCAGTTTGGTTCATGATACCAAGCTGATTCTGAACGTGGTGCCCAACCTCGTGCGCAATTACATAGGCCATCGCAAAATCGCCGGGCGCACCAAAACGCTTACTCAGTTCATCGTAAAACGACAAATCGATGTATAATTTCTGATCACCGGGGCAATAAAAAGGGCCCGATGCTTCCGTAGCTGTACCACAGCCCGATTGGGTTACGCCCCGAAACATAACCAGCGTCGGCTGACGATAACGCGCTCCTTGTTCCGCAAAAATCTTAGTCCAGATGTCTTCCGTACTGGCCAACACTTTTCGGGTAAACTTGGCAGCTTCATCGTCTGCCTGCTGATCGGCAGGAGCTTGTGTTGCCTGTGACTGAGGGCTTTGATTCAGCACATCACCTGGGTTGCCACCCAGCAGCATCACAATTATGGCGATTACAACAGAACCAATTCCGCCCCCTACCAGCAGTCCTCCTCCGCCCATACCCCGGCGGTCTTCGACATTATCGCTTTCGCGACCTCCTAACCAACGCATAGTTTTATTCGGTTAATAGCTAGTTATACAATTCGTACTGGCAAGATTACCGTTTCTAAGGATAAAATGTTTAGCAACTGCCAATTAATTCGTTAAAGCTTACTCTTAAATGCTCGCCACGTAACGTAATGGCAGTATTAGCTGATTCAACGTTTTGCTGTTACCAGAGACTTCGACAGGCTCAGACCGATAGGCAAACAGCTTTAAGAGCCTGTCAGACTGAACCTCAGGTTCTTCAGGACGAAAGAGTTGTACACATTGCGCTTACTACGTACCATACTCTCACTACCTTCCACAAACGTATTAGTACGAAAACTAAGTCGTGATTTTACAGTTCTAACAGTAACCAACTAATGTAGTAATCATGGCAAACGACCCCAAAATTGACCAGCGCGACGACGTTAATCCGTCCGAAGGAGAACATAAATACGGCGACGTTACTTTTGCCGATCAAACCAACAAAAAATATCCGATTGACACGCCCGAGCATGTCCGTGCCGCCTGGAGTTATATCAATCATAAAGACAATGCATCTAAATATGATCGTGATGAAGTAGCAACAATTAAAGAGCGAATTAAAAAAGCAGCCAAAAAATTTAGTATCGAAATTGCGGATTAATAACAGACAAATTTAATTAATTTATTAAAAATAAATTACGGTAACTATTAGTGCGCAAAAAGAGAAATTTATAATCTTTTTGTCTACATTTTCACATTAATAAAAATATGATTTTATCAACAATGTACTTTTAGTGTAATTCTTTAAGTATTTATAAACCAGATATTTATTGTTCTAATTAATCATACAATAGAAATATACGTCTTTTTTAAGAACCGTTATCTAATTGTTTGCATTTCACTACATTAAATCTTCGATACGGTTATTTTAAAATACATATTTTTATGTTTACTTTACCGATAGCCCATAAATTAAATTATAAGTCAGCCCATGAATGTTCGTTTAACAGACGAAGAGATGATTCGTCGCTATCTTCCCAGCCAACCCTCTCATTGTTTTGAAACCCTCTACAACCGCTACGCAAACAAAGTCTATCGTCGTTGCTTATCGATGACCAAAAACTCAGAGCAGGCCCAGGATTTCACACACGACATTTTTCTGAAAGTTTTTAACAAATTAGATGATTTTCAGGAACGCTCGAGTTTCTCGACCTGGCTGTATTCAATTTCTTTCAACTACTGCTCCGATCAGATTCGACTGGCTAAACGGCTCTCTGTGACGGCCTTGGATGATACGTTAAATCAGGATTTTCCAGAATCGCGGGAATCGGCTATTCACGAAGAAACTATGCTTCTGGTGAAACGGGCAATGGAAACCATTTCTCCCAAAGAGCGGACATTACTTCAGCTCAAATACGAAGAAGGCATGAGCATCGACGCTATCGCGGAGAAATATAACCTGAAATCCAGCACAGTTAAAATGCGTTTAAAACGTACCCGCGATAAACTGCAACGACTATATAGTTACCGCTACGCGTCTGATTTACTTGATTAACGCTTTATTACCAAAGCAGCTTCTTAAGTTAAGTAGACGATTTACCATCAAGATACTGGTAACAAAAAAATCCCCGGCGCCACAAGCACCGGGGATTTCGCTTTCCTAACCTATGACATTCTTCTATGAGATCTTAGCGGCTTCCCAGCGGAATTAAATATCCGAACGAAAGCATCGCAGCTTGTGGCGTTGTTTTGTCTTCATTACCAACCAGGTAATTATATCGTCCTTCGAGTAGCACCGTACCAGGGCCAGCTTTAAGCGCTACACCAGCACCACCCGCAATACCGTAGTTGAATCGTCCCTCCTTACCCATTTCAATATCACCCGAATCAGACTGACCACCTTCCCGAATCGAAACTGTACCACTTAGTGCGTATGTTCCTATCGGGCCTGCATTCACAAAAAAGCGCAGATTGGGCTGACCAAAAGAAGCTTTGAGCAACACAGGAACCTCTACCAGATTGTATTTAAACTGCAGATAATCAGAACCAATGGCCAGGCGCGTACCATACTGGCTATAAAGAATTTCGGGCTGTACTGAAAACCCCGGTCCGCCAATATTCATTATAACTCCGCCGTGAAAACCCATTACGCGCTCCTGCTGAAGCCCTGAACCCATTGCCGCAACATCAACGCCACCAATTGTCGAGAAATTACCACCCAGCCGTACACCAATCCGGAAATTACCTTCGCTGGACGGTACAGTACGGGGCTGTGTGCGAGTCTGTGTGCGTACCTGTGGCTTCTCAGCTACCGGCAGCTCAGCCGGTTGGCTCACAGACTCAGCTACTTTAGGCTCGGCGGCTGGCTGCGTTTGAGGAGCGGCTTGTTCGGTCGTGAATCGGGGTGATACAGTTGCTGGTTTTGCGGCCGTCGACGTAGCACGGCTCGCCTGTGGCCGGGTTGTGGTTTTGTGCGTAGCAGAAGCTACGGGTTTACGGGCTGTGGTACGTGTCTGTGCCGAAACTCCAAGGGGTAAAACTAGTAAAGCAATTATCCAGAAATTGTATTTCATTATCTTGTCGTTTTTTGTTGTTTACGATTCAAAATTGGCGGCTTGAGAAAGCGAATGCACCAGCGAGGTGTCTGAACTGGAATTAAAGACGGGTGAATTGGCGAAAAGCCGCTTTAGGATGTGACAATACGTTCGTTCGACAAACGACAGAATCAGCCCCGCAAAACGTAGTGTCTTATTTCTGGAACTGCTTCTAATCCAGAAAATTGATACATTTGGCTGAGCTAAAATCTATTCCATTTACTCATGAACGTAGCACCAAAACTCCTCAAAGCCCTGGATTGGACTGTACAAACCATCCGATTTTGCCAGCAGCATTTTCTATTCATTTTCAGTCTGGGTCTCATTGCCGCTTTTGGCCGAGCGATTCAGCTAAAAGCATTCGGTCCCGTCGGTCCAACGGCGCATTTTCTTCTGGAAGTTGTCATTGAATCGGCCCGAATTCTGATTTTCCTGTATGCGCTCGGATTCACGAATATTCGGAAGGGCGTTGCTCGATTAACACAACTCGTAACCAACAAATCGGGTCGTCGGCAGCATTGGCGGCTGGCGGTTCAGACGTTACGTATCAATTGGCCGGCGTTGCTGGCTAATTTTGTCGTTTTTTTAGTGATTGCCGCTCTGTTCAACGTACTGATCAATCACATTGCCTACGAAACTTGTCTGTATATTACCCTGAAGGCACGACAGCTCATTTCCGATCAGTCATCTGAATGGGCTATCATCTTATTTTTCAAAAATATATCGGTTATCCCTTTTACGCTGATTTTCAACGCGCTGTTTCTCCTATGGCTGGTGAACCGTCTGCCCAAAACAGCTTTGTAACTGATAATGAATAATGTAGAATGAACAATGAATAATGCGGACCGTTATCTTGTAACTAAGCATTATTAATGATTCATTCTGCATTTTCTATTCATTCTGATGACTATCGAATTATATAGCGTTCCCGTAACCGATACGTCGAACGTAGCAAACTCGCCTATTTCGAATACAGTTGGTGAACTTCCTGAACAGGAACCAGAGTTTAGTCCCGACAATTTGCTGGGCAGTTTTGATACGCAGGAAGAAGCCCTGTCGTTTGTAAAAAATGATACGTCGGGAAATAACCAGACTATTACCGACACCCAGATAAGGCCGTTCGATCCTTACACACACGTCGAATTGCTGACCGTAACGATACGTAACGAAGATCAGTCTACCATCACAAAACAGTTCTATCTGGTTAACGACGAAGGGTATTAGCGAACTCACTTGCGGGCCACCTGCGCCCGAATTCGACTGAGTGAAGGCCCTTTAATACCCAGATACGACGAAATGTGCCCCAGCGACACCCGATTCAGAATGTCAGGATGATTGTTGAGCAAATCAACGTAGCGTTCTTCGGCTGTCTGCGTCAGTAAACTTTCCGAACGCATCTGATTAATCATGAAGTATTGCTCGGCCAAAAGTCGCCCAAACCGCTCCCAGCCGTGCGATTGTGTGTATAGTTGCTGAAGACGGTCGTAGTCGATCACCAGCAATTCGGCATCTTCCAGGGCTTCGATCAGATAAGGGCAGGCCGATTGCATCAGTAAGCCCTTCAAAGACGTCAGAAAAACGTGTTCGGGGATAAAATAAAGATTGTGTTCCTGTTCCGTCTTAGGGTCAACGTAATAAACCCGAAATAGTCCTTTCAACAAAAAGCCCACCTGCCGACAAACCGAATTCTGAAACGTAAAATAATCATGTCGGGCCATATGCCGAACGTACCAGTATTCGTCGGCTAGTTGAATATCCTCGTCGGAGAGCTGGGCAAATTGCCGTAAGTGGTTCTGTAACGTAGTACGTTCTGGTGAAAGCATTTTATAAACTGTCTGTATACAAGTGGAGGTTGATACGTCGCGCTTTTTAACATAGGTGAAAAAAGTGCAGAAAACGACCTCCTACTTTTGTTGCAACAAAATCAAATCGCAAACAAAACTAAACATACAAACATGAAAATCTCACGGAATGCATCAGCACATTGGGCCGGAACAGGTAAAGACGGAAAAGGTACGCTGACAACGGCCAGCACCGTTCTGAATCAGACGCAATATTCATTTAATACCCGTTTTGCCGATGGCGTTGGCACCAATCCGGAAGAGTTGGTTGCGGCTGCTCACGCGGGTTGTTTCGCCATGCAGCTGGCGTTTAATATTCAGCAGGCAGGTTTTGCCGCCGATTCGCTGGATGTGAAATGTACGATTACGCTGGAAGACAGTGGGATTACCAGTTCTAGTCTGGTTCTTACCGCGACGGTACCCGGACTCGACAAGGCTAAATTCGACGAACTTGTCGACCATGCCGAACACAACTGCCCGATCTCGAAACTATTCAATACCAGCATTAGCGTAGACGCTACGTTGGCGTAAGCTAATCAGAATTGAGAACCGAACGGAGCGGATGAGTCATGTACTTATCCGCTCTTTTTTAAGGCTGAATGTGATGAGCCGTTGTTTGCGCCTGATGATAAGCCTGTATACTACGCGAAACCATGGCACTCACAAGGAGCAGCGACAGAAAAAGACTGGCCAAAAGGAAATTCTTAACTTTCATAGCAGCGTTGTTTACTGGTTGCAGGGTGATACAAAGTTGCTACTGAGTTTTCCTCTCTCCTATTACAAATTGATAAGACGTCAGTTTTAGCGGATAAACCGTCAAAAATCACCGATAAGTTGTATTGGCATTTTGGCGAAAAAACGGGCTTTGAAAAAAAGTGAAAATTTTTCTTGACTCTCCCCTTACGTCATAGTCTACATTTGGTTCGTCAATCGGAACCGTGATTTATGCGACAATATTCGGTCAATAAGCTGGCGAAACTGGCGGGTGTCAGTGTGCGCACACTGCATCACTATGATCGCCTTGGGCTTCTGAAACCATCAGTACGTACTGAGGCTAGGTATCGGCTGTACGGTGAAAACGAGTTGTTACGTCTGCAACAGATTCTGTTTTTCAAGGAACTGGATTTTTCGCTGACCGACATTCTCGCCATTATGAACGACCCGGATTTTAACCTGCTCACGGCGCTTGAAAGCCATAAGCACGCGCTAAAATTCCGACGTGACCGGCTTACTACGTTACTCACGACGATCGACAAAACAATTTCAACGATAAAAGGAGAACGAGATATGTTAACCAACGAAGAGTTATACGAAGGCTTCGCCAAAGGTCAGGAGTACCGTCAGGAAGCCGTGGAGAAATACGGCACGAAAACCATTGAGGCCAGCGAAGCCAAACTGCGGCAACTTGGCAAAGCGGGGTTTGAGCAGTTGAAAGCCGATCAGCTCGACATTGCTCAAAAACTGGCAAGTCTTGTAGATCAGGACCCAACCAGCCCGGATGTTCAGCAGCAGATTGCCCGCCATTACGTTAATATCCAGGGTTTCTGGGGCGAAGAAGCCTGCCAGTCGAAAGACATGCAGAAAGCGTACAAAGGGCTGGCGCAGTTGTACCTCGACGATCCGCGTTTTACAGCTCAAAACGGCCAGGGAAATCCTGAATACGCGGCTTTTGTAAACAAAGCCATGGTTTATTTTGCGGATACACAGCTAACGTAGCAAACTAAATCAATCAGGCTGGGTTGGCAATTTTTCGGCGTCGTTACGTCGCTTGAGCCGGTAAATCAGACCGATTACTACGTTATTTTTCCCGCTGGCCGACTGAGGTGAGAAAACACCACTGTCGAACGTAGCGGGGTTGTAATTGGTCTGATTCACCATTCCCAGTTGCAGAATGAGGTGCTGGTCGAACTGGTAGCCAACACCAGCGTAAAACCGGTTTCGCTCAAAAACAGGGCCGACCGGATTCAGAAAAATTTCATCGTAAATCGACAGAAAGAACGTATTGTCGGTAACCGTCAGGTGGTTAAGCGGAATGAACGTATTGAGCCGATACCGTATCCGGTTTCGAAACGGCGTTGTTCCATCACGAAACGTAAACCACCGTTGTTCAACGCGGTAGCGGTGTTCGAACTTGAGTCGGGCGAGGTATTGATTGATTGTCAGTTGCTGCCAGAGTCGCATTTCGAGGTTAAGCGGCCCCGTCGATAAATCATGATAATCATACGTAGCGTAGCGACCACCGGCAATCATCAGTGAAAAATTTTTGTCGAGGTCGTAACTAACACCGCCTTTCAACTCATTGTAGAAAAACTGCTGGAATAGTCCGTTGCTTCTCGCCTGAACTTCCGCGAATCCACCCCATTTTTTTTCGCCAGCCGGAATCACCAACGTACCAATAAACCAGGTTCCGGTGGGGGTGGTGGGCAATACCGCAGTTTGTGCGAAGGAAAGGTAGCTGGTTCGGATAAATACGGTGACTGTCAGGAAGCAAACTAGACGAAAGCGGCTCACAGATACGGTTCTCTTTGACAAAAATATAGGCAAAAGTAGCGATTGTTCATCAGATATGAAGTCCGTTACCCCATAATCCGCAATTTGCGGGAGATACGCAGCCGTATCTAATTCATAGTGGTCAAACAACTGGGTTGAGTAGAATTTGACTTCCCGATAATTTAAAACGATACGTATCGAACAGGGAACGTCCCTTGAAAAAGACTACCTATGAAATTTAATTCCAAAGCCGGACTCGTTTTGTCGGCACTGTTATTGAGCCTATCCAACGGATTTAGCCAGAATCAGCAACCCACTCCAGTCATGATGGATTCGGCAAATATTGTTGTGCCGGGAGCTACCCCGCAAAAGATTTCCAGCCAGTTCACCTTCACCGAAGGCCCGGCGGTTGATAAAAAAGGAGCTGTGTTTTTCACCGATCAACCCAACGATAAAATCTGGAAATTCGACACCGACGGAAGCATTTCGCTCTTCATGGATAAAACCGGGCGTTCCAATGGCCTTTACTTCGACAAGAAAGGAAACATCATTTCCTGCGCCGACGAGAAAGACGAGCTCTGGTCTATCAGCCCGGACAAAAAAGTAACGGTATTAATGACTGATTATCAAGGTCAGCGCTACAACGGACCCAACGATTTATGGATCGATACTAAAGGCGGTATCTACTTCACCGACCCTTACTACCAGCGCGATTATTGGGAACGGAAAAAACCGGACATAGAAGGTCAGAAAGTCTATTACCTTCCAGCCGGAAAGAAAGAAGCGATCATTATGGATGCCGATCTGATGCAGCCCAACGGCATCGTCGGTACGCCCGACGGAAAGAATCTCTACGTAGCGGATATCCGCGCGAACAAAACCTACAAATACGAAATTGCTTCCGACGGTAAATTGACCAATCGACAATTATACGTATCACAGGGTTCCGATGGCATGACGCTTGATAGTCAGGGCAATGTGTACCTGAGTGGCCGAGGCATTACGGTTTATAATCCGGCGGGAAAGAAAGTGGCTTACATTCCGGTACCGTCGCGCTGGGCGGCCAACCTCTGTTTCGGCGGCAAAGACCGCAAAACGTTATTCATTACGGCTACCGAATCCGTGTATACATTGCCGATGCAGGTAAAGGGAGTAGAGTAAATCAAAAGCCCCGACAGGCAGAACCTGTTGGGGCTTTTGTGACTACATTGCCAATCGCCCGTACCCCACAAACAGACATAGCAGAAAAACAACTACGTTCAGCCCAACGCTACGTATCTCGTTACGTTGGTAGTGAATAATACCCGCCGGTATCATAATGATCCCCAAGCAAATAGCTGAAACAGGGGTTAGTACCGGCAGAATTTGCGTAGCCCAGGGCAGTATCAATCCTAACGTACCGAGCAATTCAGCAATACCAATAAACCGGATGAGGGGCGTTGATAGATGTTCAACGCCGGTTTGCCCAATCGAAACTAGTTCTGGAGCCAGCCGGGTCGATTTCATCCAGCCGGAGTAACCAAACACAATCGCCAGAAAGCCCTGAACGAGCCAGAGAATGATGTTCATAATCCTGTTCATTACGTTCTGAAGCAAAGTTGAACGTAGTGAATCGGCTTTCCTTTGACAATTGTCAAAAACTAAATCTGAGCCCGCATCCGGCTCAGCGTTTCGGCGGTCATACCCAGATACGAAGCGACCATGCCCAACGGAACCCGCTGAATAAACGTCGGATTGAGCGCCATCAGGTTGCGATAGCGGTCGAGGGCGGTGGCAAAATGAAGTTCATCAAATCGTTGCTGAAGCAGCAGCATACCATGATTAGCCAGCAGTCGCCCCAGCCGTTCAATGTCATGGTACTGTTGATAGAGCATTTCCAGACTATCGTGCGAAATACCCCACAGAATCGATGGTTCCAGTAGTTCAACGATACGTCGGTCGGGCTGCTGGGTCAGAAAACTGCTGAGCGAAATCGCAAATTGCCCCTCGGCGCTAAGCCAGTCTGTTACGTCTTTTCCGTTTTTGTAGTAATACGTTCGGGTCAGGCCAGATTCGATGAAATATACCCACCGGCAGATCGTGTTTTGCGGCACCAATTCATGCCCCTTTGGCAGTTCCAGGCGTTTCAGTACGTTCCCCAACGCTACCCGACTATCGGGCGATAAGGGCGTAAAACGGGCAATGGCTTCCAGAAACGGATTAATATTCACTAGAATTTATGAAATTAACGTAGCACAGACGGTCAGGCTTCTGATTTTAATACGTCGCTCCTATTTCCGGCGTGGAGGCACGGCTGCTGTCATGGTTATTTCGACACTGGCGCCAAGCACGAGTTTGGCTACTCCAACGGTGGTACGGGCCGGATAGGTATCTTCCTTGAAGAATTGCTTGTAGACAGCATTCATTTTGGGGAAGTCGTCGATATTGGTCAGATACACCGTAACACTTACTACGTTGTCGAGCGACGTACCGGCGTCTTTCAGAATCGTTTCGATGTTCTGGATCGTTTGTTTGGTTTCGGCCTCAATGCCGCCCGATACGAGTTTGGCTGAGGCATCGGTGCCGACCTGCCCCGACACAAACAGCAATCCATTACTAATCACCCCCGGACTAAATGGATAAGGCAGCGAAGGTGCATTACGGGGTTTGACGATCTGTTTAATCTGACCAAACACAAAGCTACTGGTACTCAGTAGTAATATCAATGAGTAAACTAGATGTTTCATACGGGTTGTTGGTGATACGTAAAAACGGGTAAATATAACTTTTGGGGTTATTTTTAGGGTATTCAACTTTAACTCTATAATTTCACCACCTTAAAACGTAACACGACCTTACAAGCCTTATGTCAGCTTCCAAACGTGTCCTGATTGCCGAAGATAGCTCCGTTATCCAGAATCTGGCCCGCAAAATTCTTGAGTTTCAGAATTACGACATCACTGCCGTCAAAAATGGCGAGCAGGTGCTGCAAATTCTGGACAAGGAAGATTTCAGCATTCTCCTGCTGGACATTAACATGCCTCTGATGGATGGAATGGAGTGCGTGCGTCGGGTTCGGGCTTTGCCGGATTCGAAAAAAGCGAGCCTCCCCATTGTGGCCATTACGGGCAACGCGAAAAACTATACCGAAGAAGAATTTAAAACGGCAGGTTTCAACGACGTACTGGTGAAACCCCTCAACTTCGACCGCCTGGTAGAAGTTGTGAATCAGTTGACGGACTAAATCAATGAGCGAAAGACCGGGCCGCCGGAGCGGTGAAAGAGCGAATGGCTGACGCCAGCAAATCTTTCGCTCTTTCACCGC